>NZ_JARUXT010000077.1:0-416 GCF_031451075.1 Caballeronia sp. LZ043 | reverse complement strand
AGATTTATCGGCCTACGCCGGGCAATTCGGAGCGCTGACAATACACGTGCTGCTTGCTTACGTTGCCATGCCTCGCGAGCCGGTTCCGCCGACTCCCTTTCTGCAAGAACATGAATCACGGTCTTTTCAAGCTGGTGTACAACCGTCTGCGGAACATGCACGTCGCTGTCGCCGATTTCGCATGCGCTCACGGTAGCGAACCGGCCGTGTGGGTCGCAGGCACGCCCAGCGCGGCGCCGCACCTCCTGTTGCGTCCGCTCGTTGCCGCCACCCTGCTGTGCTTCGGAGCGCTTGCTTCAGTTGCACCCACGTGTGCACAGATCGTCGCGGTCCCGGGCTCTGGTGCGCAGGTTCTACAGGCGCAGAATGGCGTCGCACAGGTGAATATCGCGAAGCCTTCGGGTGCGGGTGTGTCG
>NZ_JARUXT010000076.1:0-421 GCF_031451075.1 Caballeronia sp. LZ043 | reverse complement strand
GGCCTGCATCCACAGCGGCGAATCCATCACCTGCTGGTACCACTGCAACGACACGCCATGCGGCGGCCAGGCAAGGCCCGAGGCGGAATCGAACGACAGTGGGATCATCAGGAACGCAGGCGCGCTCAGGAACACCAGGATCAGTGTGACGACGGTGCGCAGCGTCATGCCGTTGCCGTCGCCTGCGCGCTTCTTGCGCTTCGGGAGGACGGCGATCAGCGTGTCGGTTGCGTTCGCCAGCAGCGTGAGCAGCGCGTCGCCGAACTTGCGGCCCATGCCACCGTGCTGCTTCGGGTTGTTCGCCGTGCTGCCACCAGTCATCGTCGAGAGACCCACCATCCGGTCATACACCACGAACACCACCAGCACCACCGCCAGCAGCAGCACCGAGATCGCACCCGCGAAACCCCAGTTCAACGCC
>NZ_JARUXT010000075.1:0-421 GCF_031451075.1 Caballeronia sp. LZ043 | reverse complement strand
GGCGTTGAACTGGGGTTTCGCGGGTGCGATCTCGGTGCTGCTGCTGGCGGTGGTGCTGGTGGTGTTCGTGGTGTATGACCGGATGGTGGGTCTCTCGACCATGACCGGTGGCAGCACGGCGAACAACCCGAAGCAGCACGGTGGCATGGGCCGCAAGTTCGGTGACGCGCTGCTCACGCTGCTGGCAAACGCAACCGACACGCTGATCGCCGTCCTCCCGAAGCGCAAGAAGCGCGCAGGCGACGGCAACGGCATGACGCTGCGCACGGTGGTCACACTGATCCTGGTGTTCCTGAGCGCGCCTGCGTTCCTGATGATCCCGCTGTCGTTCGATTCCGCCTCGGGCCTTGCCTGGCCGCCGCATGGCGTGTCGTTGCAGTGGTACCAGCAGGTGATGGATTCGCCGCTGTGGATGCAGGCC
>NZ_JARUXT010000074.1:0-426 GCF_031451075.1 Caballeronia sp. LZ043 | reverse complement strand
CTGCGAGAACCGATCGCCTTGCGCGTCATACACATACCGACGCAGCCGCTGTCCCGGATCCGTATGCTCGACGATCCGGCCCAGCGGATCGTATCGATAGCGATCCACCCCCAACCGGCTATCGCTGCGAGTGACCAGGTTCCCGCTGACGTCATAGTCATACCCGATATGCGTCTCGCGATGCCCCGCACGCCGCGCGGTCTGTCGCGCAAGGCGCCCTGCGCTGTCGTAGCTGAACGCATGATCGAGTCCCGGCGCGAACTCAATCCCGCTCAAGCGGCTCGCCAGATCATGCGTGAAGCGGATCGGTTCATGCGCATCGATGCACAGCGTGCGAGCCAATCCCGACTCATCGTACTCATGGCTCAGCGTCTGCCGATAACACACCTCGCCGTTCAATTCACGCATCTCGCGCCGCTGCGTCTG
>NZ_JARUXT010000073.1:0-443 GCF_031451075.1 Caballeronia sp. LZ043 | reverse complement strand
ACTATACGAACGCGAACCTGATCCGCAATCAGTCGGCGCTGATCGAGTCGGCGGGCGACATGGCGCTCCATGCCGCTCAGGTGACGAACACGCGCACCTCGATGACCACGACCGGCTTGAATCAACCGCTCGACCCCGCGTTGATGGAACAACTCGGCATCAGCATGTCGGGCTGCACCGCCTGGTACGCCGCCGCCTGCGCCGGTCAGAACGTGCCGTGGGGCGCGCCGCCCGATCCGAACGCCATCGGCGGCGCTTATGTTGAACCGCCGCACGGCGGCCAGTGGAACAGCGGCTATCAGTACACGACCTATACGGGCGTCGCGCTCGCCAACCTGATCGCGTCGATCAGCCCGCAGGCGCAGATTATCGCCGGCGGCAGTCTCGACGCGTCGCATGTGGGCCTGTTGCAGAACTTCTGGAGCGCGGTCGCGGCGGCCGGC
>NZ_JARUXT010000072.1:0-460 GCF_031451075.1 Caballeronia sp. LZ043 | reverse complement strand
CTGTGGGCGTATACGTCGACTCAGTTCAGCGAACTGCGCGCGGTGGTCTACGACTTCGCCGAGAGCCGCGCCGGTGCGCACGCTCGCACGTTCCTGAAGAGCTGGCACGGCAAGCTGGTATGCGATGACTACAGCGGGTACAAAGCCTCGTTCCAGCACGGCATCACTGAGATCGGATGCGCGGCTCATGCCCGGCGCAAGTTCTTTGAATTGCATGCCAACCATAGCAGCCAGGTTGCGGGGCAGGCCCTGCCGTTCTTTACCACGCTCTACGACATCGAACGCGAGGCCGCAGCACTGGATGCCGACGAACGGCGGCGGCTTCGACAGCGTCGGGCCAAGCCGGTGTGCGACGCCCTCTATGAGTGGCTGATGGCGCAGCGCAAACTCGTTGCGGAGGGCTCGGCGATTGCGAAGGCGCTGGACTACAGCCTGAAACGATGGGGCGCACTCACGCGCT
>NZ_JARUXT010000071.1:0-473 GCF_031451075.1 Caballeronia sp. LZ043 | reverse complement strand
CTGCTATTGGCCCGTCTCCCTCTTCCATTGGGACGCGGGACCTCACCACAAGAGGGCGAACCCGTGAGCGTCAGAGACACCGCAATCCATTCCCGTCTTCCATCCGAACCACCGCCGTACGCGCGACTCCACGCCGGCCGGTTTGCGACGCCCGAGCGCGCCGCCTTCGCCGCGTGGCGGTGCCCCCTGCATTCGTTCGAGGGGCACTTCGTCGGGCACGTGAGCGCAATCGGCGCATTGCGCGCCGTATCGCGGCGTGATCCTCTCCCGCTCCTGCGCTATGTGCGGGAAGCGCGTGGCTCGATCACCGCACATCGAGACTCGTTTCTCGACATCGTGCGCGTAGGCGGCAAGGTCGGACGACGCGCCGATCAGCTCGCGCCGCTCGCCGAAATCCTCGACACATCGGGCGCCCGCGCGCTTGAGAGCGACGTCATCGAATGCGCCGCTCAGGCACTCAGAGAGTGCTTTCT
>NZ_JARUXT010000070.1:0-474 GCF_031451075.1 Caballeronia sp. LZ043 | reverse complement strand
AGTTCGAGCAATGCGATGCGGCCCGACTCCGATACCCGCTCGACTTGCCGTTCGACATCGCGCATCACCCTGCCCACACGCGAGCGCAGCGTTCGCAATGCCTTTCTCATCCGCTTGAATTGCTTGGCGTGCGCGTAGCGGCCAATCTGCAGCGCCAGGCGGGGCGCTTCGCGGTTGTAGTTCTGCCGAAGCTTCAGACCGTGGCGCGCTGCAGCCTTGACCAGATGCTCGCGACACCGCTCAAGCAAGCGAGAGTCAGTGGGATGGGCGATTGTCTTGGGCATGACGGTCGTGTCGACGATCACGCGCTTGACGCCTTGATAACGCCGGCGCGTTTGGCAGCCTCGATGGTCTGCGCCAACAACTCTTCGATCCCGCCTCACCGAGTCGTTTGCGCCAGCGCGTTAGGCTCGACGGATCGATGGGTGGCTCGGTCTGCAGAAACACTTCGCCCGTGAAGACTTGCCAATAAGG
>NZ_JARUXT010000069.1:0-475 GCF_031451075.1 Caballeronia sp. LZ043 | reverse complement strand
CTCGTACAACCCATCGCCCAGGCGTTTCTGTACTTTCTGCGGATCGAGGTCGAGTTGCCGCAAGAAGTAGTCGCTCGAGATGAAGCTCCGCTGGTTCGTAAGAGCCGGATTGGTCACGACGAGATACGTCGCGTCCGGCGCGCTCGTGCGACTGAACAGACCGCCTGGCGGAACCGAGAGGTTCTGCAACACGCCTTGCGCCGTCGCGCCCGCGATTACGGGATCGATCACTCGCGAGCCGGATCGCGTGCCGAGGTCGCCGATCACGACGCCCGAACCCGCCTGAGCCGGAGCGAGTCCGATAGACGGCAAGCCCGCGTTGGCCGCTGTGTTGTCGATGCTCACACCCGAGCCCGAGAACGTGCGGCCTGCGACAAAGCTCGATTCGTAGGCGGGCAGCGCGAAGTATCGGATATCGGCCGGTGCGATCTGAGCATAACCACTCGGACGACCGCCGACAAACGGCGCATCGCCG
>NZ_JARUXT010000068.1:0-484 GCF_031451075.1 Caballeronia sp. LZ043 | reverse complement strand
CAGGCCGCCGTCGCCCCATGCGTGGCTCACGCGCCATTGGCCGTCCTCGTGCATCGCATGGCTGTAGTAGAACGACAGGCCGTTGCGGTCGGTATGCCTTACCATCTGATGCTGCGCATACTCGAAACAGTAGGGCGCGTTGTGCGCATCGAGCACGGCGCCCAAATTACCCAGCGCGTCCTGCTGATATGTCACCAGCGGATGCACGCCACCTTGTGCATCGTGCAGCGTGAGCGCCCCGAGACAGCCCGCGACGATCCCCGAAGCAGCGCGCAACTCTCGCCCCGTAGGACGGCCTCCCGCGTATTCGACGAAGCGCATCGACACGCCGTGGTGAATCGCGTCGGTCCGCTGCTGGATATGCCAGGCGTTGCCATTCAGGTCGGCCATCCGGGATAACGGCAGACTGAACGTCTGCCCCCGATCTACGACCGGCACGCTCGCGCGCCAGTCGTCCGGCAGTGCGAACGCGTATTCCAGACCG
>NZ_JARUXT010000057.1:0-282888 GCF_031451075.1 Caballeronia sp. LZ043 | reverse complement strand
GCAGCTTCGATCCCGCCGCCTTCGATCTCGTGCTAACGAATCAGCGGCTCTCAGAGGTCAAGTTCTGATCGTCAAGACGGCCTCAGATTGACGCTTACGACAAAGTGGTGTCCATCAAATCGAAAGTGATGGACATCATTGTGCTGCGTACTGAGGTCACCCCCTACAACGGTCGAGACGAGCCGCTTACGAACTACCCATCTGAGTAGGGTTTGCTCGCCAAGCCAATTACCCCCACAAGCTCCGCCTGTTAGCGCGTTCACATCGGAGTTCTGGAGGCAGGCCGTTGACGCATTTCCCTTATCGACAAACGGATTCGGGTTTCGCATTACTCAACGTCGTTGGCGAAGAAGGCCCCTGGCGGCATGCCGAGATTTCGTTTGAACATAAATGTGAAGGCGCTTTGTGAGCTATAGCCAAGGTCAGCGGCAACATCGATCACTCGCCGACCGTCCGCAAGCCACTCGAGTGCAAGTAGGAGTTGCGCCTGCTGTAGCCACCGCCTATAGGGCATCCCAGTCTCCCGAACGAACGCACGTTGCAATGTCCTCTGATTGATGTGCAACCGGCCAGCCCATTCCGCTAGCGAAACATAGCGATCAGGCTCTCGCAGCACATGTCGTTCGATGCGCACAAGTCTTCCGTCCTGCAGCGATGGCAAATGAAGCGGCAGAACAGGGACTTCATCTAGTTCGTCGATGAGCAGCGCGGTCAGCGCGAAATCTCGGTCCGACATGGGGGTGCCTTCTGGTCTTCCAGCAAGCGCTGCAATGACCTCCCGGAGGAGCGGTGACACGTTCAGCACACAACTCTTGGCTGGCAACAGAGCGTGGGGTGGGGTTTTCAGCAAAACCGATCGAAGCTGAACATTTCCACTCGTTCGAGTCCAGTGCTTTGCGCCAGGCGGTAGCCATAACGCTCGCGTCGGCGGCGCCACCCAATAACCCTGCACGCTGCCGACAACGATAATCCCCGTAGCAGCGTAGATCAGCTGGCCGTCCTCGTGTTCATGTGCGCCAAAGGTTAGCGGCTCCCTGTAGTCTGCCGTACTCCCTTCCACTACGAGAGAATGCTCGTCGGGCACAATACCCGATAATTGCCTCAACGAAAAAATATGCGCGAGATGAGGCACCTCTCGTCTCTTTACAGTTGCCTCCCCCATAACAGTTCCTTAGCGAATAACAGACTTATGCAATTCAATCACCCTCTGACTCCGGCCACTGCTCAAGGTTGGCCATTTTAGGAATTCGATGCCTCAGCGCCTTAAAAGACCTAAAATTCACTCCACGGCACGGGCGATTCCATCGTTTGATCAGCGCGCAAGATTACAGCGCTGCGCAGTGTCTATTCGGAAATCTCAATTCACAGCGAAATATCGTGTCGAGCGAGAGGCTCAAGTGAGAAAAGCTTCCTCTTCTGTCGGGCGAGGACTCTGCCCCTAGTTCCGATCTCAGCATCAAGATGATCGTAACGTCTTAGTCGCGGTGCGGCCCATTTCTATCGGCCATCTATTGTCGACAACAAGCCAACGAATGTTCCTTTAGGGTCACATTAACCTCGAAGAACATGACGTCCCCTAAATTGGACCAATAAGCTTGCGGCTCGAGCTAATGTGAGTTGGACAATGACTAATAGGCTCCTCGTCGAGCGACGGGTCCGATCTCAATGAGTCAGGGCCTCCGACATCGCTATGCATTCCGCCGTCACACACTTCAACACGAAGGGACTCGTGCAAAACCATTTCGCAACAAACGCCCAGGTTGGACCAGGCAAAAAATCTGTCGCAATCTCAATAACTCCAGTCGATCTGTAGAAAACTTCACGACGCGACTTTCAATAGACTTAGGGCAATGCAAAACCCCTTTTACTTTTGATATAGCCATGAGAGGCGTAGGGATATTCCGATGCGGCACATGCAATCTGCACTGACATACGACGATGTACTCCTTGCGCCCGGTCCTTCCGACCTCTCGTCCAACGATGCCGAACTGAGCACCCTTTTTAGTCGGAATATTCCGCTCAGTGTGCCGCTGGTATCAGCTGCAAGATGTGACGTTACGGAATCGAAACTTGCCATCGCGATTGCCGAGATGGGGGGCCTTGGAATCATCCATCGAGGTCTAACTGTCGAACGGCAGTCGCATGAGGTCCAAAGAGTCAAGCGCCACCAAGCCAGCATCGTTACCGATCCACTTACCGTTGATCCCGCGACCACCATAGAGCGCGTCAAGAAAATGGTCGCTGCCTCTGGCATCTCAGGGTTCCCCGTTGTTGAGACCGGTGGTTTGCTGGTCGGCGTAGTCACTAACCGTGATTTACAGTTCGCGCCTTATTCCAGCCACCTCGTTCGAGACGTGATGACCCCTCTCGAACGGTTGATCACGGTTCGGCGTGGGGAGTCCCTGAGCAAGGCTCGTGAGCTCATGCACCAATCTCGGCTCGAACGAATTCTCGTCGTCGACTCGGCATTCGAGTTGTGTGGCATCGTTACCGCAAAAGATATAAACCAAAGCATCGCCTATCCCGACCGATGTCGGGATGCCGAAGGGCGCCTACGAGTGGCCGCAGCAGCCGGAACGTCCGCCGGGGAACGTCACCGCATACGCAGCCTAATTGAAGCCGGGGCCGACGTTGTAGTTATCGAGGCGACCCACGCACACAGTCACGCGGCGCAAGATCAGGTTCGGTGGATGAAGCGAAGCTATCCTTATATAGACGTAGTTGTCGGCAATGTAGTAACTGGCGAGGCGGCACTGGCCTTGGCGGACTGTGGAGCGGATGGCATCAAGGTGGGGATGGGTTCAGGGGAGCCAAATCATCTTCAATCGAGTGCTGGCTTCGGAATTCCATTGCTCAGCGCCATTTTCGATGTCGAAGACGCGCTTGAGGGCACTCATATACCAATAATCGCGGACGGCGCCATTGCCCACTCGCGCGATGCCGTCAAAGCAATCGCCGCAGGGGCGTCTTCGATCGTACTTGATACATTATTGGCTGGCACAAGCGAGGCGCCAGGTGAGGAATTTTTAGATGATGGACGGCTCTATAAGCGGCTCGCGAGGGACCCGCAGCGTACGTTTGCTTCAAACGACATGCAGGGACGAAATTCAACAGATTTCGAAACGTACGATTTCGAATCGGGGAGGTGCCAGGAAGCCCGAGCAAACTATCGTGGCCCGCTTGCATTGACCGTAGATCAGCTGACAGCCGGCATTCGAAGGGGAATGATGTTTTGCGGGACGAGATCAGTCGCAGACTTGCAAAGAGAAGCAAACTTCGTGCGATTGAGCGCAGCCGCGATCTCGGGATCGCGTATGCGCGACGTGGGAGCCATATGAATTTTCGCCCCGTGAATTCAAACGCTCTGCCTTGTTCCTTCAATTGCGTCGTTGACAACAGACTACAGAGCCAAATCAAAATGAACAGTGTAATTGACCGGCGACCCATTTCCTTACGTACTTGCAATCGCCGGGAGAGGCGACTCATCTTTTTTCTGCGGTTGATAGTGCGTAGCAAGGTCGATGACCCAACAATCACTCGCCACGCAGCAGGTCTAAACATGCGCCGCGGAGCAGCTTACGCATTTTCTCGCCTTCTTTCTAAGATATCGTTTCTTCAACCATCATTTCAATTGATGTCTCCTCTCGCCGGCTTTGTTAGCAGCGATGAACTGAACCTATTAACTGGCTTGCGTCGCGCGTCCTTGGCAAACGTGACGAACGAGCAGCCGCTAATTGAACTAGATTTTGCCGCGATACTTTCCCTTGGCGACTTGCTATCGATCGCGGGGAGATTTCTAAGGGCGGCCGGGATCGTGTTGTCCCCCCGCCCTCTTCTTCCGGATGCTATTGACGTCCACGAGATAGCCCTAAGAGACCCGCCAACCGATCCGAGTTGCACGTTTCGGCCTGTCCACGTGAGTTCAAGCCTGCTGATTGCACCGAAGGTTCGGCGACTCCTTCTAACCGGTTCCGCCCTTAAAGAGCTCGCTCCCCACAAACCGGCGCAGTGGATCGAATTATTCTCCGAAAAGAGCCTACCGGACACGGCTGTCGGTTCAAACTCCGAACCCTACCTGTCTGGACGGGTCTATACCGTTCGAGAATTCAATCCGACTGCTTGCACAATCGCGATCGATGTGTTCCTCCGTGAAACGGGGGCCATGTCGCAACAGTTGGATACTGCAAAATCGGGTGATCGATTCGTCATCACAGGAACGCATGGTGGCTTCGCTGGAGTACCCGCAGACTGCGAAGAGTTCGCCCTCGCCGGCGACGAGACTGCGATGCCTGCAATCGCGTCAATCCTTGATTCGCTTCCAGACCACATCACGACTCAATTGTTTATCGACATTGAAGACGAGGCAAGCGTTACGTCCTGTTCTCCAGACCAAGTACGGCCGTTTGAACGAATTTTACGCCATGCAAATTGCCACCTTGTACCTGGTCGACTAGCAAGTACGCTGACTGCGTGGGCCTCTCATCACCCTGGTGCGTATATATGGGCCGCTGGCGAGGCGAATGAGATGGACGAAGTGAAGCGCACGCTTCAATCCGGACCAAAGCTCGATGCGCGACGTGTACACACGCGAGGCTACTGGCGAAGCAGCGCTATGACGTTTGGCTCGCCGAGAAGCCAATAGCTGAGCAGCGAAAGCACGAGCTAGCCGCTATCCTTTCCACGACCGCCAATTAAGAACCGCACTTCGATGCAAGAGGGTTTTCCGAATTTAAATCCTTATTCCTCGGCGGATTTTTAAAATTCCCAACGGCTCACTTCTGACGTGAAAAGAAAACACTCCAAGCACGCGGCGTTCGCGTCATTATGTGAACGTGTACTCTCGCTCTTCGACTGCACAGTTTCTCACCGCGACGTCCCGCTTCATTCATATGACACGGGCAAATCGCTATATGTTCCCGCAGGAATTGCGACATTACGTACACAAATGACTATCTGGATGCTCCGGCCCGCTCGGGAATATGGATTCCGGCTACGACTCCGCATTACCTCGGCCTTGACGACGCCAGGGATGATGGCCCTGTCCGACCACATTCCGTCGCGGAATCCAGTCGCGTTGAACGCGACCCGCTTATCTCTGCGATCGTAGTCGACGAACTGCATCGAGCAGCGACGGCGCCGATCCATCTCTCAATCCCACGAAACCCGGTTATCTTTGGGTCGAGCGAAATATTTATTGCAGATCCGACACGCTTAAATCCACTCGCAGCGGGAGAAAAAACTACATCGTAAATCTCGAATGTTTGCACAAATGTTTCGTTGAGAAACAGGGCTCACATGTGGAGAGTGGCAACGTCGCGTCCGTGTGCTTCTTAGCTTGCCCCAACTCGCATCAGGCGGCACTCTGAATGAAGTCGCTCACGCCTTTGGATACTTGGATACGAACGGCCGTAAGCGGCCAGCCAATCCGTCTTGAGTTTGGTCGAAGCGCTTGGGCGTATCGTGTCCACCTAACGAATAAGCGGACACGTGAACACTATCGAATCGGAATCACTCCCCGAGCGTCGTCGTCGACAACGCTATAGCGAGGAGTTCAAGGCGCAGGTAGTAGCGGCCTGCCAGGGAATCGGCGTATCGGTTGCGGCAGTCGCTCTGGAACACAGGCTCAACGCGAATCTGCTGCGGCGCTGGATCGATCAGGCCGAAGGCCGACTTCCCAAGAGACCGCTGGGTCGTCCACCGGCCACGCCCCCGTCGCTGCCAGCCTTCGTGCCGGTGGCATTGGGAACGCCCAGTCCGCATTCGCCGGAGATCCGCATTGAGATACGCCGAGGAGATCAGTCGATCACGGTGAGTTGGCCGGTATCCGAGGCCACCCAGTGCGCCGCCTGGCTACGCGAGTGGCTGCGGTGATCCGTGTAGACGAGATCTGGCTGGCGGTCGATCCACTGGACATGCGTGCCGGTTTCGACACGGCCCTTGCGCGTGTGGTCAAGGTGTTCGGCGCCGCGCACCCACACCATGCCTATCTGTTCGCCAATCGGCGCGCCAACCGCATGAAGGTCCTGATTCACGACGGGATCGGCATCTGGCTGGCCGCGCGACGCCTGAATCAAGGGCAGTTCGCGTGGCCGTGCATCGGCAGTGAACCGCGGCAGCGTGCCTTGACGCATGAACAGCTGGCCGGCCTGGTGCTGGGCCTGCCCTGGCAACGCATCGGCGAGGATGGCGTGATCCGCATCGTCTAAATCCGGCGGGGAGGTAAACAGTCGCGCTTCCTCCGTCTGCAGGGTTCTGGCAGACTGGCCTGCATGAACCCCGCGGACCTCGACGCACTCAACCCGGAACAGTTGCGCGCCCTTGCCGCGCAACTGATTGCCGAGGTCAGGGAGAGGGAGCGGGAAGCGAGTGAACGAAACCGGGAACTACGCTTCCGTCAGACCCGGATCGATCAACTCACCCACGAGGTCTCGATCCTCAAGCGCCAGCAGTTCGGCCGGCGCAGCGAACGGCTCAACAGCGAGCAGATGAACCTGCTCGACGAGGCGATCGATGGCGACCTGGTTGCCATCGAGATGGAGCTCGAGCAACTTGAGCCGACACGAGTTGAACGGCAACGCGAGCAGCCGAAACGTGCACCGCTGCCGCCGCAACTGCCGCGCACGGACATCCATCACGAACCGGACAGCACAACGTGCCAGTGTGGTGACGAACGCATCCGCATCGGCGAGGACGTGAGCGAGAAGCTGGACTACACGCCGGGTGTGTTCACGGTGGAACGGCACATCCGGGGCAAGTGGGTGTGCAAGGCCTGCGAGACGCTGATCCAGGCGCCGGTTCCGCCGCATGTGATCGACAAGGGCGTGCCCACCGCCGGGTTGCTCGCGCAGGTGCTGGTCGCCAAGTACGGCGACCACTTGCCCCTGTATCGCCAGGAACAGATCTTTGGTCGTGCAGGACTGGCCATCCCGAGATCCACGCTGGGTGCCTGGGTGGGCCGGTGTGGCGTGCAGTTGCAGCCGCTGGTCGACGCACTGCGCCAGGCCATCCTGCAGCACGACGTGCTGCACGCGGACGAGACGCCGGTGCAAATGCTCAGCCCCGGCAAGGGCAAAACACACCGGGCATACCTGTGGGCGTATACGTCGACTCAGTTCAGCGAACTGCGCGCGGTGGTCTACGACTTCGCCGAGAGCCGCGCCGGTGCGCACGCTCGCACGTTCCTGAAGGGCTGGCACGGCAAGCTGGTATGCGACGACTACAGCGGGTACAAAGCCTCGTTCCAGCACGGCATCACTGAGATCGGATGCGCGGCACATGCCCGGCGCAAGTTCTTCGAACTGCATGCCAACCACAGCAGCCAGGTTGCGGGGCAAGCCCTGCCGTTCTTTACCGCGCTCTACGACATCGAACGCGAGGCCGCGGGACTGGATGCTGACGAACGGCAGCGGCTTCGTCAGCGCCGGGCCAGGCCGGTTTGTGATGCCCTCCATGAGTGGCTGGTGACGCAGCGCAAACTCGTTGCGGAAGGCTCGGCGATTGCAAGACGCTGGACTACAGCCTGAAACGTTGGGATGCGCATACGCGCAATCTCGACGACGGGAACGTGCCGATCGACAATAATTGGTGTCATGCCGCTAGCGGCATGAACCCAGTTATGCCGACTCCCCGATTATGCCGCGTCGTGCACATGCGTGGCGGTGGGTGTGGCCTTTCGTGATCGCTGTGCCGGCATAAACCTATGATTTCTCAGGCTGGCTATTGCGCTGGCCAGGAGAGATCAGATGAATGCGACACGTACAGCCAGCGAATCCGGCGCGATACCGGCCCATCACATCGATGCATTTCTTGATCGTCTACGCACGGCACACTATTCCGAGGTATCTCTTCGCAAGAAACGAAGAGTCCTGTGTGCTTTCTCTGGGTGGACGAAGCGCAGGAACATCGACCTGATTGACCTCGATGAGGCTGTCATTGCTCGCTATATAAAGCGCATGATCGACGCTTCGCGAGACCGCGTCCAGCGTGCTCGTCCCACACTACGGCAGTTTCTCGCTTATCTGCGCGCGGAAGCCATTGTGTGTTCGCCGACGTCAGGCGAACAGTCCGAGATCGCGCACATTTATCGCCGATACCTGGACTATCTGAAGCAGGATCGTGGACTCGCGAAGAACTCTCTGCTCGTCTACGCTCCGTTCATTCACGACTTTCTCGACAGCCACTCGGTCAGCAGCGGGAGTTTGTTGCCAGATGCGTTTGACGCGGTAGCGATCCGGAATCATCTTCTTGCCCGCAGCAAAGGCCGATCGGCGGAATACACGCGGCTGATGGCAGTTGCGCTTCGCTCGTTCTGCCATTTCCTCTTTCTACGTGGCGATACGGCCCGAGACCTGGCTGGGTCAGTGCCCTCGGTTCGTAAGTGGCGACAGTCGACTGTGCCAACGTTCCTCACGCCTGAGCAGCAAGAAGCTCTCATTGCATCTGCCGACCGGTCGACTCCGACGGGGCTCCGTGACTATGCAATCCTGCTGCTGTTGGCGCGGCTCGGATTACGTGCCGGAGAAATCATCGCAATCGAGCTCGACGACATTCACTGGCGTTCGGGGGAACTGGTCATTCATGGCAAGGGGAACATGGTCGAGCACGTGCCGCTCTCATTGGAGGTCGGAGAAGCAATCGCAACATATCTCCGCGATGGTCGCGGAGCGAGTGCATCGCGTCGCGTCTTCCTTCGCAGATTGGCGCCCCGGGTTGGTCTGGCGGGACCGGCGGCGATTGGCAAGATTGTTTGTCAGGCCTTCGCACGTGCAGGTTTCCGCCCCGCGTGCCGGGGCGCCGCACATCTGTTTCGTCACGGTCTGGCGACCACGATGATTCGCCACGGGGCCTCGATGGCAGAAATCGCCGAGGTCTTGCGGCACCGCTCTCCCGACAGTACCGCGATCTACGCAAAGGTCGCGTTTGAAGACCTGCGCGGTGTCGCGCGTTCGTGGCCCACGGCGGGAGGTGCAATATGACTGCGATCCATGAGTCTCTCGCCCAGTACGTGGCAGTCCGCCGTGCTCTTGGGGCGTCATTCTATGAGCCTGCGTTGGCACTCGGTCATTTCGTTGATCTGCTGGAACGCGAAGGCGCCGAGTTCATTACAACCGATCTGGCTCTGCGCTGGGCGACGACGCCCGAACTCGTCGAACGCGCTACGTGGGGGCGGCGTCTCTCTCAAGTGAGAGGATTTGCCAGATGGATGAACGTGCTTGACAGTCGAAACCAGATTCCGCCAGCAGGACTCCTCAGTGCCCGCAGACGGCGCAACGCCCCGCATATTTACACTGAGCAGGAAATTGATCTGCTTATGACCCGCGCCGCTCAACTGCGATCCCGAACCGGCATGCGAGCACTGACTTATTCGACGCTCATAGGGCTTCTTGTAGCGACGGGCCTCAGGCCAGGCGAAGCGCTTCGGCTCGACCGGTGCGACGTTGACCTCGTCAGTGGGATACTCTCCGTCCGGGAATCGAAGTTCGGCAAATCCCGCTTTGTTCCAGTCGCAGAGTCTTCACGGGTGGCACTCGAACACTATGCCCGGAATCGCGATCAACTCTGTCCTGTACGCTTGAGCGAGGCGTTCTTGGTTAGTGAGCGCGGCAAGCGACTCAAGGCAAGCACTGTACGAAGCATGTTCGTCAGAATGTCGCGCGCTGTTGGTCTGCGATCGGCCACAGAGGACGGGCGCGATGGTTACGGCCCGCGCCTCCAAGACTTCCGGCATAGCTTCGCGACTGGAAGGCTGGTCGAATGGTATCGCGCTGGTCTGGACGTGAGTCGGGAATTGCCGAAACTTGCCGCGTACCTCGGGCATGTCAACATTGGCCTTACGTACTGGTATATCGAATCGGTTCCGGAGTTGCTTGAACTCGCGGCAGCCTATCTCGACAAGGACTGTTCGGGAGAACGAACGTGAGCGCCGCCAGTCTCCCAGCCCTCGTTCAGCGCTTCTTCACCCAGCGCTTGCTCGAGCAGCAAGGTCTGAGTTCGCATACGGTGGCAAGTTACCGTGACACGTTCCGGCTGTTGCTGGCGTTCGCCACGAAGCATATAGGGCGCGCGCCGTCAAAGCTGCGAATCGAGGACTTCGATGTGTCGCTGATCGCGAAATTCCTGCAGCACCTCGAACATGGCAGAGGCAACTCGGTGCGCACACGCAACACGCGGCTTGCCGCCGTGCATGCCTTCTTCCGCTTCGTCGAAGTCAGCGAGCCTGCGTTGTTTCTGCAGTGTCAGCGCATTCTTGCAATTCCATCCAAACGCTGCGAGCACGGCCCGGTTGAGTTTCTGACCGAGAGCGAGGCCGCCGCTTTGGTAGGGGCGCCTGACATACGAAACTGGATCGGCAACCGCGACCGAACGCTGCTTCTTGTAGCAGTTCAAACGGGTCTGCGCAATAGCGAATTGACCGCACTCCGGCGCCAGGATGTGGCGCTCGGCACAGGCGCCCACGTTCGTTGCCTCGGCAAAGGCAGAAAGATGAGATGCACTCCGCTGCGACGGATGTATTTGCCGTCCTGAAACAGTGGCTGCTGTATCAACCAGGCGAACCAGGCGATCCGGTCTTCCCCAGTTCGCGCGGCGGTCATCTCAGTGCCGATGCTCTTCAGCGACTCGTGTCGCGCAACGCCGAAATCGCGCGCCTCTCATGCCCCTCGCTGAAGAAGAAATCAATAACGCCTCACACGCTTCGGCACACGGCCGCAATGAGCCTGATGCATCACGGCGTCGACCTGGCCGTGATCGCGCTCTGGCTCGGGCACGAGTCCTCCGAGACCACTCAGATCTATTTGCACGCCGACATGCAGCTCAAGGAACGCGCGCTCGCGCACGCGACGGCGAGCGGTGTTGCACCGGCACGGTACAAACCTCCAGATCCGTTGCTCGCCTTCCTGGAGGCTCTCTGATAATGCCGAAAACCGGAGCGACCGGGAACAGAGATCCGCCAACCGTTGTGCCCGTGGATCCATGGCGCGGCATAATGAGGGAGTCGGCATAACTGGGTCGAAAACCAGATCCGTCCTTGGGCAGTCGGCCGGTCCAATTGGCTGTTCGCCGGATCACTGCGTGCGGGTCAGCGCGCGACCGCAATCATGAGCTTGGTCCGCTCGGCACAACTGAACGGGATCGAGCCTCTCGCCTATCTGAAGGACGTGCTGACGCGCTTGCCGACCCACAAGGCCAACGACATCGACTCGCTGCTGCCGCATCGCTGGCAGCCACTCTCGGCTGTCGCCTAAACTCGCTCGTCAAGATGGGTTGGCCGGCCGCTTACGAAAGGCCGAGTACTTTCTCCGATATGTTTAGACGCGTAGTCGGAGTGCGGCCGAGCGAATTTTTTCCTCGGGGAAGGGCCGGGAAATAAATTCGCTCAGCTTCGCTTGAGGCGCAGGACCACTCAAATTGACTGCTGGCGTTAGTCGCATTAGAGCCTGTAGGCACCACCTCCGAGCGTGGCTTAACTAAAGCCGACCTTCGCCTTGCGAGCAACGAGTGCGAAGCGATTTCAGTCATTCGTCGCGTTCAGGAGGTACTTATTTCCCTATCCCTCATCAAGGCAGCTGAAGCGTTACAGATTTTGAACCCGTCAGGTTAACGCGAGACGGCCGTGGGATGAAATCCGAATCAATAGGGAAATTCGGCAGCAATATCTCTATACGAACTACGACCTCGGTCTAAGGATGGCTGTACATCGCGTCCCAGTCGTTTCTTGATACACCCGACCGCCCAGTTTCGCTCGTGCTACCAGTGGCTCCTCCGACCCCTGTTTTCGCATAATGCTGCGAACGTTTAGCTTCCGCAGCCTGAATGTCTGCAGGATAGTTCGGATTCTCGCCAAGAGAGCCGTTGTATCCAAATTCCCTGAGTTCGGCGATTTCAGCACGCACTTGCGCGCGGGTTAACCCGTGACTCTCTTGCGCAAACCCGGCAAGTGGTGAAGCCAAGCAGAGACTAGCAACGATGGTGTGGACTAGCGACTTCAAGATATCTACCTCCAAAAATTGAACATCCGCTGCTACGACACGGTCTGCGCGTAGTCAACAAGAGTAGTTTATGCAAACACTCGCTGTGAATTAACCCCCCGAGGAGGAAAGAACCGTTGTTCGATACGATGGAGTTGAGGCCAGATGTACAGATCTACAAATGCCCGCTTTTACTTCTCTAAGCCGCTGGTCCTATTCGGCATCGCTATGTGAATAATCCTTGGCGTCCGATACCTGAACATTTATTCCGCAGGCGTGTTCTTAAAGAAGATCCAAACTCTCGTCTTTCCGGAATCTGCACCTGGGAAGCGCAAGATGGATGCAACGGCATCAGACGCGTTACTGGCTAGTCCAGCATGGATTTGCGGTTCAGTATGCGATACAAGGATTCCGAGGTAACAGAACTACCAGCTTCCTTAGGATGACTGCCGTCGGATGCCGATCCGTTATGCTTTCGGCTTCTTGTGGGCGTGACGTGCGCTTTAGATCCAAACAAGATTCCTTGCGGTTATTCTTAGAATGGAGGATAGGCACGGCGCACAGGGCGCGGCGACGCCTGTGACCAAGGCACAGACACGTATTACTCACCTATCCGTCATCCACTCGCATTTCCGATTCTTACAGGGGCGTCAGAGTTCGCTCCAGGGATTCGGTCAGCAAGACCAATCGCGTTCGCACAATTTTTTGTTGCTTATTTTTCGAGGACCTCAATGTTTTTCTTTATCGGTTAGATGCGCGAATGGTGACTATTGTGAGGAGAGTTATCGCTTCTACTTTCGACGCTAGGACAGACTGAACAGATGAGTGGTGGGGAATGTAAGGGGCGTGCGCGCCATCGACGTTCATTTTCTCCGAAACCAATGCTAATTGGCTAAATGCCCCAACTTCAGCGAGGTGCGACTCATGAGATGAGCCGCGCGCGTCGTCCAAGATCAGTTACCAGTGAGCATGCTATCCTTACCGCGCACGGCCAATTGCCATCTAACCCGTTACGGAGTTGACGGGCCCTCTGAAGTTCGAATAGCGACGAGGAAACATCACTATCTTAGAAGCGAATCCGATACACGGGCGAATTGATCTGCACAGAATTCCGCAGCGACCTCGCAAATGAGAGGGATATCGTCGAGCGATCCACAAAATCTTCCAATCCCTCGTTCAAGGCATATATCGATCAGCGTCGCAATGTCGGTTAGGCGAATACGGCCGTCGACGAAGGCAGAGACCGCCAGTTCATTCGCCGCGTTAAATATGAGTGACCCATCGCCTCCCATTCTCAATGCCTGCCGAGCGAGACTAAGGGGCCGGAATTTGTTTAAATCGATTTCCTCAAACTCGAGCTTTCTCAGCTTCGCGAGAGAAAGTTTTTCAACTCCGGTCGGTAAGCGATTCGGCCAGCTTAGCCCATATCCAATCGCCGTCCGCATATCCGGACGACCAAGCTGAGCGATCATGCTCCCATCCTGATAGCACACTGCAGAGTGCAGCACGGAGGACGGATTTATTACGACATCAATCCGGGCTTCGTTGCAACCAAATAAGTAGGCGGCTTCGATCAACTCGAGACCTTTATTGGCCAAAGTGGCACTGTCGATCGTGTTTTTAACTCCCATCGACCAGTTTGGATGGTTGAGCGCGGCTTCTGGCGTCGCTTGTGTCATTTCTCCTAGAGTCGCCGTTCGGAAAGGTCCACCACTGGCGGTTAGTAAGAGAGATTCAACTTCTTGATGGCTGCCAGCTAACAGTGATTGATAGATCGCACTATGTTCAGAATCGACTGGTATGATTTTCGCGCTCATACTATCCGCAAGTGCCAGCAGGCTTGGACCACCGCATACCAGCGCCTCTTTGTTCGCAAGCGCCACGTTATTTCTTGATCGCAGGGCCGCCAAAACTGATGGAAGGCCTTCGGAACCGGAGATTGCTGCAAGCACTACGTCGACAGAGTCCGTCGCTAACTGAGCGGCTCCGCTTGGGCCATGAAGCAGTTGAACGTTGGCCGCTATCGAATGTCCAATGAATGACCTAGCAGCTCCTTCATCTTCTATGCTCACGCCTGTGCAGCCAAATTCGTTGCATAACGCGAGGGCGGCGCGCCAGTCGCTTTTCACCGCGATATTCTTTAAAGAAAACTTATCGCGATGAAGGCGCAAAAATGCGACGGCACTCGAACCGATAGAGCCTGAGGCTCCAAGAATGGTGACATCCTTTAGCTTAGTTTCGTACATAACAATTCTTAAAGAGTGGAAGCGTTCTAAAGTCATAGACATAACAGGTGTCTAGGTGCACGATTCCTATGCTAAATCGCCTTAGGTCTTGTGCCGAGGTGCGACTACGCGCCATGCACGTTCTTTAGATGCAGGCTTCGCGTTGCCAAAACAGGAGTGCGACAACGGCGCTGAGTGCTTCGATACTCAGAATCAGCACAACGCATGCACTCCACCCACCTTGGAAATAGGCAATTCCCGGAAGCAACGCGCCAACGCTTCCGCCCGCGTAATAGGCGCAGACGTACAGGCCCGCCGCAGAAGACCTGCCTCGGTTCGCACACGACCGAGAGTGCTGCTTGCAGCCGAATTGGCCACAAAGACCCCTGTTGATACCAGCGCAAGGCCAGCGCAGATAATCACGACGTTGGGCGTAAGCGTCAAAAGCAGTCCAACTGCCGTGATAGAAAGCGCTGCGAAGAGGCCGGTTCTCGCTCCCACGCGATCCATCCAACGACCAGCAACTGGAGTGGCGACGGCCCCGAAGAGGTTTAGCAGGAACAATAGGCCCAGCGCGGTCGACCCAAGGTCGAAGGGAGCCGCAGCGAGACGGAACGTGATGTAGGTAAATGTCGCTACGAAGACGAAGAGGGTGTTGAAGCCAACAGCAGCAACGGCGAGAAAGCTGCGACTTTTCAGGTTCAGTGCCATCGAGCGAAAACCATCAACCGCATTGGGTTGGCGGTGAAAGTTCCTGGAGACCGGGAGAAACGCCCAAACCAGACATCCTCCACAAAATAGCAAGATCGATGTCGCTTCAAATGCAGCCTGCCACCCGGCGTGAGATGCGCAAATTCCTGCGATCACGCGTCCGGAGACACTCCCGAAGACGTTGCCCGACACGTAAGCAGAAGTGGCTGAAGCGCGTGTTGCTCCGGTCCACTCCTCAGAGATATACGCGAGCGAGACTGAAAAGATTCCGGGGATCAGCAGTCCTTGCATAAAGCGCCAGCCGATGAGCCCGTGAAGCGTCGACGCGGTCGCCGCAGATAACGTAGGCACGGCAAGACCCAGCGTTGCTGCCACGATTAAGATCTTCCTTCCCCACAAATCGGCAAAAATCCCGATGAACGGCGCTGCGAGAGCGACCGCGAGCGTAGTCGCAGTAATGGTGAGGCTCGCTACGGCATTCGACGCGGCAAACGACTCGGCGAGCAACGGTAAGAGCGGCTGAGTTGTGTAGACCGCAAGGAACGGGCAAAACCCACAAAGTGCGACTGCAAACATTCGCATCCGCTCCGTACCAACGGAAGCGTTTTCTGCTGCGCCTTTCCTTCGGTTTGGTAGCTTTCGGATAGCCGACATTTTCTGGCCTCACACCGCTTTACATTTCAAGGGCTGGAGAATACGCTGTCTCTTGTTCGATGAATCGCCAACATTTATCGGTAAAATGCCACAAGAGATTGCTTTCGGGGATTTGCGTCCGATTGCGGCCGGTGAGGTCCAAGTTCTGGCACGTAAGTTTGTCCAAGCCGAATTGCTGCAAACGCATACGCACGAGCTCGCGCAAATCCTCTTCGCATCGCACGGCCTGATGCAGGTCACAACGCCGAAAGGTCGCTGGCTTGTCCCCCCGCAGCGGGCTGTGTGGATCCCGCCTGCCACAATGCATTCCATCGAGATTCTGACCGGACTGGAAATGCGTACCGTCTACATACAGCCTGCGCGGGTGGCAGAGCATGCAGAGTCATCGCGGTTGGGACACGAATTTGTAGTCGCGGTCAGCGACCTGCTAAGAGACCTCATACTCGCATTCTTTACTGAACCAGTTCGGTCGGAACGCGTGGAGTTACTCGCTCGACTAACGCTTTTTGAGCTCGTCGAAGCCGAAGACCCGACGACATTTATGCCGATGCCGACTGACTCACGCGTAAGACGCGTCGCTGAACTTGCGCTTGCTGATGTTCGGGGAAGACGCGACCTGCCCGACTTAGCGCATGAAGCCGGAGTATCTCAGAGGACTGTAGCGCGCATCTTCCCTTTAGAAACCAATTTGACTTTCAAGAAATGGCGACAGCGAGTACGCATGATGGCAGCGATTGAAGAACTTGGGCGTGGTCAGGTTCTTATCAAACAAGTCTCAGCCAAGCTTGGCTATTCAAGCGTAGCCGCGTTCGCCGCCGCCTTTCATGAGGTCCTAGGTGAAACTCCGTCCGAGTTTCAGGCTCGCTGCAAAACACCACACGTCAGTTAATTTGATTTGATTAGATCGTACGTTCGCGGGCATCTGTCCTGAGGGATGCAGGGCCGGCGGCATCCCCTCCTCGCGTAGGAATCTAGACCGAACGCCGCAGGCGGGGGACGGTGCAAGAGAAAGTCGCCATCGTGCAGGAGACACTGGCTCCCGGCGCGTCGGTATCGGCAGTAGCGCGGCGGCATGGCGTGAACCCGAACCAGGTGTTCGCGTGGCGCAAGCAATATCAGGAAGGCAGTTTGGCAGCGGTGAAGGCAGGCGAGACAGTTGTTCCGGCGTCTGAGCTGGTCGCGGCCATCAAGGAAATCAAGGAACTGCAGCGGCTGCTTGGCAAGAAGACAATGGAGAACGAGATTCTCCGCGAGGCGGTCGAGTGGGGACGGTCAAAAAACCTGATTGCGCGCTCGCCCTTGCTGGCGGGGGACGACCATTGAAAACGGTCTGCGAAGTTCTCGGCGTGGCGCGCTCTGGTGTGGCGGTAAAACGGGGCCGTGCTAACGATTGGCAGGATGGTCGCTGCGCCCGGATGCCCGATGATACGGGCTTGCTCGATGAGATTCGAATGCATCTGACGGTTCTGCCGAGCTACGGCTACCGACGTATCTGGGCGCTGCTGCGGCGCAGCCGCGAGATGACCCGTGCTCCGTGCGTCAATCACAAACGGGTCTACCGCGTGATGCGCGAGCACCAGTTGCTGTTGCGTCGGCCTGGCATGCGAATCGACAATCGGCGACACGATGGTCGCGTGGCCGTCGACCGTAGCAATGCGCGCTGGTGTTAGGACGGTTTTGAGTTCCGGTGCGACGATGGTCAGCCGCTTCGCGTGACGTATGCGCTGGACTGCTGCGACCGGGAGGCCATCAGTTGGGCAGCGACGACTGGCAGCCATAGCGGCGACATCGTGCGCGATGTGATGCTCGCAGCGGTGGAGCAACGCTTCGGAAACACGCAGCCTGCGCAGACCATCGAATGGCTGTCGGACAATGGCTCGGCCTACATCGACCATCGCACACGCCGCTTCGCGCGCGAGCTAGGACTGGTGTCACTGACTACACCCGTTCGCTCGCCGCAGAGCAACAGTATGGCCGAGCGGTTCGTGAAAACGATGAAGCACGATTACGTGGCCTTCATGGACAAACCTGATGTGCCTACGGCGCTCACACATCTGGCCGCTGCCTTCGAGCAATACAATGAGCGCCACCCGCACAAAGCCCTGAAATACCGCTCACCTCGTGAGTTCAGGCGGGCTGCGGAATCAACTTAACGACGTCTGAGTGTCCTGAGATAACGGGGACAACTACACAGATCGGCATTATCTGAGTTAGACGAACAATAGTCAGCTCTTACGAGCACATCAACTAGAAGCTCACTTACATAGATTCCGCCGTTTCAACACTCACAAACCCAGCGTGAACAGCGTGTCGTGAACTCGACACATCCAGTCTTGACAGCGACAGATAGCACAGTTCTACGTCGCTAAACTGTTGTTACGCGACCGTAGCGGGCGGAGAGTCGTCTTAGATAGCAATGATTCCCATTCCGTATTTCCGACGCACACTTTCATCCCGTGTCCCGCTTTAACCTTCAAGAGGAATCTATGAGTACGATTACGCCCACTGAGACACCCCTTCAACAAGGCGATACAACTTGTGTATCGATCGAGGATGGCCGAACTACAATAGGAGTGCTACTCAGCCGGCAGTCCAGGTGGCCGCTTATTGCTCCGGCTCCTACGGAAAGCGAGATAGACACGATTTTGGACGTTGGTTTGCGTGCGCCGGACAACGGCCGCCTGCGGCCTTGGCGTTTTGTTGTCGTTCGCGACGATGCTCGAGCGAAACTGGGAGAAGTACTCGTGGATGTTGCATGTTCGCGGGAGCCTGAGTTGGCGCGCACCGTACATGAGTCGCGCGGGCAACGCGCCTTCGCCGCACCATTGCTGATTGCTCTCGGCGCGAACGTGACATTGCATCCAGTTGTTCCGGAAATCGAACAGCTTCTGTCCGTGGGAGCAGCTGCAATGAACATGCTCAACGCGGTTCACGCGTTGGGATACGGAGGGTACTGGACATCTGGTCCTGACTGCTACGAACCAGAACTCCTGGACGCGTTGGGTTTTGATGATAATCATCGACTGCTCGGCATCCTATACATTGGAACACCGAAGGATCCACCGCGCACGGCGCGGCGACCTGCACGCAAAGATCATGCGCGTGAGTGGAATTCGGCCTAGGAGCATCTATCGCATCGTGTCGAGAATGCAGGCTCTGGGGGGCGAAAATGATTTCGTCCGGTGTACCGAAATTCATCTTGGCCGGTAGTGAGGAGTCGGAGGCGCGTAGCCGCTGCAGACGACGAGCTGCCGGCGGCGCCGGATCGGCGAGGTCTAGGATGGCTGACTGAATCTTAAAAAGAGGCGGTCAGCCCATGTCTGGAACCCGCATCACCGACCAACAGGTCCGCCTCTATATGAACCAGCGCAAACTTCATTCGCAGAAGGTCGCCGCAGCGAAGGCGGGTGTGCGAGCGAACGGCGAGACGCGTCGAACGTGAAGCTGGGATTCCCTCTCAGCAGCCCCGGCGCTACTGGCGATCGCGTCCTGATCCGTTTGCCGAGGTATGGGAAAACCGAAGTCGTTCCATTGCTGCGCAGTGCGCCAAAGCTGAAGGCGATCACGCTGCTGCGCAAATTGCAGGAAGACTATCCCGAACGCTTTCCCGACAGTATGCGTCGTACGTTTGAGCGGCACGTCAGCCAGTGGCGCGCGCTTGAAGGACCGAACCGGGACGTGTTCTTCCCTGAAACGTATGAGCCGGACGGGCGAGGCCTGTCGGACTTTACGCATATGGACAGGCTGTGCGTGACGATCGGCGGCATCCCGTTCGACCACCTGCTGTATCACTTCGTGCTGGCCTTCTCGCGCTGGGAATACGCCAGTGTGGTCGATGGCGGGGAGAGCTTTCAGGCGCTCGCGACGGGTTTGCAGAACGCGCTGTGGCAGGCCGGCGGCTGCCCACGCGAACACCGCTCCGACAGTCTGTCGGCGGCTTTTAGAAACCTGCAGGAAGAAGAAGACTTCACCGCGCGCTACGCGGCGCTACTCGAACACTACGGGATGGAAGGCACGCGCAACAGCCGTGGCATGGGCCATGAGAACGGCAGTGTGGAACCTCACATCGCTATCTGAAGGATCAGATCGACCAGGCCCTGGAACTGCGAGGTCACCGTGACTTTGCGGACCGAGCCGCTTACGACGAGTTCGTGCGCGTGGTAGTGATGCGCCGCAATCGACGCAATGCTGCAGCGTTCCAGATCGAACGCGAACACCTGCTCGATCTGCCTGAACACCGCACCATCGACTTCGACGAAGAAGAGGCGCGCGTGACACGCTGTGGCACGTTCACCGTGCGTTGCGTCCCGTACAGCGCCCCGTCGCGCCTGATCGGTCATCGCCTGAAGGTACGCCTGTACAGTGACCGGCTCGATTGCTATCTGTCCGGCGCGCTCGTGCACAGCACGGCGAGAGCCACGCACACGAGCAAACGGCGCGGTCGCGGCATCGACTACCGGCACTTCATTGATTCTCTCAAACGCAAGCCGCAGGCCTTCAGGGGTCTTGCGTTCCGTGACGATCTGTTTCCGCGCGAAGCCTACCGTCGAATCTGGGAGCGGCTGGAACAGGCGCTGACGCCGCGCAGCGCATGCAAGACCATGGTGGGTCTGCTTGATCTAGCAGGAAACCACGGCGTCGAGGCGCAACTGGCCGAGAGGCTGGATGCCTTGCTTGAACTCGTTGAACTGCCCGATCTGAAGGCGCTGTTCGATGAGTTCGCACCGCGCCAAACCGCGTGTCCGGTGGTTGTCGTTGAGATGCCGTGCGCCGCGCTTTACGACGCCTTGCTCGCTGAGGAGGTGCTCGCATGAACACCGCCTACGATGCTGGACGTATCGCGCTGATGCTCAACGAATTGCGGCTGCCGATGATCGGCGGGCTGTGGCCGGACTTCGCTGAACGCTCCGACAAAGAAAGTTGGCAGGCGTCCCGGTTACTCGGCGCATTGCTCGAACACGAACTCGCCGAGCGGGCCAAACGAAGAATCGAGCGTCATCGCACCGAGTCACATCTGGATCTGACCAAGACGCTCGCCACCTTCGACTTCGGCGTGGTGCCGATGATCTTGAAGGCGCATGTGATGGCGCTGGCCACCGGAGACTCGTGGCTTGAGAAAGGCGCCACGATCCTGATGTTCGGTCCACCCGGCAGCGGGAAAAGTCACTTGGGGTCCGCCATCGGCTATGCACTGATCGACGCTGACTATCGCGTGTTGTTCACGCGCACCGGCGAGATCGTGCAGAAGCTCCAGGTCGCGCGGCAGAGTCTACAGCTACCTTCGGCGCTCGCGAAGCTCGACCGGTTCGACCTGATCATCCTGGATGATCTCTCGTATGTGAGGAAAGACCAGGCCGAAACCAGTGTGCTGTTCGAGTTGATAGCCGAGTGGTATGAGCGGAAAAGTCTTCTTATAACGGCCAACCAACCCTTTTCTGGCTGGAACGACGTCTTCCCGGACCGCGGCATGACCGTGGCGGCCATCGACCGGCTCGTGCATCACTCGACGATCTTCGAATTAAATGTTGAGAGCTATCGGCGCCGCACAGCCAGCGACAAACAGAAAGAGCGCCGCCGTCAATTACCCGCTGACACCTCCACTGGAGCGACAACCATGATTCCCTGACGCAGCGACAATCACCTCGGCCGACCGGCCAAGATGAATGTCGGTAAACCGGACTTCCTGCTTGACGCTATCCAAGGCTCCCCCCGACATTGGCCTCACCGTGACATGCAAAGTCGGAGGTGGCCGTCCAGACCCGCCTCTGACCGACGTACTACGCTAGCGACCGCATCGGCCGTCCCACTTCCACAGTGCCGCCCACTGCCCTCGCGCGCATAAATAGAAGAGACTAGAACGCGATCCAGACCAAGCAAAATTCCGGAGCAATATTCCATGCCGTCTTTCCCTTCGGACTGCGGCTCTACTCTCGCCGATCCAAGCATGTCGTTCGGAGATGCCCTACTGACGCTCACGGCTCTATCAATACCGCTCACAATACGGGCCGCCCTTGCGGTGATCGTCCCAACCATAATGATTGGCTCGTTTCTCACACGCTCTGGACCGGCCAGCCTCTCGTAGACACCTTCGAGCCATAGTTTATGGTAACCGAGGAGGTCAGTATGAGCGGCAAGCGGTACACGGATGAGTTCAAGATAGAAGCGGTCAAGCAAGTCACCGAGCGGGGGCATCCGGTAACGGAGGTGGCGAAGCGGTTAGGCATCACGACCCATAGTCTGTACGTCTGGAAGGCGAAATTCGGGAAGCCGGATATCGTGCAGCAGACCGAGGCAAATCAGAGCGCCGAGGTCCGGAGGCTGAAGGCCGAGCTCAAGCGAGTGACCGAGGAGCGCGACATTCAAAAAAAGCCGCCGCGTACTTTGCGAAGGGGTGATGGCAAGGTACGCATTCATGCGGGCCCATCTCGGCGAATTCCGTCTACGGACGATGTGTCGGGTGCTCGGAGTTCATCGCAGCGGTTACTACGTCTGGC
Source organism: Caballeronia sp. LZ043 (assembly GCF_031451075.1). Lineage (NCBI taxonomy): Bacteria > Pseudomonadati > Pseudomonadota > Betaproteobacteria > Burkholderiales > Burkholderiaceae > Caballeronia > Caballeronia sp. LZ043. The sequence goes on along the minus strand of NZ_JARUXT010000057.1, from coordinate 260,838 downwards.
AACGCCAGTCGGCCAGCACTCGCCAGCGCGAGGACGATCGGCTGCTCGGCCTGATCAAGCATCACTGGCTGGCCAGCGGCGGTGTCTATGGCTACCGCAAGGTCACTGTGGATCTGCGTGAGTCGGGCGAAGCGTGCAGTCGTCACCGAGTGCATCGGCTGATGAAAGGCGAAGGTCTGCGTGCTGAGGTCGGCTACGGCAGCAAGCCTCGCTATCGCGGTGGTCGGGTCGGCGTAGCGGGCAATGTCTTGAATCGGGAGTTTGCTCCTGACGCGCCGAACAAGGTCTGGGTCACCGACATCACCTACATTCGGACATACGAAGGTTGGCTGTATTTGTCGGCGGTCATGAATCTGTACTCGCGTCAAATCGTTGGCTGGGCCACACGCTCAACGATGACCAGCGACCTGGTATTGCAAGCCTTGTTGGCTGCGGTATGGAAACGCAAACCCGGACCTGGCGTCATCGTGCATTCGGACCAGGGCAGCCAGTTCACCAGCGATGACTGGCAGTCGTTCCTGAAAGCCCACCATATGGTGCCGAGCATGAGTCGGCGCGGTAATTGCCACGACAATGCCGTTGCCGAAAGTTTCTTCAGCGCGTTGAAGAAGGAACGAATCAAGCGGCGCATCTATCCGAACAGGGCTACTGCTGCCACGGACGTATTCGATTACATTGAGATGTTCTACACGCGATTCGCCGACATGGTTCCGCTGGCGATCTATCACCTATAGAGTTTGAGCGGCGCTACGCGCTAAACGGCCTGTGAGTGTCTATGAAACTCTGGCCGGTCCACTCAGCCTGTGTTTGCGTAGTCGACTTCAACGTCAAGAACACTTCCGGATCCTACCTTGGGGTTGTGGAAGCTATCCAGGCAATGATAGCGATGCTAGATACTTGGCGGGTGGCTTTCCAAGCGACTTCTTAAACATAGTTATGAATGCAGTCACGGACTCGTAACCGAGGTCGCTCGCCACGCGTTGGACCGTGGCGCCACACGACAGTTGGCGAAGCGCGACTATGAGATGAAGCTGTTGTCGCCAGCGGCCAAACGTCATCCCTGTTTCTTTCTGTACCAACCTCGCAAGCGATCGCTCGCTCATCGCAACAAAATTGCCCCATTCTGTCAGAGTACGACGGTCAGCCGGATTATCCGCAAGGAGCTTGGCGATTCGCTGCAACCGCGGCTCCCGGGACGTTGGTAAATGTGTTCTCTCTATTCGCATCCGTGCGAGTTCCTCGATCATGACTGTGGCGAGACGTCCTGTTGGACTATCCATGTCATAGTCAGGCTCGACATCAGCCATACGCAGGATCAACTCCCTCACCAAAGGTGTAACCGACAGCGTACAGCAGTCGCTCGGGAGCCCGGCAGCACTTGGTTGAACATACAGGTAACACATACGTGCGTTCGCAGTGGCATGAATACTATGTGGCATCCCGCCAGGTACCCACACCGCGCAGTTTGGCGGGACCATCCATATCGAATTGGCGACCTCACACGTAACACCACCTTTCAAGGCAAGTACCAGTTGGCTAGGGTGATGTTGGTGCACGGGCACCTCGCTTTTGTGATCCGCCACCTTGACTCGGACGCCAACCGCAAGAACGGCTAGCGGGCACCTGTCAAAGTTGTGCACCAAGCTTTCGATTTTCATTCAGCTGCGACGTTGTCAGTTTTTGGCGATTGACTGTCAATATATCTCAATCTTTTCACCGCTCCAGCCGGTATCCTACACACACATCTTCCTCGCTAGTGTTGTCAAAGCATGTTTACCCTAACTCGCCTCGTAAATCCTTCTACGGCTTGCAGTATCAGCCCTTCCGTGTCTCGAAAAGAGCAAACGTCAGCGCTCTCTAACGAGCTTCTCCTTAGGCATTCGGCAAATTCCCAGGTGCCTCCCTTGGCCTTCAGACAAAGTAGATCGAGTTGCTTATCGCTGAGCGATTGCTGTCGATACAGGTTCCGCGCTTCTAGTCCGCCTCCGATCATGATGCCGGGTAGGTGCGCGGCTAATTCAAGCGTTTCGCGACACGGCTCAGCGTATCCTTGACGCCGGCACGCAGTCGCCCGCCGCTCAAGACTACGTGGTCAGAACATCGCGTGGCGTTTGCTCCCGCGATACTCGTTTCTACGATCACTAACCTCTCTCAGCTTTTCGAACAAAGAGTGCGATTCGTTCTACGCCAGATGGCAGATCGCGCTCAATGTCTCGAATCGCACAATTGCCGCCCTTCAACTTCGGATTGTTTGTCGAGGTGGTGCCGTGTCGGCGGCCCCGATTGAACATCGACGCTTGCACATACTGATCCGCGGGACATTGACTGTTCATACATCGAAATTCGGTATGTAGGCATACTTAAATTAGGAAATCTAAATGCTTGAGAAACACCATCGACAATGGACAAGCGAAGGTGACGATTTGATCATCCGGTCCGTGGCTTTCTCACCAGAGACGCGCAAGCTCGAACTCTCGGGACAATGCAAATGCTTTTAACCCTCGTACGATATGCGCTGCAATCCGCTGGAACGAGAGCACGCCAGAGCCTCGGACAGTTCGCTAGGACGCTGGATGTCACCTCGCCAACCTCCGTGTACATCTTGCGTTCGATTCTCGCCTGCTCTCTCGCCTTGGGTCTCTCCTACCTGTTGCAACTGGACGCACCGTATTCGGCGGCCACCACGGTAACGTACGTGCTCAACCCAAACCAGGGCGCTGAGATTGGTAAGGGAGCATGGCGGCTTATAGGCACGCTAGCTGGCCTGCTTGTTTCCTTTGCCTTGGTAGCGGCATTTGCACAAATGCCATTGCTCTTCATTTTGGGATTCGGATTTTGGCTCGGCATCTGCGTAGCAGGGACAACTCTTTTCCGGCATTTCCGGGCCTCGGGAATCGTGGTCGCCGGATATACCATCGGACTGGCAACGCACGGCGCCCTTCAGCACCCGGAACTTACATTTGATCGTGTCATGGGTCGAGGATCGGCGGTCGGAGTTGGTGTGATCAGCCTCGGACTAGTTTCATCGCTGCTGAGCTCCCGCCGCATGCGAGGAAAGATCGAGACGCAATTTAGCAAACTGACGTCCTCAGTCGCTTACGCTATATCGTCCCAGCGTGGAGTTGGCCTATCCGATCCGACGAAGGTCCTGATGAGCGAGATCTATGTCGTCGATGACCTCCTGGCACTGGGAAAGGCAGAGTCTGAGGACCTCGCGCAGCGCGCAACGGCCGTTCGAAAAGGCATGGATGCTCTGTTCATGGCGCTCGTCGGCGGTGCAGCACCTCTTCCTGAAAATAGCGAAAGCTCCCGAGCATTAGCACAATTAAAGCCTCCGCTGGAGCACTATTGGCACGAAGCGAGCCAGGCGATGAAGAACGGGACCATTGGATTACCAAAAGCGCATGTCGTACTCTCGTCGGCCAAAAAATTAGTCACAAACTATCTGCAAGATACCGTGATTCAGAACGAAACCCAGAAGGCCGCGTTGCTTGTAGCCGGCGAACGACTTATAGAGCAGCTTGATGCCTATTGTGATGCATTAGGCGGTCTTGAGGCCCTTGTGAGCACTTTGCCGCCGGCACGGGAAGCGGCAGTGAGTTTTGATCGCGACTATGTGGCAGCAGCAAAGAACGGGTTGCGCGCCATGCTGGTCGTCATCACGGGTGGGATTGTGTGGCTCGCGACCGACTGGAATTACGGCGACGTCATGCTCATGATGGCCGCGACGTATTGCGCAGTGCTCGCGGCATCTCTTGATCCATTGCCTGGGACATGGGGATTCGTGAAAGGCACAATACTTGCCGTTCCGGCTGCTTTGATTTGCAAGTTCGGGTTTCTCCAACTCGTCAATGGATTCCCGCTCCTTATACTGACTTTGTCCGTCTTCTGGGTACCAGGTATATACGCCACAAGCAAACCCAAAACTGCAGCCGCGGGTATGGCTTATTTGGGCGGCTTCAACACACTGGTTGCAGCTACAAACCCGATTCACTTCAATTTCGCCGATTTTCTGAACCAGTCAGTTGCGTGGGTGTTGGGACCGACTCTAGCCTACTTGTCGTTCCGGCTGTTTCTGCCCAAAGACATCGAGCGTGAGGCAATTCGTCTACAGCGTCGAATCCGTCGAGACACTATACGTTTAATCAAAGAAACTACGCTAGACAGTGTTAGCTGGCAGCAGAGACAGCAGCATCGTTTGTCCCAACTTGGCGCGCTATTGAAAGGCAAACCTGAAACGATCGATAAACCACTTGCACAAGCTCTCGCTGCTATTCATGTCGGATATGAAATATCACGGATTCGGAAGACTATGTTAATCGATTCGCTGCCGGACAGCGTACGGCGCTGCGCATGTACAGGACTCCGCTATATGTCGAAGAGCGCCTCTAAGCCAGGAATCACGTCTCACCAAGCGAGACGCACAGCAAAGATTTTGGCACGTTTTGCTAAAAACTACCCAGAACAAAGACACAATGTCCATAAAATCGCGGCTGCCTTTTCTGACATCTACTGGTTGATCCATGCGCACACCGACTACTTTGACGGTGTAAGTCACTAGAGACTTAAAATATGCTTTCTGAATTTAACTTCTTCGGGATATATCTCCCGCCATTCTTCGTCTATTCCTGCGTCACTGCGCCGATCTTCTTTTTACTTCGCGCGTTGATGGCAAAGTCAGGTGTCTTGCACTTCGTCTGGCATGCAGCGCTCTTCGAATTCTCGCTGTCGGTAATCCTTTTGTCCGCACTGATTTTGTACGTCTGATTTAAAACACACTATCATGTCAAAATTCAGTAAATTTGCGAGATCCACACTTACATTGTTGTCGATTCTTGTAGCTGGTTTTTTTGTTCTGGGATTGTGGAACGCTTACGAAGTAGCCCCGTGGACGCGTGATGGCCGGGTTAGTGCCGAAACGGTACGTATCGCTCCAGAGGTGTCAGGGACAATCGTTGATGTTCTCGTAGCAGATAATCAGACGGTCCGCAAGGGTGAACTTCTATACAGAATAGACCCTATCCGGTATCAGTTAGCTGTGGAGCAAGCGCGCGCACTTGTCGCCGCTGACGCGCAGACGCTACGCCTCCGTATGGATGAAGCCAAGCGCCGAGTCGGATTGGACGACATTGTGCCCGGAGAGGAAATAGAAAAGACTGGCCGCGCCGTCGCGATTGCGCAGGCAGAACTTCAGAAGTCGCAAGCCCTCCTCAACACGGCTCGCCTCAATCTTGATCGAAGTGTCTTGCGTGCTCCAGTGAACGGATATGTCACGCGCCTTCGCCTACGCCCTGGCGACTATTCCGAAGCGGGAAAACCGAACATCTCTATCGTGGACGAGCAAAGCTTTTGGGTCACGGGCTATTTTGAAGAAACGAAAATACAGCGCATCCGGCTTGGCGCACCTGCCTCAATTAAGCTCATGGGCTTCGATGACCAGTTAAGTGGCAGTGTCGAAAGTATTGGCCGCGGTATCGCGGATGCAAATACTGGACTTAATGGAGAAGGGCTTCCTTCGGTGGATCCGACATTCAGCTGGGTTCGCCTGGCGCAGCGCATTCCTGTACGCATCAAGATTGAACATGTTCCTGCCAATGTCCTCCTTGCTTCCGGCATGACATGCAGCATAGATGTAACGCAGTCTGGGAAGGATTATCACTCCACGTCTCAATATAAATTGCTGTCGTGGTTGCACACACTGATATTGATATAGGCCGGACGATGAGCATCATAAACGCAATTGTTAGATCAAACGTTCTCTGTGCAGCAGCTTTCTTAAGTTCCATCGCAAATCTGACTGCCTGTTCCGTGATCGGGCCTGACTACTCTCCTCCTCATTCAGCTTATCCGGAGAACTGGGCGAGCTCACCGCGCCAACTGGCACCGGCAAGTTCAGCAGATATACAGGCGTGGTGGAAGTTGTTCAACGATCCGATTCTTGACAGCTTAGTCGAGGCAGCAATCAAGAACAATCAGGACCTCGCCGTCGCAGAGCAACGACTCGTCCGCGCGCGTGCCGAGCGCGTACAAATCGCGAGTCACCTGTTGCCATCGGTTGATATAGACACCGGCGCGCAGGCCATGCGGTCAAACACAGTACTGAACCCGCTTGGGGTGGGTCATACCCGTGTGTATTCATTGGGTCTTGATGCCAGTTGGGAGATCGACGTTTTTGGTGAGAGACGCCGAACCATCGAAGCGGCGGACGCAGAGATTCAGGCTGTGGCCGAAGAACGCCATGCTGTGTTGGTCAGCCTTTTGGCTGAATTGGCTAGCGAGTACGCCGCCCTTCGTGCGACTCAACTGCGTACTCAGATCGCACAGGGAAATGTCGAGATCCTTACTCTCAGTAAGCAGTTTGCAGAGCGCGCGTTCCAACGGGGTGTTAGATCGAGCGTGGAAGTTGCTCAGGCACGGACGGAGCTGGATTTGGCCGACGCCAAACTACCTGTGCTAAACGGCGACACCGACCGACTTATCCATACCATCGGTGTCCTTACTGGCGGCTTCCCAGGTGACCTTCTTGACACGCTACGGAATGCTAGATCGGCGCTGGTGGTCCCGCCTACTATTCCCCAGACGGTGCCGTCCGAAATGGTGCGACAGCGCCCAGACATAAGGGAGGCTGAACGTGAGCTAGCTTCAGCGACTGCGCGAATAGGAGTAGCACAGGCCGAGCGATTTCCGAAATTCGCGATACCTTTGACTATCGGCACTGCCGCTGGCGGAATTGGAGATCTACTTTCTTCGGTGGGCCTCGGGTGGACCGCTGCCATAACCTCGGTAGCGCCCCTAATTGATGGCGGTAGCAGAGAAGCTGGTGTTCAAGCCGCAGAAGCGAATGTTGAGGCTAAACGCCTAGCGTATGAGCGCACAGTTCGACGAGCATTCTTGGATGTAGAGGATGCCCGAACCGGGCTAATAGCGGAATTTATTCGACAAAAATCTCTTACCGCGGCCGTAAGCGACAGCCAGACGGCTCAAAAGCGCGTCACACAGCTGTACACCCGCGGGCTTAGTAGCTACGTCTCAGTGCTAACCGCGCAGAGAACGGCATTCGAAGCGCAAGACGCATTGGCGCTCTGTCAGTTGGCCCGAGTACAGCACGTCATCGGGCTATACAAAGCGCTCGGAGCGGGCTGGCGCGAACCATCGATCACCAAAATATCCTCGCGCTAAATAGCTACCCGACTACTTCTCATTAAGCATATGGATGGATCCACCGAATTGCATGTGAGGCCTTGCTTCAAACGTCACCACGCCAGTGGACGGAAATCGATCACAATCGGCCAGGGTCGGGAGCAATGTGAACTTGGATCCTCGAGCAAAGGTCGGTTTGAAGGTTTATCGAACACGAATCGAGCGAGGCATGGATCCGAAAAGAACATTTTCTCTCGATTGCGATGGGCTGATTTCCGATCGGGAATACCTTCCATAACTTGGAAAATCGACCTTAATAGTCGACGAATCTCTCGCCACGGCGCTCGCCTCTACGTCCGAAGAGAGGCAGATACAAAACCTCGAAAAGGATCCAATTGTCGTCACCATAACGGGGGCCTGGCTCCATCTGACTTCGGTGCTTCGACACGCCACGAGTCGCCTCGCCAGGGGACCTCGATAACGTGACCTTCGCATCCTGGCCGGCAGATACCTGACGGATCTCAGCCGGGGATCGGGGTCCGCGCAGCGACACGAACGACATGTGGCGATTAATCGAAAAGGCCGATAAATAGCCTCTTATTCAGGTTCACTAAAACCATGAAACGAGACTTCAGCAATATCGCCTTCGCACTGTTTGAAGGAAACTAATGGATACCTTGCAAAGCATGCGGATTTTTGTCCGCATCGTTGAGGCTGGCACTTTTACTGCTGCGGCTCGATCATTGATGACGTCTCCCGGCGTTTTGTCTCGAGCCATGTCCGACCTCGAGGGCCATCTGCGTACGCGACTGCTTAATCGTACGACACGACGGCTGGTACTCACCACTGCGGGAGAGCAATATCTAAAGCGTTGCTGGCAAATTCTCGCGGACATCAACGACGCTGAAGAAGAGGCCAGCGGTGCGCGCGAACACCCCGCTGGGGTGCTGCGCATGCATAGCTTCGCAAGCATTGGCCAGCAATATGTCCTCCCAGCGATCTCGAAATATCGCGCATTGTATCCAGACGTGACGGTGGAGTTGGTCCTTTCCCAGCGGAAGACAGAGTTATTCGATGGCAACAGCGATGTTTCTATAGTGACCGGCGCTGCTCTACCTGATTCAGAATTGGTTTCCCATAAGCTGGGGGCGACGTGCAGCATACTTTGCGCATCGCCAGGTTACATACAGACCCACGGCGCGCCGCGCTTACCATCCGATCTCGCGAATCACGACTGCCTCATCCTAACAACGCCAACAGCTCCAACCCATGAATGGGTCCTCGAGGGCCCAGACGGAAATGTCGAGATGCGTGTCAATGGGCCCGTTCAAGTAAACATTGCTGAGTCATTAGCCGTCGCGATCCGCGAAGGATCTGGAATCGGCATGCTTCCGGTTTATGCGGCCGTCGAAGGCTTGCGCAACGGCTCCCTCGTCCGAGTACTTCCACAATATATTCTTCACAAAAGCAATGTTTATGCGCTGTACCCGTCTCGTCGATACGTTGACGCAAAAACCAAAACATGGGTCGATTTTTTTCGTGCACATCTTCCATCCTTCATCGCCCGAGACATGGCACTGCTTGAGACACTAACCCGAGCCCAACTCGCGGACCCAGCAGCACCATTGGTCGGTGCCGATGGCTTCGCGCAGACGTCAGTCTCTGCGAGCGCTGTTCCGAGCGTCTAATATACAATAGCGCTCGTGACCGCTAGCCAAACAATAGATCCAAGCCTGCTCTCCGTACCGCAAAGTCATGACCGAATCGCGTGAGCGCCCAGTATTTTTATTAGTGTTCGGGCATTCCGCTGTGCCTGATCTTAAAATTACTGTTCTTTACACCGACGACCGTTATTGGCTGTGCCGGAGGACCGAGGACGACCCTAATCGGCCTCTCGATAATCGCTGGCTCGATTGTCTCTTGTCAAAGATTATCGGACACACACTTTGGCTTAGCTTCCCGTCCCTGTTTCAAGCGATCAGCTTCGGAGGACCTTTTGGACCCGGGATGCTCGACGGTGCAACGCGAGCGCTCCATGTATCACAGCTCCCCACCCAAGTTCACACCATCTTAGATCCGGCGACATGCTGTGAGGGGCATAGCGCCTAATCTGATCAAACAACTTCGCTCGCGGATAGCCTTTCATATCAAGAACGCCGCCACCGAGCAAGACAGTTGACGGACACATCGTTGCGATAACTATGCTGATTGCGATTGCCTGGTAATTCACGAATATGCTCAGTTCTTCAGCAACTTGGCTGCCCGTGTCAATCGCCAAAAAGACCTTTTCAATCGCAACCTCGTGTCGCTGCGCGATTGCACGAAGTGCATAGCCAGAAGCAAAAGCCTCCAAGCAAGAGGACCGCTGATCGTACGGGCCTGCGTCCGTTTCATATTGATCGATTCGGAACGGCATGGCACCAACTTCAAGCGCCCAACCAGCCCCGCGAAAGGGCGTCCCTCCGGAAATGAACGCAGCACCGATGCCCGTCCCGAAGAAAACTCCAAGGATGTGGTCTGCGTTGCGGCCCGCGCCTGCTTCGATTTCGCCGATCAGCGTGAGTACTGCGTCACGCTCAAGCAAAACATCGCATTGCGTCCGACTCCGGAGTTCAGAGGCGAGCGCTATCCCATCAAGGCTGGATACGTTCTCTGCGTGCAGAATTCGATCCCCATCCGAATCGATGAATCCAGGGACCGCTACGACAATTGAATGCGCTCGGACTCCGGTTTCTTCGAATGCAGTTCTTATCATCCGAACCAGAACACCGATTGGGTCACCAACGCGCAGTTCGTCCGTCGAAAAGAGTCGTTGATAGTCCAAAGCAGTGGCACCGAGCGCGTAGCCTAGCTTGATGTGTGTGCCACCAATATCAATGGCGAGCACCGCTGTTGACATTTCGTCTCGGAGCAGACTTTCGGTCACTGTCATAATTTGCTCGGGAGTTGCCCAACAAACTGTTTGATCACCGATTCGAACTCAGAGACGTAGCGATCCCGATTGACCGTCTTCGATGTGATCTGTTGAAAGTTCGCTCCGGAAATGAGTTCTTTGAGAGCGAGTGCAGTCGAGATTGGATGAACAAAGTCTTCACCGCATGCAATGATTAACGTCGGCACCACAAGATGAGAGATTGACTGTCGGCCAACACCTGGCCCTTGCAACGGTATGCGACTGAGGAGTTGAATCGTTGATTTCGTATTCGGGCGGGCGAAGAAGCTACGCAGCGAATTCGCGTTGTCAGGGGACGTTACTTCGATCTCTTGTAAAAGTTCGCTCCTTCCAAACCTCCTACTGCCCTCCTCGATCCCGTAGGTTTCGAGCAGTACACTCACATCGTTGTAGATGCGCAACTGAGGCGGAGCATCTTCCGAGACCCATGCTGGGCGAGCAAGTATTAGCGCCGATACGCGCCCAGGGTGCAATACGGCAATGCGCAGCGCGACTGCCGCACCGAGCGAGATGCCGCCGATCGCAGCACGCTTGATGCTCAAATGATCGCACAAGGCTATGAGATCGCTTGAGAATTGCTCGATTGAGATAGCCGATGAATCTCCGAGCTCCGACGCACCGTGCCCGCGGCACTCAAGCGTGATGCGCCGAATGCCGGGAATGGAAGGGAATACCTCCGCCGGCTGCTTGCGATCCGCACCGAGGCCATGCTGCCAGAAAACGGGCAGCCCTTTTCCTTCGTCAACGTATGCAAGCCGGCACCCGTCAGATGTTATGAAGAAGCCCTCACTCATTGAGCGTCTTCCCGGATGATTTTTGACAGGTACGCCGCAACCCCAGGCGCGTCCGATTCTTCGATGTTATGAGCAATGAGCGGCCCTGTGTAGCCCGCTTCTCTCATCTTCTTAATGAAAGCGGGGAAATCGACGACACCTTTTCCGGCCGGGACGACTTTACCTACTGCGTCCGTATCTTTGGCGTGTACGAGTCGCAGCGATCCTCCCAAGAGGTCAACCGCTTCATCGATTATTTCGGACTGGCGCCCCTGCACCTCAGGGGGCAGTAGATTAGCTGCATCGAGCACAATGCCGAGGCGCGTCGTCTTCATCTCATCAAGAATGCGTCGGGCACAACGCGAGTCTGCAACAACATTGCCCGGCTCGGGCTCAATGCCCAGCACGAGACCGAGGTCCTCTGCCATCCGAAGAGCAAGCGCCATTTCATCGCATAACGTTGTCCACGCAAGAGTGGTGGTGTTGTCTGGATGCGCGCGCCACATGTTCGAGATATCTCGCGAACCGGTACACAGTGTGACCAGAGGGACGTTCATTTCATCTGCGGCGCGAAGAACGTTCGCGAAGCCAACTCGGTCGTGCTTCCTCTGTGCATCATCGGGATGCGCCATGTTGTAGGTGCCCGACAAAGCGCAGATCGAGACACCCTCTTCTTGCAAATGGCTGACAATCTGCGCGGTTATCCCGTGTGGCAAGTCTGGCGGCAAAGAGCCGAGTCCTGCGCAGGATAGATTGAACTGAACCGCGTAGAAGCCGTCCGCCTTAACACGGGCGAACAGATCGCGAAGACCGAGCCCCGTATAGGTGCGAGCAAATACTCCAGGAGTCATCACAGCGGACCTCCGACATCTGCGAGCCTGACAGGTTTGCGAGATCTGACCGATTCGGCAATTCCCACCATGGCCCGGATGGATGCGACGCCGTCGAAAATGTCCGCTCCTGGGATTCGTGTGCCGCCTAGGACAGACGTGGCAAACCCTTCGAGTTGACGCCTATAAAAATGTCCATCCGCACCAAGGACGCGGGTCGTTACGGCATCGCGTTCATGGAAAATCTCTACATCGCTCGACTTGTAGTACCACGGGTTATAGATCTTTGCGCTAACGCTTCCGTTTTGACCATAGATCTGAAATCCCTCATGCCAGTCCATGCGCACGGCAACCGTCAAATCGAGATGCCCGAGTGCTCCACTTTCAAACTCCACTTCGACAAACCAACAGTAAGCGCCAAAACGCTCTCGCAATCGTGCATCAACCGATCGAACGGGCCCGCCGAGATATCTCGCAAGATCGACCAAATGACTGCCATGAGCGAGCATGAAATAGCGTGCCTTGTCCGCTTTGGGGTCACTTTGCGGACGCAAAGGATGCGACCCCTGTCGCGGCATGGGTTGAATCGCGTCGGTATTGGTATAGCGATGTGTGGAATCGCAATACCACGCCTTCAGTGCGAGCATCTCTCCCATTTCGTTGTCGACAAATGATTTTGCCGATTCGATGCCCTGATCAAAGCGCAGCATGTGCCCGATCTGTAACTGCTTACCACTCAAGCGAACCTGCTCTGCGAGTTGTTCTACTTCTTCGACGCTCACACCGATTGGCTTCTCGCACAGAACATGTTTACCGGCGGCAAGCGCTTTGAGGGAGGCCGGCACATGGAACGCGTCGGACGTTCCAATGATTACCGCGTCAATTTCTGGGTCGGCGAGCATCTGCTCGTAGTCAAAATACGTCTTTTTCGAGTCGTAAGCGCGTCCAAAGTGTGTCGCTAGGCCCTCGTCTGCATCGCAAACCGCATGGAGTACTGTGTTGCGCGCCTTTTGCGTCGATTCCAGATGGGCAAATTGAGAGATGGGTCCGCAGCCCAAAATGCCAACGCGAAGTTGCCGGTCGTCTGTTTTCAAGGTTTTTCCAATTTATCGAGAGTGCGCAAAATCTGTAACGGTTACGTCCCAGCGATGCTCTCACCAACTTGCTTTCCAATTTCGCAAGCTGAGATACCCATGTAGGGCACAGACGCGATTGGTTGACCGGACCCATTCACAAGGCGGTCATCAACGGTCATCATTTTCAGGCTGGTTGATTTCGCTTTGGCCACGATCCCAGGACCGAGCTTTACATCTGGCGTGCAAATTACAAATCCCTGTCCGTTTTGCGCCGCAAGATTGTCGATCGCGCTCATGACTTTTTCGCCGGAAGGTGCTGCAATCTTCACGAGCGTGAAGCCATTCTTCTGAGCGGCAATCTCAGCGAATTTCCACTCGTCCTAAAACCAGGGCTCTTCAGGTTGTTTGACGAGAAAGCCAATTTTGACTGGTTCTTCGGCGACTGCGATATTCGGTAAAGCAGATAGGATACCTAAATAGATAAACGATTTGGTTAATCTTTTGATTGCTTTCATGATATGTCTCCTTCCGGCAGTTCTATGGACTGGCGGGCCGCGTATGTCAAGAGAAAGCGCGTCGCGGCGTACGCGCCTCTCTCAATTCAAACGGCCGTCCATCCCCCGTCGATCTTTAGCGTGGCGCCAGTAATCATCGTCGCGGCCTCAGATACTAGAAAGACCACGGGCTCCGCTACGTTCTCTGGCTCTCCAACTTTGCCAAGAGGAATCTGGGCGAGCAGCGACTCTCTCGATGCCTTGTTCTCCAGCCATCCCTTCGTGCTATCCGTCTTGATGAATGTTGGCGCGACCGCGTTCACCCGGATGCCTACTTTGGCCCATTCAACCGCGAGGCATTGGGTCATGTGAATCATTGCAGCTTTGGTCATGCAGTAGATAGGCTCCCCCTCTAACGCAACGATGCCCGCCTGCGATGCAATGTTGACAATAGATCCGCGCTTTCGGGTCGCCATGTAATTCGCGACGGCTTGGGCTGCGAAATATGCACCCTTAACGTTGAGGTCAAACATCGCGTCGTAGTCTTCCTCTGTAACATCACTCGCCGATGCAGGCCGACTGTGTCCCGCATTGTTCACCAGGATTGAGATTGGACCGACCTCTCGTTCAATTTTCTGAACAGCCTCACGAATTGACCGCGTTGACAGCATGTCCATCAGCACAGCTGTTGCCTTTGCACCTCGATTTCGCAGTGATTGGGCGACCGCATCTCCAGCGATGTGATCTCGGCATCCTATGACAACCGTTGCACCTGCATTTGACAACGCTTCCACACAGGCTCGACCAATACCTCGTGCGGCTCCAGTGACCAGAGCGATCTCACCAGCAAGCCCAAGACCGGTTTTTTGTTCGATACGCACATTCGCTTCCATATTTCAGTCGGTAATCTTGCGTTCAAGCGAGATTTTCGCTCATCGCTGCTTCGAGGTCTCTGCGTAAGCCTTGTGAGCACGCGATTACACAATTTCCCTCAGTGATGCACGCGGGAGTCATGAACTCGTTCGTCCAGCCTCCAGCCTCTTGCACCAAAAGCACAGCGGCAGCGGCGTCCCATGAGTTAATGTGCAGCTCGCAGTAAGCGTCCTGCCTTCCGATCGCCACGTAAGCAATTCCAAGCGCACCTGAGCCCCGACGCTTCACGCCGGCTCCTTTCGAATGTACCTTTTCGAGAACGCATGCATAGCGTGAAAAGGCGACGCGAGGAGACCAACCAAGCTCGACAATTGATTCGGACAGGTCCTTTGCTTGACTCGCCTCGATTGGTTTTCCGTTTAACGTTGCCCCGTGCCCGCGTCGAGCTACGAAAAGTTCATCAAGCATGGGATCGTAGAGAACGCCAATCTCTGTGACCGCCTGTTGCACGAAGGCGATCGACACACAAAAGTATGGAACACCCCTAGCGAAATCGGCGGTGCCATCTATTGGATCGACGATCCACGTTCCACAATCCGCAGTGGAATTTATCCGCGGCCCCGTTTCCTCACCAAAGAATCCATCATCCGGGAAGACCTCAGTCAGTCGAGCCGAGATCAGCCGCTCGGCTTCGCCATCGGTTTGCGTTAAATAGTCCTGCGGGCCTTTGAATTCAAAGGTAAGAGCGGTGTCTCGACACCGAAAGCGCTCGCGTATCAGTTGACCTGCCTCGCGTGCAACTGCGGCTGCGACGTTCAGCCGAATGGCCATCGACACTTCGTTCATCGTTGCTGTCCTCAATACTTCAATATTCGTTCAGAGAGGCAATGTACCCTTGCGAACGAGGATGTTTCCGTACACCCGCGCTTCGCCGGAAATGATGATAGCTGCTGCTCTTGAAGCTCTGGCTTTGAAATCATTGGGAGGCAGAGATCCGACCTCCATCGCGGGTGCATGGCTTTTCACCACGTTAATGAGATCACCCATTACTTCCAACAACTCGTCGGGCTTGCTACGCACCTCCATCCGGCTCACCGCTCCATGGCCCTTATCGAGTGGGAGAACTGACAGCACCGCGTCTAGCACAGTAGGGCCGTTCGCTGCGTCCTCGCGAAGAATTCGGGGGCCGGCGCTAAGCACCGGGTAGTTGCGATCGACGACTGCAATGTCCTCTCCATGGCCCATCGCTCGAAGCACATACAAGAGGTCGGGGCCTAGGAGCGGATTGATATTCTTTAGCATATGAGACTCCAAGTGGCGAAGGTAGCGCTACAGCGCACGAAAGAACGCTATTTGTTTGTATTCTAAACAAAAAAACCTCGGCAGAAATCCGAGTTAACGTGTGCAATTTTGCTAAGATAGCAGCATGTAGGAAGCATCTGGGGTGCAAATAGGATGCAACGTATGGAGGTCTATGTCGTCAAGTCAGCCTAAGTCTCTACGGGATGCACTAGCCAAGGTCGCGGCTGGCTCCAAAGCCGCACGGGTGAGAGAAATACTGCCCGATATCGATCGGCGAATCGCCGCTGGCGCACGCATCGCGGATGTAGTTGAGGCGCTCAATGATGGTGGTTTAGATATCTCAATCGCCACTCTCAAGAGTTATCTCTATCGGTTCCGCCGAGCGCCTAACTCAGAGGCAAAGTGGTCGCCCTCGCTATCTCAGATGAGCGATCTGAGTATCGAAGATGCTAACGAACCTGCTGCTGCAGCGGATCCGTCTCCAGCGACACCGATGCTACTTCGGCATATCAACACAGCGCGATGTCTGAGATTACTTCGCCGAGGAGCCACGTACAGCCGAGCCGAACTCGCACGGGAACTGGGTCTCACCCGGGCCACGATCGGGCACGCAGTGCGTGAACTGCTCCACTCAGGCTTGATCGTTGAGACGGCGAATCGTGTGGGCGAAGTCGGAACGGGCCGCCCCGGACTTGCAATCGCACTCAATCCCGCCGGCGCCTATGCAATTGGCGTAGATTTATCTAGCATTGGGCTCACCGCCGTGATTCTAGATCTGGGTATGACAGTTGTGCATCGACTCAGCGAGCCCGTTGCTTCATCGCGTCGGCTCGACGACATTGCCACCCAGATCTACTCCCTCGCAGAAAACCTGCTAAACGATGCGAAAGTCGATCCTGCTCTTGTGCAGGGACTTTGCGTATCTGTCCCAGGGCTGGTCGATCGAAAAGGTAACGTGGTCGTCGCGCCATTTCTCCAATGGCGTGACGTCCCGTTGCGAAAGGCCCTTGCGGAGCGGATAAGGTATCGTTGGCCAATTACCATTCGAAACGACGCAGTTGCCTTTGCCACCGCGGAGCGCGCGATCTCGCGCAATCCTGATTCGGACAATATGCTGCTTGTGCTGCTCAAAGATGGGCTTGGTGGCGCCATCGTTCAGAACGGCCAGATATTTGAAGGTGCACACGGATATGCGGTTGAACTCGGGCACATGGTAATGGCACAGCAGCCGGGCTCTGCTCGTTCTCAAAGCTTTGAAACGCTAGCGGGCTTTGCCCGCTTTTCAACCTTTCTTCCGCAGGGAATGTCGGCGGACGAGGGCGCGCAGTGGCTCGCAAGCCAGCGTGTGCTTAGTGAAGAACTGACTGCCGAACTCCAGGATTGGTCCGATGTGCTTTCTACAGGCCTGCTCAACCTTACCTATTTGTTCGACCCGGAACGAATCGTATTGGGTGGCCCTTTGTGCAGGCTTTTTACAAAGATTGAAGCGCGAACCAAGCGTACACTCGCCTCCAACCTGCTTCACGGATTTCGCCCTCCAACTATCGAGGTAACGCGATTTGGCAGCGACGGTGCGGCGATTGGTGCAGCGGCCATCATTCGCGAGCAACTTTTTGAGTTACCTCAGCTCGAGGCGGCATCACGATAATCACCTCGATTCGGTCCAAGCGCAGGTTTCCGACTGGACCACAAGTTGTCATCTTTGGAAGAGCAACCTCGCGAATATGTCTCGTCCGAAGTCAAAGCAGCCGCTCAAGCGTCCGCTATCCATCTGGCGGCAATGCCTGCTCATGGCCGAGAGCCGAAGTTGATCACGCTCAAACGGTCCTGACGGGCCACGCGGAGACAGATTTATGTCAACTTATCGGAATCGTCGCAAGCGTGGCGTTCCTGAACAAATCGCCATCTGTCGGACTTGCTGCTTCTGCTTAAGCATCTATTTACAACCAAACTGCAAGGTTTGCCGGGTTAGCTTACTGTAAACCGTTGCAATTCTGTTGGACGCTGCATGCTTAACCTGTTCGGTGAGGTCGTTGTAACATATGACGACCTGATTCTTTCAGTCGAAGCCGTTGCCCCTGCTTATGCTTCCAGCCAGCGGGCATTCGATCATTACGTAAGAGCGTGGGCCGTCGCCGACAAGGTGCGTTGCGCCAAACTGCAAGGAACGTTCGAGTCAACCATCGAAAGTGCCCGTCAACGGCAAAAATCACTGGTGCGCATACTAGGCTTGCGACTGCCGTTAAGCACGTAAGAAGGAGCGACGATACTTGCACTGCGCCCGTCTCCAAGCACCTTGCCGCGCAGCGCGCCTCTAAAACGACCCATGCCAAGAGCTTCCCCATCGCCTCTGCGGAACGCGAATTGCTCGGCGTAGCTGTCATGGCTTGTTTCGCATCATGGGAAGTATCGCGACCATTATTTCGCACCGTTGCTCTGCACACCCTGCAGAACTACACCAGTTCGAGTTCAGCTTGTGCGAGGACAGCCGTGCTCCGGCGGTCGGTGTCATCACACTTCGCACCGCGCGGGTTTTGGCGCGTGAGCTCTCAGGCCTCAGCGCATTCATGAGGCTGGTCGCCGCCATTGCCGACTGCGACGAAGCCGCCTTCGACTCGCTGGTCGGGCGGTCTTTTACCGACGGCGTTCCATCGAATAAATCAGCTTAATGCGCGCATCTCGCGCTGAGCGCTTTGACTGGAGATCGACGCATGAGGCGTGCAAAGCTGAAGTATCTTGGCAGCGAAATGACGGCGCCCGCGTCGACGCAACTCTGCGCGGACGACTATGCGGTCTACGCGTCCTACATAGTCCGCTTCACGGGTGCGTATCTCGGCAGTCTCACCGTTGTTCGCAAAACGGACGGCCACGTTCTCTACCCCTTCGAGGGTTCATCTGATATCGGTCCATTTCCGGAAAAGGAGGCTGCTGTCGCTGCTGCGCTAGAGTTAGCGACTAAACTAGTAGCTGGGGATATACAGTGCCCCGAGTACTAAGGAGCGTTCCATGTACAAGATCGTTCGGCCTGCGCGCGGGCAATTGACGGTCGTCGTGTGGACGGAGGACAACAAGTTTCTGTCGAAAGTGATCATTCCCACACGCACCCAGCAACATCAAGCGTCGGACACCCTGGGACCGTTTGCAACAGAGCAAGACGCGCTCATCGAGGCGCTCAAGCATTCGCGTTGGCTTGGTGAAAATCTGCAGACTAAACACCTTCAACCTGCGCACGAGGCGGGCGATAGTTCGCGGAAAATCTCAGGGTCATCAGCAGCCGATTGACTCTCGCCGGATCGCTCAGCAGAGATTAAGCACGTGGCTCACCGTCCTGATCGGCGAAAATGTGACCGATGTCGGTCGGTCGTCGGATCGTCGCGCACTTCGAGCTCCAGCGCCGTGGAGAATCCTGCGTCGCCTGTGATCGTGTGCGTGACTTTCTTCACGAGCCACGGCGTGTCGTCGATGTCTGGCTTGAAACCACTTACCGTCACCGGCAGCTCTGGAAAGAGCTCAGCGCGGCCGCGCGCCAGCGTGTAATCGAGCGTGGCCTGCGAACTCTGTACGCGCGCAAATTCGGCCTGCGCGGCCGCGCGCGCTTCCGCCTCCCTCGGATAGTCTTCCGGCAGCACCTTCACGTTGTGATTGTTCTCGCCACCGATGACGACCGACTGCCGCTTGCCCTTGCCGTTCGAATGCCAATGAGCGCGCACGGCCGCGTAGCTCTCGCGCTGCGCGATGTGATAGCGATGCTGATCGCCGTCGCGCCGCGTGAGCGCGAGCTCGGAGAGCGCGCGCCCGCTTGCCGTCTTGCCGGTACCGATCGGCATGAAAAGCAGGTTCAGGTCTTTGACGTTCATCACCGCGTCGTAGCGCTTGGCGAGGCGCGTGAGAAACGACATATCGCTTTCATGCGTCTGATCGATGTGTGCAATCGCGACTTTCGCGAGCACGTCAGCAACGGCCGCTTTCAACGAATGCCGCGAGGCGACGGTGCGCACGATCGACCCGAGTGTTTGACCATGCCAGCTTTGTTCGCGCCGCTCGTGCATGGCGTTGGTCATTGAGGCCGATCGTGCGCGAATCGTGATGATATCCGGTGCGCCGCTATGCTCGACTTCGTCAACGGTGAACGTGCCTTTGTCGATGAGCGGCTCGCCAACCCATCCGATCATCACCTTGATATTCGCGCCACGCTTCGGAATGGCAAAAGTGCCTTTACTGTCGTCGATGACGAGATCGAGCATGTCGGATTCATCGGCGCGCGACTCAGCGAGCGTCAGAGTCATGAGGCGCGGCGCAATCAGGCGCGACAGATCGCGGCCATCGAGCGTGATGCGATAGTCCGCCAACGGTTGTTTGCGCGTACTGTCGGTCATGATGCGTCCGCCGCTTTCGATAACACGAGCGCGATCGCGCTGCTCGCGGTTTGCCCGTTTAGTTGCGATATCTGCTTCGCTGCAGACACAACATTTGCGAGCGACAGTCCGTTAGCATTGCTCAGCCCTTTCGACACCGCGCTCGCCGTGCTCGCGTCGATACCATCCGTCACACTGACGACCGCAGAACTCAGGTTCGAGACGGTCGAGCTCTTCGCCGCAGTCACCACGGCGGCCGCGACGTTAGCGACCTTCTTCGTATCTGAAAGCACCTTCGACGCTTCGCTCGCCGTCGCCTTGCCTGCGTCGGTCGTCGACTTCACATCGGACGAAAGCGACAGCACATCATCGTCGACGCGCTTAATCGACAGGTTGAATTCGATCTTGCGCGCGATGCCTTCGGCCGTGTGATATGTCGCCGCCTCGTTGAGACTCTCAATAATGAATGCGCCGTACACCGTGCCTGATCCGTCGACGAGCACATATGCGTCGCCGGTGTCGCCCATTTTGGCGAGCTCGTCGAGCGACGCGATCGTGCCGATTTCGTTGTCTTGCGCGACCATGCCGTTGAGCGTGATCGTGTCATCGCCGGCACCGGTGTATTGACTCGCATCGCGCGCGCCGACGCGCGAGCTCGTGCGGTGTTTCCAGTTGCGCTGACGTTGCAGCTCCTTGGATGGCGCAGTTTTCAGACTGAAAACGAATTGTCCAATTGAGAGCTGTTGACGGCGCTGTAGAACCGCGCTTTTTGGGCGGCGCAAGTCAGAGTGATTTGCTCAAGCACGAAGGGGCCTCGCAGGCCCCTTCGCTTTGATGCACTGTATTTAAGTCAGAACGGCGGCTCGCGTTTGTGAGAACGCGCGTGCGCCTCTGAAGAGCGCTGCTCGTGCAGCAGGTCGTTAAGCTGAGCGCCATATAAGTCGGTCACGACGACGAAGATCCTCGAGCAGTTCGAACACGGCGAGTGCCTGCTCAGGCGTCCAGTCGTTGGGAACGGTGAACGGCAATCGGCGACGGCGCCCCGATGGCAATAAGGGGCGGGTCATCACGCGGTTTCATTCTTCGTGGGGGGCTTGCGGGATTTGCGCTGCCTGGCCCGGGCTTCGTTGCGCTCACGCGCTTCCTTGAGCCAATACGATTCGCCCTCGAGATCACCTAGGAGCGATGCACGAGGCGGTCGACCGGCGACACCACGCAGGCCGCGTTCGGGAACACGTCCGACCACTCCTTAATCGGTTTGTTGGTCGTTATGATTGTCGAGCGTGCCTCATACCGGCGGCTGACGAGTTCGGACAGCAAGTCGGCATGGCGGTTCGAGTACGAGAGGTAGCCGACCTCATCGATCTACAGGATGTCCGGCGTCGCATAGTGGTGCAGACGCCGACGCAGCGCCGAATCGCTGTCGAGCGCAGGGAGCTCGCCGAGCATCTCGCTGGCTGACTTGAACAGCACCGTGTGGCCCTGGATGAGTGCATGGTGCGCCATGTTCTGTGCAAGCGTCGACTCCCCCACAGCAGCGGCGCGAGCCATGTGGCGCCGTCGATTTCGCTCCAGTGTTCGACGAGACCGTTTAGGCGCAGCGCCTTGGCGCGCAGACGCAGGACTTCATTGTTAGTCGTGGTCGAGGTCATCGCCTTCCTCCCTTGCGAGTTGATCGTAGGTATCGAGCCGGTGCGGCTGCACAGGCGCATCCTTTCGTCGCACATGCTCCGGCAGATTGATGACGACGGGCGGTGGCGCCCCTCGCGCCGCGCGACGACGTTCGAGCGCTGTCCGCACGGTGTTCGTACGGGCCGATCCCGCGCGCGGCGCGTCCTCGACGGCCGCCTGCAGTTCGACAGTGCCGTAGCGATCGAGCAGGCGCAGCAGCGAGGTCGTGAGCCCGCCGATATTCGCGCCGCGCTCAGCCGCGCGCATCAGTAAGAGCTGGCAGGAGGGAACGGCGCGAGTCAGGCTGTTAATGCCGCGGTGTTGACGCGCTTCACGCTTGAATTAGACGAGCGTCTTCAGGTGTTGTGGGGTCTTCAATCTGTTCAGCTCGGTCGTAGCTGCGCCGATGGCCGGCGATCATCTCGGCGCCGTCGAACATGCGAACCTGGTTGAGGTCAGCACGAACGCTCAGCGTGCGACGCACGTGGGTGTGGGGTAGCGTGTAGTTATTCAGACCGAAGCGCACGTAGGGAGTCTTGCCGACCTTCACGGCCACTTGCTCTTCGACCGGAAACGGATTGGCCGGTAGCGGGAGTAACGACGACTGCTCCTGAGCAAACGCCTCACGCACGGTCATCGCGCGGTCCTCGGGGCACGGGCGGTCGGCTGCCTGCGCGCGGCACCATTGCTCGGCCTGCGGGTTCAGGTCGTCGAGGTCAGTGAATGTGCGCGCGGCGAAGAAGGCTTCACGAACATGCCGTATTGCGCGTTCCACGCGTCCCTTCTCGTTACCGCGCGCGACGGCAACAGGGCGTGGTTCAAAGCGGTAATGGCCGGCGAACGCGAGCAGCGTTGGATGGAAACGGATTGCGTCGCCGACGCGTTCGAGCACCGCCGACTTCAGGTTGTCGTAGCGCAGAACTCTCGTCAGTCCGCACCACGTGTTGAACGCACCGATGTGACCACGCAAAAAGTTCTCCGTCCGCGCATCGAGGAAGAAGCGCAGATAGATGTCGCGCGAGTACGAGAGCACCATCACGAAGGCCATCAATGGCCGACGCGCGCGACCGATCTCGACAAATCCGAAGTGATCCCAGTCAACCTGCCCCTGCTCGCCTGGCAAGGTCCGCAACCGTAGGAAGGCCTCGGCGGGCTTGCGTGGGCGATGCAGCGCAAGCATGTGCCGGAAGTGATCTCGCGCCCCCTTGTAGCCGCGCTCGCGCACCATCACGTAGAGACGAATGCCCGTGAGCGTCGGATACTTCTCCAGCGTCTGCCGGATGAACGGCAGGTACGGCTCAATCATCGAGGGCTTCGGCGTCGGGCCGTATCGCGGTAGTCCGGCGCTGCCGAGCACGCGCAGCACCGTCTCACGGTGCACGCGCAACTTCTTCGCGATGGTGCCGCAGGGCCACTTCTCGACCTGGTAGAGACGCAGGATCTGCGTCTCAAGCTCAACCGGGATCGTCATCGGGGCCTCCGCGATCAGAACGACGGTCTAAGGCAACGCCTTCGAGGCGGACAACTCACCGCTGATACGAACCGGCTTTGTGCGTCGTCGTGGTCTCCATCATTTCAACTGAGGCGGCGCCGCCGGACGAACGGCGGCGTTGGCGAGTGCAACGGCGTCGTCGCGGTCCGGTTGCAGTACACCATCGGCGGGGGAGTCAGGTGAACCGTGATGCGTCACGAATTGCCGCCGGACCCGATAGCGCCGGGCGCGTGCGGCATGTGCGAAGCGTCCGCGGCGGGAACGCTGGTAGCGTTGCCCAGCTTCGCCCACGCTGTCGCGGCGTGCATGGGCGGCACAGTCGCGGCAGTGTCGATTGCCACGGTCACACTGACGGCAGACGAAGACCTGCGCCCGACAACGGGCGCACAGATACAGGCGACCTGTAGGCGGCTGCATTGGCGGTTCCCCTGGAACGCCAAAGAGACGGGTCCAGTGAAGTCGACGGGCCCCGCGAGCAATGCGATACTGGCAGCTCACACGGCTCCCCGGCCGGCCAGAAGGGCTGCCACATGGAAACCCTGTGGAGGCGCGATGCCGGACTGGTCCTGGCAGTTGAGGCCGGCGTCGCGCCTGTTGTTTCTCCTTGGCAAACGCCTTTCTACCATGTCGCTGCCGCTACGCGATGCGGGTCGCGTCTCCAGTCGCCCTACGGGCTCTCTACGCCGCGGCCCGCATCGTCGTCGTATCACTCAAAGCGCAATTACTGCTTCCGCTAGCTGGATTGTTCGCCCCATGCTGCGACGCCGACATACGATGCCGCCCGAAAAGCGCGGAACCTGACCGGGGGACTTCTCAGCGAGTTCGGACTCGTCATTCCTCAAGGCATCAGTCATATTGCCCGTCGCGTGCCCGAATCGGTTGAAGACGCGGAGAACGACCTGACCGGTTCTTTCCGGTCACTGATTGGGCGTCTGATAGATCACTTGGAGGAACTCGATCTACAAGTTCGAGGGTTGGAGGCACAAATTCGGCTCTTTTGAAAACGGAGTGGGTAACGGCCTTCAGCGGGCATGCGAGTTGAAGGCGATAGAAGTCGAGTTTGCGTGCGATGAGAAACAGTACCGGCGCCGCCACTTGAACAACATATTCGCCTTGATGCCATGCTCTCGGGCGAGCTTCGAAACCGAGACGCCAGGCTCACATGCAGCCTCGGCCAGGCGGCGTCGAAACTCCGGACTGTGGTTTGGGCTTCCTCCACGCGTCCCCGATGCCGGTTTCTCTTCTGATCCCAAAATGGTTCCCGCTACTCGAAAATGGTGGGAACCACTTCGGCGTCTCAGATTGCGCAGATCAAGACGGCCGTGCCCCGACGCTTACGGCGCAACGCCACGCTAATAAAATGAACTGCCGCGGCTAGGCTACGGCCTCGGCGACCGGCACCGACGACGCGCGGAATCGCCTGTCGCGCCGACGCGATCCGTCTGGCTAGCACTCGATCTCCGCGGTTCGCTTAAGAAAGGGGCACAGCGGGCAAAGGAACGCCGAATATGTTGCCCGGCAACGCGATACGGAGTTGCAGGCCCCCGCGGAACGACGCAAGGCGACCAAAATCAGCGACGTCTTAGCGCTTGTCATGCGTGATAAGTCGTATTATCACGCATGAGTTTAATGGCGGTGGCTTGCCACTGGCGACTAGCTTCGTCGGAGCGAGTTCCATCCGGAAGTCCATCGGCCATACTCATAAGCACTACATATCGACCTTTCCAGTAACTCAATGGACGCGGCGAATCTACGCCGCGCGGCGCCCGTCGCTCGCTCCGACGTCGACCTGTTTCTGGGCAATCTTTTCGACCTCAAGCTCAAGCGCAGACAGCCGGGCAAGTTGGACGGGAAGCAATGCGTAGGCGATGCGCAGCTCATGCAGGCGTGCCCTCCAGTAACGAACGTTTATTGGCAACGGAGCTGATGTTGCACGCACTGCCGTCACCAGTTTCCGTAAATGAGCGAGTTCGCGATCAGCTTCCAGGGAGGTCCGCTTGAGCACGCCGGGCGACGTGCCGGGGACGTGATGCTTTCGGTCGACTGCGGTGGTCTTCATACGCTGTGCATCTCCTGATCGGTTGAGACCAGCGTATTGAGATTCTCGGGATGTCAAGGACGCATGCGGGCGCGCAACCGGCCGGCCTTGGGGTCCTGGCTGCGAACGATCGGACCGTGCCGGATTCACGCACAGAAGTGCGCGACGCCCAAGGGCTGCATCAGCCGAAACCCTTCTCTTTTCTTCTCTTCTAGCGCCGAGCGGCTTCCATGCGTGTGTGCAACGCTCGGCCCACCAGCGAATTCGCATTGCTAATCAGGCTTCGCACACGGTCGTCCACCGCGGCCATCGGCACGCGACCGGCGAGCGCCGCGGCAACGAGGGCATCATACGCATCGATGACATCAGTCACCGAGATTTCGTAGCCATAGCCTGCCTCCATCCAATGCAGCGCGGAGACGGCACATTCCATCGCGAACTGCGGCTGGGTCGTCTCGTAATCTCGCGCCGCGCGAATGAGCGTTTTCGGATCGGTGGGACTCTGCCTGGACAGCGCGACCGCCTGATCAAAAAGGCGGGCGTCTTTTGCGGCGGCGAACCACTTGCCTTCCGAGCCGGGCTCACTCCGAATCAGGTCGGACAAGATCGTTTCTTGCGGTCTTTCAGGAAATTTTTTGGCGATGCCCCGGAACGTTGCGAGGTACGTCCCGGCACGATTCGCGGAAATGGCGTAGCGCTCGTAGGCTTCGTTTCTCATCCCGCACCCGAGAAGGATCGTCTCGCACGCTCGCGCGATCGCGTGCTCGGGCGCGTTCAGCCCTCGACTCGCTTCAGCCAGACGAAGCGCATCGCCCGGACGTCCGAGCGAAACCAGCGCGTCAACGGCCCAGCGTCGATACCACCAGGACTTCAGCCGATCACGCTGGGCGAGCTCAACTAGCTCCTCGAAGCGGCCGGCAGTGAAAAGCGCACTCAAGCACGGCACCGTACCGACGAAGTAGTTGAAGCCTTCGGCCTGAAGCACGTGCGTGACAAGCGGCAACAGCCGATCCGCCCATTCCGACGCCAACTCGGGCGTCACGCACAGCGTGCCCCAGTGATCACCCAGCGGCTCAATGTAGGGCATCTCATCGTCTTGCAAGGCCTCGAATAGCCTGTCCAGCCAGCGTCCGCGTACAGCAAGCGTCACGTCGGCCGCTACGATCACCGGCACTAGCGTGTCGATCGCGCGATTGACCGCACTGCCCAAGGCGCCCGAGGAACTATCGACCTGCTCGAGTGCGGGTGATAGCTTTTCGAGGAGCAGAACCGCCCCATCGGCCGCGAGCGCGCAATCCGTACGCGCGACGGAACGAATCTCAGACACCGCCTCCTTCAGACGTTGAATTGGTAGCGACGATCGCCACCCGAACGCATTGCGTCTAAAGCGTGAGGCAAATATCCATTTGGGTGAGGGCATGACAGTCACGTTTCATCAGCACGGTGCACGATCGGAACCATCACGATCGAGTCGGTGCGATATTTGAACTGGTAGTTGAGGTGGGATACCCCGTGGCGCGTGCGCATCATTTCATCGGTGGTTTCAGGACGCGGCCAGCATCGTCCCTCGACAGGCGCCCGACCCGCAGCGACACGCATAAAGCCGCTTGAGCGCGGCAGATTTGCGGCCTTCCACAAAAAGCCGATAGTCGATAAACAACTCTTCGTCGGGCGCGATGTCGCGCAGCGTGTGAAAGAACACCCGGCTGCCGTCTTGCTCGGTCTCGCAGTTCGGCGCGCAACTGTGATTGACCCAACGCGCCGAGTTGCCGCCCTGTGCACCGTCGATCACGCGCCCGTCGTCGAGATCGAAGTAAAACGTGTGACCGTCTTCGGCGGCCGAGCGCGCATACTGGCGCTGCGCTTGGGCCCACGACACCCGCTTGCCCTTGTATTCCAGGATTGTCTCGCCAGCACCGATCTGGGTGAGCGCGAATACCCCGCGTCCGTGGACCGGCGAAGAACGTACAACGATGCGGCGCATGCCTTTGCCCTTCCCTGTTGCTGTGACCCGGTGAGCGACACGATGTGTCGCCGCGGCATCTGCCGCATGATACGATCGCCGCACGCCCGTCGATACTCCTATGTCTTCTTCCGGTCGCAGCCGCATCAAACGCAAACCGCCCCGCGGTACCCTCATGCGGTACGAGGATCGCATCGTTGAGGTGCTGGGCGAAGCGCGTGGCCGACGGATCATGATCCGCTCGATTCATGCGGACGGCACGGAACGTCGCACGGCCGTCAAGCTCAATAGCCTGCGGCCGCTCAATGCGCAACTCTTCTAAGTCGGCGGCGTGACGGGCGCCGCCCTCGCTCAGGCTTGGTTGACGGCGTCCTTGAACGCCTTGCCCGCGGTGAATTTTACCGTCTTGCCTGCTGCGATCTCGATCGGCTCACCGGTCTTCGGATTGCGACCGGTGCGCGCGGCGCGTTCGCCGGCCCCAAACGAGCCAAAGCCGATCAGTTGAACGGCATCGCCTGCCGCCACCGTCTTCGCAATCGTCTCAAACACGGCATCGATGGCCTCCTCGGCGGCGAGCTTGCTCGTACCGGTTCCGGACGCCACCGCGTCAATCAGTTCCTGCTTGTTCATTGAAACGCTTCCTTTCTGTTAGAGACAAACCCGATGATACCGAACGCTGGCAACGCATCGGATCGCAGACCCTCTGCTGTCTACGAGTCTGCGTCGGTCACGTCCAAGTCGAACAAGTCGGAAGTCGCGCTGCGTGCGTCAAGCAGGTCAGGCAAATCGCCTCTTCGGACCTTGGCGAGCGTCTGCGGCGACAGCCAGATTTCCTCCATGGCCTCGATGCCCTCTTCGATCATGCGCTGCAGGAAGAACGATTGTTTACGTCCCGTGGCCTCGGCCAAGACCCGCAACCGCTGCTCGATGACGGGGTCGATGCGCACCGCCACCACCCGCAACTTGTTCTCTGCCGATCTTCTCATCTGTTCACTCCTTTGGCCGATCACGCGCATGGCGCGCCTTCTGCGTAGATTGCGCCTTCCCGCGAGCGCAATCCGATCATTATTTACGGACGACCTTTCACGCTCGCCTTTTTGCCGGCCGCTGTCTTTCGGGCGACTCGCCTCGAACGGTCTTCGCGAGCGGGCACGCGCGTCGACGGCCGCGCCGCGGTGCGCAGCGACTTCAGCTGATCCTGAAGCGCGTGTTGTGCCGCTTCGAGCGCGGCGAGCTTGCCCTGGAGCACCCCGTTCTGGTGGCGCGTGTCGCCCTGCTGCGCCTGCAGCGCGTCGACGGTGCGACGATGCTCGGCCTCTCGCTTTTCCGCCCGCTTGGCGGCCTCGGCCAGTTCTTTCTGCGCCTTCGCTGCGGCGCTGCGTTCACGATCGATTTCCAGGAGCGCGCGCTTCTCGGATGCGCGTAAGCGCTCCTCGGCACGGCTGGCGGTTTCTCGCAGCTTCTCCAGGTCGCGCGAGAAGAGGTCGCGCACTTTTTCGACTTCCCGTTCGCGCATAGCCGCCTCCGCGGCGAGACTCTGGATCTGCGCCTGCAGCGCTTTACACGTGGCGGCGTCTTCCGCCTGCTGCCGCTCTAATTCCCGGATCTCGACCTGGGCCGCCAGCAGCGCCGCCGTGCGTTGCTCGAGCGCCGTCTCTGTGCGGCCCAGTTCTTCCCGGGCTGCGATAACCTTTCGCTCAGCCTCCGCGCGCTGCGCTTCGACTTCGTCGCGCAGCGACGTCAGTTCGGCCTGGGCGGACGTCGCCGCGCGCGTCCACAGCGTCCCGATCAACTCACCCGCCGCTTCGCTTAAATCCTTGGGCAAGTCCGGATGCTCGATGCGCACCCGGCTCTTCTCGCGCAATTCGGCCCAAAATTCGCTCAAGACCGACGCGGGTGTACTCATGGTGCCGCGGCGGACCAGGTTGTAGAGGCGGTTAGCGGTGGGGGGCACGCCAAAGCGAAAGAACAGCAACGCGCACACCTCGCGATAGAGCTCGCGCGTCTTGGGGAATTCGACCTTAAGGCGCTCGATATCGACCGCGAGGCGGGTTTCGTCGGAGAGAACGTCGGGCATGGCCGCGAAAGGATAAGCGGTGCGCTCATACTACAACGTAATCCGCAAGATATCTAATGCAAGACGACTATCGATTTGACATTTTTGTCATAATGTTGACTCACGAGGCAAACTTCGAAAAGCAAACTGAGGTGACCATGAAGCTTGTCCTGCCGGAATCCATGTCATGTGCGCTTCAGCCTGCACCGTTCGAAACGCTCATCATTCCCCTTGAATTGGACGGCAGCGCGGGTCTGAGCCGCTCTTCGTCGGGACGCGCGCAAATTTCCGCAAGTAACGATCTCAACGCGAGCCGTGCGTGGCTGTCCCGCTTCATTGGCACCAAGACCACTTTCGAGAACTACCGAAAAGAAGCCGAGCGGCTCTTGCTCTGGTCCCTTGTAATGCTGGCCAAACCACTTTCCTCCCTCAACGCACGAGGACTGCGTGCGTTATCAGCAATTCCTCGCCGATCCGCAGCCGGCCGCGACTTGGGTCGCGGGCGGCGGCCGCAAGTACGCGCGCACCGACGCACGTTGGCGTCCGTTCTATGGGCCGCTCTCGCCCGCCAGTCAGCGCCAGGCCATCGTGATTCTTAATGCGCTATTTTCGTGGCTGGTGCAGGCTGGCTATCTCGCGGGTAGTCAGCTCTTGCTGTCCCGGCAACATGACCGACTGGCGGCACCGCGCATTACTCGTTATCTGGAGCCGTGCATCTGGCAAGAGGTCAAGGACCATAACGCGGCCATGCCGCGCGACACCGACCGAGCGGCCGCCCATGCGTATCGCGTGAGATGGGTCTTCACTCTGCTCTACCTTGGCGGCCCGCGCATTGCTGAAGTCAGTGGGATACGATGGGCCAGTTCTTCGTTCCCCGCGATAGCAATGCCGAGAGCCAGTGGTGGCTGAGCGTGCATGGCAAGGGCGGCAAGGAACGGTTAGTGCCGGCCACGCGCGAAATGATGAACGAGCTCTCGCGATAGCGACAGCACCTCGGACTGAGTGCACTGCCCTCACCCAACGAAGACACGCCGCTGATTTTGCCGATTGGCGCGACGGCAGACAGCGGCGGCACACAGACGTGCGCGCCCTTTACGCGCGCGGCGCTGCATGCGATCGTCAAAGAGGTCTTTGTAGGGGCCGCTACCAGACTTCGTGAGCGCGACGAGATGTTCGCCGCACGTGCCGAGTTATTGGAGAAGGCTTCGGCACACTGGCTGAGGCACAGCGCCGGATCTCACATGGCTGATCGGCGCGTCGACTTGCGCCTCGTGCGCGATAGCCTTGGACATGCTTCGTTGACGACGACAAGCCTCTATTTGCACATGGATGACGACCGACGCCATCAAGAGACCGACGAGAAGCACCGAATCGACTGGTAACGCTCCGAATCACCCTATTTGATTTCATGCACGCACGTATCAGCAATCCCGCTCTGAAAGCGCCCCTACCGGAACCGCAAGTTTCGGCGGATCAACGCACCCTCACATTCGTCCTACCCTGGCGCGGCGAATCCGTGACCTGCGTCGTCGCACGCACAGCCCTCGAAACCTACTTCTGGCTGGCGCCGAATGCAGACAACGATCGGACGCTGACAGTCTTCCGCAACGGATTCGATCGCATTCATGCTGTCGCCGCACGGAAGCTCCTGGCTCGTCCTTCCAAGCACCTCGAGCTAGACGCGGTCGACTTTGCTAAAGGCTGAATGCTTCCGATCCGGCCTCTACTGCGGGAGGTTATTAGTGAGAAAGCTGTTCGACGGGGACGTCTTATAAGTCATACCGGTTGCGACCTGCAGACGCGACACATCCTAGAGCGGCTGCACAACGCGATGCCGCCATTCGAAACACACGGGCTTCGTGCACCGGATTACTGCCGCCAGCACTGGACGCCCCTGGACCGAAATACTTGCAGCGTGAGCAAAGCCGACACGAGGTCAGCGGCATCGGTGTCGTCATCCACTGCACACCTACCCTCTGCGCACGCTTGCGCATCAGCCTCTGCCGACAAACGGCATCCTCGTTGCCATGACCGTGTGAAACAGCACGTTGGCTTCGAGCGGCAGACCTGCCAGGTACGCGACCGAGCGCCCAACTATCGCCACATCGATCAGCGGCTCGGCGGCGATTGTGCCGTTCGCTTGCGGCACACCGTGCGCCATCGCCGAGGCCAGCACGCTATGCGCATTCCCGACGTCGACCTGACCGACGGCGATGTCATGCATGCGGCCGTCGAGCGACGCGCAGCGCGTGAGGCCGGTCACGGCGTGCTTGGTCGCCGTGTATGCGATCGAATTGGGCCGCGGTGCCCACGCCGACAGTGAACCGTTGTTGATGATGCGCCCGCCGCACGGCGTCTGCTCCGACATGATCCGGAAGGCACGCTGCAGGCAGAAGAACATGCCGTCGAGGTTCACGCGGACGACACCGCGCCATTGCTGCGGCGTCCACGTCTCGAAAGGCCCCGGCGGATTGCCGACGCCCGCGTTGTTGAACAGCAGGTCGAGCCGGCCGAAATGCGCGACGACGGCATCGAACGACGTCGCCACGGCGTCGGCATCCGACACATCGCACGATAGCGCGAGCGCGCGGCCCGCAAACTCGCGGGTCTGCGCAATCTCCAGAAGAGGCTCGCGGCGCCTGCCGAGCAGGCCAATCGACCAGCCTTCCCGAAGCAGTTCTATTGCCGCCGCCCTGCCGATGCCCGAGCCAGCTCCCGTCACGATGCCCACACGCGGCTTGTTCGCGTCTTCTTGTCGATTCATGCGCGCTCCATCAATGGTTATCGCGCGCTTCGCCGCGCGTCTCGACGATGTTCAGAAACAGCGTCGCCGGTTCGAGACACGCGCCGCTGCCCTGCTGCCCCACCATGCTGCGATAGATGGCCTGCCACGGCGTCTGATTTACAAGCTCGGGCGGGGCCCACGCGGCGCGGCGCGCGGCGAGTTCATCGGCGGATACGAGCAGATCGACACGCCGCGCGTTGAGATCGATACGCAGGCGATCTCCGGTCTTCAGCAACGCGAGTCCGCCTCCCACCGCTGCCTCCGGCGACACGTTCAGGATCGACGGACTGCCCGACGTGCCGCTCTGCCGGCCATCGCCCATGGTCGGAAGCGTGTCGATGCCACGCCGGATCAACGCAGCGGGCGGCTGCATGTTCACCACTTCGGCGCCGCCCGGATAGCCCACCGGGCCGCAATTGCGCATGACGAGGATCGAGTGTTCGTCGATGTCGAGCGCGGGATCTTCGATACGCGCGTGATAGTCCTCCGGGCCCTCGAACACGATCGCCTTCACTTCGAACGCATCCGCATCGGCAGCATTCGACAGGAAGCGCTCGCGAAAGCGCGCGTCGATCACGCTGACCTTCATCACGGCGTTGTCGAACAGATTGCCGCTCAGCACGACGTGGCCGCCCGATGCCTTCAGCGGCGCATCGAACGCGCGAATCACTTCGCGGTCGGGCTCGGCTACGCCGGCCAGATTCTGCGCGAGCGTGCTTCCCGTCACGGTCAGCGCATCGCGATGAAGCCGGCCCGCATGGAGCAGCTCGCGCATCACGCCAGGCACGCCGCCGGCACGGTGAAACGCTTCGCCGAGAAAGCGCCCCGCCGGCTGGCAATCGACCAGGAGCGGAATCTGCGCGCCCACGTGCTGCCAGTCGTCGAGCGTATGGTGCACGCCGATGTGACGCGCGATCGCGATCATGTGTATCGGGCAGTTCGACGATGCGCCGATTGCCGCGGCGACCACGACCGCGTTCTCGAAAGCCTCACGCGTCATGATGTCCGACGGCCGCAGGTTCTCCGCGATCATCGACACGATCCGCCTGCCCGTCTCGTAGGCGAACCAGCCGCGTTCGCGGTACGGCGCGGGCACCGACGCGCAACCGGGCAGCGACATGCCCAGCGCTTCGGCGAGTGCGTTCATCGACAGCGCGGTGCCCATGGAATTGCAATGTCCGGCCGATGGCGCGGAAGCCGCCACTTTCTCCATGAACCCGTCATAGTCGATCTGTCCGGTCGCAAGCTCCTTGCGCGCCTCCCACACGACCGTGCCGGAACCCGCCAGCTTGCCGCGATGCCAGCCGTCGAGCATCGGGCCGCCCGACAGCACGATCGACGGAATGTTGACCGTCGCCGCCGCCATCAGGCAGGCGGGAGTGGTTTTATCGCAGCCGGTCGTGAGCACGACGCCATCGAGCGGATACCCGTGCAGCACTTCGACCAGGCCGAGATAGGCGAGATTGCGATCGAGCGCGGCCGTCGGACGCTTGCCGGTTTCCTGGATCGGATGCACGGGGAACTCGAGCGGAATGCCGCCCGCGTCGCGAATGCCGTCGCGTACGCGCTTCGCGAGTTCGATATGGTGGCGGTTGCACGGCGCGAGATCCGAGCCCGTCTGCGCAATGCCGACGATCGGCTTGCCGGACTGCAACTCCTCGCGCGTGATGCCGTAGTTCATGTAGCGTTCGAGATACAGCGCGGTCATGCCGGGATTCGCCGGATCGTCGAACCAGCGGCGGCTGCGCAGGCGCTTCGTTTCCGCCTGTGACTGATGGGATATCAACGAGGTCTCCGTGAACGATTCAGCGCGTGCGCAAGAGCACGTCATGACGATCGACGAACGACGTCACCGCTTCCGCGAAACGTTCGAGATCGCTCTCGTCGTGCGCCAGCGTCAGCACGATGAAGCCGCGCCGCGCGACGTAGCAGCCGCGCTCCAGCATGTGAAAGAAAAACAGGTCCTTGAGCGGCGACTCGCCTTCGACGAAGTCCTGCACCGAATGAATCGGCTGTACGCCCGCATGCAGGTTCATCAGCGAGCCGATGCCGGAGAACTGCATCGCCACGCCGCGCTCGCGGCACAGCCCGTTCAGGCGCGCGCGCAGCCGCTCGCCCTTCTCGCTGAGCGCGGCGGCCGCACCCGGCGTGTAAAGCTGCGATAAACCCGCATGGCCCGCGGACATCGACAGCACGTTGTTGTTGAAGGTGCCCGCGTGCGGCGTGGCGCCGGGTCTGCGCGGGTCGAACTGCGCCATCACGTCGGACCGTCCGCCGAATGCGCCGAACGACATGCCGCCGCCGATGTATTTGCCGAAGGTCGTGAGGTCCGGCCGAATCCCGAGCAGCGCCTGCCGCCCGCCGCCCGAGAGCCGCGAGGTCACGACTTCATCGAAGATCAAAAGCGCGCCATGCTGCCGCGTGAGCTCGCGCAAGCCCGCAAGAAAAGCCGGCTCGCCGACGATGCATCCGCCCGCCACCTGCATCGGTTCGACGATGACCGCGGCGATCTCGTCGCCGTGCGTGGCGAAGATCTGCTGCACGCCGGCCAGATCGTTGTAGGTCGCAACGATGAACTCATGCGGCACGTTCACAGGACTGTTGCCGCTGCCGAAGGTGAGCACGCCGCCGTGATATCCGCCCGTGAAAGCGACGACCTTCCTGCGCCCCGTGAAGATAAGCGACGCCGCGATGGCCATCAGGTTCGATTCGGTTCCGGAGTTGGTGAAACGCAAGGACTCGACCGACTCGAAACGCTCGCGCAACAGGCGCGCGAGCGGCACTTCCAGCGTGTTGTGGCCCGTCAGATTCAGGCCATTGTCGAGCGCCGCGATAATGGCCGCGCGGATCACCGGATGGCTGTGGCCGTACATCGCCGTCGTGTATTCGGCAAGAAAATCCGTGTACGCGTGGCCGTCGAGATCCCACAGGCGCTTGCCCTCGCCGCGCGCGATCGTCAGCGGAAACGGCGCGTAGAACAACACGGAGCGCGTGTTTCCGCCGGGCATGACCGCGAGCGCATCGACATGCGCAGCGGCGCTCTTCGGATTCGATTCAGCGAAGCGTTCGGCGGCTCGTTCCGCGGCGCGGGCGAGTCCTTCCACATCGAGCTGCGGGGTGGATGTGCTTTCAATGAGCATACATTTCCTGGATGGTTCGAGATTCGTTCATGACCGGTGTCGTGTTTCGGCTCAGTCGACCGGCACGATCGATCCGCCCGCCGACCAGTACACCGTCATCGGCGCCTTGATCCATTCGCCGCGCTGATCGAATCGCACCTGACCGAACAGCGTGTTGAAGGTTGTCTGATGCAGCGTCTTGTCGAGTGCTTCCGGAGACAGCGACTGCGCGGCGGCGATCGCGTCGCCGATCATCATGGTCGCGGTGTAGAACGACGGGCCCTTCTGGTCCGGATTCACGCCGTACGCCGCCTTAAAGCGCGTCTCGAAGCGCTTTCCTTCCGGCAAGGCGCCGAGCGGCGTGCCGCCTTGCGGGCAGTACATCTTCTTGTCGAGCGCGCCGTCCGCGAGGCGCGGAAATTCGCCGACGCACAAGCCGTCGCCGCCCATCAGGACGCCGTTGACTGCCAGGTCGCGCATCTGCCGCGCCAGATAAGCGGCCTGACCGTAGTAGCCGCCGTAGAAGACGCCGTCCGGCTTGGTCGGCTTGATCTTCGACAGCACAGCCTTGAAGTCCACCGTGTGATCGGTCGAGTACTCGCGCGTCACGATATCGATGCCGAGCTTCTTCGCGGTGGCGACGAACACATCCGCGACGCCCGAACCATACGCGGTGCGATCGTCGATGACGGCGACGCGCTTCAGATGCAGCGTGTTGGCCGCGTAGTCCGCCATCTTCGCGCCGAGCACGTTGTCGTCGGTGGTGAGGCGAAACACGTAGGGATAGCCCGGCACGGTCAACGCGGGGTTCGAGGCCGCGGGCGTGATCATGATCACTTTGGCGTCGTTGTAGATCTTCGACGCGGGAATCGTCACGCCCGAGTTCCAGTGGCCGATGACCGCGATCACGCCGCTGTCCACGAGTTGTTGCGCGGCCGTGACGCCAGCTTTCGGATCCGACTGGTCGTCCACCGAAATCAGCTCGAACCGGAGCGGCTGGCCGCCGAGCATCATGTGTTTGGTATTGAGGTCGTCGACAGCCAGTTTCGCGCCGCGTTCGTTGTCCTTGCCGCTTGCGGCCTGCGACCCCGTCAGCGGCCCCGCCACGCCGATCTTCACGAGCGTGTCCGCCTGAACGACCGGCGCCGCGAACGCCACGCTCACGCATAGCACGAGCGTCTTGATTGATGAGATGCGCATGATCGTGCTCCTGTTACCTGTCGATGAGACGTTCCAGCACGCTGCGCACGGGCACTAGCGTGGGAAATTCATAGTCCGGACGCGCCTGCCAGTCGCCCAGACGTTCATCGCCGCGATTGATCCAGGCGACCCGGATGCCGAGCGGCTTCGCGCCGTCGATGTCCGCCCAGGTCCCGATCGAGCAATGGAAGACCTCCTCGGCATTCAGGCCGAGCGTCGCGAGTCCTTTCCTGAAGATGGTTTCCGAGGGCTTGTACGCTTGCGCCATTTCGGCCGTCGTCACGTGCGTGAAATAGCTCACGAGGCGGCTTCGGCGCCACAGGTCCGTGTCCATATTGGTGATGGGCATCAGCGTGAAGTGTTCGCGGGCCCAGTCGAGAAAGGCGACGGCGTCGTCGAAAGGCGGCGACGACTCGACCAGATGCGTGAGCAGAAACTCGGTCAGCGCCGCCATGTCGCGGCCGTCCGTGCAACCTTCCGCAAGCGCTTCCAGTGCGCCCGTGAGCGCATGCTGCGCCACCACGCGATAGCGCATGTAGGCGTGGCTTCGGTAGGTCTGCACCGCGCGCATGTCCCAGTCGAGATAGACCTCGGCGGCAGACTTCGCCGAGTCGAGAGACAGACGCTGCAGCACCGCTTCGATGCCGCGTATGCCTCCCGCGGTCACGTCGACAAGCGTGCCGAAGTAGTCGAAGGTAAGCGCCTTAAGTTTCATGAGTCGGTCCTTTGCATAGTATGACTAATCAAATAGGAAATCCCGCCACTTGCGCCGGCGGCATTCATTTTCAGCGAGATACGGCAAGTAAGCAGCGTCCGTCCTGTCGACTGGATTTTAATGTACGCCGTACAATTAAATCGTGCAAGCGACCGTGTTCCCGGGTTTTCCCGGACGTGTCGCGTGACGGCACCGATTGCAGTAGAGTGACGCTCGGTCAAGTTTGAATTCGGGAAGTCACGTTGAGAAAAAAGAAAGAGGCTGCGCCGGAAAAAAAACGCAGGGGGCGCTCGGCACGCGATCAGGGGCTTTCGCGGGAACGCGTCGTGGAAGCCGCACTCGCGCTGATCGATGCCAAGGGTTATGCGTCCTTTAGCCTGCGAGATGTTGCGCGAGAACTCGGCGTCTATCCGACCGCGATCTACTGGTACGTGACGAGCCGCGACGAGTTGCTCGTCGAGGTAATCACGCGCGCGCTAGGCGACCTCACCCCCCCGCCGCTTCCCGCCGGCCGCTGGCGCGACTGGCTGAAAGAACTGTTTCATCGCTATCGTTCCGCAATTGCACGACATCCGAACGTCGCGCCGCTGCTCGGGTCGCAGATCATATCGAATGCCAGTATGAATCCCGCTATGGTCGAGGCGATACTGCAGACGTTGCTATCGGCGGGCTTCGAGTCGGAGGAGCTGATCCATGTCTACAACACTGTGATCACTGCAATGGTCGGCTTTGTCACGCTCGAATTCGCCGGGCACGGCGCCGATGAGCGCGACGAATGGGAGAACCGGCTGCGCACACGTTTCGAAGAGCTTGGCCGGGATGCTTTTCCGCTGCTGACCGCAAACATGACACGTATGTCGAATCAGGCGTTCATCGTGCGATGGAAGGGAGGGACGAACCGCGCGCTTGGACAGAGCTTCGATCGCTACATCGACGTCGTGCTCGATGGATTGCAGAGGCAACTGGCGGGCGATACCGAGGTCAAGAAGCATCCGCTAAGGGAATCTCGGGGTCCTGGTCGCTGACTGGCCTTGCCGATCCAACGAAGCCCTCGGATGGACGGGCATCGGGGTCGAACTGAAATTTGTCGTGCTCGATAGCGGCGAAAATCGTTGCAAGCCGTTAGCGATAAGCGCACAGACTTGGAAATCTTCGTAATCGCTCCGCTGTGCGGCGACCATTCGGTTTACCGCACCTTATGTGTTGACCGACGCGCCGCAGCGGATCTGCTCGCGCGATTCTGAAGGAAGTGAAGCTAAACGTTCGCCGCAGATGCGGTGAATCGGCACCGGATTGACACCGCTCTCGTGGCGTCTGCAGCACTGGCCTTGTTGCAATGTGCTGGGAGCGACTGTTACTGGCCGAGCCGTCCCGGATGCGCGACGCGCGTATTTCGGCCATTGCGGACGTTTATGCTGGCTGAGTTTCGCGTCTGCAGCCTGCTGGATTGCTGACGTTGGTGGGACCGCGCAGGTGGACGGTAGTTGCCCCCATCAGTGAACCCCCGCTCCCGACCCGTACTTGTCGATTGAGCTTCTGATCCGTCGATGACGGCTTTCAAGCATCTTCGAAAGTCAGCTTTCGGAAGGATCTCTGCTACGCGGCCAATCCCCACATTAGAGGAGAGCCCCAGCGGACTTAGTACAAACGACGCGCCCAACAATTGAGGCGCGTCACTGCCATGAGCGGTCAACGCGAAGTTTTCACGATGAGAGTGTCAACATCGCCGACCGATTATGAGATGGCTCCCAGAATGTTTGCTCTCTTCAATGTGGACGAGCCGTCATTACTAGGCTCTGCGTCGACTTGTCAGATGCCACCCGTTCCGATGTGGACAAGCATATACTCGGAGCCACACGCCGCGCTCTAGCTCCAGTAGCTCGGCACGACGCTCGGCGGTAATCTCCGACTCGTAGGCCTGTTTTGAACAAAAATCACAATGTTCAGATGGTGTGTAACGGGTCATGGGGCACAGATGCCATAAGCCGCAGTCCGTGCAACGATACGGCACCATGTGACTTTTGTACTTTGACAAGACAAGCTCTGCTCCAAGTTCGGCGGCCACGCGATCCGGATAGGTGCTTCTCGGGGCTCCACGGCGGCTGAAGCAGCTTTTAGCTGTAGCGGTAAGCATAGACTCACTCCGCGAGATCAATGACAAGACGGAAGGTAACCTTAACGTTCTTGTATGCGCCCCAGCAGTTTGGCGCAATTTGGCCCTCCCAGAAACGTCCGCTAATCCAGCCTTTCTCTTGACACCATTCATAGGCATCCCATGCGTCGATGAATTCGAGCCCGTCATACGCGGCTATCGGCAACGGACTCTTCCAGCAACCCCGCGGGGGAAAGTCGGCTATCCGCCGCTTACGTGATTTTTTATAGTATCCGCTGTCTGCTGGATACTGCGGCAGGTCTGCATGAGGCTCGAGGAAGCGAGGCTCAGACCATACAAGTGCCGATGGAACCTCGCACGCAATATCCGACGCGTTATCGGCAGCTATCGGCCGAGGCGGGAAGTCCTCCCAAGGGAAATCACGTCCCGCAAGCCTCCCATAATGGGACGAAAAAGCGGGCCTGATTGCCCGAAGCTCCTCCCTTGT
Organism: Caballeronia sp. LZ043; assembly: GCF_031451075.1. Classification (NCBI taxonomy): domain Bacteria; kingdom Pseudomonadati; phylum Pseudomonadota; class Betaproteobacteria; order Burkholderiales; family Burkholderiaceae; genus Caballeronia; species Caballeronia sp. LZ043. Next base: position 221,403 of record NZ_JARUXT010000057.1, on the reverse strand, counting down.
CGGAAGCCGCAATGCGACGCCGATCTTCCGCTCTTTCCACGAGCAATAGACTTGAGCGTCAGTCCAGGAAGCACCGACGGGGGCTTTGATCGACGTATCTCCATTCGCAAACTCCCACGGCTCGTCGCTCATGGAGCGTCGGTCACCGTATCCGGTTTCCACGAGCATTCGCCGATAGGAATCGACAGTAATCATGTCGCTCAATGCGACCCTGCGCTCCCCAATTCGAACGATCCTGAAGCCATGAGGGAGCGGTCCCTCCCACCTAACGCGATCAGGTGTTGAAAGCAATCCCTTCTCTCGGATCCATGCTAACAGTACGTCGGCGTCACTCGTCGTCTGGCGTCGTGCGATGCTTCCGCCTCTGTCGTAAAAAGCTTGCTCAGCTTCGTGCGCTTCCATCTCCTCCCACACGTTTTTTCGGAAGTGAAGCGCGCGCCGGCGGTCGCTCTCGTTCATCAGATGGGATGGAAGGTCCTCCACGCTAAGTTGTAAAGCGTTTCCGACGAGCATAGGATTTGGCGGCTCCTTCTCCCGATAGTCTCGCCACAACAGGTCCCATCCGCCATCGTGCGCGCGAAGCACAACAAGACGGTCGCGATAAGGAAGCACATCCACCCATCCCTCAACCTGGCCGTCAAACACCGCACGAAACGCACTGACCGCGGCGGTGATCTTCTGCAAGCTTCGTTCTCGCTTATTGCTGTCCGAACCAAGTGTCCAATACGTTTTATCGACGACGATTCTCGGCGACCCATCGACCAACTTGTCATCAATGAACCCGAATTGCCCAAGTAAGTCATGGCGACGCGAGAAGAGATCGGCCGCACGTCGACGTGCAGTTTCGCCATCAGCCGGCGTCGGAGCAACGGCCGCGAAAGGAACCGTGTTGCCATTGCCGCAGTCCCAGGCCGCCCAATCAACGCCATAGCCCAAGAACACGCGCTTCGGGCGAGCGTTCGGTGCCTCGAAGATGCGATCTGCGAGTTGTCGCGGCTGCGGGCCACCATACGAGCCAAAATGCAGGTCGATGCTCCCGCCGTGATCGACTGGGAAAACTCCAACTCTGCGCGTGCAGCCATTACGATTTAGGAATTTTTGAAAATCGGGCCAACCTTCGTTTTGGAAGGTGCCGAAATCGCCGCTGAAACCAAGTCGATCGACAATGGCGTTGAGGCACTGGCGATGCCGCAAAGGCTCGACATCAGGGTTGGGCACGCGATGTTTCGCGCCAGCCTTTATTTCTTCGGGGGATATACCGCGGAGCGGTACAGCATGCCCGTCACGGAGCAGAAGGTAACCGAGCCGATTGCCGGCGAATGAGGGATGGTGAGACACACAATTCTCCACTTCAATGCCATCCCCTTCCCCAAGGCCGCCATTGGGAAGAAAGATAGCCCATGTGGGCGCGTGTCGTGATAGTCGTCCGTTTACCGATACGAGAAGAACTTGCTCTCGGCGTTGGCGGCGCCGACGATCCAGCAGGGTGTCTCCAAACCCGTTGGAAAGGTTACCGTCGGATTCCGCGCGTGTCAATGTCATTGCATAGCATAAACATCGACGCCTTCGACTCATCGCGTGCGCGTTCTGGAGGTGAATCCGGATTGCCCAGACGTCTTTCCGCTTCAGAGGTCGCACCCGCGCGGTTTCCATTCTAGGGCCATTCAATCTTGCGATCGACAGCAAGCGGCGAGTTCTGACCAACTAACTTGCGTTTGTTCCAGGGCTCACGGCTTTGATTGCTTTCCATGACAGACTCCCATTGAGTTGATGGGAGTTACATTTTCTTCCTCCATTCTTTTTCGCCGTGACCGTCGGAGCAATCGCATTGCCGAACTCGGCCATCTTGCGACGTTGAGTAGCGTTCCAATACGGACGTCCAAGTGGCGGCTCCGTCCTTAACAACGGACCGCAACGCACCGATGAAATAGGTGATGGCGTCAGAGGGACACCCTCACGTTCGCTCTAGCCTGAAGGCGATGAGTCTGCGCATTAGAGAGGTATCATGTTGAAGCCCGAACACTTTGCCAATGCCAATATGGTTACCCCCAAACTCGTTGCCAAAATCGAAGCGGAAGAACCTGCTCTGCGGCTTGCCGTCCTAATCGACGCCGACAATGCTCAAGCTGCGGTCATCGAGGGGATTTTGGCGGAAGTTGCAAGATTCGGGGAGGCAACTGTGAAACGCATCTATGGGGACTTCACTTCTCCGCACAGCGCTTCGTGGAAGAAGGTCCTCCAGAAGTACGCCATCAAGCCAGTCCAGCAGTTCGCGTACACCACGGGCAAGAACGCAACCGACAGCACCCTCATCATTGATGCGATGGATTTGCTGTACACGCGGCGCTTCGATGGCTTCTGCCTCGTGACAAGCGACAGCGACTTCACCGGGCTGGCGACCCGAATTCGAGAGGAAGGGTTGGTCGTGTTGGGCTTTGGGGAACAGAAGACCCCCGACGCATTCCGGAATGCCTGCAACAAGTTCGTCCTGACGGAGTTGCTGCGGCCTGCTGAGACCGGATCCCTATCGGCAGCGGTCAAGCCCGGACTCACGGCGGCGCCTGCGCTGCCGCCGGCAACAGCGCTTACCCAAGCCGCGGCACCTAGTCTCCCGCAGGATTTCATGCTTTCGGCGCTCGACCAGTCGTCGGGCGAGAATGGATGGGCGCATTTGGGCACGTTTGGGAGCTACCTCACGAAACTCAAGCCGGACTTTGACCCCCGGGTCTATGGGTTCAGGAAGCTATCCGACTTGGTGAGGTCGCGCAAGGACATCTTCGTGACGGAAGAGCGTGCCCTACCCGGTCAGGCTCAGAAGCAGCTTTATCTAAGGCCCCGGTGAGATGCCAGCGAGGACTCAAAGAGAAAACCCTTGAATTTCAGAAAGGGCAAGCGCGGCACGCGATAGTGCGCCACGGGTGTATGCCCAGACTGAAGTCTCTGGTAGGACCGACGCCCTTATGGACCTTTGGGGACGTTGAAGCCGCGTCTATTCGACGTCCGCAGCTCTGCGGGATGCTGACATCGCCGCCCTCCCACAGAAGGGACCGCAACTTGTGCATCAGCGAGTTCGCACTTTCGACCCTCAGTCACCATTCGACGCATGCAAAGCCCCCACGCCGCTTCGAACCTCATAATCGCCATTTACTTGCTCACTCCAGAGGACGTTCGCTCGGCCAACATTCAGATTCGGTTAGACTCTTTAATCACAAGTGGCCGGGTTGGTTGAGGAAGCGACAGCACCTTCAAACCGACGTCTTCGGCTACCCGAGCGGAAATTCCAATTGCAAGAGAAGCGCGGGCGAACGTCCGCAATACGTGGCCTATTCCAACCAAACTAATAGAACGAGAGATATGGAGCGAACTGGACGCAGACGAAGGGTATGTATATATCCTTGGGGTTGCAGACATCGATCTGCCGGTCAGCAAAATCGGGCGAACAGCTGGAGATCCGTTCGCGCGCTGTGCAGAGATCAATCGAAGCTCGACAGGCGAATTTATTTGGGAAGTAACTCATCAACTCGCAGTGAATGACTGCCGAAAATTCGAATCACTTGTACACGCCAAGCTATTCCCTTTTCGGCAGCGACGCCGCGAATTTTTCAATCTCCATCCCGACGACGCCATCGTCGCGGTTCAATCCATATTGACAAGCTCGGCAGACCTGAAGGAGATCACAATCGCGCGGAGCGAGAGGGTATCGGCAGTGAGCAAGGGAAAAGTGGGGGTACGAAAGAAACTCGAGGGTTCAAGCCGGAATTCGGAATCAGTGACGGATGCGAAGGTGTGCAATGGAATCTCAAGGTGTTTCCGAATGAAGGGAGAGCTCGTTTAGGAGTAAACCTCGAGGGATTGGCATATCGTGACTGGCCTATTGCTTCGTTAATTCGATCTGAGCTGGCTGTCCCTACGTTGTTGCATGTAGCCGCAGGTAAAGACGCAAAGAACATCAGCCTGCGATTTGCTCGCGATGCATGGCAAGGTCCCTCTAGGCCCGAGATAGTCCAGAAGCTCATCGGCGGGGAGGAGTTTCAACTTGATGACCTCACCAACGAGATTTGGCTGAATGTCCTGACAGAAGCACTTGGATGTTTGGACGCAGATCGCAATTATTCTTGGCCGCAGTCGCCAGACAGTGAGCGTGCTGAAAAAGGATGGTTTAAAGCCAGAACCCAAATCGATGACTGTATCCCCGCACCTTACGATCTCGACGGCGCTCAATCCTGCTACCGACTCTCTCGAAGATCTCAAAGCAGCGATAGAGCACTTAGAACCTTTCCACGACTGGGCAAGGAAGGTAAGTAGGTCATAGGGAAGACAGAACCGGCATCGGCGCGAGCTGGTTGTCCCGTATCCGCAGCCAAGCAACAAGCGATAGTAGGCAGCGGGGGCGTGGATCAGCAGCTTGCGGGGATCCGCGCAGCCGCCGATGGTGATCCTAGACGTCAAGGATGAGCGGTTGCGCACCGACGACCGGTCTTCAAGCGAGGTGGTCGCATGAGTGACGCAACCCTACGAAAACTAACGGCCCAGATTGTGTCAAAACACGTAATCTGTGGGAATCGACGAAACCTGTCCCAGCGCTGAGCGCAGCTTGTCGACCCGGCAAGCCGAACGTCAACTCACAGTCACCAGATTGCGAAGGATCAAATAAGCCCGTACGGGCTTCACGCCCGCATCGCACTCGTAAGCGCTTCTGAACCGAGTAATTTGATTACTCGCTTCATGTTGTACGCCAACACCTGCAAGCTCATCTCAGTACTCACCCGTTCAATGGTTCGTGTCAGGAAATGAGTGGCGCCCATCCATGCCTTGATCGTGCCGAACGGGTGCTCGACAGTCTGTCTCCGGATACGCATCATCTCGGGCGCATGATCAAGCCGTGCCTGCATCTCATCAAGAACAGCTTCGTGCTCCCAGCGCGCTACGCGACGTTGGGGCCCCGGCGTGCATTCCCCTTTTAGCGAACATTGCTGGCATTTCGAACTCCAGTACTTACTGATCTTCAGGCCGCGCTCAATGGTTGAGAATCGCCAGATGAGCCGCTCGCCGGCCGGGCATCGAAATTCGTTGGTCTTTGCGTCGTAAATGAAGTCTTCCTTGCCGAAGCGGCCATGAGCCGCTGCGCTCGATGTCACCGTCTTCGGAACGAATACGGTTATTCCAGCCTGATGACATGCGAGTATCTCCTCGCTCTTGTAGTAGCCACGGTCTGCAACTGCAGTCAGCTTGCCGACGCCCATCTCTGTACGGGCAAGCTTCGCCATCGACGCCAGCTGATCACGATCAATGCCGTCGTTGGTCACGACGTGTGCGACGATCAGATGGTGCTTCGTGTCTACCGCCGTTTGGACGTTGTAGCCGACGACACCAGTCCCGCGCGTCTTCATCGAACGGGCATCCGGGTCCGTGAGCGACACCTGTCGGTCCGGTGCTTCGTTCAGCCTGACCTCAATTGCCTTGAGGCTTTGCATCTGTTCCTTCAAGGCTGCAATCTTGTCCTGTAGTCGCTCTGTTCTGGCCTTCGCGATTGCAGGCTCCTGACGATCCGCCGTGTCCATCGCCTCGAGATAGCGGGCGATACTTGATTCGATATCGCGTATGCGTCGTTCGAGCTTGGCGCTCGTGAAGTTGCGGTCGCGATTATTTACCGCCTTGAACTTGCTGCCGTCTATTGCAACGAAGGCTTCTGCGAACAGGTCAAGACGCTGGCAGAGCATGACAAACTGACGACAGACGCTGCGGATTGCTTTGCCGTTGTCTTTACGGAATCGCGCAATGGTCTTGAAGTCCGGGGCAAGGCGACCCGTGAGCCACATCAGCTCGACGTTGCGCTGAGCCTCGCGTTCAAGGCGCCGACTGGATTGAATACGGTTCAGGTAGCCGTAAATATATATCTTGAGCATCACCTCCGGATGATACGAAGGCCGACCCGTTAGCGCTGGCTCGACACCTGCAAACCCGAGTGTCTGAAGATCAAGCTCGTCTACAAAAACGTCGACTACGCGCACGGGATTGGTGTCCCTCACGTAATCATCAAGTGCTTCAGGGAGGAGAAAGCTCTGTGTACGACTGTCGCCTTGAACGAACCGCTTCATCTCGCTCATCCTCCGCTGTAGGATGAGCCATTTTAATGCGTCAAAAATTGCGTTTTGACACAGTCTGGGCCGAAACTGGCCGCAATCGGCACTTCTCCACTACCATCGCGGACAGATGAGATTTTCTGCGGTCCGATCGCCGCCGCATTTGAGTCAACGCCCTCCTCGAGCGACTCAAGGCGCCAGGCTAGCACACACTAGCGACCTAGGGACGGAGTTGATGCTCACAGCCGGCATGCTGATGGCGCTACCGGTGGTGGCCGCGGTCCTCATCGCGAACCTCGCGCTCAGCATCCTGAATTGCGTCGCAAATCGGAATTTTCCAAATTGAGTTTCCCGTCACCATGCTGCTCCTGCACGTGATGCTGCCGAACATGATTCGCTTCTTCTCGCACCTGTTCGATCTTGGGATCAACGAAGTTGAGCGAGTTGCCGGCGGACTCGCCTCACGCTAAACGACGTGCCCATGCCACGCTAATACTGCCTGTACGGCGCCGGATCTAACGCATTATTTGTCTCCCCGCGCCCGAGAATATCGCAATGAGCTCGAGCGCAACGGCGCGACGTTCGAACAAGAATTGGAAGCGGACGGCTTATCGCCGGATGAGGCGTTCGATCGCGAAACGCGAGATATCGAAAGGCACTTTCGCGAACGGGCCGTCGGTCAAGTTGCTATGACCGCGGTGGTGCTCATGGGCATGAAGGCTACCCTCGTGCTGGCACTCAGTGATGTTCCAACCTGGCTCGCCTGCCTTTCGCAAGCGACCGGTTGCGCGCTGTGGTTTATCGCACAGTGTCACTACCATTGCCGGCCCGCGGCCGGCGATCTCGCAAAACGCCACGCCCGGAAGTGCCGCACTCGCACTTCCCCATGGCCCGCGCGCGACAACCTCAACGTTGGCGACGAGCCAAAGCCCAGCTTTCAGCTCGGAAAAACTTGCAGGGATATCGTCAGCAAATTGAGGGCTTCTGTTAGCTGCCGCACCATTACTAACCCTTCCTCTGCATATTATCCCGCCGACGTAGCAGTGTTTTCATTAAAAACCTAATAAATCGGGGATCGGGATGAAGACTTACCTTGCCTTGCTTACCGCCGTGGCTTTGGCAGCCTGCGGTGGCGGTGGTTCGAACGACTGAGACGTCCTCGGTTTGCTACATCAACGGCAAACTCGCGAAGACCTATGTGTACGTGATGCCGAAAACGGTGCTCGACAGCACGACGATCATCAAGGAAAACACGACCTGGACGGCTGAGAAATCGCCGTACTACGTGCCCAGCGGTGTTCAGGTTGCGGCAAACGCAACGTTGGCGATCGAGGCCGGGGCCGTGGTCGAAGGTCCGCGGTACATGCCGTGCACGGGCTGCGTCTCGACGCTCGTAGGCACCTCGCCCATTACCAATGCGGGCGTGATCAAGATCCAAGGCTCTCAAGCGCAACATGTCAAGCTATACAGCGCCGGCATCAACAACGCGCAGACAGGCAGCGTCAGCATCCAGTATGCGGACCTTTTTGAGACACCGCTGCCGTACAGCTCGGCGGGCAAGGTCGTTTTGCTCGACTCCCGCGTTGAGCGCGCAAACGTCCTGTTCAGCACGGAAGCCGGGGCTCAGAGCTTCAATGCGAATGGCGCACCGAGCGTAGGCCGTAATGGCGATATCGAGCGCAACACGTTCATCGACTCCGCAGGCTTCTCATTCGACGCCAGCACGACGGTCAAGAACAACTTGTTCGTCAGCATGGCGGGTCCGCTGACCTTGAGCACCGGCGACCTGGTGTACACCCCGGGCACGAGCCCGACGGAGCCGGCTGGCTACAACTGGACGCCGACTAACGTGACATTGAACTCGTTCATATTCACGTCGGACAACAAGAACGCAAATCGGCTTGCAGTAACGCTGTACACCACCGTCGGCAATTGCTATTCCATCGGCACGAGCTGCTCGCCGTACGCCTTCGATATGTCCAACAACTACTGGGGGACGGTCGACAACACGGTGATCATGTCGCGCATCGCGGACAAGAATAACAACGTGAACATCACGGGCGAGATCAGGTTCCTGCCTCCGCTGGAAGCACCTGATCGTACGACGCCGACTGTGAGCACGGCCGCAGCGGCCAACTAAGCTACAGCGTTTTCATGCGGTCGAAGAGCTGCTGACGTATCGCTTCTGACGCCTGGATTCCCGCAAGGGAGTCTGGGCTTTTGCGCTTACACTGGCGGCAACTCGAGAGAGCCAGAGATGCAAAATATCCACTCCTCATCCCGGAGCTTTAACCCGATTCGCGTTCAGACGGTGGGCCCTCCGCCTGTGCGAGCAAGGAAGTCTACAGTTGAAAAAGTTAAATCGTGCGGTTCGCCGGTAACGTGGCGGACGTCTGAAGCACAACTGCTATCTTCATTGAGCTACGGAGCTTTCAGTTATGAGCATCCATGCGCACTCGAGCGGATGACTCATAGGTTTTCGGCATGTTCGTGCAACCGCCTGTTTCTCTAGACCGCAGGCGAAGCAATCCGGTCATTCAAGCCGATCTCTCCAAAACAGTAGATCGGCCATTGCCGTCATTCGAGGATCGGCTTTGGTCAGGCGGCTGACCGCCGCTTTCCGGCCATTCGCTCGTCAGCCGTTCTTACATGACCGGTCACGCCGTCAGTGAATGCCAACTCGCGACCCATAGCTTAATCTCGTCGCGACAGGGCTCAATGGCGCGGATAGGACTTTTATCTTCACCGATCGGCCTACATGCTTGAGCGCACAACGCCTGGCCTTTCGCTTCAGAGCCTGCATATGAGCGCGCGTAGCCTGCCTCAACCTGCCGTGACCATGAAACCTTTCGGAATTGCTAGGCGGAGCGTGCGCCAGCGCGCTGATGGAAGGAACAGGTAAGCACACAATTCATAAAAATAAAGAGATAAACAGACATGAGGCGAGAACACGGGGAGTGCCTGGACCGTCCGCGGCAGGCCATTAACGATATAGATGCGCGCACGGAAAGCCGAAGCGTCAGCGCGAAGCAGGCTACTACTCCGGTCGTTCACCGAATGGTGGCCAGCTTTGCACTATGTGTCGTCGCAGCTCTTGCCTGCCACTTATTGATCCGGACTGTCAGTCCCGGCATTCTAGACGCCGCCGACCTCTTACTCGGAGTCGCAACGCTCCTGACGATTCTTGAGGTGCTGGACATTCCTGCCTGGCGTTTTGTCGGAAGCTGGATCTGGCTGCTGGTCGTGCTCATCATTCTCAAGATTCTGCACCGCTATAAGTCCGCACCTCCTGCCTAGCAGCTTTCTCGAGGATGCCCTGAGTGAGAAAAGATTTGCTAGATTGCTCATGTGCGAATGCACAGCTCTCGCGGCGAGATGCACGACGAACCGGCTGTCTATGCGGTCAAGAATCGGTTGAGCGTGCACGCTTTTCTCTTGTGCGTCGCCACGGTTTTGTGGCTCTCTAACTGCTTATCTGAATAGCCATGCCATATATCACGCTCTTGCTCAGCGGCTCTTGCAGTGCGCTCGCTAGTATTCTCCTTCGAGTGGCCGGGAAACTGCCGCCGAATAGTGGCACCGTGTTTTTCGAACTGCTCACGCGGCCAATGTTGTACCGTCTGGGCGCGCTTGGTGCCTATGGCACCGGATTCATCCTGTATGCCATTGCGTTGAAACGCTTGGAACTGAGCGTTGCCTATCCAATGATGGTCGCTGTCACGATTCTTGAAATCATGCTGCTGGGCACCGCCTTAGGGGAAAGCGCTTCTCCACGTACGCTTGCCGGCGCTGCACTTCTCATTGTGAGCGTGTTGTTGCTCTACGCTCCGAGTTCCGCGACGGCATGACGTCGCCAGCGTACTTCGCTAAGTCGTGTTACGTCTTTCCTTGATTACCTGACAGAGAACGAGGGCGTTCTAATGGTCCAGCAATCCAGATTCATGCGTCTCAGCGGTTGGATCTTTCTAGTGTTCATCTACTACATGGCCGCCGCGTCGTCGTTTGGCGGATTCATGCTCAAGTGGCAATTCTCCGAAGGCACACACTACACCCTTCCGATGATGCTCGACGGAACAGCGGACCGTCCATTTGTCTATCGCCAGCTATTGCCGATGGTCGCCAATGAGGTCGAAGCTCTGATTCCGGGGCGAGTGCAAGCGAGCTTCCTGACCAAGCTTGCAGAAGATCCGCCGGTGTCAAACCCGCTTCACCGATACTTTCCGAATGCCAGCGACGCAGCGAATCCGCGCTATGCGCTGCGCTACTTCGTGGTCTATGCGCTGTCTTTCCTTTCGATGTTCCTGACCATGTTCTTGATTCGCGCTGTGTGTCTGGAATATGAATTCGACAAGACCGCAGCGACGCTGACTCCGCTGGTCATTGCCCTGATATTTCCACTCATTCAGACGGAAGGCGGATACTTCTATGACATGCCGGAGCTGATGTTCATGGCTCTCGGCACCTTGCTTGCCGCAAGGGGAAAGACGGTCATGCTCGCGCTCGTCACAATTGTCGCAACGCTCAACAAGGAGTCGTATCTCCTTTTCATTCTGACGCTAATGCCGCTCATGGTGACGCGCTTTTCCATCAAACGCACCGCGCTCACATCGGGAGGATTGCTTGTCGTCGCAGCAGCGGTCAACATGGTAATCAAGCACAAATATGCGCTTAACAATGGCAGTGTCATGGAGTTTCAATTGTCGTCACACCTTCAGTATCTGCTCAATCCGCGCAATTATCTAAGAACGGAGATCAACTACGGGATGTTGATGACCAAGGGCTTCAATCTTCTGAATCTGCTGTTGGTCGCCCTCGTCGTCAAATCAGGATGGCATGGGCTGCCCAAGCACGCCCGGCAGCAGGGTTTGATCGCGATCGTTCTGACCGTACCTCTCTTCATCGCTTTCTGTTACCGGGACGAACTTCGCAATCTGAGCTTCATGTGGGTGACATTCGCGCTTGTGGTCTGCGTGACCATTTCAACCGCTCTGGCGGCAGCACGTGTGCGCGGCCAGGACGAATCAAGACCAAATCGGGCCAGGCACGATCTAGAATCGACGTTGCCGCATACGCAGTGAGCGGCTGCCACACGCCAGGGGCCTGAACGGGATAGTCCTCTTGCGTTTTCAAGTGCCCATAAAAAAGACCCAGCAGCGCCAATACCCGCTAACGCGTGCAACGACGACGAACATAGACATTCGCATCGTCGGCATAGCGTACGAACAAGTGGTCCCACCGCTCCAGTTCACCCTTCATTTCATCGAGCAGCAAATGGGCCAGAAACGGTGATCGCGGTCCGCCCTGCGGTGTGCCCCGATCGAGCCGCTGAACCATCCCGCCGTTCATGATGGCGCTGTTTAAATACGCCCGTATCAGCCGGATCACACCAGCGGCTCCGATACGTTTATGCAATCGGTCGATCAAGATGTCGTGGTTGACCCCGTCAAAGAACTTCTCCAGGCCAACGTCCGCTACGACTCACCGGCCCGATTGCACGTACGACTGCGCGGCCAAGACCGCGCCGTGCACACGCCGTCAGGGCCGGGAGCCGTAGCGGTGCACGCTGACGCCACGGTCCAGAATTGGTTGCAGCATTTGCAGCAGCGCCTGCTAGATCAGCCGGTCCGTCACCGTCGAGATGCAAAGCTTACGCTCGCCTTCGTCCGGTTTCGGGATCGCTACCCGCCGTACCGGACGGGGCCGGTACGTCCCCTACAACAAGTGCTCACGGATCGCTGGCCACGCCGTCATCAGATAGCGCGACGGCTGGTCAATGTCCAGACCATCAACGCCTGCGACGCCTTTGTTCGCCCCTACCCGTTCGAATGACCGCTTCAGGTTCTGACGCATCGCTTTCGGAAGAGCTTCTAACGGGATTTGTTCGACGCGCCGTGCGCCAGACTGGATCAACGCGACGTCGACTAGCAGGCGGGCCCCAAGCGAACGGCGAAGTGTTCAACAAAGCACGCGTCCGAATCGTTGTCCCCACACATCGCGCGCAAAACTACCATCCGCGCGGACCGCTCAGCCTTGTCCGAATCGTCTTGACTTAGCCTGTACTCGCGACGCTTGAACTCTGCCTTCAGCACGACGCGCGCGATCAGCGCGCTTCATCCCTCGGCGAGCCCTCAAACTCTTTCTCGTCAAACATCCCGTCGCGCGAGCGCGATCACCGCCGCGATTTGTTCCCACGATATTCGTCATACGATCCCTTGGGCCATAGGACGTGAGACCGGAGCAGGCGTCGCGGACGTCAGCGCAATGTTCTGCGCTTCAGACAGTGACTTTGATCCATAGCTCACTAGTCTCCGCATGCGATACTGCGCGCTCTACTCAAGACTACGATTCAATCAAAGTTTGATCACGACAAGACACTTATTGACCCTCTCGATGAATCTGAAAAAAGGTCGGTACGACTTCCGGCACTGCGAGGCCGTTACTGCTCCCTCACAAGTCGCGCTTCCTGCCTGCAGTCGGTTTCGTCGCAACAAGCATGAGCGAGGCCACGATAGGGCATGGTCAGTCTGGCGCATGCTTGTTGCTTAAAGTCACACCCCGCGCGTCCTGCCAGAGGGTGCGCAGTGCGACGACAGACTCTCCTGTTTCGAGCGTCACAAGCTGCTCTTTGTCCTCGACCCCTTCCAATGCTTCGATTAGTTGTCTTACGTTCATGCTTTTCCCTTTTGTGTCGATATGTGTGCGGGTGATCCCGCAGACCCAAACCAACTAATCATACGCCGTGCACGTACGAAGTATATGCGTTTTCGTCTGTACATCTGCACTCATATTGTCCAGTTTAAGCCTGCATCTCGATACCGTTGCCGTGAAAGGCGAAGCAGCTCTCAGCGCGAAAAGCACACACCTCGGGTCCTTTCATCGAGCATCCGTAGCTGGTACGATCCATTACCGATTCGCCATACCGCCGCGTCTCGATTGCTCTACTCTGTGAGTCGATGCGCGACTGCACAACAACATTGTCGACCCAGAACTAGGACTACCCGGGCTAGCTGATCCGGCAAGCGGTCTGATGGTGAACGGCATAAAGCAACTCTAGCTACTAAGAAAAGTGTAGAATCGGGACCGTCCTACGAATGGTTTACTAAGATGCACGCATTATTGATTCATCCTTTCCTTAAAAATGTTATCGAATTAAGACACACAGCCATTTTGCAAGACATCTACAGCACTCTTGGCTGCACGGTCGTCAACGCAATACACATAACGGAAAGAGATTCTATATTTATTGATGACGAAGCGTTGTTGAAACCAATCGATGGCAACTCCTTTTGGTCGCTGCCACAGCTTTACGGCACAAAACGAGCTTGGACTGGCAAAGGCCTGGTACTAAGTCGAGACAGAACAGGTGCTCCAAAAGACGAGCCCAGAATTACGCTGCAGGAAATGAAATGCCTTGTGCGATTTCTAAATCCGGACGAGCTACTGAGCTACCTTGAAGATTGAGCTGATAGCCGAAACGAACGGTTGACGCCTGACGCTTGCACTAGAAGATTATTAATCGAACGGTGCCATCTGCTTAGAATTTTGTAAAACGGAAAGCTCTAGCGCAAGCAATGCACGAGAAATCCTTAAGAGCCAATCGCGCCTTGCAAGCATCGCCAGATTACTTGTCGAAGATTTCAAAAAATCCTCAATTACTTTCAAGTGTCTTAGAAATAACGTCTCGCCAGCGTCGCTGCCATTCAATTTTAGAAAACGCTTGCGCCGATAAAACGCCATTGGCAGCAAACAAGGCCAGCTTTATGCGATCATCGACCAGTTCATCGATAGCCTCAACCAATTCCATGTAATCCGCGCTGATCATCCTGCCGTTGTAGCCATCGACGATCAAGTTGGGAAGGCCCCCTACGTTTGAAGCAATTACAGCATTATTAGTAGCCAGTGCCTCGATACAAGACAACGACGTTCCCTCTGAATACATTGTGGGAACGAGTACAATGTGGCTGTCAATATACGCCGCCGGCATATCCTCCATGGTGTATTCAACCCAAGTAACGTTGGATGGGTGCCTAGCTAGAAAATCGCGAATTGCGTCTGCATCCGTGCCACTTGCTTGACCACACAGCACTAGGCGGAGATCGGAGCGCCTCTCGAAGAGAATATCGAAAGCGTTGATTGTTAAATATAGCCCTCGTGCCTCGTAAAGCCGTCGAGGCAAAAGCACGCGCACCTCGTCATCGTCAAATTTTTTTTCATGCGCCTTGAACGTCTCTAGGTCAACATAATTTGGTATGTATGTAAGTGTATTCGCAAGTGCCCAATCGTACGTACGCAGCCAATTTATGAAATTGGTATCAACACAGACGCATCGGTCGCTGTTTCGTAGAGCCTTGAAAAGCTGATCGTATCGCGCATGGTCATATGAGGTCAGCTTATTTGACGTCCAGTCCCAATGCACACCGTGGTTTATAGAGATCACTCGGGTAAAACGGTCCAGCGACGCCGCAAGTTCGGTGGGTGATGCAATCACAAGGTCAGCATCTCCACATTCCTCTGCGTATCGGTTCGACATCGCACCAAAGTCGTGGGTTGCGCCCCCTGGAAAGCCATGGACCTTAAAGCCGCGGAACTCTCGAACGAAAGGAGTGGCGGCATTTTGTAATAACCGCACGCGGCATCCCATGCTCCGTAGAAGTACCGCTAGGTCATAGACGTAACGTTCTGCACCGCCTTTGTAGACCGTCTCTCCTTTTGAGTCGAAGAAGTTGACATTTACAATGTCGACGGTGATCTCAGCGCGTTCATGCTTAGCAGCTCTCCAAGCTATGCACCGTGAATTGACTAGCTCAAGTAAGGGCGCATGTAGCGCTGACCACTGGTGTTGACGAAGAACCTCCTCCAACGCCTCCGTGTTACTCCAAGATTCTTGAGCGATCGCCTCAACAAAATCTGCACCGTGCTTTATCGCGATCACCGATTCGAAATGATTCAACATGCGCGTCGGAGTTCCAACCACGGGTTTACCCGCAGCAAGAAACTCGAACAGCTTCAGCGGCAGAATCGAGTCTGTCATCGCGCTGACGACAAGTGGCAATATTCCGACATCGATCCAGGCAAGATAGTGCTTCAACTCAGAGTAACTCTTCGCCCCGATATGAAAGAAGTTTGAGCACCCGCGCAGACGTGTAATCCGCTCTTGAACCCTCAGTTCGTTCTTCGGGTCGAACGACAATACTGGGCCAACAAACAGAACAGCGACATTGCTCAGTCGCACAACTTCATCGAGTAGATCGAAATCAAGTAGATCGGAGATTGTACCGTGGTAGCCGACTACCTTCCGAGTTTCAGCCAACTCCCGCAGAGCTGCAGGAATCGCGAACCCGTCTCGACTGCCGTTACGGAAGTCTTCCGGATAAACTCCATTCTCTAGCAAGAGTGCGCTCGCCACTCTGTTTTGATTCTTAGTCAGCAAATCCTTCGACGAAAACACAACCAGATTCGCCGTCTGGATCAATACTTCGTGATCGTGTTGCATCACGTCGGAATAGCCTCTGAAGATTTTGAGATCGTCGAGAACGTCGTAAATTGTATAGGCAGAACTACAAAATTCAGCAAGATACCGAAAGCCTGGCCAATGAAGGTAGATGGTAACTGGCTCAAACCTGAAAAATGCGAAAAAATCGTCAAACATGTTCGATACAAAAACGCCTCCAGCCTTCGGATAAATGACCGGAAAAGCATCGTCCATGTGTAACATCACGCATAAGTAGCCGGCTCTTGTGAACTCGGCCATAATGTGGTCCGGACGTTGCTTTAAAGAAGCGTCATAAGCTACCGGGCACAGGATCACGCCCCGTCGCTGCGGATGCGCAGAAAGCAAGCGAGCGATCTGTCGTCGCTTTTGCCTGGATGGGTTTTCCGCATAGGATGCGACGAATGCCGCTTTCGCACGCGTCTCCGTCTCATAATCGCCAACCGACGAGATGGACTCTTTTAGAAGCGCATCCTGAACAATAGACACCTTTCCAAACTGTGCAGCCTTCTGACCCCGTAGCCCAGATAAGAAGGCATGAGCCGCCATAATCACCCACCGCAAGGGAGCAGTTAGTCTCCAAGACCTGCTGTCAAAAACCTCCCTCAGGGCTGTCTGAATGCGCTCTCGCTCGCGCGTTTCCAGTGCAAGGTTGTCAGTCGAAACACTAAGAGATTTCCGGAGGGTTCTGTTCTCCTCCATCGCCTCTGCGAGACGTTTCACGAGTGTAAAACGCTCGGCGCGTGCAAGTCGCTGTTCTGCAGCAATCCTGTCGACCTTGTCACCCGTCACAATTTCCTCTGGAGCAGGCTGAAGCTCACGCTTTTGATTTTTGTAGTGCTCTTCCGGCATGTTGACACTCGTTGGTTGTCTCTCTTGCATCTTGCCCTATTGTCCGTAAGTGTCAAAGATGAAAGTTTGCCTTAGGACGGATATCACGCATGTATCTCGCTAACGAGGTCTATCAGATCGCTGCAATGTTTGCGAGCTTGATAATATTCTGAAATATAAAGATGCGATTCCTGTCTACGGTTTCGCATTAAGACCTCTCGCAACACCCGGGCGAAATCTGCTGGATCTTCCGGCTTAGCGAGATCAAGGTAGGATTCGTATCCCCGCCGCATCGAAAGATTATTAAACTCCACCATTCCGGGCAGACCCGACGCCACCACAGGTATATTGGCCGCCAAAGCCTCAAGTACGGCAACAGGCAAGCCCTCGACTCTTGAAGGGACGACAAAGCAGCGAAAGTCTTTCATCGCCTCCCAAGGCTCTCGCGTCGCCGGAAGGAAAGTGGCGTTCACTCCAAGCTCAGCCGCGAGTTGTTCCAACTTAGGCAGATCATAACCGTCCCCATAGAATTTGACCGGGGTATCAGGAAATTCTGATTGCAACATAGCCCAAGCGCGGAGGAAGATATCGATTCCTTTAGTCTCGTAATAACTCGTGATAGCACCAACACATCCGCCGGCGTCCTTCTCTGGAGTAAAGCGCTCGATCGCGATAGGGTGGTCGATAACGCGGCAGAAGCGCCCAAAGTTTTCGTAGATGTACCGAGCTAGGAAGGCTGAGTGCGTAACAAGGCTCGTCGGTACCGTTTTGTCACATTCACTGGTGTCAATCCTATGAATAAACTCAATTGACGTGCAGTTGCTTTCCTTGACAACCTCCACAGCCCATTCCGGAATCCAATGGTATAGGACAACATCGAACCCGTTCAATGCTCGGCTAAGGGTCTCTCGATCATCCGCACGAGTATATGTAAAGGGACAAGTGTCGAATTTGTCGTGACCTCCACAAACGATGACGGGTGCGTTGAGGATTCTTGCCTCTTCGCGGATCAAGCTTTCCACTCCACCGTGGATTGCGTTGCGAGTGAGAATAATCCAGTTTTGAGACCGCTTTTTCTCTGCGATGACTCTCTCAGACGATGCGTCGCTTCTCCATTGCCGCACGATGTCATCGTTAATCCAGCCGTGGGAATGCAAAAGTTCTACCCAGCGACGACGCCAAGCGTTTAGCTCGAAATTCGACGCTGTCTCTGAAGCGCTACGTTGTAGGCGCTCACGCAATGAGTCGTCCTCGATAAACCTATTAATCGCGTGCGCAATAGCGCCGGCGTTAGGATCAACGAGTAATCCGTTAAATTCGTCGAAGATTACGTCAGGCAAACCACCGACGTTAGTAGAAACCACAGCACAACCACAAGCTAGCGCCTCAATGCACGACAGGCTTGTTCCTTCGCACGCGATCGTGGGGATAACTGCGATATCAGCCTTCTGATACCAAGCCGCCATCTCATCAAAATCCGCTACGTGGAAGCTCGCGCGATTGTCCGCTCGACATACTGCTTTGACGATCTCCGTATCCACCGGGTCGCCTTCCCCCAACCAAACGATGTCGACGTCGTGTGGAATCATCTTTAATACATCACCGAATATTCGGGATCCCCGATTGATTTGACTTCGCCTCGGGAACAAGACGGTCAACCGCTCCTTATTGCGCTTAGTTGAGTCAGGAAAGTACCCTTTCTTATCGAAAAAATTCGGTATAAAGCGCATGTTTTCCGATAGTTTTGGCCAAAAACTTCGGATCACCCCAATGGAGTTTGTATCGACGCTCACCACAGCAGAAGGACTAGCAAACGCATGATAAAGGTGTTCGAACCAAGGCGCCGTTCTGAACAACGCGCCTGGGTAATTGTCATGGTCGAACCATATTCCATGACATGTCATGATCGCATCTTCTCGCACTAATCCACTGGCGTATTCAGGAAGATGATAGTAGACGTGGTCATAGTCGGCAGTAAGTTCAGTAAAGTTGGTGCAGATACCATGACTGAATTCCCCCACCGCTTCATTAAGCCCAAGAAAATTCACCTCGAACGAATAATATTCCCCAGACTGCGCCGCTCGAATCGTCGGTTGAAAGAAAGTGACTTCAATCGACAAGTCGCGAAGCAATCTTGCAAGCTCAAGGGCATAGCGTTCGCCTCCGCCAAAACGAGGTCTTCCGTCATGCCAATCAAGCAACTGATTGGTCAAAATTGCCGCGCGACGCTTGCCGTGCGGCTGTCGAACGCCAAAATACGGAACCACACGACTATCATGCTTTTGGGCACCATTTATGTCGGCTGCTAAGGTTTCGAAAGCATCGTCTGCGGCCTCCTTCATCGGAGCGAGCGCACGGTCGCGAGGACCGTTGGAACTATCCAACTGGTTTAATTCTGCGCTTATCGCTACGTTTTGCGAGTGCTTATCCAACTCTGAGAGCTCCGGACGGTCGACGACCGGCCTTTCACTGCCAACGTAAGAACCTCGAATAGTTCGAGCGAGTACTCGCCTAAGTGCGGATTTCGGCTTGGATGGCAGCGGAAGATATCGATACACTGACTCCCCATAAGAGCGGAGCTTTGCCCGTTCACCTGCGCTAACCTGCTGTCGCGAGATAAGCCGACGAGCGAATCTCAAAGGCCGCGTTATCCTCCAGGAATGACTTTGGAGGATGCGATTAATGAGCGCATCGGATGAAAAGATATGGTTATCTCGTGCTTTGAGTAACAGATTCAGCTCGACTACGTCACTTTCGCGCTTCATCAGAGCCGCCTCGTATTCCGCTTTGGCGCTCTCAAGGGTACCGACCTCTAACACATACCGATCCAAAGCTATCGAAAGCTTCTCGGAAAGCTCAGCTTCGCGAGCTGCTGCAGCCTCATTCATACTCTCGACTCTAGACGCATACTCATTGTTACTGCTGCGGAGCTTGGATATCTCTACTTGTCGAGCAACAAGATCACGGCTGAGTGCATCGGCGTGCGCGTCGCGACTCACCAACAGCTTGGTGAGTTCGTCGACACGTGCTTCGCGATCTGAAAGCAGATGGCGAAGAGATGAATCATTTTCCATCTTCATCCTTCTGAAGTTCTCGTAGCTTCCGGCCAACTGAGCTTGAAACCGGCCCGCGGCATAAATAAGCTTGCTGAGGCGTTCGACAAGTTCGACGGATGCTAGATACGGCCCGGTGTCTGTCAGTGCCTCTATTTCCAACATGCGATACAAATCGCCCAACACCGTGGACGTACTTGCAGCATTACTCTCAATGGCGGTCGAGAATTGCAGCCACAACTTCTGTTCGCTGAACCTGTTACCGACCAAAGCATGAAGCGCTTCGAGATCAACGGCTGAGACACGGCTCGCCTGCTCAAGAAAGGCCTCAGCACTCATTGTGGAAAGGTTGCGCCCTGAAAAATTTGCACGCGCCGCTACAGCCACCAAGTCGCCATCCATCAAACCCTTTACACCATCGTATCCTACCAAGAAGACTGGTTTTCTACTCGCGAGGCCTTCTAAAACCACCCTTCCCATGCCTGCAACTCCCCCTGCGGCGGCCATGAGTTCATCAATGTTTGTGTGAGCCCCGATTAAGCGGGCGAAGTTTGTAAGCCCCTTCTCCGAAAGGCAGTCTTCTAACAGCGAGCGTGCGGGCCCATCTCCTACTACGAGGACACCTGGCAAGGCGGCATCAAATGCCTTGAGAATAAAATCGACAATCCCTGGAACCTTGGCGTGGTCGAGTCGACTTATGACCAACCAATGAGCGCCTGTGTCGCTGAGGGCTCCCTTATTTCCAAACGCGCTTGTGTCGACACCGTTAGAAATGACGATCAGATTATTGTTCGATAGATAGGGTGAAGCGATAGCCGCCGTTTCCTCAGATACACATGTGATTACACTTGCATTAGGCAAGATGACAGAAGTCAAAAGGAAATCGTAGATAGGTCCGTAGCAAGGCGCCAGTGATGCTGGACCATGAAGCGTCATGACGAAGGGGAGGTTCTCAAGCTCCGCGACCAACATGCCCGGAACTAGCGAGGTAAAGGGATGGGCATGGACGTAATCGATGGAATACGTGCGAATCAATTCTCGAAGTGACTCTATCGTTTCGAGAGCCTGCGCCCAAGTCGCCTCAGGACCAAGAGCCAGATCGCTTGTCACGCTTGAAACTTCGGGCGGGAGAAGCGCATTGTCGAAGCGCGGGCCAGTTGCAAGATGCACAGCATAGCCGTTGCGGGACAACCAAGTAATTTCGCCCCGAAGATGTGTTTCGAGTCCACCAATCTCGAACAGCTCCGTGATGATGAGTATTGACTTCATGTCACGTCCGTATAGCTTGAATCGAAGAAGGGAGTGCTGCAATGCCTGTGGACAGCGTGCGCGCCTCGCTGACATGGAGAACGATTACATCAGTTTTTCTATCGAGATACATCATGTCAGCGGACGACACCGCCTCTGCTATTGCAATTGTCACAAAATAGATGCCCGGGCAAAGTTTGAGTTCGACGTTGAACTTATATGAGACACTCGTGCCTGCTTTAACATCGAGCAGATTCTTTCCATGATAGAGTGAACTGGTTCCGAATGCCGTCACGCCTTCGACTGTCCGGATTAGTACTCCGGCTTGGATTTCATTAATCTCGTCAAAAACGCTCACGCCGAAGCAAATTGCAGCTTTGTCGCCGGATCGAAACGCCTCGGTCGGTGTGCCATCCTCGGCTACCAACTCCCAACTACGGATTACCGCACGCAATCCCCCTGATTCCCCTTCGGGTGGGCGTTTTTCCGCGGTAGTGTCTATGCCCGCTACTTCGTGGTCGCTCTGCTGAGCATTTGAATGCCCCTGATTGAGATACCGCAAGTACGCCTTTTCATCCGAGTAGAGCAAGGCATGATATTGATCGATGATCTCACTGGCTGGCCCAATTCCATGCACTTCACCCTGGTGCAACAGTACGCATCGCTGGCAAAATTTTTCAACCGTCGCGGTCGAATGGGTAACAAGGATTACCGCGCAGCCGCCAGCACGCAGCCGCTCGATATAGTCGAAACATTTGCGTTGAAATTTTTCGTCACCCACTGACAACGCCTCGTCGACAATCAAAATTTGGGGCTGCACACAAGCTTGTACCGCAAATGCAAGCCGTACATACATGCCGCTCGAATACGTCTTTACAGGTTGGTCTATATGTTCGCCAATGTCAGCAAAGCTGGCGATGCTTTCAAAGCGTTCCTGCATCTCCTCTCTCGAGAAGCCCAGTATGAAACCATTGAGAAATACATTCTCCCGACCGGTGAAGTCGGGATTGAACCCGGACCCTAATTCGAGTAACGCCGCCAATGTGCCGTGCGTGCGGACTGAGCCTCGATCGGGGTCCAGAGTACCGGCTATAATTTGGAGCAACGTGCTTTTGCCGCTACCGTTTCTCCCAATAATTCCTAACGTTTCACCCTTACGAACGTCGAATGAAACATCGGAAAGAGCCTTAAAAACCTTGAAATACTTCCTTTTTCGTAAAGAGACGTATTGACGAAGGCGATCAGCTGGGCGGCTGTACATCTCAAACGATTTAGAGACGCCGTTGACTTCGATTGCAACGTTGTTAGAGGACATCCGCAAATCCTCTCTTCGTGAGGCGGAACCAGTTGAATCCAAGCGACGCCACCAGTATGGAGATAAGAAAATAGACGAACCAAGCGGTCCAGTCAGGAAGCGTTGCCCATAGCATGACACCTCTTGCTTGCTCCACAACCAAGGTGAGGGGGCTGAGCAACATAAACGGCCTGAACTGAGGTGGCAACGTTGACAGCGGATAGAAGACTGGCGAAAGGTACATCAGCACTGTGATCGCAATGCCAATAACCTGGTTGACGTCCCGCAAAAAAACTCCAAGAGACGCTAAAAACCAACTTACGCCCGCAGTCATAGCGACCAGCGGCAGGAGCACTATTGGGAGACAGAGGATAGTCGCGCTCGGGATTCCAATCCACACGAGATGGAAAATAAACCACACAATAAGGTTGATGGCTAACTGGAAAGCCGCAGCACCTAGTGTGACGATGGGCAACACTTCAAGTGGAAAAACGACCTTTTTAACGTAATTGACATTCGCGATCACTAGGCTTGGAGCTCGATTCACACACTCCGCGAAGAAGTTGAAAACGATAAGGCCAGCATAAAGAATCATTACGAACTCTGATCTTGGGCCCGATTGCGTCCACTGCGCTTTGAGAACAGCAGTGAATACAAACGCATAGACGCCAAGCATAAGAAGAGGATTCACGAAAGACCAAAGGATCCCGAGCGTCGAGCCCCTATAACGAGAGAAAATTTCTCGCCAAATTAAACCCCTAATTAGGGTGTGATTTTTTCTTATCACGCGCAAAATTTCATAAGGCGCAGTAAAGAGATTTCCAAGCAAGTTCAATTATTTTCACCATATACTGGATAAAGTTATTCACACGGGCAAAACCGGTCACACGTCAACTGCTAAAACAGCACTTTATATTTAGGTCTGACTTGTATGCTCGCTTACAATCATCGGTTGCAGGGAAGAAAACCACTCCCTAATTCCGCTTCTAAGATATCTGTTATACGACGAGCCGATTGGCCGTCACCATAGGGAGATGCACCCAACGCCATCTTCGTATAAGCGACGGGGTCATCAAGCAACTGCTGCACAGCGTTGACAATAACCGAAGTGTCAGTTCCGACAAGTTGGGCGACCCCTGCCGCCACCGCCTCCGGTCGCTCAGTCTCATTCCGCAGCACTAAGACGGGCTTGCCCAAAGCGGGAGCTTCTTCCTGAACGCCACCGGAGTCACTAAGGATAATGTAAGACGCTTCCATAGCCGCAATAAAAGACAAGTAATCGAGCGGCTCGCATAGGGTCACACGTGCATGCTTACTAAGTAGCTCGCGGACTACTGAAGAGACGTTGGGATTCGGATGAACGGGAAATAAGAACTCCAACGCTGGATTGCGTTCCAAAAGCTGCAGCACTGCGTCGCAAATACGCTGCAACGGCTTTCCAAAATTCTCGCGCCGGTGTGTCGTCACGAGAATCATCCGTCGTCCTTCAGCGACGCTTCGGACTTGCTTCGATGGGTGCCGCCGCCCCTCCAGGAGCGCGTCGATTACAGTATTTCCCGTGAGGTAAACCTTCTCAGGAGAATACCCTTCTCTGATTAGATTCTCGGCCGACGACTGAGTTGGAGCAAAATGCCACCGCGTCAATCTTCCAGTCAAGACTCGGTTCATTTCCTCCGGAAATGGATTGCGAATATCGTGTGTGCGCAGTCCGGCTTCAACATGCCCGACAGGAATGTTGTTGTAAAAGGCGACCAACGTTCCTGCAAGAACGCTTGTTGTGTCACCCTGCACCAAGATTGCAGCGGGAGCGGTCTCTCGGACCACATCATCGATTGTCGCGATAAGACGTGATGTCAGGCCCGCGAGTGTCTGGTTCGGACGCATCAAGTCCAAGTCAAAGTCAGGCTTGACGTCGAACACCCGGAGCACCTGATCGAGCATTTCCCGGTGCTGCGCGGTCGCGATAACAAGCGGTTCGAGGTGTGAGGATCGTTGGATGGCACTCACTACCGGAGCCATTTTGATGGCCTCCGGCCGCGTACCAAACAGGACAGCGATCTTTTTCTTCATATTCGGTATAAATGACTCGACAATCGTATAGCACGGCGCGGCTATCGTGACGAGGTCATCGGAAGCTTGCGACACACAGATGCGGTGTCCCAGCAACTGAGCAAACCTCATGGGCCGCCGCCCGGCGTACCTTCGTTGGATAGGGGTTTACCACAATCCGCTTCGTTAGACCCCTCAGGTGGGCGATTCTACCTTGAAACGCGCGTCGCCTATCCAGCCTACGCTTGCGCCATTAGCTGCAATCGTCAGCGGATATTGTCGGTGATAGAGCGCGGCCAGGCGTGGCGCCGTTCTATGATCCAATTATGCTTCGCTCGCCTGCTAAAGCCGCGACATAATTTCTCTTTCGCCCCCGGCCGCGGTGGATGGTCGGAGTGTTCGCTGCGTCGGGTCACTCTCATCACCCCAGCGAGGCGACAAGCACACATCACTGCATTTGTAATCGATTAAGTTCGTGCTGCACGAAAACCTACATTGTGTATCATCCACCTATATTTTCAACACTCTCGTTCGCATGTCAGCCTCCTACAAATCGCAGCCCACTGCTCAAGATCTGAAATTTAGGCCAGAACTTGACTCGCTTCGGGCCGTTGCGGTGATCACAGTTCTTCTAAGTCACTGGGTCCCTGGTTTCGCCTGGCCAGTAAATTGGGGCTATGTTGGGGTGTACCTCTTTTTTGTGATAAGTGGATACGTTATTAGTCGGGGATTGCTAAGAGAGAGAGACAATAACGCGGGCGTTATAAACTTCAAGTTATTTTACGCGCGTCGAATAATCCGCATCTGGCCAATATACTATTTATGCCTTGGTTTTATGTATTTCATCTATCCCGGCATTGAAGCGGGACAAATAGTTTGGCACATAACATTCCTGACGAACGTTCTCTTCGGGCTGCAGCACAACGGTAGCTTTCCGGTACATTTCTGGTCTCTTTCGGTAGAGGAGCAGTTTTATTTATTTTGGCCTTTCGTCGCTCTCCTGCGAAGGCGCTACCTAACGGGATTTTGTCTCGCCTGCATTATGATATCGCCTGCTGCGCGGTGGGTTCTCATGATATACGGACACAACCTGACCGCTTCCGTGTTTTCTTTGCCCTCTAATTTAGATTGTCTCGCCGCCGGATCATTGTTGGCAATCTCAGAGCAATCATCATCCCCGTTTCTGCGTAAGGGGATCGAATATTCCGGTTGGGCAGGCGCGGCGGTGTTCGCATTTGTACTGTACAAGGCGTTGTTCAGTCCCTCCTATTTGTCTCTTTGTTTGTTGGCAACGTCTGTCGGTCTCGTCTCTGTATGGCTGATTTCATGGCTCGGTCGATCAAAAGGAGTCGCGGACTATCTTTGCAATCCTGTACTGCAATACCTTGGCCGAATCAGTTACGGGATCTATGTCTATCATATGGTTATCGGCACTTTTATCTGGGGTACTGCGCCATTCAACCAGTCCAACCGAATTGTGTATACAACCTATGCCTTTGCGTTCACCGTGCTAGTCGCATCGCTCAGCGCGTACGTCGTCGAGACGCCGCTGCGTATGCTTAAGGAACGTTACCTCGTCGTTCGAAGCAACCGGCTCACCGTAGTCGACGATTCGCGTAGCGTAGGAGCGATAGAACCGCGGTGATGTGGTCGATCGAATTCCGGCTAATAGTGACCAGACGCGTGGAAAGTCTAGCGGGCCTAAAGTATCGAAGTATTCTTTTTTAATAGAGCACCAGACGATCCGCGGTATCAATTTCCGCAACATCGCAATCAATCTCGAACGCAACCTTTCACTCAAAATGAAAAGGCTCAAATCGATAGACATACTTCGAGGTTTGGCCATATTCGGAGTTGTGTTCCACCATCTGTTCTTTGCCAAGTTTCGCTATGGACTAACCGTAGAACGGTTATCCGAACCGGTTACCACCTTCCTTTCGAGTGGCTGGTTAGGCGTGAACCTCTTTTTCATCCTCTCTGGATTCGTCCTCTATCTGCCCTACGCTCAAGGGCGGCGCCAAGTTACGACAGGCTCGGATGTGCTTCGGTTCTATAAAATACGTGCACAGCGCCTGCTGCCCCTGTACTACCTTTCCGCGGCGGTCGCTGTTGCCTCTGTGTATCACAATGTTCAGGTCGGGACCACTTTTTTCTGGAGATCAGTCGCTAACTATGCGTTCGTGACATATCCGTTCAGTTCTGAGACCTTCATGCCCCCGGGGAACTGGGTCCTATGGTCCATCGGCATTGAAATTTGGTTCTCGGTCCTGTTTCCAGGCCTTTTGTGGCTCACGAACCGTTATGGAATTGTTCGTGTGCTCATCGCCGCCATCGTGCTTGCACTCATGGTGCGCTATGTGGGCAGGGAATACTTCGCAAGCCATAGCACAAGAGTGGTGCTCAACCATGTCAGCGACTCAGTGCTTGGACGAGTCGACGAGTTCGTGTTCGGTATGGCAGCGGCCTCTCTGTACGTGGCGAAATATAGGCCGCCAAAAATGCAAAGCGCGCTGCTCTGTGTTGTTTTAATCGCGGTCTCGATGGAGCTTTGGGCCTTGTGGTATCGCTCCGAGCTTCCGTATGTTTCAAGCGTTTCATTTAACCTGCCGCTCGATTCAGGGCTATTTCTACTGATCCTCCTAGCGCCGCGTTTGCAGTCGCCTGGGCATGGCTTACTCTGGCCAATGCAGGCAGCTGGGATCATGTGCTATAGCATCTACGTCTGGCACGGCATTATCTTGATCCCCTTCCGTGAGCTTATCTCGCAATCTTGGACGTTTGTGCCCGTGTATCTGTGCGCCAGCTTGTTTGTGGCGTGCATTACGTTCAAGATCGTGGAATCTAGGGGAAGGCCTTGGAAAGAAATCCTACCGCCAATACTGCAAATCGACGCCTCTGACGATGTCATCTCAGAGAAGGGGTAAAGGCGCTGAAAAACCACGGCGACATTTCGAGAAAATTGTCTGATGCTGGTCCCAGCATTTCTGGTTTTATCGATCTTTTCGAGGGAACGCCGCGAGGTAATTGGAGGAAGACGTAAATCATGTTGCGATAACCCGCAGGGCTGAGAGCGTCTACTCCGTTTGTCGCCCTGACACGCTGCGCTTCAGCCTACGTGATTTCAAACAGCCAGCGTCCGATGCGGAAGTGGTTTGGCCGCCGACTGGGAAAATGCCGGCTATACGCACTGCCTGAGTTGTATGCCCAGATGTACAGTGACACGCGTAGTCTGGCTTAAGCAGCCTTGGCCCTCTGCTGCACTCTGCCTGACCTGAAAACTGCCCCCGCGTCGTCAGACCAGTGCGCCGGCGACAGAGCCCTCGTCGACTCGCGGCGGGAATCTCCGTCGCAGCGACGCAGCTAGTTGGTGCGCTTTGCTCTAAATTGAGGAGAGGTCTGGAAAGACGAAGTGCAATCAGGCTATAAGCCGTACAGGACGATGTGCTGAAGACGTTGGGCTTGGCGGTAATCGCGGGACAGGGCGTTGAACGCCTGATGAGCACCTGCCTGACGTTCCCATTGCACGGCGAGCCACTACAGACTGTGGAATAGTTTCAAGCCTTGTTTGAGCGGCATTCGAAAGCCACGTTGGGGAAACTGCTCAATGCGCTGCGGCAGCGGGTAGTTCTTCATCCCGCCTTCGACGACCAGTTGGCTCGCTTCCTCAAATACCGCAATGTCATCGCGCATAGGCTACATGACGTGCCCGGCGGTTTGGACCTTCATTCCGATTAAGGCCGGGGAAGGCTAAAGGCTTACCTGCTCCAGTACATGGATGACGGCCAAAGCGTCTCCATGGTATTGCTGGGCGTGCTGCGGGACTGGGCGCGTCAGGTGGGCATTGATCTTCCCAGTGACCACCATCTGAGCCGGCGGATTTGACGCCAATGTCATGCCGAACACGGAGTGCTTAATCGGGCCCAAAGGCCGCGGCGCGTAGCCATAAGGCCATAAGTTTCAGATGCCGGCTAACAGTGTCCCACCCCGCATCGGCATTCAGTGTCTCCAGTACTTGGCGCGGATGTCGTAGCCAGTTGACGGCAGTACCTCGGCCAATTGACCTTCACGTAGTTCACTGTCGCCAAGGCCGCAAACCGTTTGGGGATGATCCAGGGTGAGTTCCTCTGCGGGAACAGACCGGCAGCAACCGCTGCGCAGCAGGCCTTGGCTCCTGACACATGAAAGATCGAAACGGGTCGTGAGTGTGAGTTCGCGGATGCACGTTGTTGCGGTCCTCCCGCGCGACGCCGCCAAGGTCAGCAATCCGCCCGTCTGCTGACGTTAACAGAACCTGTCTCAATGTCGGCAATGGCCGAAAAGCCGCACGTCTCCCATCTGACACGGGTCGGCCCGCCTTTGCCGCCCGTCTTTGGAGCGCAGGACGCGCGGCCGCCTGCCCGGGTAGGCTCAATTATCGGACCTTCGGCGTAGACAACCGACGGCGCGAGTGGATCGGGGAGGGGGCAAATTATCCCAAGTAAAAAGACCAAGCACACTGCGTGAGCGCGCATGGTGAACGCCGAGTTTAGAAAACTTCAGAACCTCGATGCGTAGCTGTGCACCTCCTGGATGCATTACCCGCAAGATAATCAACTGACTCGTTCTCTGGATGCCCCTAGGCTAGGAGTGTTTTAACCAACTCGTGTGTCGAAGACGCGTCAAATTTCTTGAGCAGCTTTCCCCGAAAGACCTCGACGGTTCGAGGGCTGATCCCAAGGCTATGCCAATTTCCTTCGCGGTCTGATTCTGAATGAGCAACGCTGCCACATCGCGCTCGCGCTTGGTCATTGCATTCTTGGCCGCTGCGATCAGTTTGTGGGCGGAACTTGCGCCGCCCGACAAACTCGCCGCTACGCCCATCTCAGAGAAGAACCAAAGCGCTTCGCGGTACGGGTCATCCCGGTGTTCGCTGACGCCCGTTACATTCACCCAGAAAAGTTGCCCATCCAGCCGCTGCATCGCGCGCGGCTCCGTGATGCGGCCGAACTTTCTAAGTGCCGGGATCACGCGTGCGCCGAACCGCTTGAACGCCTCCTCGTTCGGATACAACACGCGGACCGACTGACCGATCAGCGCCTCGCCAGTCGCGCGAAACATGTCCATGAACTGCCGGTTACAGGCGGATATCGCACGCTGGCGCGTGACCATGAGGGCAACCGGAACGTCTTCGAAAACCCGCTGGTAGTCGATAGGTCCGATTGAATCGATGGCGGGCGCCGCGGCTGTATTGGTCTTCATACGGCCTCCTCGAAGTAGGGTGATTCCTTACGTAGCCGACACGTATTGGTGTACGTATCTTGCACTCGTAGACTCCTACGTGCAATGACATTCAACCCGTTGATCTGGAGGAAGAAATGGACTATTACAAGAATCGCTCGTATGGAGCCGTCGGCATTGGCATGCGTGGCAAGGTCGGGATAGTGGTCGTGGATTATCAACTGGCTTTCACCGACTCGAAATACCCGCTCGGCGGCGCGCCGTTGGTCATGCGTGGACTCGAAAATACGGCGCGCCTTCTCAGGATCGCCCGGGAGCACAACGTACCGGTCGCTACGTGTTTTACCGCCTATAAATCCGAGCGGGACATGCCGCACTGGAAAATTGCTGCTGTTCGCGATCAGTTCAGGCTGGATCATCCAAGTTCGGCCCTCGACCCTCGCATCTACGATGAAGACTACGACGTCGTGGTATGCAAATTCGGCCCATCTATCTTCTTTCAGACGCCGGTAGTGCCGTACTTCATCAAGGAGGGGGTCGAGACCGTCATCATCACCGGTTGCAACACGAGTGGATGTATTCGTGCCTCCACGATAGACAGCTTTCAATGGGGCTTTCGCACGATCGTCCCGGAGGACTGCGTGGGCGACATCGAAGAAGGTCCGCATCGCGACAATCTGCGCGATGTCAGCCGGCGATATGCAGACGTGTCGAGCGCTGACGAAGTGATCGCGTATATCAAGCAGTCGACGAGGTAGGCGCCGGCACGCTTGTGCACGAGAACGGATTGCGTACGCCGCGCGTCCCCGCGGCATACGGCGCTCAGTCGCTGAATGAGGTCAGCTCGAAGCGCCACGCCCTTGCTCAAACTTCGGCCAACCAGCCGAACGACAAATGCCGCCAGGTCCTCTCCTCGATCGTGTCCGCGTCCTTCGCGCGCGATCGGGCGGCCGACCCGCGCTCAATCTGCTTTTGGAGGTTCTTATGAATCAAGCCCCAACCATGGACGGGACACTCGAAACCGAGGAAGTGAAACTCGGCATGAGGAGGATTGCCGTCGCGAGTGTCATTGGCACCACGGTCGAGTGGTACGATCTTTTCGTGTTTGCGACCGCTTCGGCGCTCGTTTTCAATAAGGTCTTTTTTCCGGGGTTTGTTCCGCTGATCGGCACTCTGCTCGCGTTCGGCACCTTTGCTTCGGCGTATGTGGCACGTATCGCGGGCGCGGCTTTGTTCGGTCATTTCGGCGATCGCCGTGGACGTAAGTCGATGCTGCTCGTATCTCTGGTGACGATGGGAATCGCCACATTTTGCATCGGACTCTTGCCGGACTATGCGTCGATCGGGATCTGGGCGCCGCTCATGCTGCTCGCATTGCGCGTCCTGCAGGGGCTCGCGCTCGGCGGAGAATGGGGCGGTGCAGTGTTGATGGCGGTGGAGCACGCCCCTGCGAATCGGCGTGGTCTCTACGGCTCATGGGTGCAGATCGGTGTGCCGGCGGGGACATTGATCGCCAATCTGGTCTTTTTGTTGAGCAACGCGATGTTGCCCAATGGAGCCATGCTCGCGTGGGGCTGGCGCGTCCCTTTCCTCCTTAGCGTGCTGCTGATCGTCGTTGGGCTTTATGTGCGCATGAACACATCGGAGACGCCGGCGTTCCAACGGATCAAAAGGGCTGATGAGCAGGTCAGGGTGCCTCTGATTGAACTGCTGGGAAAGCATTGGAAACAGGTGCTTCTCGGCGGAGTGGCCACGATGTCGACCGGCACCTCGTTCAACCTCATTGTGGCGTTCGGACTGACCTATGGAACCCAGACGCTCGGCTTCACGCGCAGTGCAATGTTGACGATTGCGCTCATATCTTGCGCGCTTTGCATTCTGATGTTGCCTGCGTTTGGGCGACTCTCCGATTCGATCGGTCGCAAGCCGGTTATCGTCGGTGGCATTGTCGCCGAGGCATTGCTGGCTTTTCCTCTTTTCTGGTTGCTGGACACCCACGAGTTCTCCGTTGCACTCCTGGGGTACCTACTGATGATGACTGCCTTTGCCGCGAACTACGGACCGATTGCGACCTTTCTCGCGGAATTGTTCGGCACTCGGGTTCGTTACTCCGGACTATCGGTGAGCTACATGCTGTCCGGTCTCTTAGGCAGCGCAATGACACCTATCGTCACGACGGCATTACTCTCGGCAACCGGGCGGGCGTCCTCGGTCGCCTGGTTCATGGTGGGGTCGGCGGTTATATCGATTTCCGCGCTGTTGCTACTGGTCGAAACCCATCGGCGGCATTCGGCTCCGACGATCTCGCACGGTTGGTAGTATTGCGGGCCGCTCGCCGGACGTAGCGATGGAAGAGGTTTGCCTCGGCGGCCGCGAAACTCTGGTAGTCGTTTGCGTCTTTCCAAGCGTCAGCGATCCTTTCATCGTCCGGCATGGATTCGGCGAGTTTCTTTTGTTCGTCGTCGCAGCGACAAAGACCCATGATCGGCTGCTCCATTCCGGTTAGCGGACGTCCGGTACGAGGGACGTTGTACGGCGAGAGTGGGCCGATCACCGTTGAGTGGAAGGCGAACCGCCGCTCGGATTGAACTTGGTATCAACTTCCGCTTTAAGAAGTGGACAGTCGCTCCAATCCCGATCAACGAACGTCCGCATAGGCCGATCAATCACATTTCGAAGATAATCGGAATCTAGGTGAGCCGGCCGTTCGATCACCAGAGTGCGGGTTGCCCTAGCAGCAGTAATTGGTAAAGGCCGAAAACCAAATCGAAGGTCTGCAGATCACTGTCGAATACTGGATGACAACTGTCGAGTCGCCGAAGTCGACGCGCACATCTGGCTACATTCGGTCACTTGACGCGGACAGATAACCGGTAACAGCGAGGCTTGGTTACGACCGGGTCCACTGTACGAGGACAACGACTATTACGTATGCTCCGAGTCCTGCGAGAATCCCTAAGACGACGTTGCGCCAGATCGCTGTACTCTCCGACTCGTCCGCTTCTGATGCGCTACTGACGTGGCCGCCGTAGTGATGAACTTGTGGCTGCGGCTCGCCTGTATGCCAACCGGATGACTCGTGGCCTCCTTCGCTGCCGTGGCCTCCGCCATGACCGCCTCCGCCGTGTCCCCCTCCGCCCTTGGCGAAAGCAACAGCCGACACGAACGCGAACAGTAGAACCAGCAATATTTTCTTCATTTTGTCGGGGCTGCCTCAAGTGTCTTGTTAAACGGCTACACCTGAAGAATCTGAAGTTCAAGCTTCGCTTATTTCCGGAAATCCGCCCTTACGTGTATCGGAAGTCCCTCGTGGATCGTGGAGACGCGATGGTGACTTTCGGAAATGTAGGGCTATCTGCACCGAAACGCCAACGACAGCAAAGCGACACGCAGCAGCCGCACGACGACTATATGGCGAGATCCGCAGTGGCCGGATCTCGTAGGTTGAGCGTCGGGCGCATTTCGGATCGGACGAGGCGTACGAGTGGCAGCTCGATGATTCACGCGAACGGCAAAACTGGCGAGCGCTGATGCTCCCGAGGAATGCCGAACCTTCGCGATCTCCGTCTTTGCGCATCGGCTTTGGGTAGGCGGCAACCGATTGGTTTTCCCGACATACCCGGTTCGTGCTAGCCAATTGCCTATGCCACGGAGGCCGAGCCGCGTGAGCGGCTTCGTTCGCCGACCTACTGCCCTCGGTCGGGCTGTCGGGAATATAAGGTGGCTCACGGATCAGTCCGGTCTATGATCACTACTGGATTCTGCGCAAAATCTGCCGTTATTGCGAACTGTGACCGATGGATCGCCTTTGATCCTAACGACGAAGGTTCCGCGGGAGCCGCCACGCAAGACGCACCGGCGACGATACCAACAATTCGTATCACGGGGACAACAAACATGTTGCGCAGAAGCATTTCGATCAGAGGCCGCGTGGCGCTTGCCATGACGTTCTTAGCCGCACTGTTGCTCATGATCGGCATCCTCGGACTAACCGGGATGAGCAATTCGAACCAAGCGCTCGAAAGTACCGCAACCGATCAGATGCCGAGCGCGACCCACGTCGCAAACGCCGAAATCTATGCTGCGCGCGCACGTCTGGCCTTGGATCGTGCCGCGTTGATGTCCGGCACGCCGGAAGCGGCGTCAGTCCTGGATCGGGCAAAGATGCTCTACGCGACGTCGGAGTCCTGGTGGCAAAAGTATCTTGCCCTGCCTCGCGATGCCAATGAAGAGCGCCTCGTTCAGGAGGTCAAGGGTGCGCGCGCGCAGTACGCTGATGCCCTCGCGAAATTCGCGCAGGTCATCGAGGGCGACCGCCGCGACGCGCTAGTCGAGCATGCGAACCATCTTCAGGTCGCTTACAACAAACTCTCGCAAGCGGATGACGCGCTCGGCAAGTTCCAGGAAGAAAGCGCGGAACGCGGTCTGAGCGATGCGCGCTCGGACTATGCGCGTCTGCGCCTCCTTACGATCATCGCCCTGTGTGCCGGGTTGTGTGCGGCGCTTATGACCTATGTGACCTTGCGTCGTGCAATCGGAACGCCTCTGGCGGAAGCACTGGAGCATTTCGACGCGATTGCAGCTGGCGACCTGCGACGCACCATTAGCACGCGGTCCGGCGATGAGATGGGTCAGCTCCTTCGAGGCGTGGCACGGATGCAAAACAGTCTCACCAAGACAGTACGATCCGTGAGGGCAGGCTCGGAGTCGATTGCATCAGCCACCAAGGAGATCGCAGCGGGCAATTCAGACCTGTCCTCGCGCACCGAAGAGCAGGCGTCTGCGCTACAGGAAACCGCCTCAAGCATGGAGCAGTTGACGGGCACCGTCAGGCACAACGCCGACAATGCGCGTCAGGCCACTGCACTGGCAACAAGCGCTTCCGAAATCGCAAACAAGGGCAATCAGGTCGTCACTCAGGTGGTCGGAACGATGGGCGAGATCAGCCGCAGTTCGGCCCGTATCGCCGACATCATCTCGATCATCGAAGGCATCGCGTTTCAGACGAATATTCTGGCGCTAAACGCTGCCGTCGAAGCCGCGCGGGCGGGCGAAGAAGGACGCGGCTTCGCGGTTGTCGCGGGCGAGGTGCGCTCACTTGCCGGACGTTCCTCGGCCGCGGCGAAAGAAATCAAGGAACTGATCGAATCGTCCGCCTCGTCCGTCACCGCCGGATCGACGCTCGTGCATCAGGCAGGCGACACGATGAACGAGATCATCGGAGCAGTGCAGCGCGTCAGGGACATCATGGGCGAAATCTCGGCCGCTTCGGACGAGCAGAGCACAGGCATCGACCAAGTCGCCCTCGCGGTCGCGCAGATGGACGAGGTCACGCAGCAGAACGCCGCTCTCGTGGAGCAGGCAGCGGCTGCGGCGCAGTCCCTCGATGATCAGGCGGCCAGGCTTCAGCAAGCGGTTTCGATCTTCTCGATTGGCGCCATGGAGCATCATCCAGGCTGAAGCAGCGGATGCGTCACGTCGTCAAAGCGCCACGATGGGCATCGCTCGAACGTCGGCATTGGCAGAATCAGGTCCTTTGCTCATGCGTCCAGTTTCTGATTTTGCTCGGGTTGTCCCTTTCCCTATTGAAACCTGACCGAGGCAAAGAAATAACACCGGGCGGTCGAGGTCAGCTCCGCAAGGAAGCAGTAGAGGAAAAACGAGGCAATGGTATTCCAACTGCCCCTCGAAGGTCACTTTCCGGGCTATCTCCGGATGCTGCGACGAGAGGGATCAACTGTAGTACGGAAAATCGCCGCACAAGGCCTGCGCGGCGATCGCAGACTGCCTTATTGGCTCGGGTTTTCTGCTTCCGACACGACGCTTTGAGCAGCAGTTTCAACGGAAGCAACGCTCTCCGCTGGTGCTTGAGCCTTGCGAGCCGGGCCCGTGCCGACCGAGCGGGGACGTTTTGCCGCAGCACTTTTCGCGACCTTCTTCGCTGCCGTTCCTTTTTTCGCTGCTGCTCCTTTTTTCGCAGCCGCTCCCTTCTTGGCGACAGCGCCTTTGCTAGCCGCCGAACCTTTCTTGGCAGCCGCTCGCTTCTTCGCTGCAGGTCCCGTCTTGACAGCTGCCCGCTTCTTAGCAACGGTCTTCGTGGACGCCGCTTTCTTTGTGGTCGGTTTTGCGGTATCCGCCGCTGCGGTTGTTTTCGATGCTGACTTCTTTGCACCCGCACCCTTTTTGGCAACCGCTCGGGCGCCATCATTGTTCGTGCCCGCAGCACTGCCCTTATCGATCAGGAGCGCGCTACGGTCTTTCGCGCTTGTGATCCACTGGGGCGCGCGACCAAATCCGCTCCACGTCAACCCCGAAACGGGATCACGATAGAGTGCAGGCTGCGGTCCTTTGCGTGCAGCCGTTCTGCGCTTCCCCGAGGGCTTCGATCGAGCAGTCGATTTATTGGCGCCCGCCGCAAGGAAGGCGGTGCGATCGCTTGAACTTGCAATCCACGCCGGCGCCCTCCCGCGGCCACTCCATGTTGCACCTGTCTTCGGATCGACATACTTGGCGGAAACCGCTTGTCCCACCGCTTTTGCTTTGGTCTTAGCGGATGCCTTGTTAAAGAATCCAGTGACGTCATCGATCGAAATCCCATGACGCGCCATCAAGCCATGAATCTGTTTGATCACACCGCTCGATGCTTTAGCTTTTAAAGCTTGCGCCTGTGCTTCAAGCTTTTTGATGCGTGTTTGAATCGCTTCTAACGTTGCCATCTCATTCTCCTTTTGCGAAAACTATCCGCACTATGCCACGGGCGCGTGCCAATGGGCTAGCAGCATCCGCCTAACGAGGAGTGAAGAGAACGGAAAGCGCGCTTCGTTACCTTGTTTTTTACGAGATCTTCTGAAAGGCGCACTTCAAAGAGCCCCTTCCTGACGACCGCTGTTGGCGAAGCGCGAGCTTCGCGTTAGATTAGAGGTTAGCTAAATTCAGTATATCGATTTTATGCAAATCAACCTTTGGCTGTCCGATCCTGAGAACGCTTATGGGCAATGGCAGCGAGCCGAGGCAACCGGCGCCGATCGTCGTGCCTTCGCAGATCAGTCGGTCGTGCAACATTGCTCTATGTTTTCGCGATTCAATGACTATCTGTCGGCGCGCCGACAATGCGTGGCGACGTTCGGTGCTGATCACATCAGTGGGTTTTTTGAGGAACTCGCGCACGACTGTCAGCCCGGGACCACGACTCGCTTTCGATATCTGAAACTTATCGATCGACTCGCCCGTCATCTCGTTGCGCTCGAGTTGCGAAAAGAGAACCCCGCAGCCAGCCTGCTTGCTCGAGAGAACTGGCCCGTGGATGAACCGACGCCAATCTATCTGTCTGTAGAGGACGACAAGCGTCTGCAGGCGGTTTGCCGGACGACGACAGATTCCTCTGCGAAAGAGTTGCGCAACACGGCGATCGTCGCGCTCTTTCTCGGTTGCGGTGTCACAGCGGCGGAACTGAGCCTGCTGCGGGTCGCTGACCTTGACATGGAAGACAAGCGGCCCAGCGTCCTCGTTGAGAAACATGGTCCGCGGCTCGCCAGACGCGTACCAATCGACAGCTTCGCCATTGACATACTGCGCGCGTACCATGAGGCCCGAACGGTAATCATCTGCCCGACGGACTGGCTTTTCGTAGCGACGGCCGGCGGCAAGCCCATGAAACCGGACACATTAGTCAAGTGCGTTCGCACGGCGCTCAAGGCCGCTCGACTATCGGCGGCCGATGAAAGCCCTCGCCTGTTACGCAATACCTATGGCAGGCGCCATCTCGCCGCGGGAAAAACCAACGAGCAGGTCAGCAACCTGCTCGGCCTGTCGAGCCACCGAACCGCGACGCGCCTTCGGTTCACGCTTGATGCTGCAGTTGACGTCGCAGGTTGACAACGAGTGAGCCCAAGACAGGACGAAAGATCACAAGAAACTCCTCGACGACCAAATCCAGCGACGGACGATCGAGATCAACGACCTGGCCAAGAAGATCGCGGCGGCGAAAAGCACGAAGGGCGTGAATTACGCGCTGATCTTCGTCCCGCCGAAGCGCGACTATGAAGATGTCGCTCCCGAACTGATTGCAGAGGATGCATTGCGTGTCATGAATCACGATTGGCCGGGCGGCCTCGATATCGAAACCCTCGCTCGATCAAGATGAATCGAGCCGACACGCTGCGGGTTTAATCGACCAGCGCCGGTTCTGGCTCGTCGGGATCCTTGTCCGGAGGGGGCGGCTTCAATCCGGCGAGCGCGCGATATCTGAGATGCTGCTCCGAGAGCAACAAGCGGATCTTCTCCATCGCGACGAGTTGTCCGAGGTTCTCTTCTTCCCATACTCTGCGGACTGAGTCGAAGTATCTTCCGATCTCTTCGATGGTCTGGCGCGCCTGCGCAAGCTCGAGCAGCATACGCTCAACGTCCACATTTCCCCGGTATTTCTTCCAGAGCACCCGCCCCTCGTCGACGCCAACCGGTTCGAAACGGGGAAGCTGGCGTGTCTTCATGAGAGCTTGAGCGAACGTCTGCGCGACTCTTCAACTGAGCACGCGCTCATGTGGACCACCGCGGATGGTGTGACGCGCCGTCCGTCGTGGCCGTTCGCCGGCCAGCGGGTTCAATCATCTCACCCTCTCCTCGACGATCTCATTTGCGTCACATCTTAATGAGCATCAGGACAGTTCCTGTCTCCTTTTGGTGGCCGGCATCATTTTTCCAGTGCGGAGGCTTGCTGACCGGCGAAGGCATTGACGGCTCGGTTTGCCCGTCCCTGCCCATTCAAATCCGGCGATATCCGTTGTTCCGCCCGGCGACTTGACTTCTCGATCCGATGAATAGGCTTGGAGGGTGCCAAAACAACGGCGCAGGTGTTCAACCCTTCAATCCTTTCTTGCAAGACTCCATGCCCTATACCATCGATCCCTTGAGCATCCAATTCACCGAGACAAGGCACGGCGTCAACGCGACGGCGCGGATCCTTCTCGATGGAAAAAAGGCTGGCACGATCCACGACCATGCCGAACGGATCGTCACTGACGTGACGTTCACCACGGAGGAGGACCGCTTTGCCTTTGCCACCGAAGCACGGCGCGTTCTGGTCACCGTTTTCGGAAAGGCCAACCATCACGACAGCGCATTCATCTCGGAATATGCGCGTGCCTTATTGAAACAAGCCGAAGACGAACTGATCCAGCGGTCGCGAGACGATCACCTGTCGGATGACGGAGCATGACAGAGCGATATGCCGTGGGAGATTGGGTGTCGCTTGGGGCTGTGAGCCCTTCTTGATTCGCCGCCACGCGCTTGATCTCCGGTCCCGGTGCATCATTGCGGGCCAGGACCGATCGCATGGCAGGCGAGTCGTGGATCTGAACGACGAGATGCACGATGCTCTCAAGGTTGCTGCGTCGATTCAAGATGCCATCACCGGGCGCTTACTGCGTTGCGGCATATTGAGTTCAACATGAGCGCCTTTGCCGCTTCGAGTCGGCGGAAGGTGCTCACCTTCGACGCATGTCACTTCAAACGTTTCCTTGCCATCGTCGTGCACCGCTAGCAGATGCCTGAGACTCTCACGATCTCGCCCAGCTTAGCTGATGCTTCGCCTGCCATCACGTCCTCCTTTTGATTTGAGTTACGGGGCAAACCGCATGCCCTGCTCTCCACTGCAGCGCCGATTTTTCGCCATTCCCTCCGGGGCAAGGAGGTCGTGCAGCTTGCCGGCCGCACAATTCGCTTTCCCACGAGAGGAAATCAACTACTCATGCTCACGAAGTGCCGGGAGGACGTCTTCCAGAACTTCAGCCGCTTCAGCATGAAGGCGTGCACATGCGTCATCAAGCGCCTCTCCGCTCGGCATTCGGCGTGATTCAGCAGAATCTCGCAGTACGTTGATCGCAGCACGTAGCGCCAGCGCGGTGGTCAGTTGGGTCATGCGCTCCTCCTACTCGTGCGTTGATGGTTGACCAGCAGCGATGCGACAAAAAGTTTTAGGCAGCGAGACGGTGCTCATAATATGGCCGGTCGCGATCATCGAGAATGGCATACATCGATTCGAGATCGGATCCGTCTGGGCTCAGCCATGCCTCGATGTTTTCCGCCTTGATTGGGACGATACAACGGTCATGGCCTGCCGCTTCGACCTCAGGCGGCGGTTCATCGGTGATCGCGGCGAAGGAGAGTAAATCAGGCTCCCCAGGCGCAGCCCATCGCGACCAAAGGCAGGCGACGTGCATCAACTGGCCGTTGTTCGGACGGAATTCCAGGACAACATTCTCGTCCTGCTCATGCGATTCCAGGAGCGTGCCTTCCATCTTGGCCTTGCTGACGTTTTCATAGAACACGTCGACCAGCATGATGCCGTGCGTATGGCCAAAACATGGCTTCCAGAACCCTTCAAGATTATCCCGACGGGCGTTATACGTGCCGGGGAAGCGCCGATCATAGTTCTCGGGCTTGCCCGCAATACGACATTGATAGCGCATCGGCTTCACGACGTACTGCCCGTTTTCGATGATCAGCACCGGCGCATAGTGTCCGGGAAAGATTCGGGAGTCGCGATCCTTGGGTGTTGTGCGCCGCAGGTCGTCGAGGCGACGAAGAGCGGAATCGATCTTATCGGTGGCGATACGGCGGCTTTCTGTCGCCGCTTTCGTGACCTTGGTCTGTAACGCACGCTCGGCATCGGCGAGGCGGGTGCGCTGCTTGAAAAGATCCTGTTCGAGGGTGTTCGCCTGCCCTGTGTTGAAACGATCGATGAATTCCTTGATCTGGCGTTCGTCGTCGTTATCTGGATGAAGAAATGCGTCCTCCATCGCTTTCGGGATCTTGGCTTTGCTGCCTTCGGCGCGTTCCCAGAACAGACGCGCGAACTCGCGGA
Organism: Caballeronia sp. LZ043; assembly: GCF_031451075.1. Classification (NCBI taxonomy): domain Bacteria; kingdom Pseudomonadati; phylum Pseudomonadota; class Betaproteobacteria; order Burkholderiales; family Burkholderiaceae; genus Caballeronia; species Caballeronia sp. LZ043. The sequence goes on along the minus strand of NZ_JARUXT010000057.1, from coordinate 181,277 downwards.
TATCCATCTGTGCGCCAAACATCTTCACGTAGCGTCGATAGTCCGCCTGGATCTGCGCCGAGTAGCACACTGCCGCCTCCTGTAAGGTTCAGCTGTTTGCCTGATCGTCTATGTTGCCGTGCCGGTTGCTTCGCGGCACAGCTTCATCATCTTCTGGACCACCGTGCTCGCATGGTTCAACCCCATGTCGCCAGTGAAGAGCACCGGTACATCGGATTGACGGAGGGCGATCCCTGCGCTCTTCAGGTCACGGCGGGCAATTTTGAGGGCCAATTGTCCGATGCGCACGCGCTCCGGCCAGCTCATCGTAATGAGGTTTCGCTTAAGCCAAATGCGGCAGCTATCCACGGCGTGATCCACCCGCCACTCCTGTGTCAGCGCATGCGAGGCGGCAAGCGTCGCCACCAGAAAGCACAAGAGGTCGGCCCGCGCGCCATTCAGCTCGTCAATATCGGGTAGATCCATGGCACTCCTCGTGTGTTCTTAACATACTAGCCGCCTTCGTCGGCTCCGTTCGCCACCTCGCGAAATCAGCCGTTTCGACTGCCCGCTTGTACGCAAGTGCGGTTGGCTTGCTCACTTTCAACGACCTGAATCGATCGCGCGCTGCAGGCAACTCCGCTTCACCGCGCGATCGATCCCATCAGGCGTAGTCGCGGCGGCCCCACACTGTCGTAGCCCGACAACGGTTTGAACTCGTCGGGCGACCCTGCCCCCACGGGTCAGCCATTCTCTTGCAAATAAGGCTCGCCGACATTTGCATAGGCAACAGCCTCATCAATCGTCATGTCGCCAGACGTCTCGCACAGCTTGGCGACGGGGTCGTCGACCTCGGGCGTCGGTGTCTCGGAGCAAGCATAGGGGTCAAGTTTCTGCGGCTAAATAAAAGGTGCAGATCACCGCTCCGATTTCTGCGCTACACTCGATACTGTACATTTATACAGTGGTTTCGCGCCCCTCTATTACCGACCATGGCCGCTTTGCCTAAACACATCGAGTCGATTCACCCGGCGCTTTGGCGTGGGTCTCAGCTCGCGCGTGCCCATGGCAAAACCATCGATACCGGCTACGCCGCGCTGTCGGCGGAACTGCCGGGTGGCGGTTGGCCGGTTGGAGTGCTGGTGGAATTACTGGTGCAACAGCCAGGCATCGGAGAGATGCGCTTGCTCAACCCTGCACTCGTTGCCTCAAGCAAACGGCCAGTCGCCCTGTTACAGGCGCCGCACGTGCCGAACAGCTTGGCGTTCGCCTATCTGGGCGTGCCGCTGGACAAGCTCATGATGTTGCGCGCGCCCAAGACAGCGGACGCCCTTTGGTGCGCCGAGCGTGTGCTGAACGCACGAAGTTGCGGTGCACTACTCGTCTGGCAGCAGCATATCCGGTCTGAAGCATTGCGGCGCTTGCATCTGGCGGCACAAGCAACGGAAACCCTCCTGATTCTGGTCCGACCGCTTGCCGCTGCCCAGGATTCATCGCCTGCGACGTTACGGCTCGGTATACGGCCGGCCGATGGCGGAATCGTCGTCGACGTGATCAAGAGACGAGGACCCACGCGCACCGACCAACTCTCCATCCACCTTCAACCTTCACCGATTCTGCTCAGCCCTCATGGCCGTGTTCGTCGCCATCTTCCTGCCCCGGCTTTCGCTGGAGGTGTTTCGGCCGAGGTACTCGCCTCGGGCTGAACACGGCTGTGTCGTGCTCGAACGTGACAAAGTCATTGTGCTTGATCAGGTGGCAAGAGAGGCAGGGGTAATGGTAGGCATGAAGCGCGGTGGCGTCACGACGCTCGCGGTGGATGCGTTGATGTTTGACCGCAGCCCCACGCGCGAGCTTGATGTGCAACGCGAAGTCGCGTTCGCGCTGCTGCGCTTTTCGCCTCAGGTAGCGGTGCGGGAAGAAGAAACGATCGTCGTGGACGTGACCGCAAGTCTGCGTCTGTTCGGCGGCATCCGACACGTTTGCCGACAGATCCGAGAGACGGTCAACACGATCGGCGTGACCGCCCGCATGAGCGTCGCGCCTACGGGCCAAGGCGCGTGGCTTCTCGCCAAACGCGGCCGCCGGCGGGTACTCAAAATGGCCTCGCTTGAACGCAGTCTCGGGGAGCTTCCTTTCATGGTGGTCCCCGAAGTTCGGTCTTTTGGGGACTGGTTCAACGGCCTAGGTTGTCAAGTGCTCAACGATGTTCGTCGCCTGCCACGGGCAGGACTTAAAAAGAGGTGCGGAGTGGATTTACTGGATTCGCTTGACCGCGCCTATGGCCTGTCACCGGAACTCTACGAGTGGCTGGAGCTGCCGCCTTCGTTCAGCGCGCGCACCGAGTTGCCTGATCGCGTCGAGCATGCGGAAGCGATTCTGTTTTCCGCGCGACGGCTGATCGTGCAGTTGTGCGGTTGGTTGAGCGCGCAGCAGCTCGCGCTCACGCAGGCGACGATCACGCTCGAACATGAACGCGGCCGTCAGGCGATCGAGCCGACGACGATCGATATTGCGCTTGCCGAGCCGACACGGCAGGAAGAGCATCTCGTTCGTCTGTTGAAGGAACGCCTCGGCCGTATGGAACTTGAGGCAGCCGTGATTGCCCTGCGCCTGACAGCATCGAAAGTGGAGCCGGCAGAGCCGCCGAGCGACTCGCTGTTCCCTGAGCCCGGCGGATCGGCGCAAGATCACAATCGCTTGCTCGAACTGCTGGTCGCGCGGCTTGGCGCCGAAAGCGTCTTGCGGCCTGCACCGACTTCGGACCATCGCCCCGAACATGCGAATCAGTGGGTACCGGTGCAGGCGGCAACGAAAGCGTGCCCTCCTCCCGCCGAACTTCCCCGGCCGACGTGGCTGCTTGACGCGCCCGTGCGGCTAATGATCAAGCATCACCGACCGTTCTACGGGTCCCCGCTCAAACTCGTCTCGACGGGCGAGCGCATTGAGGCCGGGTGGCACGACGGTGAACTGGTGTCGCGCGACTACTATGTCGCCGAGGCCGCGGATAAAAGCTGCTACTGGATCTACCGTGAACGACCGAGCGTGAAGACGGAAGAAGTCCGCTGGTTCCTCCACGGGCTGTTTGGATAATCGGTGGTGTTGCCGTGGATCTCTTTTCGTCAACGCTTCCTGACTACGCGGAGCTTTTCGCGTTCACGAACTTCTCGTTTCTGCATGGCGCATCGCACGGCGAGGAGCTTGTGCTGCGTGCGTCGCAACTCGGCTATTCGGGCCTTGCGATCACCGACGAGTGTTCACTCGCCGGCGTCGTGCGCGCGCACGTGCAGGCCAAGCAAGAAAAGCTGCCGCTCATCATTGGCTCCTACTTTCGACTCGTCCACGCTGACAAGCGTCCGGCATTCGGCCTTATCCTGCTTGCACAGAACCGTAACGGCTACGGCAACCTGTCCGAGCTGATCACGCTCGGGCGCATGCGCGCAACGAAAGGCACTTACCTGCTCACGCCGCACGATCTGTCGAAGCCCGACAAGGACTACACACACTTGCGCGGCATGTCCGATTGTCTGGCAATCCTCGTGCCGGACTTTCCGGCGAAAGAAGAGGCGCTCTCCGCGCAGGTCGAATGGCTCAACGAGACGTTTCCGTCGCGCGGCTGGGTCGGTCTGATCCTGCATCAACGCGCGATGGATGATATTCACCGCGGCAGCGTCGAGTATGTCGCGGAGCAACATCGGGTGCCGGTGGTCGCGCTGGGCAATGTGGTCATGCATGTGCGCTCCCGCAAACCACTCCAAGACACGATGACGGCGATCCGCGTCGGCAAGCCCGTTGCCGAATGCGGTTACGATCTCGCGCCCAATGCGGAGCAACACCTTCGCTCACGCCTGCGGATCAGCAACTTATATCCAGCTCATGCAGTGGCTCAAACGCTCAACATCTTCGAGCGCTGCACGTTCTCGTTGGACGAACTGCGCTACGAATATCCCGACGAGCTCGTGCCGGACGGTTTTACGCACGAAGCGTATTTGCGGCAGGAAACCTACATCGGCGCGCATAAACGCTTTCCTGCGGGCATTCCGCATGACGTGCAAAAGCAGATCGAATACGAATTACAGTTGATCGGCGAGATGCGCTATGAAGCGTACTTTCTCACGGTCTATGACATCGTGCGTTTCGCACGTAGCCAGCACATCCTGTGTCAGGGACGCGGGTCGGCCGCGAACAGCGCGGTGTGTTACTGCCTGGGCGTGACTGAAGTCGATCCCTCGCGCGGCAACATGTTGTTCGAGCGATTTATCAGCAAGGAACGCGGCGAGCCGCCTGATATCGATGTCGATTTCGAGCATCAGCGGCGTGAAGAGGTCATCCAGTACATCTATCGCAAATACGGACGGGATCGCGCAGCCATCGCGGCAGCGGTGTCCACGTACCGGCCGCGCGGCGCGTTGCGCGAAACCGGCAAGGCGCTCGGCATTGATCCACAAATCGTCGACAAGGTCGCGAAGAGCCATCAGTGGTTTGACCACTCACAGGACCTGTTGCGCCGCTTCGAGGAGTCTGGTCTTGACCCGCAGAACCCTCTCATCACGATGTGGGCGAAACTGGCCGCGCAGATTCTCAACTTCCCACGACACCTCTCGCAGCACTCTGGGGGCTTTGTCATCAGCCGCGGCAAGCTCACGCGGCTCGTGCCCGTCGAGAATGCGGCGATGGCCGATCGCAGCGCCATTCAATGGGACAAAGACGACCTTGAAGCGCTGGGCCTTCTGAAAATCGACGTGCTCGCGCTCGGCATGCTCTCGGCTATTCGGCGCACGCTCGATATCATCTCCGACCAGCGCGGCGAGCGCTTCGAGATGCAGGACATTCCGCCTGAAGATCCCGTAACCTACGAGATGATTTCACAGGCGGATACGGTCGGAGTCTTCCAGATCGAATCGCGCGCACAGATGAGTATGCTGCCACGCATGCAGCCCAGGACCTTCTACGATCTCGTGATCGAAGTGGCCATCGTGCGACCGGGCCCGATCCAGGGCGGTGCGGTGCATCCGTATCTGCGGCGGCGGCAGAAGATCGAGCCGGTTTCGTATCCGAGCCCGGAGCTGGAGACCGCGCTGGGCCGCACGCTCGGCGTGCCGATTTTCCAGGAACAGGTGATGCAGGTTGCCATTCTGGCTGCCGGCTTTACTCCTGGTGAGGCAGATCAACTGCGACGCGCGATGGCCGCGTGGAAGCGCAAGGGAGGCTTGGAGAAGTACTACGATCGCATCGTGAATGGCATGCAGCAGCGCGGTTACGACAAGGCATTCGCGGAAGCGATCTTCGAGCAGATCAAAGGCTTTGGCGAATACGGCTTTCCGGAGAGCCATGCGGCAAGCTTCGCGCTGCTGGTGTATGCCAGCAGCTGGCTCAAATGCCACGAACCGGCTGCTTTTCTCACGGCGATGCTTAACTCGCAGCCAATGGGCTTCTACTCGCCCTCGCAACTTGTACAGGACGCGCAGCGTCATGGCGTCAAAGTCGTGCCAATCGATGTGACGATCAGTGGCTGGGACTCGGCGCTCGAACTTCAGTCAGGCTGCCTGGCGCCAGTTGTCCGTCTCGGACTTTCACTGTTGAAGGGAATGCGCGATGGCGCCGCGCAACGCATCGAGAACGCCCGAGCGGTGAGACCGTTCGGGAGCGTGAGCGACCTGGCGCGCCGAGCGCAACTCGACCGCCATGATCTGCAAGTGCTAGCGGCCGCTAACGCCCTTCAATCGCTCGCGGGCAACCGGCGCGACGCGCTCTGGCAGTCGGCCGCTGCCGTGCCTGACCGAGATCTCTTGGCTGATACTCGGATCGACGACGAGACGCCAGCCCTCGGCGCGCCTTCTGAAGCGCAAGATATCGTCAGCGACTACAACTCGACGGGGCTAACGCTCGGGCGGCATCCTTTGTCGCTTTTGCGTCCCACGCTTCTTAAGCAACGATTGATGCCGGCTTCGACGTTACGCACCTTCCGTAACGGACGCTTGGCTCGAGGTTGTGGACTTGTGACCGTACGGCAACGACCGGGGACCGCGAAGGGCGTAATGTTCGTCACGCTCGAGGACGAAACGGGGAATGTGAACGTCATCATCTGGCCATCGCTGCTTGAGAAGCAACGCAGAGAAGCTTTAGGCGCCGCGCTGCTGGCGGTGTACGGCACCTGGCAATGTGAGGGAGAAGTCCGACACTTGGTCGCTCAACGGCTGGTGGATTTGTCGCACCTCTTGGGTGGCCTTACGGCCGTCAGCCGAAACTTCTGTTGATCTCCTTGACAGTCGATTGGCGCATGCCGGCCTACCTTAGCTGCTTGACGCCCCTCGATGCGATGCTAAAGCATTTCAATATCGGCCCTTAGAAAGTCCTCTGCAGAGCGACCGCGACCGCGTAGCGCTGTTGCCACCCTGCTCGCGATCTCGACAGCGCTCACGAAATTGCGCTTTGCGCACTGCAGGTCGCTGACCGGTCGGATAGCACAATCGTGCTCAAGTTGAAAGTCGCAATTCTGGTTGTATCACAGGAATGCCCGTTGCTCTGCCTCTATAGGCCTGCCAACGTTCAGATAGAGGAGCGAACCATGAATCCAGAACCGTCCGATCCGGTCGAGCGCGCGGACAAACGCAAAGAAGAACTCGGCGCCGGCGACGTGCGCGAAAATGGCGATGGCACGATTGAGCAAAAGGAACATGGGAATATGGATGCGTCACTCGTGCCGAAAGGCAAGGATCATCCGGAACAGGGACCCTATCAGCCGGAGCACGACCTGATCGATCCCGACAGCAGCCCGGATGCTGATGCCGACCATCCTCTCGGTAAGCGAGACTTAGAAGCCTAGCGTCGTCTAAAGCTCGCAACTTTTTCGGATCCTCTCCAAAGAGACGAGTAATTTAGATCGCGTCAGCATGAAAAGCACGCGGGAAGATCACGGTTGTCATTTGATGAGTATCAGATGCACGTAGGACCGCCGATTTAAATTTCGCACTGCGCTTTCGTTACTGCCGCTTCCGGCCTGCGGCCTGCGGCCTCCGTCCGACGTTGCCGACAGGTTTACAACGTCCGGTACTCTTCTCTCGGACGTTGGCATGCCCATTGCTGCCCATCGATCAAGCCTTGCGGTGCGTTGCGACGTACACGAGGCTTGCCATTAACTGGGCGGCACCTCCGTCGCCTTCAGCCAGCGCAACCCTGCGCTGAGACTCGCGAAGCTCACTGCAAGTGACGTCACCGACGCTCCTCTCAGTGTTCGCGAGACCAAACATCTACACACAGTCCACTGCGCTTGTCCAAGGCAGGGATAAGACACGTCCCCTTAGGAGTTGATATGTTCGTTCATAACAAGCGTCTGCAATACACTGTCCGTGTCGCGGCACCTAATCCGGGTCTCGCCAACTTGCTTCTGGAGCAGTTTGGTGGCCCTCAGGGTGAGCTCGCCGCGGCGTGCCGCTATTTCACACAGGCTGTCTCCGAAGACGATCCGGGCCGCAAGGATCTGCTCTTCGATATCGCAACGGAAGAGCTGAGCCACCTCGAGGTCATTGGATCGATTGTGGCCATGCTGAACAAGGGCGCGAAGGGACAACTTGCTGAAGGCGTCGAACAAGAGGCCGAGCTCTATCGCTCGCTGACGGGCGCGGGCAATGACTCTCATATCACCTCGATCCTGTACGGGGGTGGCCCCTCGCTGACCAATTCGGCAGGCGTGCCGTGGACGGCGGCGTATATCGATACGATCGGCGAACCCACGGCCGATTTGCGCTCGAATATCGCGGCGGAAGCGCGCGCAAAGATCGTCTACGAACGGCTCATTAATGTCACCGATGATCCCGGCATCAAGGAAGCGCTTGGCTTTCTGATGACGCGTGAGATCGCGCACCAGAAGTCGTTCGAAAAAGCGCTTCATTCAATCCAGCCCAACTTCCCGCAAGGAAAGCTGCCCGGGGATCCGGAGTTCACCAGCGTCTACTTCAACATGTCCAAAGGCGACGATGTCCGGGGCCCGTGGAATGAAGGCGGCGACTGGCGCTTCATAGAAGATCCGCAACCGGCAGTCGATGGCGGCGACGGCACGGCATCGGTGAACGTCTCGGAGCAAGACATCACGACTCTTCAGTCGATGGCCTCGCGCACCGCATCCGATCCGACCGCGCAGCCCACTACCGGAGCCGACCTCGGGGCGGGGCAAGCCACGAAAGTGTAAGTACGCATGCTACATCACGAACCGGACGGCTGTCGCAGACGTCGTTGTCGCAGCCGCCTGGTTCGCTCTCAAAAGCTAGGAGAGGAATTTGGCTACCATCACATCCAAAGGGACCGTCGTCGTGCGTCGCAGCCCAATCGACTGGGTCGTCGGCGCGCTCGTGATCATTAGCGCGCTGAGCTGGGGACTCGTTGGTCTCGCGCAGATTGACCTTGTTGCAGCGGTTCTTGGCAACGGCTCGATTCCGGCAAGAGCGGTCTACGCGCTTGTCGGGGTCGCCGGTATTTATATGTTAGTGAGTGCGTTTCTTTGGCGAGATCAACGGCTCGCGAGTCGATAGGGTCGCAACGGTAGCGCGTTCGATTCAGCATTCACTATTTCAGGGAGGTCACGATGAAAGCGCTCACGTGGCATGGAAAGAAAGACATTCGCTACGACACGGTTCCCGACCCGCAGATCGAACAGCCTCGTGATGCCATCATCAAGGTCTCGTCCTGTGCCATCTGCGGGTCGGACCTGCATCTGTTCGACGGCTTCATGCCCGGCATGGAATCCGGTGACATCATGGGTCACGAGTTCATGGGCGAGGTGGTTGATGTGGGCGCCGAGAATCGTTCGCTAAAGATCGGCGATCGTATCGTTGTCCCCTTTACGATCACGTGCGGCGAGTGCGATCAGTGCAAACGCGGTAATTTCTCGGTTTGCGAACGGACGAATCGCAATAAGGACGCGGCCGACAAAGTGTTTGGTCACTCGACCGCGGGACTTTTCGGTTATACGCACCTGACGGGAGGCTACGCCGGCGGTCAAGCGGAATACGTTCGCGTGCCGTTTGCGGATGCCACGCACGTCAAGATACCGGACGGCCTCTCAGACGAACAAGTCCTGTTTCTCGGCGATATCTTCCCGACCGGCTGGCAAGCCGCAGTAAATTGCGAAATCGAGCCCACGGATACCGTCGCGATCTGGGGCGCCGGCCCTGTCGGACAAATGGCCATTCGCAGTGCCATCCTCCTTGGCGCGAGACAAGTCGTCGTAATCGATCATGTGCCTGAGCGCCTGGCCATGGCGCAGGCTGCCGGCGCCATCACCATCAACTTCAAAGATGAGAGCGTCCTCGATCGGCTGAAGGAACTGACGCAGGGCAAAGGACCTGAGAAGTGCATCGACGCAGTGGGTATGGAGTCGCACGCGACCCGCTCATTCGATTCGCTATACGACCGTGTAAAGCAGGCGGTCATGCTCGAAAGCGATCGACCCCATGTGCTGCGCGAGATGATTTATGTTTGTCGACCGGCGGGCGTGCTATCCGTGCCCGGCGTGTATGGCGGGCTCATCGACAAGATTCCATTCGGCGCGGCGATGAATAAGGGGCTGACCTGGCGCATGGGCCAGACACACGTGAATCGGTGGACAGACGATCTGCTCACACGAATTCAGGAAGGTCAAATCGATCCTTCCTTTGTCATCACTCATCGAGTTTCGCTTGCGGACGGACCCGACATGTATAAAACCTTCAGGGACAAGGAAGACGGGTGCATCAAAGTCGTCATGACGCCCTGATCCGCCTTAACAGAGTCACTTTCTTCATATTTGCATCACTTAAGCGAGGCTCACATGGCCAACCAGATTCCATCGCATTCCGATTCGTCCAGCAACGATCTTCAACGGAACGAAAATGTCGAACAGGAGGCTAGCGCAGCGCTCGAACGGGGGGATAAGGAAAAGATCGACCAAAAACTCGATGAACTCCACGTTTCAACGACCGACTCGGGTCGAGATCAATCGCACGACGAAGATACCGAGGGCTCAACCTCATCAAGTAAAAACCTTGATAACCAGAGCGAATGATCCCCTTCGTCCGGGTAAGAAAAGGCCCGCTCGAAATAGGGGCGGACCTTTCCTCGCGAGTCGTCGAATTATGCACTCGCCGCCTGCGCTTCCTTTGAAACCTCCACTTTGGCAAGCTGCGTTAGCTTGTCATCAGTGGACTTCTCTTCAGCAAGCGTTTCCAGAAGAAGTTTGCTGGCGTCCGCAAATCCCAGCTGAGCAGCGAGGGGCGCCAGCGTGCCATAGGTCGCAATTTCATAATGCTCGACTTTTTGCGCGGCACCGATCAATGCTGCATCTCGAACCGGCCCTTCCTCGAAATCTTCGATCTGTTCTTGCCCTTCTTCGACGAGCCCTTCCATTGCGACGCATTGATCCGCTTGAGCTTGATCCCGCAGCTCTCGACAACTTGGTCGATGCGCTCGACCTGGCCACGCGTTTCTTCAAGGTGCGTTTCGAACGCTGCACGGAGGTTGGCATTGTGGCTGGCACGGGCCATTTTGGGTAACGCCCGGGTGAGCTGCTTCTCCGCGCTATACACGTCCGACAGTGAGTGAATAAACAAGTCCTGCAGTGTCTTCGAGGCCATGACGACTCCTTTAAACATCGGGGGTAAATAACGGGCTTTTGCATGCCGCGATTTCATTGCAATCAACGTTCCTAACCCGCCTGATGTTGCAATGTCGCGCAGCGTGCACCATGGCCCTACCCCGATACGGCGATTGCGCGTTACCGCTGGTCAGTGGTACCCAACGAATCGACACAAGGAGACGACCATGAACGAATCACCCGCCGAAGATCGCATTGAGGAATTGGCGTATCGACTATGGGAGGAAGCCGGCAGTCCGGAAGGACGTTCGGATGAATTTTGGCGCCAGGCGCAACGACAACTCGCTAAGGAGCCCGGCATCGGAAATGAGGCAGAACGCGACGCAGTGAATTCTGAGCCTCCGATACGCTAGCAAGAACGCCATACGCGCCCGTCGATTTGCGCCGGGCGCGCAAGCCTTATTGGATGCCCTTCTTCGCGGCAAGTTGCTGCGCCATTTTCAAGTGTTCCTGAATCGTCGGAAGCGCCTTCTGTGCGGCCTTCTTCAAATCAGCATTTTGACCTTCTTGTGCCTCTTTTTGGAATGCCTCAACTGCTTGCTGGTGGCCTTCCAGACCCACCTTCTTGATGTACATTGCGTCGAATTCCTTTCCCCTGAGCGGCTTCAAAGCACTGATCACCGTCTCATCTGAGTTGTCCTTCGGAACTGTAACACCGTGCGGAGCCGCCATCTTCAATTGAACAGTCAGTTTCGTATGATCCATCATCATGTGATGAGCAAAGTTTTTCACATCCTTGTCTTGAGATTGATTCGTCGCAAGCTTCGCCGTATCGATTTCCGTCGAACTCGACTGAGACGCGGCCTGTACAAAAGCCTTGTCGGTCTGCGGAAGATCATTGGCTTGTGTAGTGCTGGCCGCTTGAGTCTGAGCGCTGCTCACGACCGGCGTTGCTGCGAATGCAGCGGCTGCAATGACTGACAGTCCAAAAGCTTGATATTTCATGACTTCTCCTCGGGTGATGTGTAGATCAACACAGCAAGCGAAATGCCATGCAAGCCAGTCGCCGGTCAGAAACGTCACGGTCGTCGCTGCGTTCGCAACATTCAGAAGATGGCAATGCCGCATGCGTCCACGTCGCAACTCCTCGACACGCATCCGAGTTATGGATGTGCGGCCGTCGAACCTGTAAAGGCAGCAGTCGCGCCACTATTGGATTGAACGATTGCCGCATTGGGCGTGCGAGCACAACTACGCGGCACGCCGCCGTCTTGGACCTTATCTAATTGCGGCGGAAGACATCGGCCATTTGATACATGCAACTGGTATCGTGCCGGTGGGTAGCCAACCGTGACCGTTCCTACAGAATGACCGCTGCCGGGAGTGAATGGGCGTTCCGCACGTCACCGGGAACCGAGGCCAGCATCGCTAAATGGCGGCCCACTGCTTTATGCACAGCATGCGCATAGACAACATGGATAGACTTCGTCGCGTCGTCGGAGGCAAACTATCAAGAGCCGCCCAAACGCATCGAGAAGCAGCAGCGGTTGTTCGCGGAAGGACCGGCTGATGTGGACGGATGCCGGTCGGCGGGGTGGCGTGCGGTGAGCGCGGAATGCCTCCAGGCCGGAGGAACTCGCTCGGGATCACGACGGTGTGCAGGGCAGGCACACGGTGAAGCGGGTGGTGTGGCCGGTCGACTCGACTCCGATCGTCCCTTGGTGCGCGTTCACAATACAGCGGCATATGTAAAGACCCAGGCCCATGCCCGCTGCAGTGCCGCTACGGTTAGGAACGCCTGCACGTGTCAGTGGATCGAATAGGGTCGGTAACGCTTGCTCCGGGATCGGATTGCCTTCGTTGGAGACGACGAGCGTCATTCTTCCATCATGACTAGCGGCGTCCACGACAACGGGACCTGATCCATAGCGAACGGCATTCGTCACCAGATTGACGACCAGTTGGCCAAGCCGCCCGCCATCCCAGCGCCCACGAAGATCGCCCGCGACCTGCAAGTCGATATGCGCATCGGGGAAGGACGCACGGACCTCGTCCACCGCTTCGCTACAGATACGTCCGATGTCCTGCGGCGTGAAGCTGACTGGCATCGCGCCTCCCAGCCGGGAGCGCGTAAAGATCAGCAGATCATCAATCATCTTTCTCATGCGCATTGCGCCTCGCTGAACAAAGGCGACCGCTCGCACGCTTGAGGGAGAGAGGGCATCGTCGCGCAGCAGTACTTCGCCCGCATTCAGTATGGCACCCAGCGGCGAGCGCAAGTCATGCGCCAACACGCCCGCGAACAGATCGCGAATGCTTTCAGTGCGGCGCGCATAGTGCCGCACGGATTCTGCGAGCACTTGGTCGATGGCTTCGTTGAAACGGATCATTTCCTGGAACGCCGCCGCGCCTGCGGGCGACGTTTTCTGCCATCGACGAAACACCGTGGCGCGCAGCGCGCGGAACTCCGCAATCACATCGTTGATGTCAAATCCGTGAGAAAGACGATCCTCTGCGTGACATCGCGCGACGTGGTCGAAGCCGGACTCGGCCGTATCTTTGTCGCCGCGCGACTTGGTCCGCTGTTGAGCTGCACTCTGTCCCTCGCGCATGTCGACCGCGATCGCTGCCAGGATCTCGGCCGCTGAGTCGCGAAGCTGGGTCTCCGACAGCATGCTGTCCGGTTGGCTGAGCGCCAGGGCGTAGCTGGTCCAGTCGTCGATCAGACCTGACAGATCACCCTCAATAAAGTCGGCTAGGTTCATCGGACCTCCAGTGGGTAACAGACAGGTTTGTGCGATCTCAAGCCGCGGCAGTTTTGCACTGGAGCCTAGCCGGGACAGCTGCCAGCGGGCAAGGTCCCATCTCCAGTAAATCGGATGTCGCCAACGATTCTACTGGAAGCCGCTGTGCCACCGGCGTCGACTTATATAACCGTAATTAGCGGTTGACCCAAAAGCGCCATGGGTCGATGACCGGCTCGTCTACATCTGATCGTAAAACTCGCCGCTCTTCACCTTGACAGCCACGATACTCACGGTCATTAGCAGCTGCCCGTGTCACCTATGACGCGTCGGCATGACGTCGCGCCGTTGAGAACAGAGTTGGAGAGGCACGGCTCCTGATGGAACGTCAGGAGAGTTTTAACGCGGTGAAGCCCGCCGTGATCTGGACCGAACAAGCGTTTGCTCCGACATCTCAACACCTATAGGGAATTGACTTCAGCTTGGCTGTTCCTGTTGTTCGGCCAACACGCTGTTTGTGCCGACTCGTGGTGCACTTGCGATATCCGTCGCCGACTTGGATGGATTCCTTGCATAACCGCAAAGAGTGTCAACGCTTCAGCCAGAATAAGACCAGGCGACCATCTCCGTAGAACAAAGAGATCTAAGATTCCATCGTGCGGACAGATTGCATACTGATTCCGTCCTCGCCACCGGCAGGAAGTCCAACCAGGCGGCGTACACGGGCAAGCGTAGCGCCGAACCCCGCAGGGGCTCTAAATGATTTCCGCGCACTAGTCGATACTTTGGTTTTTGCGGTCCAGCAGATTGAAGCCCCCGACTGCTCCAGCCGCCTCACTAGGTCGACATCCTCGTGACTTGCATAATGCTGGAACCCGCCTGCAAGCTGATACGCTAAGGCGGATACACCGAGATTGGCTCCATGAATATGCCGGTGGCCTTCTTTTGGAAAGTAGACTTCGCTGAAATCCTGCTGGACAAACGTGTCTTCGGGGGTCCAGTCGTGCACATCAACTACGCCGCACACGGCATCCGCCTGACAGGCAAGCTGGCTGGACAGCCAGTCATTGGGTACCAGCGTGTCCGCGTCAGAAAACGCGAGCCATCGCGCACCCAGTCCAAGGGCATATGCGGCACCTGCCGCGCGCGCAGCGCCCACGTTTCCCTCGAAAATCGTTAGGGTGATCACGGGAAACCGGGTCGCGATTCTTTCGGTAGCATCTGAGCATTGATCAGCGACGACGATGATCTGAACGGACTCCCCTTCCAGCGCTGGATCAGCTGCAGCAGCCACTGCGGAACGCAGACACCGATGCAAAAAATCTTCTTCGTTATGAGCCGGAATGATGATTGCAAGCATGGTAGGTTCTCGTTGTTCGCTGGCAAGTCCCGAGCAAGTGCTGGGCCACCGGCTGCAGGACGGCAGAGCGCGCTACTCACGACCGCATCTCAACGAATCTCAAGGTAGCCTTAAATGGCCCAGGCGGCTGATGGGGGCGTAGCTAGCGTGGAAAACCCGCCAATTTCGATTTCATGTCGCGTGGCTTGTCGGCGGGTTATCAGCCGGTCTGCCGAGCCGCGGGCGAAGCCTTGCTGGACGTTTCGGTGACTCGCTGCTCGAAGGTTGGTGATGCAGCCAAACGCTGGCAACGGTTCAGCACGGATCCTGGGGCCGCGTGCCGAGCAACCGGGCGGTTGTTTCCTCATACTTTTGCGGTCGACTGCTGGTCGGCGCTGTCAAATCAGTTTTCAATCGATACAGGTCCAAGCAGGCTTTGTCATGCCGCGTGGATGGGCGCTCGAATTCTAGGCAGCCACAGTCTTGAAGAATGAAGAATCCTTGAATGGCCCGGGCCGTAAGCATAGTAAATTGCCGCTTGTGGCCGCTGGCCGATCATGTCGGATCGCGACTTTGCATTGGCGCTCAGTGATCGGCGTTCATCCACCCTGATGAGTCATTGACACGATCGCTCGGCCCATTTTCGACGAAATCGTCCTCGAAGCTCCGTCCGACCAAATCGTCGTAATGTGCGAAATCGCTACTGACGATGGCTCGGAACATTTGGATTAGCGCGTTTCCGTCCTGTAAATGTGCGACAACTACCCGGGCGGTTCGTAGAGATATCGATTCTCGGACGGGCGGAGCCGCACTTCCATCGTTCAATTCGAATGAGAAACGATGGATTTCTTCATGCCCTTCGGGCAACTTTGTGTAACCGCAAATCGTTGCTTTCATGCTGGTCGATTAACGAATTTTTTTTGGAGTTAGCAAATGGGGTGCCTGGCGATAGACGCTCACGTCCTTCACCTTCTCGCGGGCGTCCGCAGCGATCGCTTCATCGGCGATGTTCTTGGGAGGCAGCGCCTTGTCGGCGCGCATCTGTTCGTCGGCGGTGATCAGCGCGATCGGGCCGACATCGACCAGACGCCCGTTGAGCGAGTTCGATGAGAAGCCGCCGAACACGACCGAGTGTGTGGCGCCGATGCGCGCGACCGTCCGCATCTCGACCACGCCTTCCAATAACATCGGCAGATGGATCACGACGCGGTCGCCCTAGATCTGATAGGTGACGATGGACTCGCGCGACCTTTTGACCCTCGTTACTGGCCTTCGCCGGGCTCGAGAACAGGATCACAACATCCCGCTGAATGACGCGCTTCGAGCGATCGCGGATCTGATAGACCCAGATATCGGACCATTTGCATCTCACGTCGCAGCTAGCGAACAAACTGCTTCTAGCGCGCGCTAAAGCTCAGGTCGGTAAGCCGTTGGTCGCATTGGAAAAATTAGAGACGCTCTTGCTGGCGCGGCATGTATCGAACGTAGCAAATGACCGCGAAGACAGCCAAAATTAATCCCAGCGTCATTTCGATACTGCGGAGGTGGGTCTACGACATCACGTCCACCGCGGGACGGTCGTGTTACAGCAATTGGAAAGCTCTAAAAATTGCTCGAGTGGCGAGGTGAATTCGGGAAATCTTTCATTCCGTAATTTCCCTACTATCCGGGCTAAACACGTATTTCATATGATTATTCACATTACCGAGGCCCAATATCAGACACCCCGTTCTGATTCTTGGTGTCTGGCTGCGCACAGAGTCAACGACCGGCGCGGACGCCCGCGGCAGAACTGTCGCGGGCTTTTTTAGAACCGGAATTTAGGGGATGAGAAAGGCGTTTTGGGATTTTGGGAGGGTCCCAGCCTCGACAGCGGACTTCTAACATCGACCGCGAAATCGCCATCTGCCGTCGAGCAATTGACGGCAAGCATGACGAGCTAGCGCGGCCCTAAGCCTCAGAGGGCGATGTCGCAGAGCTCGCGCAAGACATCGACGCGTTGATGAGTCGGAGGAGGCTTCTGGAGCGGCTCAGGCGATGGATGAGTGGTAAGCGCAGCAGCCTGGCGGTGTTGAGGCCTCGCCGGAGCGTGCGCTGTTTCTCACTGAGGGTGCATCAGCGACATGCCATGGCGAACGAGTTCCCGATTTTCGACTTCTCCAGAAAGAGATCCACTCCTGCACGGTCGGCAGGCTCTAGGGTTAACGTCGCCTGTGCATGAGATCCGCAAGACGCGGCCAGGTATGTACGATGTTCTGATCATGGTTGGGTTTGCAGTTGCTGCCTTGGGGATGCCGGTTGTCTTGCTTATGTTCTGGTTGTTCGGAGCATAAAGGTTGAGTGCTCGAGCGTAGCAGGTCCGCACAGGGGGTCGATTCAGCACAGCAGCTTCTCGCTGCGCGCCACGGAGCCCGTGAGAACCAGTCGTCCGATCTAATTCCAGCATGGACTCTAGAATTTGGCCAATCGCCGCCACTGTTCGTACTGCTTTGTTATCTCAAATGTTCTACGACACAGTAGTCCTGGAACGAAAACGGGACACCCCCAAACCAAGGCGGACCGCATTCGTGGCGGATTGAAGGAGATGAAGAGCGCTGTCAAGCGGGGTCGGTGCGACGCGCCTCGGATTTGGCCTGTTGCTGCATTTTGGCGTCTCTTGCAGGAATTGCAATCTCTCGCTTCCGGCATGCACACTTACCGTACGCCGATCCTTGTGGGATTGCGGTGTAGCGCACATACCGCTATGCCCGCTTCGGCGTGTTGATGCCCGCAAACGTTTCCGTTCGTCAAACTAATCTCGCTGCAATCGACTTTTTCCTCCCGACTTAAAGGTATAAAGATTGCGTTGTTTGCCGGCCCGCCGATAAACAACCTATTCGATACTGCTCGGCGCGGCTTACGGGGAAAGTTTTGAAGAACACCAAGCAGCCGAAACGAGCGACGGGACTCGCTGACCGCGAACTCGCGCATCTCGAAGCCATGTTCAGTGGATTCCGTCAGCGGATCGACGCATTCACGCGCCTGCCAACCGCATATTGGATCGCGCGACTTAAGCGGATCAACGTCGAATATGCGCTTGTTGTCACCCAACAGAAGCGTCTAGCCACGCTGATGCAAAATCTGGAAATCATGAAGTCGGAACTTCAGCAAGTGGAGGATCGTCCGGGCCACACGGCATAGGCCTGAACAGCCTTGACGCTGTCGTGCAGATACGAAAATGAGTCAGCTGTTCGACTTCCTCTTCGCCAATGCTTCAGACCATCAACCTATCTTCGCGTTATCGCCCGCAACGCCTACGCTCCGTTCTGTCACACTCGCGCCCGAGGTGTCAGGATTGCTTGCGACCGCCGCTGTCGTCGCTATCGGGACGAGCGGCGGCAGAATCGCGTCGCATGCTTCGGAGGTCGCCCGCACGGCGGTGTGCACACATCTCTAGGCGACTCCAGAGATGTCCGTATTGCTGCGCTACCTCAAAGCTTTATATGACACAGTAGGACTAGAATATACGGCGGTCTTCTTTGAGATCGGGATCATCAAGCTGACGAGGGCGCATCGCTCCAAGCGGTCGGTGATACATTTCCACCGATACTGGGAAACATAACGATCAATTAGCGCAATTTTTTAGGGATGCTAATTGAAGATTACTTGCTGGGCCGCGGACCGAGCAAGCGGCGTCGCATCGTGTCATCGCACGCGTCAGCTTGTGCGCACAGTCGTCGGATCAATCGCGCGAACGGGCGTCGCCGGTCCTTCACACGAAGAGCAAGCCCACACCTGGATCAAGGATAGCGTTGGCGCGCGTGGAGCACATTCACGATCAGTATGCGATTGCGCTTCACGCGATAAACAATGATGTAATTTGGCAGCACGACCATCTCGTGCATGTTCGGCACGCGGCCTTCGCGGTAGGCGTACGGGTGGCTAGGTAATGTGGCGGCCGCCGCGACAATCGTGTCGAACACTGCGTCGGCCGCAAGGAAACTTTCTTAGCTAAGGTGGGCGTGTATCTTATCGAGTCGGCGTACCGCACGCGGGCGCCAGTCAACGATCATTCGTTACTTTGCGCCGCTCGGCAATACGTGCGCGCATCCACGCCACAGCTTCATCGTGAGGAATGTCCGCACCTTCTTCTTCGAGCGACATGCGCACCTCTTCGCGAAACCAGACGTCGTAGGCTTCAGATTCTTCCCTGGTGTCATGCCCGCTGATGGCGGGTTCGGTCCAAATATTTCCCATGCGTCACCTCGTTGCATATGCCTTACATAATAGCGTGGGCGGGCTACCGCGTCACGGCGCAGACGCAGGCGCCTGCGGTCTGAATAGCGCCGCAAAGCTAGACCGCACGGCTTCTTCGGACCGTGCGCTCCAGCGGGCCGGTCCTAGTCGGCTGCCGATCTGACGCTCTAACTTCTAGTGCCCCTCACTCGCCATGCTTTCGCGCTACCAACGTGGTAGAGGTGCCCAGAAGACCACAACGTAAACGAGCGCCCGTCCGACAACGTTGCGCTAAATCCAATTTTCGAGCAACAAACATTTAATATCCGTCGATTTAACTGGGTAAACGACGAGCATACTTGATAGTGCGAATTATCACCGTTGAAGCGCGGCAGTGGCGTGCGCTTTGCGGCCTCGAAGCGTTTCAATGGGTCCGTGGGACAGCCTGCGCGTCCTAGCTTGGCTGGCGGCTTGACTACCAGCCGCGGCGGATAGTCTTGAAGTCAACGAAACATGTAAGAAAACACTCAAAACCAGCCCGCGAATGCCGTTATGCACTAAGGGTGAACCGTGGCCGGCTGCACTAGAGGGCCGTCGCCGACTCCGTGTTCTCGCGAACACAAGCCAATGGAAATGGAGACAACGAGTTCGTGCCTAAAAAGAGCCCAGCCAATGTTTTCGCCTTCGGCGAAATATTAGTGAAGTACAAAGAGGAAGCCGTCAGACGCTGCGTCGACGAGGCAAAGGGCGAGGGATCCAGCGTAGCCACCGCCGAGCGAAAAGCAGCATCCCTCTTCTACAGATTTGCCGCAGTTAAATGGGGCGTGTCGAAGCCTACGACCGCCCGATACGTGCAAGTCTACGAGCGCTTTGCCGACTCGCGGCATCGTGCAGAAATGGAAGAACACTTCAGTGCAAGCGAACTCGTGGTCCTCGCGGCGTATTCGGACGATGAACTGACTGAGGTGGTGCGGGACACGGCAATGAATCCATCCCTTACTCGCGAGCAACTCAAGCAGCTACTCAAAGCCCGTCAAGCAGCATGAAAAAGTAATCGATCACGTATATCGAGAAGGGCGATCAACCGCTGGCGCGTCCACCACGCGCCCACCAATGATTTCGCAGTCTGGCCAATGACGGACGTCCCGGCGAACGCCTGCAGCGCGACGATCTATCACTTTCTATACAAAGGAACATGTCCGAACTTGATGGAGCAACGATTTTGTCGAACTAGAACGCGCCGGCACCGGCCGCGTTGAAATTTACTCGCGCCAAGCGACGAAGGAAAAAGCGCTGCGGATATTTGAATCCGCCAGCAACGACAGGCGAGCTATCGAGGACGATCTTGCCTAGTGTCGCAGCGGAGGTCAAGGGCGACCTGCTCTGCGCAGGCTACTTCTTTATCGAGGGCGGCAAAGAAGCCCACGAGAATGTGGCATTCCCGATTTTGCACGCGGTCGCTGCTATCAGCGAGCATTTTGGCATCGACGCCGAAACGTTGGAGCGAGCTTTAGAACCCGCGAACGTGGCCGCGCTCGGTTCCGCGAGAGACGCGGAACTGGCTTCGTTCCTCGAGGACCATCCGGAAATACTAGCTGGCGCCGAAGCATTTCGCGAAAAGCACGGACACGTACAGGCTGCGTTGGCCGCGGAACTGGCCATCGAGTTGAAAGGCGAAGTAAAGCACTAGCACGGTGCCGCTCGACCGTCGCGCTAACGCCGTTGCCTTTCGCTCTGAACCGAAAGAGATGCGATGCGATCGTCGACGCGTCGGCGACACGACCCGACGAAGAGGGAATATCATCCGCACTTGATAGAGCAAAGGCAGCTAGCAGGATGAACGAGTACACAATCACTGATTTTGAGAACGCTATCAACTACTGGCGATCGCGGCAGGCGGCGACGGATGACTTAGCTGTCTGCCCGAAAGCAAGGGTGTTGGCGGACGTCTACGGAACGATGATTTCCCATCGACGAGAGCGCGTCGAAGCAAGAAACTTGACGCCGGAACAGAACGAAGCGCTATGCCTAGCGCTCGCCCAGCAGCAACTTTTCTGAACCCAACCAGCGAGGCAAACATGTTGGACGATGATAGAGCCTTGGTATGGGTCGACGCGCAGGCCGGCGGCGGCCGCGTCGAAGTTTATTCGCGAGAAGTAACGAAGGCGGACGCTCTGCGCATGTTTGCCTCCGCCAGCAGCGACACGCGATCGTTCGAAGAAGACCTCACAGACTGGGTGGCAACGGAGATAGTTGGCGACGTTTTATACGCCGGCTATTTCCTCCCTAAGAGCAAATTCTGGGATGAGGAAAAACAAGTGTCGTTTGCGCTCGTACATGCGTGTGACGCCATCAAGCAAGCATTTCGGCATCGACGCGGGGATCCTCGAACGCGCATTGCAACCCGAGAACCTTGCAGAGCTAGCAGCCGCACGGGATGCGGAGATCGCATCCCTGGTCCATGATCTTCCCGAACTTATGAAGGACGCCGAGGACTGGAAAAATGAAGGTCCCGCGCAGGTTTCCGTGCGAGAAAAGCATGCGTCGGTGCAAGCGGTCCTTGCCGACGAACTTGCGAAAGCGATCGCTGCCGGCAAGATCACGTCCCACTGAGCGCTCGGGGCGGAGCAGCTCAGGCGGATCGCGCCGACGCATCTTGAAGACACCAACAAGCCTGACTCGGGACGCCGCGACGCTCGCCGCCGGTCAACGCGCGTAGAGAGGCGACGACGACACTTTTTGGGTAGACACCAAGCGCCTGATTTTGAGCAATATTTAATTGGCGCCGGAAGGCAGAGCCTTGTCGAAGCGAGTGTGCCCTAACCCGGAAACTGCGCTGAAATCAAAGTCACGCCCTTAGGGTCGAAAAGCAGTGCCGGTGAAGACGCGGACCGACGGCGGATGTGTTTCGCGGCGACTGATAAAATTACAGACTGACTTCAGGCACGCACGATGGGATTCGAACAGCTCGCTGCGCTCAAAGCGCAGCTGAATCAAGGCACGAACCGCAAGGACGCAGTTTCGCGCTCAACGTCATCGCCAGCGGATGTCACCCGGAAAGTCAAACGGACACCGAAGCCTCCGCGAACATCTGCTGACGCAGCCGCACAGGCAGTTACCACGCTGCAACGACATTTCCCCGAACGCCTTTCCGCGCAGTCCCGCACCCAAGGTCCCTCTCAAGGTTGGGATTCTCAAGGACGTGCTTGCCCGGGCGGCGTCACTTGGGCTCAGCGAGCGAGACGCTCGTAATGGCCTGAAGCTTTGGTGCCGCGGCCAACGCTACTGGACCTGTCTCATTGAAGGCGATCAGCGCGTGGATCTCACCGGCGCAATGACGGGCGTGGTCACCGCTGTCGAAGCAGAGTACGGCAAAAGCCAGGAGAACACTCGGCTCACGCGCAGGCGGGAGCAGATTGCGAAAAATCGTAATGGGCCACAGCGTTGACCAGCAAAGCACACATCACTTGCAGAATCGTCAATTTCCGATCGTCGCTGCGCGGCGGATTTCTCTTTTTGGTTGGTCGCTACGCGAGCAGACTCCTTCCAAGCACGGCGTAAGGTGTGGCAACGCCTGCCCGCAGTTCGCGCGCGTAGAAATGCGTCGGCTACGCTTTTGCGGGTAGACAGCAAATGACTCATTTATAGAGATATTTTTTAAGCGCCAGAAGGCAAAGCACTTGTCGGAGCGTGCGCGCCCTAACCCACAACTTAAACGGAAATCAAGACCACCCTTCATTCGATTCCGTCTCTTAGATCTCGCTGGGCGCGTAGCAACAGGGGCCACCAGATTGGGCCGACACGATCGAACGCCTCGGCCAGCGTATAGCCTTGTTCCTGCAACCAATGCGGCTTGTTTAAAACGATCGCTGCAGCTAGACGCTCGCCCGTCAACAGCACGTGATAGTCGTTCATCATTTTCGCTTCGCGACATTTTCGAAGCAGATGCGTATATTCAGCTTCACTCATTGCGAATCTCTCTGATTGGTTGGTTTCGGCGCTGTCCCATAGGCGCGGCAGCCCAATTGTCAGTTCCGTCCCTCGTATCGATGCCCACGACCGGCGGGCCTGAGCCTCTTCGCGTCTGGCCGTTTCGCAGCCCAAGCGGAGTTTCATTGGTCTGCGCGACCGCCGCGGTCTTAGGCTGGCCCGTGCTCGAGGTCACTATGCCACGGGAGCACTTACACCGCCGTGCGCCCCTTCTTCTGTATCGAAATTTCGTAGTGCTTTCACATATGAAGAAATCGCCACCACGTGGTAGCGGAATTTAACGGCTTGCGGCGATTCAGGAGAGTTTTCCGGCGATACAGCCAAAGTGCGACCGGGAGCGATTGGCAATCGGTCCGAGAGACAGCTCTGGTGAGTCGTCACATCAGGGCAATCTGCCGCTGCCCACGCCTTGTTGCGCCATGCAGCCGAACGGTGCATAATAGGTCATGAAAGTCATGTATTTCATGACTGGGAGCGCTTATGAGAGCCACGAACGGACGTTCGACCCGAGAATTGGCAGCGACCACCGCTCGAGCGCTTGGCGTTGATGGCCGGCCCGATGTGATCGATTACCTTCAAGACGCCTTCGATAAAGTGCTCAGTGGCGGCGTCGGCAATGATCCCCATTATGCTAATCAGCTGTTCTCTGCGGGAAATTTTGATCCACTAGCGGCGGCGCGCGCTCGTGGCCGCCGGTTCGCCCTCGAGGAATATCGCAATCCCGACAATCTGACGCTTCTTGACGCGCGCGACTATGCAGGGCGCAACGAGCGCGCCATCAACGAGGACCGTCAAAAGGGAGCGTTGTACGCGTTGCTACCTGCAGGTAAGGAGCGTGGTTTTCGCTATCCCAAGTGGCAATTCGATGCTGATGGCTCGCGATTGAAAGCGGTGCTTGAACCGTTTGTGTCCGCTAAGGTCAATGCGTGGTCGATCCATTCCTTTATGCGCTCGAAGCGTGAGGAACTTGGAGGGCGCTCGCCCGCGGACGTCATCCTCGACTCCAACGCGTCTGTGGCTCGAGTCGTCGATCTAGCGATTCAGGAAGTGGGTGGTGAACAGGGGCCGTTGTGATCGACGAGGTTCACGACAAGTCTCCCGGTTCCTGCCCCCTTCCCCCGCCTGGCTTTCGCAGCGCGCGGATTCCTGTCCGAGAAATCGACCTCTCGGTGACGCCGCTGCTGCGTATCCACTGGCGACATCGTGGTCCGGTCTATTACAACCGCCAATCCACGTCATCCACAGTCTTTCGGTTCGACGCGCCCAATAATGAGTACGGCGTTCTCTATGCCGCGTCGACCTTCGAAGCGTGCATGGCCGAAACATTGATGCGCGGGCGCTTCCGTGGCGTTGACGCCGGAATGCCGCACGTGATTGATGAGAAAGCCATCACGGATCGCTGTGTCGCCGTGCTGGAAATGGAAAACGCACGTCCGTTGCGCCTTGCAGATCTGACGCAGCCTCTTTGGCAGTTGGGATTCGACACGCAGGTTCTCTCAACGCCGAATTATTTTGCGCCGAATCGATGGAGCGCTGCGCTCCACGACAATGAGGCAAGCGTGGACGGCATCTACTTCCACTCACGCTTCGCAAATTCGGTGTCGGTCGCCCTGTTCAGCGATCGTGCAATTCTCGTTCAAAAGGGAAACACCGTTCCGCTGAACGAGCACTCAGCTCTTCCCGCCTTTCTTGACCGCTTCAGTATTGGCATCGCCGATCCAGGCGGTGCTGACTGGCGCAGAGAAACAGACTCGTGACGCGCAGCGCCGTTATGCGAACTTGCAATCGCTCACGAATGGCTAACATCAACATTCTTCCAGCGGGTAGCGCCAAGTCCGGCGAGAGACGAGTCACTCAACGGATGCCGCCGCCCGCGCGCTCGGCGCGTTAATGCGTTGATTTGCTTTCGACTGAGTTGCTCTTTTTCACTCCCTTCCGTACAAAATAAGAGAAGCGACAGGAAGAGCTTGAGAACGGCGTATCCCGAGAGTCCGATGAGAATGGCGCCGACAAGCGTGAACCCAAGGGCAATGAAACGTTCCGTCATCGAGACTTTCATAACCCGCGTCCCTAGCTTGGATTCCACCGCCAAGCTTAGTACCAAAGTTTCGACTACTAGACAGTTTCCGTCGCTCCTTCGAGCGCGCGAACTAGCTCCTTGCCAAGGCCCGCCGGACGACCGACGTACGCGCTTCGGCCTTTGCGGTCACTGGGCCGATCGCCGGCTATGGGCCGCAATGGATTGCTCTGCGGTCATTCGATCATCGGTTATTCATGTGCAAGGGCAGCACTCGACCGGAAGCGGGTCATCGCGAATCTACAAAACGGACGTCCAGGATACTGGCCGCAGCGCTTTCGCGACTAGGCTATTCGTACTATGACGAGGCCCGCCCGCACTCTGCATTGCAATAGGCAGCGCCCGCCGAGTTCGCCAGTCAGGCAAAGGAACCTTTCTTGCCTCACCCTCAACCAAGTGTTCTGCCGTCGATTTTAGTCAACCGCAGCTAAAGTCCGAGGCCAGATCAATGGGGTTCCACTGGGAGACCGATGTCATCGAGAAGGTCCTCTGCATCCTGATGGTGTAGCCAGATCAGAAAGCCCTTGTCGACGACATACAATGTCTTGCTCGACTGGTCGTAGTCAATGACGATTGGCATGATGTTGCGCTTCACCTGAAGCGACGCGCTCGACTGAAGCGACTGGGTGATATTGCCGGAATTCAGCTCGCGCTCGCGGGGATGCTTTTCGCGCAGGATAGCCTTGATATCCCGGTATTTCAGGCCCTGCTTCAGGCGATCTGCGTTCGTCGTCAGCAGCGGGTAGAGCAGCCATTTGTGCATCTGCAGTTCGGTCTCCTGGAACCCGTCCGCAAACGTGGACAGGAATCCGTCGTAACGGGCCGACTGTTCGTCGACTACCTGCTTGACCAGGGCATCGACGTCAAGATTGGCACCGATAAGGGGATTGTCGTCGCGCGTCGTCCGGACACCCGCACCCAGACATGCGCGACGACAGACCTCCTGTACAACGTAGATGCTTTCACGCGCGAGGACGATCAGCGCGGCCGTGAAAACGGCAGCAAAGCTGACACCGAGTAATGCCCCTCCGGTAGCGATAACTTCCCGCAGTTCGACCATGTTCCATCGATCGGCGTTGATCGACACCACGCGTCCCGTAAGATCGCCGTTATAGACGATCAACCGGTTGTCTTCCAGCCAGACGCCGACGATGACGAAGGTGATGTCGGACGCCTCATGAAACGCCTTGAGTTCGACCGCGAAGTCACGCTGCACCTGATACTCTAGGTAATGAAAATCCTCCAGTACGATCTTCTTGCGAAAACCGATACTCTGCAGCGCGGCGATTACGTCGTTGACATCGTCGATGTCCAGTTCCAGCGCGGCCGTTGTCTGCTCCATTCCGGTTACCGTCTCGCGCTCCGCGCCCGCCGTCCCCTCCATCTGGACGCCCTGTCCGAAAAAAGTCGCTTTCATCGCGGCCTTCAGACTGGCGATAACCTTGTGCCGCCCCGACGAACTGCGCTTTTGCGACAGGGTGATCTCGAAGCCGGCACGCTTGAGGATATTCGAATGCAGGTCGGCGATATCGCTGCGGTTCGAACACTGGACCAGGATGTACTCACTGCTGTCCATGCAGCGTTTGCGCAGCGACGTCTTCCCCTGCTTTGAGCTTCCGTAGATCACGACGTGGTGCGCGGCCGACAGTTCATCGCGTAACCGGCGATCCACGTCGGCACGTTCGACGTAATTCAGAGGAAGGTTGCGCGTGATGCCGAAGACCTCATCAACGGTATGGATGGTTGCGCTGCTCGTCATGGCTACACAGATTGGGTTGACCGACTCGCCGGAAGCTTACCGGAACTTGTTGGGCTGCACTAATTTTGTAAGATCATGCGCTGACTTCCCTGCCGATTAGGAAAAAGTGGAGACGGCTGTCGCCGCATCCAGATCGACCTTACCGACGGCGCGAAGCCGGCGATTTGGCCCAGTTCGCGTGGAGCGCGCTTGGACAAAGCGCCTCAAATCTGCCCTGGTTGGTTACACGAGCCCGATTGTTACCGGTTTCGGAAGGCGTTTCGACGAAGGAAAATGAATGCGCACAGCGGGCCATGAAGCGTCGTTCGGATTTCTTCCCCTTTCAGTCGCTCGGTCGTCCGTTCCGTTACGCGCGCGGCCGTTCGAACACATGCCGCATTACGCTTCTGGAGGCGTGCCTGCAACGATGCACCGGTAGAAGCCTGATTGTCTCTACCACCAGGGTGTAGGCGAATATGCCCAAAGCGACATTGCTTCAGCGTAGCCGGTGACGGTAGCCCCAACAGCGGTTTCCGGTTACTAATATTGGCGGCCCGCCCCGCCAACCAACGGTCAGGCGTCTCCTCGAACGTGATCTAGTATCATTACGGTCGGAGGTTGGGAAATGGCAACAGCTGAACAAATCAAGGCGTTATTGCGGAGCCACGCTGATCGCGATGATCGGCGTTTCTACGCTGCTGCCCTGCAAGTTGCCGCTCAGGAAGCACGCCAAGGACATCACAAGCTCGCATCGGACATCAAACAGATGGTCGAGAAGTCCCAGGCCGCTAGCAATACGGGGCTCTCGCTGGCGCGCCCAACACCCTTGACTAACCAGCCCAAGGGCGATCTTGGGGGTTTGCTTGAGCTCACGCATACGCCTGTGCGATTCGCGGAACTGGTGCTTAACCCCGAAGTGCGGGACCGTCTCGATCGGATCGTTCTTGAGCAGCGACAGAAGGACAGACTTGCACAGTATGGGCTGCATCCTAGGCGAAAGATCCTGGTTACTGGACCGCCGGGCACCGGCAAGACCATGTCCGCTGCTGCGCTCGCAACGGAATTGAAGCTGCCGTTGTACACCATCGTGCTCGACAGCCTGATTACCCGTTTCATGGGCGAGACAGCCGCAAAGCTGCGTCTGATTTTTGACCAGATCAAACAGACGAGGGCAGTTTATCTGTTTGATGAGTTTGATGCGATCGGAACTCAGCGTGGGTCGCAAAACGATGTCGGCGAAATCCGACGCGTGCTGAATTCATTCTTGCTCTTTGTGGAGCAGGACAGTTCCGAAAGCTTGATCGTTGCGGCGACTAACCATCCTGAACTTCTCGACAAAGCGCTGTACCGTCGTTTTGACGACATCATCCAGTTTGAACGACCGGGCGAAACTCAGATTAAGGCGATCATCGATAATCGTCTGTCAATGTTCGAATTATCTGAGCTGAACTGGAGCCTGCTCACCGCAGCCTCGGTCGGGCTGAGCGCGGCCGAGGTTACGAGGGCTTGCGAAGACGCGGCGAAAGAAGCCGTCCTTCACCACGAAGGGCGTATTTCAACGGAACTTCTGCGTAAAGCGATTGAACAGCGACACACTGGCAAAAAATAAGGAGAAGCAATGCCAGATTGGAAACGGCACCTCTTTCTCGATGGATTTAACTCCAACGAGGAGTTTAGATCCCGCCGTACGGGACGAAATCCGATTACCCCTCCGCAAGATCGTGCCAGCCACGGGCCCGCGCTGGCGCAACGATACACCGCCATACTTGACGAATCAGTCCGTCGCCACGAAGAGATCGACGCTCCGATTACAGAAGATACGGGCGTGTTCATCGAGATTTCTTCCTTTCCAGGCGTCAAACTGCCCTTGGACAGTCTCGACACTAGGGACTTCAGGCTTCATGCCTGCAAGCAGGCTGGTGACATCGAGGTTGCTGTTGTCTTCGTGCCCGAAGCAAGGCGCGAGGTATTTCTGCGAAAAGTGGCGCAGTACCTTGATCCTGACAACGACGGGCGTGGCGGTCCTCGCAATCACGGACTTCTCGACAGCATCGGCGAGATGCGCCTAGCCGATCTTCGCGCATTTTGGACCGATGATGCAAACCTCTTCCCCCGCGACGCGAACCAGTCAATATGGTGGGAACTATGGCTGAAGAAGCGCGAAGGCGAGGATGCGCGGACTATCGCACGACAGCTTGCCGCTCGCATTGGCGCCCGGCTTGGCACGACTTCGCTAAGTTTCTTCGACAGCATGGTTTTTCTGATCAGAGCTTCCGCCCGTCAGCTTGAGCGAACCCCTGAACTGATCGGATCGCTCGAGGAACTACGCAGGGCACAAGAGACCCCTAACGTCATTCTCGATTCCTCGCCAAAAGAGCAGCAGCAATGGGCGGATGATCTTCGCCAGCGGTTGAGTATCCGCGACGATGCGATGACGGCCGTGACCATCCTTGATACGGGTGTCAATTACAACCACCCTATCCTCTCTGTCGCGACAAGCCGTGACGAGGCCGTTTCGTGGGATCCGGACTGGCCGCATTTCGACGCCGCGAACGATCATGGGTCACGCCAGGCAGGACTCGCCATGCTCGGAGATTTTCACGATGCACTTGCCAGCAACAGTGAGATCGTTCTTGCACATCGCGTTGAATCCGGACGCATCCTTCCTCAGCAGGGCGATAACGATCCCGAACTGTACGGCGCGGTAACGGTAAATACCGCTAAAGCGCTGGAGGGCAATCGGCCCGACTGGCAGCGCGTGTATTCATTGGCCGTAACAGCCGATCCGGAATCCGCAGGCGGTTTGCCGAGTTCCTGGTCTGCCGAGATCGACAGTTTTACGTCTGGCATGGAAGATGGCACGCAAAGACTTTTTGTTGTTTCTGCCGGTAACAATCGCACCATATCACCGGATGTTGGCGCGTGGGAACAACTGGAATTGGCTGAGATAGAGGATCCTGCTCAGGCTTGGAATGCATTGACCGTCGGTGCGTACACCGAAAAAACGACGAACGATGATCCCGACTTCGACGGATGGTCGCCGTTCGCTAGAGCTGGCGAGGCCGCACCCAGTTCCCGGTCGTCAGTGAACTGGGGTTGGCGAGCGCAAGCGCCTTACAAGCCGGATGTTGTCGCCGAAGGAGGGAACCGTCTTCTCTCACCGGACAAAACCGAGATCACGGACGCGGATGTGGTTGCTTTGTTGACCACATCCGGGAGAGCGGTCGGTCAACTGTTCGAGGTCACGGCGGACACAAGCGCCGCCTCTGTGCTTGTTTCCCGACAGGCCGCCATTCTACGAGCCGAGTACCCGACCTACTGGCCCGAAACGGTCCGTGGCCTGCTTTGTCATTCGGCCGACTGGACTGTCCGCATGTGGGAGCGGTTTGGTCTGCTGAACAGGCTCCATAGTCCGAAGGTGGCCAAAGAGACGATGCTGCGCTGCGTCGGCTACGGCGTGACCAATCTTGATCGTGCCCGCTTCAGCGCAAACCACGCACTCACGCTTGTCGCCCAAGATAGCCTGACGCCCTTTACCAGAGCAGAGGACGCGGCCGCCTCCGTGGACCCAAAGCTGAACGAGATGCAGTTGTACCGGCTGCCATGGCCAGCGGAGTCTCTGCGCGAGCTTCCGCCCGAGCTGGAGGTCAGGCTGCGGGTTACCCTGTCCTACTTTATCGAACCCAACCCCGGCAGGCGAGGGTATCGTCGGCGATACAGCTATCAGTCTCACGGCCTTCGATTTGAGGTCATCCGACCCAACCAATCGCTCGACAACTTCCGCGCTTTCATCAACGCGAAAGCGGAACTCGACGACTACGATGGCCCCGAAGGCGATGCAGAAGGTTGGCGCTTCGGCCCTCAACTGCGTACCCGCGGCTCGCTGCATTCTGATGTATGGACAGGTTCCGCTGCTGCCCTGGCAGATATGGATACCATCGCCGTATACCCTGTCGGCGGATGGTGGAAATACCGTACCGCTCATGAAAGGTGGCGAAACGATGTTCGTTACAGCTTGATCGTGAGCATCGACGTACCGGACGAAGCCGTCGACATCTACACGGTGGTATCGAACTTGGTCGAGACCGAAATCGAAACCTGACAGTTGACAGCGTTGCGGTGCGACCACGTAAAGCCGCGTTAAGAGCCTGAAGCTGGCAGTCCGTTCGCTTGCAAGGCGATCGTTGTCAAATGGGATCACTATTACTCACCGGCCCGGCGAGATCCTAAGGCGGTCGGTTCAACGTCCAAGTTGCCTATTGCAAATCTGCGATGAAACGCTTCGGGTTGAATGCCATCAAGGGTGGTGTGCACGAAAATGGACGCATCGGCCATGTGCATCTGAAACCTCGCCAACTAGCTAAAGGATGGTGCCGCGCTCAACGTTCAGCTCTGCTCGGATTTTTGGACTACGAACTGCGAGGTATTGCGAGTGAACTTTAATCTCTGAGACGGTGCAATCTGGTGAAAAGTAAAGATCGACGAAACCTTCAAGTCGCACCTCGCGCTGCTCGCAAAGATCCACCACCCCGTCGCCGGACACCGAACGCTCACCTATCGTATCGCGCTCAGCTATCGACAGATTCATGTAATCAGTGTAGCTAGCGCAATAGTCGATACGGCACGAGGTAGTGAACTCGACGACGATCGTGAAGTGTCCCGGCTCGATAAAAGCGGCATCTCCAAGTCTCACGTTGTGAACGTCAGTAAATTCGGGCTCGTTGATAGAGATGCCCCAACCTGAGAGTGCCAATGACTCGGTGCCGCCGATCGCTTCCGACCCGAGAAAAACGTAGCTAAGGATGGCGTTCGATCCGAACACATGTTGTTCAAGGTCATCTCTGAAACTTGTAGAGGTGAGGAATGTCTTAATTTCCTCCACGCTCTTCGTCCGCGCATCAGCGTCGCGCACAAGTCTCTCTACTTCTTTCATCGCAAAGAGTTCTTTTAGCCCATTAATTGTTGTTATTCCATGGCGGTATCAAATCTGAAGTGCAACACCTGTTTCGTATAAGGTGTTGCGATGCACGAAAGAACTCAATATCAACAGCTTCAACCCGAAGCGCGCCTGACCATTGCCAGCCTGCATTTGCAGGGTTCGAGTATCCGGGCCATGGCCCGGATACTCGGCCGCTCGCCAGCCACCGTAAGCCGTGAACTGAAGCGAAACGGTTCTCCTGCTGGCTACGCGTCCGTACCTGCAGAAGCGCTCAGCGCCGCACGTCGCAGTGCGGGTCGTCGTCCTACAAAGCTCTGCCCGCATGGGGTGTGTTGGCGCATCGTTCTCACCCTGCTCGAGTGGAAATGGTCACCTCAGCAGATATCGGGCACACTGAAGCGCATGTATCCGACCGACCCGACCCAGCACGTTTCGCACGAAACCATCTACACGGCCATCTACGCTCAGCCGCGCGGCGAATTGCGCCGCCAGTTGATTGCCTGCCTGCGCCACGGCCATAGCACCCGTATGTCCCGCACACGCGGCACCGACCGGCGCGGGCAGATTCCCGACATGGTGAGCATTCACGTGCGCCCGCCCGAAATTGAGGACCGCCTGCTGCCTGGTCATTGGGAAGGAGACTTTATCAAGGGCGCCGGAAATCAATCGTCTGTCGGCGTCTTGGTCGAACGGACCAGCCGTCTGGTGCTGCTCGCCAAGATGGAAGACGCCACCGCCGCCTCAGCGCTGGCGGGCTTCTCTGCCAAACTCAACTCGATTGCAGCACCGCTGCGACAAACTTTTACCTACGACCAGGGAAAAGAAATGTCGCGGCATCAAGAACTCACAGCAGCCACTGGCGTGCGCGTGTACTTCTGCGACCCACATAGCCCCTGGCAGCGCGGGACCTGCGAAAACACCAACGGATTGCTCCGTCAATATTTGCCTAAGGGCACCGACCTCTCGGTCTACACCCAGGACGAGCTCGATGCCATCGCCGACAGTCTGAACAGTCGGCCGCGCGCAACCCACGCGTTCCATTCGCCATTCGAGGTCTTCGCTGCAACACTTGCCTCAGCGAGCCAACCTAAAAGAGCTAAACATTAACCGCCGTTGCACTTCGGTTTGAAACCGCCAGGTTCATCCGCTTTTGACTGACGGCGTTACCTGCGGTTGAAACCTGAAAGCAGTGCTGCAAATACGCAATCAATTCACCCCAGATGGGTTCGAGATCCTGAGCCGCCAGCCACCATCGGGGCCCTTCTCCATGACTTGGGTCGCAGTCCCCTCTTCTACGTGCTTTCGGCCGTCGGATCGCGTGATGCTGAGGGTCCAGTTCAATACAACGAGTGCGATCTCGCCGCTAGACAGTACAAGGCTCACGGTATTTCGAATATGCGGGCGCATCGCCAGCAACTCAGCAAGCGAGCGACGTCGATCGCCTGGACTTTTCACGAGGTCACCGTTCGTCATTCGCATAGCGGCGTTGTTGCTGAATACGCTGAGCAATGCATCGAGATCGTTTGCGTTCATCGCTGTATCGAAGGCGGTCGGGACGTCCTCTGGCGCGTTGCACACGACAGACTTGTCTTCAATCGCGGCGACAAAACTTGCGATGCGTTGCGCAACCTCCGCTGGTGCTTCGAGTGGCGACAGATGCCCAATGCCGGGAAGAATGTGCATCGCCGCGTGCGGGATGCGAGGCAACAGTTCAGCTTGTAACGTCGCGACCCGGTCCACCTGATCGCGCTCTCCTGAGATGATAATGGTCGGCACGACGATGGACGCCACCGCTGCAGAGATGTCCTCGCGCATCGCGATCTCGGGCCACGCAGCCTTCGCTTGCGGTGCGGCCTTCAGGCTGTCTTCGATGACCCTTTCTCGGCACGCAGTGTCGAGCGGTTTCGCGGTGAGGACGTTGTCGATCACGAATTCGACCGATTCGCGCGATTGGTAAGCGCCCGACAATGTCGCGCGTTCCTCCTCCGAGAGAAGCATGGGCGAGGGCGGCGACGGAGCGATCAGTACGAGACCTTCGAGTCCCTCCGGCCGCCGCGACGCAATCAGTTGTGCGACCTTGCCGCCCATTGAATGACCGACAAGCACGAAGCGCCTTAAACCCAGCGCCTCGATCACGCTCTCGGCGTCGTTCGCCAGATCCTCGACTCGGTAGCCATGCGCAGGTGCATCGGAGTCGCCCCAGCCGCGATGGTCCGTGGCCACGATGCGGTATCGCTCCGGCAGCGCCTGCGCCACCTTGTCCCATGTACGCGATGATCCGCCATAGTAGTGCAGGAATACGAGCGCAAGCTCTCCGCTGCCTCGCTGCGTGACGTGGATCCGTGTACCGTTCGCTTCGATGTCCATTTCGTGTTCCTCGCTGGTTGATGGAAACAGCGTAGGGCCGTGCAGGTGATTTGATAATTGCTCGAATATTGGCGACAGTCGATAATCTTGCTATCGAATTAGGTGGCAATATGGATCGACTGACAAGTCTTGCTGTGTTCGTTGCGGCCGTAGAAGAAGGCAGCTTCGCGGCGGCCGCGCGGCGTTTCGGGCTGTCGCCCGCAATGGCGGGCAAACATGTAAGTGAGATCGAGGCACGGCTGAATGCGCGACTGCTGCAGCGCACGACGCGGCGCCTTAGCCTGACGGACACGGGCCACGCTTATTACGAGCGCTGTAAGCAAATTCTCGAGACATACGACGAAGCAAACCGTGAGGCCAGCGATTCCCACCGCACGGCCCGGGGTGTTCTGCGCGTCGCAGCGCCCGTTACGTTCGGTGCGATGCATCTCGGACAAGTCGTTGCACGCTACGTCGAAGACCATCCGCAGGTGAATGTCGAAGTCGTGCTCGGAGATCGTTACGTCGATCTGCTCGACGCGGGCATCGACATCGCTATCCGGATCGGGCGACTGGAGGATCCGGCGCTTGTAACACGCCGGATCGCTTCTTGCCGGATGGTCATGTGCGCATCGCGGGCGTATCTCGAGCGGCATGGAACGCCGCGCAAGCCGCGCGACCTGCTTCAGGCGCCCAGACTCGCGTTCAGCGAAGCGGTATCCGGCGGGGACTGGACGTTGGTTGATGCGAAAGGCCGTGCACATGTTATCGAAGGACCCTTGCGGGTGTCGGCTAACAACATGCAAATGTTGCTGTCGGCCGCGCTCGCCGGCGCCGGAATAGCGTACGGCCCGACATTCGTCTTCGGGGAGCATCTGCGAAAGGGAGAGCTCGTCGCGCTGCTGCCGGAACACCGCGTCACCGAGCTGGTAGTGCAGGCGGTCTATCCGAGCGCTCGCCGAATACCATTCAAAGTGCACCGGTTCGTCGATTACCTTGCGGAAGCGTTCAGCAACGATCCGCCCTGGGATGGATAGAGCGTGAGAAACGCCAGAGACTGATTTAGAAGTTAGGCGCTTCTTCATTAAGCCTGCAGTTGGCTCGTCGCGAGCATCCTCGGTGATAGGGAAGAACGCTCTCGCGGTACACGCGACCGCTTCCTGACCTTGTACGGGTTGCCGAACCATCTCCAAGTCACCGGGACGCCTTTCGTGAATGGAATCGAGGTCACCCCCGGAAAATGGCTGTCAATTGGCAAGCGCGAGAGATGCCGGTGCGCGAATTTTTTTCGCGAAGTGATCCAATGCGGTGGCGAGCTCTAAATTTTGTTCGTCGAACATGGCGTGCAAGGAAGCCGTAATATTCGTATCGAAAGCATTACGGCGACACCAATCGCAGAAGTATCCAGCGCTAGTGAAAATAAACAAAAATTAACATTTGTGCGGCGCGCTGCTAACGCATCGCACAACAGTGAAAAGTGAGAGGCCTGACATGGTCCGATTCGATTGCGGAGGTAATTGATTTCATCTAGTATTTTTCGAGATATTGCACTCATCCCCGCGCGTCATTCAGCCGTGTCACGACACCACAAATGGACCCCACGCACAGTGCCAAGGTGAAACGCTCAATTCGATTTGGGGGCTTTTGCCTCTATCTTGACGAGTGCCGGCTCGATGCGCACGGTGTTGACGTGGAGATTGGTAGTCGCGCCTTCGAAATCCTTCGGCTCATGGCTAGCGCTCCGGGGAAGATCATTTCTCACCGGCAGTTTCGCGAGCACGTATGGCCCAATACTGTCGTTGAAGATGGCAACCTCCGTGTACATATCACGATCTTACGGAAGATACTGGCACGGAATGGCGACGGCACGATCCAGATCCGCAGTGTCAGTGGACGAGGGTACACACTGATCGACACGGCGCCACCGATGTGCGCTGATGGTGATCCGCAGAATCCCGACAAAGCGCGTTCAGAACATGCGGCCGGTGAACTGATCGGCCGCACTGCCGACATCGAGTCTATCTGCGCGCTATTACTGGAGAAAAAATTTGTCTCGATCGTCGGTCCTGGCGGTATCGGCAAAACAACCGTTGCCCGACCAGTACTGGCGCAGGCTGGGCAACGCACTGGTCTAGCGGTGATCGACATTGCGCTGTCGCCGGTCAGTCGAGCGGAATTGGTCGAGAGCACGATCGCATCGGCGCTAGGTGTCCTGGCTCAGTCCACCGACACGCCCTTCGATGCGATCGTCAGTTTTTTGCGCAGGTCACCGCATATCGTGTTGCTCGATTGCTGCGAACACGTCATCAATGCGGTCGCCGATGTCGTCGAAAAGCTTCGACACGCGTTAGGATCGTCGATGGTTCTCACGACTTCGCGAGAGCCGCTGCGCCTTGTCGACGAGAGAGTCTATCGGTTGGAGGCGTTGCGGATTCCGCAGAGCCAGGACTGTCGATCTCCCGAAATGGCAGTCCGATATTCTGCCGTCGCGCTATTTTGCGAACGTGCTACCGCGGCGCAAGGCGAGCGCTTCAAGTTTTCAACGAGCAATGTCTGGGAGGTTTGCGAGATATGCCGGCGATTGGATGGCATCCCTCTGGCAATCGAACTCGCGGTCTCGCAACTTCATATGCTCGGCCCCCAACGGCTCTTGCTTGCCTTGGAAAATCGCTTTGATGTTCTGACGCGTGGGCAGAGGACGGCTTTGCCGAGGCACAAGACGTTACGCGCCACCATCGACTGGAGCTACGATACGCTCTCTGACAACGAGCGATTCGCATTACGGCGACTGTCGCTGTTTAGAACGACTTTCACTGTCGACCAGGCTATGCCCCTTTTTGAATCATCGGGCTTAGACGCGTCACATGCCATGACCGCTCTAGCCAATCTCGTCGACAAATCACTCGTATTAACGGTAGCCGGTCGTAGCGCGCCCGCGTTTCGTCTGCTGGATAGCACGCGTGCATACGGTCTGGAAAAGCTAATTCTCAGCGGCGAGTTGGATGCTGCAGCAGACGGTCACGCGCGATACTTCTTATCTTTATTTAGTGAGCCGACGAAGTGGTCATCGTCCTGTCATTCGCCCGACCCGTTATCAAGCGATAAGCTTGTCATCGACGATGTCCGAAATGCGCTTGAATGGGCCTTGTCGCCCGCGGGCGATGCGTCGCTCGGCGTAGCACTGACATGGGCTTGTGCCCCGCTGTTCTACCAGTTGTCGTTATTCGACGAATATCGTCGATGGGTCAATACCGCACTCCAGACAGAAGAGGCGCACCATCCAGACAGCGCCTTCCGCCTGCAACTGGCTCTGGCGAATGCCGATTTTCTGACGCAATCACTGAAGAACGGTGTGTCGACGAACGCATTTCGAGCCGCACTCGCTCTGGCGGATCGTCACGCAAACGAGACGCGTCAGACCGATGTCCTCTACGGCATGATTGTGATGAAGGTCATGTCCGGAGAGTATAAGGAAGCGGATACATTGTGTAGGCGGCTTGCTGTCCTGACAACATCCAGAGACATCGGGTGGCCGCTCTATCATCGTTTGCAGGCCCTGGTCGACACTCAGACCGGCACGTTCGCGTCGGCTTTGCACCATGTCCAACGATCGCTGTCACTGTACGGGCCAAGGCATCTGATGCCGAAGTTTCGTGATCCTACACGCTACGATGCGCGCGCGGCTCTCATCTCACTCGAGGCCAGGGCGCTTTGGCTTGCAGGGTATGTCGATGATGCGGCAGATGTCGCAGCGCAAAGCGTCGAAGAAACCATGACGCTGGAACATGACCTGTCGCTGTGTTGCTCGTTGGCATCCGGTGCCTGCCCGGTAGCGTGCTGGCGTGGGGACGTGCAGGAGCTGAGGGCGTATCTTGCGATCCTGGATCCGCTTTCCGCCAAGCTGTCTCTGACGAACTGGCAAGATCAGGCTCAATGCTACAGTTATGCGCTAAGCGAAACCCGGAGGCCGAAAGGCTATCGGTGGTGGACCGCCTTTGAACATTGGGCACCGACCGCGCACGAAACGCTGGCGACGATCGACTGGCGCCTGCTCACGCCACTTGCGATAGAGCGGGCGAAGGCCGGTGCCGCAGGTTGGGCTAGCGCGGAGATTCTTCGAGCACTTGGTGAGCGAGAGTTGGAAGCCGGCATCGACCGCAATGCGGTTCCGGAACAACTGTTCAGAAAAGCCTTGGCGATTGCAAACGAGCAAGGTGCCTTGTCGTTCGAACTGCGAGCTGCAACAAGTTTAGCCCGCATCCTGATGATCAGAGGTGCCAGGTCGGAAGCTGAAGATAAACTCTCGGCAACCCTTGCCCGTTTCTCGCAAGGAAATAATACGCGTGACATTAAAATGGCTCGCGGTTTGCTCGCGGCCACGCATGAAGATTGCAATTGTCCGCCAACGCGCGTGGTCTCCATTCGCTGACCGAATGCTAATCTTCGAGAATCGCGGACAAAAGCTGCATCAGTTGATCGGCGTCGTTATGTGACAGCTTTGAGAAACGCGCCTCTAGGACGGGTCCCGCCG
This sequence comes from Caballeronia sp. LZ043, assembly GCF_031451075.1. Lineage (NCBI taxonomy): Bacteria > Pseudomonadati > Pseudomonadota > Betaproteobacteria > Burkholderiales > Burkholderiaceae > Caballeronia > Caballeronia sp. LZ043. The sequence continues at coordinate 142,812 of NZ_JARUXT010000057.1, read as the reverse complement.
CATGGAAGAGGGCGGTAAGTTGTTCTTCTCCATTCGCCGTTAGCTGCACCTTGATGACGCGACGGTCCTTGGAACTAGGGGACCGCTGTATCAGTTTCTTCGCGTCCAGCCTGCCCAGCAGCCGTGTCACGACTGCTGGGTCGACGCGCAATTGATTTGCAAGTGCCGTTGGTGTGCTTTCCACGCCACTTGCCAGAAACATCATCAAGCGCAACTGATAGAAGTCGGCGCCGATCGCCGACAAGCTGTCGCCTAGTTCACTCTTGACGATATCTGACACCGTCTGGAGTTTCGACGCGAGTCGGTGAATATACAGGAACCTGTCGTTCAATCTTTCTCTCGTCGGGATGACGCGGCGGCTGTACGCAATAATCAGAAAGACACGTTTCGACATCGTTCAAATACGATAGCAGTAAAACCTGAAATAGCCCATCAGGCATCCATCGGGCGATATCTGTTTAGCAAAAATTAACGTTCTTTTAACGTCACTGCTTTGGATTTTTGCCATCCTTCGTGTGCGTCTCTGCTTCATCTCTGAACGTATCCAGCCAGAGCAAGAATCCGAGCCATACGCGCCTGAATTTCTGCTGCTTGAGTCCGGGGTCGGCCTGGGAGGATTCGCGCGCGACCATGAAGCGTTGTGACCCAACGTTCCATAGGGAAGACTATGGTCGCTAACGCATTTCGGAGAGGTATTGATCAGAGATTTTCCTAGACGCTATTCAAATGCCGGACCCTCTCGGAGAAGTCATGAGCAAGCTAACCACCGCCTTTGGGGCGCCTGTAGTCGATAATCAAAACGTTCAGACCGCTGGCCCGCGAGGTCCCGCTCTTTTGCAAGATGTGTGGTTTCTTGAAAAGCTGGCTTATTTTGATCGGGAGGTGATTCCCGAACGCCGAATGCACGCCAAGGGATCGGGTGCGTTCGGCACGTTCACGGTCACGCAAGACGTGACGCATTACACGCGTGCCAAGATCTTTTCCGAGGTCGGCAAGTCTACCGAGATGTTCGCACGCTTCTCCACGGTCGCCGGCGAACGTGGCGCCGCGGATGCGGAGCGAGACATCCGTGGCTTTGCGCTCAAGTTCTATACCGAAGAGGGAAACTGGGACCTGGTCGGAAATAACACGCCAGTTTTTTTCCTGCGCGATCCGCTGAAGTTTCCCGACCTTAATCATGCGATCAAGCGTGATCCGAGAACTGGACTGCGATCGGCAGAGAGTAATTGGGACTTTTGGACCCAACTACCAGAAGCCTTCCATCAGGTCACTGTCGTGATGAGCGACCGGGGCATTCCACGATCGTTCCGGCATATGCATGGCTTTGGCAGCCACACGTTCAGTCTGATCAACGCGAAGAACGAAAGGTTCTGGGTGAAGTTCCATATGAAAACCCAGCAAGGCATCGCAAATCTGACAGACGAGGAAGCATGCAATATCGTCAGCACTGACCGTGAAAGTCACCATCGCGACCTCTATGAGGCGATTGAGCGTAAGGAGTTTCCGCGGTGGACGATGTTCTTTCAGATCATGCCCGAGAAGGAGGCCGCGACCTACAAGGTCAATCCTTTCGATCTGACAAAGGTCTGGTCGAAAAAAGATTATCCGCTGATCGAAGTGGGCTACTTCGAGCTGAATCGGAACGCAGAAAATTGGTTTGCTGATGTGGAGCAGGCGGCCTTTAATCCTGCGAATGTCGTGCCCGGAATCGGCTTCTCGCCGGACAAGATGTTGCAAGGGCGGCTTTTTTCATACGGTGACGCACAGCGTTATCGTCTCACAGTCAACCATCACCAGATTCCGGTCAATGCACCGCGAGCCACTACTCATTACAACAGCTATCACCGAGATGGTGTTCTTCGAACCGACGGCAATCAAGGTGGTGCAACGTCATACAACCCCAACACAAAAGGCGCGTGGCTGGATCAGCCGGATTTTACGGAGCCACCACTGCCAGTCGAAGGCACGGCCGCTCACTGGGATCATCGGGTCGACGGTGACTACTTCAGTCAGCCCGGAGATCTCTTCCGTCTGATGTCAGAAGCCCAGAAGCAAACCTTGTTTGAAAACACTGCTCGCGCAATGTGGGGTGTGTCGACGCCAGTGCGCGAACTTCACATCACGCATTGCACCAAGGCCGACCCTTCATATGGCGCAGGAGTTCGTGCAGCCGTCGAGTCGCTGGAACGGCAGAGTCTTGAGCACTGACGTGGCAGCCGCGTGCTTTGTCGTCGTCGTACTAACAGTGTCTGATTAAGGAGATCTGAAGATGTCAATCGATATTGGCGGTATCGCAGTCCCCGATAGCAGCCTTGCCAAACAGGTGACGGAGTTCGTACGTGAAACGGTCACCCCGTTGCTGTTCAACCATTCAGCCCGCGTCTATTACTGGGGGGCGCTTGCAGGTCGCGAGCGAGGGCTGAAGTTTGATCGCGAATTGCTCTATTTCGGCGCGATGTTTCACGACGTCGGGTTGATGAAGGACTACAGCAGTGACACCGAACGTTTTGAGGTCGACGGGGCAAATGCCGCGCGCGATTTCCTGAAAAGCCACGGAATCGGTCAGCAAGATATCGATACCGTCTGGACGGCGATTGCGCTTCACACGACGCCGGGTATTCCGGTGCACATGCATCCCGTCATTGCGCTGGTTACGGCGGGCGTTGAGATGGACGTGCTTGGGTTGACCTACGACCAATATCAGAACACGGAGCGTGACGCAGTGGTTAGTGCGTATCCGAGAGGTGGCAATTTCAAGGAGGAGATCATTCAGGCCTTTTATGACGGCATCAAGCAAAAACCTGACACGACCTTTGGCAACGTGAAGGCGGACGTGCTAACCGACAAGGATCCTCACTTTCATCGCGGAAACTTTTGCAGTGTCATCCGCTGTTCGCATTGGCCATCCTGAGACGAATAGTTGGATATCGCAATGACAGACGCTCCGGGGCGCGCGGTCACTAGCTCCCGACATGTTCGGCACGTTATTTCCGAACAGGGCGAACCGGGGTAATGCCCGCATCGCCCGCCAATACCTGATTAGTTAAGGAGAAGGCCCATGCTTAAAAAAACTGATCTTAGCGAAGATCTCTTGACCCCAACCGATCTTGGTGCCGATGCACGGGATGCGGTCGCCGGTGGCCTCACTGTATTACTCGCGGATATCTTCGCGCTGTTCCTCAAAACCAAGAATTTCCATTGGCATGTCAGTGGTCCGCACTTTCGCAGTTTGCACGAGATGTTCGACGAGCACGCCGGGCAAATCTTCGCAATGGTTGACGATGTAGCCGAACGCGCTCGAAAACTTGGAGGCACGACCTTACGCTCCGTCGGTCACATCGTTGGGCTTCAGCGGATCAAGGACAACGATGAGACGTTCGTCACTGCTCGCCAGATGCTCGAAGAGCTGCGCCTAGACAATCAGCAGTTGATCAAGGCGATGCGTGAGCTGCACGAAATCTGTGACGATAAACAGGACATTGCTACGGCCAGCGTTATCGAAAACTGGATCGACGAAACCGAAGGTCGTGTGTGGTTTTTGTTCGAAGCGGCACGTGAAAGCTAGGAGAGAGCTTCCCTGACTAGGAAGCGTTTCTGAGGCAGCTCACCCGTTTCACGGAGAACGCAATGAGAAATCCGCAGACGGAACTGTATCCCGGAGTTGTTCGGGCCGATGTCGAAGGATGGATCGACCAGGCGAATCAGGATTCGTTTCCCGCCAGCGATCCTCCGGCTATTGGAGGAATCACCCGATTGATAGACTCTGTCGAGCTCACCATTGGCTCCGTGATTCGGCCTCGTCACCTGCCCACCTTCGAACCGACAAACGTGAATGAGTCGCTCCTCGATAATAGCAGGCGGGCCGCTGAGCTTCCGATCGAAGAACGTGCGACCGACAATTGTGGGACCTAGCCGTCTCGATTTCGTGTACCCACGAGCCGATATGGGCAAGCGCTACGGCGCGGGGCAGCTGACAATGTTGCTGACGGACGCAAGGTGTGCGGCAGACGTGTGGAGGGCTGGCTCCAAGATACAAAACCAGAGGCTGACGACGCAGTTTTGTCGTGTACGAGGGCTAGAACCGACCGTCACAGAAATGAACCCTGCGGACGGCCCACACGCTCCCGCGATGCGCGCACTGACGGCACTCGGGAGACACGGCAAGCCGGACGAGGTCGGGGCCGCCGTTGCGCTTCTGGCCAGTCCCGCGGCCAGCTTGATTACGGACTCCGTGATTACTGCGGGCGGAGGAGCAAACGCATAGCTGCGAAGCCAACTGCGAGGTCGTAGAGAGGTCCGTGGCAGGGGCGTACGCGCGTCTAGACGCCTTCAAAGTTGACTGCCGACATGGTACCGATACTAAATCGTGGGGCCGATCGAATGGCCTCGATCAGTCGGTCCTTATGGACGTTGGACGTGCGGATGACGCTTCAAAGCAGATAACCGCCGTTGACCGTGCGGCTGAACGATTGACCGAAGGGGGTCGGGCCGCGTCATTCGGTTTCCCGAACTAAACGCTCGGAAGCGGTCACTGACTTCTGCGGCCCCGAAGCGGCCAGTCGGCAGTGCGCACTTGCGACCCTCTACCGCCGTTCATCGCGGTGAGCCAGCACTGGCGATTACGGTTTACTTCGGTCATTCTCACGATGCTTCGGTGCGGTGCTGACCGCAGAATGAAAACGATCCTGCAAACAACGGACCAAACCGGTAATCTGCGCAATAAATGCCTCTAGGAATTCACGAGGACTTTCAGTTCTGAACCTGCGCGCCATGACGAAGCCCAGAGAAGAATGCCATCGCAAAGCCGCCGTGCGCGCCATCGTCTGTGCCGCGCTCGGTGTTGCCAGCGCGTCGGCACACGCGCAGGAATTTTCGGTTCTCGCCGGCGCGCTCAAGAGCAGCAGCAACAACACGTATTCCTGGGAAGGGACCTATCGCGAGGGGCTCGGCCGCTACGCCGCGTGGAGTTTCTCGTGGCTGAATGAAGGCCATATTCCCGATCATCACCGCGACGGCCAGGCCGTGCAGTTCTGGGGACGGCTGCCGCTCTGGAACAACCGGCTGGAATTGTCGGCGGGCGCGGGGCCGTATCGCTGGTTCGACACCAAGCAGGCGCAGCTGGGTGGCGACTATTCGAACACGCACGGCTGGGGCGGCCTGTTTTCGCTGCGCGCCGCGTATTACTTCGACAACCGCTGGATCGCGGAGGTGAAGCTCAATCGCGTACAGGCGTACGGCGGCCCGGATACGACCGCGCTGCTTTTCGGCATCGGCTATCAGCTCGACGCCCCCGAGGGCCCGGGTCCGCGCGCGCGGCCGCCGTCGCGCTTGACGAACGTCACGAGCAACGAAGTCACCGTGATGCTCGGCACGACGATCCTGAACAGCCCGGACTCGGAATCGAATCTCGCGGAGACCATCGAGTACCGGCGCGGGTTGTGGCATTACGTCGATTCACCGCCTCGTACCTGCATGAAGGCGGCCACGCGCAGTCGCGCCGCGATGGCGTCGCCGCGCAGTTCTGGGCGACACGCGCCTTCTTCGACGACAGGCTCACGTTAGGCGTCGGTATCGGCCCGTATCTGTCGATCACGCAAAACGACGATCTGCCGCAAAACCGCGCCGGCGACGGACGCTTTTCCGGCCTCGTCTCGGTATCGGCGAGTTACCGGTTCACGGACCGCTGGCTCGCGCGCGTCACGTGGAATCGCATGGTCACGCGTTACGACCGCGATGCGGACATCTTCGAAGCGGGCGTCGGCGTGCGTTTCTAGGGCTTATAACAGCTCTTTCTGACCGCTGATGTCCGGCCCATCGCAGAAGACACTTAGAACCAGTCGACCGCAATCGATGGCGGTCAGTTATGCAGTTGAGCATCAGGAGACGGCTAACCGATGCCCTGCAGCCGCCTGCCGGCCTCCGACCGAACGGCGACGACCGTCGCATGTTGGCCGGGTTGGGGCGGTGCCCCCGGCAATTCGCTCGCCGGAAACCAGCCATTGAGCGTGGGCAAACGAGACCTTGGCTGACCAAGCTGAATGTCCGCCTCGACCGGCGACTCCTGGCCGGCGGGTTCCGTCAAAAGCAGCAGCGGACGATCCATTTGAGCAAATCTAAACAATAGGCATGGGAGCAGATGCGAAGGCAAGCGCTCGTGGCATTGCAATGGCTCGCCCGCACGGCTAAGTGTCAACAAAAGCGCTTTTCAGAGGCGGCTTCGTCTACAATTGTTGACGCTTTTCTTTGCCTCAACGCATCAAATGCGCTCACGCCCTTACGGACATGTGTTTCAGAAATATTGTTCACACTTGACGGGCACCATAATCCGCGCACGCCCTAGTCCGTCTACCATCACGCACGCCATTCGCAGGTGTGCGTACCAACGTGCCACGTCCAATCGTCGACACTACGAACTGGCTTGCCAACGACGGCTTCGTCACGTGGATCGCAACGGGCAGCGCCGACGCTTCGATATACAACTGCAACTCGTCCAGCACTGAGTGCAGAAAGTTAGCGATCACTGGATTCTCGATCGAAGTGTCGGCCGACTGAACATGGTGGGTGATCGTCGTGCCGCCGGCACGGCGAATCGCCTCAAGCATCAATACCAGAGCGCAGGTGCTGTCTTTGCCGCCCGAATAGGCGCAGCTCAAGCTATGGCCCTGTTCGATGTAACGCCGCATAACGCTGATCGCAGCTTCCATCTTCGAGAGAATTTCCTGTTCCATTCGTTGCTCCAGAGGAATAGGAGCGCCCCTTACGGGATGCGCTCCCGAAAGGGTTAATGGTCTAGATCAAATCAAAAGGTGAGCCGTCGCACGTTGCGCCTCTTCGAGGCCCTCGTGGGCTGCGGCGAACATGTCCGCTTGCCGCGTTGCGCGATCCAGCCGCGGAAGCGACTTCGCATACCGGCTCACGCTTGTTCCGTCGAAGCTATCCGCACCGGCGGCCGCACAGATGCGAATCCGCCGCGCCGAGTTCACGCGACCGACGTGCAGGTAGCAGTGACGCCGTCGCGCGAGGGACCCCCACACGTGCGCCGTCTGCTCTTTCCACTCCGTTGAACCGCCGATGAAGATGCCAACCGCAGGGGACAAGAGCGACGCAAGGTCATCGACCTGCATACCGTTCTGAACGGCGATCAACATCCGGCACGGCATCCCGCGAAGTCGTTCTAGCCACTTGAGCGAGTAGTCGAGGGAGGCCATCCCGCCCATGACGATGTCCGGTAGTACAAGCCAATCGGCCCGCTCGCCGAGCCGTTCGACAGCAACGGAAAACGCGTGCTCATCGAAGGGCTGACTTTGCTCATAAGCGGTCCAAGCGCCGTTATCCAACGCGTAGCGATGGAAGCCCTCGGTACGCAGCTCGCCCTTTGCCGAGATCAACAAGCGCCAGTCCGCGCCCTGCAATGCGGCCAGGTTGCGGCGGGTGCCGGTGCGACTCGCGTAACCGACGAGCGGCTGCCGATGCATGGCGATTCGTTCTTCGATTTCCGGGTCATGGTCAGCAGAGCCATCGACTCCGTAATAGTCGGAACTGTAATCTAGTAACAGTTACATCGGGCAGCTCTTTCTTCGCCTATATTTCGTGGCAGTAGTGTCGTTCAGGAGTGCTTTCATGGTTCCGTGGACTACTGCCGAGATAGAGTTAGCGAGGGGCGTGCCCTTCCATGTCCTACTCCATTTCCTTGGGGCGTATTGCAAGTTGGATAGGGAATATCGGTCTGCCAGTCCGGCCGAGGGCATCCGTGTTCATGTCAACCACGCGGGCCGTAACTTTCGCTTCGTCTTTACAGGTGAAAAATGGGTCAACGAACTGATACCGCCTGCCAAACGAGGGAGAGGCGGTGCGGGAGCGATCGATCTTGCCGCCCATATCACTGGGCTCGACTTTGTCCGGTCTGTAAAGATTTGCATCGATGCGCATGACAGTACCAATGGGACGCCCTGATGAGGCTCTTCTACACGACGCACGATTTCGTCTACAAAGGACTGTCGTACCCGGGCATACCTTTCCTTTGCTCGGAAGACATGGAACTCGTCAAACCGGCGAGCGACTATCTGCTGTGGGTTGCACTCGAAAACGGCCAAACGCGAAGCCACGCAACGTGGAAAAGCTACGCAGAAGCGATTTACGATTACTTCGCGTGACTTGAGGCTAACTTTTTCGACTGGGACGCATTGCTCATCGATTCCGTAGATCTCGGCGAAATATCGAACCTTGCGCTGTATCGCAACTGGTCGCTCGACGTCCTCGACGCGAACTCCAGCCGACACTCGATGCAGCCCAGTACGGTACGCAAGCGAGTGTCGCAGATCATGCGCTTCTATGAGTGGGCCGCGACGCACAATCGTATCGCTCATGTTCCGTGGGACGTTCATCTATCGCGCACTGGAGACGAATCGCTTCGCGATGCTATCAGGGCATCGACCCTTCCCCGGGTACCCCGCCAGCCGATCCGGTTCCTCACGATCGAGCAGTGCCGCGCGCTTCTTGAGAACTGCAATAGCAGCACTGTGCAGCTGATGACGAAGCTGATGCTTCAGACTGGCTTGCGCAGCGAAGAATGTAGAACGTTTCCGATGAAATACCTCTTCGACCCAGCGCCCGAAAGGCGTTGGCGTAAGGTCGCGATCGACCTGTCACCGTCCGATATGAAGATCAAAGGAAGCAGACCTCGCCGCATCTATGCATCCGGGCAACTAATCAAGGATCTGTTCGACTTCGCCAACTTCGGCGAAGGCGCGGTGCGGGCTAAGCTTTATCGAGCGGCTCAAGGTGTAGCCTCCCCATATGTGTTTCTCAACCGGTTTGGGGCACCCTGGAGCGAGAAAGGACTGTGTAACGCCTATCGAAAGCTGTGGAAGCCGACTGCGCCTGCGCGGCCTGTGCTCGACTTCAAGGTGACGCCGCACATGTTGCGCCACACGTTCGCTACCTTCGAGCTGTACGGGGAGAGTCAGAACCGTAACCTTGGGTATGCACTCGCGTGGGTGCGTGACCGACTTGGGCATGCATCGATCTCGACAACAACTGCATACGTTCACTGCCTCGACATGCTTGGCGAAAAGCATCTGAACCGGTACGAGAAAGAAATCGACGCACTGCTTCTTGCAGGAGATACGCGATGAAACGGAAGAATCATCAATTCGACCGGGCCCCGAGGCGACGCGCAGCGCCCGGCGCGGCAAGCGATGATCTAAGGGTCGCTACAGCGAAAACAACCTTAGACTTCGGTCGCTGGCGATGTCGTACAGGAACGCAAATCGACGCTGGCCGCGACGAACTCTTACTGTCGATGACAAAAGCGCTGCGACGTCTCCAGCCGATTCTTGCTGATAACACTATCACGGCCATTTACTGGAGCAGTGTAACAGGATGGTTCGATTTCCTCGACTCAACCATGGGCTCATGTCATCCTTTGCACCGCATATCGGATATCGATCGTCACTTGCTGGAGGCTTTCGTTGACTGGCTAAAAAGTCGACCCGCCAAAACGAAGACTGGGCGACTGTCTCCGCTAACTGCACGATCGCTATACGGAGGCCTAAAAACGATGCTCATGCAATGTGTTGCGACGGGCGAGCTTCGAAGGGACTGCTTCCCGCGACAGCCGTTTCCAAACGCTCTACGCGCTTGCAAGCCACCTCCGCCGTACACCAAAGAAGAGATGCAGGCACTCCTGGGTGCGCTAGCAAATGACCTCCGATCGATCCGGGCCGGGTTCTTTTCTGGGAATGAAGCCGATCGGTTGCTTGTGTACTTCCTTCTCGTTGCAGCCAGAACCGGCCGGAATCCAACTTCCCTCTTTGAGATGACACGCGATGCCGTGCGGCCTCATCCTCTGAAACCGCAGACGCATTCGCTGCTGACTACCTATAAGCGCCGCGGCAACAGCATCTTGACGCTGTCGATTGGCAAACCCCACAAGGTCGAAGAGATCAGCGTACTTGCTGCAGACACAAGCGCCCTTATACGCGATGTGCTGGACCTCACTCACGAACTGGTCGTCCTCGCTCCACCAGAGCTGCGCAACTACCTGTGGTTGTATCGTCGCTCTCACCATTTGGCACGCTTCGGCGCTTTGTCGGTGTTCTCCCAAAAAGTCCTTTCCACGTCCATCAAACGGTTCGTCGGGCGACATCAACTGCTCGTCGACGACGCAGACGAACGGGCAGGTGGCCAAGTCCCACTCGCAGTGTCTGTCATGCGCCTACGGAAGACGTTTGCATCTCGGGTATGGCATTTAACCGGGGGCGACGTTGCCACGACTGCGAACCTGCTCGGCAACCGACCGGATGTCACGGATACCCATTACCTGGCTGTGACACCCGAGATGGTTCGCAACCATCACTTCCTCACCAAATGTCTGGAAATAGACTTGCGCGGGACCGCAAGGGATGCGCCAACGCTAGCGCGACTGGCAAAGGAAATGCACGTCGCCCGCGACGAAGCGAAACGCATCGTCGCGGGGGAGAACAATACAGGTGTCGGCCGATGCTCCTCGCCACTCGATGGGCGGTATGCACCCAAAGACGGCCACACTGCATGCTCGGCCTTCCTTCACTGCTTCCGGTGCCCCAATCAGGTAGTAATGGAGAGCGACCTTTACCGTATGTACAGTTTCTACTGGTTGCTGGTGAAGGAAAGAAATCTAATCGGCAGGAGTCAATGGCAGAAGGTCTACGGATGGGTGATCAGGGAAATCGACCGGGTCATTGCGCCCCGCTTCCCAGCTGCAGTCATGCAGCAGGCGAAGGAAAAAGCGTTCGTCGACCCTCACCCGATGTGGCGCGATCGATCGATGCTTCTTGTGCAAAACCATGGCTAACCCGACCCATCATCTTGTAGACTTGGCTTCAGTCAACGATGACGAACTGAATGAGGTCATCGTCAGTCGGCAAGGCAACACGATCATTTCCCGCTATGGAGACGACGTATGGAATCTCGCGCCATATGTCGCACAAAAAAATTCGACGGGCGTTCGGATCGTGTTTTCTTCCAAGCCCAATAAAGGCGGTCGGCTCACGGATCCCTCTTACGCGCGGCTGATCGCATCGGCGAAACGCTTCTTGTACACGCGATGGCGTGTAGGCAGTGGACAGCGTGGCAGACCCGTATTGGCAGGTACGCTCATAGGTAACTGGAATCAGATCAAAAAACTGCTTGCGTGGATGACAGATGAGGACCTGACGGCCTTCAGTGAGCTGACGCCCGAGCACTGTGCTCGCTTTGCGTCAAGCCTGGTTGGAACACTGCAGCCTGGAACAGCTGCTAGCATTCTCGGCACGATCACAAGCTACTACGAACTTGGCGATTACCTCGTTGATCGCATCCCGGAATACCCGTGGAAATATCAAAATGGCGGCACGACACGTCTTGCCCGGGGCGGCCGCCAACCGCGACTGCAAAGCTGGAGGCAGGCGAGAACAGAAGTCATTCCTCAGCGGCTGATGAGCAGGCTAGTGCGTACAGCGCTTGACTACATTGAAAATCGCGCGGATTCACTCTTGACCTTGCGTGACCAGCTGGCGGTGCACGCAACTCGCAAGTTGGCCCAGGTCAAAGCGGCTCACCGTAAGACCTACCCAAAAGGGTTCTCAAGTGTATATGCCACTGAAGCTGAATACCTTCATCGCAAGGCGAACCATCGAAGTTCGCCGGAGGAGCGACGACTGCTTGCCGCGCATGGTTATAAGCAACGGCTTGAGGTAACGGCCGTCCTCCTCCATCTGAGGACCGCCTGCTACATCGTATGCGCTGCTTTCTCAGGCATGCGGGACTCGGAACTCGCGTCGCTCGAAGTTGGATGTTTCGTTAAAAGAAAAGGATTCGACGGTGAGACGTTCGTCTGGCTCCGTGGAACGACATACAAGCTCGAGCATGAACCGCAGCCGGCTGAGTGGATGGTGCCTGAGATTGTTGGAAAAGCGGTTGCCGTAGCAACTCGGTGTGGCGAGCCCGAACGTGCGCGGGGAGACGAACGGATCAAAATCTTGGAGCGCGCAGCGAAGGCACGTGACCTCGATGAGCAGTCCCGCGCGAAGATTCAAGTCAAGCTTGAACGGGCTCGCCGGAATCGCAACGCTTTGATGGCCATATATAACCCGGAGTATGGAAGTATTTCTGTTATAGGAAATAAGAGTGCCCGATATAGCTTGAAAACGTTCAGCAAGGTGGCAAACATGATCGTCGAGCAGCAGGACATGGACGGCGTGATCAAACGAGACCGGATTCGACCTGGGGAGCCATGGCCGCTCACTCCGCACGAGTTCAGGCGAACCTTTGCAGTCTATGTCGCCCGGCACGTGCTCGGCGACATCCGGTATCTGCGCGAGCACTTCAAGCATTGGTCACTCGACATGACCCTGTACTACGCCCGGTATGACAGCGGCGCAGATCGCACACTTATTAGCGACATCATGACGGAGCGTGATGAACTGCAAAGCATGATCATTCAAAACTGGATGCATCCGCACAGTGACCTCTCGGGCGGGGGTGGCCAACGCATCATGGCCTTCCGTAGCCGGGGCGAAGTTAAGGCCGTTCGCGACATGCGCGACTTCTGCCGCAAACTTGGCGAAAGTGTCTTCATCCGAGGAACCGGGCATTCATGGTGTATGGCAAGCGGCGATAGTTGCGGAGGTCAGGGGCTCTATGATGCGGTGAGATGTACATCGTGCGGTGAAGGCGTGATCGATTCAACTCATATTGAGATCTGGAAAGGGATCCGGCAACAGCAGATTGACGTGCTGCAATGCACGGACCTTGGAAGACCGTCACGTGAACGCAGTGTCGATCATCTGCGTAAGGCCGAACGTGTACTTGCAGATCTTGGTGCCGAAGTACCGCCCTTCAAACTTCCCAAAAAGGTACGTTGTGCGAGCTGAGCGCAAGAGCCCGACCCGTCGTCGCCTAGAACTCGCACTTCGCCGATTGCAACTTGGCAGGATGCAGTCCGACACCAGTGAACGGATTAGCATCGCCGCTGTTGCGCGAGAAGCCGGGTTAAGCAATGCGACGGTACACAACCGATATCCAGACATCGCTGAACGTGTGCGCGCACTTCATGTTAAGACGAGTAGACACCAGACGAAGCCGCTTCCAGACAGTACCGACGTGCTTCAACGCAAGCTCAAAGAAGCACGCCAAGCGATCAAGCAACTGAAACGGGATCTGGTGAAATCGCAGTCGATCAACCTGCGCTTGGCCAAAGAAAACGAACAGCTCACCGTTCGTCTGAAAAAAGTATCCCAGTGACTCGGGCTCAACCCTCGGCGGCGAACGCGATGCTCACTTGCTGCATGCGCAGCCGTTCATCGCCATGCACATAGCGTGAGGTCGTCGCGATCGAGGCATGGCGAAGGTTGTCGCGAACGCTGCGCAGTTCGACGCCACGGGCGAGCGCGCGGGTCGCATGAGTGTGTCGAATCCAATGTGGGCTGGCTTGCTCGAGTTTGCGAGCGACAACGGAATCCATCGGTCGGATTTGTTCGGCGACAAGGCGAAAGAATCGCTTCAGCACGGCGCGGAGCCGCGTCCCGGAAATACTCACCGAATGATCCTGACCGAGTGCGGACACAAGTGGTAGGTTCCGACTGCAACGGCGCGGGTCAGCGTGCAGCCCTCGCTGATGAAGATAGGTTTGAAGGGCGTGCATGGCAAGAGGAGGCAAAGCGACCCGTGCGGTGCGGCGCCCCTTCCCCACCACGCGAAGCCAGATGTCTGCGGCGTTGCCGAAGATAACGTCGCCGATCCGCGCGTGAATCAACTCGTTCGCACGCAGACCGGTCGCCAGCTGAAAGTCGAGAATGAATCGCAGCCGCTGAGCTGCTTCGAGCGACCAGCCATGTTGCGTCGACAGGTCATTGGCAACCTGCCGGGCGAATTGCCATTCCTCGTCATGAAGCGATCGCACGCATATGGAAGCGGTTTCACGCGCGGAGCCAGCGTTCACGCCGGCGAACGGATTGGCAACCACGTATTGTTGCTCGACCAGCCATCGAAACATGGCTGAGAGCACCGATAATGCATAGGCAACAGATGAGGGACTTAAACGTCCGAAGAACGGACACCACGCATTAGATAGACGAGTTTGCCGTGGACCGATCCATTGATCTCGAGGCTCAGGAGCGCGCAGGAACGTTCGGTAGGCAATGGCGTCGCTGGTGTTCAATGATGAAAGCGCTCGCTTGCGCTCAACGCTAGCCCAGAGTAAAAGCCGCTCGGCTTCCTTTCGATACGTCCGCGATGTTGTGGCGGGTTCGTGCAAGGATAGCCACGCTTCGATCGCCTCGCGATCCGTCGTGACACTGAGCAGGCACCTCGCCCCGGGCGCGCGATACCGACCCTTCGAACCATCTCGACTGCGCGCGACCATGACATCACGCCAAACAACGCGCCGAGTCGGTTGTGATCGTTCCACCAGCCGGCGTGCCGAATCGGTCAATGACGGGTAACGCGAAAAGAACGCTTCGATGCTGTGTGCTGACGCGGGGCCAATCCCCACCATCTCACTCCACCAGCGAAGACGGCGAGGTACGCGCAATGTCAGTTCGGCGAACGTCGTGACACCCATTCGTTTCAATGCCAGACTCGCTCGCGGCGCCAGCCATAGACTGAGATCGTCGCTGATTTGTGGCTCGCGGTCCTGCAACTCCCGCAACGTCTCGATTGCCCGATGAACGGGCATCCCCCGTCGTGCGTAGACTGTGTTCCGATCGCGGAAAACAGCGGCAAGATCGTCTCGTCCATTTGCTTGGGCGATATCGATCAAGCGGCGCCTGATCCGGCCAAGCATGCCACGAGACGATTGCGGCTGGATTCGCCGGTGCGACAAATAGCGCTCGACGGCCGCGCGCGCGGAAAGGCCCTCGCACCACGCGCGCAGTGCTGCGAGGGAAGCGTGGTCGGGAAACCCGACATAAGTTTGTCGGTGTTGATCGATGCGATGGGACTGCTTCACGTTCGCCTCCCGACGCGTGCCGCGGTTCCACACACTATGCCACGGTTGCTATCCTTGCCTACCCCGCATCACCAACGGCGGCCTTTCGATAATCGATCTTATTGAAATAGCGGTCCGCCATGCGAAAACTACCTCGCTGGAAACCTTGCCTTAGCCTCGGATCGCCATGTAACAGCTTCGAAGGTTACGGTTACTCGGCGTAAGCCATGTAGGCCTGCGAGAAGCCGACCCTCGTGCCATTCGCATACTGCTCGAGCCACGGCGGGTTCATTGTCGTTCCTCGGCGCGCGGCTGCACTCTGCCGCCGATGATGACAAAGGTCTGGGTTTCGATGTTCCGGACCCAGGGGCGAACTTCGGAGGCGTCGGTTGGCGTGCCGGCGATATAGTTGATTGCCGCGTCCAGGCTGACGAACTGTTCTGGCAATGCGCCGATTTTCGCTGCTTGAAACATGTGCTGCTCCACAGTTTTCGCGGAGCGACCCCTACGGGTCGCTTGCCCGCAGGGGTAGTAAGAAATGAGCGAACAGCGTGCGCTCGTCTAAGTCACCTTCACGTGTCTCCACCAGCGACTGCCTGAGGGCAGTTCTCTGACGAAGGCGAAGGTCTCGGCCTGCTCTCGTGACAGTTCGATAAAACCGCCCTTCAAAACGGCCGCCTGCAGATAGACGACATTCGCAAGCGCCAGCGCGCCGTACTGCTCGGCGATGTCGCTGAGCGCGTCGACAGAATCGATCAACTCCGCGTGAAATTGCTTCGCATCTGCGGCGAGATGCAACGACACGTCCGCATCGCCGATCGCTCCCACAACTGCGTTGCACTGTGCTTCAGGGTCGTCAGGCCCATACTGCTCAGGTCTGATCCAGCGCCGAATCACCATGTCGTCAAGCACATCGTCGACGAAATCGGTACATGAATAAGCCATAGAAAGCTCCCTGGATAGTTTGTGAGATGAGCGCCTGTCAGATGCGACGCAGGCGGCCGGAATCGAATGCAGAGGTGCGGCGGAAGGCCGGCGCACGCGGTGGCTACGACTGGGCTGCGGCGGACGCCGCGTGTTGCGCCGGCGGCCGGTGCTCAGTCGACATCGAATGAGACGGACTGCCCGCTGCGGCGAGCAGCAGCATGAAAAGGTTTGCCATAGGGATGGATTCGCGCCCGACGGGCGCACTGAATAGATCGAAGAGACAGGACATGCCCCGTGTGGGGCACGCCCCACAAGGGTTGAAAATCAAGCGGCGAGCGCCTGGACGTCGATGACTGCGTCTGCTTCCGCGACAAGCTCGGGCGTTTGCGAAATGAAGAACTCCCGCCCATAACCGCCCTGCCGAAGAACCTCGCGCTTCATGCTCATGAATTGCACTTTGCGCTGCGAATCCAGCGGCCCGTCCGACTCATCGCTGAACAGGGTCTGGTACGGCTGACCGGTGTTCTGCGCCAAGTAAAGCGCAATGCCACGCGTGAGGCATTCGTTGATCCACACTTTCTGTCCACCCGACATCACCGACACCGACTTGCTGCTGTCGGAGTCAGCGTCGTGGACGAGGATCTCGAAGCCCTCTCGCAACTCACCGCTGGCGAGCGCTCGCTGAGTGCGAATCTCGACGGTGAAGCGCATCCCGTAACACGCGAGCAGGAGCTCGTTGACGGTATGCGTCAGCGCGGGTCCAGCATCATCGATGGTGAGAGCGATCACACCGTCATTGCCGAGGCCCTTTGCCAGCAGCCTCCACCGCGCGATCTCATCGGAGAGGCGGTCCGCGCGAGACTGCGTCGCGGAAAACCCCTCCAAATCAGCGAGCAACGCCGCAGCTTGCGCCTGAAGCACACTCTGCGACCGGATCAATGCTTCGATCCCTCCGTCGAGCGCCGCGATCGCCTCACGATTCGCGACAAGGTCACGATCCAGCTTCGAAATGGCAGCCGTCACATCGACGACGCCCAGGCGCGTCACTTCGTCAGCGATACGCGCCAGCTCAGCAGTCAAACGAGTCTTCTCAGACTCGTATTTCGCTGCTCGCGCGGCCGCTTCTTCTGTGATCGCATGGACTTCCGCCCGTGCAGCTTCCAGCCCGGTGCTCGCCGCATCAAGCAGCGGTTTGCTTGCCGCCAGTTCTGTCGCGACCTGCAGCGTCCGGCGGAGCGTTGCGACCGCTTCCGTCACAGCCAGCATCTCTACACGCTTCGCCGCGAGTTCCGCGGGAATCAGGGAAAGCTCCTCCGACTGCCGCTTCTTTTCGCGATACTTCTCACGAAGATCTTCCACCGCGATTCGTTGGACACCCGCCTGCTCGAGCGCCAGAAGCGCCTGCGTGAGCAGTGAGCATTGAGCGTGTATGGCATGCCCGACGCAAGGAACCTGGTCGACCACCGCAGCCTGCTTGGTCAGTACATCCAGATGCGATCGCTTCGCGGCGCCCTCGCTCATCAAGCCGGAGATCGATGCGTTGAGTGCTCCAAGCGTCGCCTGCTTTACCTCAAGCTCAGCTATGGCGCGCTGCAGAGGCTCAGCCTTGGCTACCTCCCGGGCGATGCCCAGTTCGGCAGCCTCGCGTGCCGCGGCCGCGCCCAAAATCGCGTCTCGTCGCGCGAGCGTCGCCTGATGCGTGGCGATCGTACGATTGAAAGCGAGAACGCGTTGCTGAACGCGTGCGACTGCTGCACGTTCGTCCTCAGCCGCCGTTTGCGACAACTTTGTCAGCTCGTCGCGCCGCACGCCCAGCTCGCGCAGGCGCGCTTCGACGATTGCCGACTCGCTCTGTTTTGCCGCGAGCGTGGCGCGCTCCTGGGTCAACTTACCGGCATGCTCAAGTGCCGCCTCACGTTGATCGCGCGCCGTGTGCAGCTGCCCGTCCTGCATGCGAATCGATTGCTCGACCTCCGCCTTGCGATTGCGCTTGCCGGCAAGCGAGCTCAGCTCCGCCTGAACGCCGTCCAGCGATTTGCCGAGAAGCTTGGCGACCTCTGCCGCTTTCGCGGACAAACCCTTGAGATGTTCGATGCCGAGTAGCTCCGCAAGCAGCGTCTTGATCTCTCCGGCGCCGTATGACGCAAGAGGCCGACGATTCTGTGCCGAGAAGACGCTGGTGAAAAACGTCTCGAGAGAACCGTTGATCGCTTCGACGCAGCGGTTGTATGTCTCCGCCTTGCCGTCCGACACGGTCCCGTCAGGGAGCGACACCGGGCGCCACGTGCCATCGACGCCGCGATAGGCCAGGTAGTATTCCGCCTTGCCAGTCTTCCCGGGCTTGCGGAAGGTGAACGACGAACGGTAGCGAATGCCATCGTGCTCCCATTCCAGTTCCTTCAGCGCATTCGATCCACACACATGATCCCAATACGAGAACGCGTCGACCGACAACTTCGAGGCGCGTGAGGGCATGATCGGATACGGATGGAGGTTGTCCATGATCGTCGTCTTCCCAGCCCCGTTCGGACCGGTCAACGCGATCAGCCCTTCCGGCAACGACTCGAGATCAAGCGTGATGCTGTCTCGCTTTATGCCATCGCGAACGCCGACGAAGCCTTCCAAGGTGAGTTTTAAAGGTCGCATCACGTACCCCGTCCAACCGCCAGGGAAGCGGCCACTGCCGCCATCTCAGCATAGAAGGCATCGTCCTCATCGTCGGGAAACGAGGTGTTGAGCTCCGTTGCCACCGCGACGCGCTCCGGGACTCGCAGCGTCCCGTCCATTGCTGACGAAACGTAGTCACATGCCCTGCTGAATTCGCGCCGGGCGTTCGTCAGCAGCTCGGGCCAGCCGCTGTACCCGGTGATGCTGCGGATTTCAGCCGCAGACCACTGGCTCGCATAGCCCTGCTGATACGACCAGAGCAGATGCTGCATCTGCACGGTCGGAGTAACTGCCACTTCTGCGGTACCCGGCGTGGTTGCGAGCAACAACAACATCTGACCAAACTGAGCGAGGACCGCGCCGCGATGCTGGCCAAACGGCTGATGCTGGATCGCGATCGTGAAGCCTGCGCAATCCACCAGTGCCTTCTGTACGTCGCCCGCGGCGCAGTCGCCAAGCGCGAACGCGCGGACCCATTCGGGACCTGCAGGATAAAGACCAAACATGATGCACTCCATGAGATAGGACGGAGTGCGTACCCGGAGGGGATCGCGCCCCGCCAGGGTAGAAAGAAATGAACTGCTAGAGAAAGGTGCCGCCACTACTGAATCGATGCGCCAAAGACGCGGTGAAACCTCTGTTTCGACAGCTCACAAGAGCTATCGGAACACGGCTTGCATGTTCGAGGCGAAGGAGCCGTACTGGCCTCCCTCGCGCATGACCCGGTGCGACACCTACGCCGCAAACAGATCATCATCAAGCCACGAAAGCTGTGGCGAATCGGACTCTGCTGACGCGACGATTTCGACCGTCGCATCCGGCAACGTCAAGTCTTCGACATCGTTCGTGCTGAGCATCGGGATCGGTGCTTGAGCCGCCGGCTCTGCAACGAGCTTTTCAGCCTGCATCAGATCCGCCAGCACACGAGCCGCGATCGTCTCGGCATCGCCGCTTTCCAGAAGCTGGAAGCGCTCGAGCAACGGGCCAGCCGCGACATCCGCATGTTCAGCCCACCGCTCGATCTTTCGATCGATCGTGACCTCAAGACTGATGCCCTGAGCACGCGAACGTACGACCGGCAGTATGCGAGCTTCAACCTTCAGCTCGGCCGCGCCGGCGAACAGCGCCGCGATGGCATCGCGATCGACGCTCTGGCGATGCTCTTCGTCCACCTGCCAACGAATGCGGACGAACTTGTCGGTCGCATTCAGTGCCAACGATGCAAGACGTTGCATGTCCGGAGGCCCGTCGAAGTCGATACAGACTGTCTCTCGCGCCGGCGTGGCGATGAGCTCCGCTCGCGTGTCGCCGATCTGCACATCCCACATCAGAAAGCCCTTGTCGCCTTCTTCACCATAATGGAACCGCCCGATGGAACCGGGATATGCGACCAGCCGGCCGGCACGCTCCCACTGTTGCGCCTTGTGGATGTGCCCAAGCATGAACGCGTCACATGCCGCGTCGAACAGACCGCCCAGGGAGAACTCGTGATCGAAGCCGGCCATCGTCACGCCGTGCTCAGTCGTGCATCCATTGACCGTGCCGTGCGAAACACCGACCGTGCGGATCCCCGCCGAACGAAGCTGCTCGTTGATCCGTCCAGCCGATGCGAGGTAGTCGGCCAGCACCGCCTCGAGTCCGGTCGCCGCGTCTTTGGCACCGACCGCGATCGCAAGCTGCCCCTTATTGATCGTCGGCAGGCATGTGAAGACCACATCAGCCCCCATCTCGATCACCTCGCCCAGCTCCGCATCGGAAAACACGGGTCCAGCGGACGCATAGAAGCGACTGCCTCGAAGACACGCCTGCTGAACACGGTCGGCCACGTAGATTTCGTGCGTGCCTGCCATCAACTCGAAGTTGCGCAGCAGGCCC
This sequence comes from Caballeronia sp. LZ043, assembly GCF_031451075.1. NCBI lineage: Bacteria > Pseudomonadati > Pseudomonadota > Betaproteobacteria > Burkholderiales > Burkholderiaceae > Caballeronia > Caballeronia sp. LZ043. Next base: position 122,396 of record NZ_JARUXT010000057.1, on the reverse strand, counting down.
GGCGGCTCGTGAGAAAAGGTGCCCTGCAACATCAGCACCGGCATGCTTCCGCTCAGACCGTTGATGCGTCGCGCCAGGCGATTCAGGGACGGCGCATGAGCGTCGAGCCGATGGTCCGTTGCGTCACCGGAGATCACCGCGACATTCGCGTGTTCGAGTACCGCGCGGTCGGCCGCAAAACCGAAGCAACGATCCGCCTCCTCGAGGTTGCCGGGGGCGTAATGCAGGTCAGAAAAGTGAGCGATTTTCATGTCGCCTCCTGGAAAATAAAAATGGCCACCCGAGGGTAGCCAGTTGGTGTGATCGCGCCCCACAGGCGCATAGAGAAAGGATTAGGAGGTAAGTGTGTCGCGGACTTTCATCAGCGCAATGCCCAGCAGATTCTTGCCGCGCCACTTCGTCTTGTCCGTTACGTCCGGATGGCGTTCACCCAGGCCAACGCCCCAGACCGTGTCGTACGGACTGGCCTCGACAAGTTCCGTGGGTGCGGTCGCGAGCAAGAGCGATCGCAGGCCAGGGTGCTGCGCGAACTTTTCGCGGCATCCGACATAGACGATCGATTCGCGCTTGGCTACCCACATGTTGAGGTCGAAGCCCTTGACCTTTCGGCCCAGCGCCTTTTGTTCCTTCGGCAGATGCGTGGCGATCACCAGTTGCGCAATGTCCTCATCGCCGAACAACTTGGCTTTCGAGAACATCATGAACTGCTCGACGCTGCTGAAATCGACATCGTGATAGGAGAAGCGGCACGGATGCCAGTTGCTGAAAGCGTCCTCTGCGCTAAAGAACAGCGTGAAATTGCCAACTCGACGCATCGGAGACTCCTCCGCGTGAACAAGTAGATGGGCCGCCGAAGCGGACTGATTCGATGCGCGTATGCAGCGCGGTCGAAAACACTTGAGCAAGTGAGTCTTGCTGAAATGTTCTCACGCGTCATGCGTTGCAGAAAGAGGGAGACCAGTCCCCGAGGGGACTGGTCATGGTCAGACGTATGCCGCTTCGGCGACAGCGTCCTGGATTTCAACATCAAGCGAAGCCGGCTCCCCGAGTGCGATCGTGAGACGCGCGTTCATCGCGTCGACATCCGCCACACGTTCGATCCATCCGCGCCCGTACATGTGGTGTGCGTACATCCGAAACCCGCGCTGGCGACCCGGTTGACTGAGCCCCAGACGGTGCAGCAGGTCGGACATTCGATGACGTTTGTCATCGAGCGTTTCATCCGGATCGAAGTGCTCATCGTCGCTGCCGACGACCGGATCCGGCTCCGTTGCTGCCATCGGCACCGATAACGCGTCGATCGCGCCACCAGCTTCGATGAGCGCAACAGCACGGCTCGCGGCCTCCAATGCCGGCTGCCCGCCTTCAGCGCCATCCAGCAATGCGCCCAGGTCGATATCCGCTTCGAGTACCGTCAGCATCTGCTTGCGCCGAACCGGTTGGCCGTCATCGTCAATGCGCGTGATGTCGAACTCTCGCTTCGAGAGCCAGAAGCGCGTGCCTCTCAGCCGACCGCGCGCGAGCGCCACGATCTGCATCGCAGAGTACGCCTTCTGCAGCACGTAGATCGAGATCGTCCGCAGCTCGATCAGGCCGAGGCCTTTCACATCCGGCACCGCAAACACCAAGTTCGCGGTCAGGTTGCATTTGCGTTCCTGGTATTGCGGACAGACATGCGGATCGCAGATGCCGTCGGGGATGTCATCGTCCTGCCGATGCACCACGAGGCGTCCACCGAATGAGCGGCGCGCACGCTGCGCGCGCGAGTCTCTTTCGACTGGTGCGTAGGTCTTGCAGTATCGCTTGCCGTCGCGGTCGTACTCCGAGAAGTACTGCCGCCCCGAGGTAATGTAGGCCGCCATCTGGTTAGGCACGTTGCGCAGCCAGTCATCGAAGGCAAACATGACCGGGAAGCGATACAGCTTCACGCCCTGCCCACGATCCTCACCGTAGAGCCGCATGATGTCGTCGGCCGTGTCCGGATTCGAGAAGTCGGACCGTCTGCAGACGAAGTACGGCACGTTCTTGGGGATAAGCGCATTGCGAAGACCGAGCGTCGTTTCGAGCAGCTTGCCGATCGCTTCGAACGACTCTCCCGCGGCCACCCTCTCGTTGTAGAGTTTGACGGCCTGCTCGTTGGACTGATGCGCGCGCGTCAAAACCTTGATACCGGGCCGGATCTTGCCGATAGTGGGCGGACGGATCGCCCGCTCTTCGACGAGACTGCGCGGCGCTTGACCAAACGTCTGGACCACAGCGTTCATGATGGTTTCCTTGCAAGAAAAAAAATGGCGTTGGTCCGCGGCGTCTCGGCCTGAGTTTGCATCTCCCGGGCCGCCGCACTGCCGCGACGTTCGCTCACATGCTGAATGAAGTCGGATCGCTCGCTATCGCTGAACATCGCGACGCGAGCCACCTCGCAGCGCGCGCGCCAGTCAGCGGACGTGGTATCCGCCTGCTCGCGCTCGTGATCGATTTGACGTTTGATGGCCTCGGCAATGCGCAGGTTGAGGCGGTCGGGCAACAGCATGAACAGCACCTCCGTTGAGAAAGCTCCGGTCGCAGGATGCGACGGACGAAAAAAAAGCCCGCTCCGGTGAGGGAGCGAGCTTCGTGCGATCGATAGAGGAGAAGACCTACGCGCCACGCCCCTTCTGGGGACGTGGCGTGCAGGGAGCGCCCGGAAATCCGGGGCGCTCAAACAGAGAACGTAAAGTCGTTCTCGCGCAGCATGGTCACGCCGCGCAACAGCCCTTTTCGGAAATACTTCCGCCGCAGGTCTCACGGATCAGCCAACTTCGATCGTTCTGCCCAGATCAGGCTCTGAAGAGAGAACACCCGAGGGGTTCGAACGATGTACCGGCGCAAATGAATGCAGGCCAGGTTCGAGTATCACGGCTGAAAATGGGGAGTGTGTAGCGAGCACACTCAGCACAAGGGAAGAATCCACACCAGTTGCTACCTGGTCGGAGCATGCGCGACGCGCGAGGCGGGCACGGCTTGGAGAAAAGAGATGGACTCCGGGCTTGGAGTCGATGTCGATGCGCCAGGGACGCAGGGGATAGAGGCGAGTATCCAGATTGTGAGCGGCTGTGTGTGGATGAAAGCTCGCGAAATTTGCATAGCTTTCGCCGATTTGGTTCTTTCTCAATCAATGAGAATCTTGTGTAAGAGAGAACACAGAACCGAGCACACGATTATGGCTGTCATCGACATGGAAACGCCCGCGGAAGACCCAAGAAAGTCCAAGCGTCCGAGCAGCGAAAGTGGGGAGACAAGTGGGCTGCGCCCTTTGCACCGACTGACCAGCGACAGTCGGCTTGCGCGAATCCACGCCGAGACGCTAGCTCAAACGGAGCTCCCGTACTACTCGCTGTTCGCACGCGAATTTCTGCGCTCCGACTTCAACTTCGCTGCGGCGAAAATGACGGTGGCGCGCGGCGGGAAGCTGCATGCGATCGAAGCGGAGTTCAGAACCGCTGAAGCATTCTTCAAGAAAGCGCTTGAGTGGGCGAACAAGCTACCCGGAAGGCGAGCGCCCGCGCATCCTGAGATGGTAACGCTGGAAATCAAACACGCTATGTCCGGCAGGCTTGTGCGTCTGCTGTCGATGTACGACCAGCTCTTTCTCAAGACGATGGAAGCGCTGATGCTGCGATCCATATCCGCCCAGACGCGTCAAGCCGCGCTGGAAGCCGCCGAGGCACGAATCAAACAGATCCCCTTCCTGTGCATGCCCGATAACGACCGCTTTGCGCCGGAAGGTGTCCTACTTCCGGACGCGAACGAAAAGCATTGATCCCCTCAGGCCGATGCGCGCGCGACTTGGGTTCCGGCCGCGCCGGATAGCTGCGGCTGAGCACCGCCCGGTCAAACACATCAACTGGAGACACGCCATGGAACTGCGCGAGATCCAACGACTGCATGCGAAGTACGCACCCGACGCGATGACAATCGATCTGCCTCGGCAGATTGCGGCATTGCCTGCGCCGGTGTCGGTCGAAGCTGACACAGGCGCGTCCCGACTGACGTCGCGCCTGAGCCGAACCCGTCCGTTGCTGCGTCGTTGCACGAAGCCGGTCGCAATCGCCGTGCTGATTGCGCTGGCCGGCGTTGGCGCCGGGCGCATCTATCACGCTGTCGGGACCAATTCGGCCTCGCAACCTAACAGAGAGGAAGTTAAAGCGCGAGCCCGGGAGAAGGGAATTCAGCCAATCCCCAAAAGTGAACCTGCCGTTCGACCCATCCACGCATCACCTGCACAACCCACCGTAGGCGCTCCCCCGCTGAGCGCCAGCGACCTCGGAGCACCGGAAATCGGCTTGACCGCCGATCAGTTCCGCGATTCGTTGCATGCGCCGACGGCCATCGCGCCCGCAGCGAAAGCGGCAGCGGCTAGCTCCAACGAGTCAGCGCTTGCGGCCGCGTCTCCGATCCGCCAGACACATCACGAGCTCAACGGCGCTCGTCAGGCCGCCACCGCACCAACTAACCTCGCGCAAGCGTCCGCGCCGGTTCAGGCGCCCGCAACAATGGCGACAACGAATTCCACACAAGCAGCGCCGCCGTCGGTCATCGATCGCGCCGCGCCGTCAATCGACGTCCCCGCGCGCCAGCACGGTTCCAAGCATCACACCCAGCGCGCTCGCGATGACCAATCCGGCGGGAGCGACGCCGCGCCCGCTACGTCGAACAAGAAGCCGGCGTCTGCCAGACGCGCAGGCTCCAACGAAGTGCAAATGTTTTGAGGCACCGACTATGAAAAATGAACTCAACATCACACTGATTTCTCCGGGCTGCGCGATCACTGGCCAGATCGTGGTGGATCACGGCGTGTCGTGCTTTGGCCTGCTCGATGGCGGGATCATTTCGACGCAAGCTCTGCTGCATATCGGCGAAGGTGGCTTCGTCAAGGGAAACGCCCAAGGTGAACATGTCCGCATCGATGGCCGCGTCGCCGGCGATGTCCACGCGCGAGGCTCGCTCGAAATCAACGGTCAGGTGACGGGCGACATCTACTACTACGGCACGATCCGGCTTGGGCCGCGCGCAGCGCTCGACGGTTCGCTTAAGCGAGTGGCGCGCGTGCCGACGGTCGAAAGCGAGCCCGTCGAGGAGCAAGGCTCAGTTGCCAGCGTCCCGGTTGCCGGATCGCGTGATTCGTCGAACGTTACTGAAATTGTCTTAGCGATGGGCTGACGTCTGGCCGGAATTCATTTATTGGGAAAATCCATTATTCCTCAATCTCACACGGACATCGGCATGGGTTCACTCACGAACTAATCTTCGATTTCCGTGCCGAAACCTGGGACGCTGTGTCGCACGAAGCCGCCTTCGAGGGCAGATGCTTCTGCATGTTGAAGGCTTGGCAGACGGCGGCTAGTCACGCAATGCCGACGGATACGCGCATTAAAATCCATGCGTCAGCACCGGGATGGTCGTTCAAGTCGGCGCATTGCGAACAACAAAATGGGGGTTTATACTTAAGTCGTCTCCTCCATGTCTCCGACGGATATGGATTCCAGCCCGCCGCGTGCGGGCTTTTTTCTCCGTCACATGGAGATGCGAAGAGGATCAGCGACTCGATTCCAGCCGGCCGCCCTAGAGATGGCGTATCTCTCAGGCGGTTCTATCCTCCGTGCCCTTTTTCTTTGCGCGTGGATCGATATGGAAAGCCGCACCCTGTTCTACGTTCCAAACAACCAGAACATCAGTAGGACAGCCGGCATCCCCAACGCGACTATCGCAAAGCCAAGCATGATCAGAACGTCGTAAAGCTCTGTTCGCGCCTTGCGGATCTCATGAATAGGCGGCGCAATGTCCAGTGACAGCCGATCGAAATTTAGCGAGTCTCTTTCTGAAGTAGTCGAAAATCGCTGACTCGTCCGCCATGGCATGTCGCTAATACACCCCAGTGAAAAAATGCGCGCGCTACGGCAAGGAACTCAATTCGTTAGGTTACCGCGCTTACCGCGTACCCATTGCTTTCAGCCGCGCCAACAGCCTTATCCGAGTTACCAGCCTGTCGATGTCCCGCTCCCAATCTGCTGTCGCCTCCAGACGCGCGAACCCGCGCAAGTTCGTCATGCGCTGCGTCAATTGCTCGCCGGCAAATCGCTATCTCGCGATCAATTGCAGACGTCTGGCGCCGAGACGCCAGACGCCAGACGCCAGACGCCAGACGCCAGACGCTTCTATCGTTCTTCAACCATCAGCATCTAATCCACCTTCAGAAAAAGTGCCCGCGGCATTCCTGCCGCGGGCGCCCGCGCCGGTTTGTTGACTCTGTGCGCAGCCAGACACCGGGTACCAGAACGGGGGCTCTGGTATCGGCCCTCGGCGATGAAAAACATCATATTAAAATACCTCTTTAACCCGAATAGTAGGAAAATCGCGGACTGAAAGATCTCCCGCCAACATTGGGCGTTGAGTATTTTTAGGCTCATGCGCAAGCTTCGATGCAATAGACGAATGTTGCTTGGCTGCACTGTGTCATTGCGCTTCGTCGCAGCCTCGGTTGTCGGCCGTACCCCATACATGGCGCGCTGGCAGAAGCGTCTTTAACCTTTCGAGTGGCATCAACGGCTTACCGGCCTGCGTCTTGACCCGCGCCTATAGGAGTTCGTTCGCTACCTACTGCGTGATGCGTACGTTGTCCGACATCTGGTCTATGAAATCGACAACTGCTCGAATTCCGTCATTGAGCGGCATGTTCTGACCTTGTTCAAGAGTGCGACGAAGACCAGCAACAAGGACCAGAAGGTCGCGGGAATCCATGGAATGCTCCGTTTTCGCAAAAGGAACACTACGCATGCCTAGCGGGAGCGTTATAAAGAAAAACAGGCGGGTGTTAGGTACGCCGCGTCGCGCGAACTTTGCGAGGCGTTGACGGCATCGATCGCAGAGAAGCGGCAACCGTTTCGTACGCCGACAGCAGCAGGAGACGACGGCCTGTCCAGCGCGCTCGCGGCCTTTGCGGCTGCGGCTCGCATGAGTGGGATATGTCGGCGACGGTTGATGAGCAAAAAAATAGCTGCATACTTGGCTTCAGATTGAAACCAGTGAGCGCGTCATGATTACGGCAGAAGGGGTTGACAGTGCCGAGGTCATCATTCGGCCCGCCAGTAATGGCGGCTGGCAAGTGGAGTTCCCTGGGACGGCCGGCGTCGCACTTGCGTATGCTCAAACGCAGTGCGAAGCCGTGTTTCTTGCTAAGCACATCAGGCCGGATGCAGCACTCCGCTTTTTACCAGCCCGCGAGTCGTACTTGCGCGGCTCAACGGTCCTCAGCTAAACGCAGGGCTGACTCCAGCACAGCGCTGCTCGAACACACAAAGGCACGCGCCCATTGCGTCGCGGCACGTTCGGCCGCGCCCCTACTTGCTTCTGCCATGTGAGTCTGCAAGGAAACCTTCGGTAATTCCGCATGCCGTTTGTAGTCGCTACTGCGGGAAAAATGGGCAACGGCGGTCCATCCGTCGCCGGCAGTATGCTCCGGACTTATTTCTACGAAAAATGGCGGCATCGAGTACATTGTGCCCTCCTAGTCGCGAACGAGTCTGTCCAGCATAAGTCGAGCCATCCCACCTCAACTATTGATCCCTGGCCGCAACGAGATCAATCATTACCCGTTCTAGCCGCTGCAACGCCGCCAAGGGCCTACCCGCAAGCGCCGTGGAGCGCACAAGCAACACACCGTAGTGCAACTCCTTCGTTGGCTTTAACAATCGTTCGGCTTGATCGGTGATCCACATAACCTCATTGCGCAGTTGCATGCTCGTCCATTCAGACGAAGTACCTATCCGCCGCTTGAGCGACTCGATCAAAAACAAGACGTCTGATTCCTTCACTGTGGCACCGTGCAGATCGCGACTCGCCCCGGTCGCACAGTCCGTTGCAGCAACGATCATGCTCGTATCGACGAGCCGACATTAAAGGAAACGTCTGCAGCGGGCACAAGCCTGACATCGGCGCCAGGCCGGATTTGCTCAGCCAGCCACAAGGCCTGTGGGAACCCTACCAGGACTACGGTGAAGATTCCGCGAGGCTGGTGGAATTCGATTTGGTAGACGTTTCGAAGCACCGGGCGCACGAGCACCTCGCGGACGTCGGTGCCTTCGGCGGTGAGCGTTTTCATGAGCGCGTTCGCGATTCGACCGATTGATTTCAGACTCTCAAACCCGATTTGCCGCCTGAGCGGCCAAAAGGCTAACAGGCTGCTGCCCTCGCTGCCGGCCTGCCTTCAGCACGTTCAATCAAAGCGACTGTTACCACCAAGCGTCTCAGTTCCAAAATTGCTCGAATCGTTGGCCGCCTGCGAGAATCGAATGCTCGCGGCAATGGCCAACACCGACGGTGAATCGCAGGCCGGACAGTGATCGCCGGCTGGGCGGTGCTCGTCATCAGAGAAGAAGGACTCCCCGCAGGTCGAGCAGTATTGGATAAGTCCCATGATGGATGAAATGAACAAGCAAGCCGTTGCCGCAGGGATTCACGCGACGCAACCGTGCAGTCTGCGCGCGGCACCTTAGGAATCGCTTAAGCGAAAAGAAGCCCGCGTAAGGGCGGGCCAAGAATTTCCGAGGTACACAAAACGCCGGGCGACCGGCGCGAGCGCAAGTATGCACAAGCTACGTACCTTTGTGGTGGTACGTACGGGACGCTTGCGGGGTATTGGTCAACGGTTGGTGCGACAATCTTCGCGCGCACCGGCCTCTTGCTCAGATCTTGCTCTCTACCCGGCATCAAACGAAATGCAAACATGAACTTAGACGACGAGAAACAGCATCTAGCCAAGGCGGACATCGACATCGAGCAAGCCCGCGCGCGAATCGTGCGCCAACGCGAACTCGTTGACGAACTCCGCCGAGACGGCCATGAAACCGAAATGGCCGTCAACCTGCTGATAACACTCCAAGGCACGCTGAATGCCATGATCGAACATCGCCGACTCATAGCGGCGCGCATCGAGCAACTTGAGCGCGATGAAAAAAGGCCATCCTGAAGACGGGCCAAACCTTGAGTTTGAGAATGCGCCGTGCGACGCGACGCGGTTGGCTGGACCCGACGCCGAGCGGTCAGTCGACTTTCTCAGAGGCGGCCGTTCCCGCAGCGTTGCACGTGGCCATTGTCGACAGCTGCCCGTCCGCAGCCACTCTGCATAAGATTTCGCGTCGCAAATGCACGCAGTAGCAGCTCGTGAACTTCGTACCAGTCGGATCCGCCAGCGCGATCGGGTCGGCCGCTTTCTTAAAGAACGCGGCGTGCCCTGACCTCCCCTGACCGAAGCGCTAGAAAGGCCGCGTTCATGGTTGGACCACCGTCATCCTGAACGGACCGCCAATCGCCGCAGCATGACTGATGGCCTCGTTCACGTCGTCGAGTTTGAAGGCCGTCACGTTGAAGTGACTGAGATCGAGCAGACCGCCACGAATCAGCCCGGTCATAAGCGTGACCGCTTCCGGCGGATACATCCATTTGCCCCGCACGGTGATGTCGTTGCGCATGATCCACGGGTAAGGCAAATCGAGACCGTCACCGCCGAGCATGCCGACACCGCCCATTAACACAACACGTCCGTAAGGCCGCACGGCCATCACTGCGGCGCGCACCGTCCTCGTAGTCGCAGATGGCGGCAGCAGATCCATTACGCAGTCGACAGGGGTTCCGGCAGCAGCACGCATCCGCTCGCGATCGTCGTCCTCGTCGCCAGTCAGCTTCACAGTTCGGATGCGTTCGCCGAATCGCCTTTGCAGATCTGCGAGCGCGCGTTCATTGCGGCCCGGCGCGACCACGCAGCGCACACCCATTGCGAGGGCAACGGCGACGCACGCGCTGCCGAAGTTGCCAGTTGCGCCGCTGACAAGCAATGTTTCGCCGGCCTGCAGATTCGACGCAAGCAGCCCGCCGTACGGAACCAGCATGGTGTTGAGCGCACACCATTTTGCGGCATCGGCGGGATCGATTTCACCGATACGAATGGCGTTCTCGGTTGGCACGCGCATTTGTTCGGCAAACGGGCCGTGGTGAAAATGGCGCGCGAGTTGCAGGCCGCCGTCACCGCGTGCGCTCCAGCCCTGCAATGTGATGTCGGGCGTGAGCGCGTCGTCGCGTGAACGGACGGTCGGGTCGCAGAAAACCCAGTCGCCTATCTTGAGATGCGTGGCGTCGGGGCCGAACCTACGCACACGTCCGATTGCCCCGCAGCCAGGGACGATCGGCAATTCAATCGGGTAGCGGCGCTCGCCGCTGAACACCTCCCGCGCATACGACAGTACTGGCGCGGCAACGACGTCGACGATCACTTCGCCGGTGCCCAAAGATGGATCCTCTATATCTTCAACCGCAAGCGGCTCGCCGAGCGTCTTCAAAATCGCTGCTTTCACGTGAATTTCCTTTGATAGTGGTCGGAAGAAACCATTCTGGCAGGCGTAAAATCGATAACAAGGCCTAGTACTATCCTGGGATTCGCGCGTACCTGCTTGAGGAGAAAGGATGGTCGTGACAAAAGCGAGCCGAAAGGAATTTGGCGACTTTCTGCGCTCACGGCGCGAGAAGCTTAGTCCCGAATCGGTGGGGCTCAATAACGGGCGGCGGCGGCGCACGCCCGGTTTGCGTCGCGAGGATGTTGCGGAACTCGCGGGCATCGGCGTGGACTGGTATGTACGGCTTGAGCAAGGCCGCACGGTGAGTCCGTCGGATACTACGCTTCAAGCGCTGGCTCGCGCGCTGCGACTTGGCAAAGTCGAGGCGGCGCATCTGCGCGCATTGGCACGCAGCGGTGATCGGCAGCCCTTCACTCGCGAGAGCGTGCCAGGACCCATCGTGAATCTAATCGCGACACTCGAGCTTCCCGCGTATGTCACGGGCAAGCGTTGGGATTTGCTGTCCTGGAATCGAGCAGCGGCCGATCTGCTCGGCTTCGACCGTCTTGCCGAAGCGGACCGCAACATTTTGGTGTTCATGTTTATCGAACCGGACTCGCGCCGACTTTTCGGCGCGACCTGGACCAGCGAGGCGCGTCGCATGATCGCGTTGTTTCGCGCAACGCATGACCTTCATGCCGACGATCCGGCCTTTGTCGAACTGGTCGAACGCCTGCGCGCGAACAGCACCGAGTTCGCGAAATGGTGGAGCGCGCACGACGTTCGTGGGGGCGCCTCCGGGCAGAAGGTGCTGACCCATCCGGAGCGCGGCACGCAACGCTACGACTACGCGACGTTTCAGGCGAACGACGACCCTGCGTTGAAACTCGCAATCTACACGCCCGCGTGAATCGCTCCCCCACGGCGGAAAAAACCCGCCTGACGGCGGGCAGGAATTTCCGGTATAGCTACGGCCAGAGCTGGCGCAAAACGATTAGAGATTGATCCCACTGCCATTCAGAGCCGACTTTCCCGCGGGTGTCAGGCTGTTCTTTCTAACCCCGAAACTTTCGCCTCGACCACGAACCGGGACTCAAAATTCCTGGCTGTTCCGGAAATCATGAGCGTCTCTCGCGCGCGCGTCATTGCTACATAGAACAGCCGCCGCTCCTCGGACTCGGCAGACTTCGGGTCTGGGACAACTGTCTCTTCGCTGCGCGCAATCCACACGTGGTCCCACTCCAATCCTTTCGAGCTATGCATCGTGGTGAGGATCAGCGCGCCCAGCGTCGGCTCGTTATTGGATTGCCGCAAGAACAGCAGGCGTTCGGCGAACGTGCCCGACAGGCGCGACAACACCTCGTTCGTCGCCTGTATCGCACGGATCGCTGAATCCTTCTTCGCATACTTCAACATCCATTCGGCCACACCGGACAACGTCAGCGAGTGGAACTTCCGCTCGCATAGGCCCTGCCACTCGGCCAAGCGTTTCATGAATTCCCGGTAGTTGGTGGCCACATCCTCAGGCAACCCCAACGCCACCAACTCGGCTCGCCCCTTCTGCGTAAGCGCGGCGCCCATATCTGTATGCAGCGCCCGCAACTGCTGAGCGCTCAGACCCAGGTGGGCAAGCACCGCATCCAGCCCCGTTTCCTTCACGCGCTCCACGATCTCGAGCAGATTGCACATCAGCGCACCTTCCGGCCGGCTGAGCACCGACGCGCCGGACGCCCGGTAGTACTTGATGCCGTGCGATCGACACACGGCTTCGAGCGGATCCAGGATGCGGTTCGTGCGGGCCAGGATCGCGCACGACTGGCCTCGCGCGAGCAGTGGCCCGAATGCCTCGACAGCAGCTACGGCCTCCCCATACTCGTCGGGGTGGCGCGAGCTCAGCACACTCCCGCCGTAACCCTTTTCCGCACGCAGCGTCTTTGCGATCCGATCCACGTTGTTGCGGATGACCAGATCCGCGGCCGACAAAATCTCTGCACGACACCGATAGTTGCTGCCGAGCACGACCGGCTTCGCGTCGAACGCCTGGATGAACGACTCCATTCCGCGATACCCAAGCGCTTCACGAAACGCGTAGATGCTCTGATCGTCGTCTCCAACGACGGTGACGATCGAACCCGCCTTCGCGTGCAGCTCGATCCAGCGGTACTGAAGCGGATCGGTATCCTGGAATTCGTCGACAAGTAAATACGCGAAGGGGTACGGCAGGATAGCGCCTGCCTCCATTCCTTCGACGGCCAGGCGCAGCATGTCCTGAAAGTCGATCTTGCCGTTGCGGCTAAGCGCGTCTTGATACGCCTGATACAACTCGCCATCATCCGTTTTCGGATCACATTGGCCAAAGTTCGTCTTGATCTTCTCGATCGTCGGAATGACGTCTTCGGCCTTTGCCTCGCGCCCGAGTTCCTGCATCACACGGATCAACAGCCCCAGCCGATCGCCGTCCGAGGCGATATCCAGCGGCCGGGCGCCGGGGCGCCTGAGCTGCTTGTAGGCGAGCGAGTGAAACGTTCCCGCGATCAGGCGCGTCTTCACCGAGCCGCCGGCGGCCTTCAAGATCCGCTCACGCAATTCGACTGCGGCATCCTTCGAAAAAGTCACCGCGCCGACCATCGCGGCGCTGTCCTGCAGCAGAAGCGCTGCTTTTGTGGCTATTGTCTTGGTCTTGCCCGCGCCCGGGCAAGCAATCGCCACGCAATGCTGACGCAACTGCGCGACCTCTCGTTGCTGGGGATTGAGCTCGTCCAGCATGTCGCCCTCGTCCTCGTTACAGGCCGCGTACCGTCGTCATCAGGCGCAAGTGCGTCATGTAGCCACGCACGCCGAGCGGATTGACCTTCTTCAGGAAGCGCACCGTCTCATCATCGACATCCGACTGGTCGCGAATGCCGTTCCATACCATGAAGTCGAAATGGTCCATCGCCCGGTCGAACTTCATGATGGCGGTCAGCATGCGCATCGAGAAGCGCGAATAGGCCTCGACCTCGATGTCCATGGCCGGCATCGGGATCGTCGGCTCGAACACGAATTCCTTGTTCGCACGCAGCTCCGCTTCTTTCTGCCGGCGGTAGGCCTCGGCTACACGAAGCTGCTCGTCGGCATACCCTTCGATCGAGGTGAGTTGCTTCTCGAAGAACGTATTGACTGTATCTTTGTCCTCCGCACCGAACGTCGATTGACCGAATCGCTGCATGTTGATGCTCATGCGGTTCAGGTAGGGCCACCATTGCTCGAAGAGCGGCTTGAGACGCGTGTGGTTCAAGCGCACGCGCGCGGCAACGACCGCTGCGCCCGAGAGTTGGCGATCGAGCAGCTGGCGGCCGATCTCTCGGCGACGCTTGATAATGGCGATCCGCTCGGCCGCCGGCAGGTCACGGAACAGCTTGCGGGTTCGGGCCACTTCGGCGCGTTTCATGTTCGCGTCGTCGGTCGAGATCACGCCTTCCTTCTGCAGCCGGTCAGCGTCGGCTTCCATTTGCGTCAGCTCGCGTTCCAACTCGCCGTCGTCGGCGACGTCCATTGTGAGCGGCGCATCGCGCGCGCCCGGCTCCAACGCCACGAGTGCCAGCTGGTTGTCTTCCCCGTTCTCGACCACAATGCTCATACGCCTCTCCTGTTTTTGGCCGTTTCGGCCGGTTGCGTCAGTTGGAACAGGCCCGCGTTCGCGCTGCCCATACAGCAATTGTTGCGGCGGACGGCCTGTTCAAAGGAGAGGATCGACGACTATTTGAAGCGGCTTTCATAGCCTACGGGATGCACTGCGTGATTGCGAGCGCATACGCTGCAAACGAAAACGGGGAAGCCGCTAACGTGTTAGCGCTTCCCTGCTGAAAAGAAGGTGCTTTTTTGCGAGCTTTCCGCCGTCTACCTTACGCTTACCTTCTAGCGAGAAGACTGAAACGACTCCGCCGTTTTCCACAGAAGCGCACCGAGCAGCGCGGCTACGACAACCCAATATGCCGCTAAAACCGGCAACGGCACAACGAGAACGACAAAGAGCGTGCCTGTCACGAGTAGCAGACCATGCCCGGCAAGGTGGAAGGAAAGCGGACTGACGAAGCCGGCTGCGGACGCTTTGATTTTTCTCCGTGCGGTACCGTCGACAAACATGCCGAAGGCAAACAGCGACGTACCTACGATCCACATCTTCATCACCATTGCACGGAACAGCATCCGATAGACAAGTAACCAGAAGTTCTCTGTCCAGGTATGCGCAAAGGTCGAAAATCCCCCGTCATCCATGCCGCCAGCGTTACCTGAGGCGTTCAGCGTGCGATGTAGGATCCCGCTTTCCACGAATGCATGCCGGAACGTCTCGTTCGCACCGCGCACGGCCGCATCAGCGCGAGTTTCCCCCACCGACGACACCAGCGAGGCAGTCTCGGCCTCCGGGACCTCAAACAAACGGCGTTCAGGGATCGCTGGCATCACAACGATGGCCAGCACCGGTACCAGCAGGAACCAGATCTTCAAGTGCGAACCGAAGCGGCTAGCCATGAAGGACTTTCACCAGCATGAGAACGGGAACCGCCACGACCGCGGCCAGGCCGCTCCAGAAGAGTGCCGGGCGGCCTTCAGCGATCGTCGCAAGCGCGTAACAACGTGCACCAGAACCATAGGTGAAAACCTCTGGCACCTGTGCGTTGATTTCACCGTCGAACGCGCTTGCCGTGTCGCATGCGCGTTGAGCGGTGTGAGCATCAACCCTCGAGAGCTTCGCTATGATCGTAACGGTGAGCGACATCGTAATCCTCAAAATAGCGGCGGAACGCCTCGCCCTCCAACGTGCGCGAAGCCAGCTGGAAGGCGGCGGTTCGCTCGGTAATGTGCTCCGGGCACCGCTCGTCGACCATCTCGAAATCGTGGTTGGCGTGCCTTTCCTCAAATGCTGGGATAGCATCCACCATCGGACACCACACTGCGACGTGATCGCCGCGTCGAGCGACATACCGACGCGCGTAAAGCAGCTTTGCGGGCTCGAACAGGCCCTGCATGAAGGCAACGTGGGCGTTTCCCGCGCGCTTCGCCCGCTTGAATCCGTCGAGCGCCGACTCAATCATCTCCGCGGACAAAAGTTGCTTGTTTCCCATGAATCGCTCGCCGATGAAAGCGGCCACTCGTGAACAGGCGAGTTCCAGCTCCGGCGCCACGTTGAAGACCGGCACCAGCTTATGTGAGAGCTTGTGATCGCGAATGATGTTTTTGTATGCAGCCGACATAGTCTGAAAGGTTAGCCTTCGATGATGGGAATTCGACCTTGATACACGGCGCCCCCTGAGATGCGCATGAAGTACTGCAAGTTCGGCAGGCTGTGAATCAGCCGTACGGGTATCAACGGCACCTTCTCAAGTTGCAGCGAGCGCGACTGCGACCCACTGAACTCCAGCGCATGAGCTTCGGTCGTCGTGTTTGTCGTGTTCGACACATTGACCACCCGGATTGCCGTCTCCCCGACTTTGTCTGAGAACCACTTCGCTGTATCGGAGTCTTCAAGTCTAAGGACTATCTGGTTGTTCAAATTGCCCAAAACCTGCAGCATTTTCGCTGCATTTCCGAGCTTGGCTTCCACGTCGGCGCGCGCCTGGAAGGCCACGAACGCCTTGAAACCCGCGCCGCGCCCCTTGTTCAGGATCTGAATCACCTGTTCGTTGATGGCTTCCGCGATTTCGTCGATGATCAACACGACATCGGGAATCTCAGTGTAAAAGTTGTAGATCGACCCGCAGACCGCCGCAACGTCCGTCAGGACCATCGACGCGATCGCTTTCTGCACGATGTTGTTGGACAGCGAGTCCAGCCCCATGTACAGGACGGCCCGCTGCTTGATGACCTTGTCGATGTCCCAGATTTCCCGCTCGTCCTCAAAGTCATCAGCCTTGGGCGCCAGCATGAGCCCAGTCTCGCCCGTTGCCAACATTTGAAGCAGCGGCATCACGGACGCGATGATGCGCATGTAATGCTCACGATCGTGCGTGTGGGTCGCGATCAACCCATCGATCGTTTCATGTCCGTTGTCATGCGCGGCGAAACGGTCCAGGTACAACTTGGCCATGCCGTCGACCAGCGAGACGTCATTGCGGCGCTGTGCATCCTTGACGGTTGCCGCAACGGTCAACTCTTCCCAGTTCGTGACTCCTTTCTCCACGAAGAAGCGACGAAGACAGCGCTCCAGCAACGTTCCGACACCGGATTGAGCGTATTTCAGGATGGTGCGCAGATTGGGCTTATCGCCGACGAACAGTTCCCCTTTTACCGCGCGGTCGATGAAAAGGAACGCAAAGTCCCGGAAAGGCCCTTCCTCCATCAACTGTGCGACCCGCGACGGGACCTCAGAGGGTTGCGACCAGTTCTCCAGCGGATTGAGCCGGATCGACTCGTTGGGCTTCGCCTGATTGAAGTAAAGGAACTTGCGACCGCTGCGAGCGCACTCTTTCTCGACGCGCAGTTTCCATTCGGCATCGTTCTTGGGATCGACGATGATGAGCACGTCTTTCGGGTTGTGGATGACCTGCGTCGAGACCACCTCGTACGTCCGGGTCTTGCCCGCGCCGGTCGTGCCGGCCACCAAGGTGTGACCGCCCATCGCCTTGTAGTGAAAGGGTACGCGAACCTTCTTCGGCTCCATACCGTGGATCCACGACGACCCCTGCGGCATGCGATCGCGGATGCTGTCGCGCGGTCGGAAGATCCGTTCGATGCGCGTCTCGACGCGACGCCCGATCTCCGTCTTCGACAGCCATTTCGGCAGCGACGGAATGTCCGTCACCGGCATGCGGAGGATTTCGTGGGCGATCTGGGTGTGCTTTTGTGTCCACTCGAACCCGATACCGAGATACATCGAGTCCACTTGCTGCTTCATTTGGCTCTGCGTCGTCAGCAGTTTGTTGATCTGGATCTTGCTGAGCCACTTGGTCGAAATCGCCATTCGGAAGCTCAACGCCTGCCAGACCTGCATGCCACGAACCACCATCGGCACGATGCCGGCGAGTGAAAATGCCCACCCACACGGCATGCCTGAACTCAGGATGCCCACAATCACGACCGGCCAAAGCAGCAGCGGTCGAAACTCGTAAATCGGGCGAAAATGGTTGACGTATTTCATGGCGTCGGTCGCTCCGAGATCAAGCGGCCGGCACGCTCGACGACGCAGATGTCGGTGCCGTGCGCGCGCAGCAAGAGGCTGCGCTTCCTGAGTTGTTCGACTAGCGTGTCGCTGGTCATGCCGTAGGCGCCAACGAGCCGCTTTTGCACGACAAGCCCCTTTTCCTCCCACACAACCTTGGCCTTGCCCGCCGCCACGTCGCCGGCGAGCGCTTTGAAAAACTCCTTCATCATCGCAGCGCCTGGCCCCAACACCTCGTTCAGTTCCTCGTCGGACGGACCGGCCTTGGCCGACGACGCTCGCACAGGCGCCCCGGCCGCAGCAGGATCGACAGGTGCGGAGCGCGGCGACGTCGGTGGTTCTGCCGGCGATGGACGTGCGGGCTCAGTCGTGGCCGCGGCAACGGCCTGCGCTTCGCTGCGCTCCAACGCATCGAGCAACGACTGAGAAAGCTGTGGGCCGGCGACTGCGGCGCCGGCGTCAGGTGCGCCGGCGTGCGGCGACGTGCCGGCCGTGCGTGCGGCTTGGCCGGCGTGTTCGGCTTGTTCGACCTGTTCGGTCGGAGCAGGCTGGGCTGGTCTAGCGGCGGAGTGGACCGAAGCGGCGGCAGGAACCGATGACACCATCTGCGGTTCAAGCTCAAGTGCGACATGGACCGCGGATGGAACGTCGAATTTCACCGGCGCGAAGACGCCGCGCTGCGCCTTCTCCTCAAAATTCACAGAAACGTCCATTGCTTGCCGGACAACCTTATGCGCCAAGGCTTCGAACCCTTGCGGGCTGCGTTCTGGATTGATCGCGTTGAACAGGTCGGACAGCACCGCTGTATCGAGTCCTTCGAGCAGTTCGTGCGTGATGATCGTCTGCCCAAACATCGCCGTGCGCATTCGCTCTGCCTTGAGTGGCGTTGGGCGGCGTTCCACTGCGTAGGGCCTCCGCCCGATCCACGTTCCGAACGGGCCGTGGGCGGCAGGATTCCACGTCTGCCGATCCGACTGCCGGATGCACTCGAAGTGGCGAAACGGCTCGTCAAGCAACGAGCATGCGGCCGCAAGGAACACAGCGTAGTTGTACTGCGGCTCCAACTTTCGGCGCTTCTCCGAGGTCAAATCCGCCGCAAACTTCTGCCCCCCGGCAAGCCGCATCGCGTAGAAAGTCGACTCGATGGTGGCACGGAACGCGCCACCTGGCTCGCAGTGCAGCGTGGGCGTGAGCGGCAACGACGAGTACCACTCGGCACACCGGCGGAGCACGGACAGCCACTTCCGTGCGAACTCCGACTCCGCGCTCTCGTTTGCACACTGACGCACAAGTTCGATGCGCTTCTGGTGCGACGCGAAGAGGTCTTCCGCTGCTATCGGATCATGATTGACGGTCACGGGATCATCCTTGACGCGAGCTTCAAAGCACTGGTTCCGGACGCCGTGGCACCACCCCCGAAGACAGTCGCGAGCTTCGGTATCTCGAACGACAGAAGAAGGATGAAAACCGCAAGATTGAAGATGTAGGCTCCGTTGAGCACGGTCGATCCGCCCACGTCAGATGCCTTGTTCACGGCAGAGACGATCGAGGCACCGATCAGCTTGAACAGGATCGCCACGATCACCACATACATCCCCGCGCTGATCATCCAGTCGAGCCATTTCACGAAATAATTGCGCGTATAGGACGAAAATCCCAACGCAAGCGCAATGGGACCAAGGACGATTCCGATGGCCGCTTGGATCTTCCCGACCGCCGTGTAATACACGAAGATCACGGACGCGATACACATGAGGCAGGCCGCGAGGATGAGCGCGATTGAGTCTGCTAGCAGCGCCGGGAGATTCCAGAGCGTGACGGTCGACAGTTTGGTCTTGATTGCGTCAAAAACCACGCCCGCCAACCGCGCCATCGCGGCCCCGGTGGCTCCATCCTGCGATCCGCCTATGCTCGTTGCCAACTGCTGGAACCACGTCCAGAAGCCCGTTGCGATCGAGGTGTAACCCAGATAGAGCGCGACAAATATGCCTAGAATAGCCAGCTCTTCGAACACGTTGACCCACGCGGCCACTGGGTGGTGCGTGCCGGCGAATCGGATCCCGACGAGCACGAGCGAGATCACCCCCAAACCCCAGGCAAACTTGTTCGCCTCGGGCATCACGGAGTTGCTTGCATCCACCGCGCTCGGAATGATGCTACCCAGCAACGAATCGATCTGTTGGGCGGCCTGAGCGGCACCGGCACCGAAGTCGCCGTTCGGGCTGACGAGGACCGTGCCCTGCCCCGCCCCCGTACCGCTAGTAGGCGCGGCGTTTGTCTGCGCAGCGGCACTCTGCGGTAAGCAGATCGCGCCGACTGCCACCGACATCAGCAGAAAAACGACACGAACGAAGTGATAGGGAGAACGCATCGTCATTGCCCCAACACCGGCGAAGCACCGATCTGTGCGTTATAGGCGGCCCGTTCGCGGTCCTGCTGCGTTTTCAGTGCCGCTTGCACCGCGCTGTTCTCCTTCTGGTCTGCGACGCTCGCCGAATCCTTGATCGCGTCGTTCCGTTGTTTTGCTGCCATCATGGAGAGCAGGTCACTGTTTTGACTCGAGATGATGTCGAGCATGTGCGTCGTGAGCGCTGCGGTCGCCTCCATTGTCGGCGACATATTCAGCTGGTCCTGAATCTCCTGACGACGCTTCGCAAGCGCCCCAACATGCGAGATAACGTCATTGCCTTGCTGGAACAACTGCTTGGCCGTCTTGTCGTTGTTCTGAAGGAGCGTGTTCTGATCGGTGAACCACTGATCCGACGTCTTCCCGGATTGAGTGATCAACGACTGCACGTGGCTCGCATACTCGGCGTTGCTCTGGAGCCCGCCATACAGATCCTTCAGCGCATCGCTGTACTTCGAGAGGTCAGTGATGTCACCCGTGATGCTTTTCAGCTGCGCCATCATTGCCGACGGATCGAGGGAGGTCGCCTGCTTCAGTTGATTGAGCATCATCTGATACTGATAGATCAGGTTGCTGTCCTGATAGGCCTCCCCTTTCACCGCTGCGATCGCGGTCGCCGTGTTCTGGATGAAGTTCGAGGCATCGAACACAGGGAGATTTGCATGTGCGTGTTGCAAGAGACCAATCGTCAGCACCCCGGTCGCAACGATGCTGCGCAGGATCTTTTTCATCATTTTTCGATTTTCCTTGTGATAGCAGTTACGCGTTCGCGAGCACGTCACGCACATAGTCTTCTTTCCAGTGTGTGTTGCCCGACTTTACGTGCTTGTCCAGCAGCGCCTGTGCGCGGCCGTCCGAACGAAGATACGCAAGCGCCTCCTTCGGGAACTGTGCCTGCAGCATCCGCGTGAGGGTTGCCGTGACCAGCAGATAATCGCGATTGGGAACGGCTTCCGAGATCATTCGAATCTGGTGCTGTGTGAGCCCGAAGATGTCGCGATAGAGCGTCTGGTTGTTGATCGCGTCGCTGTTGGGCAGATAGATGATGTTCGGGACGTTCTCTTTGAGAATCTCGAAATTCGGTACCCGTGCCAGCTGTCCCAGCGATTGCGTCGCCATGAGCAATACCGCGTTCAGCTTTCTGATGGTGACTGCCCAAATTTCCAGCCGCGCATAAAATTTCGGGTAGGTGAAGAAGAACCCCGCCTCCTCGATCTCGATGACGGTGTAGCGCTTGCCGTCAAGAATCTGGGCAATCCGGTAGAACGCGTAATCCATGAACAGGGCGGCCGCGACCGGGAAGTTCTGGAACAGGTCTCCCATTTCGATCGAGAGATTGTCGGAGATCGCGAATCCGTCTTCGATATGATCGAAGAAGCGACCATTCTTCTGCCCGTCCGTCCACACGAACAGCCGGTCCCGAAGATCCGACGACAGAAGGGTGATCAAGCCTGACAGGCGCCAGGTATCCGGCGGGTATGCTTTCGCGAGCGTGCGGATCCGTTCGAAGATTTCTGTTTCCTGCTGCGGCGTGCAGGTGTAGTCCGCGCCTTCGATGACAAGCTTGACCCAGTCCGCCACATACGGCCAATGCTTTTCGTCCCCGATCAATGAGAGCGGATTGACGGACGTCGCCGCCTCGAAGCGGCCCGTCGCGTCGATAAATCGGCCGTCGCCCAGCATGGTCGGAATCCGCGTCGATCGATCCTTGTCGAAGCGAATGCGGCGCGCACCGTGCCGGTCCGTCTGCTCGACAATGAAATTGAGGATGATCGACTTACCAGCCCCGATCGGGCCGACGACCAAGAGGTGGCCCTTCCCGCCCGGGTGATGCAGATCGAGGTACTGCAGCGTCCGGTAGCGGGTCGGGAGGCACGTCAGCGGGCCGGTCTTTTTCCCCGACTGCTGCGTCAGCCACTCGTTCACCTTGGAGCCCTCTCCGACGCTGCACAACGGCGCGATATCGGACACCGCCGGCGTTTCGACGAACTGAAGCCGCTTTTGCTGATCCCATCGGCCGGGCAGCGTTGCGCTCCATGAGGCGAACAGGTTCGTCTTCTCCAGGATGACCCCGAAGCCCGCATTCCCGATCACACCGACTACCTGGCGCGTCGCATCCTCGCATTCCTCGGGCGTGTTGCCGTACACCACGATGGAGATATTCGCGAACCCATACTGTTGGCCCTCGGCATCGAGCTTCGCAAGCGCGTCGCCGGCCTCTTTGGCCAGCAGCTCGCGACCCTCATCGTTTTTTTGCTCCTCTTTCGTTGCCCACTGCTTCAAGATCGCGGCCGGATTGAAGGCCGCCACCTTGTAAAAGCCCCGAATCTTCTTGATGTAGCTGCTCGCGCGCGACGTATCGAGGAAGCGGAACATCACGCAGACGTCCAGTTCCGCATCGACCTGCGCGAGCACATCGAGAGCCGCCTCTTGAAAGCCCATCCACTCTTTCACGCCGATGATGCGCGCATACACCTTGCCGTGCGCCGACTCGAACATCAATTCGGTCGCACCGATCGTGACTTCAGTCTCCGTCAGGTGCGTATCGAGCATGGTGACCGGATAGCGCACACGTCGCTTGGGCGCTGACGGATTCGCTCGCTGGTGCAGGAACGCCAGTGCGTTTTGCAACTGGAGCCTCTTCATCTTGAGCCGTGTCACACCTCCCACAAAGCCATCGATCACGGACTCGAACCGCTTGATCTCGTTTTGAATCTTCGTCAAATCAAAGGCAAAGGCGCTGCGAGCGAGGATAGTGTCTTTCGCCACCTCGAACATCGCGGCGAACAGATTCTGGCCCCCAACCGTCATGTGGTAGCTGATTTTGTCGAAGATTCGGGAAATTCCAGTCTCTGGCGTGAACGCCAAGGCAAGCGAATGGGCATTTTCGAAGAAATTGCCGCTCCCGATGTTGGCCTGATTGATAGCGTCGATGCGTGCGGAAGACGCGGCCGAGAACTCACCGTCGATGCCGCCCTTCACGCGGCGATGCGACATGCGCCACCATGCGGTCACACGGTGGTCGAAGTTGCGGCACGCATGGTCCAGGTTGTCCCGCGCGGCCGTGATGTCGCCGGGATTGGGTGAATCTGCGTCGATCCCTTCGAACTCGAACACCGTCAGAAGCGACCCGTCCTTGTTGAGGACCAGTTCGGGCGTCACGAACGTTGCCCACGGTGCAATCTCCTGCACCGCGCGCTTCGTGAACGTCATCTTCAACATGGCAGATCCTGGTCGAACCCGTACGGCCGCTTGAATCGCGCGCTGAACCTCGCGCTAGGTCCGGGCTCATACACGTCCGGATAGCGGTTATAGACGAGCATGACGATCCGCCACCACGGATCGGTCGAACTCTTCCAGCGCAGAAAAAAATGCACGATGACGCCGACGATCAGGAACGCCGGGCTCCAGCTCGTGTAGCAGAGCAACGCCGTCAGCGTCCCGTTGAAGATCGCGAGTCCCCGGTCTGCCCCGCCCATCTGGCGCGGTAGCGAAAGTCCTCTACTCACCTTGTGCTGGCGCATGTCAGCAGGCGACGGCCATATGGAAGTGATCGCGCATGATGGGCACCGCGACCGACGCGATGCCCAGGCCGATCAGCACCACGGAGAACGTCTTGGCGATATTGCTTTCCGAGTTGGCCACCGCCACGCCGCCGAGCGTGATCAGCACGATGCCGATCCCGTACAGATACGGGCCGCTGATCAGGTTGCTGATCGTGCAGATGATGTCCGTCAGACCGGTGAGCGACGAGTAGTCGCCGGCCGCCATTGCGGCCACCGACATGACGCTTAGGAGCGCTCCGACGAGCATCGGCTTGCCCACACGCAGGCGTTTGCTAATTGCCGCCGCGTGATTCAAAAATTTCTTGCCCTTCATTTGATGTCTTCCCGTTAAAAAACCCGTTGTAGGTCGTAATCGTTGTCTTTGAAGCCGCGGATCTCGAGGATCTCGGACACGTGCCGCATCTCGCCCGTGCGCCTGAAATGCACCACGTAGTTGAAGCAGTCGGCGATGTTCTTGCGCATATCCTCCAGTTCCCACCGTGAGCCGGTTGGAATGCCGAGCATGGCGAGCGATTCGAGCCGGCTCAGTGCGGTCCGCGCGTTGTTCGCGTGGATCGAGGCGAGCCCGCCGTCGTGACCGGTATTGAGCGCCTGCAAAAGGTCGTAGGCCTCGCCTCCCCGTACTTCGCCGACTATGATTCGGTCGGGGCGAAAGCGCAGGCAGAGGGCGACAAGTAGTTGCGTCGTCACGTTCGTGTCAGCGTTCGAGAGCAAACGCACGCGGTTGGGCACGTGCAGCTTCAGCTCCATCGTGTCTTCAATCGAAATGACGCGTTGGTCCGCCGGGATCTGCTCGATCAGCGCATTGAGGAACGTCGTCTTGCCGGCGGAGGTACCGCCCGCGACCAGGACGTTCTTGCGTGACTGCACGAGCGCGACGAGCGCGCCCATCAGTGCTTCGTTCTCGAGACCTTCCTCAAAATGGATCGCCTCGGCAAATTCGGGCCGCGCGATTGCGGCCGCGAAAGCGCCCATGCTCACGTAGTCGGCCAGCGACAGCTTGGATTCGCGGTGCTTCCGTATGCTCAGCGCATGGCCGTCGATCGAGGTCGGGCTCATGACTGCCGCGATACGCAGATTCTGGTGACCGGCGTTGATGATGCCTTTGTCGCTACCCGCCTTAACCGACTTCTCCACCGATGATGCCAACGAGTGAATTGCCCCTTCGAGATGCTCGGGACGGAGACCGACGTTCTCGCGGGTCATCACCCCACGGCGCTCGACCCAGACGTTGCGGTAGTCGTTGATCATGATTTCCGCGAGATCGGGCGCATCGAGCAACTCACGAAGCGGGGCCAGCGCCTGGAAGAACATGCGCACCGCCTCCGCTTCGAGCGGTCGCAACTTCAGCAATGAGTTTTCGGACGTATCGGACATGCGATGATCTGTGGGCGATCTAACATGTCCTATATTGTTCGAGCAGCCAGGCTCCCATGGGCACCGAAAGAGGCATCAAATCAGGCGCCTTTGGACCATGCGGTGATTGTGGACGGCGCCGCCTTCGAAATCCCACAACCTCACCTTCCTGCTCCTCGAATCCGCTAACGTGTTAGCGTCACATCAGCAGAGAGACAGCGGAAATCGCATCGCTTTCACCCGAACCATCGTTTATCCTGAGATGCACGTCATCACGCGGCCGGCCGCGTTCGTGGATGTGGGCCGTGCCTTCGGACGCGCCGCAATCGCGCGCCTGCTCGCCGGCATTTTTCGCGCAACGTACGCGTGAGCGTTCACGCATGAGAATCTCGCGCGCACTCAAAACAAATACACATCGGCCTGAACGGGGAAAAAGATGCACAACGATCAACTAAGCACGCCACAGGCCGTGCGCGGCCAGACGCTCTTCGCGCCGCGACTGCTCTTCGGTCTGCTTCAGGGAGTGGCACTCTATCTGTTGATGAACGCCGCACACACGCGCGGCAGCATCGCGACCACTCCGCTGCTGTTCTTCCCGCTGATTCTCGTCGCCCTGTTCGTTCCGCCAATGCTCGTTGTGGGCTTTCAGCGCATGCGCGGCCCGCGGCTCGCACTGTGGACCATCCTGCTCGGCGCCATTGTCTTGATCCTCGGATGCCACGACGCATGGCGTTCCGCGGGCACCGGAATGACCGGCGTCCACGCGTTCGGCCACAACGGCGTTGTACTGCCGTCGGCGGCCGTGATTTTCTACAGCGGCGTAATCGTGTTCATCGCCTATTGCCTCGTTCTTGCCGGTGAGGCGGCACAGTCATGGTTCGCGCCGTACGATGGCTATTTCGAGATCAGCTGGAAGCTTGGACTGCAGATAGGTCTGTCCGCCTTCTTCACAGGCGCGCTGTTTCTCGTACTCCGGCTGGGCGCGGCGCTGTTCCTACTGGTCAAGCTGCACTTCCTGGAACGGCTCCTGCGTGAATCGTGGTTCGACCTTCCCGTCGCGGCGATGGCGTTCGCATCCGCGCTGCACATCACCGACGTGCGGCCGGAAATCATCCGTGGTTCACGCACACTGGTGTTGTCGCTGCTTTCCTGGCTACTGCTCGTGCTCGTCGTCATTGTCGCGGGATTCCTCGGCTCTCTGCCTTTCGCCGGCCTCGATCTGCTTTGGGCGACGCGCTCGGCCACGTGGATACTTCTCGGCGTCGCGGCGCTGAAGATCGTGCTTTTGAACTCCGTCTTCAGGGACGGCCCGAAGCCCAACCCATCGCCACGTGTATTGCGCATCTGCATGCGCGTCGCGTGCCTGCTGCTGCCGGTGCTCGTGCTGCTAGCGGCCTACGCACTCGCGTTGCGCATTGGGCAGTACGGGCTCACACCGCGCCGCGTCCTTGCCTGCACGGGCGCGGTCGTAGCGTCCGTCTACGCGATCGGCTATGCATGGGCGGCTCTCGGCCGCGACGACACGCTCGGGCACATCGCGCCAGTCAATGTGGTCGCGGCGTGGATATCGGTCGCGGTGCTGATCGCGGTCTTCACGCCGCTGGCCGATCCAGCGCGTCTGTCGGTGAACAGCCAGGTGAGTCGTCTACTTGCGGGCAGAATCCAACCTGATCAATTCGACTACGCTTTCCTGCGATTTAGGTCCGCCAGATACGGCCGCACCGCCCTCGCGCATCTGCAACAGGAGACCGAGGCGGCCGGATCCGCCTCAATTCGCACGCTCAGCGCCAAGGCTGCGAGTGAACCTGAGAGCGCTGAGTCGATCGCAAGCCGCCCAGACGCTGCGACGCTCGCGAATAACATCGTTTCGCGCACGCCCGGCGTGAGGGTCCCAGATTCGTTTCTCTCGACGGATTGGAAGCGCGCGGCGCAACGCTCAGTGCTTCCGGCGTGTCTGAATTTCGGATCGGTGAACTGCGACGCCTATCTGGTCGACCTGACCGGCGACAGGAAAGTCGATGTCGTGCTTTTTCCGAACAGTGGAAGTATCGGGTTCGTGTTCCATCAAGCGGGAGACGACGCATGGCAACTTGCGGGAAAGTTCTCGATCGCACCAAACTGCGCTGCAATACGCGATGCGTTGTCGAAGGGCACATTTCGGCTGGTCGAGCCGCGTCTGCGCGACATCGAGGTGAACGGGCAACGTGTCGAAATAGAGGCGACGCCGACCCATGAATTCGCATGTTCAAAATAAGCATGAGGCGCCGGAGTTGTCCACGCTGCTTGCGCGAGCGTTTTTCTTTGCCTGAATCGGGTTCTGTGCCGATTCACCCTGCGAGCAAGATCGAGTCGTCGCTTTCCAATGCAACGGTTCGCATTCTCCCGAGCGCTCATTCAGAGAAGGCACCACGAAAGAGTGTCGCCTCAGATACAAGCGCGCTTCCACTCTGTTTGAGCGCGCAACTTCAACGATGTCTAGGTCGTCGCCCAAACATAAAAAGCCCCGCACATGGCGGGGCTTCGGTTTCGAGACTGACCCTGAGCAGCCGGGACTAACACATCACTTCAACTGTTTCGCCGAAGGGGGCTTTCCGCGCCCGCGCAAGCGGCGTGGTTGACGCCCACAGCACCGCATAGTGCGGTCCCACGGCCGGAAACTTACCAACCATATCCGTCAGGTAGACCAGAAACGCGGGGTTCATGCCGTCCTGTGCGACCCGATTGAACGGATCAGCGAACGCCGTCCCGCCGCCGCCCCTCACCGGCATAATCTCGGGCGAGTCACCCCGCTCGAAAATCTGCACCTGCGTCACGCGGGTATCGCAATCCATAACGATCAGACGCGCCGGCTTCAACGAATGGAAGACCGTGAGGATCTCCGCATCGAACTGCGCCTGCGTCTCGTCAAATACCGAGCCACTGGAGTCCCGCACGAACACCGCGTCGCCCATTGCCGGGGTGTGCAGCGCAGGCAGGTAGAAACCGAGGTGCAGATAGCGGCGGTTGGGCATAGCGAAACTGTAGTCCGTTGGAGATGATTGCTGCGCGAACCGATGCAACACGGCCCGCCAGTCGACCACCGGCCGAACGGCCTCGCCCGCCATTGCCTGCAGGTCGCCCGGCAACTTCCCCCGCATCGCCGCAGCCTTCGCGGCTTGCGTCACCGCCACCTTCCACTCGGCTTCCTTCACGGGCTTGTCCGAGCCTTTGTACGGTCGGACTTCACCGAAGGAACCCGGATTGTTGTCGGCGGGCTGTTCAGGCTGCTGCCCAGGCTGTGGCCGTTTCGATCCGCCCGGCTTCTGGTTGGATTGCGACGGCGGGCCCGATGAGCTCTCTTGCTGAAGCGGCGGCGCTTGAGGTTGCGGCTCCGGCGCCTGAGGTTGAGGTTGAGGCTGATTCTGCTTCTGCTTTTCGTCTTGCGTCAGCAACCCGTAAATCTCCTCGGCAGACTTGCCGGTGTAGCGTGGATCGACCAGCAATCCCTTTGGCAGGACCATGCCTGACGACAAAACGATCGGATTGATCGCATAGTCACAGGCGTCGTTCCACCGCTTCGGATCGCCTGCACCCTGGCGCCAGCAATGGCCATTTGCGACGTGGAGCACCTCGTGCGCGATGACACCACGCAGCTCGAGATCACTCAGCGAATCGAGATAGCCGGGGCAGTATCCTAGCGTCTCACCGTCGACCCAGAACGTCTTGGCCGTCGGATCCTCCCGCACGTTCAATCGGAGCGCGAGCGCCCCAAAGAACGGCTGGGACAGAACCAGCTCGGTGCGCTGCCGGGCAATGCGCGGATGAACCGCGCCAGTGCTCGACATGGCCCCCAACACTGTTGTATCGCGGTCCATGATGCCCCCTTATGCGACAAGAAGAAGCTGGCTCGGCTGTGCCGATTCGACTTCCATCGGCTCGGGATGAATGCCCATGAACGCCGCCATGAGGCCCTCGATTTCGTGTGCCTTGCTGGCCACCTGAGAGCGAAGCACGCGCGAATCCTTGAGTTCCGCACCCGTATGCGTGGCCAGATGCGTCTTGGCTTGCTCGAGGATATGGGTCAGCTGCGGGTCGTTCGAGAAGTTGAGCTTCGGCAGCAGCGCACAGAGCTCCCGCACATTGTTGGCGACGTCGAGCCGGACGTTGCCTGTCGCGTACAGCCGATTGGCCATCTGCGATACGGCTTCATACAGTCGTCGCACCAGATCGTCATTCGCTGTGGCGATCGACGCCAGAACGTGCTGGTCTAGCTCGCTTTTGAGCGTGGTGAGGACATTCGCTGGCAACTCGACGCCAAACTGGCTGGCGTCGGGAAACGGGAGAACCGCCATCTTCACACCGAACTTGGTGGACAGTTCCGCGAGGGTCGGATAATCAGCCTCGTTGAACAAGCCGTTGAGCTCGTCGCGTGCGGCTTCCTTCAGGTTGAGGTAGTCGGTCAGGAAAACGGACACCCCCAGGTCGAACTCGTCTTTCAACGAGCGCATCCTTTCGGCGAAGTCCATGTAGACCATCGTCGGCAGCAGGCGCACGCCCAGTTGGTCATATTTCAGAGTGTGGTCGTAAAAGTACGACCGGATGCGACCGGCAAGTGTCACGACTTCGGCAAAACTCGGCGCATGCTCGGGGAGCAGACGCTTGTTGAATCTGCCGATGCCCTTCGCATGATGCTTGTTCTCGACCTCCTGGGTCACCTTGCCGTCGAATCGGCGGCCAACCCAGGTGGAAATCGTGACCGAACACAGCATGACCTTTGATTGGATGGATGTGATGTCCATGAGACAACTCCGTATGGAAAGAGGATGGCTGAAACAAGAAAAATGGCCCTGTGCGTGCGGGGACGCGACAGGGCCAAGAGCTGAAAGCTGGAAAAATTGATGCTGGTGGGCGCTACTCGCCGCGGATGATCTGACCGATCGGACCGCCTTGCGCCACGATGAATGAGTATGAATTCTGGATACGTGGCGAACGCTGCATTGCGTCCCTCACCAACAGCGCCGCGAATTCGCGATGCCCATCTTCGATGAGGCGCTCGGTGTAACGCACGACTCGATCGAAATTCGCATCGCTTGCGCGCGCGGCCAAGGCGGCCGCTATCGCGTAGAGCGCCGACGGCGTCGACGGAATCATCGCCGTGTTCGGTGCGAGCAGAATCGCATCAGGCTGCGGTAGCTCGCGGAAGATCTGGAGGAAGGCGACGAGCTCGGTGGCAGCACCCTCTCCTACCGATCCTGCGTAGGAGATGTGCTCCAGATGCTTGGGGATGACATCCATGGTTTTGGCCACGAACCCCCAACTACGCGGACTCGGCGCGTTCTCGATATCGCGCGAGGTCTTCTGCACGGAAAGCAGATCCGGGCGGAAGCGGAGGAACGCGATGAGCGCGGGCGGGATGTTTTCGCGCACGGCCCATTGCGTCCAACCGTCGATCGACGGCTCCAGTTCGACCACGGTCGCGAACCGGGAGATGACCGGATCGAGGATGCCCGACACGCCGGCGTTGTCCGTCCGGCGATTGGTCGCCGCCAGAAACGTCACCTGAGGCGGGAGAACGTGCTCCCCGACGCGTCGCGCGAGCAGCAGTTGCATCTTCGCGGCCTGGACGGCGGGAGAGGCTTGCCCAAGGTCATCCAAGAACCAGATAAGCGGGCGTCTGGCACTCATCGCGCGTTCCAGATCCCCGAAGGGCAGGAATTTCGCGGTGGCGCCGTCGGCCGAGGGAAACGGCAACCCTTTCGAGTCGGTCGGATCCTCGACCACCGGGTGGCTGATGAGCAGTTCGTGATCAGTCGCTTGCGCGGTCTGTTCGACAATGTCGCTCTTTCCGATGCCGGGGCGACCGGTGATGAGCACCGGAAGACGCTTCGGAACGTAAATCGAGAGGAGCTCGGTGAGTTGAGCAGGCGTGACTTTCATGATGGCTTCCAAAGAGAAGCCCCGAAAAAGACGACGCCCATAGGGACGAAGTCCCTGTGGGGCGAAAAAAAGAGCCGGCGGTGCGCTGGCGCGGTCGATGCGTCTGAGACGCGGGTGTTAACTGCAGTCTATGGAACACGCTGACGACGCAGCGTCCGAATGTTCACTTTTCCATAGTGCCTTTCATTTTTTCCGACGAGTCGGAAGCGACGACGCGAGGGCAAGTTCCAACGAAACCGAATTCTCTTTGAGCTTCACGCTGCTCTGCAGCGCGCCTCGATAGCCTCGCGCCCGTCGAGACGGTGTCGTAGATCGGCTCATGCATCCGTCGCGAGTTGAATCATGCGCAGTTGCACTGCCTCGGTTGGGGATATCTGGACGAGCGAATTGCGCGTCTAATTCCTTTTCGCGTTCCTTTCGGACACGTGGCGCGCGATTGAAATCTCGTCGGGATGTCGAGCTTCACGTTCAGATCGATTCTCGTCAGCGAGCAAGCTCTCGAGCGCGGATTGAAGGTCGTCGCGACCTAGTGCGTGAAGAATTTGGAGTTTGGTTACGGTTCCAAGCTCGGATTTACCGTTGCGCCAAGCGGAAATTTGCGAACGCGTTACACCGAGAGATTCCGCAACCTGCGCATCGCTGCGAAATCCGTGAACGGCCTTGAGTTCGTCGAACAATTCGAACCAATCTCTTCTCATTAACGGCTCCTAACAAAGCGTAATTCGGAGTGAAGCCGGAACGGGACTTTCGATTGCTTGCCAAGGTGACTAGTGTGCGGACGATTTCAGTTTCCGCAGGCCATCCTGGAGCTTCCAATGCCGGATTCCCGCCACGTCATTCGATTCCCCCTTCGTCTTTCCCCCCGTCCCGTGGAGGCATTGACCGACCCGCTGCCCGCTTCCGAGTTCAACGAACTGGAGGTGCGGTTTGCGCTGGCACTCTACGCAAAAGCCGATGCGGAGCGCGTCGACGGCCGCAGCGAAGCCGTTCCCGCGAACTTCCTAGGCGTCTTCGTCGATCTGATCGACATTTTAGAGGCAAACGGTCGAGACGACGCGCATCGCGCGATGGTCGACTTAAGCCGCGTGATCGAAGCGCTCTACCCGGATGAGGACGAGCGACTATACGGCGACGGGGGCGCACGACGTTGACGTCGGCCTTTTAACTTCTACCGTCAAATGTATTTGACATTCTCGGACGGTTTATTTAATCTCGACTTGAATCCGAGAGACGGCGCGTAAGAGACGAAAAACTTCGCAACGCACCGAAAAAAGAATAAATAAAGCGCGGCCACAGGCTTGCGCGAGGTCAAAGAACCTGAGAGACAAACAAAATGGAAGACTTTGTTGGCACAGTGGACGTCACGTTCGTCGTCGAGGAGAAAGACGGACATCCGTTGATCGGGCAGCAAACCATCCGGTTGCTGGTGGCGGCGGGGATCGATGCCCACGCGCGTGAAGCGCGATTGCTCAAGAGCGCCAAGTCGATTGTGGCCGCACACCACGATGTCGAAGATGAATATGTCTGCATAACCGGGCTTTCCGTGCGCGACAGCGATTGACATTGCACTTTGACAATAGAAATCCGTATAAAAATGGCACGCCAACTTACTGGCCGGGAATGGGAACTCATTCGTCCCGTTCTCGTTGAAGCAAAGGTCTCGTGTTATCGCGATCCACGTCTGCGCTCGATTTTCGACGCATTACTCTGGGTCAGCGAAAATCATGTGAGCTGGTCGCAGTTACCAGCGATCTATCCGCCGTATTCGACGTGTTATGGGGCTTATTACCGCTGGCGAGAAAGCGGAGTGATTCAGCCCATTATGACGATGTTTGATATCGCCGCGCCGGTCGCGCAGCCCGCCGGAAGAAAGCCGAAGCACGAGGCCAATAAACGTTTCGAAGCAGCACCGGCGTAACACCAGGCGCGTAACGGACGGCATGCAAGACATCGCATTGGCGAGGCGCTGCGTGGCATTGCGCGCGCTGGATCGCCCGGCACGGTCGTCGAAAATGGAACGCCCGTGAAAAGCAAGCACACGCACGAGAGCCCGGTGATCGCCGAAACTGCATCCACCGATGACCTTGCACGCATGACGACCTCCTCAAGGTCGAATTCGACGGCCGACAGGCGATCAAGCAAATTCTGTTCGTCGATTCGCATGATGCGCATTCATCTCCGATTGCGACCGCTCTTATTGCGATGACACCATGCTTACCCACGCAGCTCGGCTCGTCTTTCGCGGACGTCCCGCGGGCGTTTCTCGCAGAATTCACGACCATACGCGTCGCGCGCACTACCTTCGATGGCCGACCCGCGCTCCAAGCGTCGGCGGCCGGTGGGACCTTGCATGTCCGCTTCCAGTAAGACCATGCTTGGCGTGCCGGTCATTCTTCGCCACCGCTCGTCGAACTCCGGAGATAGCGTTGCGGCGTTTCGCCCATCGATTTCCGAAACAGGGTGTTGAATGCGCCCGCATTGCGATATCCGAATTCGAAAGCGATTGCGGACACGGACATTCCCGTGGCTAACCGTGCGACGGACTCGATGGATCGTGCAGTCTACGTGTTCGATGAATTGGCCGCGGACTAGGCTTGCGCGGGACCATGCTTGATTATCAGGCTTAGCTAAGCTAGACTAGGCTATTCACCGGAGTTCTGATGCAAACTGTCAACATCCATGAGGCCAAATCTCAGCTTTCGCGCCTGATTGAGGCTGCGGTAGGTGGTGAGGAGGTGGTCATCGCAAAGGCCGGCACGCCCGTCGTTCGTCTTGTCGCCGTTGAAAGATCGCCAAAACTCCGGCTCGGATTGATGAAAGGCAAGATCAAGATTGCAAGCGACTTCAATGCACCGTTGCCGGAAGATATTCTCGCCACCTTCGAGGGGCGGTAATGCGCCTGCTCATCGATACGCATGTCTTCTTGTGGGCGATGAGCGGAGACAAGCGGCTCACTAAGCGAGCCGAGACCACATTGCTAAGCGCCGACGCCGTCTTTGTCAGTGCGGCGAGCATATGGGAAGTCTCCATCAAGTCGGGACTGGGCAAGCTTGACGTCGACGTGAACGAGCTTGTGGCGCGGATCGAAGACGCAGGATTCGCCCACCTACCCGTTACCGCAGCGCACGCCGCAGCAGTGCGTGATCTTCCTGATATCCATCGTGATCCGTTCGATCGACTGCTGATCGCGCAAGCCATCACGGAGCCGCTTCGCCTGCTCACTGATGACGACCATGTCGCGAAGTACACCGATCTCGTCATCAAGGTTTAACTACCCCCAGTAGTGAAAGAAATTGGGCGAATGTGCTCGAGGCAGCGGCACGCTACTTATCAGAGCGTAGACGTTAACCCGCCATCCGGATTCAATCCCGGTTTAGTTCGGATCCCGCGTAACGCTACGCATTCGATCGTGTCAGGCGCTTGCCCAAGCTCTTGCTTCAAACTCGACAGCATTGATTACTCTCTGACGCACCCTGAGACGGCCCGCCTGGTCGCCTCCGCACCGCAAGCGGTGGTGTGGGATCAACGATTGTTTGTGGCGGGGATGAGCTCGGGTGGAGAGAAAGCGTGTCGGGGGGATTGGGGCGCGACTGGGATTGGGGAAAGTCGCTGTGAAGTTGGAACGGGGTGGCGCGAGCTTGAGGTTCAGACGCAATCGCAATACGATAGTGCGAATCGCGTTATCTATTTGAAAGATACAACGGCCAGTTTTTTCAGGCACGCGCCACACCGATTCCGCGTTGAGGTTTCGTACAAATGTCAGCAACAACGGTCGGAGCGGATCAGAGCACCTTGCGAGGTCGGCGATGATCAGTTCTTGCACAGCAAGCCCGTCTTGGATTACAACTAGTTCCAGAGACGGGTTCGCCGTCAACAACGACGCGGCGCGCGCGGTTCTTCAACCGGTCATCGCGTGTATCTCTTAAAAGAAAAATTTCTTGCGGAAGACCGACACACGGTGATGCCGAGCAGTGTGTGCGACGCCCTCCTAAACGAGCTCACTAGCGGCGGTATGGAGCGTCGTGTGCGCGCCGCCTCCAAGCAGGTCCGTGATCTCGCGCGCGTCAGCGCAAGTCTCGATGTTCCACACGGCCCGCGCCAGCGCGTCTGCGCCTTCAACTCCTATCACGTCCTCCGCCAGCCCTCGATACTTCGCGAAGAGCCGGTCATCATCGAGCGGATTGCGCGGGTCGCCCAGAGCAATCGCCGCTCGCAGAGTGCGCGACGCGCCATTCGCATAGGCCACGGTGACGTCAGGCTCGTCGAGATCCGCCAGTGAAGGGTCGGGTTCGAGCACGATGCGTGTCATCATCGCGGCCACCCGCTCATCTTCGCGCGCGCGCCGCAGGAACGCATCGATGTCCGTCCGGCCGAACACGAGCGCGGCGGCGAGCGCATACGGCATGCTCATCTGCGCCGATGCCAGATTGACCGGCGTGAAATCGCCGCACATGCCGTGCACGAAGACGCTCAGCCGCACGCGCACCTGCACGACCGGTCCATGGCGCGCCAGTTCGAGAAGCGCGTCGAGCGCCGCATGAATGCTGCGGCAACAGGCATGCGGCTTGATGGAGCAGCGCATGAGCTTCCAGTTCGTCCCGAGATCCGCGAGCAGCGCGTCGGGACACGCCGACTCCGGTGCGTAGGTGCGCAGGAACCCGCCCCAGACATCTTCGAAAATGCGCGTGGCGCCACCCATGCCGTTCGCCGCGAGCAACGCCGCTGTGAGACCGCCCTCCGCCGCGCGTCCGGAATGCAGGCGCTTGGTCTGCGCGCCGTCATGGATGAAGCCCCACAGTCCGCCTGCGAAACTCGCCGCGTGACCGAGCGCCGCGCCGATGCCCCGCGCGTCGCAGCCCAGCACGCGCGCGCTCGCAGCGGCGGCGCCGAACACGCCGCAGCTCATCGTCGAATGCCAGCCTCGACTGTTGTGCGCCGCGTAGCCGCCGCACGCTTCGAGCACGCGCCGCGCGACGTCGTAGCCGAGCACGATCGCATGCAGCAAGGTTGCGCCCGACACTGGACGCTCTGTGCTCGCGAGGGCCGCGAAGACCGCCGGCACGACCACCGCGCCCGAGTGATCGCAGCCGCCGGAATCGTCGAGTTCGAGCGCGTGCGCCGCCACGCCGTTTATGAACGCGGCATCGCGCGGATTCGCGCCTTTCGCCCTGCCCCAGCCCACGGCCGCACCGGTCGAATCCATCACGTTGCGCGCGTGACGCGCCGGTTCCGTGCGCGTCCCCGCCAGCGCCGCGCCGAGCGTGTCGAGAAGATGCCGTTTCGCCTTCGCGACGACCTCGGGTGGCAGATCGTGGAACGACGACGCCGCTATGAAGTTTGCAAGCCGCTCCGAGAGCAAGGTTTCCCTCATGTTCATTCGATCGCGCTCCTGTGACGCTCGGACACCTCGACCGGATGACCGGGCGCGTTGCCCGACGAGCGTTCGCGCCACCACGCGGCTGCCTGCGCGCCGGTGGCGAACCAGACATCGCCGCGCTCGCGCATGGTCGCGAGCAGCGAACGCAGCACGCCGATGCGTCCCGCCGTCCCGATGATCTCCGGATGCAGCCGCATCACGAAGCACAAGCCGAAGCGATGGAACCCGTCGAAATCGCGCGTCCAGTTGCCGAGCACCTCGCGATAGGACGCGATACGCGATTGCCCCAGCGGCACCGGCGGCGCGAGATTGAACGCGAAGTACGGCTCGTCTTCCAGTTCGACATGAAGCGGCAGTTCGATCAGCGGGGCATCGTGATGGTGATACGGCAGATCGTCGCCATACCAGGTCGAGGTCCAGCGGATGCCCTGCCCGTGCAGGTACGCGGCGAAGCCCGGCGCCCAGTTGCCGGTGAACGGCCGGAAGCCCGTGGGCGCGCGACCGAGCACGCCGCTCAGCGCGGCGTGTCCCCGATCGAACGCCTGCATTTGTCCGGCAAGATCGAGCGTGTCGAAGTCCTCGCACGCGTCGCCGCTCAGGCCGATCTCGTGGCCAGCGGCAACGATACTTTCGACCTGTTCGCGGTGCGTGCGCGCGACCTGTCCCGGCACGAACCAGGTCGCGGGGACATCGAATTCGGCGAACGTCGCCAGCAGCCGATCCACGCCGCGCCGCGTGCCGTACTGCCACACGGACAGCGACTTGTCGCGCCCTGCGATATCCGGCGCCTGAGTGCGAATGCCGAGATCGTGATTGAAATCGACGGTGAGGATCACCGCCGAGCGCGCACCTGACGGCCAAGGCCACGTGGCGTGCGTCGTCATGCGCG
Organism: Caballeronia sp. LZ043; assembly: GCF_031451075.1. Taxonomy (NCBI): domain Bacteria; kingdom Pseudomonadati; phylum Pseudomonadota; class Betaproteobacteria; order Burkholderiales; family Burkholderiaceae; genus Caballeronia; species Caballeronia sp. LZ043. The sequence goes on along the minus strand of NZ_JARUXT010000057.1, from coordinate 85,383 downwards.
GGCCTGCCCGCTTCCGGTCCACCAGCCCGCCACTTCGCTGCCGGTGGCGAACCACACGCCGCCCGCATCGATCATGTGATCGATCAGACCTTCGAGCAGCGCGATGCGCCCGGGCTTCCCCGACACCTTCGGATGAAACAGCGTGGTCATGCAAAGCCCCTCTTCGTGTGCGCCGTCGAACTCGCGCATCCAGTTGTCGAGCGCGGTCTCGTAGCTCGCGATACGGTCGAGTCCCGCCGGAAAATCCGGCTTGCGCTGATAGGCCAGCGACGCGTAGTCGTCCAGTTCCCAGCGCGCCGGAATCTCGATCAGACCGCTGTGGGCATCGAGCAGATAGGGACGGTCGTCGCCGCGCATCGAGCTTGAATACCGCACGCCGAACTCCGCGAGAATGCCGGGCGTCTCCGCGGTCCAATCGCCCGACGGCGTGCGAAACCCGACCGGCCGCACACCGAGATGACGTTCGAACGCCTGCTTCGAGATCGCCATGACTTCGCGCTGACGTTCCGGCGAGAGCGTCCAGAACGCCTCGTGCCGATAGCCGTGATACGCGACCTCGTGCCCGCCGCGCACGATCTCACAGCATTGCGACGGCCAGTTTTCGAGCACCCACGCTGGCACGAAGAAGGTGGCGCGGACCTCGCGTTCGCGCAGCAGATCAAGAATCCGTCCGAGCGCGCGCCACGGTCCATACGCACCGAGCGTGAAGTACGCCGGATTGCGCCAGATCGAGCCGTCGAGCATCGCGCCGCCGGTCGGGCCGTCGAGATCAAAGGCGAGCGCGACGCACGAGCGCCGGTCTTCGGGCCAGTGCGGCCGCTCGTCAGGCTGGCGGCGTTCAGTTGCTCGCATTGACCAACGCCTTCTGCACGCCCTGCTCCTGCAAGCCCCATTTGGCGAGGATCTTCTGATACGTGCCATCGGCGATCAGTTGATCGAAAGCCTTCGTCACCGCCTCGTTGACGACCGTGTTGTCCTTCGCCATGCCCACGCCCATGTACTGCGACATGAACGGCGCTCCGATCGTCACGTACGCGTTCTGATCGATCTTGTTCTGGTACGGCATGGTCTCGCCGCCCTGCACCGCGCCGTCGATGCGTCCCTGGCGCAACTGCATGCGCGCATCCGACGAGCCATCCGTACCCACAACCGTGATCGGCTTCTTGCCGGCCTTCACGCAATGCTCGTCGCTCCACGCCTTGATGTTGGTGGGGAACGAGGTGCGACGGCTCGATCCGATCGACTTGCCGCACAGCGCATCCATGTTGGGGAAGTCACCGGCGCGGGTTTTCAGTGCATAGAACTGCGGGCCGCTCTTCAAATAATCGAGGAAGTTCACCGACGTGCGCCGCTCGGGAAGATCCGTCATGCCCGACAGAATGATGTCGACCCGCTTGGTCGCGAGCGCGCTCAGCATCTGGTCGAAGCTCGTTTCCTGCCACTCCATTTTCACGCCCATCTTCGCGGCAAGCGCTTCGCCGAGATCGATGTCGAATCCTGTCAGCTTGTCCGTTTCCGGGTCCTTGAACTCGAACGGCGGATAGTTCGGCACGACCGCCGCGACGATCTCCTTCTTGGCCAACGCGGGCGTCTGCGCGCCGGCCGCATCGACATGCAACAGCACGGCGGCACACGCCAGTGCACAGAGGCTACGCATACATAGAGTGGCTTTCATCGGATGGCTCGCTTTTGAATGATCGAATCGATTGAAGATCAGGCCAGGACGGCCGAAATGAAATCGCGCGTGCGCGCCTGGCGCGGTTCGGACAACACCTGCGCGGTCGGTCCCGCCTCGACGATCTGCCCCTGGTCCATGAACACGACGCGGTTCGCCACTTCGCGCGCAAAGCCGAGTTCATGGGTGACGACGATCATCGTCATGCCGCTTTCGGCAAGACCGCGCATCACGGCGAGCACTTCGCCGACGAGTTCGGGATCGAGCGCCGATGTGGGTTCATCGAAGAGCAGCAACTGCGGATGCATCGCGAGCGCGCGGGCGATCGCCACGCGCTGCTGCTGGCCGCCCGAAAGTTCGACGGGAAACGCATCGCACTTGTGACCCAGCCCGACGCGTTCGAGAAGCGCGCGTGCTTCCTTCACGGCCTCCGCCCGCGGACGCTTCAGCACATGCACCGGACCTTCGATCACGTTCTCCAGCGCGGTCATGTGCGGGAACAGATTGAAACGCTGGAAGACCATCGCCGTGGCAAGACGCTGCCGCGCGATCTGCTTCTCCGAGAGTTCATGCAGCTTGTTGCCGTCCTGCCGATAACCGAGCAGTTCACCGTTGACCCACAACGCGCCGTCGCTGACGGTTTCGAGCTGGTTGATGCAGCGCAGGAACGTGCTCTTGCCCGAACCGGAAGGCCCGATGATGCACAGCACTTCGCCTTCGGCGACATCGAGCGTGATGCCCTTCAGTGCCTGAAACTCGCCGAAGGACTTGCGCACGTCGGCGGCCCGGACGATCGGATTGCGCACTGCGTTCATGTGTGCCTCCTGTTCATGTGTGCCCCCTCATTGACGACTCGACACGCGGCCCGCGCCGCGCGCATAGCGGCGCTCGACACGCACCTGCAGGAACGACAGCAGCGTGACGACGGCGAGATACCAGATCGCCGCGACGATCAGCAGTTCGATCACGCGGCCGTTCGCGTAGTAGATGTTCTGCGCGTTGTGCAGCATCTCAGCGAACTGGATCACGCTTGCGAGCGACGTGAGTTTGACCATGCCAACGAGTTCATTGCCGATAGGCGGCACGATCACCCGCATCGCCTGCGGCAGGATGATGCGGCGCAACGCCTGCAGACGCGGCATGCCGATCGACTTGGCCGCCTCGTACTGGCCGGTATCGACGGACAGCAGGCCCGCGCGCACCACTTCCGAGGTATAGGCGCCCTGATTGATGCCGAGCCCGAGAAGCGCTGCGAGAAACGGCGTCATGACGTCCACGGTGCGCAGCGAGAACACGCCGGGAATGCCAAGCGTCGGAAACACGAGCGCCAGGTTGAACCACAGCAGCAGTTGCAGGATCACCGGCGTGCCGCGAAACAGCCACACGTAGCCTTGCGAGATCGAACTCAGCACCGGGTTGCTGGAGAGTCGCATCACCGCCGTGACGACGCCGAGCGCGATGCCGAGCGCCATCGCGAGGATCGTCATGACGATGGTGTTGCCGAGCCCCCAGAGGATCGTGCGCGCGGTCAGGAAGCGCCCGACCGTCTGCCATTCGATCTGCCCGCGCGCGAACGCCAGCACGATATAGCCGAGCACGACGACGATCGCCGCCGATGCCACGTAACGCCCCCAGTAACGGCGGCGTACGCGTTCGAGTTTTGCGGGTTCCGTGCTCATCGATGGTTGCGCCTCGTCGATTGCGCTCAGCATGTAGGACCTCCGTATCCGTTCGTCCATTCGCCTTGCCTGGCGAGCGCCAGCTTCAGACGTTCGATCTGCTCGCCGACACGCGCGGGCGCCGTGCCGCCGAAGCCGCAGCGCGCATCGACGGCGGCTTCGAGCGTGAGATGCTTGAGCACGTCGGCGTGCAGACGCGGATCGATCGCGACGAGCATCTCGGCCGTCACCTCCGACAACTCGATCGCGCGTTCCTCGCAGGCCCGCACCAGCGCGCCGGTGATCTCGTGCGCCTCGCTGAACGGAATGCCCTGCAGCGCGAGCCAGTCGGCCACTTCGGTCGCGAGCGTGAAGCCGAGCGGCGCCTGTCTGCGCAGTTCGTTCACATTCACGCGCATCGTGCGGATCATGCCAGCCATCGCGGGCAGCGTCAGTGAAAGGGTGTTGATGCTGTCGAACGTGGCGGCCTTGTCTTCGGCGAGATCGCGGTTATAGGCGAGCGGCAGCGACTTGAGCGTCGCAAGCAGCCCGCTCAGATTGCCGATCAGACGTCCCGCCTTGCCACGCGTGAGTTCCGCGATATCCGGATTCTTCTTCTGCGGCATGATCGAACTGCCGGTGGCGTAGCCGTCGTCAAGTTCGACCCAGCGGAACTGCCGCGACGTCCACAGGATCACTTCCTCCGACAGACGCGACAGATCCACCGCCAGCATGCTCGTGACGAACAGGAATTCGGCGACGTGATCGCGCGCCGCCACGGCATCGATCGAGTTCTCGCACGGCGCGTCATAGCCGAGTTCCGTTGCCGAGAGCGCCGGATTCACACAGATTGCCGAGCCCGCGAGCGCGGCCGCGCCCAGCGGTGAACGGCTGCTGCGCCGGTCCCAATCGATCAGACGGTCGACATCGCGATAGAACGCCTGCGCGTGCGCCAGCAACTGATGCGCGAAAACCACCGGCTGGGCCGGCTGCAGGTGCGTGAAGCCCGTGCTGTAGCTGCGCAGATGGGTCTGTGCCTGCGCGACCAGCGCGTCCTGCAAGCCGATCACGCCGCGCACGATGGCACGTGCCTTGTCGCGCAGGAACAGGCGCAGATCGTTGGCCGCCTGATCGTTGCGCGAACGTCCCGCGCGCAGCTTCGCGCCCGCCGTGCCGAGCCGCTGGGTCAGCACGCGCTCGAGGAAAGTGTGGACGTCTTCGTCGTGCGGCGACGGTGTCAGCTGCCCCGCGACGAACTCCGCGCGCACCTGCTCCATTTCGTCCAGCAGCTTCTGCAATTCGTCTGCGTTGAGCACGCCCGCGCGGTGCAGTTCTCGCGCATGGGCTTTCGAACCCGCCAGATCGTACGGCGCAAGCTGGAAGAAGCTTTCCTCGGAGCGCGACAGCGCTTTGAGTTCGGCCGCAGGCGCCGATCTGAAACGCCCGCCCCACAGTCGTTCGGTTCCTTCAGTCACCTTCATGCCTTGTCCTCGTCCCTGTCATGTTGAGTTCACGACGAGCATAGGCCTCCAATTTTTTTGTTTGTAGCGAGATTTTGAACCTGCTCTAATCAAGTTTTTCTCAGCATCTCGCCTTCGGACTTCACGGACGACCCATGCGTAGCCGCCTGCCGCCTCTCAATCCGCTGCGAGCCTTCGAGGCGACCGCGCGTCACGCCACTGTCGCGAGAGCCGCGGAGGAGTTGAACGTCACGGCGAGCGCGGTTAGCCATCAGGTGCGCGTGCTGGAGGAGTCCCTCGGCGTCGAACTGTTTCTGCGCTCGCGAGCGCGCCTCAAGCTGACACCGGCGGGCGAGGCGCTGTTGCCCTCGGTGCGCGGTGCGTTCGAGATGATCGCAACGGCAGTCGCAAAGGTCGGTGAGACCGTGGTCGCCGGGGATCTGGTCGTGTCGGCGCCGCTGTCGTTCGCGTCGCGCTGGCTCGCGCGGCATATCGGCGACTTTCTGCAGCGCTACCCGGCGATCAAGCTGAAGCTGATTCCGTCGAACGATGACAAGGATGTCTATTCGCCAGATGTGGATGTCTGCATCCGCTATGGCGAAGCGCACTGGAAAGATCGCTCGGTCACGCTGATAGAACACCCTTCGCTTTATCCGGTGGTCAGCCCCGCACTGATGAACGGACCCAAGGCGATTCGCTCGCCCGATGACCTGCGCCATTACGCGCTGTTTTGCGAGCACGCTGGTTCGTGGATGCGCTGGCTAATGGAGGCGAAGGTTGAGCATCCCGAGCGTATGCGCATCCTTGAGATCGGCAACGCGCATATCGCGGTGGAAGCGGCCCTGCATGGTCAGGGCGTCGCGCTCGGCGACAGCATCTCGGTGCGAGACGATCTCATCGAAGGTACGCTGGTGAGGCCGTTCCAGGCGAAAGTGCCGTCGCGCCATCCATATCACATCGTGCGTGCACCCGAGCGCGCCGATTCGCCGCTCGCCTCCGTGTTCGTGTTTTGGCTCGAACAGCAGCTTGGCGAACCGGCGTAAGTTCGAGACTTCCCTGCGTTCGCTCAGAGAGTGCCTCGATCTGCGCCGCAGCCGCCGGCTGGATCGCCCAGGCTTGTCAATCAGCAGCCGGGAAGTTTCCTTCCCGGACCGCCGCTTTAAAGTCCCGCAACTGCGCTCACATCTTCTTGGAAATCAGCTTCGCATCGCTCTGCGAGGCGCGCAGAGACGAACGTGCCATCTTCCGTGCACACCCGAGGCTTCTGAGCTGTCTCACGAGCGCGCAGCTTCACGCGCGACGCGGCGAGCCTCTCGCTGTGAGACGCACAGCGATTCCCACTCGGCCTGCTGCCGAGTGTCCATGCCCGCCAGTTCGAAGATTGCCCGTCGTCGTGTTGCGGCGGGCATACCAACGAGCTTGATCCCGAAGACTTCACGCACGGCATCTTTCGTCGCGCGATTCACGTCGTCAGGCCGGTCAAGAACGCTCAGCAGATACGACATATCTCCGTCCTGAATGGCTCTCGCTAACTCATTAGCGAACCTGTGTGTCGTTCTACCGTGATCGAGCATGGCCATCTGGGTGTCCCGGCGGAACACCCGTTCGCTGATGGAGCCGGTCAACCGAGCCTTCTTCTGCTCAGCCAGGCGCGCATCGCGCCGGCGATCGGCAAGCGTGCGCCTGAGCACTTCTGCGAATCGGCCAGACGGTTGGCCTACATCGACGGGCGTCGAATAGAACTCAGGCAACGGGTACGACTCCAGCACGCCCTTCGCATAGAGCAGATCGTCGACCTCTACCGCGGACGGTTCAGGGCGCGCCAGGCCCATCAGCATGACCAAGAGGGCAGCATTCTGCGAGTCGATGGGCTGTTCGGCATGTCGCATTACGCTTACCAGTGGCGCGAGTTTGGCAACTGACAATCCCCCTCGCAACTCCGGAACGCTCACAAGTGGCATCGCCCATTGCAGGTTTGGGTTGAAGTGCTCCAACGATGTGTAGTCTTCGAGGACGGACTGCGGTACTGGTCTGCCAGCGGCAAGCGCATATGCGACGTGAACCTCATGCCGGCCGCTTTGTTGCCTGCCATCAAACACCGGGCCCGCATACTGGAATCCGAAGCGCCGCTGCGATTCTCCCTGCAGCAATTCGAACAAATCGAGACCATGGCGGCCTCCCCTGCACTCCTCCTCGTTGGCTTGCGCCAGTTGATCCGAGGAGAACAGATACAGCGGCTCACGCGCGAGATCGAAAGCCAGGTAAAGCAGACGCCACTGCTCGCGACGGATCTCCCACGGATTGCGAGCGACGAAGTGCGGGCGGAAGTACGCTCCGTCGATTTCATCGATCAGGGACAGGAAGAGCCGGGAGGCGGAGCCCGCGCGGCGCACGGTCAGCCGGCCGTTGAAGCGTGTGACGTCGATCGGATGCCCTGCAATGCTGAGCGCCACTTCACGAGCGTCGATATCCCGCGCAAGCGGATCGGTACGGAAGATGGCGAGGACATCGAGAAGCGTGTCCAGCGAGCGGGAAATGCCCGCCAGAGTGAGGAGATACATGGTGATTGCCTTCGAAAAAACGCGGGCAATCGGTCCCTGTCGGGTCGAATGCCCGGCAAGGGTTAAGTGGCGCTGACGTTTGCTACGTTGGCGCGGAAGAATCTTAGGTAAGACGCGTCGAGCAGGCGCGAGAGCAGCCGCGCGAGCGACCACGCGTGATCGCTGGAAAACACCTTCGCGCGCAGCAGCGGCATGACCGCATACCGGCGTTCAATCGAATCGTGCTCGGCACGCCGGCTGATCCAGTCGATGTGCACGATCCAACCTTCCGAGTTGCCGATGCACGGCGACACGGCAATCCGGTCGTATGACGCCTGCACCGGCCAGAGTCTGTCGTGACGCGCCCCAAAAACTGCTTCGTTGGCGTCATCGGACATATTCGCCGGACACAGCCATTCCGGATCCAGCTCGGTCTTGCGGAGAAGGCGGCAGAGTTCAACGAACACCTGATCGACGGTTTTGTGCTCGGTGTCCAATCGCGCGACCGCCTTTAGGTCGACCGCGCCATTGGCCGCGACGCCAAGCGGAAGTGCTTGTGCAACATTTGCCTGCAGCATGAATCCCCCAGAAATGCAAAACGCGCCCGAAGGCGCGTCGAAATAAATGGCGAAAAAAAACCGCACCCTTGAAGGTACGGCTCGTCCTTTGTGACTCAGCTGACGCCGCGTCGAATCATTTGCCCCAATCGCGTTCGCGATCAGCTTTCCGACCGTTGTTCGACGTCCACATAAAGAATCCAGCAATGGACAGGCCGAGCACCAACGTGAAAATTGTCGCACCCATTTCATTCTCCTTTCATTGCATGGTGACCTGCATACCACAATACTATCCCAAGCCCAGTAAGTGCTGTTGCGCCTGCGATGGTCGGCAGATCCCAGGATGAAGCGGAATGCGCATAACCCACTGCGCCGACAATCGATGCGGCCGAGAGCGTGTGGAGAGAAAGCGCCCGTTCTGCTGACGCTGGTCGTTCGTCGGAGTAGCGATCGCATCCAAAAGCTGGCGGAAACCACCTGCCGGGTCGGCCGGAATCTTGACCGTATATCCGCCGTTGACCGCCGCTGCTATGGGAAGGATGTAGCCCTTGTACTGCAAGCTGAATGACGGCGAACACTCGGACTCAGCCATCGTGCTCAACAGACCCAGCACGCGCGCCGCGAGATGAACCTCGCCTGTCACAGGATCGAGTGTGACGCGCTCCACGATCGTGGTGCCCGCGCTGTACTCGATCTTGACCTTCGCCAGCTCATACTCGACCTCCGCACGTGAGGTCGATGCCACCCGCCAAGCGCAGACCCTCCAGCATGGCTTGATAGCCCGCCTTCGTTTCCAGTTGAACGAGTGAAACGTAGTTCTCGCCACCCCCCGTCAGATCCGAGCGGCCGCGCCGAGTTCTGAAACTCAACGCCACACCCGATCCGCCGCGCGGCTCGACCACATCGACGAACAGCGTGTCGGTACGAAGCGAGACTCGTACCGCGGAACTGCCACGCCGTGAATGCATGACGACTTCGTGCGATCTCGCGGGTATCCGCAGGTCCTGCGCGACACGCCTCAGCACGCGCGCAGCGTGCCGCTCAAGCGCCGCCTTCGCGCCCGAGTTGGCGCTACTGCGGGCAGCGTAAAACAGTCTGGGAAATTTCATGGATTGCCTCGATGAAAAACAAGGCATGCCCCGAACGGGGACCTGCCCCGCATGGGTTGAGCGCGATTGCTACCGCGCAAGAAGAGATGGACGACGAGCGTTCAGTGGGTGATCCGGTAACCGGATCCACTGGAGACAAGAAACACTTGCTGTCCTGGCACGAACTGCTGATCATCGACTTGCGTCACGACGACGGTCGAACCGTTGGTGCGGCGAAGAAATACCTCGACACCGCTATGCCGTGCCATGACTGCGCTGACACGCTGGGCGACCAGCCCAGACACCGAACCGGACAACGCGCCGGCGACGTAGCGGCCGCGACCGTTGCCGATCACTTGCGAACCGAGGAAAGCACCGGCCGCAGCACTGACGATTGATGAAATGCTCGACGAATCGGAAGAGTTTTCGATCGCGATGGGCCGCACGCGCAGGATGGTTGCCTGCTCGTATTGCCCGATCCGTTGCACGTCGTATCGCTGGTATGTGTTTGGCGAGCCGAAATCAGCGGACGCACACCCCGTGAGAATCACGAGAAGAAGTATTGAGGAGAGAAGTTTGAACATGGATCACCTCGACGCGAAGAGGGCAATCCATCCCAAGGGCTGGTTTGCCCCATGGGGATAGAAGAAAGAAACGACAAGAAGACGGCGTCCAGCGAACAGCACTGGATGCGTCATTCACGAAGGACGAGGGCCAATCGGCTGAGGTGATGCAGTCTGACGCGGCCGCTTTGCACGAGATGGCGCTCGGCTTGCGCATTGAGGTTGTAATCCCAATTCACGAACGCCGTACCGTCGCTCCACACCGAGATGATTCGACCGGTGTATTGCTGCGGTGGCGAAGCCTCGACGTCCTAGCCAATCACTCGCTGGTTTGCCGTAAATCCGTTGTTGTTCGAAACCATGACGACACGTGCGAGATTGCGATGCATAGTGCAGCTCCTAATTAAAAGGGAGCTGCTCCCATCGGGAAGAGTTCCCAACGGGCTGAAAGAAGGTGAACACACGTGGTTACCAGAAGATAGCTGTCGCAGACAGCCTGGAGAAAAGATGGACCTCCAGCACGCTGGAGGGGTAGGTCGATGCGCAGTCGCGCGGGGAATGAGGCCAGTCTACGGAACAAACAACCCGACAATGCCCTGAAAGCTCGGCTTTTCGCTATACCTCTTCCGCTCGTCAGTTGCGTATAGGAAAGCGCCGCGCACAGCCCTTCTGAAGTGGCGTTGAAAGTCCGTCGCACTTCCGAGGGCCGTCAACGAACCTGAACGCCCTGTGCAGTGTTTGTTCGCAATCTCGATGCTGCTCGCGTCCGACGAGCGTGTTCATTTTCCATGGCAGCATGACCGTCGATCTGATCGCCTCGCAGCCGGCTGATAGAGTCCTGCGTGACAGAAGTTGAAACGCTGCATTTCACCTGACGATCTATCAACATGGCATTAGGTTGCCAATACTCAGTTGGCGCCGGTCGCACGGCGTATCTTCACACTCAGACTTTGGCCCGTCAGTGCTGATGGGCCTTCTTTTGTTTGTCGCGCTCAAGTCGCTCTATATGGTCGATGATCAGTCCCCGATGTTCGAGCATCGCGCCGAGCGTCGTACACATTGCTTCGAGAAGCGTACGGGCGGATGCAGTGTCGTGACCGTCACTATCGAGTTCGTCTACGATTTCCCTCTGGCGAGCGATTAGTGACTTCGCTCGCTCAATATTGACGTCGGCCCTAATCAGACGGTGCGCCTCATCGTCTATATTCATGGCGAGCTCCCGAGCAGTCGAACTTCGGCAAACAAAGCCAGCGCGCAGTCGACGCGGCGCTTGCAACCCATGCTAAATCTAAACTCACATTCAGATCCCGCTATGTCAAGCGATCTGATCAGAGTTTATGAGCGCGGGCTCTTACACTGCCGTCCCCTCCGTCTCGGCTGTTGCTTTGGATCAGCAAAGAAATTCGGAAAGACATCGGCGGGCGAGCGGATCAACAACCGGCGAGATGGGCGCGGCTCTCTGTCAGCAATCATTTACGCGTCGAGGCTACCGTCTGGCTTTTTCCGCACGCTGCGCCGGTTTCCAAGCGACTCTCACTAGCCCAACTACAGGAGACGTAGCGCGGAGAAAAAAGCGCGGAGTTGGCGGCCGGTCGGCCCCACGGCCTTCGAATTGATATAGGCATCATTTGATGCTATAATTCGTGCCGTCATGAGGAGATTGCCGTGCGCACCACCATTGCACTTGATGATGATTTGATCGCCAAAGCTCAAGCCTATACAGGCGTTGAGGAGAAAACGGCCCTCGTGCGCGAGGCGCTAAAGGCGTTGATTCAGCGTGAAGCCGCGAAACGACTTGCGAATCTCGGAGGAAGCCAACCAGGGATTACTGGCGCTCCGCGTCGCCGTCAGGACGCGGAATGATCCTCGTTGATACGTCTGTCTGGATCGACCACATTAGTATGTCTGATCCAGTGTTGACTGACCTTCTTATAAACGAGCGGGTGCTCGCGCATCCGTATGTGATTGGCGAAATTTCGCTCGGCAGTTTGCGCAACCGTGAGATGGTGCTTGGTGCGCTGCTCGATCTGCCAAGTGCGCCAGTTGCCACGCCGGAAGAGATTTTTTATCTGATTGAACGGGAAGAAATGTTCGGCCGGGGAATCGGATACGTGGACACAGCACTGTTAGCGGCTGCACGCCTGCAACCCGGCGCTACCATCTGGACGCGTGACAAACGGCTGAAGAGCGCTGCTGACCAGCTCGGATTGAACGCAGCGCTCGACCACTGATTGAGGCGCGATATTCCCACGAAACAGTGCTACGGCATTCTCCTCCGAGTCATTCCACAATAGGCGGCTCTGAACTGCCGACGACCACAAGAAACCAAACGTCATCCGTCACCACTTGCATCACGGTTGGACGAAGAAGAGTTCCCGCCCAGCGATCGGGCTTCACAGTTTAGCGCTTTCACGATCTCGCGTGCCGTCGATGCACTGTTGATCTTCTTCTCGAGCTCGAAGATCGTCAGCAGGTCAGACGCCGATTTACTCGTGAACAGCACGGGGATTGACATCAGTCACCCACCTTCGGCAAAGGCAGTTCGTTTTCGGAGCCCAGCGAATCCGTCCAGCGTTCCATCGCATCCATCGACACTAGACGTCCTGCGTCGACATCATCAAAGCCTTCCTGGATCATCTGGCGTTCGCGCTCAGCACGAGCCATGTATGCCACCGCGGCTTTGCGCACAATCCACTGCTTCGAGCGGTCCAAACGCGCCGCCATGTCGTCCATCCGGTCCACGAGATTCACCGGCAGCTGAGCCGTCACCGTCTTCAACGCTTCCGCCATCTGACACCTCCGTCTCTTGCGTTTCATCAGTTGCTATTGTGTCGCAATAGCCGTTCTTCAATATGTGTTTTCTCATCATCTCGGCAGTTCCCGAACGTCGCAGAGCCCTACCGCAGTCGGACTTCTGCGATCCCGAAAATGGGCGGATCGCCGCTCTCCACTGTTTCGCAACAAACATTGCCACCACCGATTGAGACGTGACCAGAACTGCCGTTGCCTGAAGCAAATGCTCCCATGAGATGTGCCTTTTGGCACGGCTTGGGCGCCGGCTCCCGGATGGGAGCCGGCTCCACTTAGGAAGCTTGCTTCGTCTTGCGGCTTCTGCTCGCCTTTCTTTCAGGTTGGTCCAGGGCCGAATAGCCAAACCGCGCCCATGCCGCCGGGTCGAGTGGAATCGGATTCGTGCGCCCCGAAGTGAGGTTCACGAACACGCCCGAAAACGGCACCGCGGCGGTTCGAAACATGGTCCAGAGGAGATTGAACGCCTGGACCGCGATCGCTTGGTTGATCACCAGCGACTGCTTGCGCAGCGCCTCTGCCATCGAACATGACGGCGCATCGTCTTTGGCATCGAGCTTTGCATTCACGAGTTCAGGGAAAAGCTCGCCCACGTGCGGCAAGCGCTCCGGATGCTTCTTCGTATAGCTCTTCCCACAGAGTTGCCCCAACACCACCTGCCCTCGATCCGCGTCGTTGCCACAGTCGAGGTAGTAGGCATTCGAGTGCTCCCCAGCGCACACAATGGCAAGCCGTGCAGCGCGCGTGTCGACGCAGCCGATGATCAGATCAACGTTGTAGAGCGCGTCGCCCGCGCCAAAGCGCCGGGTCTGGGCTCTCCAGTCGGTTCCCATCAGAAGGTTCAATCGATTGACGATGAGCGAGGCTTTGTACTCACCCACGTCGTTCGGATAGAAGCCCTGCCGGCCCACATTGGTCGCACTCACCGTGTCATCGTCAAAAACCGTGCAGTCGATGCCGCCCGGATGGCCGAGTTCGACCATCGCATGGTGCAGTCGAGCGAGGCTCGGTAGAACCGCGCTCCCCGTGCCGCCGGCGCCGACCACGACCACTTTCCACGCACGCTCGAGCATCCGCGAAGGAAGCGCGTGACGGATTGCTGTCGTCATGCGACCTCCTTCAGACGGGCGGCCGCATACCAGCTGCTCGGTACCCGGCCGACCTCTTCGAAAATCCCTTTCGCGCACAATCGCATGGCCATGCTGGGCACCGAGGAGCCACAATTTCCAACGACAAAGGCGAATTTCGTCTCATGCCGGTCATCCTCGTTATCGGTCGACGAAAAAAAGGCCGGGTGCGCGCCATGCGAATGGCAGTCGATCACGCGGAGTTCGTCAACCAATAGAGTCGGTCGCTCATATCTGAGCGAGCCGGTCCCCTGTGACAGCACCCTGACCGGCGCCAGCCGAAACTCCCGGGTTCGAGCGTTCCAGACGACCCACGCGCCGGTTTCCAGCGGATGCGCGGCGCGCGCCATCTCGACGAATGCGCCGATCAGGTGCGCAGGCACCTGCCCACATCGCAGCACCGTCCGTTCGGCCACGCGCCCATACGGGATTGCGGTCGGGACGGAGTAATCCGCGATGCGGCGAACGACCGACAGCCACGGCAGATCGATCTCGAGGAACACGCCGTTTTCAGCGACGAGCAACCGCTCACCGGCGGCCTCCATCGGTGTCACCGGCTCGCGCCGCGGAACCATCACGGTCGGAAAAGAGCGCTGAAGCGCCAGATCACCCGCATTCATAGTCGGACTCCTTTTTTGCCGGCGATTAGCTCAGCGAGAGTTAGATTCATCGGGATAAGCGCCTCCTTCGGGAATTGCTCGCCATACTTGCCGTCGAGCATTTCCTTCCAGAAGGCGAACTCGCCCTTGCAATGCGAAACACGCTTGCCACCGTGGTTGGGGTGGGTGAATGCGGACTCGAAAAAGCCGCTCTCCCATCCATCGATCGAAGCGACATCGACGCGCCGAGGAACGTGAGCGGACCCGATGCAGATCTTTCCCCCGTCCCACGTGTTGAAGTACGGCGGTTCATGCAACCGTGATTCAGGCGTCGGTCGACCGTCTTCCTGCAGCGCGAACACGGAGAATCCGTTCAACGCTGCGCGGAACACCAGGCCCGGATGAGGAACGACCGCACTGCGTCGACCGAGCTCCGGACAGTCGAAGAAAACGCGACGCATCGCAGGTCTGCACCACCACATCACCGCGTCTTGCGACACAGACAGCACCGTCTCCGGCAGGAATTCCGCGGGCGCCGCCGCATGCGCGGCCAGTTCGCGGAGGCAATCGAAGAGCGCTTTCCGCTCGATCGGTCGACCCGCTCCGATCGTCGCCCGACCGCTTTCGCCTTGCGTCACCGGATGAACGGTTCCATAAATGGCGCTGTGCGCATCTCGTCCATACAGCAAAATCGCGTTCGTCGCGGTGACTGCATCAACACGGTCTGAGCCAATATCAAGCCCTTTCATGAATTGCTCCAGGTTTTATGCCACAAGCGACGCGATGACGCGATCGAGCTGGCTAATAATGGAAAGTCCCGTTGCCCAGTCCGCGTATTGCGCGCGGATAGCGTCAGGGGAGGAGGCAAACGGCACGAAGCCGTAATACGTTGTGCCGTCGCCGGCGCTGGACAGATACTCGTAGTGCGAGTCGAGTACCTCACCGACGCGAGAGTCGTTCTGCACGGTCAGCGTCGCGGCGGCGTACGCGCAGCGCGGTCGGTATGAACAGTTGAATAGGTCACTCCGACTCGCCCGGCTAAGCATCAGACTCAGCCTTTCGAGCTCCCGGCAAATTCGCCGGGTCGGACCATAAGTGAACCGCTGAAGCCGACGCAACGCGGTGACACGGAGCGCATGCTGATGCACGCGCTTGTGCGTGCCGGTGCGCGAGCGCTTTGTGCGAAAGACGTCCATGTCATCCGGACAAAGCTCGGGACGCACGACGGAGGGTAGGTACTGCTCGAACTCTGCCTCGTCCTCACCGAATCGATCTTTCAAGGACTCGCGTGCTTCTTCGTCGGTCGCGGTGGGATCCCCTTCCCAAAACCAGGAAGCGAACTCGCATAAGAACTCGTCGGGCGTGCGGATCCATACCGTCCGGCCCGCAGCCCGATTGATCAGCAACATTGCGGTGGTCGCCAACCGCGGATGCACCTTCCTCAGTGCGGCTGCTCGCGCGCCGATCTCGAGGATGTTTTCGGCGCCGATCTCGATGCCAAGATAGAGCGGCGAGGTTGGTTCAAAATCAACACCGTCCTCTTGATACTGCACCACCTCCTGGACGGCGGCCCAGTCGCACAGCACGAAGTCGAAATTCAGGCATGTCCACTTCGACGTGTGACGCTTCGCCCATGCAAAAAATGCGTGCGCGAGCGCGTCGCCAGCGCCCTTGAATTCGGGAACGTCTCGTGCACGAAGGACACCCGACTCGAACTGGGCAGCAATCAAACCCGCGACATCCTTCTCGGCATTCCAACGCAGATCAGCGCGCGTATGAACGTTGGCGCCAATGGCTGGCAGGCTCAGAAAATCATCGGCAGGTCGACGTCGGGCAGCGCGATCGCGTCGCGGTTGCCATGACTCTCCTGCGACAGCGACCTCTGCACCAAACGAACGAGGATCAAAGAGCATTCCTCGATCTCCTTGTCATGAAAAAAAACCGCCCTGTCGGGCGGCTTCTGGTGGGTTATGGCCTGATCCGGATCGGATAAGGCCTTGAGCAGATCGCGCTTACGCATGAGCGCCCTTGGCGCCGGCTGCACGCACGAACTCGAAGCGCATCACTTCGCCCTCAGCAGTCGGTCCGTCGATCGCCGCGGTCGTCAGCTCCGGGTACTGCGCGGAGTAGAGATCGCGGACATCGTCGGGCGAGAACGTCGGGCCTGGATCAGGAAACCTGACGCCGTTGTAGACGAACTCGCGGATGAGTTTTGCGACGGTAATGGCCATAGTTGATTGCTCCCTTAGTCGAAAAGCGATGCGAGGTTGGTTCCGCTGCTAGCGGGGTCCGGCGAAGCCGACACCGACGCCGATGCAGCGGGGTCATTCGGAACGGTGCCCTGCTCCTTGTCGCCCTCCTCCCCATCTTCATCGTCCGCGCTGTCCGAGCTTGCTCTGTCACCCGAGCCGACTGCGGTCTTGCCGTTGCCTTTCGAGAGGGTCCTCGTGGCCTTGGAGACCTGTTGGCCCTTCGCGGCGTCGAGGATCGCAGTGGTCGCCGCGACCTGTTCGGCGAGCGACGCATGCGCGCCCGTGTACGCGACGAGCGCCTGCACGAAGCCCGTATCGAGCTCCGCAGGCGTTGCCGTAAGCGCGAGCGGCTGCAGCATCGCGGCGTCTTTGGCCGTGCCTTGCGGCATGACGTAGACGACCATCTCGTCGCCCTTCATCTGCATCGAGAGGGTGAGCTTCGCGCAAGCGCGCAAAAGCGGTTCAATGGCTACGAACATAAAAAACTCCAGAGAAAAGAAAAGACCGCCTCGAGGGCGGCCGGAAAGGGAATGAAACTGCTGGGTCGATGCGCGGTGCTCCGTGAAAGAGCCGCGCGATTAGAATTTGAGCACCTTCGGAATCTTGCCCGTGTAGTCGAAATCCTTGACCGCCAGGAGCGCGTCAATGACCTCGCCCTTGGACTTGCCGAAGACCTTCTTGAAGTTTTCGCCGAGCGCAGCATGAATGCCAAGCTCGTCTGCCACCACCATCATTTCCGACTTCGTGATCAGCTCCAAAAATTCCTTGCAGAGTTTCCAGTGCTTGTTGAGGTCGAGGCGATGGTGTTTGCACAGGCGGGTCAGGTACTGAACGTCCAGCCCCTGGATCGCCGCCACGGTGACACCCGTGACCGCAGCCGCGAGCAGCGGACCGTCAGCCGCAGCGGTCGCTGCAGCAGCCTTGGTGATATCGCTCGACGCAACCTGTTCCTGCGTCAGCTTCTCCCAGATGCCCGAGAGCGTCTTTTGATCGACGCAGCGCATCTGATCGGACAGCGCGATCGCAACGAGGTATCGCTGCGCGAGCGCGGGATCCGAGCCCACCTCACGACGCAGGGCTTTGCGCCACAGCGCCACGCGATACGCTTTGATCTTGTCCGACTCGGAAACGACCGTCACCGACGGGTTCGCACCCGTCGCCGTCGCCTCCGCTGCCGAGATCGGAGCCGCTGTGCCGCCCGCCCTGCCGCCCGGCTTGCCGCCCGAGTTGCCATGCTTCCCGGCCGCTTTCGCGTCCGGTGACGGCTTCGGCTGCGTCGCGGCCTTGATTGCCTGCAGGTTCGCCGCGACTTTCTTCATGTTGCAGACGGTATCGAAGCACTGGCCTTTGTAGACCTTGCCGATCGAGTCAGGCAAGCCGCTCACCGCAGCGCCGTAGTTCTGGCACGCATGACACGCCTTCGCCTGCTCTTCACCGACGCCCTTGGCGCCGTCGACCGCGAGTTGCACGCGAGTGTGGTTGTCACCAGCACGCACGATGCGCACGACCGGATACTCGTCGCGCAGGCTGACAGCCGTTGCGGCAAGCGCGTGATCGGTCTTCTCGTTGTAGCAGGTGCGGTTGGTACAGTTGCCCGTGCCGATCGACTCGCCGAACATCTCGCCCTGAGTGGACGAGTTGTGCGGGCATCCCGCGCAGTCGGCCTTGTCGAAGATCGCAGCGGACAGCGAACAGGCAACCTGTTCGATCGTCTTCCTGACCTCCGTTACCGGCTTTCCCTCCTTCACGATGACGGGCAGCAGCTTGTCCTGCATCTCTTTGGGGAGCGCCGCAAGCAGTTCAGCGTGACCGAGGAAGATCTGTCGCGTGCTCAACGCATCGAGCACGGCAGTGCTGCAGTTCATGAGCGCGAGACGCTTGTCCAGCGTCGCGCGCGACCATCCGAAGATGCGCGCCACTTCGTCGCGATCACCTTTGCACAGGCCGACCTGCTCGGCCGCGGCGATTGCTTCCTCCGCCGGCGACATGTCGGCACGCTGGATGTTTTCGATGATCGCGAGTTGCTTGGCTTCGACTTCATCGATCTCCCGTACGACCACCGGGATCTCGTAGTCTTCACCGTGCGCGGCGAGCGCCGCCTTGTATCTGCGACCGCCTGCAACGAGGCTGAAGCCGCCGTCAGGCAACGTTCGCACGATCACAGGCTGGATGACGCCCTTCTCGCGCACCGATGCGGTCAGTTCCTCCATCTCCGCAGGATCAAAATATTTGCGGGGATTGACGTTGATCTGGATCTGCTTGGGGGCGAGGGTAGGTTGTTGTTGCATTGTGGGCTCCGAAGAGGGAACCCGCCCCTTGGGAGTGGTTCCCAGAGGGTTGAACAACGCAGGCTGAGAGAATCAGCGCTGGTCGATGCGTCAGAGACGCGGGTGATGCAGCAAAGATAGCGGCTTACGAGGCTTGTCCGATGAATAAAGCTCTTGAATTTGTGATGCCTCTTCTTCGGGGCGTCCGGTTGATCTACATTTCTTTGCTTGGATATCGCTTGAGCGCTCGAATGAAATCCTCTGGCACTGCCGACGCCCGCATGAACGCCTTTGCTCGTAGAACGATGAAGAATGAGAAGGCAATCGTCGCGAGCACGATGAACATGCCAAGGCAGGGAATGCCGTAAGTGACCCACGGCTCATCGAGAACTGTCGGGTCGGTTCCATTATCCGCCGAGAACATATCGAGCATTGCTGCCACGCCTGCCACAATCACCAGTTGGAACACTGCGGCAATCTGCAGCTTTCGTTGCTGCTTGCGAGCCTCTCGATAGATTGCGATTGCGACCTGCTGCCTTACTGAAAATGCTTCGCTGTCGGCTTTCTGGAGGGAGAAATCGGAATAGTTTTTTGAGGGCATGGTTTGTCGTGGCTCCGCACGCGCCTGGCCGAAAAGCGAGGACCTTGACTGACGCTTAGGTTTGCCGCGTGGTATCAGCGATACCAGGTCGCGCCACGCCGGGGCGTGGGCGACTCCCGAACGACGCATGGCACTTCTGCCATGCGTAACTTGAAAAGCCGGCACAGGAGGGGGTTGGATAAGACCATGCCGATACGAAGGCATCCTGCGATGCGGGCCGATCCTCACACTGACTCCGCGGTCGTGACCAACCGGCGCGATAGTAGCATTGCTAGTGGCTACATGTTCACTCATCAAATTGATGACTTTGGCTGCCAGGCATCCGCCGACCGGAACACCGTACTTCGATGCCCTCGACTGACGCGTTGCCGAGAGTCTTCCACACGGCTGTGGGATACGAGCCTTCGCAGTTGACTAGCCCAACGGCCATCGAACCTCATCGTGCGATTCTCGACTGCTAGTCCAACTCGGATAGTAGATCTACTCGAATGAACTCAACGTCGCCGCTCAGACGCCCGTGACTACGGTAATACGGGATCCACTCGCCGATGCACGACAGACGTGCCCACACTGATCGCCCGAGCCGCTAGGATGCGTTTAATTGCCGTGAGAGACTCCTCGGCCACCGCACTTGAGGGGCGAGAGTGACGGCGCGGAAATTGAGGTGCCTTGAGCCCCAAAGCCCGACAGACGGCCGAAAGATACGGCTTCGAGTGCGTGTCACATTTGGCGGCGGCATCTTCGATGGCCGCATCGCCGACGGTTCGCCTCAGCCATTCGAGGGTTTGCCGATCGGATTCGTTGTAGACCCTGACCAAATGTTCCATTGTCAGCTCCGTCGAAACTGTACAAAACTACAGCACTGTTAATATATACAGTATAAATGCGGCTTGCAAGCGGTTCAGGAGGACGCAGAGCGCGGGCAGAGATACTCTCCGCAGCGCGGAGAAAATGATGGGCGACCTGACGGGGACCTTCATCGCATGGTCGCGGCGCCATGCATTTGCTAGCCCACACGAGTCCACCTTGCACTTCACCGCCTCGATATAAGACGAATCTCTTCCCAGACACTTCGAAACGGCCATCAAAAAAGCCCGGCGCGAGGCCGGGTCCTGACTCTTATCGGGATGCAAATCAAGCGGCATCCTGCAATGCCGCCCTACCCCTCACGCCAATGCCACGTTGGCGGTCAAAATCGGACGAGACAGGAGCGTCGTGACGGCGCCCGCCAACATCCATTCACCGAACCGATCCTCATGACTCTCGTGTACCAGCCGGTCGAGACACAAGACTTCGACACCTTCGACCGATACCTTGCCGAGGATCTTCGCCATGGCAGCGCGATTGGAACCCTCGCGCTTGACGGTCACCACGTCTTCGCCCACCAATATCGACACCTTCGCGTCCTTCACGCGACCTCCTTCAAAAGTTTGCGCATGTCGCTGGCGTTCCGGGCCGCGAACGATGCGAGATCATCGACGAACCGATCCAACACCGTATCCATGTGCAGGAACGTCTCGTCCTCAAGCTCCGGTGTCGCCCAGTCCAGGCCCGCCTGCGTCGCATCACGTTTGTGCGCGACCATCTGGTCCTGATACTCGTCGATGCTCCCAGGCAGGTGGAAATACAGCACTTTCAGCACGCCCTTCCGGTTCCAGCGCAGCGCGCGCCGCATCGCCTGATACTCGATGCGCCACGTCCACGACCGGTCATAGAAGAGAATGTAGTCCGCATTGGGCAGGTTGTACCCCGCCCGCCCCGACGCTTTGGTGGCCATGAGGCCCGTGGCCAGCCCGGTCAAAAATCGCTTGTCTTTATCAGCCACGCGACGTTTGATCGGAATCTCGCCATGGAACGGCACAGTCTGCACCCCGTGTGAATCGAGCTCGCGCGCGAGGAGATTGAGCACGCCCGGATTCTCCGCAAACACGATCGCCTGCTTGTCCTCCGCGGCGATTGCGCGCATGCGTTGCACCACCGCCCGCTGCTTGCTCGTCAACCCGGCGACATACTCCACACCCTCCATCCCGTACTGCGGATAGTTGGCCGCGAAGTGCACCGCACGAATCCGCGCCAGGATCGTGACCAGGTTGCACGCCTTCTTGTCGTCGCGAGACTGGCGGTACCAGTCAGCGAACTCATCGGCTGCACGCAGATACGATGCAAGATGACCGCGATCCCACTCGATTGTCTCCACCTCGAATTCGGGCGGCTCGATCTGGATATGGCGCGACACGTCGGGCTCAGCCACCAAACGGCGCTTGATGTGCGGCGCCAGCATGGCGCGGTACCGATGCAGATTGCCGATCTTCGGCACTTCGCGCTTCGCCCCGTCCTGCAAGCTCTCCGCGAATTGCCACGTGACCCACTCCAGCACCACGAAGTCATCCCTGAACCGATCCACGCCACGCATGGCGTATCCCACCGAGTTGATCCAGTTTTGCTCCAGATACCCAACGCGGTAGCCGTACGGCTGCGCGGCCGTGCCATCGCCGCCTGAGAACGCGATCAGACCGAACGCGTCGCGCGGGTAGTTCGGGATCGGGCTGCCGGTCAGCACGAAGCGTCTGCGAGCCGAGAGTTGCCAGAGCGCGCGGCTCTGGTCGCTCGTCGGATTCGCCAAGCGCTCGCCCTCATCGGCCACCAACAGGCCGATGCGACGCCGAAGCCGATGCGCGTACGTCACGCGCGCCGAGGATGCTCGGTCGACTGGCATGCGCAAGCGCTCGTACGAAATCAGATTGAACTGGCGCAAATCGGTCAGGTCCGCCTCCGACTCGATCACCTTCACGCGATCCGCAGCGATGGGCAACTGAGCGATTTCGTTGAGCATCTCGGCAATCAGCCGGGATTCGACAACGATGAGGCCGTGCTTGACCCCGGAGAGCAGAATTAGCGCCAACGCAAGACGCGATTTACCGCACCCCTGCTCCCACGCGACCACACAGCCAGTCGGCTTAAGCAGCGTCTCGACCAGGTCATCGACCTGAAACTCCCAGTCGAGCCACCGATCGATGCCCAGCGACTTCACACGCGCACGAAGTTCTGCCGCCTGGTCCGGGAAGCGCGCGCACACTCCCTCGTGCACCACCTCCCAACTCTCAGTGACATTTTCCACCGCGAAGCGCGCGTTCAGCTCGTCGACCGACAGATGATATGAGACGCCGTGCAGCGCGTACTGATATCGACCATCTTCGACCCGCGTGAACTGGACTGCATCACCCGCCTTGAGAAGCGGACTCGCCCAGCGCGCTGCATCGACCTTGTGAGTTTCCTTCGCCGTACCACTGACAACGTCGCGGGAGCCGGCACCGGTCGTCCATGCCACATGGCGCAGCGGTATAGACTGCCTCACGCTCTTGCGCATGCGTCTGCGAAAGTGATTCATGAATCCCAGCGCCAGTTGCGGCACGCCGCCCGCTCGCCGGATTCGCTCGAGCAGCTGATCTAACGCGGCAACCGGATCATCCTGGATCAGATACGTCTCCAGGTCGAGCAGGCCTTGGCCAGCGTAACGAAATCCTCTGGGCAGACGATGGCCGTCGCGCGAATAGATCCGCTCGACAAACACCCCGTTCAGCACCATCGCTTCGTTGAATCCACAGGCAAAGCCCAGCTTGATGCGTCGGCCGTCATGCGAGACCTTCACCGACTTGTCGCCGGTGACGGCCCGCGTGATGACCGGCTTGCTGTCATCCAGCCGCTGCAGATGCAATCTGGGTTCGCCAAAGGCGCGCGTCTCGAAATGGAGCCCGAGATTCGGTCCCGGCTTCGCCAGATCAACAATCTCCGCGCGCACGAAGTCAGACGGACGATCCCGGTAGCGGTCGAAGACCACAACCGCCGTGCGCACGTTCGCGCCCTCGAGCTTGAACGCGTCCGCGGGCAATTCGAAGATGCCGGCCGCGCGCCGCTTGAGCGTCTCACCCTGGTCACCTGCCACCATGGCTTCTGCAGTGGTGATCGGCAGCAGCGCGACGACAATGTTCGCCGCCGCAAGCGCCTGGTGGACGCTGTAGTCGTGACTCAGCGCACTGGTGTTGCTGCCATACCGGCCCCACGTCGTACATCCGAGCGGCTGAAGATGCGGGGATTCGAGGTGGATCGAGAACGGCGGATTGATCAGCGCGATATCGAAATGCACCGGATGGATGTCCTCCATGCCGGCTTGCCTGAACTCACACTGAAAGCCCGCTTCCTCAAACACCTTCTGGCATTGCTGGATGACATCGGCGTGGACGTCGATCCCATACAGCGCATGCCGACCCGGATCAGCGTATTGAAACAGCCGGCCGGACCCGACCGAGTTGTCGAGCAGACAAATTGGCCTGTCGAGCTTCCAGCCAGCCACGAAACTCCACATGAACGCAGCGACTGCGTCCGGCGTGAAGAACTGTCCAAGATGCTGCCGCCGCGCGGCCGCCAATTCGCCTTGGTGCGCGACCGCGGGTGCCTGCGAGCCTAGACTTCTGACGGAGTGCAACGGCTCGTACCAGTCGCGGTCGATGGAAAACAGATCTCTCTGCATGAAATCGCCTCTAGAAATGAAGAAACCCGCCGAAGCGGGTTTCAGATCGAAGGGGGAAATCGGCGATCAATACCGGTCGCGCGAGGCGAGGTACTCGGCACCGAACTCGCTGATAAAGATCGACAGTGCGTCGCCCACGTTGTGGGCGAACTTGAACTGCCACTTGTCGTTGAAGAGCACAATCTCGAGCCCCGGGAAGCCCAGCTTGTCCCGAGTGGAGAACGTCAGGCGATGGACGCTGAAGTTGCGCAGCTGATTTGCCAATTCGCCGAACCGGTGCTTCTCCGCAAAGGTCCCGAGACCCTGGAAAGTTTCTGCAACCGATGACTGCGAGGAGTAGTAGACCTCGCGTTCGCCCTTCGAGTGAAACGAGGGTTGTGAGGTCACTCGCTTTTCGAGCATCATCGCGCTGCTGGTGCGTTTGATCTCACTGTCGCGCTTGAGCCAGAAGCCGCTGATGATCGCTTTCGCGGCCTGCTCGAATGCGACCCGCTCACCGGCCTCGCCTCCGAACGCCTGTTCGAGGTGCTTCCAGAATCCATCCATGTCGGGAAGGTGGCCCCTGCGCAATGCTTCCGAAACGTTGAGGCCCGTATCGATCAGCCTCGCCAGCGGAGTCGATTTCGATTCTGCCTCCCGCCGGCGCGAACTTGCGACTCGCCTCCATCACCAGACGCGATTGCAGGCGCAGACAAAAGCTCGCGAGCTCACGTTCGGCCTTATATTCGCTGCGGGCCTCCATTGCGCAATACTCAGCCATGCATCCTGCGAAGGTCTCGCGCTCGGCCACCGCTACGACCTGGTAGGCCAACGCTGCCGCTGCCTGGGCATCTTTGAACTGCTGAATCAACTGCGTGTACATGCGAATGCTCCAAGAATTGAGCAGGCGCGCGCCCGCGAGGGTGCATGCCCCTGCGGGTTGAAATAAAAGAACTGCGTATGTGCGGCGTTGAGGCTTGCCGAACGGTCGATGCGCGTGCGCGCGGGTGATGTGCCAACGATACTTGTCGTGAACGCTTTGCCCAAGCCATATAGCGTTCGTTTTCGTGGTGCCTCTTCCTGTCGCACGTTTCGACTTATCCACAGATTCTGTGCGTAAGGGTGTTGATAAGTGTCAGCGCGGACGCTACGGACAGACTGTTTCGACGGCCGGCGTTCTGTGAATCCGCTAACGTGTTAGCGTCACTTCGGCAGAATGACAGCGGAAAGCGTATAGCTTTCCACTTTGACCACGATCGAGCCTCATCGCGAAAGTGGCTCGAATAGAGGTGTCTTTCAACTCCTCACAGGCTACCCCGGCAATGAGAATTGACGCAGCGCGTGGGTATGCGCGACTCGTCTCGAATCTCATGAAAATAAGTCATATCGCCACCATCGCCCTACTCGCGACATCGGCAGGCAGCTCCATGGTCGCGGCCACTCTGGTCGCACGCCAATACACCATGCAACGCCCCGTCGTTCAGCTCATCACCGATACGGCTGTCGTTGAGCGTATGCAGGGCGTGTCCGATGCGATTCGGTATGCGGTCGACTACATGCCGGTGGCCGAGCGCCAAACTCTCGTTTCCGACTATGGTTATTACAACGAGGATGCGTTTCGCTTGGCACTGCACGCTCAACGAAGCGCGCTCGAATCCTTGCAGCGAACTCGCGCGAAAGAACTGGCTGCCAACGACATGCGATTGACCGCCGTGATCGCGATTTGCGGTTTCAACACGATCATCGCTCTCATGAGCGCTGTTGTGCTCCACGACATTGCGTCTCGCCGGCGTCGAAAGTTCGGCGAACAGTCAACCAGTGGCGCTGCACGACGACACACACCCGCTTAACCTCGCTTCGCAAATCGATTATGAATCTAATCGTCGTTAGCTTCGAAGACTTCACGAAAAATCCTGCAGGCGTGCGTGCGGATGCGAAACCGTCGCCTGGACTGCCCGACAGCTGGATCGACGCACTGCTTGGCGCCGGCGCCGTCTTCTCGCGCGCCTATGCGGCGCCCGGGGCAGTATCAACGATTGGCCTGCGTTTCCCGAGCTGCTACCACGCAGAGCAGTTCTGCCTAAGTGTTAGAGAGGTCGCGAACCTGCTTGGAACGCGAGCGCACATCCACAAGGTGCCTGCCGAACACGTCCGAAACACGTTAGAGGAGGCGACAAGACATGGCGAAAGTCTCGTGTGATTAGATCAAACTCCCCTTAGCGGAGGTCCAGGACAACCACGCCCGCCATGCACGCCGACTCGAGCGGGCGAAATTGTCTGCAGTCTATGCGCGTAGCGCGTTCGCGCAAATCGGTCTGCTGAGCAAGCGCGCCTCACTTGCGGACGGGCGATAAGAAAGTCAGCTTCGAGAACAGCGAGGACCTGGCCGTCGACGATTTTCCAGTTCGAAACCGCCGGTAGCGCCACCACTAACTTGAATCTGTGGTATCTCGCCCATGCTGGAGTTAGATCTGACAGTCGCCCGGGGGTCTTCTTGAAAGGACGAGTACGTCTCTAATCGAATACATCCCTGCCGCCTTCCGGCTCCGTGCGCAACCCGGCCCGCAGATCGCACTCGCACTCGCACTCGCACTCGGCATGATCCTCACGTATCACACCATGATCACCGTCAAAACCTTTTAAACAAAGTGATGAACGCTATCCGGATAGCACTTAACAATTTTGTAGCGCGCTTATACGTTGTTGATTCGAACACGAGATCACGGCACGCGCACTGTGGCTTTTAACGCCCTCCCTGTTGGATGTGACAAGCATTCCGCCGCAGAAGCCTATAAAGCGAGCACCTCGAGATGCCGAGCAGCGCCGCGGCGGCTTTCTTCTCTCCTCGCGCGCGGGTGAGCGCACGTTCGATTTGCTCAACCGTAACAGCTGCCGATTTTTGCTGCGCGATTCCGTTATAGCTTGCGATATACGCGTTCGCCTTCCTCGGCCGGCTATGGCCGGCCGCCTGGACGATTCGGATCATCGCTTGCCGATGAGCACCCACGTCAGCTCGTTCACCACTTCGCTTAACCGGCGCCGGGACGCCCGTGAGCGTCGCGTACATCTGCTGCAGATATTGGTGCCGCAGCCCGTGACTTGTGACACCCAAACCTGCTTTCGTGACGCCGAACCGTTTGAGCACGTCGTAGTAATGGTTTTTCCACTGATTCTTGGTGTAGCCATCCGGGATGGTCGAACCTGTGAGCGTATTGCAGTGCTGCATCGCCTCTCGCAAAACGGCCGTTTGCAGTTGCATCGGCACCAACCGATCTCGACCACCTTTCGTCCCGCGCGTAACGCTCAGCAGACCATCCTGCCGGACTGATTCTCTCGGCCTCAGCAGAAAACTCTCCTCCACGCGGAGTCCGAACGCGGCCTGAAGTTTCAGTTGCATCGCGACCACCGGCTCAGATTGAGCGATCGCGTCGAGCGTTGCGACCGCGTCCACTTCATTGCCCTCCCACGACTTATCCTCCAGCGCCGAGTATGAGCGTCTGAGCCCGTGCTCCTCGACGTCGACGTAGTCAGACACTGTTCCCAACATGCCAGGCTTGTCGATCCAATTCACGAACGCGCGGAAATATGTCAGCTTGTTCTCGATGGTGCCGGCGCTCTGCCCTTTCTTGACCCACAGCTGTACCAGAAACCGAATGTGCTTCTCGCGGAACGACCTAGGCGATTGCAGTGCGAAACCGTTGTCACGAAGCTCCACGAACGAGTGGCACAGTTTCTGTAGCCGATATGCCTGCGTTTTCACCGAGAGCGGCTTCGTACTGCGACGCGTGCGACTATGCACGCGGTTCGCGTTGTCCCAAAACAGCACTTCGAGCTCGCGCTTGAAGGTCGCCCGAAGTCCGCCGTACGCGTTCAACAGCGCACGCACATTCACCAACGCTTGAACCATGTTCTTTCCTTGAAGGTTTTCCCACATCATTGTTGTCGCACGATGGAACGCGGGGCCCATCTCGAACGCCCGTCTGAGTTCGGCGACATGCACCAACTGCCCTTTCTGTGCCGCAACAGGCGGGATTCGCCAAAATCTTCCATCCCGTCATCGCCGCATGCCTGAGCGCACGTCTCGTTCATCCATCGCCTTCGAACAGATCCGTTTGAAGGCTCTCGCATTGCCATCTCGTACTCGCGTTCCGAAAAGCCGGGCCAACGCATTCGAGCCCGGGTTCATTTGCCGCCACGCGAGCGTCACAGGGAGCCTATCCCCTGGTCTCGATCGCGCTGCGCATTGCGTGCCCCGCCGGGTAAAGCCTTCCTGTCCTTTAGCGATTCCATTCGATAGCCCCGCACGTGGAAGAACCGTGCATCGACCTTCCGTGTTGCTGCGTGCCGCAGTCCTCTCGCTGCGCGAGAAGCCCACTAGCGAAGTCCCAGTCAGCATCGAGCTAGCCGCTCTCGCAGCTCATTCGCGTTGCTTTCCCGCGCCGTCGCCATCACTCGCCCGCGTGCGTATATCGCACTCGCTCGAGTCCACTCGCCGCTACGGCTACCGCGCCGGCCTAGACGTATCGCTGCGTCTGTGTGCCCTGTCTTGCGACCGCACGACTGTGGCCAATTGCTCGGTAATTCGTTTGCGCTGTTCTTGATCCGGTCGCGCCTGCCGTTCGTCATCCGTACAAGGACGAGCTGCCTTTTTTCTGTGGCGTGCCCATCCCCCATCCTAAAGCGCGTTCATTCGGCCGCGGTGTGTCGGGCTTCATGCAGCGCACCCAGCTTCGTGGGCTGAAAGGATGCGTCCATGCGTGTCGAGGCAGCATTTGGAGGATGGTCGAACCGTGTTCGTGTTCGCTTCCAAGTGCTCTCAACTTGCTCATGCGGGCAAAACCGCCCGCAAACCCAATGGATATCGCGTGTTCGGTGCCCTCAACTTGGGTCACCTTGAACTTGATTCGATTCAGAAAAAGGCCGCATCACTTTGCAGCCTGAGACACAGGGGTTCGCTAGGCAAAGCGATCCCCTTGATGGACCTTTAAGGAGAGTCGATGCGCTGATCGCGCGGTGGATAGGGAGAACAATACGGCTGAAACACTTCCAGCCACAGGCAAAAGCTTCTTCAATCACACGCGCTTTCGATTCCTTGACATCGCTTGTTGGTCGCTACAGTGGATCAGTGTGTTGGGTGACTTATCTGCCTGATATCTGCCTGATATCTGCCCGAGAACTGACAGATCGGTCGAGTCATTGTCGGATCCTTCGACGTTCTCACCGGATTCGTGCAGATATCGGCGACTTGTCGGTGACTTTGCAGCGAGGCACTCGGTCACTTACTGGAAGTGTCCACAATCCGTCAGTTATTGGGCGGAACACATACCGAACATGAACGCACTGGAGAGAGAATGAAATCGCACGCAGCAGTCTTCGCCGTCGACGTTGGATATGGCAACACCAAGGTTGCGTTCCGCAACGGTGCCGAAGTCGCAACGCTGATCTTCCCGTCGCTGACGCCCGTTCATCAAGAACAGACCATCGCGATCGAGAGCCAGGGGCTCTTGAATGTCCCGAAGACCATCCCGATCGAGTGGGAAGGAAAAACTTACGACGTCGGTCCAGGCGTGCCGCTCAGCTCGCGCAACGGCAACGCCGGCGGCACCTTGGCCGACAACTTCTGTACCACCGACAGCTATGCGGCGCTTCTCGGCGGGGCCTTCCATTTCGCCAATATCGAATCGGTGGATCGACTCGTACTCGGCCTGCCCGTCAAGAACTTCCACAAGTATGCCGAGCACCTTCGGCAAGCCTTCACTGGGAAGCTCGACTTCGGAAGCACGCAAGTTCAGGTCGATAAAGTGATGGTTCTCCCACAGCCGATCGGTGCGCTCGTGAACTTTACGAAATACCATGAGTTCGACCGCGACAACCCCCACCTCATCATCGACGTCGGCTATTTCACGACGGACTGGGTCGTGGCTACCGGACTCACTATGGATGAACGACGCAGTGGCGGGCACCAGAGCGGCGCCTCCCACTATTACCAGATGATCGCCGAACGCATCAAGGCTCGTCTGAAAGTGGCACCCGATGGTATTGAGCGTATCGACAAGGCGATCCGTGAAGGCAAGAAGTATTTGCTGGCTGGCCAAGACATCGATCTGATGGCTTATCGAGAGGAGTCGCAGCCTGTGATCGACAGCACTGTCAAGGTAATTCACAACCTCATTGGCCATACCGAGGATCTCCGTTCGATCGTCGTGACCGGCGGCGGGGCCGCGCTCTACGCGTCGACCATTCGCGCCGCATTCCCGACGACCCGGATCGACGCCATGTCGAACCCGAGTTTCTCAAACGTCAGGGGCTTTTTCGCAGCGGGAGAGGTCGCGATGATGCGCGACAAGCAGCGTAAGGAAGGTGTTGCTGCATGACACGATCATTGGAGATTAAGATCACGATCAGCGAAATCGTCACTCCTGCGTTGTTCAAGGCGATGGTCGCCGTTTCCAATCCGAGGCAGCGCGCTGCTTTTCTCAAACGCGTCGCTGAGGACGCGCTGCGTGGAACCATCGTGTCTGCGCCCGACAGCGGCTATGCCTGTCTGACCGGATCGGCCGTGACCGCGGCAACCGCGGCAACCGCCGCTCCTCATCTGACTCCGATGCCGCAGTCGTCGCCCGAGCGTTTGTCACTGGAAACGCCGCAGCGCGTAGCGAAACCAGCGTCCACCAACGACGACGAGCGTCCATTCGACTTCACTTTTCTCGCAGACCAGCTTGGCCAATTCGGTTGACGCTCAGCTAGCAACGACCGCTTCCAAGTGGAGGCGGTCGCCTACATGGGAACCCACAGCCCGCGACCTACTGCTTGACTTACGTGCAACGGTGACATGATCGATTCACGAGCATGCCGAGCACCCGCAACACACAGCGTTTTCTGGAGAATGACACTGTTCGATACCATCATGCAACTCGACTGGACCCGCGCCACGCGCGTGGGGATACTTGTTGGCACCGCACTTACGACGCTCCAGGCCGCCTGTCTGTTCCGCCGGGCGCTCATCAATCATCCGGAAATGGAATCGAAGGGTGTACACTAATTTTCAGGCACTGCCTTTCGTTGCGCGCCGCGCTCTTCTCGCTGTAGTGCTCGTGCTTCTTGCTTGGTTCGCTCTGCAGTTCCCGAGGAACGAGGTAAGCGAGACCGTCTTCTTCGCATCCGCCACCGGTGCCATATGGGCAATCGGCATCCTGATTCCCTTCCTCAAGGTGATCTTTTATATCTGCAAAGTCGCTCTGCGCGTGCATGCCAGTAAATGGTGAGACAGACTCACTTCGTCGCGACAAAAAATAGCCCCGACCAATTGGACAGGGCTTTTGTCTTAAGTGGATCTTCAATGCAGCAACGAAACACCTCGGGCGCACGCCTGACGGCGAATGCAGTAAAACCATGCAGTGTCGAACGTGACACCCTGCTTCTCGACCTTCACCTTCCCGCCCTGTAGCCGATCGATCACGTCATAGGCTTCCGCCTCCGCTTTCCCCACTCTCACGGAACCATTTTCCATTCCGGACGTGGCGACGATCGTGTAACGCCCGACAATCACGCTGAAGCTCATTTTCCTGTTCTCCAATGAAATAGCTCGGGCGGATTTCGGCCCCAGCAGGGACGAATCCCCACCGGGCGAACGAAACAACATGGCGGCTCAATTACCGCCATCAAGAATCAAACGTGCACAGCTCGCTGCTGACTGCGTCTAACCGGGACTGCTGCACTACACCCCGTGATCCGGTCCGAAACCAGCCACTCATTCGCAAAATCGGTCCCCCGCTTTTTCGGACGATGCACCATCACCGTGTACCTCTCGGCGCGCAGGCGCTTGGCCAACCGCAATGCGGCGTCAACGCCCGGTGACTTGCCCGTGCGAGGATCGACGGCGTCGAAGTCCGCGAAGATGTGAACCACGCGAATGCCCAGGCCTTCAGGCACGACGAAGTCTGCGAGCAGGACTCGGTTCAGGCAGTACCAGACTGGAACGTCGAACAGCATGTGCGACGCATACGCTGTCTCCAGCCCCTCAGCTACACCGATCTCTCCGTCGACTGGATCCATCAGCCGGACTGCGCCGCCGTTGAGTTTGTGAAGCGTCACGTCGTTCAGCTTCGACGGCAGGATTTCCCCATCGTTGGTGACAATCGATGCCTTGCAAGGCTTTACACGCTCTAGAAATGTTCGTTGCAGCGTGCCGAGACGGCCGTCCGGCAACGTGAAGCGCGCCAGAATGCCCGGCCATTTCCCAAGGATTTTCTTTTCGTGCCAATACTCGAGCATGCCCAAACGCAGCGCCGGGGACGGCTCGACGGAAAGACCTGGAACGCGCTCACGCAGGTAACGTGACACGGCGCCTTCCAGGCTGATCGACGTCGCTCGATCCCACATCGAATCAAGCCGTTTGCGAGCCCACTCCGGATCGACCTTTCGGCCAGGTGCCGGCGCCGCCAGTCGCGTTCGCGGGTCGGGGGCAGCAAAAAGCAAATCGCCCTTGAGTTCCTTCATCAACTCGAGGAACGGGATACGCGCCGCTTTACAGATTAGTTCGAGCCCATCGCCAGCTTTGCGATCGCCATCGTTGCATTTGCGACAGACCCAGTCGCCGCGCCCTCGATTGTTGTCGTACGTGAAGCGATCGTGGCCGCCGCAGATGGGACAGGGTGTGCCCTTGCCGGTCAGAGAAGTCGCTGGTATCCCGTATTTCTGGAGTAACGCAACCCACTGTTCCGGCGACAGCTTGATGTCCTTTACATTCATTGGCACTCCAGGTGTGGTGTGGTTGAGGTCGATGCCTGAGACAGGCGGAAAAGCCGTGCTCAAAAAAGCCGTCCGCGAGACGCGATGTGCGGCGAAAGGCTTTTTTCAGCAAGCGCTAGTTGGTTAGGTTCTGGTGCGCGAGCCGCGCACAGGGACAACGGAAGCCTTCTCGGCCCCGCCAGCCCAAACGGGCAAGGCGGGACTTAAAGGTGAGGAACTACGGGAAGAAAGGTGAGCGACTACGGGATCAGATCGCAGCCCATGCCTGCCGGGCGAGATACAGATCGAACGGAATATCGTCGTCCATGTCTGCGAACCCACCGCCTCCACCAAACGACGCAGGAGCCGGCTGGGTGTCGTGAGGCGTTGAGGACATCGGGGATGTCGAGCTTGCCGCCGGCACACGTGCTCCACCCTGGCGAGCTTGGCGCTGCGGCCGCGACGTCTCCAAGTCATCTGCGCCTGCAGAGCGTTGCTCGCCCGGCGCGCGCCCCCTCAGCATCTGCATTTGGTCGGCGACGATTTCAGTCGAGTAGCGTTCCTGCCCAGCCTGATCCGTCCACTTTCGCGTACGGATTCTGCCTTCGATGTAAGCCGACGACCCCTTCTTGAGGTACTCGTTCACGATCTCGGCCAGTCGCCCGAAGAACGCGACGCGATGCCATTCGGTCAACTCCTTCATTTCGCCCGACCCTTTGTCTTTGTAGCGATCCGTTGTTGCGAGCCTGATGTTGGCGACAGCATCGCCACTCGGAAGATAGCGGGTCTCGGGATCTGCTCCAAGATTTCCGACGAGAATCACTTTGTTTACTGATGCCATGAACAGCTCCTTAAGATTTTTTTATAGACCACAGCCACTTGTCCCATAGCACTTGCGCGCCGCTGGCATCGAGCTTCGGTCTTCCATGTTTATCAACGGCAGGCACTTTGGTTTTTCCAAGTCGCTTGACTTCAATTCGATCGCCCAGCTTGCAGTTGGCCTCGGCGATCGCGTCGCGCAGCCCCTCGCCCTGAAGCACGTCGATACCGCCGCGGTGGTGGAGCGTGATGCAGAACGATTCGTAGGTCTTTCCCGGACGCTTCCCGTCTGGGAACTCCTTCTCGCCCCACTCTTGGAGCACCCCATAACGCGGCCGCTCGGCGCTACGGGCTGACCCGCTCTGTTGTGGCCCGGTCGAAAG
Source organism: Caballeronia sp. LZ043 (assembly GCF_031451075.1). Lineage (NCBI taxonomy): Bacteria > Pseudomonadati > Pseudomonadota > Betaproteobacteria > Burkholderiales > Burkholderiaceae > Caballeronia > Caballeronia sp. LZ043. The sequence continues at coordinate 51,749 of NZ_JARUXT010000057.1, read as the reverse complement.
AACGACCGCTTCAACCACGGCATCATCTGGCCGGCGAACCTGACGAGGCGCTGTCTCGGCTCGCTGCGGCGCCGAGGTCATCTGGCCACCTTCCGATGCTGGCAACTGCGCATCCCGAATCGCCACCGCAATCGCGTCTCTGAGCGAGCCGGCGTGCTCCCGCAGTACCTCCCAGTGCGGCGTCAACGAAGGCATCAGCTTCAAGCCGACAGATGTCTGCTTGAGCTCAAAGTCGAAAGCAGGCCGAAACTGCACGACCACCCCTCCTTCATCTCTGAAAAGCATCGCCTGGCCAGCCACATTGAGCTGGCGCTCATTGCGCCCGCCCTGCCCAACGATGATGGGCGCGGCTACCGGGTCGGCCCGGACCGGGCTCGTCGGCTTGGATGACTGCGATCTAGCTGACGTGCTGAAGAGGCTCCCAAGCAGGCGGCTGAACGTCATTGTGTTCATGGCCGTCTCCTACAAAAGGGTGCCGAAGCTGTCGCGTCGCACTTCTTCCATATCGCGCTTAAGCAGTGGCGTGCTCTGGATGACATCCTGAAGAATCTCCGGATCGACCCCGTTAATCTGACAGACGAACCGGTACGGCAACGCGCCATCCCAGAACTCCATCACCCAACCAAGCGTCGCGCGGTAGTCCTCGAGGTCGAGCTTCTTCTTGTTCTTGAGTCGATCGCTGAACAACGATGCGCAGTCCATCAACGACTCGGGCATGCTGTCGCCGCGCCTGCTGTCCGTCGCGAGACTGATCAGCGCGTCAATCATCTTGTCTGTGACCGCCTTGCTCCAGAACTGCGGATCGGGCAAAGGATCAGGCTTGGCTCTAGCGCGCGGAACAGGCGCCCGGTTGACGTCGAACATGTCCGGCTGCCATGCAGCCACTTCCGTATCCATGGGATTCTCCGATGAACGGGAACCCACGGCCCGACGGGACTGGGTCCCGTCGGGTTGAGGAATGAAACCGCCTTTATGGACGGTTTCGGCATCAGACATGTCGACTAATCGACGGTGCCTGTCTTGAGGGGCACGACCACTTCGGATTTGGCGTATTGCCGTTTGATTGGCGTGACCTTGGCGTGCGCCGGGGCGGGCGCAGGCACGACTACATTCGGAGCCTTTGCTTCATCGACAGTGTCTTCTTTCAGGGAAGCCTTGATTGCTCGCTTGATCCACGTGGCTATCGCTGCGCACACAAAGAGGAAGGTGAAGAACGAATGAGCCGCGAACCACAGCGCAAAACACACAGCGAATAACCAGGCGGGCGACTTGATCGCCATCGTGATCAATTGCTTCGACATTTTTCTCTCCAGAGGAACTGACGCACAAGGCAACCTCCAGCAGGACCGCTGGAGGTTTTGGATGGTCGGGTGGGCAGGAAAAAGCGGCGCGAACAGAAGCTTTCGTCACGGTAAGGCCAGCCGTGGCCGAAGCAACTGAACGCAGAAAAAGGAATCGAGCAGACACGAAATTTCGCGTTGCTCTGTCGATGCGTCAAAGACGCGGGGATAAGGAGGACGGTACGCCGACTAGGTGCGGCGGCGGCTTGCGAGAGCTCACGAAAACACCCTCTCTTTCCGCTTTGCTGCGGACTGCGGACCGCGGGCTAACACTAGCGCCCTCGCCAATCCCCCATGCCCCATTCAAACACGTTGCATCGTAGGCTATATGTAATTTTAGCCTTTAATCATACTAATTGCATACGATGCAAAGCCTTTATTAGGTAATTTGTTCCATTCAACTTCCAAAGTGTTACAGACTAAAATTGTTAAACGTTTGCTGAAGGCTGGAGAGAAGGCTCTCTCGGCTTGCTGGCGTTGAAAGAGGGGTTGAGAACACCGCCTTTCGAAGACTTCAGAAGTAACAGGCCCGTTACGATTCGTAACTTGCACGGGGTAAGAGGAAGAGATGGAAAAAGACCAAGAACATCCGTCCGAAAAGCCGGACAACGAGAAGTCCAAGAAAACCGACCTGATAAAGCGCAAAGACCGACTCCCGAGCGAATTCATGGATCCACTCGGCGATTTGTTTGAACGACATGACGCGAATCGTGCAGATCGCACCGATATCGCCACGAAGATGAGGGGGCTACTGGGCGATGACCCCGCCTACAACGACCTGATCGTTCAATTGGCCGAAAACATGATGGCGATCGCGGACGCGCGTGAACGCATTCGTGCGGACGTTGAGCTTATCGGTGGCCAATTGGTGAACTCGATCTACATGCTGCGAAACGTTCTGATCGCCAAAGCCGGTGATAAGACCGCGGTCAAACGAAAGGCGGCCTCGCTCGGATTCGTGATCTTCGAGCAAACGTTGGGGGTCAAGCCAACAGCAGCACGCCAGTACATGCGGTGCTACGAGCGATTCGCCGACAACGTCGAGGTCATCCGCGCATTCAACGTTGGCGAACTCATCATTCTGGCCGCCAAGCACGTAACTGACGAGCAAGTTGAGAGAATCCTTGCGGAAAAGAAAGAAAACAAGGACATGACTCGCGCAGACGTCAAAGCGTTGCTGGATCGGCTGCAAAGGCAAGACGAAGAGATCGAAGACGGCCGCGTGCAACTCGAGAACGTTCAGGCGATGCTCGAAGATCACCGAACTGCGTTAGACGTCGCCGACAGCGAAGCCCGTCACATGCGCGATGAACTCGCAGCGAACGCTCGCGCGATCGTCGAAAAAGAGGAAGCGCTCGGGCGGCTGGACGAACACTATAAAAGACGACAGGCGGGTCTCAGCAATATGGAGAAAGATCTCGCGGATAAGGGGAAGGATATTGAAAGACTTACTCGGGAGATCGAGGCTCTTCGGAATCGCAAGCCTGAAGTCGAGATCAAGGAAGTGCCTACGGTTCCGGCCGGCTACCAAAGCATCTCCGACTCGGTGCAAAAGCGAGCAGAGGAGCTTTCTGCGATCGAAGCGGACCTGCAGACCGGACGCGCCGCGCTCGAAGCACTGCAGGAACAGCGCAAGAAAGAAGCCGCCGCGCTTGAAGCGGCAAACAGAGTTCAAACAGCGCTGCAAGATGTCACCGCAACGTTTGAGGCGTTCGCGGGCAAGCTCACGATTGCCCAACTTGCTGTGCAGGCTTCTGATACACCGGCACAGCATGGGCCACTCTTGGAAGCCCTAGGAGCGATGCTGCGTAAGGCTGTGACCGAATTGGACGCCGCCCTTGGCGGGAAACACTAAGACAACGACGAAGAACCGAAGCGTGGACGCTTGCTTCGCGTCCAGGGTCGCAAAACAATCAAAAAAAATATGTCGAACATTACGCTAGACGCTGTTGAGACCACAATCTCGCTTCCCAAATTCCTCGCCGAGAAGATCCAGCGGACGAATTATTCCTTGACCGATGTGATGCACTCAGTCTTGGTGCGATACAGCGAGGCCGAGCAATTCTTCGGCGTCTCGCTCGAGGATATGAACACGTTCAAAGCGCATGCGCTCCCAAAGGCCAAGTTGATGAATATGCCCTTCCTGGCACTCTCTCCAGCCTTGCAGGACCCGCGCGATTGGGAGACGTTCGTTGACGGCATTCTCCTCTCCCCCACGGTCGAGCGTCTGACGAACTCGATGCCCGCCGTCGACGGCGTGACTGCCAGAGACATCTTCCATTACAACCGAGCTTATGTTTCGCTGCTCAAGGATGTCCTTCACCTGAGCGTGCTCGCAGCGCCGCTGCTTGGGATTTCGTTCGAGCTCGCAAAGTATCTGATGGAATTGCCAATCGGACGCCTTGAAGCGGCGATCGGGGCGATTACATTCCCGCTATTCAGATGGCGATTCGACGAACAACTCTTCTGGACTGAGTACCGGGCCGGGTGGCTCACTGATGAGTCTGTAGCCCATTATCTGATGAGCACGTCCAATCTCAGGTCCACCGTCCTGCCCTATCAGAGCCTGTGGTCGGACCTTCGTTTGGATCGCGCCCGGAGAGACGTCTACGCGCGCATGTTGATGACTCAAGGCGTCCGGGCATCGACAGCCACAAATCTCTTCGGCTTGAATCAGACGAAGACGCGAAACACCTATAAACAGATCCACGGTGTCAGTTCACCGTGTGGATGCAACCCGAGTTCGCTCACATGGTACGTACATCATCCGGTCAATCGGCTGCAGGGATCGCTTCTCGTTTGGCTTTATCGGTGTGCATTGAAGAACAAGGCAAGCATTCCTGAGGCACTGATCGCCGCGAACGATGTCGCAGCAAAGGTCTTCGGTGAAAACCTCGTAATCACCGCTGATCGTGCCAACCACCTTACGCGTTCGATGGCGATGGACTCCCGTCTGACGATGGCGCCCTGCCGGACCTGCGGGACAGACTACATCCTCTCTAACGGTGAAGGGAAAATCGAACTGGCAAAAGACTTCATCTGCCCGGGTTGCAGCTACAGCCTAAAACCCCGCTTCGACCTCAAAAAGAAGAAAAGCAGGGCAACGGCCTAAAGGCCCACCCTCTGGAGAAATTCAGATGTCCCATGATTCCAGCGGCGATGCCGCTCTTATCGTTTTCTCTCGCGATGGACGGGCCCAGTTCGCCTGGCGCGACCGCGAGACCGGCGCGTTCTATGCAGAGGCTGATGGCCGTTGCATTCTCGACGCGGTAGGCGCGGTCCAGTTTTATGCCGACGTAATGCACTAAGTCATGGAAGATTTCGCCTACCTTTTTCCCGACAGCGTCGCCGCTTGGCTCCGCGGCCACGGTGACGGCAGATTCAAGCGATACGAGCGCCATTACCGGAGCAGCCGAGCGAGCGCATCCTCGCCGAGGAGTTTCGACCTGGAACGGAGCAACCTGCAATTCGCTCGCCGTCTCAGGAGAGGTAGATCAGCTTCCGCCAACATCGTTGCCGTAAAGACATTCAGCGCGCTCGCATCATTCTTGGTTTTTCTGTGGTGCGGCTCTTTCCTTTTGACGACATTCGGCACGGAGCGGCCTGTCGTCGCGGGTTTCGGTATGTGCATCTTGTTCGCCGCAGCCCGTATCAGTCGAATGAGGTCTTGCACGACGCGCTCATAGAAAACGGTACGCGACTACAACAGGCACCCTGGCACAGTTGTCTCTGAGCATTGCAACGCCTGAACCGCCCGACGGCCAACGGCTTAAGGCACAACGAGGAAGGCACTGCGAGCGATCCTGAAGCGACTTGACTTCGAACTCCGCTCAATAAGATGAAAGTAAGCAGATCGCGCGGGCGACTGCACAACTCGACTGGAATAACAAATGAATAAAAATTGCACCTTCAAACTTTCGATCGCCGCGATCGCTGCATCGCTTCTCGTAACGGCGTGTGGCGGCGGCGGTGGCAGCGACAGCAGCGCGGCAACCGGGAAGCCGGCAAGCGGTGCCGGTACCACCGCGCCCGCAAGCGGCGCTGGAACCGGCTCCCCCGGCAACTCGGGCTCGACCGCGCCCAGCACTGGAACCTCGCCCGCAACCTCGATTCCGGCGTCGACCTATGACGGCGCGAGTTTCGAAGCTGCAGCATTCAAGCAGCTGAACGACTACCGCGTAGCGATGGGTGTTGGTGCGCTCAAGCAAGACCCAGTGCTAGACACGTCGGCGCAGGCACACGCACGCTATATGTACACGGCGTTGAAAGCGCAGACAACCACTACGCTGAGCCACGATGAAGTCGCGGGAAATAAAAATTACTATGGCGACACGCCGCTTGCGCGTGCGCGGAAGGCGGGCGCTCCTTCGAACGAGTGGATCAGTGAAATCATCGGGGCAGGCGCGTCGCAGACCACAGCGGCCGATGCTGCGGCCGACTGTATTGGCCAGGCGCTCGACACCGTGTATCACCTGGTTGACGTGACCTTCAATCAAGAGGCGATCGGCTTCGGCTATCAGCCGGGCGAGCAGAGCTGGCCGCAGTACACCTGCGCTGCGGACTTCGGCACCTACACCGGGGTCAGTGGTTCACCTGGCTCGAATACTGATACATATGCCGGGGGTCAACAGATCGCGACGAACACCGTAGTCCACGCCCCGTTGAATAACGAGAACGGCGTGCGCCTTGCTATGGTGCCGGAAGCTCCGAATCCCGCCACGGATCTGTCGGCTCCCGGACACCCGATCGCAGTTCGTGTGAACTCAGAGAATTTCGATACGCTCTCGGTGAGCCAATTCACATTGATGGAAAGCAACGGCACTCAAGTGGCCGTTCGAATCATGGTCCCTGCGAGTGCGCACGCGAGCTCGACCGCAACCACCACTGCTGACCCTAACAACTTGCTGCCAAACGGTTCCGCCGTTCTACTGCCGCTTGCTCCTCTTAAGGCCAACACAACCTACACTGTCACTTTCAACGGTGCTCGCGACGGCGTGACGTTGCCGACAGCGACCTGGAGTTTCACTACCGGCGCCAAGTAACGGTTCTCTTCGGTCAGTCCAACGCAAAGCGCCCTTCATCGGGCGTTTTCTCGTTTTGACGCGGATCGCTTACAGGCTCCAGTTCGTTTACGTCGAAGATCCGATCGACAAATTACCCTCCCCCGCCTCCGCATGCGACGTTTTCCGGCTGCGGCGCGGCGGCAACAGACGACAACGTGTTATCGGAATTAGTCATGCAATACACAACGTAAAGATGTGTGGGATCTTGACACTCGTCACCGCTATCGGTCCATGGCCCGTTGGCCATTCCCGAGAACTCCCGCTTCGGCGGCTGATTTGACCGTATTTCTCCAAAGTGGTTTAGGTTGTAGAAGCCTTGGGCTTGGATTGCCGTAGTGCAGACGGCGATCGGCTCCATGGGCGTTCCACCGCCATTACCAGGGTCCTTTCCGCCGCCGCCGAAGGGTGGTCCAGGCGCCTTGCATGTGTACACCCCTGTAGGTTGTGGTTGCCACGCCAAGCCGGAAGTGCAATCCGGCGAGATAGGATTGGGGATGGTCGCACATCCTATGCACGCGGCCGACTGAGAATATGCGGCCGTCCCCAAGCAAGCCGCGATCACACCCGCCGCCACAAACAGCGTCTTTTTCATAAGACTCTCAAAATGCTCGCCTGTCTCGTGATCTGCACAAAATCGCGCTCAATACCCGGGAGCTGCCCCGTTGTAGTACTGACATTGCACAACCGCGGTCGCGCGTAAATTTAGATCGTTGCCAGATTCGTTTGCACCGGTTCCAGCCTGGATCAAGGTGATCTGTGGCACCCAATACGTTCCACCGTCGTTCATTCGGTAGATCACAGACTCATAGGGCTGGCCTACGGTCACATTCGCCCCCGTTGTCTGTGGGATCATGTCCACGACGGCGGAGCCGCCCGGACACGACGGCTTCGTCACCCAAGGGTAGGTATCGGCGACCACGACCTTGTAGATCAAAGTGAAGTTGCTCAGCGTATTTGTCACCGGTGACATATAGCCTTCGTAGTTGCAGATGTATCCGTTGTTGTTCACGTCGGTATAGAACGCGCCAGCAGTCGCACATGGGACGCCGGCACCTGCGTTGTTATTGGCCGTGCCGATCGGTTGCCAGCGCCCGAAACTGCAAAGAAGCAGCGAGCTCCAGGTCGAAGAATCGCGAACGACTGCTGCATCCGTGGTGCACGCCTGACCTCGTACGCCAGAACCGATGATCTGCATGTATCCGTTGACGCTTGCGTTCCTGTTCAGAATGGCGAACCCGTTGACCGTGACGTCGCCGTTGAATGACCCCGCACCTGCGCTCACCGGCGCAAAGCTCGAACCATCATAGTTCTGGACAACGAGTGAACCCTTGGTCCTGACCGCAGCATTGGTCGTATCGCCGTAGTAGCTCGCGCCGGACCCGATGCCGAGACTGTTACCAGCCTGCAGTTTCAGCGTCTTCCCGGTGATGTCGCCCGCGTTCTGGATATCCTGGTTGTTCGCGTTCATCGTGCCGGTCAGCGGCAACGCGCCGTCTCGCCGGTAATAGGGCGAGTTGCCATCGGCACCGAAGCCGTTGATCGCCAACACCATCCCGGCGCGATTGCCAACAGGATTTGGCAAGCTCCACCGCCCCTGATTTCCCGTGATCGTGCCTGGCGCGCGATTGGTGGAATACCCGAACATGGCGCCGCCCGCGGCGCTCAGGATGCCCGCGCCCGCGATATCAGCCGTCCCAGCCTTCAGCAACGGTAGGCTCGGGTAGATCTGCGACGCAAGATGGCAGGTTCCCGCCGCGGTCGAACAGTTGTCGGGCACGACAGCCAGCCCGATTTGATAGGTGCCGCCCCAGAACGGTCCGTTCTTGAACGACACGTGGTTGTTCGACTGCGCACTCAGTTGCGCAAGCGTGGGAGCGGCAATCGGCGTTGATGTGGTCTGTGAGAAGCCCGCCGGTATCAACGTGCCGTAGTTGTCCGTGATGTAGCTGCCAAGCGCGGCGTTGATCGTCGCGATGCTCTGCCCTTCGATCTGCAGCAGGTTCTGGCGCTTGGCCGCGACGTCTTCCTTTATACCCTGCACCGTCAACAACGCAGCGCCGATCAGGACGATCATCATCTCGAGAATGCTTCCCATATCGGCGCCCTACCCCTTTACGTACGTGTCGTCCACATGCCAATCGACGCAGTGGCGCCGTTCGACGCGCACGCGGTGGCAGCGCCCGAAGCACTGAATGCCGTCGTGGGGGCGTAGATGGTCGTGCCATTCACCGTCACTTGCGTGTACACCGTCACGAGCGCAGCGACGCTCAGCGAGCAGATCGTTGCTGTGACGGGGTACGTCAGGATCAACGAGTCGTTGGCAGTAACCAGCGTTCCGGTCGCCGCAGACAGGTTTCCGGTGAAGAGCCCTTTGACGGCCGACTTGTCGGAGGCGACACGCGAACCCGCGGAATCGAAAGCATGGTTCTGCGCCAGAATCGAAAGCGTTTCGGCGGAGAAATCCGCGTCGTTCTGCGTGGCGTTCAGCACGCCGGTGTGGAACATCTGCGCTTCGCTCTTGAACTGCGAGGCATGGATGAGGTCCAGCACGTACTTGCCGCCCGCATACACGGCGATCGCCAGCAAAGCGGCGCCGGCCATCACTGCGCCCGCCTCGATCATCGAGAGTTCGCCCGACTGCTTCTTCGCTCGCGCTATCTTGAGGATGCGCGCGCGACGCGCCTTCGCCTGGTCGACGATGGCATAACCAGCCTTGTGGTTATTGTTCATTCTTGATTTTCCTCAGTAGCTAGATACCGCGGGATTTCCCGACGACAGGTTGACGGCACCAGTGATCACATAGGATCCAATGCCAAGGGTGAGAAATAGCGCGGCCGCAAAGCCGAGCAGGAAGTAATGCGTGACACGCGCATTGCGTTTGACCGCTTCAACGACTCGATCGAGCGACTCACGGCCGAGGCTCTTGATGGACGCCTCGAACTGATCACGCCCCGCTGCGTCGGTGATGGTGTCGACGATCGTCATTGAGAAGATGCCCGTGTCGAGCGCGCGCATCGGCTCGTCGGCACGAGCTGTCAGCCGACGATTCATCGTTGACAGATGCCAGCGCAGCCATGGGTCAGCCGATTTCAGCAACCGCTCAAGCGCCGCTCGCAGCGTCAGATTGGAATCGAACAGGCCCGCAAGCGACACAATCAGCAGTGCCGCGCGCAAATCCCGTCGGTTTCGCCATAGCAACGGCATCCGATCGAAGCGATCGCGCAACGGCCCGGCCCAACGTTTCAGGCTGACGAAGTACCCGATCACGAGGCCGATCACCGATGTAAGCGTCAACCACCAGTACTCGTAGCAGAACGTGTCGATGTGGTACAGGAACCGGCCTAGGTCCGGCCATTGTTCAATTGGCCGCACATCGAGGACCTGCGGGAAGATGACGCCCCCAAAGAGCATGCAGTAGACGTACATATAGACCAGCAGCAAAGCTGGATATGCCATCTGCATGGACGTCGTCGACGACAGCACGCGCTTTGCTTTCGCTGCCATTTCGGCAAGCTCAAAGCCCCGCACGACCGCGTCCTCGCGGGACGATTCGTCAGCGATATCGAACAACGCGTATTCGTCGCCTGGGATAAACGGCTTGATCGCGAGCGCGAAACTCTCGCCACGCTGCATCGTTTCCCGAATGCGAGCGAACACTCGCCATTCGAGTTGGCCACGCGACCGACTGCGTTTCTCGTAGGTCTCCAGCCGATCGAATAGCGTCTCAGTATTTCGCAGCCCTTTGGCTGCGATATCGAGGCGCGTCTCCCGGTAGAAATCTTCTCTCACTTTCTGGAAGCGCAGGCGCGCGGCGACGAGCTGTTGCCGCTCGGGCAGCAGTTTGGCAAAGGCTGTGAACATGTTCGACTACGTGTTAGATCATCCGACCATCGACGCCGGGCATCACGCGGTATTGCGCGAATGACTGCATCGACCTGTTGATGAATTGTGGGTCAATCAAACCGCGCGAAGCCTTGAAAAGAGCGTGTTCATATAGCGTCTTTCCAGTCATGTCTGAATTATCGAAGCCCGTGCGACGCTCCCCCCGCCAGACTGACCGTGCGCCCGCCCAGTCACGTTGGGCGACGCGATCCAGAAACTCGGGTGTCGGCCGATAGAGCTCCGCCGCCAGCGAGGGACGTTTCGTGCCACCGGCCGCTTTCCCATTACGCGTGAAAAGGCCCTCAAGGCGGCAGTGTTGGCAGCCGTCGTAGTTCCGGCAAGCCATGCGCTCGGTGTCGAGGCCGAACTTCGTACGCAAGATCTCGAGGTCCGCCGCGGGCATGACATCCTGCGCCGGCAGCTTGCAGTGGTCGCAGAGCGTCGGAATCAGCTTCTGGTTGCCGACAGCGTTGATGAAGCCCTCAGACGCCAGCTCGTCGATCGGCAACTGCAGCCGCCCGCCCGCCATGCGCATCACCGCCGCGATGATGTCGCCGGCGTGCAGAGAAAAGCGCACCGGGTGACCGGTCAGCGCCAATTCGGACACCAACCCCATCACCACGCGGTCTCGAACTTCGCCGATCGTCAGATCGTCGGGATCCTGACGCATGAGCGTACGGATCACCTCGGCGTATTTCCGGTTCGCCTCATCATCGGTCTCGTCCGGCCGCCGGATGATCGAGTAGTCGGAGAGCCACGGCATCGGATACTCGGACGGCTCGTTCACCGCGAACTGCTTCTTGAGCTCCCGATCGGGCAGCATGTACGACAGTGCGCGCAGTGTCGTCGTCTTGCCCGATCCCGTCTCGCCGGTAAGCGCCGTGATGCCGCCACTCACATAGTTGAGCGTGTCGATTAGCGCGAGTTGGCTGGTCTCGAGACCCATGTCTTTCGGCAAAAGGACCGAATAATTCTTGAAGTTTCCGTCCAGCAGACGAAGCGTGACGTCATATCCACCGACCAATGGCGACGACTGCCAACGAAGATTGACCGTGTCCGTCTTCACGACCAGCGGGATCATCGCCGACTGCGGCGCGCTCGGCTGAAAGCTGTTCCCCGAATTCGTGTTGCGCTGGACGAGGTCACTGTACGCCGCGAACAACGCTCGACGCACGATCGCTTTCGGCATGCGGCTGTACGTGTACATGTCCCCGTTCACGCGGAAGCGGATCTCGACTTCGTTGTGAAACTCACGCGGTTCGAAGTGGATATCGCTTGCGCCGTAAGAGTGCGCGGCTTCCACGATGTCGCGGAAGTTCCCGATCGCCCTGCTCGCCTCCCGCACCGTGGAGTTGGATGACGAGACTGATTTCCCGAGATAGATCGCTGCGACCACGGCTTCGGTCGCGATCATCTCCTCGCGAACCAGAATGTCGTTCTGGCCCAGATCCTTGATGAACGTCGCGTACTGCGCTTTCTGTGCGAAGCGGGCCGTCGCCACCGTGATGGCGACACCAGGCTGCAGCTCGACCGCCACGAATTCCTTGCGTGCGCTCGCGGGAATGCGTAACGCTGCGTCGTCATCTGCGACCGTCAGAATCCGCTTGTAGTCGGGCAGCGAATCGGCAGATACCAATTGCGGTCGGCCTGTCGCCGGTGCTTCCAGATCCGTAGCTCGGTCGCCCTCGTCTTCGGCGTCGCCCAACGTCGGCTGGCTGTCCGAGAAGCGAACATCGGGTCCACGCGACTGAGTTGCAGCTACGGGCTCCGCAGGTTCTTCGTCCCGCTTTGATTCGACAACGGGCGGCGTGATCGTCTGCGGCACAGCCGCTGCCCCTGCATCCTCCGAAGCGCTCTGCGCGACCGGGAGCAGGACAGCCGCCTCGATCGTCGTACGCTCTGCTGAGGCGACAGGCTGAGCGTCTTTGGCGGCATCCGGTGCGGGTTGCGTAGACGCGGCCGTCGCGGCCAAGAGACTCTCGTAGGTCGGGCGCTCGCAGATCGGCGGGACGAACGGCTGAAACGGTCGCTCTCCCTCACCTTCCACTGGCGCATCGCCTGCGCTGGCCATGCTGGCGTCAGTGTTTTTGAAGTCCGAGCGAGCGCTGCTCGTGACTTCCTCGATTTCGTTGCTTTCGATGTCTTCGATTTCACCGCCGGACAGCGCCCGGCCAAGGAACATGACCTGCGGGTTCGTCGCGCGTGTTGCCGCGGAGGGCGCGTCGCTATGGTCGTCCGCCTCGTCTCGACGAGCGCTTCGTGAACGCGTAAATTTCGGCTCCGCGCCGCTCCCCGCTTCGACGAAGCCTGCGCGCGGCGCGCGCAAGCGCTTGAAGAATCCGCCGCGCACTTCCGGCGCGTCTTGCTCTTCCTGCCCAAAGAGTCCCATGTTTACTTTCCGAACGATCCGATAACCGGTGAAGCCGATGCGATGCCGCCCGGCGGAAGAGGCGATCCAAGATCGGTGATAGCGCGCACACCGGGACTGTCTGGCAGCGCCGGTGGCAGATCGGAGGGCGCGGCGATGGTCTCGGTCCACTTCCTCTTCCCGTCAACAAGGTTCACACCGAATCCATCGACGGACGCGACCGTCCATCCGTTCAGCAACCGTGTTCCCTGGCGCGCTGTGTAGGTCGTGCCCTGATAGTCGTAGAGGACGTACGCACCCGACATATCGGAATAAGCTCCAACGAAGGTCGCCGGGATCACGCGCTTGGCGACGGACACGGGCTTGCGCTCAAACTTGGGCGCAGCCGCAGCCGGCATCGCTGCGGGCGCACCGAGCGGAGCAGCCAAGCCGATGCCGCCCGTCCCTGCAGCCGCCGCTCCGTCGGTCTTACGCATTGAGTCAACAAGCTTCTGTCGTGCGAGCTTGTCGATATCGTCGAGCGTCAGATGACTCTCTTGCGCCATGACAACGCTGCTCATCAGCATGAATGCGCTGAAGCACACGGCGCGGTAGCCGCGTTTAGTTGAGAACATAGTATTTACCCCTCGCGGTGAAGTGCACGCCGGTACCGTCTTCCTTCAAATCGATGTCGAGGGTGTCGAGTGCCATGTTGTCGGGCAAACGCGCCAGCAGCGCGCTCTGCCATTTGTATCCATCGATTTGCCACGATCCTCGTTGGACGAGCGGGCCTTGTATTTCTCCGGCCACGGGCTGTCGCGCGATGAGGCGTTCTGCCGGCTTGATATCAACGACGTAGCCGTGACTGTCGAGGGTGTCAGGCTTGGTCGAAAGCTTCTGGGGGTCGGTCTGCAGCGCCTTGATCAGCGCCTGCTGCGTGGGCCACGACTTGGCTTCGGCGAGCGCGACACGTTCGGGGACGGTGACTTCGGGCCCACGCGTGGTGAGATGCCATCCATCCGAATTGAAGACCACAGGCCGCAACGACTCGGGCGCCCTGGCGTCGAATTCCTTGAAGGTGCCCCCCTGACGCTTGTACGTCACGACGCATGGGCCCGCGACGCCACACAACGCCTTCTCGAACTGCCAGCCAGACACGTTGCTTTCCTGAGCGCCGAAGCTTGCGAACAGCTGAGGCAGCCGGATCTTCGCGAGCTGCGCGGGCGCGGCGAGCGTGCGGATTACCGCAGCCTGATATTCCTGCATGAATGTTGGCGGCGGCGCGGGCGGCGCGGGCGGCGGATTCAGAAACTCGACCAGCTGCTTCCCGCCAAAGAACACCGCGCCCACGATGACGAGCAGCGGAATCGCTGTTGGCACCGTAACAGGCATTTTCTTGACGAGGCCGATCCTGCGCGCGGCGAGCAGCTCGCGAAGCTCGAAGTCCTCATCGACTGCATGCAGTTGCGGACCATGGCCGAGCGTGGAAAGCGTCAGCCCCGCTTTCGCGCATTGATCCTCGATCTCATCGCGTCGATCAGCGAGCGCGTTAAGGGCCACTTCTTCGTCGATTGTGACCGCGCCCCGCGAGACGAGCACAAGATGTACGCGTTCATCGTTCTGGATCAGTACGAGCACGGCCGGGCGGCGGCGCACGCGATCGAGCGTGGCAATCCGCGCGGCCGCCGAATACAGTTTGCCCTTCCGCTCCGCAGCTTCCAGTGTGCAGAATCCCGCGATGGTCTCGTCTTTCGCCTTGATCTCGGTGTAGTGCGTCGCGCCGAGATCCTGGGCGTAACGCCGGCGTTCAGCGGCGGCACCCTTCACTGCATAGGCACGCCACTCGAGCCCGAACACGAGCTTCGCGCCCTTTTCCCCCGGTATGGATTCGAAGTGCATGCGCGCGCTCACATCGAAGGAACGACGGTGGCGGTCAGCATGATCACTTGGAACGTACGGCCCTTGTTCCACGCGCCCGACGCGCCCGCGATGCCGTTGTTGCTGGCGCTGTCATAGTGATTCGTTACCGCACCATAGAGGACCACCGTCTGACCATCCGACAAGGCGATCGTCTGGTCATCCTTGCTGCCGAGAATGTCCGGCAACTGGATCTGCTGCAGCGTATCGCCCGAACCCGTGCTGATCGTCGTGAACGGGCCGTTCAGCTTCGAGCTATCGCTCCAGTACGACAGGATGATCTGATTGTGATCGTTGACCGACGGCAGGATATTGACGAAGTCGCCGACCGTCACCGAACCCGGCTGGAGGCCCGGCACGCCAGCGCTTCCGCCCGCGATCGATCCCACACTCGGGGTGGTAGCGGCGAGATACCCCTTCGTTTCGAAAGAACCGATCGAGACCGGCAAGCCGTTCAAGGTCAACTTGGTCTGGGTGTTGTCCTGCACCGTTTTGCCGAAGGAGTTCAAGCCGCTGACGATCGCGTTGGTACCCTCGAACGGCGAGCCCGGTTTGAGAACCGAAAGTCCGACCGTGCCGCCGGCCGCGGTCGCGAGCGAAATGGGCGACGCGAACGTCACGGCATAGCGCTTCAATCCGTCAGAGATGCGGTTGAAAATCACATCGGCGCTCACGCCCGCCTGCGATCCGTTGCTCATATCGACCTGCAGCGTTCGCACGCGCAGCGCCACCTGGCGCGTCGAAATCGCGTTTTCGCGCGCGAGCAACGCGGCCATGCGATCGACCGCCTCCTTCGTGTCTCTCACCATGACAAGTCGGCTCTGCGGATTGACTACCACTTCACCGAGCGGTGATTTGAGCTTTTCGAGTTCGGACTGAATGATTGCGATCTGGTCGAACGTGCCGTCGCGGCCTGAGGATGTCACTGACGAGAAGGAACCCGTGTTGCCAGCGGTTCCGCCCGAAGCGCCGCCGCTGGACTGATTGCCCGTCGAGGTATCCGTGCCCTTCGACATGGTCGACTTGATGGATACCTTCCCGGGGATCGCTGCGATCGTGAACGTCTTGGTCACGAAGCGGCTGATCGAGATGGTGGTGCCGTCGAACGACCAGTCCAGACCGAGGTTCTCCGCTACCCCTCGCAGGTACTCCCCCACCTTGCAGTTACACGGCTGCGCATAGACCGGCTCCACGTTCGACTTGGCGAACATCGCAGAACCTGGCGGCTGTACGATCGGCGTATTGCTTGAGGTTTTCGGGATGAACGCGTCGCGCGGAATGAACACGTCCGGGCTCAGGTGCACCGGATAGCCCGTCGCGCTGGATACGAGTGTGGCGATCTTCGACAACGGCAGATTGCCGGGGAACACGACAGTCTTTTCGCGGAAGATCGCGGGCAGCGTCGCCTCATAGGCCACCGGCACGAGCCGGTCACCGAGGAACGCGGTCGGCACGTCCTCAACAAGGGCCATGGATTCCGGCCCGTTGCCAATCGCGCGCGCGCCATCTGCGTTGGCTGCGTCATACGCTCGATTGACATCGAATTGGGAGACGGCGCAACCGGTCAACGACACGGCGACGAGCATGGCAACGGCGGATTTGAT
Organism: Caballeronia sp. LZ043; assembly: GCF_031451075.1. Lineage (NCBI taxonomy): Bacteria > Pseudomonadati > Pseudomonadota > Betaproteobacteria > Burkholderiales > Burkholderiaceae > Caballeronia > Caballeronia sp. LZ043. Next base: position 35,596 of record NZ_JARUXT010000057.1, on the reverse strand, counting down.
TTTCGTGAAGCGCATGGCGTTTATTCTTGGCAGTTGGCTGCGCGTGCAACGACGCGGATGACGTTGTTGGTGTGCTTGCATACGCGCGTGGGCGTGCGCATGTGGTTGGTCGCCTGCATGACCTGGGTGAGCACGGACTTGAAGTCGCCGGAAAACGTCGCGTTGAACTCGAGCGGCAGATCGTCATCGATCTTCCAAGCCAGCTGCCAGCCCTGCTGCTGCAGCCAACGATCCAGTGCGTTTCGCAGATTGATGTCTTGCGGCGTGATGCTGAGCGAAAGCACGCCGCCCGGAACGGTGGCAGTGCCGGCCGGTACGACTACAGGCGCAACATCGAGAGACGCGGCTGGCGCGGGCGAGGTCGTCGCCTTAGTGCTGGGCGATGCGAGCGCGGCATGTGGCGTCGCCACTGCGACCTGCGTAGACGCCGGCCGCGCGTTGGGGGCCGACAGCATCTGCCACCCATCGCCAGGAGGCGGTGCGAGCCGGGATTGATCCGGCTCCGCGGCGTGGGACAGCGTCGACACGGTCGTCAGGGCCAAGCCGGCGAGCAACCGCGCCACCAGACGTGCTGAACGGTTCAGGTTGAGAGAATGAATAGACGTCATGTTGATCAGTGGGGGCGCTGCAGGCGGCGATAGATGTTGTTGGCGTAGACGAGTTGCTTACTCGACGAAACGGCGTTGTAGGCGCCTACTGCTTTCCAGGTCGGACCGAACTGGCGGATGTTGGACGCAAGAATCCACGTACCGACGTACGCATTCACGCAGGCGTCGAAAAGGTGCTCGCGCGAAATGCCAAAGCGGGAGAGCTTTGGGAGCCACGAAGAATTGATTTGCATGAGACCGATGTCTTCGCTGCCGTCGCTATTGCGGTTGGTAGCATTCGCGCGCATTCCCGATTCTTGCTGTGCGATCGCGCGTACGACCTGGACGCTCACGCGGTGATATCGCGCTGCATCGTCAAGACAATCAGCTCGCGCAACTACCGAAATCGCGAGCGAGAGCACCACGAAGATCTGAGCCGCTACGTTCATGACGCAGGCCGGTCGAAGAATCGGACTTCGTGCTTGCGTAGCACGTTGACCACGTTCCCGTCTGCGTTCACGATGAATTGGTCGGCCGTGCCGTTGAACTTGTAGAAACGACCCTTCTGCTCGCCGGAGCCCATGTGCGCTAAATCGGCGACAGTGACCTTCCCTACCGTGTCGGCAAATTTGAAGAAGGTCGAACCGTCCTGATCGAAGACGCTTTGCAGGGCCGCTTTATTCGCTGAGTCGAACGCGTAGACTGTGCCCGCGACACGCGCAACCTCGACCTTCTCCGTCTCGCTCAAGATGGTGAAGCGCTCGGCGCGGTTGAATGTCATGACGTCCGTCGATTCATCCCATTTCGGGCGCAGCGACTTGCCGTCGGCATCAAGCACTTTCAGATCGGTCTTCGGTTTGGCCGAGAACTTGATCTGGATGTGGCTATCATCTCCATCCCGAATCGCCAGCGCGCCAAGCTTTGACGCGAGCACCGAATCGGCCGGCGCTGCGGTGGTGGTCGCGTCGGCGTCCGACTTTTTCGCTATTTCTGCAATTGGATCCGTGGTAGTAGTGCTCTCGCGCGCGGGCGCTGCCGACGCGACGTAGTTCACCGCCGCAGACTGAGGAGCCGAACGACGCAATGTCACGTGCCGCGCGTCAAAGTCCACGTCGGCGTAGAGGTCTGACGCAGCCACGAGCCGATCGAGCGACTGCATCCAGTTTTCGCCTTCGCGGGTGGCAAAGCTCGACGACGATGTGAGGTCGATATCTTTTTGCGCTGACCCGGTCCACCCTTGCGGCACGAGCGCTCTGACCAGTTGAGACAGCGGCAGGGTCGCGCTCAATGCGCGCGTGCTCTCGAGACTGGTACGCGCGCCGATCAATGCGAGACGACCGGAGAAGCCCGCAAATCCGGACGGCGTATCGCTCCGCGCCTTGTCCCCGACGAAGCAATTGGCCTTTTTCCAGTAGGCCGTTGCGCTAGCATTTCCCACGATGTAGTGGATGACGTCGGGGGTGCCTGTGACCACGACATAGGGCCCCTGGCTATGGCCGCCATCGACGCGCAGCGCCTGCCCGGCGCGCGGCTGGAAGTATGTGTCGCTCCCATCGTTAAAGACGAGTGCGGGACGTTCGAGCACGTTGCCGGCGATCTCATAATCGAAGTCCAGCGGGTCCGTTCCAGCGGCTGCCGCATTGAGCGAGATCGCGGCGAGCGCGAGCGTGAGAAGGGAAAGCGTGTGCTTCATAGGCCGCGTTCGATTTGGGAAAGGTGCTTGACGAAGCGCGCAAGATACTCGCGGCCGGGAACGGAACTGGCGCTGTGGTAGTACGCGACAGCCTTCGCCGCAGAGTGCGTTAGCCGATAGTTCTCGTTCAGGATGTCTTCCGCCACTCGAACGTTCGTTGCCGGCGAGAGCGCATCCCACGGGCTTGCGAATCGCTTGGAGTGGTATCCCCAGTTCACCTGCATCAGGCCGATGTCGAAGTCCGAACGACCTTGGCTGATGAGATAGCGGATCGCGCGGTAGGCGTCCTCGCGCGAGCGAAAGAAGAAGCCGCGCCCCGCGACATTGAGCGTCCACGGCCATGCGCGACCGTTGTAGGCCGACTCGTTGAGCGCGATCCCTGCCAGAATCTTGGGGTCGACCGAGGTGTGCAGTGCCTCGAACGGAGCCTGCGAAGAAGCGCACGCCCAACCGCCCCGCCGCTCCGTCATGCTGGCCTGCGCGTCATCGTTGAGTGTCGCGGGACGGAGCCAGCCGGCGCGCACAAACAGCGTGGCCATGCTGACCATCGATCCGTCGAACGACGCGGCAAGCGATCCATCCGCTGCCGACTCGACTGACTGACCATCAAACCGGCTCGCCCAGTCAAGGAATGGAGTCAATCCGCATGCGTACACCGGCTCACCAGGTATCTCGACAATCGCCCGCTTCGTGCCGTCTTCGATGACGATCCGGGTCGGGCTGAGGATCAAGGCGATCGTCGTTGCGTGTGCACCGAGCGAAGTAACGATCAGGCACAAGGCAAGGAACGCCTTAGTCATGGTAGGGCTCCATCACGATATCCTGCGTCACCTGAACCAGGAACTTCTGGCCGGGGTCGACTGTGATGGTCGGCGGGATGTTCTGATTGCGCTGAAGAACGGTTTGGGCGGTGGTCGCAGCAACCTGCCCCGCCGTGCTGCCGTATGTCGTAACACCATTCGGGCTCGCAGTCGTCGCCGTCTGCGCTCCGTTGTCGAAGGTCTTCAGCAGGATTGCAGTGATGAAGCCCGCGCCGAAGATCTTGAGGAAATGGTTGTTGACGTCTCCGGAAAACCCCGCGTATCCATTCTGATCGGCACCCTGCATGCCGTCCATCGGTACGTTCTTACCGTTGGGCAAGCGCAGGCTGGTCGACGCGACGAGCAAGCGTTCCTGACCGACCTTCACGTCCGCGCTGTACATGCCGTTGATGAACGCGCCTTTCGGGATCATCAAACAGTCGCCACGGACGCTATCCCATACATCCTCATCGACCATCAGTGCAACGCGCCCCGGTTTGTCCGAGTTGAGCCCTTCAACCGTCTTCACATGAATCGAATGTGGAGGCGTGAGCGTGCAACCGGTCGAGCGACCGTCGAACGTCGTTCTCTCGATGCCGCCTTTCGCGGCCGCATCGTTGAGAAACGCGCGATCCCGATCGGCAGGGGCTTGGCCTTGCTTGGCCAACGCGAGCGCTACGGCGTCCGCTCCAGCATTACCTGCGGCCGCACGCGCCGCGCGAACGTCGTCCAACGACGGGATGCCCGGTGACAATGAATTCGCGGCTTGCGCCACATTTCGCGATGCTCCGGCTTGTTTGAAAATAGACGACGTGTAGATTGCGTCCTGAGCTGCCTGGCGCGAAAGCTCGTGTGCATCTCGCCCCTCTTTCCCGACATCGTCCTGAAAGTCCGCGCCGGTCAGCACCGGTCTGACTGCGGGCTTCGCAGCGGCAGCCGCTTCGGACGCAGCGTGCGCCCCCGCTTCCGCCGCTGCGGCGTCGCGCTGCTGGCGAATCATCTGGTCGATGTCATTCGGGTTCGCGGGCGCAGTCTCAGTGCTGCTTTTTAGCGCACTCGCCTTCTTGATCCGGGCGTCTTCGTCAGCCTTGCTGGTTGCCTGCAGTTCGTAATAGAAGCCGAGACCGCCGATCACGACTGCGGCGAGGATGCCGATACTCATGATCGCGTTGCGCGGAGTCTTTCCCTTTACCAGGGCTTCTTGTTCGGCGCTCGGGGCGGCTGCTTCAGTTTTCTTGGCCACTTCACAAGATCCCGAAGAACCGACGGCGACCGCGCGTGACAGTGACCTCATCCTTGCCTGAGCGCAACACGATCTCGTCAGCCAAACGTTGGAGCACGAGGAAGTCTCCACGACGAATGAAGTTCGCGACCACGCGATCGCCGTGATCCAGAATGAAAGGCACAGGCCATTCTTGAGCCTTGGCGGGCATGCGCATCCATACGGAGCGGCCGTCGTCGAACACGGTTTCCGGCGTGAATTCGGTGTGACCGTCGACGCTATAGTTCCAGTTCAGCTTGTCCGGGGACACATCGATACTTCCCGAGTCTTCGCCGGCATGCTCAGCGTTGCTACCTGTCGCATCTTCCCGCGCGGTGGCGCGCGCCATCGGGGCACGCGGATACTGGAATCGCACGGTCTGATAGAACATCCCGCCCGCTGGTGAGGCAATGAGCGTGAAGTCGTATTCCCGCAGATTCGTCGTCAGATGAAGCGTATTGACGAGATCAGCTTTATGCGGCTTGATGAACACGTGGTTCATCTTGTCGTCATCGATCTCCCACTGCACGCTGTCTCCCATCGCCGGATCTGCTATCAGTTTCTCGCCCTTCGCCAGCTCAATAGTCGTGAGTTTCAGCGGGGCCGTCAGGACCCGAAAGATTTGATCTCTGCTGTACGGGAAGACGCCGATACGAGCATCACCCGGCATCGTCATCGGATCGGCCCCGCCGTTGAAGGGGTTGATCGGGCTCATCGGGTCACCAGCGATCACTGCTGGGTTCATGACACCCGATTCGCTCGGCGCCTTCTTTGCGTGGGCCAGCGGCGCGGCGACGTTCGCGCACAGCGCGAGAGCACACGCGCCGATGAGACGCCGATGGTTTTGCTTGATTGCGGTCATGCTTATGCGGTTCGCTCAAGGCGGAAGAACGGGATATAGATGCCGAAGGGGTTCGCGGTCAGTGCCTGGTCCGCGCTCGGCGCCACGATTTGATATCGCAGCGTGAGCGCGAACTGCTTCACGTCGGGCTTGCCAACTGAGCCGGCTTGCGACGTCGTCGTGGTGAACTCGACGAGAACGGTGGAGTCTTCGAGAAGCGCGATATTGCGCACGTCCACTTCGCGTATCAGCTTGGGATTTGCCGTAATGGCCTGAAACGGGGCGTCACTCTTCAACCAGTCGCGAAACTGTCCGTTGGCCGCTCCGATCATCTGCGCTCTGACCGAATTGATATTCGCTGTCATGCGAGACGTTTCGAGCCGATCCGACAGAACGGGCTCAATCGTGAACCAGCGGACCGCCATGTCTTTCACGCTCGTCCGGATTGCCTGTTGGTCAGGTTTGTATGCTACGAGCTCCGTCACGATCGGATGCCCACCTACATCTGCTGACACTCCAACGACGCGGGTGACCGAGGGAGGCGGCTGCCGCGTCCATACGGCGCCTGCCGCAACGAATGCGAGGCCGAAGGAGATCAGCATCCATCGGTTCGATTCGAGCTTGAGCCTTGTGCTGGTCTCGAAGATGACCTTGCTGGGATCCTCGTCGGCGTACATGCCCGGAGCAGTAGAGAGCGCGGCGCGGCGCTTGTTCTTGAAAAGACGCATGGCAACCCTTATTGAATGGGTACCATTGAAACAGTGCGAACGTCTCTGGTCGGCCTGAAAGGCGCTGAGTTTTGAGTGCCTTTTAGGCGATATGGTGGCCTGGGCAGCCAGGCAATGCTCCCCTCGGCCAATCCGCTAACACGTTAGCGTTGATATCTCGAAAAGACGCTATTTTTTCTTACCATCCTGCCTCCACGACGCGCGATGGACGTGATAGCACCACATGCGGTAGGAGCGATGAGGGCGGATTGCGCCTGTGGGGACTATGAGGGTGGGGTCGCGTGAGTGGAGACCCGTTGGTTCGCGGCGCAGCCTCCCACTACTGTCAACTTCTCCGGCCGGATTCTGACTTTGTTTTGCTGTAGACGTATCCAGAGAAACCGTCGCGAAGGTCTGGAAACTGCCTGACCAATGTTTCGGGTAAGTCATTGCCAGCATCAATACCTAGCCTTCGCAGAGTCAACTTGCCGGCGGGACTCGATCGGTAGGTGCGGCGCCAATCATCGCGCTGCTTCTGCGTCGCCCGCTCGTAGGCCTCCCATCCTATACGCACCTCGTTCACGACCTTGCTTTGCGCGTGAGCATCTTGCGCAGCAATCTGCAGTACGCGACGATTTTCCAATTGTTCCCTCACTTCCGCCTCTCGACGATCAGATAGCGCCAGATCCTCCTGAATCTGAACCATCTGCCGTTCGGCATCCGAGACGATCCAACCTTCCTTCAAGGCTTTCATGAAGAACCCCGCTGGGCTCTTGGAAACCTTGCCTAGTTTAAGACTGAAACGAGTACGTTCAACTGCTTGCAGCAATCGCTCGTCGGTGAACGTTTCCCTATCTGCGGCGATCTGATTGAGCTGTGCACTTGTTAGCCCGATCTCCTGCTTCAACGTTTGATAGATCGCCTGCGCATGCTCATGAGTCTGGAGAACACGCTCAGCAAGCTCCTTCCGCTCGACTCGAAACCGCATACGTCCAATTTTGCGAGAGCCGGGCTCATTTCTCGTCTCGAAGGAGATGTGAAGGTCGGAAACATCGTTTATCTGTTCTACGGCAGGTGCAAGCCAATCACGCTTGAAATATTTGAACTCTTGCGCCTTGGAGCCAATGGAACCTTGCCACGCACGTAATTCGTCTAGTGTGTACCAATCGGTTATCCCATCGTCCGCGTAGGGCAAAAGATGGTCGTACATTACGCGCGCATAGCTGAGCGTAAAGAGCGACGTAATTCGCAGGCTCAACCAATGCGATTTTCCTGGGCCTCGGATTATCCCGATCAGGTCTGGTGGAACGCGAAATTGGAAACGGCCTCCGGCGAACGATATCCGGCCGATCAGCTGAACTGACCCGAACGGCTTGGTACCATCGGCGTCTGCTTCGGCCGTCGCTTGAATAAGGGCTCGCTGCGCCTCGGTAATCACCTGTTCCAGGTGAGCATTGTTTCGGCTCGAATACCGCATGAGCCACTTGAAGTAATCAAGCTCAACATCGTAGAGATCACGGGCCTGCTCTTCTTGGGCTACAACGAAATACGCGGCGTCAATTAGGCGTCTTGCGGCGACACCTAGGTCGACAATCCTGATTAGAACATTCTTCCGGGCGAAACCAACATCAGTGCGTGCGCTCTCAACAGGGAGCCCCTCGGCATTTGCGTCGTCAAATAATGCGAGCGCCAATTGTCTCGACGTCGCGACTTGACCACTGTTTGCCATTGCCTCGCCTTGTAGATTGATTGATCGCTCGAAAGGTACATTCAGGAAAGTGAGCTGTCAACACACAAAACCTCACCTTTTCCGGGGGTTCATCACAGAACACCTCACCGTTGAGGTCGTTGAGCACATAAGCCCTCACCTTCGTCTTTTCTAGAGCTCACCTTGCCGCTCAAATCCCCGCACTCAAGCGCGGTAAACATGGCACTTTCGTGCTCAATTCACAGCACCGCCGTCACAATACACGGCACCTTGCTCGCTTAACACCATGATTTATATGGTTAATATTCTCGCTGTTGTTGTAGTTGCTTTCTTCTTTTAAAGGTAAACACTAACCAACTAAGAGGACAAGCAGCTTTTCGTCTGCGTTGGGGATGCAGCGGTGGGTTGCAGCCATGGGACAGAAAATCCTTGATTTCGATGCGTTCGCTAGGTGAGGAGAAATGTGCTGGCCCCGAAAGCGCCCCAGATCCAATGTCCAATCTGCGGCGTTCGGTGAGGTATTTTGTGCTGTGATTTTCGCCTAGGTACCTCTCTAGAGTTGGTCAGCAAGCAGATTGCGTGGCCAATCCGGCAGGTCTTGGGGAGTTCATGTTCTCTATGTAGTTGTTTTAAAAGAGATACTCGGTTCGTTCCTCTGCGCGCCGGAGGACTCCTGCGCTGATCATGGCGTTTTGACGGGTATCCTAGTATTCTACGGTTCGATGCTTGTCAGCACCAAAACCGTATAAATGGCGCTGGCCGTTTAAAAAACACCTCACCGCGTACAACGAAGGACGCAATCCAATGAGTTTGAGCGAATTGCCCGGAATCGATCGCAAAGTCAAACTTTCCAATCTTGGGGAGTTTGCTGAACGCTTGTCGGTCATGACCAACGAGCTGCGAGACCAAATACTTGCGCCGAGACCGCGCAAGACGGCTCCTATTTTTACGATTGGTGAGCTATCAGACATGTGCGGCGTGGATCGTCAAAAGATCAACTATCTCGCGACTAAGGAGGGTTCTGAACTGCCGTCCGGCGAGGTTCAGGGCACGGGCCGGGCTCGCACGTTTTCGCTAAAGGACGTACGCACGTGGGTACAGCAAGTGTCGGATATCTACCAAACGCCACTGGTTTCTGGCACAAGAGACCATCGTGGTCGGGTATTGATCACTGCAAATTTCAAAGGTGGGTCGTGTAAAACGACCACGTCGATGTGCGTTGGCCAAGGACTTAGCCTTCGCGGCCGAAAGGTTTTGATGATCGACCTGGATCCTCAAGCATCTCTGTCGGAGCTGTGCGGCCTGTATGCAGAAAAAGATGTTACTTGGGAAGATACAGTACTGCCCTACATTTACGATCCCGATGTTGAGGGTGGGTTCGAGTCGAAGGTCCAAAGCACCTATTGGGACGGTCTAGACGTAATTCCCGCACATAATTATTTGCACGATGCTGAGTTCCACCTTCCGGCCGCGCAGAAGACGAATCCAAACTTCGAGTTTTGGTCTGTGCTGCGAAAGGGCATAGACTCGCTTCGATCAAAGTATGACTACATCATTCTAGACACTGCCCCTTCACTTTCGTATCTGACATTGAATGGACTAATGGCTGCTGACGCGATGGTGATGCCGCTAGTGCCCGAAAGTCTCGATTTCATCTCTTCCGTCTCCTTCTGGTCGCTGTTTGCAGAGGTAGCAAATGGATTCGTCGAGCATGAGGTCGACAAGTCCTACGATTTTGTTTCCGTTCTCCTGTCGCGCGTCGACTACGGAAGCACGTCGTCTGCTCCTGTAGTTCGCTCTTGGTCGCAGCGTGCCTACGGGGATTGGCTACATACGACCGAGATCCCCGCGAGTTCAGTAATGAGCAACGGCGCACTCGCGTTCTCTACTGTGTTTGATCTTTCTCGCGCTGAAACCGTCGCGAAGACTCTAGCGCGCGTGAAACAGCCGATGGTGGATTACTGTAAGTGGATCGATGATCAATACGTTGCGCAATGGAGGGCGGGACAATGAGCAGCCTTCGAGATCGAATGATGAGTAAGACCGCTGAAGTGCGAGCGGCGAAGGATATCCAACTTGATCCTCAGCAAGAAAAGGTTGGCAGTCCGCGGACGGCGCCAGGCATGGCGGGGGCTTTGGCTGCAGCCCAACAGAGGATCGCCGTTCTTGAGAAGGCGGGCCCGGCGCTCGAAGCTGCTGTGTCTGAGATCACGCCGAATCCTTGGCAACCTCGTCAAGTCTTCAACGACGCTAAGCTCACCCAACTCGCAGAATCCATAAGAGAGACTGGGCTCGTTCAGCCAATCGTTGTCAGGCGTTCGGGCGCCGGCTTCCAAATTGTCGCCGGTGAGCGTCGCTGGCGGGCGCACAAGATGATTGGCCTAGCCACTATCAAGTCGCTCATTGTTGATCTTTCCGACGAAGAAATGGCGATGCTTGCGCTAGTTGAGAATGTGGCGCGGGAAGATCTTTGTGACTACGAGATTTCGCGTTCGATCCGGCAGACCGAACGAGAGTTTCCGAATCGAAAGCGTATGGCTGAAGCTTTGGGCATCTCTCGCTCAGAGCTTTATCGCTACCTCGCGTTCGGCGACCTGCCACAATTTATTGCTCAAGACCTTGATGTGCATCCCCGGTTGCTTGGCGCCACTGCTGCTGAGTCCGTCGTTTCGGTGCTACGAGACAGTGGTGACGATGCGATGGAAAAAGCTCGAGCAATCTGGCCGCGTGTAGTCGCCGGTGAGTTAGATCAGTCAAAGTTGGCCCGAGCAATCAAGCAGGCTTTGGATGGAAGAAAGACACCGGCTGCCTCCGTAAGTGATCGAAGTATCGATAAGATCTTCGCCGGCGGATCCCAGGCAGGGTCGATAACGAGGGATTCTGCCGGCCTTACGGTAAAAATCAAAACAGGCGCGCTGACGGAGGAGCGCGAAAAGCAAATTCGAGATTTGATCAGCAGTCTGTTCTCAAGCGAGGCTTGATCACAAGGGTGTCCCAACTTGGGACACGTATTGCTAAGGCGGGTGGCGTCTATCGCCGTTCTCAAAGAGCATGAAGTGTCCCAAGTTGGGACACACGAAGGCGAACCAAAAAGCCACTCTGAAACAATATCAAAGGCCTGAACAGCATAGCTGATCAGGCCTTTTCCTTTTGTGTCCAGATTGGGCGTTCCATGGAGGGTGCCTTCTGCCTATGGGCAACGGCGTCGAGCCCTCTGGATGTTCGGGGTCGCAGTGCCCACAGACCACAATGACGTTAGCGAAGCAATGTTGAAGGTCGAACGGACGAACCATCGCCAAGCCCCTGCAAAAACATTCGCTTCAGATGCCCCGCATCCAAAAACGGACAACAGTCAAGCGCGAGGAATCCGCACTCTTTCGCGGGGGCGCAGGCGCCTGCTGCCCGAAACCTGAATCTAGGTGAATGCCATTCAGCTGATGGCGGCACGAACGAAAGAGACACTGAAGCGGTATTCAGACCGGTGCGTGCCAACGAAGGGACCGCTAGCGTGGGCGGTCTGAATATTGGCCGACGCCATCGCACCCTAGTGGCTGCGTCGCCCGTAATCCGCGAACGATTGCTATGGGACTGCCGTTTAGTCCGGTAAGGCCGTTGGAGATCCCGAAACCCGAGAGATTCGAAAGTGAGGTGGCAAACCGGATAGCGACGGACTAACTTTTCTACTAGGCGAGGTCGGAGCGAGGCGTGAGCACTAGAGTGTCCCAACTTGGGACACGTTGAAGCTAGAGCCTTCGTCGTCTACCGCCTTTCTCAATCGGCATAAATTGTCCCAAGTCCGGACACACGAAGGCAAACTTAAAAATTGGAGCAATATCGAAAGCCTGAATGACCACGATGATCAAGCCTTTTATTCTTTCGTATCGAGATAGGACGCAATCCGCGGAGACGCCTTTTGCTTGGTGGGACACGGCGCCGAGCCCGGGCCAGAAGTCAAAGCCCGCAGTAACCATAGGCAGGATGTTGAATGCAAAGCTATGATGAAAGCTCGAAACGGGGTGTTCATCGCCACGACGCTGCGACACGATTCGCGTCAGATGCACCGCAACCGAGACGCACGGCAGGCATACGGGATGAAGTTGCATCCCTGCACAGGAGCTCAGGAGCGCAGGAGCATGTTGTCCGCGATCTGGATCCACAGGTTGGGAGAATCAGCAGACAGGTGCATACCAACGAAGAGCCGCAAGCGTAACAGGTCCAATATTGGCCGAACCCATGATGCTTCTGGTGGCGGCGTAGCCCACGATCCGTGAGCGGTCGATAAGGGGACGTGTTCGTTCAGCCCTGTGAGGCCGTTGGAGATCCCGAAACCGTTTAGACTACACACATAGACATTGCATCGTCGGCATAGCGGACGATGCAATGGCCTCGCCGCTCCAGATCACGGTCGACTTCACCGAGCAACATGTCGGGCAGCAACAGCGATAGTGGTCCTCTTGCGACGAGCCCTGTTCGCGCTGCTGAATCACGAGTCGGTCGACGAAAATGCCGTGGTTGATCTGGGCGAAGAACCTCTCCGGTCAACGTCCACCTTTCATCGCGGGCGAGCGGTTGATGCCACTGCCGCGTCGTCTATATGGACCTTTGAAATTGAGTGTCGACGAAGCCGAAAGCGGATGGTTACTGTGTTCGACCGCGAGTTTTACCTGAGTGATGTCTTGGCGGCTGCACATCATCTAGCCTAAGCAATTGCGCAGCGGGCCGACCAACTACCACGAGCCGCGTGCTTTGGGGGTATCCCCACCGCGGCACAACAGATGGCGGTGAGCGGCCGTCGCTAGTCGTGTAACGGTGGCCCGATCCTGAATAGCGTACTGACGTCGCCCGCTTTGACCGACCGGGTGTGCCCGACTGATAACCCTCAACTTTCTTGGACGGCGAGAGCGAACTGTCGTGCCGCCGGCGGTGGGATGCCGCCTCATGGACGCCCCCAAGCCGTATTAGAAGCCGGGTAATCTCTTTGCCACGACCTTGAGAACCACAGAGCGAGGTCACGTGTGAGAAGGAGGCTCAACCCGACGCGTGAAACAAATTAATCAAAATTCAACGTGGCATAACCTCATGATTTGATTGATATTTATCTCATAACTATATGTTTTGAATGGGAATGTTTCACGACTCCTCGGTTCGAAACTGCATGGTGGAACGAAATTCCTGCCCTGTGCCACTAGCTTGGCGCCGTGACAAGTTATATCGTAACGTTCGTTACGCTATTTGTTCTAAAAAATACGCGACCATTATTATTGATCGTCACAATTGGCAGCAACCTTCCGCTCCACGAAAATCCAAGTTCTCCGCATTCAAGCCCGGAGTGTCCAAGTCGACCGATGCGTAGGCCGACGCGCCAGCGGCATTGATCGCCAGAAAGAGTAGTTGCGATCGTGTTGTCACGCGGCGCAGCGCGAGATAACAACCGGATGGCGGCCGACGGAATTCCGCTTCTGTAACAATCCGATTGGTCGGTCCTAGGCCCGCTAGATCTCGCATGCGCCCCCTGGCCCAAAAGCGTAGACGTACACGGTACCTGGGTAGCCCCCAAACAAGCCCGCAACATGCCGTCACCACTCGATTCTTGCTTTTTTCACCGGTCCGCTTTCCGGACAGGCCGGAAATCAATGACTTACGTTTTTGTTTCTTCGGACGCTCAGTGAATCGGTCGAGTTACCAGCGCAGCGCTTCCTGCCGCTCGCCGGCTTCGTCTTGCAGTCCGAGACGCATCGCTTTTTTCGCGCGTCTGATATCCCAACACGAAAAACGAGACCGCGTCGCATGTCGGAATAGAACCTAGCCAACCAGGACACGATCTTTTCTTCTTTGGTGATTCCAGACCTTGGTGCCCAGCAGGAGGCCGTGACCTGACGGTTTTGACATTACAGCCCCTATGTCAAACGTGATGCGCTCACCGGAAGCTGGGGAGGGCCCAGATTTCGCCGTCGCTTGCCTTCTACCTAGATGCGCGTAAAATGTAGCACATATGTGACACACGAGGTCCGTTATGTCCACCACCACCCTTCGACTGCCGCCTGAACTTCGTGATCGGGTCTCGCGACTCGCCCAACAGTCCGGCACCACAGCCCACAGTTTCATGCTGGATGCGATCGCCGAACGAGTCGCCCACGAGGAATTGCGGCATGCGTTTTTGGAGGAGGGCAACGCCCGCTTCGCGCGCATGCTGGAAACTGGCGAAGGACTCGACTGGAATGATGTACGGACGCACTTACGTGAACAGGCGGCCGGTGAGGCGTCTCCGGCACCTCAGGTTAAGCGATGGCGCGAATAATCCTGGCCTCGGAGATGCGCGACGACTTCGATCGGATATTCGCATTCCTGTTCGAACATACGCCCGAGCACGCCGCTCAGCGTATCGATGACATCGTCCTGGCGCTGGACATACTGCAGTCGAGTCCGATGATCGGGCGCCCGGCTGAGACGTCCGGCGGCATGCGTGAGTTAGTGATTTCGAACGGAGCGCATGGCTATCTCGCACTCTACCGCTACGTGCCCGAGTTCGAAGCGGTGTTTGTTTTGGCTTTACGCAGTCAGCGCGAATTGCGCTACCGAAGCGACCGCTGCTGACCTACGGGGCGTCGTCAGCACTTGCAGCAACGATGCGATGAGAGTTGATAGTAGAGTAGGATGGTCGAAGCGGCGGCGAGCCAACGCCCGAGATAGATTAGAACTCGAAGTGCTCAACATGGCACTTCGATCTTCCTGCTCGCCGTGCCTCGTACAAGCTGTCAATGTGTTATCTGGTGACGACGCAGGCTCACGTGTGCGCCGCTTATGAAATCTAAAGGTACCAACGTGGCAACGTTGCTCGAATGTCTCAGCTCTCTCCCAAACAACCTGGTGATGCGTGACCTTGCTGCTACGCATGACGACGTAGCCACCGTTGCCGAGCACATCGCGCGCCTACATCATGATCAAGACGGCCATGAAGTGCGGAAAGAGTCGCGCTACTACAAGCAGCGCGAGATTACCGCGATTGGCCAGATCGGCGGGCCTGCTATGTATCGGCAAGTCTAGAGTCACGCTTTCAAGGTGAGCCTCTGGAATAGGCATCAGAAGAACGTGTCGCCTTTCATGGCGTCGCGGCTTATGTGCCGATCTGGGTTCTCGCCGGGCACATGCAGGTGCCACCATAGGCACTGTTAAAAAATAGTGCCGCACTATGCGGAACTCCACGACTGGAGAGGAAGGGGCTGAGCGATTCAGGCCCACACATCGGTCGCCACCCAAGAACCTTTGGAATGCTTCGTCTCACGACGAGACCGGCTAGTTTGAGGCGGCTCGGAGCGGCGATGACGGTGTCTGTCTAGGAATTCATCATAGTGGCGGTCAACAAAACAATCACCGATGGAAAGTACATTGCAACGTGCAAGGAGCGCAACGCGCTCGCTGCATCAATGAATGGTCACCGCGCCGTTTATCCTCAGGCGCCTTGCACGATCGCACGCGGCGTTGCGATCTTCTACCGTGACGGGAAAGAGGTGTGGAGGTGCAACGCGGCCTACGCTGAAGCAAATTTCAAGCTTGAGCGTGACTCGCAGTAGGTCAAAGACCGAATCGCTCCATGCACGTCGGCGCGTCTCAGAGTTACCCAGACAGCCGTGACGCTTGAGATCCCTGCTTCACTCATTCTCCATACTGCCGTCATTCGATGACGTTATCACTTAGCTTTATGCTGATCGGCCCAATGTCTCCTGGCGACGCCGCAGCCTTCTTTTGGTGCCTTCAACCAGACTGAACTCATTGGGGTCGCGAGTGTGCAATGTCACGCGATGCTTGAACATCTCCGTGTTGCCCACATCTGGGGTGTCTTTGTCGCGCGCCATCATCGGAACACTGGCGTGGCGAAATCATTGCTCGCAGCAGCGATCGCATATGCTAAAAGCATGCAGGACGTGACTTGCGTGAGCCAGAGTGTAGCGGCAGATAACGTCGCTGCGATCAACCTTTATCAAACTCTCGGATTCCGCGAAACTGGGCGAGAATCGAGCTCAATCTTTGACGATCAACTGCAGGAGGTCGTTTTGCAGATGTGTTTGTTTTGCGAGGTTTCCGGCGCGTTCGAATCGGCGACATCACAACTCGCGAGAAACGGCTAAGAATTCGATTAGCCACGAAGCGGAAAAATTCGGTTCGGCGAAGCTGATGTTGAAAAAGCCGTCACGCGAGTCAAACTCACACCATCTGTAACGCTGGCGGGACGGAGTCCGTTCTCTCGTCGCTTCTTGCACATAATTCGGAGGTCACAGCTTCTGCTGTATTTGGCCCCCTAACAGTTGAGTCAGCAGTAGGCCGCCTGGCTTAACAAAGGAGTGCGCCGACGGGGAGCGTTGTCGAACATAATTAGGAGGCGTTTAGTTTCGCGCCAAATGCTGTCGGAATGTTGTCGCAACAATCGGAGCCAGCCGTCCTTCTAGCGTGTCACCGAAGTTTGTGACGTTGAGTTTGCCCGTGCGAAGGAGAAGTCGCGCAAGCATGGCGACGCGGAGGGGGGGTCAGTATTTCCGTGTTCGAGGCAGATTGAGTAGTTACACGGAAGGTCGAACGAATCGATCTGCGTAAAGGATAGCGAATTGGTTCATGGCCGTCTTCCAGTCATGTGCGGCACTGCCCCAATGGGTTGTGATCTTGCGCAGTGCCAGCCAGATGAGTTTCGTTGCTGCCTCGTCGGTCGGGAAGTGCCCGCGTGTCTTGATGATCTTGCGCAACTACGAGTTGATATTTTCAATCGCATTTGTCGTGTAGATGATCTTGCGCACGCCCGCGGGAAAGGCAAAGAACGGGATCACGCGATCCCAGGCGTTGCGCCACGCGAGACTGACAGTGGGGAATTTCTGTCCCCATGGACCATCCGCAAAGGCATCAAGTTCAGCCTGCGCCGCTTCCGCACTGGGGGCCGCGTAGATCGGTTTGATCGCCGCAGCCAATCCACGACGGTCTTTCCAACTGGCGTAATCGAGGCTGTTGCGGATCAGGTGAACGATGCAGGTTTGCAGCGTCGTCGCCGGAAACACGGCTGCCAGCGCCTCGGGCATGCCTTTCAGACCGTCGGTCACGGCGATCAGGATGTCGTGAACGCCGCGCGTCTTCAGATCGTTGAAGACCTTCATCCAGAATTTGGCGCCCTCAGTACTCTCGATCCATATACCCAGGATATCGCGCGTGCCGTCAGGCAGCACGCCCGTGCCAGATATACCGCCTTGTTGCGCACCACGGCATCCTCGCGAATCTTGACTCGCAGTGCGTCGAAGAACACGACCGGATACATCGGCTCGAGTGGCCGCGCTTGCCAGGCGGTCACCTCGGCCATGACCTCATCGGTCACGGAGCTGATGAAGTCCGGCGAAACCTTGGTGCCGTATTGCTCCAGCAGAAAGCCCTGAATCTCGCGTACGGTCATACCCCGTGCATACATGGCGACGATCTTGTCGTCGAAGCCAGTAAAGCGGCGTTCGTGCTTGGGAATCAGGATGGGTTCGAAGCTGCCATCCCGATCACGCGGCACCTCAATACGGATCGGGCCATCTTCAGTAAGGACCGTCTTGGCACCCCGGCCGTTTCGCTGATTCGTGACGTTGGTTGGCTTGGCCGCACCGGACAGGTAGCCGAGATGGTGATTCATCTCGCCGCCCAGAGCACGCTCGATCAGAGCCTTCTTGAGCGCCATCGTTGCTGAATTGATGGCTTCAGCCGTCATTGAACCGCTGCCAAACTGCTCAAGCAGCTCGGCCGGAATCGTCGGCAGATCCGCCGGCTGGATTTTCGGTTTGCGAGGCATAGATTCTCCTTGTGAGCATGTTATGCCTCAAACACGAAATTGCTGACACCCCCACGCGGAGGTGTTCACAACGGAGCGATCCGCAGCACACGAGATCTCACGTGCGCTTATAAATTGCAGATGACTCGAAACGACTACCATCGATTTGATTTCCACCAAATCCTGACCGCATTGCGCCCCGTCCGCTAGATATCAATGTCGCACTGATTCACGGCTTTACTGTTCAGCGCCATCGGCGCGGCCCGATGCACCATGCGGACCGCATCGGCCTCGACACAGTACTCGCCCACATAAGCAAGTTCACCAAGGAAGATCCTCTCTTCTAGCGCGCTTCGCCGCTGATTGTCGGTCTCGTCAGCCAGGGCGAGGACTGTTCGAGCTTGCATCCATGAGGCCGATGGGGGTCGCAAGCTACAAGTCAGCACACGTGGTCGGCGTGTTTCCGCCGTAGGTACACGTTTTCCGACCAAGTTGGTCACCCGCATGCACTCTCAGCGAGGTTCCCACTCATCCGGAGCATCGGCGCGACCATCCTGGAGCACTTTCTGATGTTTGGCGCTTGGCGCGACGCGGCATCGAAGGAGTGCGCATGCATATCGAACATCATGAGGGTGGTGCGAGCATGTTCGGGCGTCAGGCCGAACAACGTTCCGAGCGCGCCCTAATGCTGGCGATGATTCAGCAGGACATACCGGGAAGCACATGTCCACGCGCACCTATCGACACGATGTTCAAGCGGTTGCGCGCATTTCCGACGCGGTTGGCAGCGTCTGCGGCGATGGTTCGATTGCCGAGCGCCGGCGCAGCGAGCGTTCCGTTCGCCACGCGATTGTTCGCCCCAGCGATGTCGATCTGGTGATTGTCTTGCCATTTCTCGACTGTGCGACCGAAGTTGATCGAGCCAACCGCGAGAGCGATGCGGAGAGCTACGTCAGCGGATCCGGCAACCCGGCGCGCCGCGCTTACGCGCATGAACGTACACCAGACGGTCTTGACCTCTTTAAGAGTGTTAAGCAAAAACCTATTGCCGCCGCAGGTTTCGAATAACAAAGCGTATCCCCCCGAGCCTACACTCGTCTCCAACAAATCGCTAACCGCTTCCGGCCTTTGAGTCCCGCCACACAAGGACGCGGCGCCGTGCGGCCTGCGCGAACCATCTACAACCGAGATAGGAGACTCCAATGAAGAACCTGATGCTCGTCGGAACTGCGGCTTCGCGCGCCGACGCAGTCGGCACGATGTTCGCACTGCGCCCCGGCGGTGAATGGGAAGCCGTGGACGGTATTCCGCTTGACGCCTCCGTGCAGGCGATCACGCCGCATCCGGAACAGGATGACCTGCTGTTCGCGGCCACGCGCAAGGGCGTGTATCGATCGGTCGATGGGGGCCAGTCATGGCAGCGTCTGCAGGTCACCGATGACAACGTGCAGTTCTGGTGCGTCGTCATCAGCCCGCACGATTCGCGCACGGTGTTCGCGGGGACGTCGCCGGTCGGCTTTCATCGCAGCGACGACGGCGGCGATACATGGCGCCGCTGCGAGGCCGATTACCCCGAGCGCTTCAAGATCTCCTTCGGTGCCTCGCGCGTGATGCGCATTGCTTTTCATCCGGTGAACCCGGCCGTGATGTACGCGGTCAGCGAGATCAATGGTTTTCTGTTGAGCGAGGACGGCGGTGAAACCTGGCGCGGCGAAAACGACGGACTCGTCGCGCTCTCGCAGCAGCCGCACCTGAAGAGCAAGCTCGAAACCGACGACGACGCCGAAGGCATGTTCGACGCCCATTCGGTCGTCACCACGCCCGCCGATCCCGACGCACTCTTCTACATCTGCCGCCTTGGCATCTTCGAAAGCCGCGACCGGGGCAAGACTTTCCGCGACATCGAAGTGGGCAAGTCCGCGCCGTTCGCTTACACGCGGGACTGCCGCTTCGTCGCGGGGCATCCGGAGAAAATGCTGGCGTGCTTCAGCATCTCGTCGCGAAGCAACGCAGGCGCGCTCTACGGCAGCGACGATCTCGGCAGGACGTGGTATCGCGCGGACGGTGCGGTGGCGCCGCAAAGCACGATGCTCGGCTTCGGCGTGCATGCGCACGACCCGGACGGCATCGTCACCGTGACGCGCGGCGGACAGGTGTTCTATACGCTGGACGGCGGTGCGAACTGGACCGAAAAGCGTCTTCCTCAACAGGCCGGCGACGCGTTCTGCGGCGCGATCCTCTGAATCCGAACGAAGCAAAACAGGTCCGACATGGCAGAACGACTCAACGGCGTCATACGCGCGCTCGAAACGGGACGGCGCATTGCTTTCACATCATTCATCCAGGCGGAAGTCGAGAACGCCGTCAGCTTCGCGCAGTCGGCCAACGACGGCGTGGTCTTCGAAATGGAGCACACGCCCTGGGACATCCGCGCACTGCGCGAAGCGATGCAGTTCCTGTTGCTGCGCCAGAAGATCGCGCAGGCGGGGTCGGTCGCGTGCCAGATGACGCCGCTCGTGCGCATCCCGCCGAGCGGCAGCGAGATGAATCAATGGTTTGCTAAGCAGGCGCTGGATCTCGGCGCATATGGCATCGTGTGGCCGCGCATCAGCACGCCGGAGGAGGCGTACAACGCCGTCTCCGCGTGCCGCTATCCGCGTCTCAGGAGCGCGCCGCTTTACGAGCCCGCCGGCTTGCGCGGCGATGCGCCGATGCCCGCGGCGCGTTACTGGGGCGTCTCGCAGCAGGAATACTACAAGCGCGCCGATGTCTGGCCCCTCGCGCCCGATGGTGAGGTGCTCGTGGCGCTGATGATCGAGGACACGACCGCCATCGAAAACCTCGAGGAGATCGTCAGGCGCGTGCCGGGGATCGGCGTGCTGCTGGTCGGCGAAGGCGATCTCACGCAGGAACTCGGCTGTCCGCGTCAGTACGACAACCCCGAACTGCTGCGCATGATGCGCCACGTCCGGGAAGTTGCCCAAGCCCATGACATTCCGGTTGGTCATCCGCATGTGACCGGACAGAACGTGGAGCGCGTGATCGAGGAGGGCTACCGCTTCCTCATGACGTTCCCCAAACGCGATTTCTCGGCGCTCGACCAGGGCCGCGCGCTCGCTGGCCGTTGAACCACGCGTCGGAGAACCAGGAAGCAACGGAGAAGACATGACCGAGAAATTATCCATCGTGCTCGGGCGGCACGGGCAGGTTGCCGACTTGCGCGCCGGGACGGTGAAGGTGGAGGGCCACGCGCTCGACTTCATCGAGATCGTGCGCATGCCGGATGCATATCGCGCGATGGCTCGCAGCCAGCCCTACGACATCTGCGAGATGGCGCCCACTTCGTATCTGATGGCGCGTGCCGCAGGCGCGCCAATCACCGCGTTGCCGCTGCCGATGACGCGACGCTTCCGGCACGCGGGCCTGCAACGGCCGGTGTTGTCGGCACTGCGTTCGCCGCGCGATCTGGCGGGACGGCGCGTCGGCGTGCGTGCCTATTCCGTGACCGCCGCCGTATGGACGCGCGGCATTCTCGCCGACGAATACGGACTGGATCCGGACAGCATCGCCTGGTTCACCGAGGAAGACGAGAACGTCGAGGGTTTCGTGCCACCGGGCAACGTGCAGCGCGTGGCGTCCGGCTCGACGCTCGCCGGCATGTTGCGCGCGGGCGAAATCGACGCGGCGTTCGCGGGCCTCGCGGGCGCGGGCAACGAGGCGGGCGAACTCGTCGATATCGTGCCGGATGCAAAAGCACGCGAGCGCGACTGGTTCCTGAAGACCGGCATCTATCCGCTGCATGGCGTGATCGTGGTGCGCAACGATGTGCTCGAGCGACATCCGCTGCTCGCGTCTGCGCTCTTCGACGCCTTCAGCGCGGCGAAGGAAAACTACCTGGCGCGCGTGCGTTCCGGCGCGGCGGCGGACGCCGAAGACAAGCGCTATCTGGCGCTGGCCGAACTCGTCGGGGATCCGCTGCCGTACGGGCTCGAAGAGAACGCGCGCTCGTTCGAAGCGCTGGTGCGCTATGCGCACCGGCAGAAGCTGATTCCCGCATTGCTGCGGCTCGACACCGTGGTCCATGACCCGCGTGTGCGAAATGCCGTTGAAAGGAGCCGCGCATGAACGCGACCGAAACGATTCACCTGAGCACCATGCTCGGCACTTACCCGAAGACAAGGGCGCTGAAGGAAGGGCAGATCCGCTCGCCCCTCGTCACGCTGGACATCGCACCCGTCGATACGGCGCAGAAAGCCTTCAAGGACGTGGTGCGTAGACT
Source organism: Caballeronia sp. LZ043 (assembly GCF_031451075.1). Taxonomy (NCBI): domain Bacteria; kingdom Pseudomonadati; phylum Pseudomonadota; class Betaproteobacteria; order Burkholderiales; family Burkholderiaceae; genus Caballeronia; species Caballeronia sp. LZ043. The sequence goes on along the minus strand of NZ_JARUXT010000057.1, from coordinate 13,936 downwards.
TCGCTACGACGTTGCGGAACTCGCGATCGTCACGTTCCTGCAGGCATACGAGGCAGGCAAGCCGTACCGGCTGCTGCCGTTCGTGATGAACGGGATGTTCCACCACAAGAGCATTCTGTGCCGCGCCGAAGACGATCTCCAGCCCGGCGCGCTGGCGGGCAAGACCATTGCGATGCGCTCCTATGCGCAGACCACGCCGACATGGGTGCGCGGCATTCTTGGCGACGAATACGGTCTCGATCTGCAAGGCGTGCGTTGGCTGAGCCAGGAAGGGGCGCACGTGGCCGAGTACACGGATCCGCCCTGGGTCACGCAACAGCCGGACGCGTGCGGGCTCGAGGACATGCTGCTGGCGGGCGAAGTGGACGCGATCATCGCAGGCGGCGCGCTGTCGGGCGATGCACGTATCCGCACGCTGATCGCCGCGCCACGCGAAGCCGCGCTGCGCTGGCACGAGCGCACTGGCGTGGTGCCGATCAATCATGTCGTCACGGTGAAGGAAGATCTGCTGAAGGGCAACGACGCACTCGTGCGGGAGGTCTTCCGTATGCTATGCGAGAGCCGCGCGTCCGCGGACGCGGGCAATGAACAGACGACGGGCATCGACTTGCAGCCCATCGGTTTCGACAAGCTGCGCACGTCGCTCGACACCGCGATCCGCTACGCCTGGGAGCAAAAGCTCATCACAAGGCGTTACACGGTGGACGAACTGTACGGAAAGGTCGGGGACATTCTCGGCTAGCGCACGAACAGAAGAAAGGAGACAGCAGTGGCCTCACCCATCAACGGCATGTCGTTCGTCAGACTCAGCGCGCCCGATCTCGGCCGCATGCAGGCCTTCCTCGAAGACTTCGGGATGAGCGTGGCGCACCGGGACGCACGGCGTCTCTTCATGCGCGGCGTCGGCGAAACGCCCTTCCTGCATGTGACGGAACTCGGCGATCCCGGCGTCATCAGCTTCGGCTACGAGCTGCGCGATCCCGCGCTGCTCGACGAGCTGGCGCGGCACCCCGATGCCAGCGCCGTGGAGGCCCTCGACGCTCCCGGTGGCGGCCAGCGCGTGCGTGTGCGTGATCCCAACGGCTTCTGGCTGGAACTCGTCGCGGGACAGGCGCGCGCCGCCGCGCTGCCGCCTCGCGTGGTCGTGCGCGGACCGGATGGCGAAAGCCGTGCGCTCGGGCCCGCGCGCGTCGTGCGGATCGCTCATACCGCCTACACCACGCCAAACCTGGCGAGCACCATTGGCTGGTATCAGCGCGCGCTCGGTCTGCTGCCGACCGACGAGCTGTTCGTCGGCTCGCCCGACAACGTGATCGGCCAGTTCGACCGCGTCGATCATGGCGATGCGCCGGTGGATCACCACGTCATCTTCCTGATGCGCGGCCAGCGCGCCGGCATGCATCACGTGTCGTATCAGGTGGAAGGCGTGGACGACATCTTCTTCGGCTACGACCACATGACGCGCGGCACGCATGACCATGTGCGCGGCATTGGACGCCATGCGCTCGGCAGCCAGATCTTCAACTACTGGATGAGTCCGTTCGAGCAGATGCACGAGCACTGGATCTCGCACGAGAAGATGAACGCGCACAGCAAGTTCAACCGCATCCAGATTGGCGAAGGCATGAGCTACGACACAGGCGAACGTCCGCCCGAGCGCTTCGTGAAGCAGACGACGCCCGTCGTGCCCTGGAACGCCTGAGCGTCCTTTCCACCTTCAACGATACGACCACACGCAATGATCATCGATTGCCACGGACACTTCACGACCGTACCGAAGACGCTGCACGAATGGCGGCGTCAGCAGCTGGAAGTCCCCGGGGGCCGTTTCGGCATGCCGCTCGCTATCTCCGACGACGAATTGCGCGAGGCGCTCGAAGGCCAGCAGCTCAAAGCGCAGCGCGAGCGCGGCCTGGACCTGACGCTGTTCTCGCCGATCGCGGGACAAATGGGCCATCACCTCGGGACGCTCGAGCACAGCATCGAGTGGTCGACGCTCGCCAATGACCTGATTCACCGCGTGACCAGACTTTATCCGCGCAACTTTGCGGGCGTGTGTCAGTTGCCGCAGTCGCCGGGCGCGGACCTGACGGCGTCGGTGCGGGAACTCGAGCGCTGCGTCTCCGAGCTGGGCTTCGTGGGCTGCAACCTGAACCCTGATCCATCGGGGGGCTACTGGACCGGCAAGCCGCTCACGGACCGGCTCTACTATCCGCTCTACGAGAAGATGGTCGAGCTCGACGTGCCCGCGATGATCCACGTCAGCAGTTCCTGCAACCCGTGCTTCCATCATGTGGGCGCACATTATCTCAACGGCGACACCACCGCCTTCATGCAGTTCCTGCTTGCGCCGCAGCTGTTCAAGGACTTCCCCACGCTTCGCTTCGTGATCCCGCACGGGGGCGGCGCGGTGCCGTATCACTGGGGACGTTATCGGGGGCTGGCGCAAGACATGGGTTTCGCGACGCTCGACGAGGGCCTCATGAAGCACATCTTCTTCGATACCTGCGTGTATCACCAGGCGGGCGTGAATCTGCTTGCGGAGGTCGTGCCGCACCGGAACATCCTGTTCGGCTCGGAGATGATCGGCGCGGTGAAGGGCATCGATCCGACCACCGGACACTACTACGACGACACGCGCCGCTATGTCGCCGCGACGCCCAATCTCTGCGACTGCGACCGGCAACACGTCTTCCACGACAACGCACTCGCCGTCTATCCGCGACTCCGCGCGAAGCTCGCTTGAGTACCGAAGGAACTCACATGGACCTGGAAATACAAGGCAGGAAGGCGCTGGTATGCGCATCGTCGCGCGGGCTCGGACTCGCCTGCGCCACGGCGCTGGCTCGCGAGGGCTGCGAAGTGTGGATCAACGGGCGTCACGCGGATGCACTGGACGCCGCCGCACAGCAGATCGAGGCGGCGACCGGCATGCGGCCGCATGTCGTCGTGGCCGACATCGCTACGGAAGCCGGGCGCGCCGCGCTGCACGAAGCGTGTCCGGCGCCGGATATCCTCATCAACAACAACGCGGGACCGGAGCCGGGCAAAATCGCCGACTGGTCGCGCGAGGACTGGCTCGCAGGCGTGGAAGGCAACATGCTCGCGCCGATCTTTCTCATCAAGCATTACGTGCCCGGCATGCGCGAGCGGCGCTTCGGACGCATCGTCAACATCACCTCGGCGATGGTCAAGTCGCCCAGCGCGACCATGGGTCTGTCGGCGGCCGTGCGCGCGGGGCTGACGGCGCTCAGCAAGTCCGTGCAGCGCGACTCCGTGGTGGACAACGTGACCATCAACAACATGCTGCCCGAACGTTTCGATACCGACCGCCAGCGCTACATGGCCGAGCGCATGTCAAAGAAAGAGGGCATCAGCGTCGAAGACGCGAAGAAGCGCATTGCGGCGACCATCGCGGCGCGTCGTCTGGGCGATCCGCGCGAATTCGGCGATGCCTGCGCCTTCCTGTGCGGCGCACAGGCGGGCTTCATCTCCGGACAGAATCTGCAACTCGACGGCGGCTCGTACGCCGGCCTCGTATAACAAGGAACTCACCGTGAAATATGCAAGCTTTTCCATCGATGGACGCGCCAGCTATGGCATCGTCACGGACAGCGGCGTGATTGATCTCGGCAAGCGCATCGGCGACCGTCATCCAACACTGAAGGCTTACATTGCGGCGGGCATGCCGCCCGTCGACGAGATCGATCTGCGTCCGGACCATGCGCTGGCGGACGTGCAACTGCTCGCGCCGATCACCGATCCGGTCCACATCTGGTGTCTGGCGCTGAACTACCCGGAACACCACAACGAAGTGCAGGCGGCCGGGCGTGTGCAGGAACTGCCGAAATCGCCCGCGCTGTTCTCGCGCGCCGTCGATTCGCTGGTTGCGCATGGCGAAGCGCTGCGTCATCCGCGCGTGAGCGAGCAGTTCGACTTCGAAGGCGAACTGGTCGTGGTGATTGGCAAGGAGGGCTTCCAGATCAGCCAGGACAACGCCTTCGATCACGTTGCGGGATACACCTTGATGAATGAAGGCAGCGTGCGTGACTGGCAGTTCCACACACGGCAGATCACGCCGGGGAAGAACTTCTACCGGAGCGGCGCCATCGGTCCGTGGATGGTGACGAAGGACGAGATCGCCGACGTCGATGCGCTGACCATCCGCACGACGCTGAACGGCGAGGTCATGCAGAATGAGTCGGTGAGCGCGATGGTGCACAAGATTCCGCGCTTCATCGAATACGTGTCGAGCATCGCACCGCTCTATCCCGGCGACATTCTCGCGACCGGCACGCCCAGCGGCGTGGGTTTCTCGCGCAAGCCGCCGGTCTTCATGCGGGAAAACGATGTATGCGAGATCACGATCGAGGGTGTCGGCACGCTGCGCAACGTGGTCGGGGCGGCGTGATTCGCGGATCATCACACGGGAACGGGCGGCAATGGGGAAGATCGAGCGGGCAGCGGCTGCGGAAGAACCAGACGGCGTGATCGTGGCGGAGGTTGCGGCCGATACGCCGGAATTGCCGAGTCTCTGGCAACTCCGGGTCTTCGAGGCTGTGGCGCGTCATGAGAACGTGACACAGGCCTCGCAGGAGCTGCTGCGTTCGCAGCCCGCCACCACGTCGTCCATTGCCGCGTTCGAATCCTTGCTCGACGTCACGTTGTTCGAGCGGTCTACTACCGGCACGTGGCTCACGCCGGTTGGCGTCACCGCGCTCGTGCGCGCCAGGCGTATCCTGCAGGCCGCGGAAGAAGCGGTGACGCTGCTCGACAGCACGCGCAAGGTATCGGCGCTCGCGCTGGCGAGCGGCATCACGCGCACGCAGATGCGCTGCCTGATCGCCATCGAGGAACGCGGCTCCTTTCGCGCCGCGGCCCGCATGCTGGGCATCACGGAGGCTTCGTTGCAGCGCGCGGCGCGCACGCTCGAACAGAATCTTGGCGCGCAACTGTACCGGCATACGGCCTCCGGCGTGACGACGACCGATACCGGCCGTGCCTTCGCGCACCGGCTGCGGCTCGCGTCGGAGCAGATCGCTGCGCTGGTGCAGGCGGTGCGCGCGTACGACTTCCCGAAGGAGCGGTCCGTGACGGTCGGCGTGCTGCTGCTCGATCCGGCCATCCTGATCGTCAACGCGATCCGCGCGCTGTCGGCGCAGTTTCCCGATACGCGCGTCACGGTCCTGTCAGGCACCTACGAGGCGCTGCTCAACAAGCTCTCGCGTGGCGAGATCGACTTCATGATCGGCTTGCTGAAGCAGCCGGGCAAGGCGTTCGATTTCGTCGAGGAGGCGTTGTATCGCGAGCGTTATTTCGTGGTGGCGAGCCGCGACCATCCGCTCACGCGGGAAACGACGTTGTCGGTCGAGGCGCTCGGACGCTACCAATGGGTGTTGCCGCCGAAAGGCTCGCCGCGCCGCGAGGCCTACGAGAACCTCTTCGCGGTGGGCACGCCGCCGCCAGCGAGCATCGAGACGTATTCGCTCTCCACCATTCGCATCACGCTCACCGACGCGGACATGCTCACGGTGCTGAGCTGGACCGAAATCCTCAGCGAACGGCGCTTCGGCTTCCTGGCGCCGCTGCCGGTGGACGTCCCCTGGAACGGGCCGATGTTCGGTATCACGACGCGGCGCGATTGGATCCCCAACGAAGTTCAGGACGCGTTCCTGCGCAATCTGAAGAAAAACGCGGCGGCCATCGCGGGCGAATCGGGCGGCGACTGAACCGCGTTCGCACGAGCCCTCTGGCAGGACGCTCGCCAGATGTTTAGCCATCCGGATAAAAAAGAAGGAGACAAGCATGCATGCAGTATCATCCGGGCGCAGCCCGTTCCAGGAGCAACACATCTTATCCGGCAACCAGCGCATGTTGCTGGCGCTGGTGGGCATCGGCAGCATGCTCGAGTTCTGGGATGCGTTTCTCATCGGCTTCATCATGGCGTTCCTCATCAAGCCATGGGGCCTCACCTACGGCATCATGGGCGCGGTGCTGCTCGCCTCCGGCGTCGGCGCGATCGTCGGCGGAGTGGTGTGGGGCGTCGCGGCCGATCGCTTCGGACGCAAGCCCGTGTTCGTCGTGTCGCTGCTGCTGCTCGCGGCGGCGAGCGTCGGGCTCGCGTTCACGCCGGAGCGCGGCTGGCTGTACATGGCCGCGATGCGAACGGTGATCGGCTTCTGTTCGGCGGGCTATTTCATCCAGATCGCGCTCGTGCAGGAATTCACGCCGCCCCGCCGACGCGGCATGCTGACGGGCATCGTCTCGGCGATCACCACGGGCGGGCTGCTGCTCGGCGCATTCAGCGGCGCTTTCCTGATTCCGGCGATCGGCTGGCGCTGGACCTTCGTCCTCGGCGCGGCGCCGGCGCTGATTGCACTGCTGGGCGCCTTCTATATCCCCGAGTCGCCGCGCTGGCTCGCGTTGCAGGGACGTCACGACGATGCGCGCAAGGCCGTTGCATGGGCGCTCGGACAGGCGGCGCCTTCGGGCGATCTCGTGGCGTCCGCACCGCAGCCCGCGTCCGTAACAAGCTGGTTCGAGATCTTCCGCTGCCCGCGCCCGCTGCTGACCGCGACGCTCGTGAATGTCGGGCTGATCTCGGGCTACTACGGCATCGTGCTGTGGGCGCCCACATTGATGGCGCAGATCCAGTCGCTCGCGCCGGTGCTCGCGTCGAAGGTAATGATCGGCTTCAGTGTCCTCGGTATCGCGGCGCGGCTCGCGGCCGCCAGTCTGGCCGACCGCATCGGGCGCCGCAAGACGGGCGGCTGGTTCGCGCTGGCCGCTGCCGCGGCCTTGCTGGCCGCCGGCTACATCGGTCACGGCGACTGGCTTTCGCGCGCGTATTTCTGGCTGCCGCTGCTGCTGGCATTCATCTTTGCCGATGGCAGTCTCTCCGTCTGCGCGGCCTATTCCACCGAAATCTGGCCGTCACGCTTGCGTGGTTCGGGCGCGGGCTTCGCAGGACTGGCAGGCTCGGTCGGCAAGATTCTCGGCCCATTGGGCCTCGCGTTGACGGCGGGATCGGGCAACGTGGTGATGCCTTCAGCGACGGTCTCGGTGATCGTGCCGGCTTTCCAGTTCCTCGCTTTCTGTCTGTGCGTGTGCGGCGTGACTTATCTCACGATCGGCATCGAGGCGCGCGGTCGCGCGCTCGAGTCGCTCGACGACGGCGTCGCGCCACGCGAGCCGCGGCTCGAGGAATCGCGGCAGCAGGGATGAACAGCAAAAACGGATGACCACGGCGCCTTTCCGATTGGGCCTGCAAGCCGCCCCGACCCTAGACTGAATCCGAAACGTGCCCGAAGCCTTATGGCAAGCAAGGCATCCACGAAGGCACGTTCACGAAACCCGGAGACAAACAGATGAAGCGTGTGCGAATCGGCATAATCGTGCCGTCCTTGAATACCATTGCCGAGGATGACTTCCGCGCCTATTGTCCGCCCGATGTCGCCTATCACGTGCATCGCATCCGGCTGCGCAAGGAAGCGGGCCGCGTGACGATGGACAGTCTGACGCGCGCCTGGCTCGAAGCCATCGACGAAGCGGGTTTTCTGAAGGATCTCTCGCCGGACGCGATCGCGTTCAACTGCACCGGCGCGAGCGTCGCACACGGCAAGGGTTGCGATACGGCGCTGGCCGTGCGCATGAGCGAACAACTGGGCGTGCCTTCCGTCAACACGATGACCGCCATCAAGCAGGCGCTCGGCTTTCTGCGGGCGAGCAGCATCCTGCATGTCTGTCCGTTCAGCGACGAGTTCTCGCGCGTCGAACGGGAATCGCTGCAGGAGGCGGGCTTGCAGGTGCAGCGCACGGTGTCGCTGGGCTTCACCGATGCGAAGGTCGCCGCGCAAATGGAGCCGCGCGAGATTACGGAAACGGTGCTGAAACAAGTCGATGACGCCACGGGCGCCGTGTTGCTCTCCTGCGCCAACGTACGCGCCTTCGAAGCCGCGCACGAGCTGGAAACCACGCTCGGCATGCCGGTCGTCACCAGCAACCAGGCGATGCTGTGGTCGGTGCTCCAGGCGGCAGGCTGGCGCGGCAGCATCGCGGGCGCGGGCCGCCTGCTGGCGGGCAACTGAAGGGCGCATCTCAACCCACCATCGAAATCATGCAGATCGTCGACGCACAAGTACACGCCTGGTCGAGCGGAGAATCGACCGGACATCATCGGCGCACGCCGATCACGAAGGACGTGCTCGTCCCCGAAATGACGCAGGCGGGCGTGGACCGCGTGCTGCTGGTCCCGCCGCTCTGGGACCTGCGCGGCAACGCGTATTCGCTCGAACTGGCGCGCCAGGATCCGCAACGCTTCGCGGTCATGGGCCTGCTGGACGTGCCGCCGGAACAGGCCGAGCCGCGCCTGCGCGCCTGGCGCGGCGAGCCCGGCATGCTCGGCATCCGCTTCCTGTTCAATACGAAGGAGCGCGTCGCGCCGCTGCTCGATGGCCGCTATGACGCGCTCTGGCCGGTCGCGGCCGAAGCCGGGCTTACCGTCGCGCTGCTGATTCCCGGGGCGCTGGCACAGGCGGGAGAGATTGCCCGCCGGCATCCCACACTGCGTCTGATTGTCGATCATCTCGGCGTGCCGCGCGGCGCGACCGGGCCGGGCGCGTTCGAGCATCTGCCGCAACTGCTGGCGCTCGCCCGCCATCCGAATGTGTATGTAAAGGCGGTGGGGGTTGGCGACTACGCGCTCGATCCGTGGCCGTTCCACTCGCTCGACGAAACCCTGCGCCGGGTCTTCGACGCCTTCGGGCCCGGACGGCTCATCTGGGGGAGCGACCTGTCGCGGCTGCATCATCCGTACCGGCAATGTGTCGCGCATTTCACGGAAGGGCTGTCGTGGCTGTCAGACGCGGATCGGGAAGGCGTGATGGGCGGCAACCTGATGCGGCTGCTTGGGTGGCAGCGAGAATAGCCGTGCGGTCCGCGCTCTGATACAAACCCAATGTTCGTTCGAGCCGGCAACAGACCGGCCGATACTCAGGAGACAACGATGCTCACCGCCGGAAGCTGGCCCTGCATCTTATTGCTGTACGTCTATGGCACCGTCGCGACTTCGCTGGTCACGCAGGCGGTGCCGGTGATCGGCGACATTGCCGCCTACTTTCATCTGTCCCACGCGGCGTCGGGCTGGGTGATCTCGATTCCGTCGCTGATTACCGCACTCGGCGCACTGTTCGCTGGATGGCTGGTGGACCGCATCGGCGACAAGCGCGTGATCGTCGGCGGAGCGGTGTTCGCGCTCGTTGGCAACCTCGGCGTGGTATTCGCACACGATCTGGGCGCACTCTTCATCGGCCGATTGCTGGAAGGCGTCGGCTATCTGTCGTTGACCGTGGGCGCCGTGACGCTCATCATGCGCACCACGAGCGGCGCGCGGCGCAGCATCGCGCTGGGCCTGTGGACTTCGCATACGGCTGTCGGCATCGGCCTGACGCTGAGTCTGGTCGCACCGCTCGCGCAACGCGGCGAAACCTGGCGCTGGGCGTTCGGCGGGCACGCCATCCTGATGGCCGCGCTCGTCGCGCTCGCCGTCCTGCTGCCGCGCAAGCATGCCGGGGCGCAGAACCGGCGCATCGGCGACATCCTGCTGGTCCTGAAGAGCCGCGCGCCGTACCGGGTCGCGCTGGCCTCGGGGGCGTCGGCCTTCATCCAGACCGGCATCATGGCGGCGCTGACCGTGTATCTCGCGCGGCGCTTCCAGATTTCGATTCCGCATGCGGCGGGCATTGGCACGATCGCGGAGGTCTTCGTCGCCGCCGGATGCCTTTCGGTCGGCCACTTGCTCAAGGCCGGCGTGCAGACCCGCACGCTTGCGCTGACGGGCGGCGCGGTGATGCTCGCGGGCGGCATCGTGTTGTATCTCCCGGCCACCGCGCTGCTCGGCGCGGCGGTTTCGGTCTGCGCGTTCTCGCTGGGCGTCGGCGTGGTCAACGGCACGATCTGGACGCTCGTGCCCGGCGCGGCGCCTTCGCCGGCGACGCTCGGCGCAACCAGCGGCCTGGTTGCGCAGGCCACCTATCTCGGCGTCCTGCTCGGACCTCCCGCCATCTTCGGCACCTTCTACGAAGGCGGCTGGAAGGTGCGCATCGCGCTGCTGCTGATTGCCACGGTTCTGCAGATCGCGCCCATCCTGGTGCGCACGGGCGGCCGGCAGAACGACGACGTCCACGCGGTGGACGGCCCGGCGCTCGGGCCCAACTGACGCATCCGTTTCATTCCTCGACTACGCGTGCGACTGTCCCGGCAAACCGCCGGAGGGCAGCGCACGCCTCATAAAACCAGCAAGACAAAGAAGACAAGGAGACGCAAGGTGAAGGGGACCGTCAAACCGTTGGCCCGCTGCGCACGCAGCGTAATGATTCTCGCGGCGATCAGCGCCGTATCGGGCGGCGTCGCGCACGCGCAGAGCAGCGTGACGCTGTACGGCGTGCTGTCGACCACGCTCGAATTCGTCAGCAACTCGCGCGGCAATCATCTGTATGCGCTCTCGAACGGCGGCATGATGCCGCCGCGCTGGGGCGTGCGCGGCGTCGAGGATCTCGGCGGTGGCAATCAGGCCATCTTCCAACTCGAGAACGGCTTCAACATCGACAACGGCGCGATGCTCGGCGGCATGTTCGGACGCCAGGCCTACGTGGGACTGAGCAACACGCATTACGGCACGCTCACGCTGGGGCGGCAATACGAGGAAATGACCAACACGATGTGGTTCGCCACCTCGGCCAACGTGTTCGCGGGATACGGCGCGCACATCGGCGACAACGACAACATGTTCTTCACGAACCGGTTCAACAACGCGGTGCGCTATGCGTCGCCGACCATCGCGGGCTTCAGCGCCGCAGGTAGTTTCGCCTTCTCCAACTCGACGCAGTTCTCCAACAACGACGGCTACAGCGGCAGCGTATCGTATGCACGTGGTCCGTTGAAGGTGGCGGCTGCCCTGACGCAGTTCAATCGACGCGGCGCCGCCGTGCCTTCGAACCTGACGAGCGGCGCGGTGGACAGCAGCGGCTGGGGCTTCAGCTCGCCGTTCGTGGTGAGCCCGGGCGGCGCGGCGACGGATCAGCAGCGCATCGCCGGCGTGGGCGGCACCTGCGACTTTGGCTGGTTCAACGTGCTCGGCAACTACACCAACGTGCTGTTCAATTACGCCGACTCCACCGGACTGCGTCTCCAGAATGCGGAAGGCGCGATCTACAAGTTCTTGCGTCCCGACTGGGAAGTGGGCTTGGCGTACGTGTATACGCATGGCGATTATTCGATCGGACGCTCGACGCATTACAACCAGATCGACATTGCCTCGCACTACTTCCTCTCGAAGCGCACGGATCTGTTCCTGATCGGCATCTATCAGCGCGCGAGCGGTCCGAATGCGTTCGCGCAGATCTATACGACCAGCCCGTCATCCGGCAAGAATCAGACGCTGCTCGAAGCGGGCATCATGCACAAGTTCTGAGTGAGAGCGGGCGCGTTTCAGCGAAACGCGGTGTCGGCGTGGTGGCCCGCTTCTTCAGCAGAGACGGGCGAGCCGCCGATCGCGGTGGCATCGACGCCCTTTGCATTCGACGCTGCCAGTTGCACGCGATGCTGCGCGCGCTGCAGATTGACGGGATAGGTGGGATCGTCGGCTGCGGGACCGTACCCGGCGCTTTCGAGCTGGCTGAGTTCGGAAAGGAGCGAGGTGTCGGCTGCGTGAGCGCTGAGCGGTGCAGCCGTCAAGGCAACGAGAAGCGACAGGAGATTGAGTCTGGACATGACGTGAACCCTTTTGAATGCGTGTGATTGAGGGTTGTCATTCTAGGGTTTTCCCGGAGCGGGGCTAGACGATTAAGCTTTTATGCATTACGGGCTACAAAAAATCTATAGCGCTAACCGCTTAAGGCTTCGCTCAATTTCGGTGTGAAGGTCGGGATTTTGGGGCGGGATATTGTGCTGCGCAGGTCATTATCCTTCTGCGGAGATGATCCATCGTGTGAGGCCTTTCAGTTGCGCCGCACGGCCCCTAGTCGGTGCAGCAGCGCCGAAGTGCAGGCTATCTGCGATGTCAGACGCGCGGCTCGGGACCATCGCGAGGCCACAGGCTCAGGCCTGCTTTTTGGGTCCTCCCTGCGAATACCGCCCGGGAAGCGTCAGGCATGAGAGGCCGCCAGTCATAGTCAAATTGGGTGCTAAGGGGTATCTCGATCTATCGTAAGAAGACGCAACTAATGGTCGTTATGTGAACCACCATTCTCTTTTGCGCCAGACCTAATTGCTCGCAGTGACGGGGTTTGAATTGTGTGCTCGCGACCTACACGACATATGCAGCAATAGCTCGACAAGCAAATTCACGAGAAGCTTGTCCTTACTCTGTCCCTAGGCATCTCGTCTGAAGTGGACCCATGTGGTCGCGCCCAACTCCGGCGATAGGCAAGATGCGAAGCGACTTCCCACAAAACCACCTGACCGCTTCAGCAACGGGGCAAGGCATTTGGGTCACGACCGCTTGCGCGTCGCCCGAACAACAGCGCTTAGGGCAGGGCGTTAAGAGGCATTGTTACGCGTGTCTGTGCCGGGCCTTGCCACCTAAGTTGCCGCTCGTTGCGGATTGATCAGGAAGCGTTGGTAGCTCAGGCGGCTTTCCGGCAGGCGTGAACATCGCGGAGATGCCGAAAACACTGGAGGCGAACGATGCATGCCCTCGTACGTGAACGACAAGGGCGGTTTGCTGCGCATCACGACGGACCCGGGCAGAAGGCGCGCGGACTGCTTGCGGTTGCTATCGAATGCACTTTTTGCGGTCCGCGAAACGTGAAAATCATGGTCGGGGCATTGCACGTTTTGACATTGACCCCGTCGCCGCCAGACCGAGCGTCTAATCATAAAAAAAGAGAACAGACAACGGAGAATGCTGCGGCGTTTCAAGCGTGTCATGTTGGGACGTGCGCCGCTCTACCACGTCGCTGCGAATGGCCAATCGGGGGTGACGAGCGGACGGGATACCCTGCACGACGAAATGCGGCGCACGCTTGGTCTCTCTTGACTGTACCGTGCCGGGCCAGTAGCACGGAACCCATGCTCCTCTCGGGCGAACACGGCGCCACGGTCAAAGTGTTGCTCGCCTGTGCGAATTCGTCTGGCAATCTGACGAAGCCCCACAGTTTCACATGGTGCCGTGTGCGAGGCATTGGACTGAGTTCGAACGCGCCAACGCCGCCAACGACTGCCTTGGTGAGTCCCTTAGCGGCGGGATGATCGCGCTGCCATCCTAGATGATTCAGAGTCTTGCGGAAGCCACGCCAAGCTCAGATCGCAGGAAGCGGTGCACTGTTGAGCGCCTTTTGAACTAAAAATCCAGTCCGTGGAGGCTGTGGAGATCCTCGGCCAGCGCGTTCGCAACGGCGAATTGTCAGCTTGCAAAATACCCGCGTTGACTAGCCTCGTAGGGCGCAACAATAGCAGAAACGCGATGGCGGTCTTGCTCTGTCATTGATTCTTTGCTGCTCAAGGTGACGTGCTTGTTGTGTAACAACGCGTCTCAATGCACGTCTGCCGATCGCGTCGGCATTATTTGCATCAGCGGCAATTGTCGCTTCCAAGCCGATGTATGCCGACAAAGCAGTGGTCTTCAGCTAGCAATCTTCGCTCAATCACCGTGGTCCGGTAGCGCACGCGTCACAGTTTCTCACCTCTGGCTGCTTAGCTCGAGGAATACATAAACGTCGCTAATGTTTTCTGCCGAATTGTTGAGTTGTTGACGCCGCAGGCGCTCCCGTATATTCGACCCTGTCAGGCCGGCCGCGAAGTGTTCGAACCGGCTTCGACTACCGGCGGCCGTTCCGCAGGCAGTCGACACGATCGATAAGGAACAGGAGACGAAGCATGGTGATGAAGTGCCGCATAGCAATTGTTGGCGGCGGTCTGGCTGGCACGGCCACGGCCA
>NZ_JARUXT010000067.1:0-484 GCF_031451075.1 Caballeronia sp. LZ043 | reverse complement strand
CTGCGTGTTCTCGACGTGCGTCTCGGTCGCGGCGGCAATATTGACGTTGCCGGTCGCCGCAAGCGCGGCCGTGCCGTGGTCGAGGTTGATCGTGCTGCCTGTGACGTTGATATCCTTGCCCGACGCCACGACGAGCGAGTTACCCGCGTTGAGCACGGTGTTCGTGAGCGTGTCGTCGGAGCGGTGCAACGACTCCGAGTAAGTGCCGTGACCGTCGGCGCCTGCGCTGTTGCTGTCGACCGTCGAGGTCGCGCGCGCGGCCTGCAGGGTGACATTGCCATTCACCGCGAGCACGCCGCCGCCGTTCAAGTCGAGGCTCGCGCCGGTCGCGGTGAGGTCGCCGGCAACGCCGATCTGCGTCGCGCCGCCCACCTTGAGCGCGCTCCCGGTCGTCTGGTTGAGATTGGTATGCGACACGCCATTGGCGCGCTCGACGACCTTGTTCTCGCCGGTCTGCACCGAGCCGAGCTCATAGTTTCCGCCG
>NZ_JARUXT010000066.1:0-499 GCF_031451075.1 Caballeronia sp. LZ043 | reverse complement strand
GTATCACGTGGCGGGTGGCTTGTGGCTGAACGGTGACGTGGATGCTTCTGCGTTGAAGGCGAGCGTCGAGGCGATCGTCGCAAGGCATGAGGTGTTGCGCACGCGCTTTGTCGCTGATGACGCTGGACAGGTGCAGCAGTGGATCGAACCGCAGGGAACGCTTGACTGGCAGGAAGCGTCACTGCCGGCGACGCAGATCGCTGACGCAGCACGCGTGCTCGCGAGCCGTCCGTTCGATCTGGCGCAAGGGCCGTTGCTGCGTGCAGGGCTTTTTCCCACGCAGGAAGCGGGCAAAAGCCTGTTCGTGCTGGCGATGCATCACATCGTCTCGGACGGCTGGTCGGTGCGTGTGCTGCTTGAAGAACTGGTGGCGCATTACCGCGCAGCGGTGTTGAAAGAACCGTTGAAGCTGGCGGCGCTGCCGGTGCAATACGCGGACTATGCGGCATGGCAACGCGACTGGCTGGAAGCAGGCGAGCGCGAGCAGCAATTGACCTAC
>NZ_JARUXT010000065.1:0-502 GCF_031451075.1 Caballeronia sp. LZ043 | reverse complement strand
CGAGGTTTCCGTCCGCGAACGCTGCGCCGTATCCTTGGCCGCGTCGATGGTGACGTTCGCGCCCAGGCCGACGAGGTCTTTCGCCGCAAGCAGATCACTTCCGGTCACATGCAGGGTAGTGCCGGCCTGAATCGAGAGATTGCCCGCCAGCGAGCCGACCGTGCTCGCGTTGTTCGTCACGCTCGAAGCCTGATCGGTCGTCGCGTGATTGTTGCTGCCATAGGTCACGGTCAGGCCGCTGGTTCCGAGCCCGGAGCGCTTTTCCTGATAGCTGCTCGACGACGTCATCGTGTCCTGCGACGTGCCGATACTGACGTCATGCGCCGCGCTCAATGCCACATCGTTCGTGCCCACGATCGTACTGCCATTGACGTTGATGTCGCGGCCGCTGGCGATCGTCACTGCATCCGCGGAAACCATGCTGCCTTGTGCAAGCGTCGCCGTGCTGGCGCGCGAACTCGTGACCTCCTTTCCGCTGACCGCATTGCTGTGGCTGTGCTGC
>NZ_JARUXT010000064.1:0-515 GCF_031451075.1 Caballeronia sp. LZ043 | reverse complement strand
CAGATCGTCGCGGTCCCGGGCTCTGGTGCGCAGGTTCTACAGGCGCAGAATGGCGTCGCACAGGTGAATATCGCGAAGCCTTCGGGTGCGGGTGTGTCGCTCAATCATTACTCGCAATTCGACGTTCAGCGACAAGGCGCGATCCTCAATAACTCGCCCGCCATCACGCAGACGCAGCAGGCCGGATGGATCAACGGCAACGCCAACCTCGCGCCGGGCGGCTCCGCGCGTGTGATCGTCAATCAGGTGATGAGCCCTTCACCCTCCGCGATTCGAGGGTACGTTGAAGTCGCCGGGCCGCGCGCCGAGGTCGTTGTTGCCAATCCAAACGGTTTGATAGTCGACGGGGGCGGCTTCATCAACACGAGCCGCGCCATTCTGACCACGGGCACGCCGAACTTTGGGCCGAACGGGTCGCTGACGGGTTTCACGGTGAGTGGCGGCAACCTCGTCGTGCAAGGTGCGGGCTTGAACGCCGCCAACATCGATCAGGTCGACCTGCTCGCGCGTGCAAT
>NZ_JARUXT010000063.1:0-516 GCF_031451075.1 Caballeronia sp. LZ043 | reverse complement strand
GTCGCGAGCGGCCCGAGCGTGCTCACGGTG
The DNA here is from genome assembly GCF_031451075.1 of Caballeronia sp. LZ043. Lineage (NCBI taxonomy): Bacteria > Pseudomonadati > Pseudomonadota > Betaproteobacteria > Burkholderiales > Burkholderiaceae > Caballeronia > Caballeronia sp. LZ043. The sequence continues at coordinate 486 of NZ_JARUXT010000063.1, read as the reverse complement.
CGCGTCGCGCCCGTCGCGCTGACCTGGTGGATTGTATTGACAGCGGTATTGAGGAGAAGATTGCCGCCGGCATTCAGTGCCAGGCTCCCCGCGTTGAGGGTGGCGGATGTCAGATCGACGTCGCCCTGCGTGGTGAGGGACATCAGGCCGCCGCTGCGCAGCGCGCCGAAAGCGTTGTCGATCTGCTTGCCTTGAATTGAAAGCGTGTTGCCCGCCTGTATCGTGCCGCTGTTGCTGAAGGTCTGTGCGTCCTTCAGATCGATATCGGCCGCAGCGATGAGCGGCCCGTTCATGTTCTGCTGGCTTGCCTTCGCGAGGTACACGACGGGCACGAGCACGGCCTGACCGTCGACGATGACCGTCTGCATGATGACGACGTTGCTCGTCAGCGCCGCGACCTGTTCCGGCGACAGACTCATGCCGAGCGGCAGATCGAGCGACTTCGCGAGTGACGCGCCCGCGGCCAGCAGCGCCTCATACATGGCT
>NZ_JARUXT010000062.1:0-547 GCF_031451075.1 Caballeronia sp. LZ043 | reverse complement strand
TGCCGAAAGCGACAGGACCGCAGACAGCGGTGGTCGTTGGCCCGGCAGGCGAGACCATCTGGACCGACCAGCACGGCCGCGTGAAGCTGCAATTCCGCTGGGACCGCTACGGCAAGAGCGACGAGAACAGCTCGTGCTGGGTACGCGTCTCGGATGCCTGGGCCGGTTCGAACTATGGCGGCATCTATATCCCGCGCATCGGCCAGGAAGTGGTGGTGGATTTCATGAACGGCAACATCGATCGCCCGCTCATCACAGGACGCGTCTACAACGCCTCGCAGATGCCGCCGTTCAACCTGCCCGACTCGGCCACGCAGAGCGGCTTCCTCACGCGCACGCCCGGCGGCAACAGCAGCAACGCCAACATGTTCCGCTTCGAGGACAAGCAGGGTTCGGAGCAGATCAAGCTGCACGCCGAGCGCAATTACGACACGTCGGTGGAAGCGAACACCACGCACACCACAGCCGGCTCACACACCATCGAAGTGGGCTTGCCGCTCGCTTCGGGCGACAGTTCGACTTCGCCGCCGCCATCCGGCGCGCAACG
>NZ_JARUXT010000061.1:0-551 GCF_031451075.1 Caballeronia sp. LZ043 | reverse complement strand
GCTGACGGGTTTCACGGTGAGTGGCGGCAACCTCGTCGTGCAAGGTGCGGGCTTGAACGCCGCCAACATCGATCAGGTCGACCTGCTCGCGCGTGCAATTCAGGTGAACGCGGCCATCTACGCGAAGCGGCTCAACGCGGTCACGGGCGCAAACGGCATCGAGCACGATTCGCTCGCCGCGACGCCGGTCGCGGGCAACGGCACGGCACCCGCCGTCGCGCTCGACGTGAGCGCACTCGGCGGCATGTATGCGAATCGCATCTTTCTGGCGTCGAACGAGTATGGCGTCGGCGTCTCGACGCGGGGCGTGCTTGCCGCTCAGGCGGGCGAGCTCACACTCACGTCGAACGGGAAACTCGTGCTCGCGGGGCAGACCAACGCCAGCGGCACGCTCAACGTTGCTGCGCGAGACGGCATCGACAACCGCGGCACCACATACGCGCAAGGCGACCTCGTCGCCACGACGGGCGGAGTGCTGGCGAACAGCGGCCTGCTTGCGGCGCAGCGTCAGACAACGCTTCGCGCGGACAGCATCGCCTCGACGGGCACGC
>NZ_JARUXT010000060.1:0-578 GCF_031451075.1 Caballeronia sp. LZ043 | reverse complement strand
ATGTCACCGTCCGCGCTGCTTAGCCTGACCGGCGCACCATTCGGATCATTCTGATAGAAGTAAATCCGCTTGCAGGCCCCGTCATCCACCTGCATCGCCAGAGGCTCGAAGCTATCCTGCCGATACACATAAAACCGCGCTTCGCTCTCGATACGCGCCGTCCGCCGCACCTCGCCGGCCATCGCATCGCCGTCCCACAGGAACCACGTCCACGCCCCTTCATCGCGATGCCTGTGCCCCACCTCCGGCCTGACATCCGCCGCCTGCTTGCCGATACGCCGACCGAGCGCATCATATCGATACACCCATCGCTCATTAGCGGTGTTCTCGAACCCCACCATCCGCCCGAACTCGTCCCACGTGAACTGCTCCACGCCTCGCGCAGGATGCGTACGCTCGGCTAGCTGCCCCGCCGCATCCAGCCACCAGCGCGCGCCGTCCGGATGCTGCCACTCACGGCCTCGCTCGGTCGCCCGCACCTGCGAGAACCGATCGCCTTGCGCGTCATACACATACCGACGCAGCCGCTGTCCCGGATCCGTATGCTCGACGATCCGGCCCAGCGGATCGTATCGATA
>NZ_JARUXT010000059.1:0-591 GCF_031451075.1 Caballeronia sp. LZ043 | reverse complement strand
TCTGTCGCCGGAACAGGTCGCGGCGCTCACGAGCAACGTCGTCATCATGCAGACGGTCATCGTCGACGGTCAGTCCGTGCTCGTGCCCGTCGTGTACCTTGCGAAGGCAAGCCAGCAGAACATGAACGGGCCGCTCATCGCTGCGGCCGATGTCGACCTGAAGGACGCACAGACCTTCAGCAACAGCGGCACGATACAGGCGGGCAACACGCTTTCGATTCAGGGCACGCAGATCGACAACGCTTTCGGCGCGCTGCGCAGCGGCGGCCTGATGTCCCTCACCACACAAGGCGACGTCGATCTGACATCCGCCACCCTCAACGCGGGCAGCCTGGCACTGAATGCCGGCGGCAATCTTCTCCTCAATACCGCTGTCAACACAATCCACCAGGTCAGCGCGACGGGCGCGACGCGCACCGTGAGCACGCTCGGGCCGCTCGCGACCGTGAACGTCGCAGGCGATGCGGCGATCGTGACCGGCGGCGACGTTCGGCAGAACGCCGGCACGCTGGACGTCGGCGGCAACCTCGCCATGCTTGTCGGCGGAAACTATGAGCTCGGCTCGGTGCAGACCGGCGAGAACAAGGTCGT
>NZ_JARUXT010000058.1:0-602 GCF_031451075.1 Caballeronia sp. LZ043 | reverse complement strand
AGCGGAATTGCAGCTTCACGCGGCCGTGCTGGTCGGTCCAGATGGTCTCGCCTGCCGGGCCAACGACCACCGCTGTCTGCGGTCCTGTCGCTTTCGGCAGCGGCGTGATGGAAGGCGCGCGCCAGGGCAGTGAAGTCGGCTGCGCGAGAAACTCCGTGTCGTAACGCGCCGAGCTGCTGCCGCTGGCATCGCCGCCGCTTTGAAACTGATAACTTGCGCCGACGATCAGGTACTCGCGGTTGTCAGCCGTGCGGGGACATCCTGTGAGCGTGAACAGATAACCGGGCGCGAAAGCGCGAATGGTGGTGTGACCATGAGCGCTTTCACTCCCAGTCTGTTCCTCTTCGAGACGTACGCGCGAATAGTGATTGCCCTCGTCGCCATTGACATAGCCGAGCTGCCAGTTGTACTTCTCATAAGAGCCGTGTTCATCGCTGAGTGGGTTGGCCTGCTGGCTTTGCAGGTCCGCCTTGGGCTTGCGGAAATCATAGTCATCGACGACGTAGCGGCCCGTGGTGACATTGTCCTCGGTGTGCCAGCGATCGACGCCTTCGGTCTCGGGCAGCGCAATCTGATCGGGCGCGAGATAAGGGAGCGAGGCG
>NZ_JARUXT010000056.1:0-629 GCF_031451075.1 Caballeronia sp. LZ043 | reverse complement strand
CCGTTGAAGCTGGCGGCGCTGCCGGTGCAATACGCGGACTATGCGGCATGGCAACGCGACTGGCTGGAAGCAGGCGAGCGCGAGCAGCAATTGACCTACTGGCGCAAGGCGCTGGGCGATACACAGCCGGTGCTGGCACTGCCCACCGACTCGCCGCGTCAGGCGAATGCATCGTATCGTGCGGCGCGGTATCGGCTGAAGATGCCTGAAGCGCTTTCGCAAGCGGTGAAGTCGCGCGCGCAAAGTACGTCCACGACGCCGTTCATGGTGCTGCTTGCGGCGTTCCAGGCGCTGCTGCATCGCTATACGGGACAGGAAGATATCCGCATCGGCGTGCCGGTGGCGAACCGACATCGCGTGGAGACGGAGGGCTTGATCGGCTTCTTCGTGAACACGCAGGTGTTGCGTGCAGAGATCGATGGCGAAGCAAGTCTCGAAGCGCTGCTGCAACAAACCCGCCAGACGACGCTCGACGCACAGGCGCATCAAGACCTGCCTTTCGACGTACTGGTAGATGCCCTGCGTCCCGAACGCAGCCTGAGCCACACGCCGCTGTTCCAGGTGATGTTCAACCATCAGCGCAGCGACTGGCGCGTGCTGGAACAACTCCCGGGCCTGAGCATCGAGCC
>NZ_JARUXT010000055.1:0-656 GCF_031451075.1 Caballeronia sp. LZ043 | reverse complement strand
ATCAGAATGGAGATGAACACGAACAGCAGCGTCGAGACAGCGGCGATCACCGGCGAGATCTGCATCGTGGTCTCGTCCCAGAACTGCTTGGGCAGCGTCGTGCTCAATCCGCCTGACGAGAACAGCGCGATGGTCAACTCATCGAACGAAGTCGCAAACGCGAACAGGAACGAGGAGAGCATGCCTGCGCTCAGGATCGGGAAGGTTACGCGTCTGAGTGTCGTGAAGGTGCGGGCGCCCATGCTCTGTGCGGCGAGGTCAAGGCGCGTGTCGTAGTTGCGCAGCACGGCCATCATCGTGATCACCACGTACGGCACCGCGACCACCGTGTGCGCCAGCACCAGTCCCAGCGACGAACCCACCAGGCCAATCTTCGCGAAGAAATAGAACACGCCCACCGCCAGGATCATGCGCGGCACGACGATCGGCGCGAGCACGAACGCGAGCATCGCCGCATTCCAGCGCAAGCCGCCGCGCACCAGCAGGAAGGCCGCGGGCGTGCCGATCGCCATCGACAGCACACCGGTGCCCACGCCTACCACCAGCGAACGGGTCGCGGCCTGCATCCACAGCGGCGAATCCATCACCTGCTGGTACCACTGCAACGACACGCCATGCGGCGGCCAGGCAAGGCCCGAGGCGGAATCGAACGACAG
>NZ_JARUXT010000054.1:0-703 GCF_031451075.1 Caballeronia sp. LZ043 | reverse complement strand
GACGGGCACGCTTGCGGCCGGCGTGAACGGTGATGGGTCGTTGGCGCAATCGGGTGACCTCGACGTGAGCGCATCAGGCGCCGTGGCGGCGACCGGCCGTAACGTTGCCGGCGGCAATGCAGCCCTGAGCGGCAGCGCGCTCGATCTCGGCGGCAGCACTACGTCTGCGCACGGCGCGCTCGTGCTCGCGGCGCGCGCCGCCAATGCGAACCTGTCGGGCGCGACGACTACGGCGGGCGGCGGCCTCGAGGTCAGCGCCGCGAATGCGCTGGTCAACGATCAAGGCACGATCAGCGCGGCAGATATCCGACTGGACGCGGCGTCGCTCTCGAACCGCGGCGGCTCGATCGCAAGTAACGGACGTCTGGCTGTCGTGTCCGGTGCGCTTGTCAACGCGTCAGGCTCCATAACAGCCCGAGACGGCCTCGCGGTGACGGCCGACGGCGCGCTCGATAACGCCGACGGCAAGTTGCTGTCGAACGCGGACGTGAACCTGCTCAGCGCTGCGTTGAACAACGACGGCGGCCAGATCGGCGCCGGCACGAACGAGACGATTCGGACCGGGCGACTGACCAATAGCGGCGGCTCGATCGTCGCGCCGAACCTCACGGTCACGAGTACCAGCACAATCGACAACACCGGCGGCGGGATTGAGGCGAACGCGCTCAATGTCAACACGACGGAACTCATCAATCGCGCGGGC
>NZ_JARUXT010000053.1:0-715 GCF_031451075.1 Caballeronia sp. LZ043 | reverse complement strand
TTTACCCCGTTTGGTGTCGTTCTTTTTACCTACGACGCCACTTTATCCGGGGCAACCGCAAGTAAATACGTTTGTTTGGAGCATGAATTGAACATCCTCGACACCCTGCACGCTGTTGCTCACGCATACAAAGGCGGCTGCGAATCGCTGGCACCGCGTCTCGGTATGTCGGCGGCGGTTCTGCGCAGCAAGGTCAATCCGAACACGGACACGCATAAGGCTACGCTGATGGACGCGGTGAGCATCAGCGAGATGGCTGATGACGATCGCGTCCTGGAAGCGTGGGCGCGCGAGCGCGGTTACGCCTTGGTCAAGATCCCGAACGTCGACTCCTGCACGGATCAGGCGATCGTGGAAATGATGGGCAAGGCCTGGAGCACGCACGGCGAAGTCGGCAACGAGATCGTCAAGACGCTGGAGGACGGCCGCGTCGAGGAAAGGGAAGTTGAGCGCGTCGAGAAGAGCATCTTCACGCATGCGCAGGTCCTGTTCAGCATCGCCGCGCGCCTTCGCGGCATGGCGGAGTGACCATGGTCCAGCCCGGTCACGTCTTCGGCGCTTTCCCATTCGACGTTTCTGCGTCCGATCTGCTCGACCAAGACACGCCCGTTCAAGACGCTGTTTCCGACGACGCGGGGCCGATTTGCATCGCGTGCGGCGTCCGCCAGTCCGCCGACGGCTTTCTGCCGTGCGGCCACGACACCATCTGAGGTCA
>NZ_JARUXT010000052.1:0-750 GCF_031451075.1 Caballeronia sp. LZ043 | reverse complement strand
GACGATGACCGTCTGCATGATGACGACGTTGCTCGTGAGCGCCGCGACCTGTTCCGGCGACAGACTCATGCCGAGCGGCAGATCGAGCGACTTCGCGAGTGACGCGCCCGCGGCCAGCAGCGCCTCATACATGGCTTGCGTGTCAGTGTAGGGACCGAGCACGGCGCGGCCGGTCAACGTTGTGACCTGATTGCGCACGAGCTGCTGCTCGTACATGCCATCGCCCAGGCGTTTCTGTACCTTCTGCGGATCGAGGTCGAGCTGCCGCAAGAAGTAGTCGCTCGAGATGAAGCTCCGCTGGTTCGTGAAAGCCGGATTGGTCGCGACGAGATAGGTCGCGTCCGGCGCGCTCGTGCGACTGAACAGGCCGCCTGGCGGAATCGAGAGGTTCTGCAACACGCCTTGCGCCGTCGCGCCCGCGATCACGGGATCGATCACTCGCGAGCCGGATCGCGTGCCGAGGTCGCCGATCACGACGCCTGAACCCGCCTGAGCCGGAGCGAGTCCGATAGACGGCGTCCCCGCATTGCCGGCCGTGTTGTCGATGCTCACGCCCGAGCCCGAGAGCGTGCGGCCCGCGACGAAGCTCGATTCGTAGGCGGGCAGCGCGAAGTATCGGATATCGGCGGGCGCGACCTGCGCGTAGCCACCCGGACGACCGCCGACAAACGGCGCATCGCCGAACGGCAGCGTCCAGTTGTGTTCCGAGTCGTCGTAGTTGTTGTAGTGGTAATAGCCCGAGTACGTCAC
>NZ_JARUXT010000051.1:0-785 GCF_031451075.1 Caballeronia sp. LZ043 | reverse complement strand
GCCATCCGGGATAACGGCAGACTGAACGTCTGCCCCCGATCTACGACCGGCACGCTCGCGCGCCAGTCGTCCGGCAGTGCGAACGCGTATTCCAGACCGGCCCGCGTACGAATGCGCAGTTCGTCCTGTTCGATATACAGCGCATGACCATGCTGGCGGTCATGCGTTCGCGCGGGCCATCCGCTTTCGTGCGGCATCTGATCGAACGCGGTGGCGTGATCGGCAAACGTGACCGCCGCGCTGTATTGCGCCTTCTCGTGCTCCTCATCGCGCAGCAAGTCCACGTGAATGTCGGCCGGACTGCGCCAGCCACGCCCGAGGCTTCCCGGGATCATGTCGTGACTCGCGTAGTAGCGATCCCACACCAGCGGCAAGCGCCCGTCGATGGTGAAATCGTGCTGCTGCACCACCACTTCACCGGTGATCGAGTTGACCGGCTCCGCGTCGAAGATCACGCACTTGATGAACCCCGACGGGAAGTTCCTGAACAGCCTCTTGGCCAGCGCCGAGCCGCGAAACGCCCTGAACAGTCCGGCCGCCATCGCCATCATGTTCATCACAGGCGGGCCGCCCACCAGCACGGGACGATCGGCTGGAATAGGCAGCATCGTCGCGGTGGGCAAGGACATGTACTTGCGTTCCGTATGCGCGCTGTTGTGCGACATCGGCAGCATGCCCGCGCACCAGCAACTCAACGCGGGCAGCGCCGCGAATGACATCGGATCGCCGTTGGCCAGCACGGTGCGGCTGCCCATGAACGACTCCGCATCCTGCGACGGCCCCCG
>NZ_JARUXT010000050.1:0-807 GCF_031451075.1 Caballeronia sp. LZ043 | reverse complement strand
GCCCGCTTCCTTCGAGAGCTTCTTCGCGACTTCCTTGATGACCTTGTTGCGCGGGTCCGAGATCGTGTACACCGGATGCCCGAAGCCGATCACCACTTCCTTTCGTTCCACGCGCTGCTTGATGTCGGCTTCGGCTTCGTCGGCATCGAGATAGCGTGACTGAATTTCAAAGGCCACTTCGTTGGCGCCACCGTGCTTCGGACCGCGCAACGCGCCGATACCGCCCGCAATCGCCGAATACATGTCTGAGCCGGTTCCCGCGATCACGCGCGCCGTGAAGGTCGATGCGTTGAATTCGTGTTCGGCGTAGAGGTTGAGCGACACGTGCATCGCATCGACCCACGACTTCGACGGCTCCACGCCATGCAGCAGATGCAGGAAATGTCCGCCGATGGAATCGTCATCGGTTTCCACTTCGATGCGCTTGCCGTTGTGCGAGTAGTGATACCAGTACAGCAGCATCGAGCCGAGCGAAGCCATCAGCTTGTCGGCGATATCTTTCGCGCCCGGAATGTTGTGATCGTCCTTCTCGGGCAGGATCGTGCCGAGCACGGAGACGCCGGTGCGCATGACGTCCATCGGATGCGCCGAAGCGGGAATCCATTCGAGCGCGGCCTTGAGGTTCGCGGGCAGGCCGCGCATGGCCTTCAGCTTGATCTTGTAAGCCTTGAGTTCGGCGGCATTCGGCAACTTGCCGTGCACGAGCAGATAGGCGATCTCTTCGAACTCGGACGTGTTGGCGAGATCGAGAATGTCGTAGCCGCGATAGTGCAGATCGTTGCCGGTGCGGCCGACCGTGCACAACGC
>NZ_JARUXT010000049.1:0-813 GCF_031451075.1 Caballeronia sp. LZ043 | reverse complement strand
TCAGACCGCCATGCACAGGTACTTGATGACGACGTAGTCATCGATGCCATAGTGCGAGCCTTCGCGGCCGAGGCCGGATTGCTTGACGCCGCCGAACGGTGCGACTTCGTTCGAGATCAGTCCGGTGTTGATGCCCACCATGCCGTATTCGAGCGCTTCGGCCACCCGCCATACGCGGCCGATGTCGCGGCTGTAGAAGTAGGCGGCAAGACCGAATTCGGTGTCGTTGGCCATGCGCACGACTTCTTCGTCGGAGCTGAACTTGAAGACCGGCGCGAGCGGGCCGAAGGTTTCTTCCTTCGACACCTTCATGTCCGGCGTAACGTTCGTGAGCACGGTCGGCTCGAAGAAGCCATGGCCGAGTGCATGGCGCTTGCCGCCCGACACCAGCGACGCGCCTTTCGCGAGCGCATCCTCGATGTGCGATTCGACCTTCTTCACGGCCGCTTCGTTGATCAGCGGTCCGAGCACGACGCCGCTTTCGGTGCCGTTGCCGACTTTCATCTTGCCGACTGCCGAGGCGAGTTTCTGCGCGAACGCGTCGTAGACTTTTTCGTGGACGTAGAAGCGGTTGGTGCAGACGCAGGTCTGGCCGCTGTTGCGATACTTCGAGGCGACGGCGCCTTCTACGGCTGCATCGATATCGGCATCATCGAACACGATAAAGGGCGCGTTGCCGCCGAGTTCCAGTGTGACCTTCTTGACGGTCGGCGCGCTTTGCGCCATCAGCAGTCGGCCGACGGCGGTGGAGCCGGTGAACGAGAGCTTGCGCACGATCGGATTGCCGGTCATTTCCTCGCCGATGGCTTTCGG
>NZ_JARUXT010000048.1:0-839 GCF_031451075.1 Caballeronia sp. LZ043 | reverse complement strand
GTTCAGACGTTCCACACTTCGCCGAAGAAGCGCATCCAGTTCTCGCCCATCACCTTCTTGATGCGCGACTCGCTCCAGCCTGCGCGTTCCATCGCAGCGGTCAGGTTCGGAAACTCGCCGATGGTGCGGATGCCTTCCGGATTCACCACCTTGCCGAAGTTCGTCAGGCGGCGATAACGGCCCTTGTCGTGCGTGATCCAGTCGAAGAACTCGGTGCTGTAGCCCTGCGTGAAGTCGGTGCCGATACCTACTTTGTCTTCGCCGATAACATCGATCGTGTATTCGATCGCTTCGAGATAATCCTCGACGGTTGCGTCCGGGCCTTTCTTCAGGAACGGCGAGAACATCGTCACGCCGACGAAGCCATTGGCATCCGCGATCTCGCGCAGCTGATCGTCGGTCTTGTTGCGCGGATGATCCTTCAGGCCCGACGGGCAGCAGTGCGAATACGTGACCGGCTTCTTCGAGCACGCAATGGCATCCGACGACGTCTTCGCGCCCACGTGCGAGAGATCCACCATGATCCCGACGCGATTCATCTCGTGGATCACTTCCTTGCCATAACCCGACAGTCCGCCATCGGGTTCATAACAGCCGGTGCCCACCAGGTTCTGCGTGTTGTAGCAGAGCTGCACCACGTTCACGCCAAGTTCCTTGAACACCTCGATATAGCCGAGGTTGTCCTCGAACGCATATGCGTTCTGGAAGCCGAAGATGATGCCGGTCTTGTTTTCCTTCTTCGCGCGCAGGATGTCGTCGGTCGTGCGCACGAGCGTCAGGATCTCGCTGTACTCGCGGATCTGCTGCTTCATCTCCGCGATGTTGTCGATGGTCTTCTG
>NZ_JARUXT010000047.1:0-841 GCF_031451075.1 Caballeronia sp. LZ043 | reverse complement strand
GCGTCCTTGCCGCCCGCAAGCACGACCTTGCCCAAGCCATAGATCGCGGTGCTCGCCTGCGTATCGGTCGCGGTGGTGTCGTCGCGATTGTCGATATCGGTGGCGAGCAGTTCGAGCGTGCCATCGCTATCGGTCGCGCCGATGAGTGCCGTCGGCCCGAGATTGAGGAGTGCGCCATTCGCATTGAGCGAAACACTTCCGCCGACGATCACCCCGGTGTTGGTCAGGGTATTCGAGTGCGTGGTGAGCGTGCCGCCCGCCATCATCGTGCCGCTGTTGCGCACATCGCCCGCGTTGACGTCGAGGTTGTTCGCCGCCTGGAGCAGCACGCCGTTGGTGAACGTGCCGGGCAGCGTAAAGGCCAGGTCGTGCCCGGTGATGAACTGGAAAGCAGCGGTTGGCGCAAAGTCGCCCTGGACGATCACGGTCACGTCATGCGCCGCGCTGTAGGCGCCGCCGCCCGTGAGCGTTGCCGCGTTGATCGTCAGGTCACGGGTCGCGCCGATCTGGCCGCTCGTGTTTGTGATCGCGCCGGAGGTCGTGATCGTCACGTCGCCATGCGAGCCGGCCACGCTGCCGATCCCGCCGCCGCTGTTGTCGACCGTGTCGGCCCGTACCGTCAAGTTCGCGCCGCTCAACTGCGCGCCTTGCGTGTTGACGAGCGCGGCGCTGTCGACCGAAATGCGGCCGTTGGCGGTCATCGTGCCGCCGCGGTTGACGATGCCGTTGCCGCCTCGCACGGCCACATCGCCCGTGCCAAGATTGCTCACGAGGCCGCTCGTGTTGTCGATGCTCGCCGCTTGAAGGTCGAGCGTGCTCAGATCAACGCCTGCGCCCGTGC
>NZ_JARUXT010000046.1:0-922 GCF_031451075.1 Caballeronia sp. LZ043 | reverse complement strand
CTGTGCATGCTGCACGGGATCGAGCCGGGCATCTACTGGCACATGGGCAAGATCGTCGAGTGCGGGGCGAACTGCGCGGAGCCCAAGGGCAAGGTGATTCTGGCGACGATCCGCCGCGACAGCTTCGACCTCGAACCGATGAACCCGCGCGAGCGCTGCACGCCGGCTTCGGTGGCGGCGCACACGCTGTACGAGAAGACGCGTCCGGACTTGCTGACGGGCCCGGGCGGCGTGCTGGATCTGCGCGAGGCGACCTACGAACAGCTCACGGAGCGGGCAGTGCGGGTGCGCGGCAGCCGCTTCATTCCGGCCGACGACTACACGGTGAAGCTCGAAGGCGCGGGCGTGGTAGGCATGCGCACGATCTTCATCGGCGGGATCCGCGATCCGATCCTGGTCGAGCAGATCGACACCTTCCTCGAAGGCATCAAGCAGCAGGCGCACGAGACGTATCCGGAGTTGCGCTCGGGCGAGGCGACGCTGAACTTCCACGTGTACGGCAAGAACGGCGTGATGGGCAGCTTCGAGCCGCAGACACAAGCGGTGCCGCACGAGATCGGCTTGCTGGGTGAAGTGACGGCGGCGAACCAGGAACTGGCGAATGCGATTTGCAGCAGCGTGCGTATCGATGTGCTGCACACGCCGTATCCGGGACAGGTGGCGACGGCCGGTAACTTCGCGATTCCGCTGAACCCGCCGGAGAACCCAATCGGGCCGGTGTGCAAGTTCACGGTGTATCACGTGATGAAGATCGACTCGGCGGAGTCGCTGTTTCCGGTTGAGATCGTGGAGGTGGGCGCATGAGCACGGTGCAGACACAAAACAAGACGCTGCGCGAACTGGCGAAGGTGGTGCGCAGCAAGAACTCGGGTCCGTTCGAGATCACGTTCGACGTGATCTTCGACGAACCAACGCTATACGA
>NZ_JARUXT010000045.1:0-1096 GCF_031451075.1 Caballeronia sp. LZ043 | reverse complement strand
GGCGCAACGGTCATCAAGGCCGTGCTCGAACGCGCAGGCGTGAAGCCGGATCAGGTGAGCGAAGTCATTCTCGGCCAGGTGCTGGCCGCGGGCTCGGGACAGAACCCGGCGCGCCAGTCGCTCATCAAGGCAGGGCTGCCGGACATGGTGCCCGGCATGACGATCAACAAGGTGTGCGGCTCGGGCCTGAAGGCGGTGATGCTGGCGGCGAACGCGATCATCGCGGGCGATGCGGACATCGTGATCGCGGGCGGCCAGGAAAACATGAGCGCGGCGCCGCACGTGCTGCCGGGCTCGCGCGACGGCTTCCGCATGGGCGATGCGAAACTCATCGACACGATGATCGTCGACGGCCTGTGGGACGTCTATAACAACTATCACATGGGCACGACGGCCGAGAACGTCGCGAAGGAATTCGGCATCACGCGCGAGCAGCAGGATGCGTTCGCGGCGCTGTCGCAGAACAAGGCCGAGAAGGCACAGAAGGAAGGCCGCTTCAACGACGAGATCGTGCCGGTCTCGATTCCGCAGCGCAAGGGCGAGCCGCTTCAGTTCAACACGGACGAATTCGTGCGTCACGGCGTGACCGCCGAGGCGCTGGCGGGTCTGAAGCCCGCGTTCTCGAAGGAAGGCACGGTGACGGCGGCGAATGCATCGGGCATCAACGACGGTGCGGCGGCCGTGGTCGTGATGTCGGCGAAGAAGGCCGAAGCGCTCGGTTTGACGCCGCTGGCGCGCATCAAGGCCTACGCGAACGCAGGCGTGAGTCCGAAGATCATGGGCATGGGTCCGGTGCCGGCGTCGAAGCGCTGTCTGGAGCGCGCGGGCTGGAGCGTCAACGACCTGGACCTGATGGAAATCAACGAAGCGTTCGCGGCGCAGGCGCTGGCGGTGCATCAGCAGATGGGCTGGGATCAGTCGAAGATCAACGTGAACGGCGGGGCGATCGCGATCGGGCATCCGATCGGCGCATCGGGCTGCCGGATTCTGGTGACGCTGCTGCACGAAATGCAGAAGCGCGATGCGAAGAAGGGTCTGGCGTCGCTGTGCATCGGCGGCGGCATGGGCGTGGCGCTGGCGGTGGAACGGCCGTAAG
>NZ_JARUXT010000044.1:0-1230 GCF_031451075.1 Caballeronia sp. LZ043 | reverse complement strand
GTGGTCAAGGTGTTCGGCGCCGCGCACCCACACCATGCCTATCTGTTCGCCAATCGGCGCGCCAACCGCATGAAGGTCCTGATTCACGACGGGATCGGCGTCTGGCTGGCCGCGCGACGCCTGAATCAAGGGCAGTTCGCGTGGCCGCACATCGGCAGCGAACCGAAGCAGCGTGTCTTGACGCACGAACAACTGGCCGGCCTGGTGCTGGGCTTGCCCTGGCAACGCATCGGCGAGGATGGCGTGATCCGCGTCGTCTAAATCCGGCGGGGAGGTAAACAGTCGCGCTTCCTCCGTCGGGAGGGTTCTGGCAGACTGGCCTGCATGAACCCCGCGGACCTCGACGCACTCAACCCGGAACAGTTGCGCGCCCTTGCCGCGCAACTGATTGCCGAGGTCAAGGAGAAGGAGCGGGAAGCGAGTGAACGAGACCGGGAACTACACTTCCGGCAGACCCGTATCGATCAACTCACCCACGAGGTCTCGATCCTCAAGCGCCAGCAGTTCGGCCGGCGCAGCGAACAGCTCGACAGCGAGCAGATGAACCTGCTTGACGAGGCGATCGATGGCGACCTGGTTGCTATCGAGATGGAGCTCGGGCAACTCGAGCCGACGCGAGCTGAACGGCAACGCGAGCAGCCGAAACGGGCACCGCTGCCGCCGCAACTGCCACGCACCGACGTCCATCACGAACCGGACAGCACGACGTGCCAGTGCGGTTGCGAACGCATACGGATCGGCGAGGACGTGAGCGAGAAGCTGGACTACACGCCGGGCGTGTTTACGGTGGAACGGCACATCCGCGGCAAGTGGGTGTGCAAGGCGTGCGAGACACTGATCCAGGCGCCGGTTCCACCGCATGTGATCGACAAGGGCATGCCCACCGCCGGGTTGCTCGCGCAGGTGCTGGTCGCCAAGTACGGCGACCACTTGCCCCTGTATCGCCAGGAACAGATCTTTGGTCGTGCGGGACTGGCCATCCCAAGATCCACGCTGGGTGCCTGGGTGGGCCGGTGTGGCGTGCAGTTGCAGCCGCTGGTCGACGCACTCGGCCAGGCCATCCGGCAACAGGCGGTGTTGCACGCCGACGAGACGCCGGTGCAAATGCTCAGCCCCGGCAAGGGCAAAACGCACCGGGCATACCTGTGGGCGTATACGTCGACTCAGTTCAGCGAACTGCGCGCGGTGGTCTACGACTTCGCCGAGAGCCGCGCCGGTGCGCACGCTCGC
>NZ_JARUXT010000043.1:0-1309 GCF_031451075.1 Caballeronia sp. LZ043 | reverse complement strand
ATAGATATAACTGCGCGAGGTGAGCGTCTCGCGGCCATTGAACTCGAAGCGGGTGATCTGTCCGTCGAGATAGCGCAGCGCGCCGACCTGCGGCTGGATCTCCAGCGTGAGTGACTTGCCGAGGGCGCTCTTGAGATCGAGCGAAGCATCGCCCGAGACGAGTTGCACCTCGAAGTCGAAGAGGGTGGAAAGGGCTTCGTTTCCCGTCATGGAACGGAAACTGAGGATGCCGGATGCAAATGCGTCGCTGTAGGCGGTCACAATCTGGGTCATGTCGTCTCGCTCGGTACGGATGAAGAATCAGGCACGCGTGCCTGAACAGGGGGCGTCCGCACCTCGTTGGATGCGGTTATTGGCCGTTGGGCGATCGTCTCCTCGATCTTCGAGCGGGATAGCGATTGCCAATGCATGAATCTCAGGCGCTGCGCTCGCAAAGCATCGCGAGTGAGAGCGCCCGACCCGGCAGCTGGTGTTCCCGGTCCGCACGACGAGTCCGGGCATCAACCGGAACTCGCCGGCGCACACGCTGCCTCAAAACTTCACGTCGTAACCGACGTGTCCCATCTTCACGCCCATGTTGTTCACGGACGATCCGATGTCGACGATCATCGAGCCGGTCGACTGCACCCAGTTGCCGGTGTTGTGGACCTGGCTGCCCACGGCGATCACATTGCTTCCCCAGGTGTTGAGCGCCGCGACCTGAAAGCCTTCGAATTGCCCGGCATGGACCTGGAGGGCATTGCCGATCGTCGTGTCCGCCCGGTTGCCCAGCACGAAGCTGGTGGCGAGGCCGGTGATCGTCGTCGTGGTCGAGCCGTCGACGTCCTTGGTCTCGATGCCGGTGATCAGCACGGTGGACGTGCCGTCGGTGATCTTGAGTTCCTCGCCCAGATAGACCTTCTGTGTCGAGCCGACCACGAGCGTTTTCTCCATGCCGTTCACGGTGATGTTCAGCGCGCTGCCACCGAGCTTTGGCGTGGAGAAGTTCTGCAGGAAGGTGGGCACCTGGCTGGCCAGCGTGATCGACGATGACGTGGGTGTGGACGTAGACGTGGAGGATGAGGTTGATGTCGATGTCGACGTGACAGGCGTGGACTGCTGCATGCCGCTGCGCGCTTGGGCCTTCTTGCCGCGCTTGCCTTTGCGTGCGGCCATGGCCTGCAATTGCCCGGTCGCGCCTGTGCTTGTGCTTGCTTGCTGATTCAACAGGCGTTGCGCGCCGGATGGCGGCGGCGAAGTCGAACTGTCGCCCGAAGCGAGCGGCAAGCCCACTTCGATGGTGTGTGAGCCGGCTGTGGTGTGCGTGGTG
>NZ_JARUXT010000042.1:0-1315 GCF_031451075.1 Caballeronia sp. LZ043 | reverse complement strand
CTACTGGTTCACGATGCCGCTGGTGGTGGCGGCGGTGATCCTGGTTGTGACCGTGAAGGTCGATTCACGCCAGAAGACGCTCGAAGAAGCGAGTGGCGAAGCTGCGCGTTAGAGCCAGTGCGAAACATTCGCGTCGGTCTGACAATGATCAGATCCGCAATGACCCGATCGAGTCGAACAGGCGCCGCGCGGCTCCGTTCGGTGCAGCGCCGATATACAGGTGGTATTGCACGTCCGGCAAACGCGGCAATCCATCCGCTTCGCCCAGCACCCGGAAATCCGGACCCATCATTTCAATCGACCGCGCGGTCACTCCGAGCCCCGCACGCACCGCCGCACGGATACCCGGCAACGTGGGCGCGACGTACGTCAGACGCCAGGCAATGCACGCGCGCTCGAGTTGCTTTAGCGCCACTCTGCGGAACAAGCTGGGTTCATCCGCGATGATCAGATCGAGCGGCTGGTCGCGCTGATAGCGATATCCGGCAGCGCAAATCCAAACGGTCGGAGATGCGCGCAGCGTGACACGGCGAAATTCGCGGTGCTCGCGGGGTGAGATCGTCATGTCGATCTCGCCCCGTTTCATGGCCTCCATCAGAAAGGGACTGCGTCCTACGTCGATCACCATCCTCAGGCTCGGGTAGGTCTTCGAGAAGCGCTGCAGCAGATTGGGCAGGCTGGTGTCCGCAACGTCCACTGGCGCGCCGATCCGCACCTCTCCCGAGACCGTCGAACCCGTGATTGCCGAGCAGGCCTCGTCATTCAGCGCGAGCATGCGCCGCGAATATTCGAGCAGCTTGAGTCCATCGTCAGTCAGCCGCTTCTCCCGGCCCTGCTTGCGAAAGAGGATCCGGTTCACCTTCGCTTCGAGCCGCTGCATCTGCCGCGTGACTGCCGATTGCGTGCGATGCACCGCATCAGCTGCGGCGGCGAACGACTCTCGTTCGACGATGGCAACGAATGTTCGCAACAACTCCATATCCAGATTGATGACGCTCTTAAACGGCTTCTTTGATGTTGATGGAGGTCTCATTGCACTCAGGTCACGACGCTACGGAGCGTAACGCGAATGTCGCGGACGGAGTTGCAATGCAGCGTCGAACAAACATAAGCGTCGCTAATCAATTTCTTCGAAATCGTGGATTGTTCGGTAGGGAAGCGGCACATATAGTTCCCACACAACGGCCGTTTGCCGAACTCAGCGGTGCGAGCTGCCGGCAGTCGACACGATCGATAAGGAACAGGAGACGAAGCATGGTGATGAAGTGCCGCATAGCAATTGTTGGCGGCGGTCTGGCTGGCACGGCCACGGCCA
>NZ_JARUXT010000041.1:0-1388 GCF_031451075.1 Caballeronia sp. LZ043 | reverse complement strand
CGATGGCGCGTCTTCCAGGGGCTCACCATGAACGAGCGTGGTTTCATCACGGCGACTATGCACGAACTCGAACGTATCAAAGTGATCGAGGCGGTCTGTGAGCATCGGCTGACCATGGTTCAGGCTGCTGAACGACTCGGACTGTGCGAACGTCAGATCAGCCGGCTCGCTCACCGCTTTGTTGCGAGCGGCCCGGCTGGGCTGCTCTCACGCAAGCGCGGGCAGCCAAGCAATCGGGAATTGCCCATCGATCTGCGAGCCCGGGCCATGGCGCTGGTGCGCCAGCGCTACGCTGATTTCGGCCCGACGCTTGCCTGCGAGAAGCTGCGTGAATGTCACGGCATCGAGTTGGGCAAGGAAACGGTAAGGCGCTGGATGCGCGATGCCGGGCTCTGGATTCCACGCAAGCAGCGTCCAGCGGCGCTGCACCAGCCGAGGAACCGCCGCTCGTGTCTGGGCGAGTTGATCCAGATCGATGGCAGCGACCATCGCTGGTTCGAAGACCGCGCGCCAGCTTGTACGTTACTGGTGTTTATCGACGATGCCACGAGCCGCCTGATGACCCTGCACTTCACGGCGACCGAGTCGACCTTCAGCTATTTCGAGGCCATGCGCAAGTATCTGGAAGCGTACGGCAAGCCGATTGCGCTCTACAGCGACAAGGCTGCGGTGTTCCATTGCAACAACCACGCCGAGGTCGGCGGCAAGGGCGTGACGCAGTTTGGACGGGCTTTATTCGAGCTCAACATCGATACCTGGTGCGCCAATAGCAGCCAGGCAAAGGGGCGCGTCGAGCGGGCCAATCTGACCTTGCAGGATCGGCTGGTGAAGGAATTGCGTCTACGCGGCATCAACACGCAGGAAGCGGCCAACGCTTACGCGCCCCACTTCATGGCCGACTTCAACGCTCGCTTCGGCAAAGTGCCGAGAAGCGCTTTCAATGCCCATCGCGCGCTCAGGAGCGACGAGGATATCGACTTGATCCTGACCTCGCGCGTGGCGCGGCGCGTGACGAAAGTGTTGAAGGTGCAGTACGACCGGGTGATTTACATGCTCGACGATACGGCAGAGAACCGTGCGCTGATTCACCAATATCTGGACGTCTTCGAGTATCCCGATGGACGCATCGAGATTCGTGTGAATGGGGCTGCCCTCGCCTATCGTCAATACGACCGGCTCTCAGAGATCGATCAAGGTGCCATTGTCGACAACAAGCGGCTTGGACACGTCCTGCAGGCTGCTCAAGTCGTGCAAGCTGAGCGCGACAATCGCTGCGCTTCGGGGATGCCTTCGCGGACCAATCAGGGAATGGCGCCACGGCCCAAAGAACGCAAGGTGGGCACGCGCACGCAGCGCGAACTGACCCTGGAGCGACTCAACGCGGCTGT
>NZ_JARUXT010000040.1:0-1450 GCF_031451075.1 Caballeronia sp. LZ043 | reverse complement strand
TGAACTGACCCCGCAAAGTTGGACAGTTTTGGGCTAGGGCCGTGAGGGCTGAGTTCTGTACATCACAGGACTCAGCCCTTTTAGCTTCAGCTTGATGCGGTTGTGATTGTAGTAGTGAATGTAGCGTCGGATTCCGGCCTGAAGCGCTTCAATGCTCTCGAAGCGGTTCGGGTAGAAGAACTCTGACTTCAAGGTGCCAAAGAAGCTCTCCATGGCGGCGTTGTCGTGGCAGTTGCCCTTGCGTGACATGCTTTGCGTCAGTGCGCGCTGCGAGAGCAACGCCTGGTAAGCGCCCATCTGATAGTGCCATCCCTGATCAGAGTGAATCACGGGGCGATCACCAGCCCCCAGCCTCTTGAAGGCCTTTTTGATCATGCTTGCGACCATCGCGAATGCCGGACGCGTCGCCGTTTCGTAGGCAACAATCTCGCCGTTATACAGGTCTAGCACCGGGGACAGATAGAGCTTGCGCTCGCCCACCCGGAATTCAGTGATATCGGTGACCCACTTCTGATTTGGCGCGTCGGCGTCAAACTGTCTTTGCAGCACGTTCGGCGCAATGCCTCCCACCGTCCCCCGGAAGGCTCGAAACTTTTTCGGTCGCACCAGCGACTTCAGTTTCATCAGTTGCATCAAGCGTTGGACGGTCTTGTGATTCACAACCGTGCCCAAGTGCCGGATCGCGCTGGTGATACGCCGATAGCCGTAACGCCCTTTGTGCTGCTTGAATACAGAGCGGATGCGCGCCTTGAGCTGCGTGTGTTTGTCTGCCTTCTGCGAGACCTTGCATTGGTAATAGAAGGTGCTACGCGCCAGGCCCGCCACTTTGAGCAGGCCGCCAAGTGCAAACTCATGCCTCAATCCGGCCACTACTTGCGCTTTTTGCTTTGCGCTGTGGGGCTGTCCGAGCGGATCAAGGCATCGAGTTTTTTTAGGTACGCATTCTCCATGCGCAGATAGTTCAGCTCCTTCAGGAGCTCTTCCTTCGTGCGGGCCTCGTCAGGCTTGGACGAAACAGGCGGCACAGATGACTTGGGTTGTTTCACGGAGCGTCCTCGGGGGCGCGGCTCAAGGGCCTGCATACCTCCCGAATCATACCGGCGCTTCCAGACACTGATCACGCCCGGATTGCGGATATCGAAAACCGCCGCAGTCTCTCGGCACGACAGCGCCTTTGTGTGCATGAACTGCAGCACCTTCAGCTTGAACTGTCCATCGTAGAAGCTGTACTTCTTCCTGAACGCCGCGGCGCCGTGCGCTCGCCATGCCGCCACCCACTTACGCACCGTGCCGTGGTCTGTACCATGCCGGTGCGCCACCCCAGCAAAACCGCCGTGCTTGCCGCATAGATAGTCTTTGACGACTGCTTGCTTGAATCGTGCGCTGTGCTTGCTCATGAAAAAACACCCCAAATCGTTGGACTGGTGTCCAACTTTTGGGGTGCAGTTCA
>NZ_JARUXT010000039.1:0-1455 GCF_031451075.1 Caballeronia sp. LZ043 | reverse complement strand
TCGCCACTCGCTTCTTCGAGCGTCTTCTGGCGTGAATCGACCTTCACGGTCACAACCAGGATCACCGCCGCCACCACCAGCGGCATCGTGAACCAGTAGATGATCTGGTGGATCATCGTGCCCAGCGTGAGCAGCCAGCCCAGCACGAACGGACCCGTGATCGAACCCAGGCGCGCGCACGCCACCACCAGCCCGGTGGCGAGAGAACGCACTCGCGTGGGGAACAACTCGCTGCTCAGCGTGTAGAAGATCGGCACGACCCCGCCCGAGAAGAACTGATAGCCGACGTTGCACGCCACGATGATCGCCACCGGATAGCGATATTCGAACGACAGACCGAAGCCGAAGAAGCACATCGCGCTCAATGCCGAGAGCACCAGCATCGCCCACTTGCGCGGCATGCGGTCCTGCAGCCACATGCCGAAGATCTGACCCAGCGGCGTGGTGGCCAGCACGATCATCGTGAAGGTGAAGCTCTTGGTGAGCGTGAAGCCCTGACGCAGGAAGATCGACGGCAGCCAGGTGCCAAAGCCCACTACCTGGATATTGTTGGCGAGCTGGAACAGACCGAGCACCGCAATGGCGAGCGCCGAGAGACGCAGCACCGAGAACTGTTCGCGGATCTTCGGACGCGGCGCATCCTTGACAGTGGCGCACGCAGCCGGCGGCGTCAGTTCGAGCGAGCCGTAACCCGCACGATCGGCCAGCCGCCTGACGATAAAGCCCGCCTCCTCCACACGCCCCTGCTGCAGCAGAAAGCGCACCGACTCCGGCATGAACCGGCGCACGTAGATGATCATCAGCGCCGGACTCACGCCAACCCAGAACAGCGCGCGCCAGCCGAAATGCGGCACGATGAGCGTGGCGGCCACCGCGCACACGAACCAGCCGAACGAATAGCCGATCGCCCCCGAGCCAATGAAGATATGCCGCAGCCGCCGCGGCGAATACTCCGCCAGCAGCGAGAACGCTACGGGAAATTCCGCTGCAATCCCCAAGCCCGCAATGAAGCGCGAGACCAGCAGCACCTCGTAGTTCGGCGAGATGGCGCTCAGAAACGTACCGAAGGCATAGGCAAACAAGGCCCATTGAAAGATCGGCCGGCGTCCCATGCGGTCCGCGAGCGGGGCAAACAACAGCGCTCCGAGCAGCAAGCCGATGTTGGTCACCGAGCCGATCGCGCCCGCCTGTGTCGGGCTGATATGGAAGTCCCGCATGATGAGCGGCAAGGCGAACGAGGTGGACTGGAAGTCGAACCCGTCAAGCACTTGGGCGACGATGCAACCGAGCAGAAGCAGCCACAAAAAACCGTTCATCGGACAGTGGTCGAGGAAGTCCGTGTAGCTCATCCTCTTCGCGTTCGCGAGCACCGATGCAGACGAGCGCGCCTGCTCCTCTCGCGTGCCCGCGAACTCCCTTCGACCTTGGGCCAGCTCCGCCATCTTGTGTCTCCTT
>NZ_JARUXT010000038.1:0-1485 GCF_031451075.1 Caballeronia sp. LZ043 | reverse complement strand
GGCGATGCAGGTGGATGACGGGGCCTGCAAGCGGATTTACTTCTATCAGAATGATCCGAATGGTGCGCCGGTCAGGCTAAGCAGCGCGGACGGTGACATCGTTTGGGAAACGCACTACAGTGTTGCGGGTGGGGTCGATTGGTGCGAAACGCGGAAGGTCGAGCAGGCGATTCGGTTGCAGGGGCAGTACTTCGATCATGAGTCGGGGTTGCATTACAACCGGTATCGGTACTTTGATCCCGGCACTGGGCAGTTCATCTCGCAGGATCCGATCGGACTAGATGGTGGAGAAAATCCATATGAGTTCGCACCCAACATGTTTGGGTGGATTGATCCACTTGGATTAAAGAAGAAGTGTTCACATAGAAAGCCCAAGAAGAGAAAAACAAAGTCAACAGGGCGCACTAAAGCAAGGAACAGAAATGAGAGGTTTGTTATGTCTCATGTGATGGCACACCCTGAGAAGGGGGTTGAGATCATTAAGGCAGAGGATATAGGAGACCGTTGTTTCTCTGGAAAGGGATGGGCGAAATACGAACGGAAAATAAACGACGTAACAGTTCACTATATGGCGAGAGTGAATGGTGAAGGTATCATGACCGATGTTACGGACTTCAAATTCAAGTGATCGTTATGAAATATGTTGAAAGAGAGTCGGGGTTACGATCGGATCACTGGGATTTCTGTGAAAAAAATGGATTGCCCTTCGTTGAAATAAGTGTGGCGGGGGATGGGTGGAAAAGAATTTTCTTTGATGTTACTAATTACGACGTTGATCTAGAAGATATTTCTAATAAAGTTCGACATTTCTACCGGGCGTATGCTGATTTCTTCTTGCTTTCGGTTAGTGATGTAAGAGAGTGTTTGGAGCAATATTATTTTTTTAGTATGCTCATCAAATCAGGTCACGCTGATTTTATAGCGAATGGATTGTATGATTTCCTGGCATCAGAGCTGCAGAAAAATAAATAATTCGAATGTGATCCTACATGACCCGCGAAAGCGGGTCATGTAGGCATTCAGTCATGTGTTATGACGAGCCGTCCGTGCTCAACGTTGATCTTGACGCGCTGCCCAGGGCTGAATCCGGCCTGCTCGATCCATCGTCCGGCGAGCTTGAGCCACGGATAAAACGGCGGTTCTTCGCGCTGCCAATGCGACTTCTCTGAATGGCAGTTGCGTTGGATCCGCTGGACGGTCACGAAGCGTTCTATGACGGCGGGGCGTGCTTCAAAGGCATTAGGGTTAAAGCGCGGCTATGGGTACGATCCGGCGGGGCACCTGAAGCGCACAGTCGATCCGCTCGGACGCGTGCTGACCATACGCTGCGATTCGTTGGGGCGGATCGTGAGTCGCATCGCGGCGGGCAGCGGCGAGGACGAGCACTACGCCTATAACAAGCGCGGCCAGTTGATCGAAGCGCGCAATGCGCACGGGCTGGTTCAGCGCGAGTATGACCTCGACGGGCGGCTCACGAGCGAGACG
>NZ_JARUXT010000037.1:0-1558 GCF_031451075.1 Caballeronia sp. LZ043 | reverse complement strand
TGCGAAACGCGGAAGGTCGAGCAGGCGATTCGGTTGCAGGGGCAGTACTTCGATCATGAGTCGGGGTTGCATTACAACCGGTATCGGTACTTTGATCCCAGCACCGGCTCGTTCATCTCGCAAGATCCGATTGGACTAGCTGGAGGTATCAACCCGTATCAGTTCGCGCGGAATGTATTCGGGTGGATGGACCCGCTGGGCCTTAAATTAACAAAGTGCGAGCTTGAGAAAAAGATTAAACAGCTTCGAGACGGGAAGGCAGGAACACTCGTACATGTAAGGAATATGCAAGAGGCTGATCAATTGCTATATGCTGCATTTCCAGGATTTCAAAAAGTTAGGGGGATCGGGAGGCAGCCCATTGACAGGGAAAAGAACGGGCATAAGATTCCTAATAGAATGAATAGATTTGAGAATATAGGGTATGCTTACCATAAAGATTACGCTATTGACCCTAAGACAGGGCGTGTCTTTATGCATGGGCCAGGGAAGCCGTGGCATGAGTATCCTCATATCGATATAAATCGCGGATCAAACGGCGTAAAAGACTACGTCCATATAGCGATAGGAGGTTGAAATGAATCCCGTTGATGCGATCAAGCGCGGTAAAATGTTGAAATTTATCGATCAAATTGAGATCGATGGTGGCGAGTCGTCACTGATCAGATCATTCTTTATTTACAGTGTAGATGATCAAATTCGTCTTCGGAGGGAGGAAGTCGTGTACCCGTCTGAAAGGGATTATTTAACCGACGGTCCAAATGCAACAAGTTATGAAGTCTTCCTGGGGATGGAGGACCTGATTGAATATATGAATTCCAATCATTTAAACTTGTGCGACTTCAAGGTTGCAAAAGGCATGAAGTTCAATTTTTAATCAGAAACTCCGTAGTTTAATCAATAAAATGGGAGCCAGATATAGCTCCCGAATTCTATTGTGCGGCAATTACAAGCCGCCCATATTCCACGGCGATCTTGACCCGCTGTCCCGGTAAGAACCCGCCTGCTCGATCCACCGTCCGGCGAGCTTGAACCACGGATAGAGCGGCGGCTCTTTACGCAGATGCGCGGGCTTGATCCAGTTTCGATCAAAGCGCTGAGTCTGCTGAACGGTCACGGAGCGTTCCGTGACGGATGGGCGTGCTTTAAGATTAGCGTCAGCCACAGTCAACTCCCTCATTGAGTTGGTTGAGGTCAGCGAGCCGCTTGGGTTGCCGCCCGTGCGGCTCGCGCTTTTACTGCGTTTGCTATCTCGTCGATCCTGAAAAATCTCGAGTCCCTTACTGACGGGCTGTAAAGGGCGAAACTGGATTACCGGAATTGCAGGATACGGGCATATTAAAGCGTGCAAGCCTGCAAATTCCGATGAGGTTCGAATGGGTCCGAAAGCGCGTGTGACAGAGCGAGACTTCTTCCGCCAGCCGCTGCTTGAGCAGATCAATTTGAAGCATCCACTGGTGCGCCTGGCCGGGTTGATCGACTGGGCGCATCTCGGCACGACGATGAGTGCAAGCTTCGTGTCTGTTGCCGGACGACCCGCGACATCCCCGCGCTTGAT
>NZ_JARUXT010000036.1:0-1780 GCF_031451075.1 Caballeronia sp. LZ043 | reverse complement strand
TTGTGCGGCCAGCACGCCGTTCGCGTTGTTCAGGCCAGCGGCCTGCGCGGTGAGCGTGCCGGCCGAGATGATCCGGCCGCCAACGTTCGAGAAATAGCCGGCGCCGTTGCCGGGCGCGATCGTCAGCGTGCCCGTGCCAGCATCGATGATGGAGCCGCCGTCGTTGATGAGCGCGCCCGGCGCGAGCGTCAGATCCGTGCTGTTGGTCTGAAAGATGCCGCCGTTGGAATTGTCGAAGGTGCTGCTGACATGGAATCCAGTCGACGTTGCGCCGTATTGCATGATCCGGCCCGCGCGATTGATGAGTTCCGTCGTGTTGACATTGAGCGCGTTCGCCTCAATCCCGCCGCCGGTGTTGTCGATTGTGCTGGTACTCGTGACCGTGAGATTCGGCGCGACGATCGAGCCGCCGCTATTGGTCAGTCGCCCGGTTCGAATCGTCTCGTTCGTGCCTGCGCCGATCTGGCCGCCGTCGTTGTTCAACGCAGCGCTGACCAGGTTCACGTCCGCGTTCGACAGCAGTTTGCCGTCGGCGTTATCGAGCACGCCGTCGGCCGTCACCGCGAGGCCGTCTCGGGCTGTTATGGAGCCTGACGCGTTGACAAGCGCACCGGCCGCGACAGCCACACGTCCGTTACTGGCAATCGAGCCGCCGCGGTTGTCGAGCGTGTTCGCTACGGCAAGCGCGGCCGTGCCAGTGCCCGTCTGCGCGATTGTCCCGCCGCGGTTCGTGATACCCGACGCGGTGATCGTCAGCTGACTGCCTGCGATCGCGCCAGTGCTGTTGTCGATGCCGCCTGCGCGCACCTGTGCCGCGCCCGTAGCCTGCATCGTGCCGCCTTGATTCTGCAAAGCGCCCCGAACATCGCCAGTCAATGCACCGCTCGACACGATCTTGCCATCGCGGTTCGAGAACGACGTCGCGTTCAACTGGATATCTGCTGCGCTGAGCATGCCTTGATCGTTGACCAGCGCATTCGCGGCGCTCACGTTGAGGCCGCTGCCGGCCGTGACCGTCGCGCCCGACAGGATCGCATCGGCCGTGCGCGCCGCCAGTACAAGCGCGCCATGCGCAGACGTGGTGCTGCCGCCGAGATCGAGCGCGCTGCCGCTCAGGGCTGCATTGCCGCCGGCAACATTGCGGCCGGTCGCCGCCACGGCGCCTGATGCGCTCACGTCGAGGTCACCCGATTGCGCCAACGACCCATCACCGTTCACGCCGGCCGCAAGCGTGCCCGTCGAGGCGATGCTGTCCGCGCGAAGCGTTGTCTGACGCTGCGCCGCAAGCAGGCCGCTGTTCGCCAGCACTCCGCCCGTCGTGGCGACGACGTCGCCCTGCGCGTAGGTCGTGCCGCGGTTGTCGATGCCGTCGCGTGCTAAAACGTTGAGCGTGCCGCTGGCGTTGGTCTGGCCCGCGAGCACGAGCTTGCCGTTCGCCGTAAGCGTCAAGTCGCCCGCCTGAGCGGCAAGCACGCCGCGCGTCGATACGCCGACGCCATACTCGTTCGACGCCAGAAAGATGCGATTCGCATACATGCCGCCGAGTGCGCTCACGTCGAGCGCGACGACGGGTGCCGTGCCGTTGCCCGCGACCGGCGTCGCGGCGAGCGTATCGTGATCGATGCCGTTCGCGCCGGTAATCGCATTAAGCCGCTTCGCGTAGATGGCCGCGTTCACCTGGATTGCACGCGCGAGCAGGTCGACCTGATCGATGTTGGCGGCGTTCAAGCCCGCACCTTGCACGACGAGGTTGCCGCCACTCACCGTGAAACCCGTCAGC
>NZ_JARUXT010000035.1:0-1966 GCF_031451075.1 Caballeronia sp. LZ043 | reverse complement strand
GGGACGCTGATCACGACGGGCACGCCCGCAGGCGTGTCGCAACTCGCGGAGGGTGACCGCCTGAAGGGCAGCATCGGCGGCATCGGTTCGATGGAACTGAGCGTGGCCGCCGCCCGATAACGCGCGCAACCCACCGACATTTCAGCATCCACAGTTACAGCATATCGCTGCGCGACGCGGCGAGGACAAGTCATGAGCGATTTGATTGCGACAACTCTGAAGGCATGGCGTTTTCTTTACCGCCGCGGTTTCATCGAAGGTTTTGGTCATCTCAGCGTGCGGCTGCCGAATGGGCATTTCATGATCACGCGTCATTCGCTTGGCATGAATGCAACGGCTGACGATTTCGTCGTCATGGATCTGGACGGAAACAAGCTCGAAGGGGCGGGCGATCCGCCGGGAGAGTATCCGATCCATCTTGAAGTACTTGCCGCACGCCCTGATGTGAACGCCGTCATTCATTATCACGGCATGTACTCGACGGCGTTCACGACGAGTGGTCAGCGTTTGCGTCCCGTTCATCTGATGGGCACGCTCTTTCACGATGGCATCCCTACGTACGATGACCCGCGGCTGGTCAGCGACCGTGAACGTGGTGCGTATCTCGCGAAGGCGCTGGGTTCACATCGCGCAGTGCTGATGTGCGCGCACGGTGCCACGGTAACGGGCGCGAGCGTCGAGGAAGCGGTGGCGAGCGCATTCCTGTTCGAGGAGAACGCGCACCGCGCATGCATCAGCGCGACGCTGGGCGAGCCGAGATGGATCGACGAACAGACCGCTGCAGCGGCTGGAACCGAATTGATTCAAACGCGCGGCCCTTTCCGGCGCGTATGGGCGCTCGTCGAGGCCGAAGACGCGCAGAGCCAACTGATCGATGTGCGCGATGCTTCGCTGGGTGTTCCCATGCGCCCTCAGGAGACCGGGCTGTCGCTGGATGACCGTGCAGACACCTTCCGCGTGATGACGTCCGGCGTATTCACGGCGGCGTACCTGTCGCTCGTGCCGGCTCTGGAAGCGCTGACCGGCAAGCGCATCGAAACCGTCACGACGTCGATCGGCACCGGCGACACATCTATTCCCAATCGTCTCAAGCGCTTCGAACCCGTCGATCTCGTGATCGTCGCGGAGCCGAACATGGAGCACTTCCTCGACGCAGGTTACGTGCTGTCGGACAGCAGCCGGGTGATTGCGCGCTCGTCGGTGGCAGTGGCGGTGCGTGAAGGCGCGCCCGCGCCCGACGTAAGTTGCACCGAAGCACTCAAGCGCACGTTTCTCGCCGCCCGCACGATTGCCTATTCGGCGAGCGCGAGCGGCAAATACCTCACCACACAGCTTTATCAGAGACTCGGCATCGCCGACGAGTGCCTTCCGAAGAGCCGTTTCGTCGGAGAAGGGGAGCGCACGGGCGCAGTGGTTGCACGCGGCGAAGCGGACCTCGCGTTCCAGCAGTTGAGCGAACTGCGGCCCGTGTCCGGCATCGCTCACATCACGCCGATTCCGGGCGAATTGCAGGCCGCTGTGCGCGTGGCGGTCGGCGTGCCGGCATGGAGCCGTCACGAGGCGGCCGCACGTTCGGTGATCCGCTACCTTGCCTCGGCAGCATCGGCGGCGGCAATCGTTGAGAGCGGTCTCGAGCCGATCAGCGGCGACTTGCAAGTGCGGCCGTCGCCACAGTTGCAACGGTCTGCGAGCGGCGTGGCATCGATGGCCGCTCCGATGGCGCGCTAACGACGATTCCAGTTACACACAGGCCGCCCCATCCAACAGGAAAGCCGTCCACAGAGACCGGCAAGCGGCCACACGGCAAATGAGCCAAACGACGGACGAACTGCGTTCGTTGCAACAGGCCTGCATGACGCGGGCAGGAAAGGAGACACAAGATGGCGGAGCTGGCCCAAGGTCGAAGGGAGTTCGCGGGCACGCGAGAGGAGCAGGCGCGCTCGTCTGCATCGGTGCTCGCGAACGC
>NZ_JARUXT010000034.1:0-1980 GCF_031451075.1 Caballeronia sp. LZ043 | reverse complement strand
ATGGCAACCATCAATCTCCAGATCAGCGGTCTGTGCAAGCGTTATGGCGACTTCGTCGCGCTCGCGCCGACCGATCTTGACGTCGCACAGGGCGAGTTCCTGACGCTGCTGGGCCCGAGCGGCTCGGGCAAGACCACGCTGCTGAGCCTCATCGCGGGGCTTGCGCAGGCGGACGGCGGCTCGATCCGCATCAATGGCGTCGACGTCACCGACGGCGCACCGTACGACCGCGACATCGGCATGGTGTTTCAGAACTACGCGCTGTTTCCGCACATGACGGTGGCGGAGAACATCGCGTTTCCGCTGCAGATGCGCAAGGTCGATGCGGCCAGCGCGAAGAAGCGCGTCGCCGAGGCGCTGGAGATGGTGCATCTGCCGCACGTCGCGGGTCGCTATCCGCGCGAGTTGTCGGGCGGGCAGCAGCAGCGTATCGCGCTGGCGCGCTGCATGGTGTACCGGCCCTCGATCATCCTGATGGACGAGCCGCTCGGCGCACTCGACAAGAAGCTGCGCGATCACATGCAGCTGGAGATCAAGCGCATTCACCGCGATCTGGGCACCACGATCATCTACGTGACGCACGATCAGGAAGAAGCGATGACGATGTCGGACCGCATCTGTTTGATGGATGCGGGCAAGATCGCGCAACTCGGTACGCCTGCTGATCTGTACTTCCGTCCGAAGAATGTGTTCGTGGCGGATTTCCTCGGTGAATCGAATCTGCTCGATGCACAGGTCACGTCGCGTGAAGGCGATCAGGTTCGTCTCGCGATGCACGGCATCGACAAGGGCCGCGCGATGGTCTACGACGCTCAGGTGCAATCAGGCAAGCCGGTGAAGCTGATGCTGCGTCCGCAGAATTTGCGTGTGAACGGTCACAACGATTCAAGCGCGGAGACCATGTCCGCCAGGCTCACCGACATCATGGTGACCGGCGGCATGACCAAGCTGTACATGCAGCGCCAGCAGCAGAACGCGGAGGCCGCTGAACTGGTGGCGTCGTTCCCCACCGACCGGCTCGGGGCGCGCTATGAGATCGGCCAGACGCTGACGCTGTCGTGGTCGCCCGCCGATGCTGTCGCCATCGCGGGGTGAGCCGATGAACCCGTCCGCCATGACCGCGCAGAACGATCGCGCCGCGCCGCGCAAAACACGCAACCCGCGCCTGAGCCGCAAGCTGCGCGTGGCCGCAATGGCCGCACCCGTGATCGTGCTGCTCACGGTGTTCCTGATCTATCCGGTCGGACAATTGCTGCTGCTGAGTATTCACAATCAGAGCGGCTTCACGATGGCCGAGTACAAGCGGCTGTTCGCCTCGTCGGTGTATGTGGAAGTGCTGTGGGTGACGATGAAGGTATCGCTGCTCACGACCTTCTTCTCGGTGCTGGTGGGCTATCCCGTTGCGTACCTGATCTCGGCCGCCACGCGCGAGCGCAAGAACCGCTTGCTGTACTGGGTGCTGCTGTCGTTCTGGACGAGCTTTCTGGTGCGTACGTTTGCGTGGGTCGTGCTGCTCGGGCGCAACGGTGTGCTCAACTGGGTGCTGAAGCACCTCGGTCTTGTGGATTCGCCGCTGGGCCTGCTGTACAACCTGCCGGCAGTGATCGTAGGCATGACGCACGCGTTGATGCCGATCGCCATCATGACGATGCTCTCGGTGATGGAGAACATCGACCGGAGGTTGCCGAGCGCGGCATCGACGCTCGGTGCGCGTCCGGGCACGGCGTTCTGGAAGGTGTATTTCCCGCTGTCGCTGCCGGGGGTGTTTGCGTCTGCGTTGATGGTGTTCGTCACCGCAATCGGCTTCTTCATCACGCCGACGCTGCTGGGCGGACGTCACGAGACGATGATTACGCAGTTGATCATCGATCAGGTGTTGCAGGCGTTGAACTGGGGTTTCGCGGGTGCGATCTCGGTGCTGCTGCTGGCGGTGGTGCTGGTGGTGTTCGTGGTGTATGACCGGATGGTGGGTCTCTCGAC
>NZ_JARUXT010000033.1:0-2092 GCF_031451075.1 Caballeronia sp. LZ043 | reverse complement strand
CTGCGAGAACCGATCGCCTTGCGCGTCATACACATACCGACGCAGCCGCTGTCCCGGATCCGTATGCTCGACGATCCGGCCCAGCGGATCGTATCGATACCGATCCACCCCCAACCGGCTATCGCTGCGAGTGACCAGGTTCCCGCTGACGTCATAGTCATACCCGACATGCGTCTCGCGATGCCCCGCACGCCGCGCGGTCTGTCGCGCAAGGCGCCCCGCGCTGTCGTAGCTGAACGCATGATCGATTCCGGGTGCGAACTCGATTCCGCTCAAGCGGCTCGCCAGATCATGCGTGAAGCGGATCGGCTCATGCGTATCGATGCCCAGCGTGCGAGCCAATCCCGACTCATCGTACTCATGGCTCAGCGTCTGCCGATAACACACCTCGCCGTTCAATTCACGCATCTCGCGCCGCTGCGTCTGCAACTGACCCGCCGCGTCGTACTCGTAGCTCAGGCTGCCGAGCGTATCGGCATGCTGCTGCGTCTCGCTCGTGAGCCGCCCGTCGAGGTCATACTCGCGCTGAACCAGCCCGTGCGCATTGCGCGCTTCGATCAACTGGCCGCGCTTGTTATAGGCGTAATGTTCGTCCTCGCCGCTGCCCGCCGCAATGCGGCTCACGATACGCCCCAACGAATCGCACCGGATGGTCAGCACACGCCCGAGCGGATCGACAGTACGCTGCAAGTGCCCCGCCGGATCGTACCCATAGCCGCGCGCTTGCCCGAAGTAGTCGATCTCCTCGATCAGCCGGCCCGCTGCATCGCGCTTCAGATGCCAGGTCTGTCCAAGCGGATTGCTTACGCCTATCAGCTGCTCTTCGGTATCGTAGTGATAGCGAGTAACGCTGCCGTCCGGATCAACGCGCGTCTGAAGCTGCCCCTGTCCGTAATACGTGAAGCGCGTCTCCTGGCGCGCTTCGTCTTCGTAGCGGATGAGATTGTCCTCGCCGTCATACTCGCAACGCACCCATGCCCCACTGGGAAGATCGCAGAGAATCAGACGATCCTTCTTGTCCCACGCATAGCGCGTCGTCCCTTCACCCGGCGCTTCGCGGTGCAGCAGATTGCCGCGCGCATCGTGGGTGAAGTGCGTGACGCGGCCCAACGCATCGGTCAGACTGGCCAGATAGCCATACGCGTCGTAGTTCAGGGCCGTGCAACGCCGCGCCGCATCCGCCACTTGCGTCAGCTGCCCAAGCGCGTCATAAGCGAAGGCGCTCGAACACCCCGAGGGTGTCACCTGTTCGATCAGATTGCCACGCGTATCCCAGACCTGGCGCCAGACGCCCCCTTCGGGATCGGTGATCGCGACCGGCCGATGCTTCTCGTCATACGCGGTCTGCACCACCGTGCGATCCGGCAGCCGGTGCGCGAGCAGGTTGCCGTACCCGTCGTACTCCCATTCTGTTGCGTTTCCCGCCGGGTCGATCTCCGCGATCGTGCGGCCTTCGCCATCGTATTGATAGCTGCGCACGCCGCCCGACCCATCGATGCGCGCCACCGGCCATTGCTGCTCGTTGTATTGCAGCACCGTGAGGTGACCCAGCGAATCCGTGAAGCGCGTCTCCAGATGCGCAAGGTCGTACTCGAAGTGGTAGTCGTACAGGCCGCCGTCGCCCCATGCGTGGCTCACGCGCCATTGGCCGTCCTCGTGCATCGCATGGCTGTAGTAGAACGACAGGCCGTTGCGGTCGGTATGCCTCACCATCTGATGCTGCGCATACTCGAAACAGTAGGGCGCGTTGTGCGCATCGAGCACGGCGCCCAAATTACCCAGCGCGTCTTGCTGATACGTCACCAGCGGATGCACGCCACCTTGTGCATCGTGCAGGGTGAGCGCCCCGAGACAGCCCGCGACGATTCCCGAAGCAGCGCGCAACTCGCGCCCCGTAGGACGGCCTCCCGCGTATTCGACGAAGCGCATCGACACGCCGTGGTGAATCGCATCGGTCCGCTGCTGGATATGCCAGGCGTTGCCATTCAGGTCCGCCATCCGGGATAACGGCAGACTGAACGTCTGCCCCCGATCTACGACCGGCACGCTCGCGCGCCAGTCGTCCGGCAGTGCGAACGCGTATTCCAGACCG
>NZ_JARUXT010000032.1:0-2192 GCF_031451075.1 Caballeronia sp. LZ043 | reverse complement strand
GCGTTCGCGAGCACCGATGCAGACGAGCGCGCCTGCTCCTCTCGCGTGCCCGCGAACTCCCTTCGACCTTGGGCCAGCTCCGCCATCTTGTGTCTCCTTCGCGGCGCAGGAATGCCGCGAAATCTTTTTTTGTCTTGTCGTCTACAACGCAGGGCGTTTGTAGCGCTTGATCATCCTGGCCAGGACGCCCTCCGTTCTTCGACGCTCCAGGCTGTCCAGCCGTATGAGTTTCAACAGTCTGAGCGAGTGACTTAGTGGAGGGTCAACCGGCGCGCAACGGATGATAAGGAAACGTTGCACCCGACGCTGCCATCGCGTCCATATCGCGACTGAAGATGCCCCATTGATCATTGCGGCCCGTGGGAAATGCCCACTTGTCCGGCGTGCCGGTGACATAGTCTTCGTCCACGCGCTGAATCTCGGCGGTGTATTCGATGCATGCGCCGAACGGCCCGACAAAATAGGCGAACACGTTGTCGCCCGGTCCGTGACGTCCCGGGCCCCAGACTGTGCCCCAGCCGGCGTCTTTCAGACGGCCCATGCCGCGCAGCACGGCGTCGGTATCCTGCATCTCGAAGGCGACATGGTTCAGCGTCGGCCGTTTCGTGTCTGCATAGGCGATGACGTGATGCAGTTCGTCGCAGCGCAGGAAGCTCATGTATGCCGTGCGGTCGCTCAGGCGAAAGCCGAATACGTCGGTCAGCACGCGCGTCGAGGCTTCGCGGTCGCTCGTGTTGAAGACGACGTGCGCGATCCGAATGGGACATCCTCGGTCAGCAGGCAGCGCGTCCGGTGCCCGATCGCCCTCCACCACGAAGCGATAAGGCTCACCTTCCAGGCCAGCCACATGAAAGCCCGAACTCTGCCCGGGTTCATCGAAACACTCGATCCACTCACTATGCCGCAAGCCGGCGGCGCGTACGCGTTCATAGACTGCTTCTACTTCTTCGCGCGTGCCGGTCAACGTCGCCGAAAGCAACGCGCGCTCCGCACCTTCCGTGATAGCCACCGAGTAGTGTTGCCCTGCAGTGCCGCGCAGCCACGTTGTCGGGCCCTGCGAGGCGACTTCGGTCATGCCCCACGGGGCGACGAGAAAATTGACCGCTTCCGCGCGGTCCGGCATCTGGAATTCAACGCTACGTAAATGCATCGTGTATCTCCTGTTATTTTCCTGCTCGGACGCGCATTCATTGTCGCGGCGCGCCTATCGTTGTGATCCGAGCCACTGCAACAGTTCGCGGTTGAAGGCGTCGGGCTGCTCAACGTTCGGCACGTGCTTCGCGCCTTCGAAACCGGCATAGCGGCCATTCGGGAACAGACTGGCGATGTGCCGGCTTTCATCCGGCGTGGCGCGTGGATCCAGCGAGCCACAGGTGACAAGCACGGGCGCCTGCACAGTGTGAAGGCGTTCGGTGAACGTGAAGTTGCCGATCGCTTGCGCACAGCCGATATAGCCGGCGGGCGAGCAGCCCGCGACCGTATCGCGGATCTGTTTCCACCGGCCCGGATGCGCGGCGCGGTAGTCGGCGGTCAGCCAGCGATCCATCGTACGGTCGGCGATCGGCTCCAGCGAGCCCGCCTTGTTGATGGCCTCGATCATGGGCCCCCAAAACGTCGCGGCATCGGGCGGAGACTCGGACTGCGTATCGCTTAGCAGCAACGAATTCACGCGGTTGGCGTAGCGCAGACCAAGCGACTGACCGATCATCCCCCCGATTGAAAGACCCACGAAATGGCAGCGTTCGATCGACAGCGCGTCGAGCACCTCGATCACGTCGTCCGCGAGTTGGTCGATTGTGTACGGAGCGGGTGTAGCGGTACTGCCGCCGTGTCCGCGCAGATCGGTGCGCAGCACGCGATAGCCCGCTGCAAGCAGTGCGGGAACCTGCTCGGCCCACAGGCCCAGATCCGCTGCGAGCGAATGCGAGAACACGACCACCTGGCCGCGCTCGGGTCCGACGAGATCATAGGAAAGCGTGCGTTGTTTTGAAGGAAGCAGCATGGTCTATCCGTCGTGTAATCGTTGACAAGTTTCCCGAGACGATCCGGGTCGATGTGTTCTAAGCGGCCGCTTGTTGCATGGCGCGGACCTGCAGTTCCATCGAACCGATGCCGCCGATGCTGCCCTTCAGGCGGTCACCCTCCGCGAGTTGCGACACGCCTGCGGGCGTGCCCGTCGTGATCAGCGTCCC
>NZ_JARUXT010000031.1:0-2197 GCF_031451075.1 Caballeronia sp. LZ043 | reverse complement strand
GGCAGTCGACACGATCGATAAGGAACAGGAGACGAAGCATGGTGATGAAGTGCCGCATAGCAATTGTTGGCGGCGGTCTGGCTGGCACGGCCACGGCCAACGCGCTGAAGACGTTCGGCATTGACGCAGAGCTGTTCGAAGCGGCACCGGCGCTGGGCGAGATTGGCGCGGCAGTGAGCTGCAGCCCGCAGGCGGTCAAGGCGTTGTGGGGTCTGGGCGCACGCGAGCGCGTCGATGCAGTCGGTCATCGCTCGCCGGGCGAATACACGCGCAACATGCAGACGGGTGAGTTCCTCGAGTTCCGCGACCGCTTCAAGCTCGCGGAGAAGTGGGGCGCGCCGTACTACTCCTTCCATCGCGCAGATCTGCTCGATGCACTGGCCTCGACGCTCGACCCTGAACACATCCATCTTGGTCATCGCCTCGTTGGGGCAACACCGCGTGCAGATGGTGTCGAACTCGCATTCGAGAACGGCGCACGTGTCGAAGCGGAGTACGTGATCGGTGCGGACGGCGTGAAGTCGGTGCTGCGCCAGGCGCTGTATGGCAATGACAACCCGTCCTATACCGGCCAGATGGCGTGGCGCTCGCTGCTCGATGCAAGCGTGGTGCCGGAGTGGATTCTGGAGCCGAGCGGTCAGACCGAATGGGTGGGCCCCGGGGCGCACGTGCGCGCGTACTACATCCGCCAGAAGAAGCTGGTCAACATCGTCACGCAGCAGGACACGGGCGAGTGGGTGGAAGAGAGCTGGAACCGTCGCGGCGATCCGGACGAGATGCGCACGAGCTTCGCGAACCCGGAGCCACGTCTGAAGGCGCTGCTCGATCTGGTGACGGACTGCATGAAGTGGGGGCTGTTTGCGCGGCCGATCAACGGCAACTGGGGGCATGAGCGAATCCAGCTGATCGGCGATGCAGCGCACGCCATGGTGCCGAACGCAGGTCAGGGCGCGTGCCAGGCCTTCGAGGATGCATACGTGCTGGGGCGCTGGCTGTCGTCGTGCGAGGACCCGCTCGAAGCGTTCGCGAACTTCCGCCGGGTGCGCATTCCGCGTGTGCATGGTGTGCAGCGCCTTGCGCTGGCGAATCTGAACTTCAAGCACATGAGGGATCTGGGGGCGCAGAAGGAAGCGATCGCATCAGGCAAGGGCAGCATGCACGGCAAGAACGACTGGCTGTATGGCTTCGATCCGGCCAACGACTGGAACAGCACGCCCGTGGTGGCGGAACAGTATGCGGACCCGCCCGAGCAGGCTGCGGCCTTGCAGAACTCGGTGCCGAGCCCGGCGTGAAGCTTGGGGCACGTCCACGCAACCTCCTGATACGAAATCGAACGATGAAGATCTGCCGCTATAACGAAGGGCTGCCCGGACTGGTCGAGGGCGAACTCATTTATCCGCTCGCCGATGCGCTGAGCACGACGGGCGTCACCCGTGCGGGCGCGACGATGGCCGATGTGATCGACGCGCTTGCCAACCATCCGGCGGCGCAGGATGCCGTCGCGCTGGCCCGCCGGGGCGAGCCGCTGAAGCTTGCATCGGCACGTCTGCTTGCACCGATCGACAACCCGCCGGCGATCTGGGCGGGCGCGGCGAACTACCGCTCGCATCAGAGCGAGATGACGACTCGCGTGGGCGCCTATGACCGCTCGAAGCTCTCCGCCGACGAACTGATGGCGGAAGTGTTCCTGAAGCCGTCGTCGTCGATCGTGGGACCTGGTGGCACGGTGATCCTGCCGAAGATCGCGAAGCACGTGGACTTCGAGTGCGAGCTGTGCGTGGTGATCGGCAAGCACGCGAAGGATGTGAGTGCAGAAGATGCGCTCGACTACGTGTACGGCTACACGATGTGCTGGGACATCAGTCTGCGCGATCCGTGGGGCCGGCACCATAACACGCGCAACATCCGCAAGGGCTTCGACACGTTCTGCGGCGTGGGTCCGTGGTTCGTCACACGAGACGAGATCAGCGAGCCGCAGGACCTGCACATCGAGGTGCAGCAGAACGGCCAGACGGTGATGCAGGCGCACACGGCGGACATGATCAACGGTGTGCGCGATCTGATTCGCTTCCTGTCGTCGGTGACGACGCTCAAGCCGGGGACGCTGATCACGACGGGCACGCCCGCAGGCGTGTCGCAACTCGCGGAGGGTGACCGCCTGAAGGGCAGCATCGGCGGCATCGGTTCGATGGAACTG
>NZ_JARUXT010000030.1:0-2356 GCF_031451075.1 Caballeronia sp. LZ043 | reverse complement strand
ATCTATCACCCGGGTATGCGTCGCGGCATCACGCGTGGACTGCGCGCGATGATCCGCCGGCGAAGCGCAATCGAGCCCGCCATCGGCCACATGAAGACAAACGGCAGGCTTGATCGGAATTGGCTCAAAGGTGCATTAGGCGATGCGATTCACGCAGTGTTGTGCGGCGCGGGTTACAACCTGAGGATGATCCTCAGGAGGCTGACGCTTTTTTACGTCTTGATGCTGAGCTTGTCCTTCAGCATGCCTCCTCGAATGTTCCTCTCGTAACTCAACTCGTGTAGGGCTCGGCGCATTGTTCAGGGTCGACTCTTTATGGCTGAGGCAGCATTGTCTTAAGCTCAGAACCACATCTATTCACGAAATAAATCCAAATCTCGTCCTCCTCCCTAACAACCGCCAAATAGGTATCTTTAGATTTACTTGAAACAATAAACTCAGGACTCTCTCTATTTACCGCGAATACCTCAAGAATGGGAGTTTCCAACGGGAATTGAACCATCGCCCAAGGAAGTAAGCCCAACCCTCCGATTGAAATCAAACAAGAAACGTCTGATGTCGTGGCCGATATTAGCTCAGCCGATTGTGCAAGCTTCCACCAGCTTTTCGACGCATCTTCCATGCAACGGTCAGAGAAGACGACTGACGGTTGCGACCCAATGCGTACCACATGCGTCCAAACCTGTTGCGGCGTAAAGGTTTGGATCTCATTCGCAAAACCGGAGAAGATAACCTCGGGATGTTTCCCTAAGAAAAATTCTAATTGGGACTTTGCATCAATTTTCATTTCCCCCCCGGATAGTAATAGTGATGTCCGCCATCGATCTGCGAGTAGCGTTCTGCCACATTTACGTTACCACCCCAGCCAAAATCAACGAAATCGCGCGTCGGATCGATTTTTGGCTGCCCTGCATGGAAATGCGGATCTCCATCTTTCAAATGTTCCGAGATCACTCTCGACCCTTGATCTGTCTCAAACTGCATATATCGGCCATGAGATTGAGTGTGATTAGAGAACAAATAGCCAGGCATGCCTCGTCTTGTCGCATCGTTTCCAACTTCCCAAACTGCATCTGGCCTTGTGCCTCTGGGAATTCCGGCCCTATCGAATATTGCGTCCAACGCTTCCTGGCGGGTATCAAATTTTTTATCGCATGATCTGAGTCCTAGGGGATCGATCCACCCAAACATGTTGAGTGCGAACTCATATGGATTTTCACCGCCTTCAAGTCCAATCGGATCCTGCGAGATGAACTGCCCCGTGTAGGGATCGAAATATCTATACCGGTTGTAATGCAGCCCCGACTCGTCATCGAAGTCCTGCCCCTGCAACCTACCTCACAAACTGCGAACAAACCTCTCTAAATCTTCCTTCCATTTACTCGATGTGATCTTGCTAAAATAAAGTCTTTTTCGTCGATTGTTGTCTTCGACGTACAGAATGTCCGCCAATTTTTGAGTTCTTCTACCAAGATCGTCGAATAAATAAAAAATCACATCGAGTGACTTCCCGGATTGAATCTTCTCTATCTTCCAAACCACTCTCTCATCGTCAACAATGAATAAATCGCTATCCTCGTCGAAAATCATCCAACCGGCGTTCTCCAAAGCCTGCTTTAATTCGACCATTCGCGCCGTGGTCATCACAGACTCTCCCAAAAATGCTTCGGTGGTGTAATGCCGCTATTTCTAAATCCGACACTAAGTTTTTCCTGATTTATAGTTGCACCTTCTTTTGACCAAGTATCTATCGAAAGAATTTGTCCTTTCTTGTCTGTGATGGTAAGACTGTAACTATCTTCTCCAACTTTCCGAACATAATACCCTGCGTCGGGGTATTTTCCACCTTTAAGCTGTACTCCGTCCGTGACGTTTTGCCTACCGCGATCAAGATACTCTGCTGGCGACAGATTGGAATGTCGGTGCGCGTGATCCCTTGAGTCCTGAATCACCCGCACTGAATCTCCTTCTGCTCTTCCACCTTGGCGACGCACATTTCTTCTTTTTCTTTAGGCCAAGGGGATCAATCCATCCAAATGTATTCGGTCCAAACTCAAAAACATTCAAGCCGCCAAGCAGCCCAATGGGGTCCTGAGAGATGAAATGTCCAGTGTAGGGATCGAAATATCTGTACCGGTTGTAATGCAGGTTAGATTCAGCGTCGTAATACTGCCCCTGCAACCGAATGGCCTGCTCGACCTTCCGCGTCTCAACCCAATCGATCCCACCCGCAACACTGTAGTGCGTTTCCCAAACTATGTCACCGTCCGCGCTGCTTAGCCTGACCGGCGCACCATTCGGATCATTCTGATAGAAGTAAATCCGCTTGCAGGCCCCGTCATCCACCTGCATCGCC
>NZ_JARUXT010000029.1:0-2412 GCF_031451075.1 Caballeronia sp. LZ043 | reverse complement strand
ACGCAGCCTGAGCCACACGCCGCTGTTCCAGGTGATGTTCAACCATCAGCGCAGCGACTGGCGCGTGCTGGAACAACTCCCGGGCCTGAGCATCGAGCCGTATCCGCTGCCCGCCCCGATGGCGCAATTCGAATTGCTGCTCGACACGCGCGAGGAGCCGGACGGCACGCTATCGCTGGAACTGACCTACGCGCGCGAACTCTTCGACGAAGCGACCATCGCCCGTCTCGCGCAGCATTACCAACGGATACTCGCGGCGTTCGCGGACGCTGCGGCCAGCCGCCAGAGCGTCGGCGAGATCGCGATGGTGGACGAAGCCGAAGCCACCACGCTCGCGCGCTGGAGCGTGAACCCGGCACACAACGAAGGCGCCGAGCCCGTCTTCCGCGCGTTCGAGCGTCACGCAGAGCGTCATCCGGACAACATCGCCCTGCTGCTCGACGACGCCACCCTGACCTACGGCGAACTCAACGCCCGCGCCAACCGGCTCGCGCACTGGCTGCTCGCGCAGGGCGTCGGCGTGGAAACGCGCGTCGGCATCGCGGCGCTGCGTTCCTTCGATCTGCTGGTCGCGCTGTATGCCATCGTCAAGGCGGGCGCGGCCTATGTGCCGCTCGATCCCTCCTATCCGGCCGATCGCCTCGCCTACATGATCGGCGACAGCCGGCCGCAACTGGTGCTGCATCAGCGCGGCATCGCACTGCCCGCGCCGGAGGGCGGCGTGCCGTGCTTCGTGCTCGAGGACATCGATACACGCGCCTGTCCGGCGCACAACCCGGATGCCGTGCTGCACGGCGCCAATCTCGCCTACGTGATCTACACGTCCGGTTCGACGGGCCGGCCAAAGGGCGTGGGCAACCGTCACGATGCGCTGTTCAACCGGCTCGAATGGATGCAGCGCGCCTATGCGCTGCGGCGCGGCGAAACCGTGTTGCAGAAGACGCCGTTCAGCTTCGACGTTTCGGTGTGGGAGTTCTTCTGGCCGTTGCGCGTCGGCGCACGGCTGGCCATCGCCGCGCCCGACGCGCATCGCGATCCGGCGCTGCTCGCCGCGACGATGCGTCGCCATGCGGTGAGCACGCTGCACTTCGTGCCGTCGATGCTGCAAGCCTTCATCGACAGCGGCGCGGCCTCTCACTGCGGCGAGTCGCTGACGCGCATCGTGTGCAGTGGCGAGGCGCTGTCCGCCGGCTTGCGCCAGTCGACGGCGCAAGCGTTGCCCTCGGTGACGCTGCACAACCTCTACGGCCCGACGGAAGCGGCCATCGACGTGACCGCGTGGACCTGCGTGGACGAAGCGGCGCGAGCCGTGCCGATCGGCCGTCCTATCGACGCAACGCAGACCTGGGTGCTGGACGCGCGCCTGTCGCCGGTGCCGCCGGGCGTGCCGGGAGAACTGTATCTGGGCGGCGCGAACCTCGCGCGCGGCTATCTGGGCCGGGCGGCGCTGACCGCCGAGCGCTTCGTGCCCGATCCGTTCGGCGCGGACGGCGCGCGCCTGTACCGCACGGGCGATGTCGTGCGCTGGCGCGAAGACGGCGCGCTCGACTATCTGGGCCGCGTCGATCACCAGGTGAAGATTCGCGGCTTGCGTATCGAGCTGGGCGAAATCGAGGCGGCCTTGCTCGGCCAGGGCGTGCGCGAAGCGGTGGTGATGGCGCGCGATGACCGGCTCATCGCGTGGGTGACGGGCGCTGCGTCCGATGCCGATGCCCTGCGCATCGCCCTCGCTCGAACTTTGCCGGACTACATGGTGCCGTGGCGCATCGTGCCGCTCGATGTGATGCCGCTCAACGCCAACGGCAAGGTGGACCGGCATGCGCTGCCGCAGCCCGCGTTCGACGATGCCGCGCCTTTCGAAGCGCCGCACGAGGGCATCGAGACGGAACTGGCGACGGTGTGGTCGACGCTGCTGGGCGTCGAGCGGATTGGACGTCACGACGATTTCTTCGATCTGGGCGGGCATTCGCTGCTCGCGGTGCAGCTGAACGCGCGCATCGGTCTCGATCTGGGCGCGAGTCTGCCGCTCGCCACGCTGTTCAATGCGCCGACGCTGGCCGCGCAAGCCGCGATGGTGGCGCAGACGCGCGCCGCGCAGCCTTCCGACGACGCGCTGAATCGCCTGGATCTCTTCATGGATACGCTGTGAGCATGGCTATGGACAAGGACGCGGCGCGACGCATCGCTGAACGCTTTATCGAACTGACGCCCGAGAAGCGGCGTGTGTTCTGGCAGAAGATGAACGAGCAGGGCGTGGCGCCCGCGCAGTTCCCTATCCTGCCGCGCGCGCGTCAGGCAGGGCAGGGCGTGGCGGCTTCGCATGCGCAGCAGCGTCAGTGGTTCATGTGGCAACTGGCGCCGGAGAGCAGCGCGTATCACGTGGCGGGTGGCTTGTGGCTGAACGGTGACGTG
>NZ_JARUXT010000028.1:0-2585 GCF_031451075.1 Caballeronia sp. LZ043 | reverse complement strand
CAGCCGGCGCTGCCGCCGCAGCCGTGGGCGGGAAACCGCCGCTGACCGTGTCACCGATCTCATCACCAGCCCGGCCGCGCGCCGGGCTTTTCATTTCTGGAGGGCACATGCCTCTCATCCCATTTACCCGCTGGCGGCTGACGCTGGCCACCGGGTGGCAGAAGCTGCACACGAAGGGAACCGTCATCGCGGGCGCCGCGTTTACTGCGCTCGCCGGCGCAGGCCCGCTCATCTCGCAGGCGTGGTCCGGCATGCCGCGCGAACTGCGCGACGTGATCCCGCAGAACGTGCAGCAGTGGATCGCATACACGATCTTCGGGCTGACGTTCATCGCCATCCGTTACACGTCGGTGCATCGCGTGCCGAAGGAGGCCGGCGATGGAACTCAGTGACGTCATCCGCGCGGCGGTCGCGCCGGCACTCGCGATCTTGCCGTATCAGATGGACACCGGCGAAGCGCGCGTCATGCTGCTGAGCATCGGGCTGCAGGAATCGCGCTTCGCGACGCGGCAGCAGATGGGTGGCGGCCCGGCGCGCGGCTTCTGGCAATGCGAGCAGGGCACGCAGGCAAGCCGCGGCGGTGTGTGGGGCTTCTACCTGCATCCGTCCAGCCGGTATTGGCTCAGCGTGCTCTGCAAGGCGCGCGGCGTCGCCTTCGATCCGGTTGCGATCTATGGCGCGCTCGACAAGGACGACGTGCTGGCTGCCGGCGTCGCGCGGCTCGGCCTTTTCACCGACCCGAAGCGGCTGCCGGAAATCGACGACGCCGTGGGCTCGTGGGCGCTGTACCAGCGCGTCTGGCGTCCTGGCAAACCGAAGCCCGACACGTGGCCCGCGCTCCACGCGCAGGCCGTCGCGGCCGTCACCGGAGAAATCGCATGATCGAACTTGTGATGAAGCTCGGGCCATGGATTGGCATGGGCCTCGCCGCGGCGTGGGCGTTGTTCACGCACATGAGTGCGAAGACCAAGGTGGCGGACGCTCAGCTGCAGGCGCAGGCCGGCGTGGCGGCCGCGCAGGGGAAGCAACAGGTGGCAGAAGACAACCTAAACGCGCGCAAGACGGCCGATGTACAGGCGGACGCCGATGCGGCAAAGACTGCGGCCACGGCCGCGCAGGAGCGAACCGATGTGGAAAACTCTCAAGCTGCTCTCGACGACGCTGCTGCTCGCGCTGAGCTTCTCAAGCTGCTCCACGGCTCCGGCGCAGACAACCCCGGAACCGGTCAAGGAAGTGCCGGGACCGACCCGGGTCGTGGATAACTCGTGCCTGTATTTCAAGTCGATCACGCCGACCGACGATGACGTACGCCTGATGTCGCGCGGTTTGGTCAATCAGATCGCCACTCACGACAAGGTCGGTAGGCAGCATTGTGGGTGGGCGTTTGGCGAGAGATAGTGCGAAGACGGAGGGCGCCTATTTCATAAAAAAGCCCCGCAGTGGCGGGGCTTTAGAGGCAGATCGTTGTTTCAGGCGGCTCGCTGAGCGAGAGAAGCGGATCGCTGATGGCTAGGGCATAGGGCGGCAGCAAACTGATCATCGGGAAGCGTTTTCGCGATTGCGACGAATTCGTCTGCAATGCGCGAAGCTACGTCCCTTAAAACTTGTTCCGGAACGCTCTTCAGATGTGAAACCGACATTTTTCTCTCCTGCGGTCAGATTTGGACCTCGATGACCAGCCAGCGACCCTGCATGCTGACTGAAACTTTTTCGAAGGGCTTGTCGGCAACTCGTTGCGCCAAGCCCGAAAGGATCTCAAGCAGGTGATTGTTCCGCCCGTAAAGCTTGATAACCCGTGACGCATGAACCGTACCCAACTGGATGGTTCCGGCGATCGCCGCATAGTAAATATCGAGTACCGCTCGGCGCTTTTCAAGGTCTCCGGCGATGAGCACCTCATCAAATTCCGGTGAAAGATCCACTTGCAACATCTTCAGCCGGCCCAATTGCAAACCCGGCTTCGGCGTGTGGACCACTGACACTACCGCTAACGCATACTTAGTACCGTTCGCGAACACACCATAAGAATAGGTATTATCCTTCGCTTTTTCGTACGTTGCATATTCCATCGCCCCAGCAAGCACGCGGCGATAGTCAAGATCGAACATTTCATGTTCGGTAAGAAATTCATCCCACTGCCGGGTCGTCGAATCGATCGCCTCGCCGTCGAACTGTTTGAGTGTGAGTTCCATCGTGTTTCTTGAGCGTTGATTGCACATGCTTACGGCGTTCAACGCGGATTCTTTAGGGCCTACTCATGGGTAAAGCTCGGTCGCCGAATACTATCGTTATCAATTCAGTCGCTCTATTAATTTTTCCTATCGATACAGTAGGACGATTGGCGGCAAGGTCTCGCTGTCGTGCGATTGCCCGGGATTTTCCACACGGAGTGCGGAAAGGACTCGGCGCGCGCGGGATGGGTCATGGCTCCCCAAGTTTGGCGTCAGCGGACATAAGCAGTCGCAGGCCCGGGAAGTAGACGTCGCATCGCTCATGCTGCGCGGCGGCGGTGCGCCTTGGACAGACGGCCCGCTCGGCCCCGAGATCTGTCATAGCGAAGTCCTCGCGGTACTCGGCGATCAATC
>NZ_JARUXT010000027.1:0-2616 GCF_031451075.1 Caballeronia sp. LZ043 | reverse complement strand
CGACACGAAGCCAAGCGATGAATGACGACGACTGCGGTTATAAAACACTTCGATGTATTCGAACAAGTCCGCGACGGCTTCGCGTTGCGTGCGGTACCTCGTGCCATGCACTCGCTCGTTCTTCAGACTGTTGAAGAAGCTTTCCGTCGGCGCGTTATCCCAGCAACTGCCTTTGCGGCTCATGGAGCATTGCATGCCGTACGAGTTGAGCTTGCGCTGGAAGTCGTGGCTGGCGTATTGACTGCCCCTATCCGAGTGATGCAGCGCGCCAGGCGCGGGCCGACGGCGGAACCATGCCATCGTCAGCGCGTCGATAACGAGTTCCGTGGTCATGCGCGGCTTGACAGACCAGCCCACGACCTCCCGGTTGAACAGGTCCAGCGTGACGGCCAGGTACAGCCAACCTTCGTCGGTCCAGATGTACGTGATGTCCGAGGTGAACACCTGATTGGGCCCGGCCGGCGCGAAGTTGCGATTCAACACGTTCGGCGCGACCGGCAACTTGTGCCGGGAATCGGTTGTTACGCGGTAACGGCGCTTGTGGCGGGCTCGAATACCGTTGGCGCTCATCAACCGCTCTACCCGTGCCTTGCTGGCTGGGAAGCCGCGAGAGCGAACCTCTTCGGTCATGCGCGGCGAA
This sequence comes from Caballeronia sp. LZ043, assembly GCF_031451075.1. Classification (NCBI taxonomy): domain Bacteria; kingdom Pseudomonadati; phylum Pseudomonadota; class Betaproteobacteria; order Burkholderiales; family Burkholderiaceae; genus Caballeronia; species Caballeronia sp. LZ043. Next base: position 1,976 of record NZ_JARUXT010000027.1, on the reverse strand, counting down.
CCGTACGCGCCTTTGACCTCGGCGTGAATCGTCCGAATCAACGTGAGCAACTGCGCATCGGTCAGCCGCTGACGCTCGGGCGTGCCGCCGCGCTTCCAGGCGCGATAGCCATTAACGCTTACGCCAAGGACCTCGCACAGCGCCAACACGGGATATTGCCGGCACTGCGTGTCAATCCAGGCGAACTTCACAGGAGGTCTCTATGAACGCGTCCCGTTTTGCAACAGCTTTCGTGTGTTCAGATTGACAGGATGGGTCGCAGCTCTCTATCCGGCCTTTATGCAGCCGGTGCTGCCGCTGCGGGCCCCTATGAAATGCGCTGACTCGCACCTCATTCCTTCGGCGAGCTCGAAAGCTCCTCCTCCTGTTCAGGTTTTGCGAGTCCCGGTCCTACCTGGCTGGTCATCACACTCGATTGCTGCGCAACCTTTCGACGTTCACCCTTTGCTAAACGTTACTCTTCTCCGTGGCATTCACCGGTCAGGCCGGTTTCATGCTCACGTAGTCTTTTTGGTACGCCCTGTCGTGGGCGAGCACGGCCCAGATCGTGCGCGCCATCTTGTTGGCTAGTGCCACGACCACCACATTTCGCGGTCGCCGCTTCTCCATTTGCTCGACCCACCGGCCTGGCTCTTTCGCGTGCGTTAATACACTGCGAGCGCCGTGAATCAGAAGAGTGCGCAAATAGGTATCACCCTTCTTGCTGATGCCGTGCAGATTTACCTTGCCGCCTGAGCCGGTCTGCCTGGGTACGAGACCTGCCCATGCAGCGAACTCCCTACCCGAGTTGAATGCGTTCGCGTCGCCTATCATCGCGACCGCTGCCGTTGCAGTCAGTAAGCCCACACCAGGAATCTCGCTAATTGCTTTGACTGCGGAGTCTTCCTTCTTCCACTCGCGCATGCGCCGCTCAATCTGAGCAATCTGTTCATCCAGCCTCGCCAACCCGTTCCATTGATCACGCAGAGTGTCTATCAGGACCGCCGGCAGCCGATCCGCAAGGCGACCGAGTACTTCCGGTATTGTCTTGTCGAGCGTCGCTCGCCCCTTGCCCATCACTTCGCCGTACTCCGTCATCAACCCGCGCAACGCATTCACCTGCATCGTGCGGAACTTCACCAGTTGCTCTCGCATACGGTGCAATCCGAGCATAGCCTGCTGTATCTCGGTCTTTACCGCTACAGCCTTGCTTGGCTGCTGTACTGCCAGCCAGATTGCCTTGGCATCCGCCGCATCGCGCTTGTTGCGAATGTTGAACGCCTTGACAAACTCCGCTGGCATTAGCCGGACCTTATGGCCCATCCTGGTCAGTTGCCTCGCCCAATGGTGCGCGCCGCCACAGGCCTCCATCCCTATTAAACACGGGGCACGGTTCGCAAAGTGCTCCAGAAATTTTGCCCGCTTAACCGGCTTGTTCACGACCTCGCCGGTTTGCTGATCGACGTAATGGACCTGGAAAACCTGCTTGGCGATGTCTACGCCCACAGCCATACTGTTCATCGTGCATCCTCCGGTTGCCGGGAAATGCTTGCATTTTCCACCTGGACGCATATCGATGCCGTTGGCCCGTGAGGATCCACCTTTCTTTGCTTACGTTCACGGGTGGGACGCGTTCATTTCATTCCTTCGCGAAGAACGCCGCCGCTTTTTTTGCGATTTCCAGCTCCATCTGCAAGCGCTTGTTCTCCGCTCGCAGCCGCGAGAGCTCCATTTGCTCCGCCGTAACGACTTTAGCCCCCAGACCGTTGAGCTTGCCGGTCTCCGAGGCCTTCAGCCAGTTGCGCAGAGTCTGCGTCGACATACCCAACTCCCGGGATACGGCGCTCAGGCCTTGCCCGTCCTTGACTCGTTGCACGGCGGCTTCCTTGAACTCTGCCGTGTACACCTGGTGCGGTACCTTGAACATCTATGCTTTCCTTTCTTTGGGTCGAGTTTATACGCGACCTGCTGGAAGGCGAAATTTCAGGGGAAGCTCA
>NZ_JARUXT010000026.1:0-3009 GCF_031451075.1 Caballeronia sp. LZ043 | reverse complement strand
GTAAGCGTCAATCTGAGGCCGTCTTGACGATCAGAACTTGACCTCTGAGAGCCGCTGATTCGTTAGCACGAGATCGAAGGCGGCGGGATCGAAGCTGCCGCCACACCACTCGAGGAAGTGGTCGTGCTCCTCGTGCATCGGATCGGTGTTCGCCTCGAGGAAGTCGGCATATCCTGGCACTCCACCGACGTCTTCCGGTGGACACGCATTCTGCCCGTCCAGGCACAGCGGCCGGCGCATGTCTGGATCAGGCACCAGCGCCTTCTCGACTTTGATCCGATGCTGCCAGTTGTCGCCGTAGTCGTAGATGTAGGTGAATGACTTCAGCCCGCCCAGCGCCTTCGCCAGCGTGACCCGTGCTTCATTGAGCATCGGTGGATCGCTCTGGAATCCGAAGTCATCAGGTTCACCATAGTTGGTTTCGCCGAAGACGAACTCGTGCAGGTGACCGCCTTCCCAGCCCATGGCCAGTTGCAGCACGACATGCAGTTTGCCCAGCCGGATCGAGCCGGGAACGATGATTCGTCGCCAGATCGCCGGCTTGATGTACTTCAGTTCAACGCGCAGTACGTAATCGGGCACTGGCGCCTTGACCAGGCGCAGGGCAGGTTTGCGGGGCTGGACCATCGGATTGATTGTCAGGCGGCTTGCTGCTCGAGGTGTGCAGCCGGCATCAGGCGCCACGGCAGCAACTCGTCGATGCGGTTGATGGGATGATCGGCGATGCGCTCAAACACCGTGCGCAGGTAGGCAAACGGCTCGATGCCGTTCAGGCGCGCCGTACCGATCAGACTATAGATCACCGCCGCGCTCTGGCCACCTCCGTCGGAGCCCGCGAACAGATAATTGCGCCTGCCGAGGACCAGCGGCCTGATCGCGCGCTCTGCCGTATTGTTGTCCACCTCGATGCGCCCGTCTTCGCAATAGCGTGTGAGTGCGTGCCAGTGCCCCAGCGAGTATCTGATCGCCTTCGCCAGCCCGGACTTCGCCGATACCTGTGACAGCGTGTGTTCGAACCAGGCCTTCAGTTCAGCGAGCAATGGGGCCGAGCGCAGCTGGCGCGCAGACAGGCGCACGTCCGGCGTCTGGCCGCGAACCTCGCGTTCAACGGTATATAGCGCCCCAATGCGGCGCAGTGCTTCCTCGGCAATTGGTGAGCTATCCAGCTTGTACAGGTCGTAGAACTTGCGTCGCGCATGGGCCCAGCACCCGGCCTCGATGACCGTGCCGTCACGATACAGCGCGTCATACCCGCTGAAGGCATCTGCCTGCAGGATTCCCGTATAACCCGACAGATGTTCCCGAGGCCGCTCACCTTTGCGGTCGGGTGAGTACCTGTACCAGACTGCTGGTGGAGCGCGGCTGCCTGCCGGGCGGTCATCCCGAACGTAGGTCCACAGGCGCGCCGTGCGTGTCTTGCCACGCCCCGGCTCCAGCACCGGCACGGGCGTGTCGTCGGTATGGATCTTGTCTGCGGCGCGTACATAACCGCCGAGTGCGTCGGACAGGGGTTGCAGCAGCGCTGCCGCTTCACGCACCCACGAAGCCAGCGTTGCCCGGTCCAGTTCGATGCCCGCGCGGCGATAGATACCGGCTTGCCGATATAGCGGCATATGGTCAGCGTACTTCGCGACGACGACCTGTGCGAGCAGCCCGGCACCCGCCATCGAGCGTGCTATCGGCCGCGAAGGTGCAGGCTCCTGTACTACTGCTGCACAGCGCGGGCAGCTCAGCTTCGGACGTACGTGACGCAGCACCTTAAAGTAGCCGGGCACGTAGTCGAGTACCTCCGAGACGTCTTCGCCGAGCACACGCATCTGTTTGCCGCATTCCAGGCATCCGCAGTTTGACGGTGCATGCACAACCGTTTCGCGGGGAAGATGGGCGGGGAAGTGCCGTGACCTGCGGCGCAGCGGAACGACGTTCGTTGTGGCCGATGTATCCGCAGTCGCGTCGGCGTCAGGTACCTTCGCCGGTGCGGTCATATCTGGTTCATGAACAGGCAGCTCACCGAGCGCGAGCTGCAGCTGGTCCATCAGTTCTGCCATGCGCTCCGATGAGCGGCCATACTGCCATCGCTTCAGTCGCGAGATCTCGGCCAGCAACTGCGCGATGGTCTCGTCGCGCGAGGCGACGATGCGCTTGAGAGCGGCGATGTCATCGGGCAGATGGCTGGCTGGCATGCATGCCAGTGTAAATGAAGGCCACGCGCTTGTGGGCTCCCGCACCATGCCTTATGCCGCGTGCGTCGGCTGCCACGTCCGCTCGGGGTGCCGCCAGTCAATCCCTTCGAGCAGCATCGACAGTTGGGCGGCTGACAGATGGACTGTTCCCGAGTCCGCCTGCGGCCACACGAAGCGTCCACGCTCGAGTCGCTTCGCGTACAGGTTCATGCCGTCGCCGCTCCACCATAAAATCTTGATGAGGTCACCGCGACGCCCGCGAAACAGGAAGATGTGCCCCGAGAAGGGATCACGACCGAGTGCTGACTGCACCAGCGCGGCAAGTCCATCCATGCCGCGGCGCATATCGGTAACGCCCGCTGCCAGCCATACGCGGGTACCGCCTGGCGGCGCAATCATGCTGGCATCAGGCAGCGCAGCACGAGGCGCAACTGCACGGGGTCAACCATGCCCGTGACGCGTACACGGGCACCGTTCAGTTCGATCTCGATGCGCGACGCGGCCGGCACGCTCTCGCGATGTGACTCGACAGGCTGCACAGCGAGCGACGCCGGTTCTTCGGTCTCGCCGGTCGGTGCACCAGGTAGCGCTACGGGCAGCAACACCGCTGTGCTGTGCGCCACTCCTTCAAACAGGCCCGCCCGCAGTTGCCGGCGCCACTTGAACACCATATTCGGATTCAGTCCGTGCGCCTGCGAGAGCTTGGCCACCGAAACACCCGGCTCGCACGCCGCGACGGCAACTTGCCGCCGGTACTCTGGTGTGTAATTCGGTCTGCCTTTGCGGTTCGATGATCGCGCATTCCGTGTGTCCAAAGTAGTCCCCA
>NZ_JARUXT010000025.1:0-3252 GCF_031451075.1 Caballeronia sp. LZ043 | reverse complement strand
ACCGCCCGGCGCACCATCAATTCCTTGATCTTGCCGATCGCCTTGGTCGGGTTGAGCCCCTTCGGGCACACGTCGACGCAATTCATGATCGTATGGCAGCGGAACAGACGGTACGGATCTTCCAGGTTGTCGAGTCGTTCGCCCGTCGCTTCATCACGGCTGTCCGCGATGAAACGATAGGCCTGCAGCAAGCCCGCGGGTCCCACGAACTTGTCCGGATTCCACCAGAAGCTCGGACACGACGTCGAGCAGCTCGCGCACAGAATGCACTCGTACAGGCCGTCCAGCTCGTCGCGCTCCACCGGCGACTGCAGACGCTCCTTCTCAGGCGGCGGCGTGTCGTTGATCAGGTACGGCTTGATCGAATGATACTGGTTGAAGAACTGCGTGAAGTCGCAGATCAGGTCGCGCACCACCGGCAGACCCGGCAGCGGACGCAGCACGATCTTCTGCGGCAGCTCGTTCAGGTTCGTCAGGCACGCCAGACCGTTCTTGCCGTTGATGTTCATCGCGTCCGAACCGCACACGCCCTCGCGGCACGAACGACGGAACGACAACGTCTCGTCCACTTCCTTCAGCTTCACCAGCGCGTCCAGCAGCATGCGTTCGTGCGTCAGGTCCAGCTCGTACGTCTGCATGCGCGGCGCTGCGTCCTTGTCCGGATCGTAGCGATAAACTTCAAAGATTCTCTTGGCCATTTCTCTATCCTCGTGCCTTAGAAGGTGCGTGCCTTCGGCGGCACCGATTCGACCGTCAGCGGCTTCATCTGCACCGGCTTGTAGTCCAGCCGGTCACCCTCGCTGAACCACAGCGTGTGACGCATCCAGTTCTCGTCGTCGCGATGCTCGTAGTCGCTGTGCGCATGCGCCCCGCGGCTTTCCTTGCGCGCTTCGGCTGACACCATCGTCGCGCGCGCCACCTCGATCAGGTTCGCCAGCTCCAGCGCTTCCACCTTCGCGGTGTTGAACACCTTCGACTTGTCCTTCAGATGCACGTGCTTCACGCGCTCCGCCACTTCCGCGATCTTCTCGACGCCGTCTTCGAGCAGCTTCGCCGTACGGAACACGCCTGCGTGCGCCTGCATCGTCGAGCGGATGTCGTTGGCGATGTTCTGCGTGTATTCGCCCGAGGTGGACTTTTCCAGCACCGCGAGACGTTCCATCGCGAAGTCGGCGGCATCAGCCGGCAGCGGCTTGTGCTCCTTCAGCTCGCGCGCATGCTTGATGATGTGGTTGCCCGCCGCGCGCCCGAACACCACCAGGTCCAGCAGCGAGTTCGTGCCCAGGCGGTTCGCGCCGTGCACCGAGACGCACGAGCATTCGCCCACCGCGTAGAAGCCGTTGACCGGGTCGTTGTAGCCCTTGGACGTGCCCACGACCTGACCATGCATGTTGGTCGGAATGCCGCCCATCTGATAGTGGATGGTCGGCACGACCGGGATCGGCTCTTTAATGCAATCGACGTTCGCGAACTTCAGCGCGATCTCGCGGATCGACGGCAGACGCTTCATGATCGTCTCGGCGCCGATGTGCGACAGGTCCAGCAGCACGTGATCCTTGTTCGGACCCACGCCGCGACCTTCCTTGATCTCCTGGTCCATCGAACGCGAGACGAAGTCGCGCGGCGCCAGATCCTTCAGCGTCGGCGCATAGCGTTCCATGAAACGGTCGCCGTTCGAGTTGCGCAGGATGCCGCCCTCGCCGCGCACGCCTTCGGTGATCAGCACGCCCGCGCCGGCCACGCCCGTCGGGTGGAACTGCCAGAACTCCATGTCCTGCAGCGCGATGCCCGAGCGCGCCGCCATGCCCAGGCCGTCGCCCGTGTTGATGAACGCATTCGTCGATGCCGCGAAGATGCGTCCCGCGCCGCCGGTTGCGAACAGCGTCGTCTTGCCTTCGAGGATATAGACCTCGCCCGTTTCCATCTCCAGCGCAGTGACGCCGAGCACATCGCCTTCGGCGTCGCGGATCAGATCCAGCGCCATCCATTCGACGAAGAAGTGCGTCTTGGCCGCCACGTTCTGCTGATACAGCGTGTGCAGCAGCGCGTGACCGGTACGGTCCGCTGCCGCGCAGGCGCGTTGCACGGGCTTCTCGCCGTAGTTGGCCGTGTGGCCGCCGAACGGACGTTGATAGATGGTGCCGTCCGCGTTGCGGTCGAACGGCATGCCCATGTGTTCGAGCTCATACACGGCGTTGGGCGCTTCGCGGCACATGAACTCGATCGCATCCTGGTCGCCGAGCCAGTCGGAGCCCTTGATGGTGTCGTAGAAGTGATAGTGCCAGTTGTCTTCGCTCATGTTGCCGAGCGACGCGCCGATGCCGCCTTGTGCGGCGACCGTGTGCGAGCGCGTGGGGAACACCTTCGAGAGCACGGCGACGGAGAGCCCCGCGCGCGCCAGTTGCAGCGAGGCGCGCATGCCCGAGCCGCCTGCGCCGACGATGACCACGTCAAAGCGACGACGCGGCAGGGAAGTCTTGATTGCAGCCATGTTCTTTACACTCTCCAGAGAATCTGTGCGGCGTAGCCGGCGCATCCGATGAGCCACAGGATGGTCAGCACCTGAAGGAACAGGCGCAGGCCCATGGGCTTGACGTAGTCCATCCAGATGTCGCGAATGCCCACCCACGCGTGATAGAACAGGCACAGCAAGACGACGAAGGTCGCGAGCTTCATCCACTGCATGGCGAAGATGCCCGCCCAGCCTTCGTAGGAGAAGTTATGCGCGCCGAAGAACAGCACGAGCAGCACGATGGTGTAGACGGCCATCGCGACGGCGGTGATGCGTTGCGCGAGCCAGTCGCGCAGACCGTAGTGGGCGCCGACGACCAGGCGCTTGGGGCCGACTCGATTGTGGGTTGCCATGTTTTTATAAACTCCTTAGAAGGCGCCGAAGAGCTTGAGCGCCATCGCGAGCGTGAGCAGCAGCGAGACGATCAGCACGATCATGGCGCTCTGCTTGCCGCCTTCCTTGTTCACGCCGACGTGCGTATCGAGCAGCAGAAAGCGGATGCCCGCGCAGAAGTGATGCAGGTACGCCCACGACAGCACGAGCGTAACGATCTTGACGATGGGGTTGGCGAGGAAGCCCTTGAAGGCGTCGAAACTGATTTCCGACGTGAGGCTCTGATCGAGCAGATACAGGATGAACGGCAGACACACGAAGAGCAGCAGGCCGCTCACGCGATGCAGGATGGAGACCTTCCCCGCCAGCGGCAAGCGATACTTCGCGAGTTGGCCGATCCCGATGTT
>NZ_JARUXT010000024.1:0-3539 GCF_031451075.1 Caballeronia sp. LZ043 | reverse complement strand
GCTTTGCGCCATCAGCAGTCGGCCGACGGCGGTGGAGCCGGTGAACGAGAGCTTGCGCACGATCGGATTGCCGGTCATTTCCTCGCCGATGGCTTTCGGGTCGCCGGTGAGGATGCTCAGCACGCCCTTCGGAATGCCGGCGCGTTCGGCGAGCACGGCCATGGCGAAGGCCGAGAATGGGGTGGCTTCTGCTGGTTTCACCACGATCGGGCAACCGGCTGCGAGCGCGGGGCCGACCTTGCGGGTGATCATTGCTGCCGGGAAGTTCCATGGCGTGATCGCCGCGCATACGCCGATCGGCTCCTTCGTCACGACGATGCGTTTGTCTGCCGCCGGAGTAGCGAGGGTATCGCCGGCGACGCGCTTGCCTTCTTCCGCGAACCATTCGATGAACGACGCCGCGTAGGTGATTTCGCCCTTGGCTTCGGCGAGCGGCTTGCCTTGTTCGGTGGTGAGGATCAACGCGAGGTCATCGGCGTTTTCTGTCATCAAGTCGAACCACTTGCGCATCACGGCCGCGCGTTCCTTCGCGGTCTTCTTGCGCCAGGCGGGCCACGCAGCGTTCGCTGCTTCGATCGCACGGCGGGTTTCGGTTGTGCCCATCTTGGGCACGGAGCCAAGGGATTCGCCCGTCGCAGGGTTCTTTACTTCGAAGGTTTCGCCAGTGTGGGATTGTTGCCATTCACCGTTGATGTAGGCTGCGTTGCGCAGCAAGGTCGGGTCTTTTAGTTGATCTTTCAAGGTCATTGTTTTCTCCGGTTTTTTTGGTTCGCTAGCGCTTCGATGGACTTCCTGTGTTCGCGTAGGTTTATTAGCACTGCCCCTCCCCGGGGCGGGGGGTAACTTTCTTTGCTGCTGCAAAGAAAGTCACCAAAGAAAGCAGCTTTTTTTCTCGCCCAGCGTCATCCTATGGGCGCAGCACAGAACCATGTTTCTGGCACTGCAGTAGAGAGTGCCCTCATAGGCCCCACCGGGCGTGGATCGCCGACCCACTGTGTAAGCGCACCACAGAACAAACTGGTGCAGCCCTTGCACGCTCCGGCGCTGCGCTTCGCGCCGCCGTCCGGTCAATCGGGGCTGGGCTGCCCATGCTTCCTCGCCAATGGATCCATCTCATAGCTTTTACCTCCCACCGGTTTCCCTTGCATACCCTTCGGCAGCGCGCAGCGCTGGGCCGGCGCTTTCCGGTGCTGCACCAGTTTGTTTGGGGGCGCGGTTGCACAGTGGGTCCGCGATCCACGCCCGATGGGGCCTATGAGGGCACTCGCTATGGCCGGGCCAGTGAGGCAATTCTGTGTCGTGCCGCTGGTGTTCCTTGGGCGGTAAGAAAGCTGCTTTCTTTGGTGACTTTCTTTGCAGCGGCAAAGAAAGTTACCCCCGCCCCGGGGAGGGGCAGTGCTAATAGACCGACGCGAATACGGGAAGTCCATCGAAGCGCGAGCAAAATCAAAACCCTCACCGCGCGGCGGCGCCCCGCGCAAACCTGGGAGCATCCTCTTCGATAGATTCCTCGAGAGAAGAAAGCTCGACCCCCGCAGCTTCCCTGAGCGGAACGATGGAAACGACCGAAATAACCGCCAGGAAAATAATGTACCCAACAAGAGGCCAATACCCCCCAGCCCAGGCGATCAACATCGCCGCAATCACCGGAGTGGGCCCACTCCACGACACCGTGGCAAGCTGATAAGCCAACGACACCCCGCAATACCGCACCCCTGACGAATATTGCTCGGCAAAAAGGCTAGGCTGTGCCGCCTGAACAGACCCATCTCCAACCGCCCTAGCCCGCCTTGCGCTCCGCCTCGCCATTCACGCCCGCGAAAGCCTGCTTGCGCCAGTCGCCCGCATCCGGCTTCGACAAGCCAAGGTTCTCGCGCAACGTCGTGCCGTCGTAGTCCTTGCGGAACACGCCGCGACGCTGCAACTCCGGCACCACCTGGCGCACGAAGTCCTCATAGCCGCCAGGAACGTGCGTCGGCGAAATCACGAAGCCGTCGCAACCGCCTTCGACAAACCATTGCTCCATCTGGTCAGCCACCGTCTTAGCCGTGCCCGCGAACACCGGGAACTCATTCAGGCGCGCACGATTCGAGAACTCGACGAAATCACGCACCGACGGATTCTGCTTGCCCGACAACATCACCACGCGATCGCGGAAACCCGTCCAGCCCGAAATGGCCTTCATCTCGGCATCACTGAACGGCGCGTCGTAGTCGCGCTTCGAGAAGTCCGTGTTGAGCACTTCGCACAGCAGCGTCAGCGAGTCGATCGGCTTCGCCAGCGAATCGATGTACTCGCGCTCCTGCTGCGCAATCTCTTCCGATTCGGCGACCACCGTGTAACACGCCGTCGATACCTTGACCTTCTCCGGATCGCGCCCCGCCGCCGACACCGCCTGCTTCAGCTCGGCATACTGCTTCTTGCCCGCTGCAAGGTTCGGGTACACGACGAAGATCAGCTCGCCCCAGCGCGATGCAAACGCACGGCCACGGCCGCTCTGCCCCGCCTGGATCAACACCGGATGACCCTGCTGCGAACGCGGCACCGTGAGCGGTCCGCGCGACTTGAAGTACTCGCCCCTGTGATCGAGTCGATGCACCTTGGCCGGATCGGCGAAACGGCCGCTCTCCTTGTCGAGGATCAGCGCATCGCTCTCCCACGAATCCCAATGACCCATCACGGTCTCGAGAAATTCGTCGGCGCGATCGTAGCGCAAGTCATGCTCCAGATGCATGTCGCGACCGAAGTTCGCCGCTTCCGAATCGTTCAGCGACGTCACCACGTTCCACGCGACACGGCCCTTCGTCATCAGGTCCAGCGTCGCGAAGTGACGCGCGATGTGGTACGGCTCGTAGTAGGTCGTCGAGTACGTGGCGCCCAAGCCCAGGTGCGTCGTGGCCATGGCCATCGCGGTCACGATCGGCGACGGGTCCATCTTCACGGCGCGCACACCATGCTCCACCGTCTGCGCATGATCGTTGCCGTAGATGTCCGGCATCGCGAGACGATCATCGAAGAAGGCCAGATGGAACTTGCCCTCCTCCAGCGTGCGCGCAATGCGCTGGTAATACTCCGGCGACATGAAGTCCTGCATCGCGCCGCTATGACGCCAGGAGCCAGGATAGGTCGAGCAGTTCTGAGCCTGCAGGAAACCGATGAGCGTCATCTGACGCGAAGTGTTGTTTGCCATGTTGAGCATGCCTCCTCGTTCTTGTCGGCGTTATCAGACGCCGGGAATTTCAATCGTCAGCAACGGTGCGTGCTGCTGCGCGCCGAATGTGTCGCGCTCGCCCACACTGCCCTGCGCCCACGAACGCTTCAGCGTCAGCTTGAAAGCGCGCGCCGGGTCGAAGAACATCAAGGTCACGATGTCTTCCTTCTTCACGTTGTACAGCTTGCAGATCAGCGCCTCGGTCAGCACTCCGCTCGCCTTCACGCGTTCGTATAGCGTTGGTTCGTCGAAGATCACGTCGAACGTGATCTCGAACGGACCCGAGTTCTTGCTGCGCACCACCTTCGCCAGTTCGCGCAGCGTCTTG
>NZ_JARUXT010000023.1:0-3566 GCF_031451075.1 Caballeronia sp. LZ043 | reverse complement strand
CAAGACGCTGCGCGAACTGGCGAAGGTGGTGCGCAGCAAGAACTCGGGTCCGTTCGAGATCACGTTCGACGTGATCTTCGACGAACCAACGCTATACGAGCGCGTGAAGGCGAGCGGGGTGCTGACCGAAGCGCTGATCTGCAAGCTGTACAACGTGAAGAAGGAAGACATCGTGACCCTGATGTTCTTCGACCCGGCGCGTGCTTTCAAGCTGACGCTGAAGCGTTCGTGGGCGCAGGGCAGCGTGGGCGAGCGCGACACATTCGGCGCGCAGCAGCACGCACCGTTGCTGACAATCGAAATTCCCGGCGTCTGACAGCGCCACTCAAACAAAACCAACGATACGCAACACGCAGAGGAGACATCATGGTCAACGATTCGGACATCCGGCGAGTTTCATTCGCCAGCGCCATCGGCGCAACGCTTGAGTGGTACGACTTCTTCATCTTCGGATCGGCCGCCGCGCTGGTCTTCAACAAGCTGTTCTTCCCCGCCATCGATCCGGTAGCCGGCACCATCGCGGCGCTGGCGAGCTTCGCGATTGGCTTCATCGCGCGTCCCGTGGGCGGCATCGTGTTCGGCCACTATGGCGACAAGATCGGCCGCAAGGCAATGCTCGTCCTGAGTCTCGTGATGATGGGCGGCGTGACCTTCCTGATCGGCCTGTTGCCGACATATGAAAGCATCGGCCTGGGCGCGCCCATCCTGCTGACGACGCTGCGCTTCCTGCAAGGCTTCGCCGTGGGCGGCGAATGGGGCGGCGCCACGCTGATGGTGATCGAGCACTCGCCCGCCAAGAAGCGCGGCTTCTATGGCGCGTGGCCGCAGATGGGCATCTCGGCCGCACTGATCCTCTCGACCGGCGTGATGGCCCTGACGACGGCGTTCACCACGCCCGAGCAGTTCGCTTCGTGGGGATGGCGCGTGCCGTTCCTGCTGTCCGGCATCCTGGTGGTGGTGGGCATCATCATTCGCCGTCGCGTGTCGGAGTCGCCCAGCTTCCAGAAGCTGCAACGCTCGCACACCGCCGAGAAGATGCCGATTGCCACCGTGCTCGCCACGCAGAAGAAGCGCACGCTGCAGATCGTCGCCGCACAGGCCGCCGAGAACACCAGCTTCTTCGTGATCTCCGTGTATGCGCTGGTGTACCTGACGCAGAACCTGCACATCGAGAAGCCGCTCGCGATCCGCGCACTGATGATCGGTTCCTTCTTCACGCTGTTGTCGCAGCCGATCTTCGGCGCGCTGTCCGACCGCATCGGCCGCAAGAAGGTGTACATGGGCGGCATGATTTTCCTCGGCGCGTTCATCTTCCCGTTCTTCAGGATGCTCGATACCGGCAGCTATCCGGTGATCGTCACGGCGATCTCGGTTGCGATGGTCTTCGGCCTCGGCAGCACGCTGTCGGCGCAGCCCGCACTCATCAGCGAGCAGTATCCGGCCGCGATCCGCTACAGCGGCGTCTCGGTGGCGTACCAGCTTGCCACGGTGATCTGGAGCGGCCCGACGCCGATCCTCGCCGCGCTGTTCGTCATGTGGGCGGGCGGTTACTGGCTGCTGGCGGCGTACATCGTGTTCGCGGCCGTGGTCTCGGTGCTCGGCATCATGCCGCTGCGCGAAGCGGCCGGAGTTGAACTGTCTTCGCTGGAAGAGAATCTGCACCGTGATACAGGCGCGGCGCGTCAGCCGCACGCAACCGGACTGTCGGGAGAACAGGCATCGTGATTCGTTTCAGGATCGGCAAGGTAACGGCTACGCTGGTTGAAGAGACCGTCGACAAGTCCTTCGACTTTCTCAAGTTCTTCCCGCTGGCGACGCCGCAGGACGTGGAAGACAACCTCTCGTGGATCGCGCCGGGCCATTACGATCCCGCCACGGGCCGCATGCTCCTCAGCATGCACTCGTGGTTGCTGGACACGGGGCGGCACAAGATCCTGATCGATGGTTGCGTCGGCAACGACAAGGAGCGGCCCGGCCGTCCCGACTGGTGCAACCTGCAGACACCGTATCTGGATCGCCTCGCGAAAGCAGGTGCGACGCCCGAGCAGATCGACTATGTGCTGTGCACACACCTGCATGCGGATCACATCGGCTGGAATACGCGGCTTGTGGGCGACCGCTGGGTGCCGACCTTTCCCAACGCGAAGTATGTGTTCGGGAAGACCGAGAACGATTATTGGGCGGCGCGTTACGCGAAGGAATCGACGGGCCATCACATCCTCGGCTACAAGGACAGCGTGCTGCCGGTGATCGAGGCGGGCCAGGCGATGATGATCGACGACTACGCGGAAATCGCCGACTGCCTGTTCATCGAACCGGCGCCGGGTCATACGCCGGGTCACGTCGCGATCTGGCTGAAGTCGAATGACGCGCATGCCGTGATGACCGGTGACATCCTGCATCATCCGATCCAGGTGAAGTATCCGCACTGGAGCTGTTTCGGCTGCATCGACCAGAAGCAATCCGCCGAAACGCGTCGCCGGATTCTGGAGAAGACCTGCGAGCAGCGCGCGCTGCTGCTGCCGGGACATTTCATGGCGCCTTTCGCGGGCTATGTCGACGAGACGCCCGAGGGCTTCGCCTTCCATCATCCCGAGTGACATGGGGCAGGTTCTTGCGGCCGGGACTTTCATGTCCCGGCCTTTTGCCATTCATCGAAAACGTCACACCACGACACCTCGTCCCGCACCGGGTGATACTGCTATTCATCCTCTTATCGCGGACCGCTGGAGTCCAAGAGCGTATGCGGATCGTCCCGTCGGACATGCCGAGGTGATGAGCTTGCTCGAAGCGGCGCGCTGGGCGCCTTCGGCATCCAACGCGCAGCCTTGGCGCTTCGTCGTGTTTGAAAAGGCTTTTGATCGCGATGCATTTGAGCGCGCCTTCGGGACGCTGATCTCGTTCAATCAGTCGTGGAATACGCACGCGCAGGTGTTGATCGCCGTGCTGGCGGATACGCTGACGTCAAAGGGCGCGGAGAATCCGACTGCGAGCTACGATGCCGGCGCGGCCGCGATGGCGCTGTTGCTGCAAGCCAGCGCGCAAGGCTTGGCGGCGCACGCGATGAGCGGGCTTGATGCCGATGCATTCCGTGCGGCGTTTGCTGTGCCGGCGCGATTCGAGGTGTTGAGCATGATCTCAGTGGCGCATCATGGCGATGCTCGAGCGTTGCCCGATGCGCTCGCCGAGCGTGAGCTGGCGCCGCGCGCGCGGTTGCCGATTGGGCAGATTGCGCAGTTTGGGGGGAAATGGCTTGAGGCTGAAACTCAGCGGGACCGGAAGGGTGTCCCTTCAGAACTCCGCAGGGCCAGTTGAAGCAAGTGATGGAAGAAGTGCGTTGGGAGTGGAACCCCCAGAAACACGATCGATCTGATTTTCTTTCCGGAAGTTTGCGAGCCTCGCCGATGAGCACACTATCTTCTTCGCAGCCGTTTGGACGCAATGCTTGATCTCCGTCACACGCTGGCAGTTCGAGCAATGCGATGCGGCCCGACTCCGATACCCGCTCGACTTGCCGTTCGACATCGCGCATCACCCTGCCCACACGCGAGCGCAGCGTTCGCAAT
>NZ_JARUXT010000022.1:0-4498 GCF_031451075.1 Caballeronia sp. LZ043 | reverse complement strand
ATGAGTGGCTGATGGCGCAGCGCAAACTCGTTGCGGAGGGCTCGGCGATTGCGAAGGCGCTGGACTACAGCCTGAAACGATGGGGCGCACTCACGCGCTGGACGCGCTGCGTCAGCCAATTTCCGCGTGCGAGAAGCAAGCCTAAGCAAGCAAAACCTCGGCCTCGTCACTACCGGTTTTTTCCTTCCACCCTATCTGATTCATCTCTACATTACTTCAGCACGAGATTTTTTCTGATGATGTTCAGAAATCGAAGTGGTTCATGATGTGCGTCGACATCGGAGCCTGCGCTACCATCGCTCCTCGCGCTTTGACCGGCACGAACAGAAACTTTCGCTATTCCTTCCAAACTCAACCGCTGGAGCAGGCTGAAACGCGCGCGCTCGGCGCGAATGTAGGCCGTCGCGGACAAGGATCTCGACGTTATCTGCGCATGGCGGTCACGCTCTTTGAACACTAAGACCACTTTCGACGACTATCGCGAGGAGGTCAGGCGCCTCCTGCTTTAGTCGGTCGTGATGTTCCGCAAACCGCTTTTCTCGCTCACACACGAGGACTGCGAGAGCTAGCATCGCGTCTTGGCCGATCAACAACCGACGGCAACCCGGGTGATAGAACGAGGAGGCAACGATGCATGCGGCGCCTGTTCTATCAGCCACGGTCACCCACGAGAAAATATCAGAGCGTCCACATTCCCAAAGCGGATGTCACAAGATTGCGATACGGGCCACGTAAACCTCCCTTACGCCGCAACATCGTATTGCATTAGCATGCTTAATATATTTGAGCTTGCAGAGCAGCGGGCGGCGAACCATCTTGTCGCCACCCCCGCGACTCATTCGCCCGCGCGCTCAAGGAGACAGACACACAATGAGCCTTATCAACCTGGATCTGGAACTGTTGCGCACGTTCGTTGCCATTGTCGAACGCGAATCGTTTGCGGCCGCTGCCGATTCGGTGCATCGCACCCAATCGGCGGTAACGCAGCAGATGCAGCGCCTCGAAGCGCAGCTCAGCAAGACGCTCTTCCACAAGCGCGGGCGGGAAAAACGTCTCACGGAAGACGGCCTGAAATTGCTTGAGTATTCGCGCCGCCTGCTCGCGCTGAACGACGAAGCGTGTTCCGCCATTGCGGGCTCTACATTGACCGGAGAGGTGCGGCTCGGCGCGCCTGCAGATGTAGCCGATTCCATGTTGCCCAACCTGCTGCAACGTTTCTCGAAAGCTTTCCCGAGCTTGCGCATGACCATCGATACGGGGCGCACAGCGTTCCTTATGCAGGCCATGAAACGTGGTGAGATCGACATGACGGTGTCGGCTCGCGATCATCCCGAATATCGCAAGATCACGCTGCGCACGTCGCCTACGGTATGGATTTGCGCGGCTGATTACGACTACGACCGCCATCAGCCCCTCGACCTGATCACATCCGACGAACCGAGCCTGTTCAGAACCATGGCCCTCGAGCATCTCGAACGAGCAGGCATTGCGTGGCGCATCCGTTATGTGGCGCCGACCTTGCCGGGCATTCGCGCGGCTTTGCGGGCCAGGCTAGGCGTGGCGGCCCGATCAGTGGAAGTGATGGGCCCCGACTATCGCGTGTTGGGCGAAGCAGACGGGCTACCGCGCCTTCCGGACGTCAGCTACAGCCTTTACCTCGGCCAGTCGCCCAATCCAGCCGCGCGACGTCTATTCGATTCCCTGGAAAGCGTGCGCATCTGAAGCCAACGAGCGCACGCCGGTCTTGCGGGCGAAACACAATCATGCTCTGCAAACTGATTCGATGTAAACCCGTACACTATGCGCTTCACCAGCAGAAGGGCATGCTTGCGCCCTTAAGCCTCGTCGATGGGAGCTCATCATGTCGCTACACGTTGAAGCCGCCGCAGTGATAGTCTGCGCCCTGCTTCCCGCCCTCGCTCAAGCCGAAAACAGTCCATCGATCACGCGCGCACAAGTTGGTCATGAATTGCTTGTGCTCGAACAGCACGGCTATCAGCCGAATCGGGACGACTATCCGGTCACGCTCGAGCAGGCGCGCCAGGCCATCGCCCAGCAGCGCAGCGATACAAATGTTTACGGTTTGCCTGCCGGCCGACATCCCGGCTGAAGCCGAAAACGGTGTCAGGCGGAGCGAATCAAGGCTCTCCGCACTGTTCGAATGGCACCAGCCATGACAGCAGCCATTCGAGAGATCGTGCCGCAAGCGACCGCCTGCCGGCCGTATCTTGAACTTGCGGCATGTCAGCACATGGCTCGTACACCATCAACACGACCATTGGAACGGCTGATTCAAAATACAGGAATGCCGTCATGGAGACCTCCCGCTGCGGACACTATTGCTTTCTCTGAGTCTGTTCGAGGCCGAACTGCGCGTGATCCACCCTGGCTTTTTCCTCCGGCGTCATGGTCTTCGCCAGCATGTACTCCCAAGGCCGATTGATATCGAACGCGTCTTCGCCGAACTGTTCGGATGCGTTCATCGGCACGATGTTCTTCGATAGCAGAATCGCTTGGGTCTGCATCCGCGCGTCGGCATCCACGTAGACGGCAAACACGACAGCCTGCTTGATCGAGTGACCGACAACCGTGTCTCCATGCCCTCGCATCAAAATGGCCGGCGCTTTGCCGAGCGCTTTGGCCAGTGCGGCGCCGCGCCTTTCATCGGTGACCTGCATACCGCGCCCATCCTTGCCGCGCGCATCACGGATTTCGAAATTCGGCGTCTCCAGCGGTAGAAAGCCCGCCTGCGCAATCACCGGCCGCAGTGGAATATGCGTCAGGCTCAGTGGAATGACGGATTGCGAATGCGAGTGGACCACGGCCATGACATCCGGCCGTGCCTTGTAGATTTCACCATGGATATAGCGTTCGCCGTTGACTTTGCGACCGCGCGGATCGATCGGCTGGCTATCGGATACCCGCAACGCGAGAACGTCTTCACGCGTCACGAGCGAAGGCGGCATGGCACGCGGCATATAAAAGATGTCCGGGTCCTTCCTCGAACGGGCGCTGATGTGGCCGAAGCCATCGAGCGTGCCCTCGTTCGTCAAGATCAGGTATGCCTGCACGAGTTGGTCTTTCACCGCATCGTCCGGGTCGGCCGGCTCCTGAGCACACACTTGATTCATCATCGCCGAGAGCATCACCACAGCCAGCATCCACCTGCGAATCATCCATCTTCTCCTTGCAAGATCAAACGTTATCGGTCCCGCCGCTCACGAATCAGAAGCGCGTGCGGATGCCTACCATTGCGCCTGTTTGGACGGCGCCTGTCGTGACCGTATTGAAGCCCGCGAAGCCGAGACTGCTGTGCTTCTTGTTCAGGATGGTTCCAAGCTGCACGTAGACGTCGGTGCGCTTCGACAGCAGGTAACTGGCGAGAATCGAGAGCATCAGCGGATTGCCTTGACCAGTATTACGGTCGTCCTGATAGAAGAGATCCGAACTCACGTTTAAGTCCGGCCTGATCGTGTAACGCGCGGCGACCCAGTAAAGCGACGAATACAGATTCTGCCCAGGCTGTTTCTGTCCGTAGAAGCGATAGGCCGCATAGAGCTGTACCGGTTCGAGATCCACCGATACACCCACGCCATAGCGCTGCGTCTTGACGCCCTGTGTCGCGATTGCATTGCCGTTCTGCTGATCGAAGAGCAATCCCAATGTGCCGATACCGCGGTTGTATGTGACAAAGAGGCTTTCTTCCTTGCCCACGCGATAGGCGCCGGCAACCGGACCGGCTCCGCTCACGCTGTCATAGCCGAAGCTATACAGCTGCTCGACCATCAACTTGCCACCCAGCACGCCGAACTTGCCGACATAGCGAAGCGAGTTGTCGGCGCGACTCACGAAAGCAAGGTCGTACACCACGCTCGAATAGATCGCCGGGCCGACTGGATCGAACCACACGCTAAAGTCATAGACCCCGGTCACATGACGACCCATGGTGAAAGTTCCGTAAGGCGAATCGATGCCCACGTACGATGAACGTCCAAACAGACGTCCCGAGTTGTTGGCCGTTCCCTTGGTCGCGTCGAAGCCGTTTTCCAGAACGGCGATTGCCGCATAGTTGCCGCCGAGATCTTCACGCACGCGCAACCCCCAACGCGATGTCTGCGCTCCGCCCGATACCGCGGAAAACGTCGAGCCGGCTTTGCCACCCGCGGCAACGTTGTGGTTGGTGAACTGCACGCCGACATCGACGATGCCGTACAGCGTGACCGACGATTGCGCGTCGGCCGTTGCTGGCGCCAGTACCGTTGCAGCCGTGATCGCGGTTGCCACAGAAACGCCCATCCATGATGTTTTCATTTGTCTGTCTCCGATATTTTTTGTTTTACTGCTGCGCACCGCCGTTCGTACCGATGCGACTCCCTCAATGTCACGCTATGCGCTCGTCTCGCCACTCGCTTCTTCGAGCGTCTTCTGGCGTGAATCGACCTTCACGGTCACAACCAGGATCACCGCCGCCACCACCAGCGGCATCGTGAACCAGTAG
>NZ_JARUXT010000021.1:0-4552 GCF_031451075.1 Caballeronia sp. LZ043 | reverse complement strand
ATGCGGCAGCGGAACAGGCGCGGGCGACGGCGGGAGATTGACCCAATGCACGTCGATGCCGACCACCGGCGTCAGGTGGTTCACTGCCAGCATCGTCATGTCGCCTGCGTCCCCGTGCCTGCGTTATTGTTGTCGGCGTCGTGCGCGAGCGGCTGGACCAAGCATCCCGTTATTCTGTAACCCGGCATTCGACACGATGAGACCTCGACAATCGATATGAAACAGAACACGCGGATTGCGTATTCGACCGACTGTCAATGTATCCCCGCGAGTGCATGCGATATAACGCGACTTTTCCTAATTATTCGAAGTGCGCACGCAGTCAAGAACAGGTATCTGAATGGATTAATGCCTATGAGCATCATCAACCTGGATCACGCTGCACGTTCTCAATCCGTCATGAAAATAAAAAAGGCATCCGACTAAAAACCGGATGCCTTTGTCACTACTCAAGCGTGTGATCAAACAAGAAGCGCCACACGCTCCAGCGTTTCGATACAAGCATTCGCCACTTCACGCCCCTTCACGCTCATATGATCGTGGAAGAAGCGCAGATGCTCTTCGCCTGCATGAAAGTGATGCGGCGTCAGCACGGCCGAGAACACCGGCGTGAGCGTGTCGAGTTGAACCTGCATCAGCCCGTTGATGACCGCCTGCGCAACAAACTCATGCCGGTAGATCCCGCCATCGACTACAAGCCCGGCTGCCACCACCGCATCGAAACCGCCGCGCGTGGCGAGCAGCTTCGCGTGCAGCGGCAGTTCGAACGCTCCGGGAACATCAAAGCACTCGACAGCGCTTGCAGCAAAACCCAATTCCGCGACGCGCGCAAGAAACGCATGCCGGCACTGATCGACGATCTCGCGATGCCAGCACGACTGCACAAACGCAATGCGCAAGGGTTTGACCGGTTGCGACGGCGCGTTCATAGCGCGGCCTTGTAGATGTCGAGCGCGGCGGCTTCCGTCATCTCGCGCGGATTGTTGATGAGCAGGCGCTGCTGCTTCATCGCGTCGGAGGCGAGCATCGGCAGATGCGATTCCTCCACGCCCACTTCACGCAGCGTGCGCGGAATGCCGGTCTCGTTGACGAGCGTCTGCATCGCCTGGACGAAGGCTTCGGTCTTCGCCTCGGCGCTGTCGCCAGCCGCCGCGCAACCGAGCACGTCCGCGAGTTCCGCATAGAGCGCGGCAGCGGCGGACGCGTTGTAGCGCAGCACGTGCATCAGCACGAGCGCATTCGACAGTCCATGCGGCACGTGAAAGTGTCCGCCGAGCGGATAGGCGAGCGCATGCACCGCGGCGACGGGCGCATTCGAGAACGCCTGGCCGGCGAGCGTCGCGCCGAGCAGCATGGCTTCGCGCGCGGCGCGGTCCTTGCCGTCGCGGCAAGCCGGCAGCAGGTTCGCATACAGCAGGCGCAGCGCTTCCTTGGCGAGCATGTCGGACAGCGAGTTCTTCAGACGCGCCGACGTGTAAGCCTCGATCGCATGCACCATGGCATCGATGCCGGTCGCGGCGGTCGCCTGCGGCGGCAGGCCGAGCGTGAGTTCGGCGTCGAGCAGCGCGATGTCCGGATACAGAATCGGCGAGACGACGCCGCTCTTGGTGGTCGCGCCCGTCGTGACGATGGAGATGGCCGTGACTTCGGAGCCGGTGCCCGCCGTGGTCGGAATCAGCACGAGCGGCAGACGCGGGCCTTCCACGTTGCCGACGCCATACATCTTGTCGAGCGGCTGTTCGCTCGCGCACAACACGGCGATCAGCTTGGCGACGTCCATCGACGAACCGCCGCCGAGCCCCAGCACGATCTGCGCGCCGCTGGCTTTCGCGCGCGTGGCGGCGTCGAGCACGACGTGATCGGGCGGATCGGCGACGACGTCATCGATCACGGTGACGTCCCAGCCCTGGGTCGAGAGGTCGTCGAGTGCGGGCGCGATCAGGCCGCTCTGATTGAGGAAGCGGTCGGTCACGAGCACGACGCGGCTTTCGTTGCGATAGCGCTCGCGCAGCAGCGCGCCGAGCCGCCGGGCGCTGCCGTATTCGACGATGAGCGAGGGAACCGTGGTGAAACTGAATGCGTTCATGCGATGCGCTCAGGAAAGAGAGTCTTCGGTTTCAAGTTCGAGGTTGCGAAAACCCCGGTTGTAGTAGACGAGCGGCGTGGCTTCGCACAGCTCGACTTCCTGGATCTCGCCGATCAGCACCGTATGATCGCCGGCTTCGTGCACGTCGCGCGCGACGCACACGAGCGAGGCCATCGAGCCAGGCAGCACCGGCGGATGCGGATTGTCTTCGGTGCCATAGCGGAAGCCGTGCGGGGCGAACTTGTCGACGCCCTTGCGCGCGAAGTGCATCGCGATGTCCTTCTGATCCTGCGAGAGGATGTTGATCGCGTAACGCTGCGCGGTGACGAAGGCCGCGTGCGAATCCGCCTTGTTGGCGATGCACACCAGCACGAGCGGCGGGTCCATCGATACGGACGAGAACGAGCTGGCGGTGAAGCCCCAGTGGCGGCCGGCTTCGTCGGTCGTCGACACGATGGTGACGCCGCTCGGAAAAGCCGACAGTGCGTCGCGGAAGGTCTGATTGTTCTTGAGCGTCATGAAAGTCTCCGGAATGAGATGAGCGCATGGCATCTGCACTTCATGATCCAAGTCTAGAGTTGCGCGTCCCGCAGAACAATTTCGATGTCGCGATGGATTGATCGATAAAACGGATAGATGAGCGCGCTGATAAGTGGCAAGCGCTCGCATCATGGCGTCAGGCCTGCGCCGCGTCGCTGGTCAGCGTCGCGCCGAAGTTCGCCTGCAAATGCCGCACGAAGCTCAGCGCGGCGGCGCTCAGGTCCGCATCGCGCGAACGCAGAATGCCGAAGCTGCGCATCAGCTTGACGTCGGTGACCTGAAGCGTGGCGCGAGTGTCGCGCGCGTAGCGCTGCGCCATCGAGCGCGGCAGGAAGGTGGCTCCCAGACCCGCGTCCACCATGCCGAGCAGCGTGCTCAGGTTGGCGGCGTGGTGCATCGGCCGCAGCGCAAGACCGCGTTTCGCGAACTCGTCGGCGAGCCGCTCGCGCAGGATCGAATAGCGGTCCAGCAGCATCAGCGGCACTTGCGCGAGCTGCTCCAGCGTCACTTCGCCGGCGGGCGCGAGCGCATGCGAGGTCGGCACCACGACCAGCATGTCCTCTTCCGTGAGCGCTTCGAAACTCAGCTTGCTCGAATCGTTATCGAATGCGACGACCGCGAGATCCGCCTCGCTGCTCTCGATCCGCGCGACCACGTCTTCATATTGCAGGTCGCGCAACTGGATCTGCACGTCCGGATAGCGCTGGCAGAAGGAATGGATCAGCGAGGGCAACATGACGGCCGAGATCATCGGCGTGGCGGCGACGACTACGCGCAGCCGCGCTGCTTCGGCATCGGCCTGGAATTCGGTCAGCAGCTTGCGCAGGTCGCGCAGCGCGGCTTCCGCGTGCTCGCGCAAGCGCTTGCCGGCGGCGGTCGGCTCCACGTGACGCGTGGTGCGCACGAGCAGCCGGGTTTTCAAGGTCGATTCGAGCCGCTGCACGCGGGCCGTCACGGAAGGCTGGGAGATATGCAGACGCCTGGCGGCGGCGCTGAAGCTGCCCAGTTCCACCACCGCAAGAAAAGTCTCCAGTTCGACGAGGTCGAAACGCAGCGTGACCGGCGCCGCGGCATGCGCGGCTTCGTCCGGCTTGTCGGACGTCATGGCCCAAGGTCTCCGGGTTTTATCAGGAATGTCTATGAGTCTATCTCATAAAGCAAATAGTGTCGTGGCGTGGGCCTCGACATAATCGGTTCATACGACTGCGCCTCTTGCGTCATGCCGAAGCATGCGGCGCTCCGAAGGATGCGCAAGGAGACTTCATGAAGGACGAAATCAAGATCCTGACGCCGAACGGCATCCTGGGCTACGGCATCCCGGCGGCCGACTTCTGGCGCGGCATCGATCAACAGCCCGACGCGATGATCGTCGATGGCGGCTCTACCGACCCCGGTCCCTATCTGCTCGGCCTGCCGAAGACACTGGTGACGCGTGAAGCGTATCTGCGCGATCTGTCGCTGATGCTCGACGCCTGCGCCACGCGCAAGGTGCCGATCTATATCAGCTCGGCGGGTGGCCCCGGCATTCGCGCGCATGTGGACTTCATGGTCGATGTGATCGAAGAGATCGCGAAGCGCGAAGGCTATCGCTTCAAGATCGCCAAGATCTATTCGGATGTGGACCCCTCGTATGTCCGCGATGCGATGGGCGAAAGCCGCATCACGCCGTGCGCATCGGCGCCGGAGTTGCAGGTGTCGGATGTGGGCGCGTCGTCGCATATCGTCGCGCAGATGGGTGCGGAGCCGTTTGCGAAGACACTGCGCGAGCATCCCGATCTGGACATCATCGTGGCGGGCCGTGCGTACGATCCGGCGCCGTTCGCGGGACTGTGCATGCTGCACGGGATCGAGCCGGGCATCTACTGGCACATGGGCAAGATCGTCGAGTGCGGGGCGAACTGCGCGGAGCCCAAGGGCAAGGTGATT
>NZ_JARUXT010000020.1:0-4674 GCF_031451075.1 Caballeronia sp. LZ043 | reverse complement strand
GTGTACACCTGGTGCGGTACCTTGAACATCTATGCTTTCCTTTCTTTGGGTCGAGTTTATACGCGACCTGCTGGAAGGCGAAATTTCAGGGGAAGCTCAATCCCCGATGGTTTGCCAATGAGCACTCAGACTTGGCTCTTCTTTTTTATCTTTATTCTGAAGGCCTTCTGGTCAGGCGGCATCGCCGCTTTCGTCTATATCCTCATCGGCGAATTGCATTTCGAAGCATACATCCGCTGGAACTTGCTGATTTTTCCCTACATCTCCGCCTTCCTGTTTGCACTCGCGCTGCTCGGCATTTTCGGCTCATCACGGTTCGTCTGGCTCAGGAACCTCAACAGCTTTTGGTGCTATGCAGCCATCGTCTGGGGATTTTTCCTGCTCGCCATGATCGAGCAACTTGTCGAACCATTGAAGAGACGTACCGAACGCGCCACCGCGTAAACGAAGCGCGGGCCGCATGGGCGCCAACCCATACAGCCCGCTGACCACAACCAACTCATGACGGGAGTTGACTATGGCTGACGCCAATCTTAAAGCATTGAACGCGCATTCCGAGCGCCTCATCAAGATTCAACAAGCCGAGCGCGAGCGGCCTTACTCGATGCGGCCGAACAAGACACCGCCGCCGCTTTATCCGTGGTTCAAGCTCGCCGGGCGATGGCTTGAGCAGGCGGGTTTCGAAGCAGGGCAGAACGTCAGGGTTCACGTCGAGCACGGCAGGCTCGTCATCACCCCCGCCTGAACAGCGCTACAACAACCAACCCAGCTCAATAGCCGGGTTGGTTGTTACTGTGCCTGATTTTTTCTTGCCTGCCAAAGTGCACGGGCCTCATTCAGACTGCTTTGATTAGCCCCACCCGCAAATGTAGGATCATCTGATTGCACTGGATCATCTTCCCAACCGCATACTGCGCAGATTTCATAGTTCCCGCGGTCACTAAGGGTCACGCTATCACAGCATGGGCACGGGAGAAGGTCTTCTTGCATCACTGTTTATTCCAATAGTCCATTCCAGCCGACGGCCTAAACATCGTTCTTGGCGCACCATCCTTGTTTTTTGACGCAAACGTGTTTGTCGCCGGATCGTAAAACAGCGTATCGCCATTCGGGCGAGTCTTAATCAGAGTTCCATCCGGTGGATTGTTTACAAAGTCCTGCGCTGATTGAACATATTGCACTGAGTTCTGATACTCCGGAAACTCTCCGCCGTGCTTGGTCGAATGACCGTAAGCATTTTCAACCGGAGTCTTATCCTTTGTTGAAGTCCAGAACGTACTCTTTGCGTCTTTTCCAGCAAGTGCCCCGGTGGGCGGCCGCACCGTCGCAGCACCCGTATCCGCCGTCTTCACCGACTTCTGCCCAAGCATAGCCCGTTCTTTATCCAGAATCTGCCGAAGCTCTTTCGCTTCCTTCGCGGCTTCGCTTTCCTTCCTGTTGTTGTTCTGGTTGTACAGATTCACATTGGACGCGGCCGCAGCTCCTGCCGTGCCGCCGATGATGCCGCCGCCGAGCGTGCTGGCCACATTGCCCGCAATGTTCCCGATGAGTTTGGATCCGGCTTCCTCCGCGACCGCATCCGCGAACTGCTGCGTGCGATTGGCCAAGTAAACAGACATGCCCGCACCCGCCGCACCTTGCGCCGCGCTACCGATGCCACCACCGCCCAGACCGCCGATCAGCCCGCCACCCGCTACGTGCAGCGCAATCCTGTTGCTGCCCGATTCACTCCACGAATCCGCCGTGTCGAGGTAGCCTTGCATCGCATCCAGGTCGCCCCGCTCGTAGGCTGCTTTTGCATCCTTGAGCGCGCCGTCACGCTTCGCGTTCGCGATCATGCCGATCTGCGTGGCCACCGCTTCACCCGCCGCGCTGGCGGCGTTCATCATGTCGCCTTGCTTGTCCAGCAGGTTGTTCACGTCCGGCAGCGTCGAAACGGTTCCGTTCGTGCTCGACGTGTCACGGCTGAGGTTCGCAACGTCCTGCGTCTGGTGCTCGCGGTCCGTGACGTTGATCGTCCCGGCGCTGATCGCGCTGCGCGTGATGCCATTCGAGCTACCGCTGTCGCTCTGACTCATCATCGGCACAACGCCGCCCGCTCCGCTCACTGACGACGGGCCTATACCGCTCTGCGCAGTGCCTATCGATCCACCCGCGCTAAACCCGCTGCTGCTCGCGCTGTAGTCGCTGCGATTCTGAAGGTCCGAGAAGGTGAGCGTGCCTGTGTTGAGCGTGTTCCTGCTTGCGTCGGCGTCGCTCGCGATCACCGCGCCCTTGAGGTCGGTACTGCCCTTGACGGTGATGTCAAAGCCGCCTTCGCCCGCATGAATCCCGCTTTGCTCTTCGACGGCCGCGTAATTGCCGCTCGCATTGCCGTGCTGCGAACTGAACGAACCGCCGCCACCGCTCTGACTGATCGCAAAGCCGCCGCCGGCGCTGCTTTGATGCGCCGCGCTGACGGTCGTATCCTGCACGCTCGCGATGTTCAGGTTGGCGCCGACGTCCGCCGCGATCTGTCTTCCGGCGATCTGTGAGCCAATCACGTTCGTATCGCCGCCTGAGACGATCGCGACGCTATTAGCGCCCGTTACGTGCGACGCGTTCTGAATCGCCGCGTCGCTGTTGGCGTCGCCATGCGCGTTCGCCATTGCCGCCGATATGCCGAAGCCGTTCGTGCCGACCGACACGCCGACGCTCGCGCTCTTGCTGCTGTTGGAGCTGCGCGTCGACGCCGTGTCGGTCGTGTTGACGACGTTCACCTGATCCTTCGCGGCGAGCACCACGTCGCTTGCGCTGATGTTCGAGCCGGCGATGTTCAGGTTTCCCTCGGTCGCCACGAACGCCGCCGTGCCTCCTGCGTTCACAGACGAACCGCGATTTATCGTCTGCGTCTCGCTCGAATCGCTGCGGCTGCTGCTCGACCCGACGCTCAATTGAACGGCGATGCTCGGGTTCCGCATCAGCGCGCCACGTCTCGCGCCGGCGACGCCCATCGCCGCATTCCCCGCGGCCGCGATCGCGTGCAGCGTCGCCGCGCGGTCGTTGCCCGTGCTCGCCGAGTGACTCGCGGCGCGGCTCTGCGTATAGGCGTTATTGATCGCGTCGCCCACTGAACCCGACAGCCCGAGCGCAAGGCCGCTCGAATGCGAGGTTTCCGTCCGCGAACGCTGCGCCGTATCCTTGGCCGCGTCGATGGTGACGTTCGCGCCCAGGCCGACGAGGTCTTTCGCCGCAAGCAGATCACTGCCGGTCACATGGAGTGTAGAGCCGGCCTGAATCGAAAGATTGCCCGCCAGCGAGCCGACCGTGCTCGCGTTGTTCGTCACGTTCGAAGCCTGGTCGGTCGTCGCGTGATTGTTGCTGCCATAGGTCACGGTCAAGCCGCTGGTGCCGAGCCCGGAGCGCTTTTCCTGATAGCTGCTCGACGACGTCATGGTGTCCTGCGACGTGCCGATACTGACGTCATGCGCCGCGCTCAATGCCACATCGTTGGTGCCGACGATCGTACTGCCATTGACGTTGATGTCGCGGCCACTGACGATGGTCACCGCATCCGCGGAAACCATGCTGCCTTGTGCAAGCGTCGCCGTGCTGGCGCGCGAACTCGTGACCTCCTTTCCGCTGACCGCATTGCTGTGGCTGTGCTGCTCCTGCGTGTTCTCGACGTGCGTCTCGGTCGCGGCGGCAATATTGACGTTGCCGGTCGCCGCAAGCGCGGCCGTGCCGTGGTCGAGGTTGATCGTGCTGCCGGTGACGTTGATATCCTTGCCCGACGCCACGACGAGCGAGTTACCCGCGTTGAGCACGGTGTTCGTGAGCGTATCGTCCGAGCGGTGCAGCGACTCCGAGTAAGTGCCGTGACCGTCGGCGCCTGCGCTGTTGCTGTCGACCATTGAGGTCGCGCGCGCGGCCTGCAGGGTGACATTGCCATTTGCCGCGAGCACGCCGCCGCCGTTCAAGTCGAGGCTCGCGCCGGTCGCGGTGAGGTCGCCGCCGACACCGATCTGCGTCATGCCGCCCACCTTGACCGCGCTCCCGGTCGTCTGGTTGAGATTGGTATTCGACACGCCATTGGCGCGCTCGACGACCTTGTTCTCGCCGGTCTGCACCGAGCCGAGCTCATAGTTTCCGCCGACAAGCATGGCGAGATTGCCGCCGACGTCCAGCGTGCCGGCGTTCTGCCGAACGTCGCCGCCGGTCACGATCGCCGCATCGCCTGCGACGTTCACGGTCGCGAGCGGCCCGAGTGTGCTCACGGTGCGCGTCGCGCCCGTCGCGCTGACCTGGTGGATTGTGTTGACAGCGGTATTGAGGAGAAGATCGCCGCCGGCATTCAGTGCCAGGCTCCCCGCGTTGAGGGTGGCGGATGTCAGATCGACGTCGCCTTGCGTGGTGAGGGACATCAGACCGCCGCTGCGCAGCGCGCCGAAAGCGTTGTCGATCTGCGTGCCCTGAATCGAAAGCGTGTTGCCCGCCTGTATCGTGCCGCTGTTGCTGAACGTCTGTGCGTCCTTCAGATCGATATCGGTCGCGGCGATCAGCGGCCCGTTCGTGTTCTGCTGGCTTGCCTTCGCGAGGTACACGACGGGCACGAGCACGGACTGACCGTCGACGATGACCGTCTGCATGATGACGACGTTGCTCGTGAGCGCCGCGACCTGTTCCGGCGACAGA
>NZ_JARUXT010000019.1:0-5357 GCF_031451075.1 Caballeronia sp. LZ043 | reverse complement strand
TCGTTTCACGGTCCTGTTCGGGATGGGAAGGGGTGGTACCGACTCGCTATGGTCATCAGGCATGACTTGTTGTTGTGTCGTCGGGGACGGCACAACCAATCTGGGAAGAAGTAGAAGTGTTTGGGGTGGTGATTGTTGGCAACAACGACTCACTCAACCGGTGTGGCCCCCTTGGGGGGTTGCATTGACTAAGCGCTGAAGCGCCAAGTCACTGCGAAACACACTGGTTATAGGATCAAGCCTTACGGGCAATTAGTATCAGTTAGCTCAATGCATTACTGCACTTACACACCTGACCTATCAACGTCCTGGTCTGGAACGACCCTTCAAGGGGCTCGAAGCCCCGGGGATATCTCATCTTAAGGCGAGTTTCCCGCTTAGATGCTTTCAGCGGTTATCTCTTCCGAACATAGCTACCCGGCGATGCCACTGGCGTGACAACCGGTACACCAGAGGTTCGTCCACTCCGGTCCTCTCGTACTAGGAGCAGCCCCCTTCAAATATCCAACGCCCACGGCAGATAGGGACCAAACTGTCTCACGACGTTTTAAACCCAGCTCACGTACCTCTTTAAATGGCGAACAGCCATACCCTTGGGACCGGCTACAGCCCCAGGATGAGATGAGCCGACATCGAGGTGCCAAACACCGCCGTCGATATGAACTCTTGGGCGGTATCAGCCTGTTATCCCCAGAGTACCTTTTATCCGTTGAGCGATGGCCCTTCCATACAGAACCACCGGATCACTATGACCTGCTTTCGCACCTGCTCGACTTGTCGGTCTCGCAGTTAAGCACGCTTATGCCATTGCACTATCAGCACGATTTCCGACCGTACCTAGCGTACCTTCGTACTCCTCCGTTACGCTTTGGGAGGAGACCGCCCCAGTCAAACTGCCTACCATGCACTGTCCCCGACCCGGATCACGGGCCAAGGTTAGAACCTCAAACAAACCAGGGTGGTATTTCAAGGACGGCTCCACCAAGACTGGCGTCCTGGTTTCATAGCCTCCCACCTATCCTACACAGATCGGTTCAAAGTCCAATGCAAAGCTACAGTAAAGGTTCATGGGGTCTTTCCGTCTAGCCGCGGGGAGATTGCATCATCACAAACACTTCAACTTCGCTGAGTCTCGGGAGGAGACAGTGTGGCCATCGTTACGCCATTCGTGCAGGTCGGAACTTACCCGACAAGGAATTTCGCTACCTTAGGACCGTTATAGTTACGGCCGCCGTTTACCGGGACTTCAATCAAGAGCTTGCACCCCATCATTTAATCTTCCGGCACCGGGCAGGCGTCACACCCTATACGTCCACTTTCGTGTTTGCAGAGTGCTGTGTTTTTATTAAACAGTCGCAGCCACCAGTTTATTGCAACCCTTTCACCCTCCTGGCGCAGGCCAGTCAAGCTACAAGGGCGTACCTTATCCCGAAGTTACGGTACCAATTTGCCGAGTTCCTTCTCCCGAGTTCTCTCAAGCGCCTTAGAATACTCATCTCGCCCACCTGTGTCGGTTTGCGGTACGGTCACTGTCAGACTGAAGCTTAGAGGCTTTTCTTGGAACCACTTCCAATTGCTTCGCTCCCTAGAGAGCTCGCGCCACACCCTTGAATTACGCGCCCGGATTTGCCTAAGCGCCTTCTCCAATGCAGCGACCGGGACGTCCAACACCCGGACAACCTTCCGCGATCCGTCCCCCCATCGCATCTAACAATGGTGCAGGAATATTGACCTGCTTCCCATCAGCTACGCATTTCTGCCTCGCCTTAGGGGCCGACTCACCCTACGCCGATGAACGTTGCGTAGGAAACCTTGGGCTTACGGCGAGGGGGCTTTTCACCCCCTTTATCGCTACTCATGTCAGCATTCGCACTTCCGATACCTCCAGCATGCCTTTCGACACACCTTCGCAGGCTTACGGAACGCTCTCCTACCACACGTGCCTAAGCACGTATCCGCAGCTTCGGTGACTGGCTTGAGCCCCGTTACATCTTCCGCGCAGGACGACTCGATCAGTGAGCTATTACGCTTTCTTTAAAGGGTGGCTGCTTCTAAGCCAACCTCCTGACTGTTTTAGCCTTCCCACTTCGTTTCCCACTTAGCCAATCTTTGGGACCTTAGCTGGCGGTCTGGGTTGTTTCCCTCTTGACACCGGACGTTAGCACCCGATGTCTGTCTCCCGTGATTGCACTCTTCGGTATTCGGAGTTTGCTATGGCGTAGTAATCCGCAATGGACCCCACAACCATGACAGTGCTCTACCCCCGAAGGTGATACACGAGGCACTACCTAAATAGTTTTCGGAGAGAACCAGCTATTTCCAAGTTTGTTTAGCCTTTCACCCCTATCCACAGCTCATCCCCTAACTTTTCAACGTTAGTGGGTTCGGTCCTCCAGTACGTGTTACCGCACCTTCAACCTGGCCATGGATAGATCACTTGGTTTCGGGTCTACGCCCAGCAACTGATCGCCCTGTTCGGACTCGCTTTCGCTACGCCTGCCTTAATCAGTTAAGCTCGCTACTGAACGTAAGTCGCTGACCCATTATACAAAAGGTACGCCGTCACCCTCTTTCAAAGGCTCCGACTGTTTGTATGCATGCGGTTTCAGGATCTATTTCACTCCCCTCCCGGGGTTCTTTTCGCCTTTCCCTCACGGTACTGGTTCACTATCGGTCGATCACGAGTATTTAGCCTTGGAGGATGGTCCCCCCATCTTCAGACAGGATTTCACGTGTCCCGCCCTACTTGTCGTACACCTAGTTCTTTCACGCTGTTTTCGTCTACAGGGCTATCACCTGCTATGGCCGCACTTTCCAGAGCGTTCGACTAACAATGCAAATAAAGAGTACAGGCTCTTCCCATTTCGCTCGCCACTACTTTGGGAATCTCGGTTGATTTCTTTTCCTGCGGTTACTTAGATGTTTCAGTTCACCGCGTTCGCTCCACATGACCTATGTATTCAGTCACGGGTACTCCATAAGGAGTGGGTTTCCCCATTCGGATATCGGAGGATCAAAGCTCGTTTGCCAGCTCCCCTCCGCTTTTCGCAGGCTACCGCGTCCTTCATCGCCTGTGATCGCCAAGGCATCCACCACATGCACTTGTTCGCTTGACCCTATAACGAGTGTGTCTCACGACTCACTGGTCATAGGCTGAGTATTCGCGTGTCGGTCCACGTTAGTGCTTTAGCACTTACGTGGAGCCCACACTACGTGTGTGCCGTATTCCAAAGCAATCTTTCGATCACCTTTTCATACTTGATACAATCACTACCCTGAGCAGTTAATTGCGCCCATCTCTAAGCGCTTTCGCTACTCTCTTTACTACTTCTTCCAGATTGTTAAAGAACGTTTAGCCGACCGGCGTACTTCATTGCCTTCGACATCAACTGGCTTCAATCGCCAATGCACAGCACTTCACGAAGCACTGTGCATTGAGGACTTTTGGTGGAGGATGACGGGATCGAACCGACGACCCCCTGCTTGCAAAGCAGGTGCTCTCCCAGCTGAGCTAATCCCCCCGTGTCTTGCTTGACTCGTGGTGGGTCTGGTTGGATTCGAACCAACGACCCCCGCCTTATCAAGACGGTGCTCTAACCGACTGAGCTACAGACCCAAAGCCTGTTTCTTGAACCACAGCCGATAAGCGTGAGCGCTTGGATGCTCGGGTAGTGCTACCCAGTGCGAAGCTCGAGAAAGGAGGTGATCCAGCCGCACCTTCCGATACGGCTACCTTGTTACGACTTCACCCCAGTCATGAATCCCACCGTGGTAAGCGCCCTCCTTCGCAGGTTAGGCTACCTACTTCTGGTGAAACCCACTCCCATGGTGTGACGGGCGGTGTGTACAAGACCCGGGAACGTATTCACCGCGGCATGCTGATCCGCGATTACTAGCGATTCCAGCTTCACGCAGTCGAGTTGCAGACTGCGATCCGGACTACGATCGGTTTTCTGGGATTGGCTCCACCTCGCGGCTTGGCAACCCTCTGTTCCGACCATTGTATGACGTGTGAAGCCCTACCCATAAGGGCCATGAGGACTTGACGTCATCCCCACCTTCCTCCGGTTTGTCACCGGCAGTCTCCCTAGAGTGCTCTTGCGTAGCAACTAAGGACAAGGGTTGCGCTCGTTGCGGGACTTAACCCAACATCTCACGACACGAGCTGACGACAGCCATGCAGCACCTGTGCGTCGGTTCTCTTTCGAGCACATCCACCTCTCAGCGGACTTCCGACCATGTCAAGGGTAGGTAAGGTTTTTCGCGTTGCATCGAATTAATCCACATCATCCACCGCTTGTGCGGGTCCCCGTCAATTCCTTTGAGTTTTAATCTTGCGACCGTACTCCCCAGGCGGTCAACTTCACGCGTTAGCTACGTTACTAAGGAAATGAATCCCCAACAACTAGTTGACATCGTTTAGGGCGTGGACTACCAGGGTATCTAATCCTGTTTGCTCCCCACGCTTTCGTGCATGAGCGTCAGTATTGGCCCAGGGGGCTGCCTTCGCCATCGGTATTCCTCCACATCTCTACGCATTTCACTGCTACACGTGGAATTCTACCCCCCTCTGCCATACTCAAAGCTTGCCAGTCACCAATGCAGTTCCCAGGTTGAGCCCGGGGATTTCACATCGGTCTTAACAAACCGCCTGCGCACGCTTTACGCCCAGTAATTCCGATTAACGCTCGCACCCTACGTATTACCGCGGCTGCTGGCACGTAGTTAGCCGGTGCTTATTCTTCCGGTACCGTCATCCTCCATCCATATTAGGGACGAAGTTTTCTTTCCGGACAAAAGTGCTTTACAACCCGAAGGCCTTCTTCACACACGCGGCATTGCTGGATCAGGGTTGCCCCCATTGTCCAAAATTCCCCACTGCTGCCTCCCGTAGGAGTCTGGGCCGTGTCTCAGTCCCAGTGTGGCTGGTCGTCCTCTCAGACCAGCTACAGATCGTCGCCTTGGTAGGCCTTTACCCCACCAACTAGCTAATCTGCCATCGGCCGCCCCTATAGCGCGAGGTCCGAAGATCCCCCGCTTTCTCCCTCAGGTCGTATGCGGTATTAATCCGGCTTTCGCCGGGCTATCCCCCACTACAGGACACGTTCCGATGTATTACTCACCCGTTCGCCACTCGCCACCAGGGTTGCCCCCGTGCTGCCGTTCGACTTGCATGTGTAAGGCATGCCGCCAGCGTTCAATCTGAGCCAGGATCAAACTCTTCAGTTCAATACCTGTTACTGTTTTCGGTCTCTTTCGAAACCGGTCGCTCACTCAACGTACTGACGATGATTAATCCGTCCTAAGACAGATAAACCTTCCTCTGATACTTCGTGTGAGACTCTTGATACTTTTGC
>NZ_JARUXT010000018.1:0-5436 GCF_031451075.1 Caballeronia sp. LZ043 | reverse complement strand
GTGTACACCTGGTGCGGTACCTTGAACATCTATGCTTTCCTTTCTTTGGGTCGAGTTTATACGCGACCTGCTGGAAGGCGAAATTTCAGGGGAAGCTCACTCACCGCCTTCCTGCAACAGGCCGGATTCAAACCGCGAAGTCGCGTGTGTGTTCAGGTCGAAGACGGCAAGCTCATCATCACACCGGCTTGAACGATCGCTACAGACAACGAACCCAGCGCAAGGCTGGGTTCGTTGTTTCAATGCGCCAGAACGAGTTTATAAATCCAGATGCCAGCAATCAGAGTAAATCCAATAACGATGGCAACCCAGTAGATTGTCTTTTGACCTTTACTCAGCTTCTTGTATTGGCCCGGTTTGAATGATGGTCCAGCCATATTGGCCTCTCTACTTTTTCATGTCAAACCCATAACTAATGGGATTCACTGCGGTACCAGGCGGGAAGCTAAAACCATACTCAATGGAGGTTTGTCCCCCATATGCATGACTGATCCCGCCACCTACACCAATGGCAGGGAGGGCCGGAACAGGTACGAACGTTGATGCATTAGCACCACCACCGGCCAAGTACGAGCTAGTACCTGCTGCACCTCCTCCACCAAGAATACTTCCGAACGTCACGGAAAGCCCGGGCTTCAACGAATACGTGGGGATGGGCTTACCAAGCGCCCAACTTCCAAATGTATCGCCGTTGTGCAGATTAATTACTACGCCGCCTGAAGCAATATAGATGTTGCCTTGGATCGAAACATAATCCGGAGACATTGCCCCAAGTGCAAGTTGCGCGTTGTCCCCCTGCGCCTGAATCTCAGCACTCAGCATTGCGTCACTACATTGCACAGTGGCCGGGCACACCTGCGCCACCAGATCCTTCGACCTCTTGTCGCCGCCCGCACCGTCATGAGCAGATCGATTGTATAAATCAACGCTCGACGCAGCCGACGCGCCCGAACTACCGCCCACCGCTGCGCCCGCTCCCGTGGCAAGCACATTCGCGATGATGTTGCCCAAGGCTCGATCTGCATCCGCATTGCCAGTCGGACTGGACGCCGCGATGTCATGACTCAACTCATCGAGCTTGCCCGCAGCCGCCGCCGAGATTCCCGCACCGGCGGCTCCTTGCGCAGCACTGCCTACGCTTCCACCGCCAAGACCCGCGACCGCCGCACCACCAGCAATATGCATCGCAATTCTGTACTCACCACCCTCGGCCCACGCCGCTGCACCCGCCTGATCGTGATTGGCCTCCGCCAGATTGTGCTCCATATCCGCATACGCGCCGATGCCTTGAGCCACCACTTGCCCCGCCGCCTGTGCGGCCTGCATCGTATCAGCCTGTTGGTTCAGTATCTCGTTCACGTCGGGCGTGGTTGCGACTGTCCCGTTCGTGTTCGTCATGTCGCGACTCAGGCTCGCGATGTCCTGCGCCTGATGATCGCCGTCAGTCAGCGTAATCGTGCCCGGGCTCACCGCGCTACGTGTCGTCGCGCTCTGGTCGCCGTTCTTATGCTGGCCGATCATCGGCACCAGCCCGCCCGATCCGGCACTGAAGCAGGACCGACAGCCTTGTCGGAGCTCGGACCTGGCGACAGACCCACCGATCCGCCGACACTGTTCGCCGAATAGTGCGAGTGGTTGCCGACGTCCGCGAACGTCAGCGTACCGGTGGACAGACTGTTCTTCGCTGCGTCATCCGCGCCGACAATGACCGCGCCCGTGAGCGCCGTATTGCCTTTGACCGACACATCAAAGCCGCCGTCGCCCGCATATAGCCCCGCCTGTTCCTTGACCTGCGCATAATTCCCATCCGCATGGCCGTTCTGTGCGCTGAAGCTCGCGCCGCCGCCGCTCTGACTGATCGTGAAGCCGCCGCCGGCGCTGCTCTGATGCGCCGCGCTGACGGTCATATCCTGCACGCTCGCGATGTTCAGATTGCCGCCGACGTCCGCCGCGATCTGTCTTCCGGCGATCTGCGAGCCGATGACGTTCGTATCACCGCCTGAGACGATCGCGACGTTATTCGCGCCTGTAATTTGCGACGCGTTCTGAATCGCTGCGTCGCTGTTGGCGTCGCCGTGCGCGTTCGCCATCGCCGCCGATATGCCGAATCCGTTCGTGCCGACCGACACGCCGACGCTCGCGCTCTTGCTGCTGTTGGAGCTGCGCGTCGACGCCGTGTCGGTCGTGTTGGTGACGTTCACCTGATTCTTCGCGGCGAGCAACACGTCGCTTGCGCTGATGTTCGAGCCGGCGATGCTCAGGTTTCCCTCGGTTGCCACGAACGCCGCCGAGCCTCCTGCGTTCATAGACGAACCGCGATTTATCGTCTGCGTCTCGCTCGAATCGCTGCGGCTGCTGCTCGACCCGACGCTCAACTGAACGGCGATGCTCGGGTTCTGCATCAGCGCGCCGCCGGTCGCGCCGGCGACGGCCATCGCCGCATTCCCCGCGGCCGCGATCGCGTGCAGCGTCGCCGCGCGGTCGTTGCCCGTGCTCGCCGAACGACTCGCGGCGCGGCTCTGCGTATAGGCGTTATTGATCGCATCGCCCACGGAACCCGACAGCCCGAGCGCAAGGCCGCTCGTATGTGAGGTTTCCGTCCGCGAACGCTGCGCCGTATCCTTGGCCGCGTCGATGGTGACGTTCGCGCCCAGGCCGACGAGGTCTTTCGCCGCAAGCAGATCACTGCCGGTCACATGCAGGGTAGTGCCGGCCTGAATCGAGAGATCGCCCGCCAGCGAGCCGACCGTGCTCGCGTTGTTCGTCACACTCGAAGCCTGATCGGTCGTCGCGTGATTATTGCTGCCATAGGTCACGGTCAGGCCGCTGGTGCCGAGCCCGGAGCGCTTTTCCTGATAGCTGCTGGACGACGTCATGGTGTCCTGCGACGTGCCGATACTGACGTCATGCGCTGCGCTCAATGCCACATCGTTCGTGCCGACGATCGTACTGCCTTGGACGTTGATGTCGCGGCCGCTGGCGATCGTCACCGCATCCGCGGAAACCATGCTGCCTTGTGCAAGCGTCGCCGTGCTGGCGCGCGAACTCGTGACCTCCTTTCCGCTGACCGCATTGCTGTGGCTGTGCTGCTCCTGCGTGTTCTCGACGTGCGTCTCGGTCGCGGCGGCAATATTGACGTTGCCGGTCGCCGCAAGCGCGGCCGTGCCGTGGTCGAGGTTGATCGTGCTGCCGGTGACGTTGATATCCTTGCCCGACGCCACGACGAGCGAGTTACCCGCGTTGAGCACGGTGTTCGTGAGCGTATCGTCCGAGCGGTGCAGCGACTCCGAGTAAGTGCCGTGACCGTCGGCGCCTGCGCTGTTGCTGTCGACGGTCGAGGTCGCGCGCGCGGCCTGCAGGGTGACATTGCCATTTGCCGCGAGCACGCCGCCGCCGTTCAGATCCAGCGACGCGCCGGTCGCGGTGAGGTCGCCGGCAACGCCGATCTGCGTCGCGCCGCCTACCTTGAGCGCGCTGCCGGTCGTCTGGTTGAGATTGGTATGCGACACGCCATTGGCGCGCTCGACGACCTTGTTCTCGCCGGTCTGCACCGAGCCGAGCTCATAGTTTCCGCCGACAAGCATGGCGAGGTTGCCGCCGACGTCCAGCGTGCCGGCGTTCTGCTGAAGGTCGCCGCCGGTCACGATCGCCGCGTCGCCTGCGACGTTCACGGTCGCGAGCGGCCCGAGCGTGCTCACGGTGCGCGTCGCGCCCGTCGCGCTGACCTGGTGGATTGTATTGACAGCGGTATTGAGGAGAAGATTGCCGCCGACGTTCAGTGCCAGGCTCCCCGCGTTGAGGGTGGCGGATGTCAGATCGACGTTGCCCTGCGTGGTAAGGGACATCAGATCGCCGCTGCGCAGCGCGCCGAAAGCGTTGTCGATCTGCTTGCCCTGAATCGAAAGCGTGTTGCCCGCCTGTATCGTGCCGCTGTTGCTGAAGGTCTGTGCGTCCTTCAGGTCGACATCGGTCGCGGCGATCAGCGGCCCGTTCATGTTCTGCTGGCTTGCCTTCGCGAGGTACACGACGGGCGCGAGCACGGACTGACCGTCGACGATGACCGTCTGCATGATGACGACGTTGCTCGTGAGCGCCGCGACCTGTTCCGGCGACAGACTCATGCCGAGCGGCAGATCGAGCGACTTCGCGAGCGACGCGCCCGCGGCCAGCAGCGCCTCATACATGGCTTGCGTGTCAGTGTAGGGACCGAGCACGGCGCGGCCGGTCAACGCAGTGACCTGATTGCGCACGAGCTGCTGCTCGTACAACCCATCGCCCAGGCGTTTCTGTACTTTCTGCGGATCGAGGTCGAGTTGCCGCAAGAAGTAGTCGCTCGAGATGAAGCTCCGCTGGTTCGTGAAAGCCGGATTGGTCGCGATGAGATAGGTCGCGTCCGGCGCACTCGTGCGGCTGAACAGGCCGCCCTGCGGAACCGAGAGGTTCTGCAACACGCTCTGCGCCGTCGCGCCCGCGATCACGGGATCGACCCAGCTCGCGCCGCCGATCGCCGGTGATCCGGGCCGCGTGCCAAGGTCGCCAATCACGACGCCTGAACCCGCCTGAGCCGGAGCGAGTCCGATGGACGGCAAGCCCGCGTTGGCCGCCGTGTTGTCGATGCTCACACCCGAGCCGGAGAGTGTGCGGCCCGCGACGAAGCTCGATTCGTAGGCGGGCAGCGCGAAGTATCGGATATCGGCCGGTGCGATCTGAGCATAACCACTCGGACGACCGCCGACAAACGGCGCATCGCCGAACGGCAGCGTCCAGTTGTGTTCCGAGTCGTCGTAGTTGTTGTAGTGGTAATAGCCCGAGTACGTCACCTGCACGACGGGCGCGCTTTGTCCGCGCCAGCTGTTCTGATCGAGCGTTGCCGGCGCCGCGATGTCGCCGGCCGCCGCGACCGCGCTCCAGAAGTTCTGCAACAGGCCCACATGCGACGCGTCGAGACTGCCGCCGGCGATAATCTGCGCCTGCGGGCTGATCGATGCGATCAGGTTGGCGAGCGCGACGCCCGTGTAGGTCGTGTACTGATAGCCGCTGTTCCACTGGCCGCCGTGCGGCGGTTCAATGTACGCGCCGCCGATGGCGTTCGGATCGGGCGGCGCGCCCCACGGCACGTTTTGCCCCGAGCAGGCGGCGGCGTACCAGGCGGTGCAGCCTGACATGCTGATGCCGAGCTGCTCCATCACGGCGGGGTCGAGCGGTTGATTGAGGCCGGTCGTGGTCATCGAGGTGCGCGTGTTCGTCACCTGAGCGGCGTGGAGCGCCATGTCGCCCGCCGACTCGATCAGCGCCGACTGATTGCGGATCAGGTTCGCGTTCGTATAGTTGCCGTCCGCGTCCTTGCCGCCCGCAAGCACGACCTTGCCCAAGCCATAGATCGCGGTGCTCGCCTGCGTATCGGTCGCGGTGGTGTCGTCGCGATTGTCGATATCG
>NZ_JARUXT010000017.1:0-17029 GCF_031451075.1 Caballeronia sp. LZ043 | reverse complement strand
CACCACGCACACCACAGCCGGCTCACACACCATCGAAGTGGGCTTGCCGCTCGCTTCGGGCGACAGTTCGACTTCGCCGCCGCCATCCGGCGCGCAACGTCTGTTACAGCAGCAAGCCGGCGCAGGCTCAGCCGGTCAATTTCAGCAGGCGATGGCCGCACGACGAGGCAAGCGCGGCAAGAAAGCCCATGCCCGCAGCGAGATGCAGCAATCGACCGCACCTTCGGGTCCGGTCGGACAACTGCTGCAACAGGTCCCGGCCGTCCTGCAGGACTTTTTCACCCCGCAGCTCGATGGCCACGCATTCAACCTGACGGTGAACGGAAATGAAAACACGCTCATCGCGGGCGAGTCGTCGTCCCTCGTGCTCGGCATCGTCAACGACGTCATCGGTGGCGCTGAGAACCGCCTCAACATCGGAAACAAGCTCGATGTCATCGGCGGGACGCTCGAAGAACTCCACACGCTCGACGTCAGTGCAAAGGGAGCCGAGGTGTCGAATACCGGCTCCGTCGTCGAAAACACGGGAAGCGAGGTCACGTCGACCGGCTCGTCCATCTCGACCGTCGGATCAGAGGTGTCGACTACGGGATCGTCGGTTCAGACCGTCGGTTACGAGGTCAAGTTTTGAAGCCGGTCCGACCAGGAAAGAAGACGCGCAATGAAGGTCATGAAACTCACCTGGATGATGCTGCGGATGCACCCTTGTCGCGTCGATGCGACCAGAAGTTCGTCCCCCGGCATCCCGGGCATACGCGCATGCCGGGCGTGAAGATCGCAGCAACCATGCGAACCGTTTTGAAAGTTCCGTCACCAGAGCTCGACCCAGGCAGTCGGCCGACAGCGTTCGGGAATAACACAATGCAGTGTGCGTAATCCCGTCAGGATGACAAAGTTTCGCAACACGTTTGTTTGACTAACTATCCGATTATCAAAGAGCGACATGACCCAGATTGTGATGGCCTGCAGCCAAGCATTTGAGCCCGGCACACTCAGTTTCCGTTCCATGACAGGAAACGAAGCACTCGACCTCCCTGACCTTCGGGGTCGCCAACAACGTCATCACTGGCGTCGAGAACCGCCTCAGCATCGGCAACAAGCTCGACATCATCGCCGGGACGCGTGAACAGTTTCACGCTGTCAACGTCAGCATCCGGGGCGTCGAAGTCGCGGCCCGGGCCTCCTCCTTCGAGACCAAGGGGGCCGAATTCAAGGCGACCGGCTCGTCCATCTCGACCCTTGGCTCATCGATATCGAGCACTGGGTCGTCGATGCGTACCGCCGGTTACGACATGAAGTTCCGACACTGGCATTACCTTGAAAGAAGACGCGCAATGAAGATCATGAAACCAACCCGGCTGACGGTGCTTACGCGCCCTTACCGTCATCAGGGCAATGAACTGCTGGGCGTTGCGGTGGCCTGCATGGCAACGCTGGGCGACGCCCCGCGCGTCCTCGGAGAGCAGACGCTGTGGAATACGGTCGGTGCTGAACTGGCCGGCCAGACGCTGGATCTCGGCTTGCCCAAACGGCATCCCGAGTATCTGGCGACCGCCTGGGCCTACGGCACGCATTGCGACAAGCAGCACGCCTGTGAGGTGGCTCTGCGGGTCGCGCAGAGCAACAAGCGGGTACGTGTCACCGGCGACCGCGTCTGGCAGGACGGCCGGCCCCGGCCGGCTGCCCCGTTCGAGCGCATGCCGCTCGACTGGACGATGGCGTATGGCGGCCCGGCCTATCCGCAGAATCCACTCGGCCTCGGCCATGAGACCGAGACCCAGGCACAAGCTTCGTCACGCAAGCTGCCGAACCTCGAATACATCGATGACCTCATGACGTCATCGGACGCACCGGTGCGCAGCGCCAGCTTCGCACCGGTGCCCTCTTCCTGGCCGCAGCGTCGCGCGCTGTACGGCGAAGTCGACGATACCTACATCGAAGAAGATTTTCCGGGCTATCCGCGCACCATGGATGCCGCGTACTTCAACATCGCGCCCGCCGACCAGCAGTTCCCCGACCTGAGCGCGCTGCCCGCCGGGTGCGACTATGAACTCGTCAACCTGCATCCCGAGCGCGCGCGCATCGCGGGCCGGCTGCCGGCGCTGCACATGCGCGCCTTCGCCTGGCACACGAACACCGCTCCGGGCCGCGAGATTCCGCTGCGGCTCACGACGCTCTGGTTCCTGCCGCACATTGAGAAGGTCGTGATGATCTATCACGGCGTGATGGCCATCCGCACCTTCGATGCCAGCGATATCGCCTGCCTGATGCTGGCCGCGGAGACCGCCGGCCAGCCGCGTCCCGTCGCGCACTATGAAGACATCCACACGCGCCGGCTCGATCCGCGGCGCGGCGTGCTGTACGCGATGCGCGACGGCGATCTGTTCCCGGAAGACCTTGCCGCGAGCGGCGACTCGGCCTGGACGCCGGGCGAACCGAACGCGATGGCCCGCCAGTTCCTCAACCGTCTCGAGCGCGAATCGCAGGCGCTCGGCGCGCCGGCGGCTCCGCCCGCGACGCCCATGCCCTCGCGTCCCGAGCAGCTGGTCGAATACGTCGAGCAGACCGAGAAAGACGCGGAACGCAGAACCGCCGACCTGCGCAAGCGCGCCGATGAGATCCTCGCGGACCTGCGTCCGCCCGCTGCCGCCGAGCCCGCGTCGCCTCCGGCGCTGCCGGAGTTGCCGGGAGCGGTCATCGATCCGTCGCTGCTCGCCATGCGCCGCACGACGCAGCTGAAGTCCGCGCACTTCCGGCCCGCGCCGTCGCAGCCCGTCGCGGGTCAGACGGCCCACGCGGCCAGCAGGCGCGCCTGGGTGACGCAGGCGCTTGCGCAAGGCAGATCCCTGATCGAAGCCGATCTCGCCGGAGCGGACCTGTCGGACCTCGATCTCTCCGGTGTCGATCTCTCGCGCGCCAGCCTCGAAGGCGCTGACCTGAGCGGCGCGATCTTCATCGGCGCCTGTCTGAAGGAGGCCAATCTGGTGCGCGCAACGTTGCGCGGCACGCGCCTCTCCAACGCCGACCTGAGCGAAGCCAATCTCTCGCTCGTCGAAGCCGAGTCCGCCGATTTCCGCGAGGCCTGCCTGCGGCGAAGCGTGATCGAACAAGGCAATCTCGAACAATGCGATTTCTCGGGCGCGACGCTCGACCGCACGCAGTTCAGCAAGGGACGGTTCGGCACGAGCGTCTTTTGTGACGCGCGCATCAGCGACGTCGTCATGATGGATCAGGAGATCGGCCAGGCCGATTTCAGCCGCGCGGTCATCCGCAAGTTCGTGTTGTTCCGCTGTCCGTCGCAGACGCTGGACTTCAGCGGGGCGGACATCATCGGTCTCGGCCTGACGGAATCTCCGGTCGAACAGCGCCTGTGCTTCAACGGCGCGCGCCTGCACAAGGCGTGCTTCCTCCAGTGCGGCGCGCTGCACGCGAGCACCTTCGCCGATGCAGAACTGGTCGAAGTGAACCTGCACGCGGCCGATCTCGCCCGCAGCGACTTCACGCGCGCCCGCATTGCCAACAGCGATTTCTCGAGCGCCGACCTGCAAGCCTGCACGTTCCTCGACGCCCGCTTCGAGCGCGGCTATCTGGTCCGTGCCGACCTGCGTCTGGCGAGCCTGCAAGGCGCCGATCTGATCGAGGCCCTGCTGCGCGCCGCCGATCTGCGCGGCGCGGATCTGCGCGAAGCCAATCTGTTCCGCGCCAATCTGGGCG
Organism: Caballeronia sp. LZ043; assembly: GCF_031451075.1. NCBI lineage: Bacteria > Pseudomonadati > Pseudomonadota > Betaproteobacteria > Burkholderiales > Burkholderiaceae > Caballeronia > Caballeronia sp. LZ043. Next base: position 13,315 of record NZ_JARUXT010000017.1, on the reverse strand, counting down.
ACGTGTTGATCGACGACACCACGCGTCTCGACGACGCCTATCAGGAGCGGGTCATCTGGTGTCCGCGCGCGCGTCCGGAGGCTGCATGATGGATCGGCTCGGCCTTGAACAGCAGGTGCGCGACGGCATGCCGGTGAGGGCGTTGTCGCTCGAAGGCGCTGCGTTGCAAGGCATGGATTGCGCGGGCGGCGTCTTCGAGCGGGTGGATTTTCGCGCCGCGAACCTGACGGGCGCACGGTTCGCCGATTGCGTGTTCGATCACTGCCGCTTCGGACACGCGGTGCTGGCCGATGCGCGCGTGACGGGCAGTCAGTTCCTGAATTGCGACATGGAGCAGGCCGACTGGTCCGCCTCGACCCTGCAGAGCGTCAGCTTTGTCGATTGCCGCGCGCCGCACGCGCGCTTCACACGGGCCGCACTCGACAGCCTGAATGTCCTGAAGGGCGATCTCGCGGGCAGCGTCTTCGATCATGCGCGCCTCGCGCTCAGTTTCTTCGACGAAGCCAACGTGGCGGGCGCGAGTTTCAACGCCTGCACGTTGCACAAGGTGTTCTTTCATCGCGTCGACCTGCGCCAGACGCCGTTCCGCGAAGCGTCGTTCGACAACGCCATCTTCGCGGAATGCAACCTGAGCGGCCAGGCCTTGAGCGGCCAGACGCTGCTGCGTTGCCAGTTCATCGAATGCGACATGAGCGAGGTCTGCTTCGAGAACGCGCATCTGCCGCACACCGGTTTCCCCGGCTCGCTGCTGGCAGGCGCGCGCTTCGACGGCGCGCGCGCAGCCTCGGCCTGCTTCTATCGCGCCCGGGCCGAGCGCATCCAGTGCCGCGACGCCGACATGCCCGGCACGATCTGGAGCGAGGCGCGCATCGATCACGCCGACTTCTCGCGCGCGCAGCTGCGCGGCAGCCAGTTTCACAAGGCGCAAGGGCGCGCGGCCCGCTTCGACGCAGCCCGTCTCGAAGCCGTGGATTTCACGGGCGCGACGCTGCACGACGCCCGCTTCGACGACGCCAGCTTCGAGCGCACGCTGTTCCATCGCGCGGAGTCGGAAGAACGGCCCTGGTCGGACAAGGAAGGCGCCCGCGACGCCGACGAAGAGCTGTACGCAGCCGAACAATGGTCGTCCCGGCGCGCCAGCCGGACGCCCGCCGCCTGATAACCGGAGAACCACTCAATGAGCAATCCTGCCAACCTGTTGACCCAGCAGCACATCGAAGCCCAGTGGCCGCGCATCGGCCGTGTCCAGCAGCTCGACGACGACGGGGCGACCGTAGGCGTCGCGCTCGACGGCGAAGTGATCGCCTGCCAGCCCGCGTTCAGCTGCCTGCTCGCGCCGGCTTGCGGCGACACCGTGCTGGTCACGCGCGAACGCACGCACGGGCATTTCGTGATCGCCATCATCGAGCGGCCCGGCGACGCGCCCGCAACGCTGCGCATGGCCCGCCCGATGATCGTCGAGGCCGAGGGCGGCCTGCGGCTGTCGAGCGCGCGCGATATCGAACTCGACGCGGCACAGCGCTGCGCCATTCACGCCGACCACATGACGCTCGATAGCGCGCGCGCCGAGCTGCATACGCAGACGCTGTCGCTGCGCGCGACGGTGGCGCAGGCGAGCGCGCAGACGTGGCGCAGCGTGACGCGCTCGCTGGAAACGCTGGCCGATCACATCGTGCAGGTCTGCAAGCAGAGCTTTCGCACCTGCGAAACAGTGGATCACGTGCGCGCCGCGCAGATCGATCACGAAAGCACGGAGCTCATGCGGCTGCACAGCCGCAACGTGCTGCTGAGCGCCGAACATCTGTCGAAGATCGACGGCGAACAGATCCATCTCGGTTGAACCCAGGGGAACCCACATGGTGATGGTGAATTCAAGCGCGGGCGGCGGCAACGACTCGGTGTCGGTCAACAAGACGCCGCCGGTCGGCACGCCGGCGGGCTACGACAACAACTCGCAGCGCGCGTCCGCACAGCCCAACGTGACGAACGTGATGGTCGGCGGCGGCTTCGCGCACAACATGGGCACCACGATCCCGGCATCCAACGGCGATCAGGGCGGCGCGCAGGGCGGCGTGGCGTCGGGCTCGGTCTCCGCTTCATCACGCAATTCGCGCGGCGCGAACACGGTCTTGCTGCAAGGCATGCCGACCACGCGCATGACCGATCCCACCTTGCAGAACAACGCCAACACCACGGGCACCGGCAGTTCGCCCAGCCAGACCAAAGTGCTGAACATGGCGTCGTGACCCGGGAGCATCCATGAAGAACCGATTCGCACACCGTGCGGTCTGCGTCGTCGCGGCCATCGCGATGTGCGGATGCGCGTCCACCCAGCGCGACATGGACGTGCCGTACGAGATCACGCTGCACGTCGCCGACGACGCGAATCTCGGCGTGACCGGCAAGCCGTCGCCGATTCTCGTCGGCCTCTACGAACTCAAGTCGACCGGGGCCTTCGAAGCGGCCAGCTTCCCGACGCTTCAGGACCGCGCCAAGGACGCGCTCGGCGAGGACCTCGTCTTCACGCAGCAACTCATCATGCAGCCGGGCGAAACCAGGACGCTCCGCCGCCCGGGCGGCGCGCTCGCCACGCAACTGGGCATCGTCGCGGGGTATCGGCTGATCGACAAGCGTCTGTGGAAACAGACCGTGGCGCTCGCGCCGCCGAAGAGCACCAACCTCTACAAGGTGTGGCAGTTCTCGCCCCGTACCGAAAAGATCGCCGTGGAAATCACCCGTCAGAGCGTGACGGTCACGCTCGACAAACGTTGAAGACATCATGAACAACACTATCCGGGCGCGCGAATCATGGATCGATCACAGCAAGGTCGTGTGGTCCGAAGGCATGTATCTGCGGCCCCAGCACTTCCAGCAACTCGAACGCTACGTCGAGCACTACGTGCAGCACCGCAGCGCGGCCGGCGCGTCGCCCTTCTTCTGGGGTCTCGCCGATCTCGAACTCGATCACGGCGCGCTCAAGATCGGCAAGATCGCGTTGTTGTCGGCGCGGGGCGTGTTGCCTGACGGCACGCCGTTCTCGTTCCACAGCGGCGAGGACGCGCCCGCGCCGCTCGACATTCCCGCCACGCTGCGCGACCAGCGCATCGTGCTTGCCGCGCCGCTGCGCCAGCATGGCGCCGTGGACGTGATCTACGAGGACAGCCAGGGCTCGCTCGCACGCTATGTCGCGCAGAACACCGAGCTGGCGGACAACGTCGCGGTCTCGCTCGGACCGGCGGCCGTGCAGCTCGGCAAGATGCGCCTGCGCCTGATGCCCGAGTCGGAACTCGGCGCAGACTGGCAGGGCATCGGCGTGGTGCGGGTGCGCGAGCGCCACCCGGACAACCACGTTTCGCTCGACCCGGACTACATCGCGCCGATGCTGTCCGCGATCCGCCATCCGGTCCTGACCGGCCTCGTGCGCGAACTGCATGGCCTGCTCGAACAGCGCGGCGCGCTGCTCGAACAGCGCCTCAAGCGTTCCGGGCGCGGCAGCGTCGGCGAAGTGGCGGACTTCCTGCTGCTCGGCCTCGTGAACCGCGCGCAATCCGAAACCTGGCACGTGCAGCAGGCCGGCATGCAGCATCCGGAAATCCTGTTTCGCGACTGGCTCAGGCTCGCCTGCGATCTCAGCACCTTTACCAGCCCGACGCGGCGCCCGGTGGTGTGGCCGGTGTATCGCCACGACGACCTGCAAAGCTCGTTCGGCCCGCTGATGCTCGAACTGCGGCGTTCGCTGTCGAGCGTGATGGAACAGAGCGCGGTGGCCATCGAGTTGCAGGAGCGCGCGCAACGCGTCTGGGTGGCCCGCATCCCGACGCCCGAGCTGCTGCGCCGCGCCGCCTTCGTGCTCGCGGTGCGCGCGGACCTGCCCGCCGAAGCGGTGCAGACGCGCTATCCGGCGCAGGTGAAGATCGGGCCGGTCGAGCATCTGCACAATCTCGTGCATCTGCAACTGCCTGGTATCGGACTGCGCGCGCTGCCGGTCGCGCCGCGCCAGATTCCCTATCACGTCGATCACCACTACTTCGAACTGGACTCCAGCTCGGAACTGTGGGGCCAGCTCGAAAAGTCAGGCGGGCTCGCGCTGCATGTCGCGGGCGACCTGCCCGGACTCTCGATGGAATGCTGGGCGATCCGCAGTCAGGACCGCTAGCCCGGCGCGCCGCCCCGATCCACTCTTCACCGACTTCAAGACGCTATGGCAGAAGCAATGGCACTGACGCCTCCGGATACGGTTGCGTCGCCGGAAGCCCCGGCACGCGGCGGCACCCCGCTGCTCGCAACCGCAAACAGCCTGCTCGATACGGCTATCCAGATCCGCATCGGCGGGCCTGTCGAGCTCGAGGCCTTGCGCACCTATCTCGTCAGCGAGATGCATGCATTCCAGGAACGCGCGACGCTGCTGGGCATTCCCGTCGAGACGATCATCGGCGCGCGCTATTGCCTCTGCACCGTGCTCGACGAGGCGATCGCGCTGACCCGGTGGGGCGGCGAAGGGCGCTGGTCCACGCACAGCCTGCTCGTCACCTTCCACAGCGAAACCTGGGGCGGCGAGAAGTTCTTCCAGTTGCTGGCGCGGCTGTGCCAGAACCCGGGCGCGCATCTCGACCTGATCGAGTTGCAGTACTACTGCCTGCAACTGGGCTTCGAAGGCCGTTACCGCGTGCTCGACCAGGGAGAAAGCCAGCTCGACGGCATCCGTCAGCGGCTGTTGCGGATCCTGCGCACGCAACGCGGCGAGTACGGCGCGCTGCTGTCGCAGCATGCGCTGCCGGACAAGCGCATCGCGACCGGACGGCGCGGCCGCGTGCCGGTGTGGGTCTGGCTGATCGGCGCGGTGCTGGCGACGGGCGGCATGTACACGGCGTTCAAGAGTTCCGCCGATCGTCGCGGCGACGTCGTCGCGGCCGCGATCCGCCATGCGCGGCTGCCGGACATCGCCGCGCCGAGCGCCAAGGCGCCGACGGCGGCGAGCCTGCTGCAGGGCCTGTGCCGCCTCGGGCTGATCGAGGTCAAGGATCTGCCCGACCGCAGCATCGTGACGATTCACGGCGACGGCCTGTTCGCGTCGGGTTCGGCCAACGAGAAGGACGCGTACCGGCCGGTGCTGGCGAGCATCGCAGGGGCGCTGAACCAGTTGCCCGGCGACATCGTCGTCAACGGCTTCACCGACGACCAGCCCATGCACACGCAGGAATTCCCGTCGAACGACGCGCTCTCGCTGGCGCGCGCCCGGCGCGTCGAACAGATGCTGCTGGTGAACGGTTTGTCGGCGACCCGGCATATCACGGCGGCGGGGCTCGGCGACGCGAATCCGATCGCGTCGAACGACACGGCAAGCGGCCGGTCGCGTAACCGCCGCGTGGAGATCGTGCTGATGCGTGCAGCATCCTCACAGGTCGGCGACACACCGGGCGGCGATCCGCGAAACACGCAGGACAGCACACCCCAGGGAGCCGCGCAATGAGCTTTTTCCAACGAATCAGGAACGCGCTGTTCAGCCGCGAAATGGCGGTGACGATTCTGGTGTTGATCGTCGTCTGGCTCATCTGGAACGACTTCTCGCTCATCGCCATCGGCAATGCGCATCCGTTCGAGACGCCCGAGGCCCGCGAGTGGCTGATCGCCGCCGTGCTGCTGATCTGGGCCATCTGGCTGTGCTGGCGGCTCGGCTGGATCGTCGCCCTCGCGCGGGCCTGCGGACGCACGCGCACGCGCTGGGTCGAACGCGCCGAAGTGGTGCGGCAACGGCGCGTGCCGCTCGGCGAGACCGAAAAGCGGCTGCGCGATGCCCTCACCGTGCTCAGGCGCGGCACGCACGAGCGCGGCAAGCCGTGGCGCGGCTGGCTCGACCGGCTCACCGGCCATTACGTCTACGCGCTGCCCTGGTACGCGCTGCTCGGTGCGGACGGCGCGGGCAAGACCTCGTTCATCCGTGAGGCCGGGCTGGCGCAGCCGAAGTCGTCCGGGCCGGCTTCGCCGCTCGAAGACTGCTCGTGGTGGTTCGGCAACCGCTGCGTGCTGGTGGACGTGCCGGGCAGCTTCCTCGCGCCCGCCGACGGCGCCGCCGAGCGTTTCCCGCTGATGCGTCTGCTGCGGCGGCATCGCGCGGATCAGCCGGTCAATGGTGTGATCCTCGCGCTGCCCGTGGACGACCTGATGCACGCGGACGAACGTCACTGTCTGGAGCTGATCGCCCGGCATCGCGCGCGTCTCCAGCGCATGCAGGAAGAAGCCGGGATCGTGTTGCCGGTGTATCTGGTCGTGACCAAGATGGACCGTCTCGCGGGCTTCGCCGAAACCTTCGACGCCTTGACGAACGAAGCGCGCGCGCAGGTGTGGGGCTGGACGCGTCCCGCCGATCCGGGCGCGGCGCCGGACGTCGCCTTCGAAAGCGGACTCGCGGCGCTGGTCGACCGCCTGAACGATGGCCTCGCCGATACCCTCGCCCGCGAACCCGACGTGCGCAGGCGCCAGGACATCTATCTGTTTCCGCAGCAGTTCGCCGCGCTCAGGCCACGGCTTGCGTTGTGGTATGGGGAACTGTCGCGTCACTCGAAATACGAAACGAATCTCGCGGTACGCGGCGTCTACTTCACCAGCGCGCAGCAAGGCGGCAAGCCGCTCGACCTGGTGCTCGGCGAACGGCGCGAACGGCTGGGGCTGGCGGCGGATCAGGCCATGCCGGCGCTGGCGCCGCGCCACGGCAGCACGTTCCTCGCGCGGCTGCTGCCGGACGTGTTGCTGGAGGAAAGCGCGTGGGCCGGCCGGAACCGCGCGCAGACCGTCAGGCGCATGCTGATGCACGGCGGGGCGCTGCTCGCCACCGGCCTGGCGCTGACCGTGCTGGCCGCGCTCTGGACCAACAGTTATCTGTCCAACCGGACCTTCCTGCGCGATGTCGCCGGGCACACGGCCGATCTCGATCACTACAGCGGCGCGCCACTGGAAGTGCCCCCCGGCGATGTCACCGCGCTCGCGCCGCTGCTCGAAATGGAACGTGCGTTGCCGGAGAGTCCGGCCATCGACGTCGAGAATCCTTCGACGCTGAGTCACCGCATGGGGCTGTACCAGGGCGACAAGATCGTCGATGCAACCGGCGATCTCTATCGGAAGACCTTGCGGGAGAAGCTGCTGCCGGTGGTCTCGGTGCGCATCCACGACATCCTCGCGGGCGCGCCGCCCGCCGACCTGGAATTCACCTACGACGCGCTGAAAGCCTATCTGATGCTCTACGACCAGAAGACCTGGGATCCCGAATTCCTCGCCGCCTGGCTGCAGCTGAACGTCAACCGCGCGCTGCCGGGCAACACGACGAAGGAGGCGCGTTCGCTGATCGACGGCCAGCTCGCGGATCTCGTCGCACTTGGACCGCTCGCCTCGCCGTTCCCGGTCGACAACACGCTCGTGAGCACCGTGCGCAGCCGCCTGCTGCAAATGCCGTTCGCGCAGCGCACCTACCACTACCTGCGCCGCAAGGAGATGGACGCCATCAAGGCGCCGGCCATTTCGATCGCCTCCGCCGGCGGTCCGGAAGCGAGCCTCGTGCTGACCCGCAAGAGCGGCCGGCCCATCACCGAAGGCGTGCCCGCGCTGTTCACCGCGAGCGGCTACTGGGAGCACATCAACAAGGACATCGACGATGCGGTCGAGCAGATGCGCCGCGAGGATCACTGGGTGCTCGGCGTGCCCACCGACGCCGCCGGCCAGGAGAGCGGCGATTCGCGCCGCCAGTTGATCGACGCGGTCAAGCGCCAGTACTTCGGCGACTTCATCCAGACCTGGGACGACTATCTCGGCGACATCAAGGTCGTGCCGAGCCAGTCGCTGGTGCAGAGCATGCAGATTGCCCGCACGCTGTCCTCGCGCGACTCGCCGCTCAAGCTGTTCTTCACGGCAGTGGCCCGCCAGACCGATCTGCTGGACGGCCACGGCGCGCAGGTCCGGCGCGATACCGGACGCATTGCCGAGCGCATCGGCGAGGCGCGCAGGTCGCTGGCGCAGATGTTCGGCGACGAATCGTCGCCCACGGGCAGGAGTTCCGGCGAGCGGCCCGAAAGCATCGTCGACGATCATTTCGCGTCGCTCAGGCATCTGGTGCTCACCGGCGACGTGAACGACAAGGGCCCGGCGCCGATCGACGACGTGCTGAAGACCATCGACGGGCTGTATCAGTATCTGGTGTCGGTGAACGGCGCGGTGGACAGCAACAACCCGCCGCCCCAGACCGATGTGTTCAACCGGCTGAAGGCCGAGGCCGGACGCATGCCGTCGCAGATGCAGGGGATCGTCAACGACGTCTCAAAGACCGGCGAGGCGCAGGTCAACGGCATGATGAAGCGCGACCTGCGCAAGAGCGCCTACTCCAGCGTGGGCGCGGTGTGCGCGCAGACCATCGCGGGACGCTATCCGTTCGCGCGCAATTCGAACCATGACGTGGCGAGCAGCGACTTTTCGCGGATGTTCTCGCCAGGCGGACTGATGGACGACTTCTATCAGAAGAACCTGACGCACGGCATGACGACGAGCGCGGACACGGCGTCGTTCAACTCCGATCCGGGCGGCGGCTTCGCGGCGTCGTTCCGCAATGCGTCGATCATCCGCAACGTGTTCTTCGCGGGCAACGCGGCTTCGATGTCGTATGGCTTTTCGATCACGCCGCTCGACCTCGATCCCGCGATCACGGAGTTCGTGCTCGACGTCGGCGGGCAGAGCATGCGTTACGCGCATGGCCCTCAGATCCCCGTCAACATGCAGTGGCCCGGATCGCGCAGCGAAGTGGTCAGCCTGCAGGTGGTGACGCCGTCGGGCGCGTCGGGCATCCGCGCGCAGGGTCCGTGGGCGCTGCAACACCTGTTCGATCAGGCGAGCATCGTGACCAACGGCAACGCGGACGGCTTTGTCGCCACCTTCACGGTGGACGGTCACAAGCTGTCGATGACGATTCGCAGCAACAGCGCATACGACCCGTTCTTCCTGCCGCAGATGAAGGCCTTCGCATGTCCGTCGTGAACGCCTTGCACCACAGCACCACTGATAGCGAGTCCCTCATGCGACCTCTCAGACTGACCGCCATTGCGTACGACAACAAGATCCTGACGTCCCGCCTGAGCGCGACCTGCGATGCCGACGGCGCGGGCATCGGCCGGGCGGACGGCAACCTGCTGATCCTGCCCGACGAAGCCTCGCGGGTCATCGAGCGGCACGCGGTGCTGCATCACGACGACGGCTGGCATATCGAGAACCTGGGGCCCGCTGCGAGCGTGGCGCTGAACGACCGGCCGCTCGCGGCGGGCGAACGGGCGGGCATCGCGCCGGGCGATCGCATCGCGGTGGGCCCGTACACGCTGCTCGCCAGCGACGCCGCCCCGGCCAACTGGAATCTCGCGCCGGCTGCGCCCGCCGCGGAAACCGATGCCACGGCCAAGGACAGCACGCTGACCAGCCTGACCGGCACGGCCCTGCCGGACCTGCTGGATCTGCCTTCCGACCCGCTGCTGCTGTTCGCGCAGCAGGACGGCGTGAACCGCACGCTGCTCAGCGGCCCGGACGATCCGATGGGTATGCCCGGTCTGTCGGAGTTCGGCGCGCCGCTGTTCGCCGAGCGCTCGGGCGGGCGCAAGTCCGAGTACTCGCGCACAGCCAGCCTGGACGACGGCGCGATGCACTACGACAGCCACTTCGGCGCACTGCATCCGTATGAGGGCGAGGCGCCCGCGTCGCCTTCGCCTTCGCCGTCCTCGCGGAACATCGAGGCGACGGCGGACGTACGTGGTGTCCCGGCGGAACTGTCGCGCTGGATCGAACTCGCCCGCGCCCTGGCCGCCGGCGGCGGCTGGCAGGCCGAGCAGGCGTTGCCGCCCGCGCGGCTCACGCCGGAACTGATGCACACCGTGGGCTCGCTGCTGCGTTACCTCGAGTTCCGCACGCGCGGCGATCGCCAGTGAACGTCCTCAAGGAGATTTCATGACCTACTGTGTGGCGATCAGCGTGGACGACGGCCTCGTGTTTCTCTCGGACACGCGCGTCAGCGCGGGCGTCGAGGAGGTCGCCGAGGCGCGCAAGATGACCGTGTTCGAAACGCCCGGCGAGCGCGTGCTGGTGCTGCTCGGCGCGGGCAGTCTGGCGCAGACCCAGGCGGTCGTCGACCTGCTGAAGGACGCCTGCGACAACGGCAGCACGTCCCTGTTGACGGCGCCGACGCTGCGCGCGGCTGCCGGCATGGTCGCCGATGCCGTGCGCGCCGTGCATCGGCGCGAGACGTCGGCACTGGAGGCGTTCGAGCTCGACTTCAACTGCAGCTTCATTCTCGGCGGCCAGATCCGCACGCATGCCGCGACGCCGCCCGCCCGTTCACCCGCCGCCGGCGAGCCCGCCGCACCACCCGACCCGCAGCTCTTCATGATCTATCCGAGCGGCAACACGGTGTGCGCGTCGGCCGCGATGCCGTATCTGCAGATCGGCGAGTCGCGCCATGGCCGTCCGCTGCTCGACTGGGCGTTCACGCGGCGCGCGCTGTCCCTCGACGAAGCCGCCAAGTGCGCGTTGCTCTCGATGGATGCAACCCTGCGCGCGAATCTCTCGGTGGCCTATCCGCTCGATCTGCTGGCTTACGAGCGCGACACCTATCGCGTGGACCGGTTCACCTCGCTGGACCAGCATCACGACTATCCGCGCAACTTGCGGCGCGCGTGGTGCGAGCGCGTCGATGCGGCGCTCAAGGGCATGCCCTCGCTCATCTGGGGCGAGCCCGAAGGCGTACCGCGCGCGCGCAAGGGAAGACGCGCGGGCTGAAGCATGCCCGCTCAGCGGAACCGTCCGAGCAGGCCCACGTCGGCGGCCATGCGGGCGCAGGCGCGGATGTCGTCGAGTCCAAGCTTCTTCTTGATCGATTTGTACAGCCGATAGACCTGCCGCTGCGTCACGGAAAGATCGGCGGCGGCATGGCGCGCGTCGCCGCCGCGCCGGATCCACTCGAGGATGATGCGCTCGGAGTCGCTGAGCCCGTACTGCAAGGTCGCCGTGCGGCTGAAACGGATCGACGGCCAGTCGAGCAGTTCCTCAGCCAGGCCGCGCAGTTCGCGTTGACCCTGCCAGATCCGCTCCTCGCCTTGCGGCGAGGGCGCATCGGATCCGACGTGCAGAAGGCCGAACACGCGGCCGTTGCCGCCGCCGCGATTGGCGGGAAAGAAGACGTGGTTGAGCAGTCCGTGCTGATGGGCCTCGGCGCCCAGCCAGGAACCGCCCGACCCGGCGAACGTGCCGAGGCCGCGCACCGGAAAATGCTCGTTCCTCGCATATTCCAGCACCATAGATTGCTGAAAACGGCTCAAATCCTTGCTGGGTAAGGGATTTAGCCCGATTTGGAGGCGTCACAAAAGCACGCAAAACAGCGTATTTCCGCTTGATTAATCAACAACTTGCAACATCGTTTTTAACGGTGGAGCCCCAGCGAAGTAGCCTTCGATTACCGGATATACTGTGCATCCATACAGTGTTTCGGAAGGTGGCAACAATGGCAGCGACGTCGATGTGGTGCCCGCTCTGCGCAAGGCGGCTCGGGCGCGACGAGTTCCAGCCGGCGGTCGGCGACGCGCCGAACCGGTGGATGTGCGGCGACTGTGACTGCGTGGTCAACGAGCACGACGACGAGTACGAGCAGCCCGACTGGATCGAGCGCGCCGAAGTGTCGTGAAGCCGCTGGCGCCGAACCCGCCCACCCTCGACGAGCTTCGGCAACTATGGTTGAAGCGGCGGCCCGAGATCGAAGATCTGCGACGCCTGATCCGGGAAGTGCAGCACGCGCGCATTCGCCTCGACGAAGTGCGGGCGTTATTGGCCGAACACGACAGGAAGCTCCGTCACCTAGGCCTGGACGATTTGCGCGACAAGCACTCGCCTTTCCGGAAAGCCGAGCGACTGGTCCTGCTGGAAATCGAACGTATCGGGACGATCGACGACGCGCCGAAGCGGCCAGAGCCAGGATCGCACGCGGTCATGGAGCGCCATTCCAGCACGTTCTGAGGCAATGTAACCGCCCGTGCAAAAGCGGTCCGCGCTTTCTCTCACGACATGTGGCAATCTACGTCTCGATAATTCATCGACGGGGTCCCGTGGACAACATATCAAGGCGGATCATTGACTGTCATCGCATGATCGATGCGCAATGCGAGCGCCTCGCGTGCCAGATAAAGAGTGGCCAGTCGACAGAGGCGTCGCGAACGGTGCTCTACTGTCTCCAGCAAAGTCTACGAGCCTTGGAGCAATCCTCTCGGGCTTTCGAACGAGAAGCCAAGCAGGCACAGGATATACGGCAAGCTCAAGACGCCTGGCGCAGAATGAGCAAGTAGACGCCGGCCAGTGCAGGGACCGCCTCCCAAGGCGCGCCGGCGTTCACAGAATCGAAACGCAGAATTTCACCGTTGAGATTGCGTTGGTGGCAGCAGCGTCCATACTTCAGAAGGACGCTTGCATGGCGTCTGGTTGCATTCAACCCCTCATAGCCCGGCTAACCACCGGGCTTTTTTTTGCCGCATTGCAACACCCTTTCCGACAGTTAAGATTCTTCTCACGGGATAGACAAATGCTAGACTTAAGCGTTACGTAAGGTCTTGGATAGTAATCTCCGCCCTCACAGGTCTTGGCTATCCTCGGTAAGCCAAGTTTGCCGGCACCGGTGACGGAGCCGGCTTCTTTTCACACGCAGGGCGCGGACCGCGCGCGAGAGCATCTATGGAAAGCGATGGGATCGGAGCGATCCAATACTGCATATCGTGCGGATCATCGTTTTTCCTTTCTGGCGAAGCGGTCGCATCCCCTCAATGTCCGATCTGTAGCTCGCATGCGCTGTTGAAGGTGGCGGCCCAAATAAAGTTTGGTCATGCCGCCAATGACCCGCATGCGGAACCTGACGCAGATGACTGCTCCTGAGACCCGCCCCCCTTATTTGAGGGACAGTTTTTCGCGACCGCCAGATAGTGCGCCAAGACTTGGCGCTTTGTCTCGAGCGTCTCGGCCGCGCTGGCAGTGATCGGCTTTACCCAGTCGCACGCCGTGTCAACGATCTTCGTCGAACCGGCGCCGGCAGATGCCCATACACAGGTTCAGTCATGACGGAATGGAAGCGTTTCGCTCGGCGCGGTGGCAGCCCGCGCGAGCCACATCAACATCGCCTGTTCTCGTTGTGATCGGAAGGGGCGATACCGGCTCAGCGGATTGATCGCCGAGTACCGCGAGGACTTCGCTATGACAGATCTCGGGGCCGAGCGGGCCGTCTGTCCAAGGCGCACCGCCGCCGCGCAGCATGAGCGAT
>NZ_JARUXT010000016.1:0-26721 GCF_031451075.1 Caballeronia sp. LZ043 | reverse complement strand
GAACTCGCCCTGTGCGACGTCAAGATCGGTCGGCGCGAGCGCGACGAAGTCGCCATAACGCTTGCACAGACCGCTGATCTGGAGATTGATGGTTGCCATACAGGTCACTTCCTTGAACAAAAACTCAGCGCGCCGTCTCGAAGATGTCCAGTTGCCGGACGAGTTCCTCACGCAGTCGCGCTGTCAAATCAGGCGCCGAATTCACGAGCGGCGCCAGCACAAAGCCTCATGCTGAAACATGGACGAGCGAAAGCGCCGGGAACAATACCCGGCGCTTTCATTTGCGAATAGTGTCAGCTTCAGCCCAGCAACGCCTCGCGCGCACGCGCAAGCCGCGCCGCCGCTTCACCTATCTCGCCGATACCCGGCGCGGCGAACGACAGACGGAAAGCAGCGGCATCGATGTGATCGGCATAGAAGGCCTTGCCTGGCACGAACAGCACCTTCTGCGCAATCGCATGCTTCAGCAGTTCCGATGAATCGACACCGTCCATGCGCGCCCAGACGAACATCCCGCCTTCAGGCCGCTGGAATTGCAGCGCGCCCGCGAGCTGTGCATCGAGTGCATCGCACAGGGCCTCGCACTTGCGCCGATACTGCTCCGCGATGCGCGGCAAGTGTTCCGTCAGCGCGCCCTGGGCGAGATACGCGGCGGCGATCGCCTGCATCCACGGCGCGCTGCACAGATCGGCAGTCTGCTTGGCGACGGTGCAGCGCCGCACGATGTCCGCTGGCGCGACGGTCCAGCCAATCCGTATCCCCGGCGCCACCACCTTCGACAGACTGCCGAAGTACACGACGCGCTCACGTCCGCCGTCGATGTCCTGCGCCACCTTCAGCAGCGAAGGCAAGGCCTCGCCGGCAAAACGCAGGTCGGCATAAGGTTCATCTTCAACGATGATGAAGCCATGCTTCACCGCCAGTTCGACAAGCGCCTTGCGACGTTCGAGCGACAGCGTCGCGCCTGTCGGATTGGCGAACGTTGGCACGGTGTAGAGCAGCTTCGGCCGTCCCGCCTCGCCGCTTTCGAGCATCGCCGCGAGCCGTGCGACATCCAGCCCTTGCGCATCCACCGGCACCGTGACGATGCGCGCCTGCTGCATCTTCAGCGCCTGCAACGTGGCGGGATACGCGGGCTGCTCGGTGAGCACGGCATCGCCGGGGGCGACCAGCACGCGCAGCAACAGATCGAAGCCCTGTTGCGAGCCGGTCGTGACCATCAATTGATCCGCAGGCACCGTCACGCCGCGTTGCTGCATGAGCTGCGCGAGTGCGTCCTTGAGCTCGGGCAGGCCATCGGTGGGACCGTATTGCAGGCAGCGTGCGGGCTGCGTCCACGCTTGTGCGGCGGCGCGCTGCAAGCCGTCGGTATCGAACAGATCGCTCGCCGGATGGCCGCCCGCGAGCGAGATCATCCCCGGCTCGCCGAGATACTTGAACAACTCGCGGATCGGCGAGCCGCCGGGGTTCCGGAACGGCTCAGTGAAGTCGTACATCATGATGGCTCCGGAACGCGCGGCTCATTCGATCGAAAAGTCGATGCCCTGAGCCAGCGGCAACGCGGACGAATAGTTGACCGTGTTGGTGGCGCGGCGCATGTATCCCTTCCATGCGTCGGAGCCGGACTCGCGGCCGCCGCCGGTTTCCTTCTCGCCGCCGAACGCGCCGCCGATCTCCGCACCGCTCGGCCCGATGTTCACGTTGGCAATGCCGCAATCGCTGCCCGAATCCGAGAGGAAACGCTCGGCCTCGCGCAGATCGGTCGTGAACACGCACGACGACAGGCCATGCGACGCCGCATTGTTCGCTTCGATCGCCTCGCTGAATTCGCGGTACTTCATCACGTAGAGAATCGGCGCGAAGGTTTCCCTCAGCATCACCGCGGTCTGCGACGGCATCTCGACGATGGCCGGACGCACGTAGTAACCGTTCTCGCGGCCCGCCACGACATGACGCTCGCCGCCCGTCACCGTGCCGCCTTCGTCCTTCGCCCGTGCAAGCGCGGCCTGCATGCGCTCGAACGATTGCGCGTCGATCAGCGGACCCATCAGCGTGCCGGCCGTGAGCGGATCGCCGATGGCGACCTTGCTGTAAAGCGTTTTCAGACGCGCGACGGTCTGCTCATACACGCTTTCGTGCACGAACAGGCGGCGCAGCGTCGTGCAGCGCTGGCCCGCTGTGCCGACCGCCGAGAACAGGATGCCGCGCAGCGCGAGTTCGCTGTCGGCGGTGCCGGTCACGATGCCCGCGTTGTTGCCGCCGAGTTCGAGGATCGAGCGGCCGAAGCGCTTCGCCACTTCGATGCCAACCGTGCGGCCCATCTCCGTGCTGCCCGTCGCGCTGACGACCGACGAGCGCGGGTCCGCGACGAGTTGCGCACCGATCTCGCGGCCGCCGTTGATGACGCAGGTGAGGCCCTTGGGTGCGTCGCCGAATTCGGCGAGCGCGTCTTCGAGAATGCGGTCCACGGCAAGCGCGGTCAGCGGCGTCTTCTCCGACGGCTTCCAGATCACGGCATTGCCGCACACGAGCGCGAGCGCCGCGTTCCACGACCACACGGCCGCCGGGAAGTTGAACGCCGAGATCACGGTGCAGACGCCGAGCGGATGCCACGATTCCGCCATGCGATGGCCGGGACGCTCCGACGCGATGGTCAGGCCGTACAGCTGCCGCGAGAGACCGACCGCGAAGTCGCAGATGTCGATCATTTCCTGCACTTCGCCCATGCCTTCCTGAAGAATCTTGCCGGTCTCCAGGGTGATGATGCGTCCGAGCGCTTCCTTCTTCTCGCGCAGCTTGTTGCCGAGCAGGCGCACGAGTTCGCCGCGGCGCGGTGCGGGCACGTTGCGCCAGGCTTCGCTGGCGGTCTTCGCGGCGGCGAGCGCGGCATCGGCTTGCGCTTGCGTGTGGCTCTGCACATGGCCGACAACGGCGCCGTCGATCGGCGAGCGCACGACGATATCGCCTTCTTCGGCCAGACGCGCGATGCCCAGATCGGAAAGAATGGTGGAAGCTTTCAAGGATGGATCTCCAGTGGAACTGGCCCGATTGTGCGAGTGCGCGCAACCGGGCTCAAGCGAGTTAATTGCAGGACTTGATGCGCTTCACGCATCAAGCGAAGTGAGTTCGCGCTGTGGCGCAGCCTTGCGCGTGCCGTGTTGCAGCGCGCGTTGCAGCAGTTGCGCGACATGCAGCGTGTGCCGTTGCGCGCCGTGCGCGATCTGCTCGCGGCAACTGAAGCCGTTGGTGACGATCAGCGTGTCCTGCTGCGCCGCGCGCACGAGCGGCAACAGCTTGTCTTCGCCGATCTTCATCGAAAGCTCGTAATGGTCCGCGTTGAAGCCGAACGAACCGGCCATGCCGCAGCAGCCGGTATCGAGCAGCTTCCAGCGCACGCCGAGTCGACCGAGCAGCGCGGTTTCCTTCTTCATGCCGAACAGCGCCTTCTGGTGACAATGGCCGTGCAGCAGCACGTCGGCGTCGAGTGTCGGCCAGTCGAAGTCGGCATCGGCGACGAAGTCCGAGAACATGAAGGTCTGGCGCGCCAATTGATGCGCGAGCGGATCATCGGGAAGCTGCTTGACCAGTTCGTCACGGAACACCGACAGGCAGCCCGGCTCCAGACCAACCAAGGGCGTGCCCGCGCGGATCTCGTCGGCGAAGGTGTCGAGCACTTCGCGCAGCATCGCGCGCGCTTCGTCGAGCAAGCCGTAGTCGTACAGCGGACGGCCGCAGCACAGACGCTTCTTCGGCAGCACGACCTCATAGCCCAGCGCGGCCAGCACGTCGCTTGCGGCGTGCGCCACATCCGGCGTGAAGTGGTCGTTGAAGGTATCGACCCAGAAGAGCACCTTGCGCGTCGGCTTCGCGGCATTGCGATGGCCTTGCGCCGCCGCCGTCGCACGGAAGGTGCGCGGCGCGAACACCGGCAACGCGCGATCCTTCGCCACGCCGGCGATCCATTTGCTCACCGGCGCAAGCGGCCGGAACGAAGTCGCGAGATTGGCGAGCCACGGCGCGCGCGCGGCAAACGGCGCCCACTGCCCGATGCGCCCCATGAACCACGCCTGACGCGGACGCCGCCTGCGGGCATAGTGATGCGACAGGAATTCGGCCTTGTACGAGGCCATGTCGGTATGCGTCGGACAGTCGCTGCGGCAGCCCTTGCACGCAAGACACGTGTCCAGCGCTTCCTTGACTTCGACGCTGTCCCAGCCGTCCTTGATGACGTCGCCCTGCAGCATCTCCCACAGCAGATGCGCACGACCGCGCGTCGACTGGCGTTCCTCGCGGCTGCCGCGAAAGCTCGGGCACATCGTGCCGCCATCGAGCGAGCGGCACTTGCCCATGCCGATGCACCGCTCCACCGCGCGCTGCATGCCGTCGCCTTCGGGACTGCGGAAGGTGAGCTTCGTCTGCAACTGCACGGGCTTGTACGCGGGGCCCATGCGCAGGTTTTCGTCGGCGCGATAGGCGTTCACGACCTTGCCCGGATTCAGGCGCTGCGCCGGGTCCCAGATGGCCTTGAACTGCTCCATCGCCGAGATGATGTCGGGGCTGTACATGATCGGCAGGAACTCGGCCTTGGCCTGGCCGTCGCCATGTTCGCCCGACAGCGAGCCGCCGAATTCCACGACCAGTTCCGCCGCCTCGCGCAGGAAACGCCGCCATACCAGCACGCCTTCCGCGCTGCGCAGATCGAAGGTGATGCGCGCGTGCACGCAGCCATCGCCGAAATGGCCGTACAGGCAGGTCTCGTAGCCATGACGGTCCACAAGCGCCTGGAAGCGCCGCAGATAATCGCCGAGGCGCAGCGGATCCACCGCCGCATCCTCCCAGCCGATGATCGGGTCCGGCTTCGACGGATCCACCGACAACGCCACCGCCGACGCACCCGTCTCGCGGATCGACCAGATCAGCGCCTGCTTCGCCTTCTCCTCGACGACGAAACCGGTCACACCCTCGCCACCCGCGCCGGACAGGAAGAACGCGCGCGCTTCTTCGGCCTGCGCGCGAGCTTCGGCGGGCGTATCGGCGCCGAATTCGAGCACGACCCACGCGTCGCCTTCCGGCAGCAGCGCGATTTCATCGGTCTTGAGGCCACGCGCCTGCAGGCCGCGAATGATGCCGCGATCCAGCCCTTCGATAGCGATGGGACCAAAGCGCTCGAAATGCGCGACGCCATCCGCCGCGACGAAGATATCCGCGAAGCCGAGCACGAGGATCACGCGGCTCGCCGGACTGTGCACGAGCCGCACCTTCGCGCGCAGCGTCACCGCGCACGTGCCTTCCGTGCCCACCAGCGCCCGCGCGACGTTGAAGCCGTTCTCCGGCAGCAATTGATCGAGATTGAAGCCGGACACGCGGCGGCGGATCTGCGGAAACTCGCGGCGAATTGCGTCGGCATAGCGGTCGCGCAGATCGCGCAACTGCCGATAGATCTCGCCCTGCCGCCCGCCATCCGCGATGATGCGGTCGAGTTCATCGGGCGACGTCGGACCGGTCCAGAAGCGCGCGCCGTCATACGTGAGCACTTCCAGCGCTTCGACGTTCTCGGCGGTCTTGCCCGCCATCACCGAATGCGCGCCGCACGAGTTGTTGGCGATCATGCCGCCGAGCGTGCAGCGGCTGTGCGTCGCCGGGTCCGGACCGAACGTCAGGCCATGCGCGCCCGCCGCATCGCGCAGCGTGTCGCAGATCACGCCCGGCTCGACGATCGCCGTGCGCGCCTCGGGATCGATCGACACGACCCGGTTCACGTACTTGCTCGCGTCGGCCACCACCGCGACGTTCACGCACTGTCCGTTCTGCGACGTGCCGCCGCCGCGCGTCAGGAACGGCACGTCATGCTGACGGCACAGTTCGAGCGCGTGCGCGAGGTCATCGACATCGCGCGGCACCACGACGCCCAGCGGCACCTGCCGGTAATTGGACGCATCCGACGCATAGAGCGCCTTCGCGCCGGCATCGAAGCGCACTTCGCCGCGCAACGCGGCCGCGAGGCCGCGTTGCAGCGACTGCAACTGGGCGGCATCCGCCGCATACGGCTGCGCGCTCACCTTACTTCGCCGCGCTGGCCGTCATCTTGAAGATGCCTTGCGCATTGCCGGCATCGAAGCGCAGGTCGGTGACCCAGGCGCGGGCCGCACGGTCGAACTCGCGCTTGCGCGTGATGAATTCGTAGAACGAGCCCGGCACCTTGCGCGTGACCGTGTCGCCATTGGCGGTGCGGAACATGCGCTCGACCGTGTCCGCGCGATACGCCGTCTGGAACACGCGTCCGGAACGCGAGCGTTCGACTTCGGGCTTCATCGGACGGCCCTTGGCCTTTTCGTCGTCGGAGAGCTGGAACACGTCGGCGACGCGGTCGGTCGCGTGATTGAAGCCGTTGCCCTCGGTGGCGATCCACGCCATTTCCGCCGATTCTGCCAGCAGCAGTTCATAGTCGGCCAGCATGGGCAGGTCGTGCTGACGCTCGAATGCGCCGACGATCACCGGCAGCAGCTGGTGCGCCGCGTCAATGGGCAGCGAGCCGTCGCGCTCCAGTTCCGACAGTTGCGCCACCGCCAGCGGCGTGAGCGGATCGCGCGATGCGCCCACCACATTCGTCACGGCCTGCTGGAAGGTCTCCGAGAAACGCTCGGGATGCAGTTCGCTCACGAAGAACTGCGCGATCTCGTCGGGCGCGTCTTCATGGGCATAGGAACGGCCGGTCATGCCGAGCTTGTCGAGCGGATAGCGCCCGTTCAGCCGGAAGCCGAGCGGCCGGAGAATGCGGGTGAACGCGGCTTCGCCCGGCGGCAAGCCGCCGTTCTGCGGCCAGCGCACGGTGCGCAGCGCGCCGTGGTCGAAATACACGGAGCCGCCGTTGGCGATGGTTTCATCGGTATAAGTACGGCCGTTCGGCGAACGCGCGAGCAGGCCTTCGAAGAGCGCCATGTTCATCGCCTGGGCCAGTTCGGCGCGCGTGACGGTGCCGGGTTCCCAGTCGTTCAGGATCGAGGGGGCGTTCAGGGTCTTGAAGAGCAAGCCCGTCTTCTCGGAGCCGAGCAGACGCTCGAGCAGGCTTTCGATATTCGTATTTCGCATGGTCGCCTGGTATCGCGGTTGGACGTTGGCCGCGGGCCTTCACGCACGGTGGCGGAGCCGCAACGGCAAGGCCGCATTATTTTTAATCGTTGTGCCGCGCGTAAAGCGAGATTAAATTGTGACTTGATGAGTGTTTGGAATCACCATGCGCAAGTTCAAGATCCCCAACATGGGCGCGCTGCTCGCCTTCGAAGCCGCCGCGCGCCATGAAAGCTTCACGCACGCGGCCAAGGAACTGTTCCTCACGGAGAGCGCGATCTCCCGTCAGATCGCCACGCTCGAATCGAATCTCGGCGTGCGCCTGTTCGTGCGCGCCAAGCAACGCGTGGTGCTGACGCGCGCGGGCCGCATCTACGGCACGCAGGTGCGGCGCTCGCTCGAACAGCTGGACCGCGACACGCTCTCCATCATCGCGCACGGCAGCGGCGGCGGTTATCTGGAGCTGGCCGTGCTGCCCACGTTCGCGTCGCAGTGGCTGATTCCGCGCATCGGCGATTTCTACGCATGCGCGCCGGACGTGCGCGTCAACATGGGCGTGCGCACGGATGCGTTCTCCTTTGCCGAGTCGCACTTCGAAGCCGCCATTCACTATGGCAAGCCCACCTGGCCCGGCACCACGGCGGACTATCTGTTCGGCGAGGAAGTGGTGCCGGTGTGCAAGGCATCGCTGCTGGAGCGGCCCATCGGGCACGTGCATGAACTGCTCGCGTATCCGCTGCTGCACTCCACCACGCGGCCGGACGACTGGACCCGCTGGTTCGCGAGCCTCGGCGTGGAGGACGCGAGCACCATGCACGGCATGCGCTATGAGCTGCACACCATGGCGATCAGCGCGGCCGCAGCGGGCCTGGGCGTCGCGCTGGTGCCGAAGTTCCTGGTGAGCGGGCAGCTCGAACAGTTCGGGCTGATCGTGCCCTTCGAGGCGAGCATCAAGGCCGACTCCGCCTACTACCTCGTCTATCCGACCGAACTCAGCCATGGCAAGCCGCTGGAGAAGTTCCGCGAATGGCTGCTGAAGCAGGCCAGCGAATACACCGCCGACGACGACTGCAAGCCCGCAAGGTCTTGAGCATTTCGCATCATGTGGTGCTTTTATCTCGTTTGGCTAAGCGTTACGTCTGATCGATCATGAGTACACGCTGGCGAGGCGCGTCGAATGCGTCGAATGCGTCGAATGCGTCGAATGCGTCGAATGCGTCGAATGCGTTGATGAGGCGCGGCGAGCCGCCAGACCATCACTCTCGGGGCGCCGCGCGTGCATTGCCTGTGCGCGCGGCGCCCGTTTTCGCACCTCGGGGACCCACATGGCAAACGACCAAAAGAAACCTTCCACCGCTTCGCGCCGCGACTTCATCCGACTCGGCGTAGCCGGCGCGGCCGGACTTGCGATGCCTGCCATCTGGACCTCGGCGAAAGCCGCTTCGAAGCGCCTCGTGGTGCGCGACTCGGGCGGGGTCTACACCGACATCTACACCCGCACGCTGTACAAGCCGTTCCAGCAGGCGACGGGCATCGAAGTGGTGGGCGTGGCCTCGGGCGCTGAACCGACCGCGCAGATCAAGAGCATCGTCGAGACGGGCGCGAAGACCTGGGACATGGCCGAGTTGAGCTTCCCGGCCGTGTACCTTCTGTCGCGCAAGGACAAGGTCTATCTGGAGCCTGTCAATCTCGACGGCAACGCAGCCGTCGCGAAGATTCCCGCGCAGTTCCGCGACCAGTATGCAATCGGCCACAACGTCTACACGACGGTGATGACCTATCGCTCGGACGCCTTCAAGGGCGGCAAGACGCCCGCATCCTGGGCCGACCTGTGGGATGCCAAGGCGTTCCCAGGCCGCCGCGCGCTGCGCAAGTTCCCGTTCGACACCATCGAAGAAGCGCTGATGGCCGCCGGCACGCCGCCGAGCAGCGTCTATCCGTGCGATCTGGACAAGGCGTTCAAGAGCCTCGACCGCGTGAAGCCGAACATCGACATCTGGTGGACCACGGGCGCGCAGTGCGAGCAGTTGCTCAAGTCGGGCGAAGTGGCGATGGCGTCGAGCTGGCTGGCGCGCGTGCTGCCCGCCATCGATGCGGGCGCGCCGCTCGCGATTGCCTGGGACGGTCACATCTACGGTCCGCAAGGGTTCGGCATCATGAAGGGCGGCGACAATGTCGATGCCTGCCGCCAGTTCGTCGCGTTCTGCGCGGACCCGAAGCGCCAGGCGGAAGTCGCGAGCGCGCTGGCGGTCGGGCCGACGCATCCGGACGCGTTCCAGTACATTGATGCGAAGCGCGCGAAGAACCTGCCGACCTTCCCGGACAATCTGAAGCGCGGCGTGCGTATCGACCCGTCGTACTGGCCGGCGCATCAGGATGTCGCGATCGAGCGTTTCAACGACTGGGTGCTGCGCTAACCCGCGTCGAACCATCACGATGCAATGAGTCTTTTCTATTCTTCAACGCAGGGCTTCGCCAACGTCGCCGATTACCGTGAGGCCGCGCGACGGCGGCTGGCGAAGATCGCCTTCGACTATCTCGACGGCGGCGCCGAAGACGGCCATACGCTGGCGCGCAACCGCGCCGCGTTTGCCGATGTGCATTTCGCCCCGCGCGCGATGGTCGATGTCTCGCACGTCTCGCCGGCCGCGCAGTTGTTCGGCTACGCGTCCGCCGCGCCGATGGTCGTCGGGCCGACCGGACTGAACGGCCT
Organism: Caballeronia sp. LZ043; assembly: GCF_031451075.1. Classification (NCBI taxonomy): domain Bacteria; kingdom Pseudomonadati; phylum Pseudomonadota; class Betaproteobacteria; order Burkholderiales; family Burkholderiaceae; genus Caballeronia; species Caballeronia sp. LZ043. Next base: position 16,940 of record NZ_JARUXT010000016.1, on the reverse strand, counting down.
GTTCTGGCCCAAGGCCGATGAAACGCTGGCCCGCGCTGCTGCCGCGCGCGGCGTGCCGTTCGCGCTGTCGAGCGCGTCCACGTCGTTGCTCGAAGACGTGCGCGCCGCCGCGCCGGACGGCGAGCTGTGGATGCAGCTGTACGTGCAGAAGGATCGCCGGATCGCCGAGAGCATCATGCGGCGCGCGTCGGAAGCGGGCTACACGACGCTGCTCGTCACGGTGGACACGCCCGTGCATGGCCGCCGCGATCACGATATTCACAACAACTACCGCCTGCCGCTGCCGATCACGCCGAAGCTGATCCTCGATCTGCTGCGGCATCCGCACTGGGCGTTGCAGATGGCGCGCCAGGGCACGCCGCAACTCGTCAACCTGGCCCGCAGTCTCGGCGAAGCGCCCGATCTGCAACGTCAGGCGGCCGCGCTGGCGCGCCAGATGGATCTGTCGCTGGCGTGGTCGGACATCGCGTGGCTGCGCAAGCACTGGAACGGGCCGCTGCTCGTCAAGGGCATCCTGACTGTCGATGACGCGCGTCTCGCGCAGCAGCACGGCGCGGACGGCATCGTGCTGTCGAATCATGGCGGCCGCCAGCTGGAAGGCGCGCATGCGCCGCTCGACGTGCTGCCCGCCGTGGCCGATGCGGTCGGCGATGCGCTGCATGTCTACCTCGATTCGGGCGTGCGGCGCGGCGCCGACGTGGTCAAGGCCGTGGCGCTCGGCGCGCGCGGCGTGCTGCTCGGCCGCGCGCCGCTGTATGGCCTCGCGGCACGCGGCGATGCGGGCGTCGCGCACGTGCTGTCGCTGCTGTTCGATGAAATCGTGACGACCATGACGCTGCTCGGCAGCCCCGGCATCGACACGCTGCCCGAGCGCATCTCGGGCGCGCGGCCCGGCACTGCGGCTGCGACCGGCAAACCCAACGTCACTGTCATACCCAAGCTGGTCCAATCATGAATCTGATCGAATCGCTGCTGCATATCGTGGGGCCGAAGGGCCTCGTGGACCTCGCCGACGCCGAACCGATGCTCACCGACTGGCGCGGCCGCTATCACGGGAAGGCGCGCGCCGTGGTCAAGCCCGCGGACACCGCGCAGGTCGCGCAGGTGATGCAACTGTGCGCGGAGCTTGGCGTGAGCGTGGTGCCGCAAGGCGGCAACACCGGCCTCGTGGGCGGCGCGACGCCGTCCGAAGCGGGCGACAGCATCATCGTCAGCCTCGCGCGCATGAGCAAGATCCGCGAGATCGACACGCGCAACGACACGCTCACCGTCGAAGCCGGCTGCACGCTGCAACAGATCCAGGAAACGGCGGCGTCGGTGGACCGGCTGTTTCCGCTGTCGCTCGCGAGCGAAGGCTCGTGCCAGATCGGCGGCAATATCTCGACCAACGCGGGCGGCACCGCCGTGCTGCGCTACGGCAACATGCGCGCGCTGGTGCTCGGCCTCGAAGCGGTGCTGCCGGACGGCCGCGTCTGGGACGGCCTGCGCGGCCTGCGCAAGGACAACACCGGCTACGACATGAAGCAGATGTTCATCGGCGCAGAAGGCACGCTCGGCGTGGTGACCGCTGCCGTGCTCAAGCTGTTCCCCGCGCTGCGTTCGCATGCCACGGCATGGGTCGCGCTCGATTCCGCCGATGCCGCCATCGAACTGCTGTCGCGTTGCCGCGCCACCTGCGGCGACGCGCTGACTTCGTTTGAACTGATGTCGCGCAGCCAGCTCGACGTGGTCTATCAGGAAGTGCCCGACACGCGCGATCCGCTCGACGGCCGGTCGCCGTGGGTGCTGATGATCGAACTCGCCGATGCCGCGCACGACGCGCCGTTGCAGGCGATGCTCGAAGACGTGATCGGCGCGGCGCTCGAGGAAGGCATCGCGCTGGATGCCGCGCTGCCCGCGAGCGAAGCGCAGGCCGCGGCGTTGTGGCATATCCGGCATATCGTGTCCGAGGCCAACGTGCGCTTCGGTACGAGCGTCACGCACGATATTTCGTTGCCCATCTCGCAGATTCCCGCGTGCCTCGCGCAGACCGAAGTCAGGCTGAACGAAGCGGGACTGGTGGAAGGCGCGCGCTTTCTCTATGTCGGGCACGTGGGCGACGGCAACATTCACTCGATCGTGCTGTTCCCGCATTCGGTATGGGCGAAGGTCGAGGACCGCGACGCTCGCGTCGATGCGATCGGCAAGATCGTCAACGACGCCGCCGTGGAGTTCGGCGGCAGCATCAGCGCGGAGCATGGCATCGGCCGCGCGCATCGCGATGAACTCTCGCACTACAAGAGCGCGGTTGAACTCGACATGATGCGCGCCGTGAAGCGCGCGCTCGATCCGGATGGCCGGATGAATCCCGGCAAGCTGCTCTGACGCGCGCTGCTGTTCAAGGCTTTCACAGGACTCTCACCGATGACACTCGAAGTCTCCGCCCTCAAGGGCATGTACCCCGCTTTCCCGACGCCGTTCACGGCGGATGGCGCAATCGATACGGAACGTCTGCATGCACTGGTCGATACGCTGATCGCCAATGGCGCGACCGGCCTCGTGCCGGTGGGCGGCACCGGCGAATATACGGCGCTCTCGCCGGCTGAACGCACGCTGGTCGTGCGCGCGACCGTGGAAGCGGCGCGTGGCCGCGTGCCGGTGGTCGCGGGCGTGGTGTCGCCGGGCTATGCGGAAGCGCTCGATGCCGGCCAGGCTTTCGTCGATGCGGGCGCGGCGGCGCTGCTGCTGGTTACGCCGTTCTACGTCACGCCGAGCGACGCTGGCGTGAGAGCATATTTCCAGCGCTATCGCGATGCGGCGGGCGTGCCGCTGCTGCTGTACGACATCCCGGCGCGCACGCGTTATGCAACGCCGCCCGCCACCATCGCCTCGATGGCGAAGGAAGATGGCACGATCATCGGCATGAAGGCGTGCAACACGGATCTCAATGCGTTTGCGCGGACGGTGGCGCTGGCGGGCAAGGACATGGCGATCCTCAGCGGCGACGACCTGCTGTATGTGCATCACGTGCTGCTGGGCGCGGTGGGCGGCATTCTGACGTCGGCGAGTTTGTTGCCGAAGGCGTGGGCGCGGATTCATGCGAGTGCCGCAAATGGTGATGCGGCGACCGCGCTGCGTGAACATGCAATGCTTGCACCGATGCTCGATGCGATCTTCAGCGAGACCAATCCGGGTCCGGCGAAGAAGGCGTTTGAACTGCTCGGCGATGGCTTGGGGCCGGTGAGATTGCCGCTCGTGGAACCGGCGGCGGCGACGGTGGCGCGGATGAAGGAGGCGCTGGCGGGGTTGCCGAAAGGGTGGTTGCCGTAGGCGCATCAATCTGACACCCTCCAAATAAAACGGGCCCGGTTCATCGAACCGGGCCCGTTGCTTTTACTGCTGGTGCAAGACGCGGCGCTCAAGCCGCCCGCTTCTCCCCCGCCCCCAGCGCCGGAAACTCCGCCACGAGTTCCGCGAACACCGCATGCACGATCTCCACGCCCGTCGCGACCTCCCCGCGCGCCGCCAGACGCTCGAACATCTGATGCTTCAAAAAGAAGCGCCAGCCGATGGACACCGACTCCAGGTATTCGCACAGCACCGCATAGCGCTCGCGCGTCCACACGGCTTCATGCGCGCGACGGTTCGGACCGTAGTCGAAGAAGCCATCGTCGAGCTTCCGCTCCGTGCCCATCCCGGCACGCAGCGCAGCGGTAGCCTGCACATCCAGCGCGCCATTCGCGATCACCACGCCATACAACTCACGAGCCTGCTGCGCCGACACATGACCACGCCGGACATCGCGTTCCACTGCTTCGGCCGCACGCAGCGTCGGCGCGCCGTAACCGCCGCCGCCATTGCCTTCGAGCCGGATCACATCGCCCGGCTCGCAGGCTACCAGGTCCGTGTTGCCGAGCACTTGCTCGCGCGCCGTGCCCGGATTGCGCTTGAACACCGACGTGCGACCCGCCATGCCGCCCTTGATGCCCCACGAGCCAAACAGCGTGCGGTCGCGATTGCGCGCCGTGATCAGCGTGTTCGGTGCGAAGACCTTGAACTCCATCGCGATGGCCAACCCGCCGCGATACTGACCCGCCCCGCCGCTGTCGCCGACGAGGCCGTATTCGAGAATACGGATCGGCACTTCGGCTTCGTTGATCTCCACCGGCGTGTTGCGCAGGAACGCCATGTTCGCGCCTGACGCATCCGAGCCGTCGCCGGCCGATGCACCGCCCGCACCGCCCATCACCGGACCCAGCGAAGCCATGATGGTGCGGCCCGCCGTGTCGGTGGTCTTGACGTTGAGCAGACACACGCTCGACGCCGGGCAGGCCGGCATGCGCTCCGGCAGCGCCTGCGCGAACGCGCCGAACACCGCCGCCTGCACGACCACGCACGTCAGCGTACGCATGCCCACCGCGGCGGGCGGCACCGGATTCAGCACGCTGCCGAGCGGCATCTCGCAGGTCGCGATACGCAACATCCCCGCGTTGAGCAGGATGTCCGGGTTCAGCGAATACAGCACGTAATTGAGCGCGACCAGCAACAGCGCGTGACGCGGATGATTCCCGGTCGGCACGTTCATCGACGACGTCAGTTGCGGATCGCTGCCGGAAAAGTCGAAGCCGAGCAGGCCGTCATCGACGGTCAGCGTCAGTGCAATGCGCATCGGCTTGCCGCCGACGGCGTCTTCATCGACGTAATCGGCGAAGAAGTACTTGCCATCCGGAATCGTGCGCGCCACCGCGCGCGCCTGGCTCTCCGAGTAATCGAGCAACTGGCCAATGCCCGCCTTGAACGCCTCGACGCCAAAGCGCTCGACGATCTCCAGCACGCGCCGCTCGCCCGTCGTCAGACACGCGATCTGCGCCTTCAAGTCGCCGATGTTCTGATCCGGCGCGCGCACGTTTGCCATCATCCACGACAGCAGCGTCTCGTTGACCACGCCGCCGTCCACCACGCGCGTCGGCGGAAAGCGGATGCCTTCCTGATGGATCTCCGTCAGCGTGCGCGACAGCGATGCCGGCACGGCGCCGCCCATGTCGGTGTTATGAATGTGCCCCGACACGAAGCAGATGATCTCGCCTTCGTAGAACACCGGCTTCCACATCACCACGTCCGGCGTGTGCGTCGCCACGTAACCGCTGTACGGATCGTTGGTCATGCACACGTCGCCGGGCTTGTAGTCCGTGAACGAACGGATCACCGGACCGTAATCCAGACCGACATACCACGTCGCGCCAAAGGTGCGCGGCGACGCGAAGGTCAGGCCGTCCACGCTCGCCAGTGCACACGAGAAGTCCTCGGTTTCCTTCACGAAGGTCGAGTGCGCGGTACGCACCAGCGTATAAGCCATGCTCTCGGCCGCCGCGACGCAGTAGTTCGCGAAGATCTGCAGTTCCGATTTATCGAATTTCATGATCGGTCTTCAATGTTGAGTTGCGCGATTCGTCAGAACCAGATTGCCGAACGGATCGACGGTGACCGAGAAGCCCGGCAGCACGCAGGTGGTTGCATCGTCTTGCGAGACCACTGCCGGGCCTTCGAACGCCTGGCCCGCGCGCAGATCGGCACGGCGATACAGCGGAATGCGGCGCGCTTCGTCGTCCATCCACACGTCGATCTCGCGCACCGGCACCGGCGCCGCATCGCTCGTCGCGATGCGTTCGAGCTCGGGCTTCGGCGTCGGCGATGAAATCACCAGCCGCAGCGCCACCAGCTGAATGCCCGCGTGATCGTCGCTGTGGCCATACAGGCGACGATGTTCGCGATGGAACGCTTCGCGCACTGCGGCGAGATCGCCGGACGCGATCGTGGCGGCATCGAGCGCCGTCTCGATCTCGAACGATTGCCCGCGATAGCGCATGTCCGCCGTCATGACGATCGACACGCCCTCCGAGTGACCGATCTGCGCCGTCATCCAGTCGCGCGCCTGCTTCTCCAGTTCGCGGGCATCGTTCGCGAGGAGCGCGAGCGTCGCCTCGTTCAGCTCGTAGTAGGTCGTCTTGACGAAGTCGTTCTTGATGTCCGCGATCAGTCCGCCCAGCGCGCTCAGCACGCCCGGCGTGACCGGCACGGTGACATCCGGCATGTTCAGCGCGCGCGCCAGATAGCACGCGAGCATCGGGCCGGCGCCGCCGAACGGCAGCAGCGTGAAGGTGCGCGGGTCGATGCCGAAGCGCGACACGAGCCGGCTCGTGCCCGCATACATGCTCGACGTGGACACGCGGATGATGGCTTCCGCCGTCTGCTCGACGCTCTTGCCGAGCCGCCCGGCGAGCGTGCCGATTGCGCGGCGCGCGGCCTCGCGATCCAGCGACACCGAGTTGTACCCGAGGTCCGATTGCCCGAGCACGCCCATCACGGCGAAGGCGTCGGTGATGGTCGGCTGTTCGCCACCGCGTCCGTAGCAGACCGGACCCGGATTCGAACCTGCGCTGTGCGGGCCGACCTTCAACACGCCGAAGTCGTCCACCCACGCGATGGACCCGCCGCCGTCACCAATCGACGACACCGACACCGACGGAATATGAATCTGGAATTCGCCGATGTATTCGCCGGTCGCGTACTGCGGCTTGCCGTCGACGATCAGCGCGACGTCCGCCGTCGTGCCGCCGATATCGAGGCTCATGCAGTTGCGAATGCCGCACTGGTTCGCGATATACGCCGCACCGATCACGCCCGACGCCGTGCCCGACAGGATCATCTGCGCGCAGTTGCTTTTGCCGTTCTCGGCGCTCATCACGCCGCCGTTCGACTTGGTCACCTTCAGCTCGGCGGGCACGCCGGCTTCAGCGAGCGCAGCTTGCAGGCGCGTCAGATAGTCCGCGACCTTCGGCTGCACATAGCCGCTGATGATCGCGGTGGAGGTGCGCTCGTATTCGCGGATGATCGGCCACACTTCATGCGAGCACGACACGAACAGCTCTGGATAGTGCTTCGCGATCAGCGCCTTCACGTCCTTTTCATGCTGCGGATTGCGATACGAATGCAGCAGCGACACCACGACACCTTCGCAATCCGAGCGGCGAATGCCTTCGATGGCAGCAAGCACGCTGGCTTTGTCGATCGGCGCTTCCTCCCTGCCGTCCGCCGCAAGCCGGCCCTTCACGCCGAACACGCGGTCGCGCGGAATCAGCGGATCCGGCCGGCGCGACAGCAGGTGATACATGTCGGGGATCTTCAGGCGCGCAATGTCCAGCACGTCCTCGAACTTCTCCGTGGTGATGAGGGCGAGACGCAGGCCGCGCCGCTGCACCACCGCGTTGACGCCGACCGTCGTGCCGTGCGTGAAGTACGCGACATCGCGCGCCTCGATGCCATAGCGCTCGATCAACCCGGCCATGCCCGCCAGCACTTCGCTGCCGGGACTGTCGGGACGCGAGAACACCTTCAGCGTGCGGATACTGCGCGTGTCGTCGTCCAGCACCGCGAAATCGGTGAAGGAACCGCCGATATCGACTCCAATTCTCAGGCTCATGAACTCAATCCTCTGTTGCGGTCAGCGACCGATCTGCTTGTTCCACATCTCGACCCATTGCGGCGTCTTCTGCGAGATCACGTCGAACGGCAGCCACATCGAGTCGTTGTCCTGCGGCACGCGCGGCGCCACTTTCTCCGAGTACTTGACGTTCTTGTTCGAGGCCGAATACTGGATCAGGTTGGCGAAGCAGCTCTGCCCTTCCGCCGACGCCACCACGTTCATGAACTGGAAGCCGAGCGGCGAACCGTTCTTGACCTTCTGCACCATGGTCGGGAACGCGACCGCGCCCGGCTTCGGATTCAGATAGCCGATGTCCGGATTGCTCGCGTCATGCTCGGCCCAGGCGCGGCCGTCGAAGTACATGGCCATGTCGATATCGCCCGACTTGAGCGCCACCAGCGGCGAATTCGGTTCGCTGTAGAAGGTCACGTTGCCGCTCTTCTGCATCTTCTTGATCTCGTCGAGACCCGGCTGCACGTTGTCGAGACTGCCGCCGTACACCATCGCGAACAAGCCGATCAAGCCCTGCGCCGTGCCCACATAGGCGATGCCGGGCAGCGCCGCGTGCCACTTGCCGGCGTTGGTGCCGTCGACGAATTCCTTCCACGTCTTCGGCGGATTCGGCACGGCCTTCTTGCTGTACATCAGGCCGAAGTCGCCGAACGCGATGGGAAAGCCGTAGCCCTTGCCGTACGCGAGCATGTTCGGCTTGATGTCTTTCAGGTTCGGCACGTTCTTTTCGTCGATCGGCTCCACCAGGCCTTTCTGGCGGGCGATCTCGCCGCTGTCCACGAGGCCGATCATCACGTCGATGGGCGGATGCGCCGTGTTCGCCGCAATCTGGTTGATCCACTGCATCGGGCTGCCGAGAATCACGTCGACCGACTTGCCGGTCTGCTTCTCGAAGGGCTGCACGAAGCACTTGCGATAAGCCTGTTCCCATGCACCGCCGTAAGCGGTGACGGTCAGGTCGGCGGCGTGCGCGGTCAGCGCGGCGGCGGAAAGCGAGATCGCCAGCCCAGTGGCGCGCACAGCATGTGAGACGTTCATTCAGGCTCCGTAGCAGGTGAGGTGGTGTGGCGCTGGCTTCATTGCGTCGTCAACGCGCGCAGGCCGTAGGTTTTTTCGACGATCAACAGCAGGACAATGGTGATCGCCATCTGCACCGTGCTGATCGCGGCGATGGCGGGATCGAACTGGTTTTGCAGGTACGACAGCATCACGACCGGCAGCGTCGTGACGTTGGCCGTGCCGAAGAAATACGAAACGCCGAGGTTGTCGAGCGACACGAGAATGGAGAACAGCGCGCCCGCGAAGATGCCCGGTGCGATCAGCGGCAAGGTCACGTGGCGGAAGGTCTGCCAGCGATCCGCGCCGAGCACCGAGGCCGCTTCCAGATAGGACGCGTGCGTGTTCTTGTAGGTGGCGAGCGTGGTGCGCATCACGTAGGGTACGGACACGACCGTATGCGCGATCAGCAGCGCGAGGAACGACACTCCAATGCCGATGTTCGACAGGAAGTACAGCAGCGACAGCCCGATCACCAGCGCGGGAATGGCGATGGGCGCGAGCAGGAAGGTGGTCAAGGCTGTCGCCACGCGGCCGCTGCTGCGGCCCACGCCGATCGCCGCAGGCACGGCGATCAGGATCGCGATGAACGACGAGCTGAGCGCGAGGTAGAGACTCGTCAACAGCGAATCGACGAACGGGCGGTATTCCCACAAGCGGTGATACCAGCGCAGCGACAAGCCGCCGAGCGGCACGGCAAGCGATTCGTCCGGCGAGAACGACACCAGCACCACCACCACGATCGGCGCGATGAGCGCGATGAAGAACAGCACAGTAAAGACGACGAGCGAACCGGCGCCGGCGCGCGCGGCCATTCTGTCGAGGGTTCCGGCGCGCATCATCGTGCGTCTCCGTTGCGTCCGGCGACGCGCAACTGGACATACAGGCACGCAAGCACGATGACGAGCAGCAGGTTGCCCATCGCGCTGGCGAAGCCGAGATCCTGGGTGAGCGAGAACTGCTGGAAGATCAGCAGCGGAAGCGTGACCACGCTGCCGTCGCCGAGCAGCAACTGCGTCACGAAGCTGCCGCTCGTGAGCATGAAGACCAGCACACAGCCCGTGAGAATGCCTTCCATCGCGAGCGGCAAGGTGACGAGCAGAAATGTGCGCGCCGCGCCCGCGCCGAGAATGCGCGCCGACTCTTCGAGACGCCGGTCCACGCCGCGCAGCACCGGCACGATGGAAAGCACCATGAACGGCACCATCACGTGCACGATGCCGATATATACGCCAAGCGGTCCGCCCAGCACGCGCAGCGGCCGTTCGATCAGATGCAGCCACATCAGCAGGTCATTGAACGGACCGTGTCGCGCGAACAGCACGCGCCAGCCGAACGTGCGCATGATGATCGACGTGAGCAGCGGCGCGATCAGCAGGAACAGCATCGGCATCGCGAGGCGTCCCGCGCGGCGCACCATGAAGTGCGCGATCGGATAGCCGAGCGCGAGACACAGCAGCGTCGCGATGAAGCTCACCTTGATGGTCTCGACGATCACGCCACGGTAGTACGGATCGACGAACAGCTTCTCGTAGTTCGACCACGGACTTGTCTGCGACGGCGCAGCCTGCGCGTCGAGTCCGAGGCTGCGCAGCGCGTTGCCGATCAGCGGAAACGCGAAGAACACAATCAGCAGCACGAGAGCGGGCGCGCACAGCAGCGCGATGCGCAGCGCGGCCTCGCGGGCGCGCCGCTGTCCTTGCGGCGCGGCGGCGGATGCGGTGGCGGCGGGCGTGGACATCAGCGCGCTCCTTCGCTCGCCAGCGGCCCGGTCTGCGTGACCGGCGCGATGCTCGCATCCGGCGCGGCGGCGGGCGCGCCGTCCGGTTCGAGCACGACCACGTCGTGCGGGGCGAAGGACACCGTCACCGCCTGGCCGCGCGCATGGCCCGCGTGATCGGTGGAGAACGCCTGTTCGTAGGCGTAGATGCGCGGGCCGAGGCCCGGCACGTCGATCTCATAGGAATGTTGCGAGCCGCGAAACACGTGCTGCACGATCTGTCCGCGCAGGCGGATATGGCCTTCCTTGGGCGCATCAATGGCGATCTTCTCGGGTCGCAGCGCCACTTCCAGCGTGCCGGGCAAGTCGCCCTGCAACGCGCGCGGCAGGTCCAGCGTCATCTCGACCGGAGCGTTGCCGGATTCGGGCAGCGTGGCCACGGTCATCGACTGCACGCTGCGCGCGCTGACGCGGCACGCGAACACGTTCGCCGTGCCCAGGAATTCCGCGACGAAGCGGTTGCGCGGCCGGTCGTAGACTTCACGCGGCGCGCCGCTTTGCAGGATGCGCCCGTGACTCATGACGACGACGCGGTCGCTCATCGTCATCGCTTCTTCCTGATCGTGCGTGACCATCACGCTCGTGATGCCGAGTTCCTGCTGCATGCGGCGGATCTCGAACTGCATGCCTTCGCGGAGGTTCTTGTCGAGCGCGCCGAGCGGTTCGTCGAGCAGCAGCACCGAGGGATCATTGACGATGGCGCGCGCCAGCGCGACGCGCTGCTGCTGGCCGCCCGACAATTGGCTGATGCGGCGATCGCCATACTGCGGCAGGCGAATCAGATCGAGCATGCGCGTCACCTGCGCCGCGATCTGCGCCTTCTTCGCGCCCGCCATGCGCAGCCCGAAGCCGATGTTCTCGCCCACCGTCATGTGCGGGAACAGGCTGTAGTTCTGGAACACCATGCCGAGACCGCGCTTGTTCGGCGGCAATGCGGAGACGTCGGCGCCGTCGATGCGCACGCTGCCCGTATCGGGAAACTCGAAGCCCGCGATCAGCCGCAGCGTGGTCGTCTTGCCGCACCCCGACGGCCCGAGCAGCGAAACCAGTTCGCCCGGTTCCACGGCGAGCGTCAGCGTGTCGAGTGCCTGAACGCCGCCGTAGCGCTTGCTGACGCCTTCGAGGACGAGGCTCTTCGAACCGGTTCTCGCGGCGCCTGCCGCCGGATGCGCCGTAGCGCGACTAGGGTGATTCATGCGAGCTCCCAGGTGCCTGATCGGGGTGATGCGATTCAAATAAGGGCGTTGCGCGGGATGTTGCGGTTCGGCTAGGCGGACAGCGCCTTCATCTCCTGATCGAGCGCATGGATCAGCCGCTCGAGCTGGCGATGCAGCCATTCGGCTTCATGGCCGGCGAAGAACGTGTCGAGGAAAATGCCGCGCATCGACGAGAGCAGGAACGGCAGCAGTTCGGTCAGTGCGCGCTTCGTGTCGGCCCTGAGCGACGGGTTCGCCTCGACCACGCGGTACATGCGTTCGCGCGTGCGCGTCCGGTGCTCGATGAGCGCCTCATGCAGCGCCTGATCCGGCCGCAATCCGATGTTGATTTCCCAGACCGCCCAATAGCGGCGGCTGCCGTACAGCGCCCACAGCGACGTGACGATGCCGCGCGCCGCGCCGTCGCCACGGCTCGCCGGATCGCGCAACTGGCGAAACAGCGCGAGCGCTTCTTCGGTGAGTTCGTCGAGCACCGCGAACAGCAGGCTCTCCTTGGTGGGGAAGTGGTGATGCAGCGCGCCGGTGGTCACGCCCGCATGCTCGGCGATGGCCGAGGTTGTCGCGCGGGCAAAGCCGAGGTCGCTCAGGATCGCGATGGCCGAGCGCACCAGCGCAGCCCGCGCGAGCGCGGTGCGGTCGGCCTGCGTGCGCCTTTTCGCGACGGTCGTCGTCATGGCCGGTCTCCGTTCTGGCGTCGTGCAGATACCATCTGCTCGGTATGTAAGTGAGGGTGGTTTCGCGCGAACGAGCGCGCGCAGCCGGCGCCGGCGGGCCCTGGCGAGCTCCGGCGGCGTCGTGTTGAAAGTATTCTGGCGAGGAAAGAAACGCGTGTAGCGTGAGAAATAATCAAGACTTCATGCCGGAGGGGCATCAAGTCGGGATCATCGCTACAGGGGTGAGGAGGGTTTGCGGCTTCAGTTGACGAGTGCTGCGACCAGTTCCGGCACGACCGTGAACAAATCGCCAACGAGACCGTAATCGGCCACGCTGAAGATCGGCGCTTCCGCGTCCTTGTTGATCGCGACGATCACCTTGCTGTCCTTCATGCCCGCCAAGTGCTGGATCGCACCCGAAATGCCGACCGCCACGTACAGCTGCGGCGCGACGATCTTGCCCGTCTGGCCCACCTGGAAGTCGTTCGGCACGTAGCCGGCATCGACCGCCGCGCGCGATGCGCCCAACGCCGCGCCCAGCTTGTCCGCCAGCGGCTCGAGCGTCTTCGTGTAGTTCTCGCCGCTGCCGAGACCACGGCCGCCCGACACGATGATGTGCGCGCTCGTCAGTTCCGGACGGTCCAGCTTCGTCACTTCGCGGCTCACGAACTGCGAGATGCCTGCATCGGCGGCGGCTTCGATCTTCTCGACTGCTGCACTGCCGCCTTCTGCTGCGACTGGATCGAAGCCGGTTGCGCGCACCGTGATGACCTTGATCGGATCGCTCGACTGCACCGTCGCGATGGCATTGCCCGCGTAGATTGGACGCTCGAAGGTGTCGGCGCTGTCGACGGCCGTGATGTCGCTGATCTGCGCGACGTCGAGATGCGCTGCGATCCGCGGCGCGATGTTCTTGCCGTAGGCCGTGGCCGGAGCCAGGATGTGCGAATAATCCTTCGCGATGTTCAGCACCGTGCCTTCGACGTTTTCCGCGAGGCCGTCGGCAAGTTGAGGCGCATCGGCGAGCAACACCTTCGTTACGCCCGCGATCTTCGCTGCGGCGTCGGCTGCGCCTTGCGCGTTCGAACCCGCGACCAGCACATGCACGTCGCCGCCGATTTTAGTTGCAGCCGCAACCGTATTGAGCGTCGCTGCCTTGATCGACGCGTTGTCGTGTTCCGCAATTACCAGAATCGTCATGTTCAGATCACCTTCGCTTCGTTCTTCAGCTTCTCGACCAGGGTCTTTACGTCGGGCACCGCGATACCGGCGCTGCGCTTCGGCGGCTCGACGACCTTCAGCGTCTTCAACCGCGGCGCAACATCGACGCCGAGTTCGGCAGGCGTCATCGTGCTCAACGGCTTCTTCTTCGCCTTCATGATGTTCGGCAGCGTGACGTAACGCGGCTCGTTCAGGCGCAAGTCCGTCGTGATGACTGCCGGCAGCTTCAGCGACAGCGTTTCCGCACCGCCATCCACTTCGCGCGAGACAGAAGCGCGGCCATCGGCGATCACGACTTTCGAGGCGAACGTCGCTTGCGGCAATCCCGCCAAGGCAGCGAGCATCTGACCGGTCTGATTCGAATCGTCATCGATAGCCTGCTTGCCGAGAATGACGAGCTCAGGCTTTTCCTGATCGACCAACGCCTTCAGGATCTTCGCGACGGCGAGCGGCTGAAGCTCTTCCGCCGTCTCCACCAGCACCGCGCGATCCGCACCGATGGCAAGCGCCGTGCGCAAGGTTTCCTGACACTGCGTCACACCGCACGACACGGCGATCACTTCAGTCGCGATGCCCGCTTCCTTCAGACGCACTGCTTCCTCAACGGCGATTTCATCGAACGGGTTCATCGACATCTTCACGTTGGCGAGTTCCACGCCCGTGTTGTCCGACTTCACGCGCACCTTCACGTTGTAATCCACCACGCGTTTGACGGTTACGATAACTTTCATAAGCTTGAGATGAGAGTGAAATTATCTTTACTGCGCGCCCAGTTCGCGGGCCAGTTCATCCGAGCGCGCCTGTGCCGCACGCACGCCGCGCCCGATTTCTTCCTTGATGCCGGACTGTTCGAACGAGGCCAACGCGGCCGCCGTCGTGCCGCCCTTCGACGTCACCCGCTCGCGCAACACTGCCGCCGTTTCATCCGACTGCCGCGCCAGCGCCGATGCACCGAAGAACGTCTCCAGCGCCAGCGTGCGCGCCTGCCCGGCATCGAGCCCGGCGCTTTCGCCCGCAGCGATCAATGATTCGATGAAATAGAACACGTAGGCCGGCCCGCTTCCCGACACTGCCGTGACCGCATCGAGTTGTGCTTCGTGCTCGACCCACAGCGTAGCGCCCACCGAACTCATGACGGCATTCGCCTGCTCGCGCATGTCGGGCGTCACGTCTGGCGCCGCGTGCAGTCCCGTCATGCCCATGCCGATCAACGCGGGCGTGTTCGGCATCGACCGGACGATGGCCGCGTAGCCGCCGAGCCAACGCGAGATATCCGCGATGCGCACGCCCGCCGCGACGCTGATGACGAGTTGCCGCTTGAGCAACGGAGCAAGCGCGGCGCACACCTTCTCCAGAATTTGCGGCTTCACGGCGAGCACGACTGCATCGACGCCTTCCGCCGATGCAAGGCGCTCCGCCGTAGCGACACCCAGTTCCTGCGCGGCTGCTTGCCGCTTGCTTTCGTCGGGATCGACGGCCAGCAGGTCATGCGGGGTTGCGCCTCGTCGAATGAGTCCGCCCATCAGAGCCGAAGCGAGATTACCTGCGCCGATGAAGGCGATTTTCATATCGTTTTCCTGAGTTAAGCATCTTTGATTGAACTACAATCGAAGCCATCGGAATACAATCATTGGCCCCATGCCCAAGGCATCATCCACGTCTGCGCGCAGCACGCGCGAAGCATCCGGCGAGCGCTCTTCGCTGTTCGTCGGTTCCGCTGAAAAGACCTTCCGTGTGCTGCACGCCTTCGACGGTCCGAACCGGCAGATGACGCTTGCAGATCTCGCCAAGGCTTCGTCGCTGGACCGCAGCGCCGCGCAACGCATCGTTCATACGCTCGAAGCGCTCGGCTATCTGGCGCGTGTGCCTGAAACGCGCGACTACCGTCTCACGACCAAGGTCCTGCAGTTTTCGTATAACTACATCCGCGCCAACGAGCTGATCGATAAAGCCTCGCCTTATTTGCTCGACATCAGCCGTCATCTCGGCGAAACCACGAACCTGCACGAGATCGACGGCAATGAGATCGTGTTTGTCGCGCGCTTTCCCGGCCGCCATCTCTTCAACGTGGATATCGCGCTGGGCGCGCGTCTTCCCGCGCTTTATACGGCGTCCGGCATCGCCATTCTTTCGCGTCTTCCCGAGAAGCAGCTGAAGGCCGTCATGTCGCGCACACCGCTCGAACGCATGACGCCCTATACCGAAACCGATCAGAAGAAGCTGCTCGAACGCGTGCATCAGGCATCGCGCCGGGGCTATAGCGTCATCGAGAATGAAACCGTGCTGGGCGACATCGCCGTGGCCGCGCCGATCACCGATCATGACGGCACCGCTGTGGCCGCCGTCAACATCTCGGTGCCCACCACGCGCTGGACCATCGAGCGTGTCGAGGCGGAACTGGTCAAGCACGTACAGGTCGCCGCGACCTCCATCTCGAAGTCGCGGCTGCCGATGTCGCGCCGCTGATCAGCGCCCTTCGAAGATCGCCAGCTGCTTCTTCAGCTCGGCGCGCAGGTTGCCCGACAGCGTGTCGTCGGCACGAACCAGCGGCGCGAGCATGTCCGGCGCATTCACGCCGATCAGGTCCATGACCGACTTCATCGGGCCCGGATTGGTTTCGGCGAACGCGAGGTTCATCAGCGGGATCAGCGAGCGATGCATCGCGAGCGCTTCCTGCGTCTTGCCTGCGCTGGCGAGTTCGAAGATACGGCGCCATGCCGTCGGCAACAGCGACGCCGTCACGACGATACCGCCCCGCGCCCCCGCCGCCACGTGGAGCGGGAACAAGGTGTCTTCACCGCTCAACACCGCGAAGGAATCATCGACGCCCGCGACTACGCGCAGGAAGTGATACATGTCGGTGTTGCACGCCTTCATGCCGATGATGCGTTCATGCTTCGACAACTCATGAATGACCTCGGGCGCAATCGCGATACGCGTGCGGTACGGGATTTCGTACAGCAGGATGGGCACCGGGGATTCGTCGGCGTAGCGCAGGAAGTAATCGCGGATGCCGGCCTGCGTCGGGTTCGTGTAATACGGCGTCAGCACGAGCAAGGCGTCGGCGCCGGCGGCGGCGAAGTCCTTCGCGGCTTTCATTGCATCGTGATATCCCGGATCGAGCACGCCGGCGATCACCGGAATGCGGCCCGCTGCTTCGCGCGCGGTCAGGTCGACCATGCGCACGCGCTGCTCGCTCGACAGCGCGCCGTATTCGCCCGTGCCGCCCAGCGGCAGTACGCCGTCGATGCCCTGTTCGAGCAGATAGCGCAGCAAGGCGCGGGTGGCATCGACGTGGATGGTATCGTCCGGATTCACCGGCGTGGGAATCGCGGGCAGGATGCCATGCAAGGATTGAGACGTCAGCGACATACGATTTTCTCTAAATTTGAATGGCTCAGGATGCCGTGCTTCGACGACGCAAGCGGTCGGCAATGGAAATCAGAATGGAGATGAACACGAACAGCAGCGTCGAGACAGCGGCGATCACCGGCGAGATCTGCATCGTGGTCTCGTCCCAGAACTGCTTGGGCAGCGTC
>NZ_JARUXT010000015.1:0-27431 GCF_031451075.1 Caballeronia sp. LZ043 | reverse complement strand
CGCTGTTTCCGACGACGCGGGGCCGATTTGCATCGCGTGCGGCGTCCGCCAGTCCGCCGACGGCTTTCTGCCGTGCGGCCACGACACCATCTGAGGTCATCCATGCACGCCTCTCAAACCCAGATTGACGCCTTTCACGGGCTCTCCAGTATCGAGATCAGCGATACGCAGCGGCGCATCGTCGATCTGTTCCGCGGCGACCGTGCCGTGACGCTGACACGCGACGAGCTCGCAGTAGCGGCTGGCCTCGGTGTCCCGACCATCTGCGGGCGCGTGAACGAACTCGTGAAGGCTGGCGTGCTGGCGGTTCGCGGCACGGCGAAGCGTCCCGGCCGCCGCTGCGCGCAGCAGCTGATCGGCCTTCCTGTCTCGGTGAACTGACATGGCCAACCCTTGGTTTCGCGCGTACGCCGAGTTCGCGACCGACGCGAAAGTGCAAAGCATGTCGGAGGCGATGCAACGCCGTCTGATGATGCTGTTCTGCCTCCGTTGCAGCGACGTTCTTGCAACGTTGCAGGATGACGAACTGGCGTTCGCACTTCGCGTCTCTGAGGACGAATTGGCAGAGACGAAGTCGCTTTTTCTGCGCAAAGGCTTCATCGATGGCGAGTGGCAGATCCTCAACTGGGATAAGCGTCAATTCTCGTCGGACTCAAGCACAGAGCGGTCGCGCAAGCATCGAGCAAGCAAGAAATCCGACGTGCAACGGTCATGCAACGTTGCAGCAACGGCACCAGAAGCAGATACAGAAGCAGATACAGATACAGAACAACCCCAAGAAGAGAAGGTGGTTGAGCAAGGGACGACGGGCAAGCAAACGGGAGACATCGCTTCTCCTGCGAATCGCTCGATTGAGATCGCTGTGTACCTCCGCCAACGCGGCATCGTGGGCTCGAACGCTGCAAACCCAAACATCTCCGCATGGGGCGACGACGCCCGCGTGACGAACGAGGTTCTCGACGCTGCTTTGTCGGTTGTCGCGTCGCGCCGCATGAACCCCATGCCCGGCCCGAACTATCTCGCGCCGATCATTGACGACCTTCTGAACCCGCGTGCTGCTGCGCCGCGCCGTACCGGCGGCGCGAGTGGCCGTGATGCATCCCGCGCAGCTGCTGCTGCATCTATCGGACTTGGAGCACCGAGCTATGACAACGAATCTACCGTCATCGACGCAGACTTCCGGCGCATTGCCTAACCCCATGGACTGGCTCTTCGGGCAACTGCACGGAATGTTCGGCAACAAGCTGCTCGACGGCTTCCGCAGCGGCCATGTGGTCGACGGGAAGGACACCGGCATTGAAAACATGAAGGCAACCTGGACTGAAAAGATTCGTGCGAACGGCATGAAGCTCGTCGACGTGAAGCGCGGCCTGGCCGGCGCGGAACGTTTGAAGTGGCCGCCGACGTGGGGCGAATTCATCGAGCTTTGCAAGCCGCCCATCAACATCGATGCGGCCGTGTATGAGGCGATCGACCAGATGCGCGCGCGCCAGCACGGAAAGGACGTCTGGTCGGATCCGGCAATCTACTGGGCGGCCGTCAAGATCGGCGAGTACGACGTCATCAGCCAGACGTTTTCACAGCTGAAGCCGCGCTTCGAAGTGATGCTGAAAAAGGTCCTCGAAGGTGAGATCCATCCGGTACCGCCGCGCGTGCCGGCGTTGGCTGCGCCCGGTGCAGCAGAATCGACTCGCGAGTTCGGTCGCCAACGTCTTGACGAGCTCAACGCCTCGGCCGCGTTTAAAAACATCTCGAAGGGCGGAAACATCAACTGGGCGCTTCGCATCATCGAAGAGGAAAGGCAGACGGGCAAGGTGCCGCTCAACAAGCTGAAGATCGCGCGCGACGCCATCTTCAACGTGACAGGAAAGGCGGCATGACGAAGCGCTCCGCACCCTGGCCGATGTACGTCCCTGAGGGCACGAAGACGGTCGGCACCGCGCGCGTGCGCGAATCTGTGCTGCCGCCGATGACAACCGCGCAGCGTCGGATCTATGAGACGACCGGCAACCCGCCGCAGAACGATGCGCTCGATGACCCGACCGATCCGTTTCCGGCGCACAAGCAGCACTCGCTGTCGGCCGGCGCGACGAAACCGGCCAAGTATCGCAACACGAAATGCGAGCACGACGGCATCAAGTTCGACAGCCAAAAGGAGATGTCGCGTTGGTTTCACCTGATCCAGTTGAAAGCGTCGGGCCTGATCCGCGATCTTCGCCTGCAGGTCCCGTACGTCCTCACCGCACGCAAGCAACGCGATGACGGCACGTGGGAGCGCGCATCGAAATACGTTGCCGACTTCGTCTATTTCGACGTCGACGCAGGCAAGGAAGTCGTCGAGGACGTGAAGTCAGTCGCGACGCGTAAGAACCGCACCTACATCCAAAAGCGTAAGCAAATGCTGGCGGTGCACAACATCACGATCAAGGAGATCTGATGGCAGGCAACAAAAAGCCGCGCAAGGCATACCGTCCGCGCGCGATCAGCCGAACGATCGGCATCGACGTCCTCGAACGGCGCACGCCGATGGACACGAGCCAGTCGACGGACCTTGGCATTGCCTATCACGTGGCGCTCGACGAGATGCTCAAGGGCCGCGGCAACGAGGAGCACTGGTCGACGGTCGTGTGCGCTTTGAACATCGCGCTCGTGTTGACCGAGCGTGGCTATGGCGAGGAAGTGATGCCCACGGTAAAGCGTGCGCTTGACGGCGCGGTGCGCGCGCGCGACCGGGCGCGCAAGTGCGGCCGCTGGGGCTTTGACGGCGACGCAATGAGCGATGTCCGACGCGCGGTCGAGCTGCATGACGAGCAGATGCGCGTTGCAACGAAGGCGGTCGTGCTGAACGCGCTGGCTGAAGTTCATCGGCGCATTGATGCCGGGCATGCATTCAAGGAGGCAGCGTGAAGCGGGATTGGAGAGCATGGACGCCCGAAGAGGACGCGCTGCTGCGCGAGATATGGAAGAAGCCCGGTGCGCTGAAGTGGAGCGGGGATCTGTTCCCAGGGCGGACGGTGAACGCTATCCGGTTCCGCGGTCATGTGGGGCTGAAGTTGCCGCGCCGCGCCGCGCTGAGGGCATCGACGTATTCGTGGTGCGAGGAAGTCGTCGACGCCGCGCTGAAGGCCGGATTCGTCGGCACAGTCTTCCAGATCGCTGAGGTGACCCCTGCGTCGCACCAGCGTATTCGCCAAATCGTTCGAGCCAAGGAGGGCGAGAAGTACTACATCGCCGGCTGGGAGAAGCGCACGAATGGCTGCGACTGGACGCCCAAATGGGCATGGGGCGATGAGCCGAGCGTACCGAAGCCAGCATGCCAGACGCGTTCGCAGATTTCGAAGCGGTATCGCGCGCGCGCAAAGCTGAAGCTCGGTCAATTCAATCCGTTCGCAACTCTCGCTCAACAGGTGGTCGCATGAAGGTATATATCGCCGGCCCGATGTCCGGTTATCCGGGCCTCAACTTTGCCGCCTTCCATGCCGAGGCGGCTCGGCTCCGCGCGCTGGGCTTCGAAGTCGTCAGCCCGGCGGAAGTGGACGTCGGCCCGAACCCGACGTGGCTCACCGCCATGCGGGCGGACATCAAGGTGCTCGTCGAGTGCGACGGCATCGCGCTGTTGCCCGGTTGGGAGCAATCGAAGGGTGCGCAGGTCGAGCACGCGATCGCGCGCGGGCTGGGTATGCGCGTGTTCCAGGCGCGACACATCATCGGCCTCGCCGGTGGCGAAATCCCTGTGATCTCACAGGAAGCGGTCGTCGAGGTCATGGAAGAGATGGAAAGCCGTGCGAGCGCACAGATTGCGGAGGCGCAGTGAAGAGCTGGCAGATGTTCCTCGTGCTGAGCGTCGCGATGATCGCACCGCACCTGCCGTTGAATTTCGCCATCGGAGCGTGTGTCTGGTGGGTGATTCTGACTCTCTGGTATGCGGGCAAAGACCGATGAAGCGCTCCGAACTGAAGCCCAGCAAGAAGCGCATGACGCGCTCGCCATGGCCCATGGCAAATGCCGCTGACGCTGCGCGAAGGAAGAAATCGAAGAGCCGCGCAAAGAAGCCGACGGTCGCAGAGGGTTCGAAGTATCTGGCCGCGTGCCGCGGCGAGCCGTGCTTTCTGAACGTGAAGTGCCCATGGACAGATTGGGCCGATCCGACGGTTGTCGACTGCCACTCGAACCAATCGATCCACGGTAAGGCCGGCGCGCGCAAAGCAGATCACAAGTTCACAGTTCCGGGCTGCGCGGCGTGTCACGAATGGCTTGACCGAAGCGGCGCGCCATGGGAAGCGAAGTGCGCGGCATTCGACGCCGCGCTCGCGCGGTGGGAGCCGAAGAGGGCTCGGAAGATGGGTTTGATGGAGGAAGCATCGTGAGAACGATCCAGCCGATGCGGCTGAATTTCCAGGTGCCGATGATCGGCATCTTCGTCGAGCGGTGGCCGTATCGACACCGCAACATGAAGCCGCGCGTGACGGAACAGAAGAACACGGACGGCATGGTGTACGGGCTGCGCCGGATCACCGAGAAGGACGCGGCGGGCAGGCAGTACAGGCTGGAAGTGCTGGCCTGCATCAAGCCGGGCCTCGGCGGCAACATCCCCAAAGAGAAATGGGTGACGGACGACATCGCGTGGGTCAAGAGCCTGTATGCGATGAACTGCAATCCGAAGTCCGTGGGCGCGCTGGCCGTGCAGACGCTCGAAGAATTCCGTGAAAGCACCGATTACGAATGGCTCGCCGCAGATGCGCCGGTGCCGCCAAAGCGAGGAGACGCGGCATGAACTGCAAACCGGGTGATTTGGCTTACATCGTGGTACCAGCAGACTGGCCAATCAAAACTGTCGATGGTCACGTGGTGGAGGTCGTCCATCTTCATCCGACGTATTCCGCGCAGGCCAGCGACCGCCGGCCGACGTGGTGGTGCCGCTTTCCTACGCCATGGCTGAACAGCAATGGCGCGTTGGTGAGTCAGGCGTATGTGATGGATTCGTGGCTTCGCCCGATCAGCGGCGTGCCCGTCAATGACGAAGAGCCGGCGGACGTGAACATGCCTGAAGCGTTCCAGCTCGCGCTGGGCATTGAAATGAGGGCATGGGCATGAACGTCGAGCGACTCACCGGCGCGCAGCTCGACTACTGGGTCGCCCGCGCCGAGGGCATGCAGGCCGAAGTGAAACACGCCTGCGGCATGGACTGGTGCCAAGTCGACGTGCAGTACGTCGGCTTCATCCAGTATCAGCCGTCCGAGAACTGGCACATCGCCGCGCCGATTGCAGAGCGTCAGCGATACGTGACATACCCGCGCGTGCGTGAGGACGGAAAGATCGAATGGCTGGCGGAAGCGCAGTTGAATCCCGAGTTCCACGCCATGTTCGCGGACGAGTCGCCGAAGGTGGCCATCTGCCGGCTGCGCGTCGCGGAAGCGTTCGGTTACGAGGTGAATGAGTGAGGCGCTTCGAGTTCATGGATCCGGCCGTCGTCCTTGAGCGCAAGCAGGACGGCACGTGCCTCGGATGCGCGGCGCTTGAACTCTCTCGCTGGGGCGGCACGCGCAAATACGTGTGCAGCCAAGGAAGTCAAAAGGCGTCGACGGAATGGACCGCGATGCGTCGATGCAGAAAATACGAATCGGAGGATGTATGACGGAGCAAGAACTCACAACCCGCCAAAGCAATGCCGCCGACGACAACATGAATCGGTGGGTCGAGTGGTGCCGCACGCGCCGTTTCTTCGCGCCGCAGGTGAAGCAGAACGTGCTGGCCAGGCTGCAAGCGCCGCGCGTGCTCAGCGCTGGCGAGCCCGACTCGTTCCTCGAAGCGGACATGCCGTACCTCAACATGGCAATCCATGCACTGTGCGAGCAGGGCGGACATGAGGACGAGGCCGAGTGCTTCCTCGGTATCTACTGGTTTCGCACGAATATCAAGGCGCTTGCGGCCGAGCGGCAGTGCGCGCGCGGCACCATCTACAATCGCGCGCGCCGGTTCGCGGTCCGTGCGCAGTCGCTGAGCCGATCGATCCGGCGCGTGCATGAGCAGCACATGGGCGAGAAGTGTTCAAAAATCCTTGAACAAAATAGTTCTACTATTGATTGAACACTTTGAGCTAAAATCACGCCCTAATAGATAGGCTGCATCACTGCCTCTAAAGCCCGGACGGTTCGCCGCTCGGGCTTTTTCATTGGTGCGGCGTGTGCGCGATAGCCTCGTTCGAGGCTAGTTCATGACCCTCACTGTTGCAACCTGCTAATGCCGAAGCTCCAGACCTTGAAGCCGCGCCTCGCGAGTGGCGCGCTTTCTCGCGTTCCCGTACTGGAGGCGAAGGCAGGATCGACGCAGCGTGTGCGTGGCCGCGCATGGATGAGAACGCGTGAGCGCGTCGCTTTAGCGCACGGTTATCGATGCTCCATCTGTGGTCGTGTGTGGCAAGCGCACCTTGATCAGATCGATCATGACGTGCCGCTCGAACAAGGTGGCAGCAATGATGATTCGAACCTCAGACCCCTCTGCGATCCGTGCCACAAGGCCAAGACGGCCGATGAAGCGCGGCGCCGAGGGGGAGGGGTGTAGGCAAAGTTTACCGTTCCACGATCCGGGAAACCGACAGTTCCCTCACGGACAGAAAAAATCGCCCTTTTGAGGATTTGTTAATGGCTTTAACAGCGAAAAAGCGGCTGTTCGCCGACGCTGTTTTAGCCGGCAAGTCCAATAGGGATGCGGCCGTCGAGGCAGGGTATAGCGCGAAGACTGCCTCGGCGGCCGGATCGCGGCTTGTTAAAGACGCCGACGTGGTCGCATACCTAACCGCGCATCGCAAGAAGCCAGGATCGAGGACCGAGCGCACGCCGAAAGCAGCGGCAGCGACCGAGGATGACGCCCGCGCGTCGGAAGAAGACGCGAAAGCGAACGCCGACGAAGCAGTCGCGAGCGCCGCGCTCGCGGCCGGGTTCGACCTGACCGCGATGACCCACTTTTCGGATCCGAAGCAGTTCCTTCTGGCTGCCATGAATGACGGCCGGACGGAGCCGCGTCTGCGCGTGACGGCCGCGCAGGTTCTCATGCCGTTCATGCACCAGAAGCTCGGCGAGGGCGGCAAGAAGGATGCGAAAGCGCAGGCCGCAGAGAAAGCGGCGGGCAAGTTCGCCGCGCTGACGGCGCCGAAGCTGGTAGCGAACGGCGGCAAGAAGGTCTGACGATGGAATGGTCGA
The DNA here is from genome assembly GCF_031451075.1 of Caballeronia sp. LZ043. NCBI lineage: Bacteria > Pseudomonadati > Pseudomonadota > Betaproteobacteria > Burkholderiales > Burkholderiaceae > Caballeronia > Caballeronia sp. LZ043. The sequence continues at coordinate 20,232 of NZ_JARUXT010000015.1, read as the reverse complement.
CGGCATGTCCCGACTGGGCTGAGAGGCTCAAGACGGGGCGGTCGATCATCCCGCCGCCGATCTTTCCGGAGCAGGCCGAGCAGGCGCTCGCAGTGTTCAAGGAACTGAAGATCGTCGATGCGCCGGGCAGCCCGACGTTTGGCGAGTCGTGCGCGCAGTGGGTCTTCGACCTGGTGTCGTCGATCTTCGGCGCATACGACGCGGAGAGCGGGCGGCGGCTGATCACCGAATGGTTCGTGTGTATCCCGAAGAAGAACAGCAAGTCGACGCTCGCGGCCGGGATCATGATGACCGCGATGATCCTGAACTGGCGCATGTCGGCCGAATACGCGATCTTGGCGCCGACGATCGAGGTGGCGAACAACTCGTTCGCGCCCAGCCGCGACATGGTCAAGCACGAGCCCGAGCTCGACGACCTGTTCCAGGTGCAGACGCACATCAAGACGATCACGCACCGCACGAGCGGCGCGACGCTGAAGGTCGTTGCGGCCGATTCGAACACGGTCGGCGGCAAGAAGAGCGTCGGCACACTGGTCGATGAGGTGTGGCTGTTCGGCAAGCAGGCGAACGCTGAAAACATGCTGCGCGAGGCGATCGGCGGCCTGGCGTCGCGCCCGGAAGGCTTCGTCATCTACCTGACGACGCAGTCCGACGACCCTCCGGCGGGCGTCTTCAAGCAGAAGCTGCAGTATGCGCGCGACGTGCGCGACGGCAAGGTGATCGACAAGTGCTTCGTGCCAGTCATCTTCGAGCATCCGCCCGAGATGGTGGCGCGCAAAGAGCATCTGCTGGCCGAAAACTTGGCCATGGTGAACCCGAATCTCGGGTTTTCCGTCGACGAAGCGTTCCTCCATCGCGAGTTCGCGAAGGCGAAAACCGAGAGCGAAGAGTCGTTCCGCGGCTTCCTCGCGAAGCACGCCAACGTCGAGATCGGTCTCGCGCTGCGCAGCGATCGCTGGGCGGGCGCGGATTTCTGGGAAGCCGCCGCGCATGCGCCACGCATCACGCTCGAGCAGCTCATCGAGCGTAGCGAAGTGATCGATGTGGGGATCGACGGCGGTGGCCTGGACGACTTGCTGGGTCTCGCGGTGATCGGTCGCGAGCGCGAGACGCGGCGCTGGCTGCTCTGGACGCATGCGTGGGCGCATCCGTCCGTGTTCGAGCGCCGAAAAGAGATCGCGTCGCGGCTGCACGACTTCGAGAAGGACGGCGACCTGACAGTCGTTGCGCAGATCGGCGACGACGTGACGGACGTGGCCGACATCGTCGCGAGCATCGAGCGCGTGGGGTTGCTCGACCGCGTTGGCGCCGACCCGGCCGGCATCGGCGGGGTGCTCGACGCGCTCGTCGAGGCGGAAGTGCCTCAGGACAAGGTCATTGGGATCTCGCAGGGCTGGAAACTGTCCGGCGCGATCAAAACGGCGGAGCGGAAGCTCGCCGAAGGCGTGTTGATTCATGGTGGGCAGAGCCTGATGGCCTGGTGCGTCGGGAATGCCCGCATCGTGCCTGTCGGCAACGCCGTGAACATCACGAAACAGGCATCCGGGACGGGAAAAATCGACCCCCTGATGGCGACATTCGACGCGATTTCGCTGATGGCTCTCAATCCCGAGAGCCTCGCGGGCATCAACGATTTCTTCGAGAACCCGATCATCGTATGAAACAGGACAAGCAAAAGTCGCCAGGGCGCTTCAAATCGGGCGTTCTGAGGTGGCTTGGCGTGCCTATTTCATTGACAGACGGGTCATTCTGGGCGGCGTGGGGCGGCATGAATTCGTCGAGCGGCGAGTCTGTCACCGTCGATTCGGCGCTTCAGCTTTCGGCGGCGTGGGCATGCGTTCGGTTGATTGCCGAGACGATCGCGACGCTGCCCATGAACCTCTACAAAAAGGCGGCGGACGGGACACGCACGCTCGCGACGACTCATCAGCTCTACGACATCCTTCACAGCCAGCCGAACGCGGAGAACACTGCAGTCGAGTTCTGGGAGGTGATCGTCGCGAGCATGCTGCTGTGGGGAAACGGCTACGCGCGCAAGCTGCGCTCGGCCGGAGTGATCATCGGCCTTGAGCCGATGCAGCCGCAGCGCACGCGGGTGAAGCGGCTGAGCAACGGCGCGCTGCAATACACGTATCAGGATCTCGACGGCACGACCGCTACGCTCTCGGAAGATGATGTTCTGCACTTCCGAGGCTTCAGTCTCGACGGGTTCATGGGACTGTCGGTGATTTCGTACGCGCGCGAGGTGCTCGGCAACGCAACGGCGGCGAACAAGACCAGCAGCAGCGTGTTCCGCAATGGCTTGCGTCCGTCCGGCGTGCTGTCGACCGATCAGGTGCTTGCGAAGGAGAAGCGCAACGAAATCCGCACGAGCCTGACTGAGCAGTTCGGCGGCGCGATGCAGGCCGGGAAGACGATGGTGCTTGAGGCCGGCATGAAGTACCAAGCCATCACCATGAATCCGGGCGACGTCCAACTTCTCGAAACGAAAGCGTTCAACGTCGAAGAGATCTGTCGCTGGTTCCGGGTCCCGCCTTTCATGGTGGGTCACAGCGAGAAATCGACCAGCTGGGGCACCGGACTCGAGCAGCAGGTGCTCGGCTTCCTCTCGTTCGCGCTTCGGCCGTGGCTCACTCGCATTGAGCAGACAGTGAACAAGGGCTGTCTCGCGCCCGGCGAGCGTGGCACCTACTACTCGGAGTTCTCGGTCGAGGGGCTGCTGCGCGCCGACAGCGCGGGGCGGGCGGCTTTCTATTCGACGATGACGCAAAACGGCCTGATGACGCGTGACGAGTGCCGCGTCAAGGAGAACCTGCCACCGATGGGCGGGAATGCTGCCGTTTTGACTGTCCAGTCGGCGCTGCTGCCGATCGACAGGCTCGGCGAGCAGTCGGATGCTGCCACTGCGCAAGACGCACTCAAGAATTGGCTCAGCCAGGAGCAGAAATGAATCGAAAGAGCGGAAAAGGCGGCTACAAAGTCCGGGCGTTCGAACTCGATGTGAAATCGGTCGATGACGCGGGTCACTTCTCCGGTTACGGCTCGGTCTTCGGCAACGTAGACAGCTACGGCGAGATCGTCGCGCCTGGCGCGTTCGAAAAGAGCCTTGCCGAACTGAAATCGAGCGGCCGCGCGCTCCCGATTTTGTGGCAGCACAGCTCGAACACGCCGATCGGCTCGTGGTCCGGCCTGAAAGAGGACGATTACGGCCTCTTCGGTGATGGCGAGCTGTGGCTTGACGATGCCCCGAACGCGAAGATCGCGTATCGCGGCATGAAGGCGAAGGCAATCACCGGCCTGTCGATCGGCTACTACGTCATCAACTCGAGCTACAACGAGAAAACGGGCGAGCGAACGCTCAACGAGCTCGATCTCGTCGAAATCAGCATCGTCACGAATCCGGCGAACCCTGAAGCGCGCATCGAGGCCGTGAAATCGGTCATTGCGCACGGTGGTATCCCATCCCTTTCCGAGTTCGAGCGGTTCCTGCGCGAGGCAGGCTTCTCGAAATCGCAGGCGGCGGTCATCGCTAACCGCGGCTTGAAGCACCTGCTCCGGAGTGAGTCCGGGGACGACAGCGAAACCCCGGCCTTGTCGAGTCTTCTCGACGCATACAAGGCACCTCAACTCCCGTCCTTTAAGTAAGGAAAACCATGCAAAAAGTCCAATATCCGCGCGATTTCGCACGCAAGAACGCCGGCAGCGCCGACGACAAGCTCGAAATCAAGGGTCTTCTCGACTCCCTCAAGGAGCGCGACGCCGAAATCAAGTCGTGGTGCGAAAAGGCCACGAACGAAATCAAGGAAACCGGCAAGGTCGCAGGCGAGACGAAGTCCGCACTCGAAAAGTTGTCGGAAGAAGGCATCAAGGCGAACGCCCGCATCCTCGAACTGGAGCAGAAGCTCGCGCGGCGCGGCGGCGGCGACGACAACGTCGTCAAGTCGATCGGCGAGATGATGACCGAATCGGACGACTTCAAGGCTTTCGCGCAGAAGGGCCGCGGCACCGCGCGCATCAACCTGAAGGCCGTCTCGAACATCACGAGCGCGACCAGCGGCCAAGGTGGCGTGGGTGTCGCAATCGCTCCGGATCGCCTGGCCGGCGTGCAGGGGCCGGCGCTGCGCCAATTCGTCGTTCGCGACCTGATCATGCCGGGCCGCACCGCGTCGAACGCGATCGAATATGTGCAGGAAAGCGGCTTCACCAACTCGGCGGCGCCGGTGGCTGAAGGCGCGCAGAAGCCGCAGTCGGATCTGTCGTTCGAACTCAAGACCACGACCGTCAAGACGATCGCTCACTGGTTCCGCGCGTCGAAGCAGGTGCTCGCCGACGTGCCGCTCCTGCAGAGCTACATCAATGGCCGCGCGATCTATGGCCTGAAGTACGTTGAAGAGGCGCAACTGCTGTCTGGCGACGGCACGGGCCAGAACATCCTCGGCCTGATCCCGCAAGCGACTGCGTTCGACGACGATCGCCGCGTGACGGGCGACACGCGCATCGATACCCTCCGCCACGCGATCCTGCAGGTCCGTCTCGCCGAATACCGTGCGACCGGCATCGTGCTGAACCCGGTGGACTGGGAAGGCATCGAGCTGCAGAAGGACTCGACCGGCCAGTACATCTGGGTGAACGTGCAGGACGGCGGCCAGCAACGCATGTGGAAGCTGCCGGTCGTGGACACCACGGCCATCGCTGAAGGCGAGTTCCTGGTCGGCGCGTTCGATCTGGCCGCGCAGGTGTTCGACCGCGAAGACGCAGCTGTCGAGGTGTCGACGGAGGACGCGGACAACTTCACCAAGAACATGGTGACGATCCGCGCCGAAGAGCGTCTGGCGATGGCGGTCTATCGTCCGGAATCGTTCGTGCACGGCACGTTCGCCGCGGCGTAATCGGAGTTGCGCGCGGGGCGCGCGCGGCGCGCCTCGTACCCAACCTCTGGAGGCTGACATGAAAGTGAAAGCGGAAAAGGCATTCGAAGGCCAGGAAGGCTACGTGAAGCGGGGCGACGTCATCGAGGTTTCCGAGATGCGCGCGCGCGAGCTGAAGCGTGTGGGCCTCGTGAAAGACGTCGCGCAGAAAGCTGCCCCGGCGCCGAGCAACAAGAAGGCTCCCGAGCCGGAAAACAAGGCGAAGGCGGCGAAGTAAATGGCCGATCCGACGCCGATCATCACGACCGAGCAAGCGCTCGCGCATCTGCGCGCGGACGCCGGCGTCGAGGATGATCTGATTGCGCTGTATATCAGCGCTGCGGTCCAGTCGGCATCCGACTATCTCGACCGGAAGATCTACGCAACCACGGACGACATGGCCGCGGCCGTGCTCGCCGACACTGCCGGCGACGATCCGATCGTCATTAACGACGCGGTGCGAGCGGCGATCTTGCTGATCCTCGGCAAGCTGTATGCGTATCGCGAGGACGTCGTCGTCGGCACGTCGTCGAGCGTGATGGAATTGCCCGCCGGATCGAAGCAGTTGCTGTTTCCGTACCGCGCGGGGCTCGGCGTCTGATGCGCGCGGGCGATCTGAACCGGCGCGTGCGCATCGAGCGCAACGGCGGCGGATTCGACGACATCGGGCAGCCGATCGAAGGCTGGACAGAAGTCGCCACGGTATGGGGCAACGTCCGCATGCTGACCGGCAAGGAAACGCTCACGTCAGACGCCGATGTCGGCACCGCATCGGCGAGCATCCGGATTCGGTACCGGACGGACATCACGAACGGCATGCGCGCCATCGTCGACGGTGTCGTGTTCAACATTGGCGCGCCGCTGCCGGATCTAGCGGGCCGCGAGTACGTCGATCTACCGTGCACGACGGGGGCGAATCTTGGGTAGCGCGGAATCAGTCACGTTCGGGGCGATCAAGGCGCTCGCCGGCGGTCGCGTGTATCCCGACGTCGCGCCGGACGGCGCCGCACGCCCCTATGTCGTCTATCAGGGCGTCGGCGGCGTGGATGAAACCACGTTCGACGGTGCCGACACGCTGCAGAACAGCCGCATGCAGGTCGCCGTTTGGGCGACAACGCGCGGCGAGGCGTCAACCATCATTCAACAGGTTCGTGCTGCGCTGACTGCCGAGCCTGTTCGCGGCGTGCCGATCGGCGCGCCGGTGAGCGTCTTCGAAGACGACACGAAGCTGTACGGCAGTCGGCAGGACTTCTCAATTTGGTATCAGGAGTGAAACGATGACCAGCACCGCAATTTCGTCGCAAGGCACGAAGATCTCGAAGAACACCGGCACGACGCAGACGCCGGTCTGGACCGCGGTCAAGAACGTGTCGAACCTGAACGGCTTTTCCGGCTCGGCGAGCGACATCGATGTGACCGACTTCGACAGCACCGCGAAGGAGTACCGCCAAGGGCTCCAGGACTGGGACACGGTGTCGTTCGACATCAATGTCAACATGAAGGAAGCCAGCCACGCCGCGCTGCTCGCCGACAAGCGCTCGGGCGTGGTCGCGCAGTATCAGGTGATGCTGAGCGATGGCACGACCATCGAGTTCGAAGGCTACGTGAAGTCGTTCCCGATCACCGCTGGCGTCGACGCCGTGGTGAAGGGCACCGTCGCAATCAAGATCTCCGGCGACATCGATGTCACGCCGGCGACGGCTTAAGGAGCGCTCGCGCATGCTGACGAAAGAGCAACTCCTGTCGCTGGGACAGCCGACCGTCGAAACCGTCAACGTCGAAGGACTCGGCGAGATTCGCGTCAAGGTGATGGACGGATTCGCGCGCGACGCCCTGCAGAAGACGCTGCAAGAGCAGGGCACAAGCGACAGCGTCTACTTCTCTGCGGTCATCGTTGCGACGGTCGTCGACGACAAGGGCGAACCGATGTTCACCACTGCCGACCTCGATACGCTGCGCGGCATGAGCGCCGAGACGGTGCGTCGAATCGGTCTGGCGTGCACAAAAGTCAACGCTCTCGGAACGTCGCAGGCGCAGGAAGCGGAAAAAAACTCAGACGCCATCCAGAACGACTCTTCTGGCACCGCCTAGCGCTCGCGCTCGGCATGTCAGTCGCGCGAGCGCAACGCGAGATCGACAGCGTTGAGTTCGCCGACTGGATGGCGTTCTACAACATTGAGCCGTTCGGCGAGCGCATTGCGGACATTCGCATGGGCATGCTGGCGGCGACGACAGCAAACATCCACCGCGACCCGAAAACGAAGGCGTTCGAGCCTGCCGATTTCATGCCTTGGGTGAAGCAGCCGAAGAAGGAAATCCTGTTCGACGATCCGAAGGACCAGGCGCGTTTCGTCGCGCTGGCTCTGTTCGGCATCGACATCAAGCAAGCGAAGGGCAAGAAGTTCAAGGTCAAACGGAGATCAGGTGGCGAAAAAGATTGAGATCGTCAATCCGACCGCGCTCACCGACTATCTCGACCGGCTTGAAACGATCGCGAGCGAAGAGGTGTTGCGGCAAGCCGCGGTCGCGGGCGCGCGCGTCATCCATTCCGAGGTACGCCTGCGCGCGCCGGTCGGCACGCCATACGAGCGGAAGGGCACGCAGCACGTGCCCGGTACGCTCAAGCAATCGATCCTGATCGCCTACGACAAAGAGGAATCGATCGCAGGCCACCTCGCGATTTATCTGGTGACCTGGTCGAAAGATGCTTTCTACGGGCGATTCGTCGAATTCGGAACGTCGCACTCGGCGGCGAAGCCTTTCCTTCGCCCGGCCTTCGAGGCGACGAAGCGGGCCGCGGCCGATGCCGTCATCGAAGTGATTCAGAAAAAGGCTGAGGAGGCCGCGCGTGGCGAATGAGACCGTCGTTAAGGTAGGGGCCGACTCGTCCGGCTACACCGCCGAGCTCGACAAGGCTCGCAAATCCGCTACTGCGTTCATGAACACGCAGTCGGAGATGGCGCAGCGCGCCGCCGTTGCGCAGGACGCGATCGCCGAGGCGACTGCGAATGGCTCGGATGCCAGCGCGCGCGCGGTGAAAGCTTTCACTGATGCGCTGCTGAAGAACGCCTCCACGGCAGGCAAGTCACGCGCCGAGATCCTCGCAATGCGCGCCGCGAATCTCGGCTTGTCGGACTCGGTCAAGCCATACATCGACCAGATTGCGAAGGCATCGGAGCACACGCACAGCTTCAGTCTGGAATCGTCCGCGGCAAAGCGCGAGTTGCTCGTGCTCGGGCACGAACTGTCGCAGGGCAATTACAAGCAGTTCGCCGGCTCCCTGCTGGTGATGGCAGAGGCGACGGGCGCATTCAACATGCTGCTTAACCCGGTCGTGCTCGGCGTCGGCGCGTTCGTCGGCGTGCTGGCGATCGCCGCGCATTCGACGTTCGCCGCGCGCGAGCAGCTGGCGGCCTATGGTGAAACCGTCGAGAAAATCTCGAAGCAGACGGGCCTGTCCACTGACGACGTCCAGAAGTTCGGGTTCGCCGCTAAGACGGTCGGTATCGAGACGAAGGATGCAGCCGAGGCGCTCGCCGATCTGACGAAAGCGCAAAACGAAGCGCAGCACGGCAACAAGGACGCGGCGGCCGCGTTCGCGGCAGTCGGCGTTTCGCTGAAGACGCTGAAATCGGCGTCGCCGGAAGATCTTCTCGCGCGCGTCGCAGATGCTTTCTCGAAGAGCGCGGATGGTGCCAGCAAGGCCGCGGTCGCCAACGAACTGTTCGGGACTGCGGGCAAGAACCTGATCCCGCTGCTCGATCAAGGATCGGCGCGTCTTGCACAGTTGGGAGCCACCGCGACCGACGTCGGCGCCGTGCTCTCTGCGAAGACGATCGCGCAGCTGTCAGCGCTTCAGGAGCAGCTCGAGCTGTCGCACGCGAAGATGGACGCGTTGACACTCGCGGCGAAGACCGCGCTGCTGCCCACAATCATCAACCTGACGGACGCCCTCGCCGACAACGTCGCGATGAAGCCGCTACTGAACGACTTCTACGCTGGCGTCGCGATCATCATGAAGACCGCGGCGAGCGCTGTAGCGACGCTCGTCGCGGCGTTTGAGGAAACATCGGAGGTCATCGCCACGCTGGTGACGGTGGTGGCTTACGGGATGACGGGCCAGTTCAAGATGGCTGCGGCGTCCGCGCAGGCCGGCTACGACAACCTGAAGAAGCAGGGGCAAGGCTACGCTGACTTCATGTCGCGGCTCTGGTCGAATACCACTCCGGGAGGAGATTCCCACGGCGCCGCGCCCACTGGTCAGATCAACTTTTCGAAGGGCGACAACGCGCCGAAGGCCTATCAGGAAAGCCGCGCCGACTCGTTGATGGATCAGGCGAAGCAGGCACAGGCGACGCTTGAGGCCTCGCTCAATGGGCAGGAAAAGTTGACCGGCTGGGCGGCGAAGGAAGTTGAGTTGCGCGCGGAGATCGACGGCCTCGCCGGCAGGACGCTGACGAAGGCGCAGCAGAGTGTCCTCGCGCATCAGACCGAGCTTCTGGCTCAGTACAGCCTAAACGCGTCTCTTGAGAAGCAAATCGACCTGAGAACGCGCATCGACAAGCTGAACACCGAGGCGTACGAGACCAACTCGAAGATCCAGGACCAGAACGACGCGCTGTCGGCGCAGCACAAGATCCAACTCGACACCATGACGCTCGGCACGAAAGAGCGGCAGCGTCAGATCGAATTGCTGAACATCGAAACGGAGCGGCAGAAGGAACTTGCCGACTGGCAGAAGAAGGCAATCAACGAGCGGCTCGACGGTACGCCGCAGGATACCGAGGAGCGGGCGTCAATCAACAGCCGATTCGACGCCCGCCGCGACGAAACCACAAGTTTCTTCGATCGAAGCGATCTGGCCAGTCAAAACTGGGTGGCCGGCGCGAAGGGCGGTCTTCAGGACATCATCGACAAGACGAACGACCTCGCGTCGGCCGCAAATAACACCGCGCAGAACTCGATCGCCAGCCTGGGCGATGCGGTCGCCGATTTCGCGACGACCGGCAAGCTCAACATGGGCGACTTTGTGAAGGCGGCTATCGGCAGCCTGATCAAGCTCGAAACCGAAGCGCTCATTGCGAAGGCGATCCTTGCGTCGTTCAACTTCTTCGGCGCGGCCGGAAGCGAGGCTGTGGGCGCGTCGGCAACGAGCACTCCAGACGACCTCATTTCGGGGTATGGGCACGCGACCGGCGGATACATCGCCGGCCCGGGCACGGGCACAAGCGACAGCATTCCTGCGCGCCTAAGCAACGGCGAATTCGTGATGACGGCTGCGGCAGTGCGGCGCATCGGAGCCTCGAATCTTGACGCCATGAACAACGGCGCGGCTGTGCACAGCGTCGCGCGTTTCGCTTCGGGTGGCCTCGTCGGCGCAGCATCCGGTGTCTCGCCTAGCGCTCGCGCCGGCGACATCAACATCGACGCGCCCGTGACCGTGCAGGGCGGCGCAGACGCCGGCGCCAACGCATCCGGCGCGGCCGACCTGCAGAAGAAGATCACAGCCGCCGTGCGCGCGGTCGTCGTGAACGAGCGGCGCCAAGGGGGTGCTTTGTGGAAAATGAAAAATGGAATTGCCTGATATGAATAGCATCGTTCCGTTCACAGAGCCCGATGCTGCATCGTTGATGCAGTACTTGCACTACGACCAGCACTCCGGGGTTTTTACGTGGATCAAGTCACCGCGTGCTCGGACCCGAGTCGGCAGTGTTGCGGGAACTGTAAGCGCGCAGGGGTATATCGGCATAACGCTCTTTGGGCGCCGGTATCTTGCTCACCGTCTCGCCGTTTTGTTCATGACCGGCCTACATCCGAAATGCCAAGTGGACCACATTGATCTCTGTCGAACGAACAATGTGTGGTCGAACCTTCGCAGCGCGGACACATTTCAGCAGGCGCACAACACTGGAATGCGGTCCAATAACACGAGTGGCGTGAAAGGGGTTTCCTGGCACAAAGGCGCTGGCAAATGGACCGCCGAGGTGTGGTGCGATCGAAAAAAGTACTACCTCGGCCTCTTTCTGACGAAGGGAGAGGCAGCAGCGGCAGTAGCTGCAGCGCGAGTGCGGCTTCACGGTGAATACGCGCGGGCGGCCTAAATGCCTGACACATTCGCGTGGAAGCCTACGGTAGCCAGTTCGTCCGGAACGACGACCCTCAAGGTTCGGAAAGCCCAATTTTCGGATGGCTACACCCAGCGTGTCGCTGATGGCCTGAACAACGCGTCGTCGAGCTTCAGCCTGCAATTCGTCAACGACGCGGCGACGATCAGCGCGATCCTCGCGTTCCTGCGCGCGCACGCGGGCGCAACTGCGTTTCTGTGGACGCCGCTGCTCTGGACGGCGCCCGGGCTGTTCACCTGCGAATCCTTCTCCGAGCCGACGCGTGACGGCGCCGTCTACACGATCACCGCGACGTTCGATCAAACCTTCGCACCCTAAAATTCGATGGCTACTCTCCAGAAAGTCAACCTCGGCACTCCACCGACGGCGGTTGACGGCGACACCGTGCGCGGCGCAAACACGAAGGCCAACGCGAACGTCGACGTGCTGAACGCGCAGGTAGCGCTGACCAGCGCGGCGGCCACCATCACGACCGCCCAGGCGCTGACCGCGGCGCATGTAGGGAAGCGCGTCAACATCAACTTGGCGGCGGCCGGAACGATCAACGTTCCCTCAGCGGCGACGATGGGGCTCGACGGCGTCGTGCATCTGCGCAACGTGGGCACGACGCTGGTGACCCTAGCGATCGCCACGGGATCAGGCGACACGCTTGCACTCACGAAGCTATACGGAGGCGAGTCGGCGCTGCTCGACTCGGATGGCACACATGCTATCGGCTGTCTCCTGCGTGGCAGGCCGAACACCGATAATGAAACCGTTATCGGCAATGAAACAATTGGCGGCACATTGTCCGTGACGGGTGCTGCATCGGTGTCTGGATCGTTCAGCGCAAAAGGCGCGGCGTTCTTCGGCAGCTCGGCGCAAGCGTCTATCGATGCGACTGGCGTGTTCTTTGGGGTTTCTGCTTCTTACACCGGGGGAGTCACGGTCAACGGGACCTTGGTTGGCGGCGCGTTGGCTGCTGGCGGCCCTGTGATCTATAGCGGTACCGGGTCACTGAATGCAACGAGCAACAATTATCAACTCGCGCTGCGAAATTCCTCGACTGCCGCGGGCAAGTTCTGGCTCATCGGCCCAAACTCGGCGAACAACATCGTCGTTTTCAATCAAGGGCTCACGGGTTGCTACATTTCGGACGGTGCCACCGCATGGGCCAGTCAGTCCGACGAGCGCCTGAAAAACATCCGCGGCAATATCGAGGATGCTATTGCCGCGGTGAAGGACATTCGAACCGTCCGCTACACGTGGAAGGCCGACGACGATCACGCCGAAGCGCTGGGCGAAACAAACGACTCACGCGTGTATATCGGCGTCATCGCACAAGACGTCCAGAAACACTGTCCTGAGGCCGTATCAGAAAGCTCCGGCGGGTATTTGGGCGTTGCGTATTCAGAATTGGTGCCGGTGTGCTTGGCTGCAATCAAAGAGCTGTCCGCGAAGGTTGAGGAACTCGAGGCGCGGCTCGCATGACGATCGTCGCCGACATCCAGCAGATCGAACCGGGGCGCCTGGTCGAATTGTTCGAAGTCGACTGCACGGCGATCGGGGGCGACCTGCTGCGGTTCCAAGGGCATCTGCAAACCGCGTCGATCTTCTGGCAGGGGAACGAATACAAGCCGTGGCCGATTCAGGCGACAGGCTTCGAACACACGTCTGACGCGCAGCAACCCGAGCCGAAGCTGACGGTCGCGAACGTCGACGGCACGATCTCGGCGCTGTGCGTGTATCTGGCCGACCTGGTCGGCGCCAAGGTGCGCCGGCGGCGCACGCTCAGCAAGTATCTGGACGCGGTCAATTTTCCGGGCGGCAACCCGACGGCGGACCCGACCGAGGAGATGGCCACCGAGCTTTGGTACATCGAGCAGAAGAGCAGCGAGACGAACGTGCAGGTCGAGTTCACGCTGTCCAGCGCGCTCGACTTTGGCGGCCAGCAGTTGCCGGCGCGTCAGATCGTCACGATCTGCCAGTGGCAATACCGCGATGCCAACTGCGGTTACACGGGCTCGGCGTACTTCGATGCGAACGATCAGCCGGTGAGCGACCCCGCGCTTGACCGATGCAGCAAACGGATCAGCGGCTGTGAATGCCGCTTCGGCGTCAACGAGCCGCTCAGTTTCGGCGGCTTTCTCAGCGACACCCTTTCCTGATGAACGAAGAGACGAAGAAAGCGATCGCGGATCACGCGCTCGCGGAATACCCGCGCGAGTCGTGCGGGCTCGTCGTGCTGCACGACGGGATCGAGCGCTACGTCCCGTGCCGCAACCTTTCGGCCGCGCCCGGCGAGCACTTCGTGATGTCGCCCGAAGACTATGCGCTGGCCGAGGACATGGGTCCTATCGCCGCGGTCGTGCATTCGCATCCGGGCGCGACGGCCCGGCCGAGCATGGCCGACAAGGCGATGGCCGAGAAGAGCGGCGTCAACACGTGGGTAATCGTGTCGGTGGGCGTCCAGCTTGACGGAACCATCGCCGTCGAAGGCTGGTGCGAGTTCGGTCCGAGCGGCTACGTCGCGCCGCTCATCGGCCGCGAGTGGGCGCACGGAACGCTCGACTGCTACAGCATCGTGCGCGACTGGTACCGGCTCGAGCGCGGCATCGACCTCCCGGACTTCGAGCGGGCGGATCGCTGGTGGGAGGACGGCGCGTCGAGCCTCTACATGGATCACTTCGCCGAGGCGGGCTTCGTCGACGTCGGGCAGGACGCCGACCTCCAGCCGGGCGACGTGTTGCTGATGCAGATCCGCAGCAAGAACGATGTGCCGAACCACGCGGGCGTGTATCTCGGCGGCGGCGTGATGCTGCACCACATGCATGGGCGCCTATCGGGCCGCACGGTATGGGGCGGCATGTGGGCGCACGCGCTGCGCACGGTGCTTCGCTACAAGGGAGAAGCGGCATGACCGAGAAGCTGAGAACCATTCGCCTGTACGGCCCGCTCTCTAAGTTCGGGCGTGTGCATCGACTCGCGGTTTCGTCGACTGCTGAGGCCGTGCGCGCACTCAGTGTGCTCGTGCCTGGGTTCAAGTCGTTTCTGCTCAATGCGAAAGACAGCGGCCTGACGTTCGCTGTCTTCAACGGGCGACGCAACCTCGCCGAGGACGAGCTTCGTCACCCAGTCGGTGACGAAGACATCCGGATTGCGCCGATCCTGATCGGCAGCAAGCATGGCGGGATCTTCCAGACCATTCTCGGTGCGGCTATCGCCGTCGTTGGCGTCTTCGTCGAGAGTCCGACTCTCATTGGATTGGGTGCTTCGATGGCGCTCGGCGGTGTCATGCAGATGCTGAGCCCGCAGGTCTCCGGCCTAGCTAGCACGAGCGGCGACAACGGCACGTCCTACTACTTCAACGGGCCGGTGAACAGTGCGGCGCAGGGTGAGCCTGTGCCGATCGTGTATGGGCGCATCCGCGTCGGCTCGAAAGTCGCCAGTTCCGGGATTTATGCTGAGGATGAGAAGTGACCGAGGACAAGGACAGTCTGCATTCGATCGCATACGCGAACATCCTCGACATCATCTCCGAGGGGCCGATCGAAGGGCTTGCCGCCGGCCTGGCATCTGTCTTTCTGGACGACACGCCGCTGCAGAATTCGGACGGCAGTCTCAACTTCCAGAACTGCACTGTCGACTATCGCCTCGGCACGCAGGACCAGACGTTCATCGCGGGCTTTCCGTCTGTCGAGCGCGAGACGGCGATCTCTCTCCCGCTGACGAGCGATGTAGCATGGACCCGGCAGCTCACGGACACGCAGGTCAACGCCGCGCGAATCCGGATGTCTGTCCCGGCCCTGCAAAAGCAGAACTCCGAAACGGGAGACGTCACCGGCTACCGCATTGAGTATGCGATCGACGTCGCGACGGACGGCGGTGCATACCAGCAGGTCCTCACGGGCGCTTTCGATGGCAAGGCCACTTCGCTGTACGAGCGCAGCATCCGCATCGAACTGCCGGCCGCCACAACCGGATGGCTTATCCGTGTTCGGCGCCTGACGGCCAATGCGCACAGCTCGCTGATCGCGGACACGGTCACAATCGAGGCTATCACCGAGATCATTGACCGCAAACTGCGTTACCCAATGACCGCGCTGGTCGGAATATCTTTCGACGCGCAGTCGTTTAGCTCGGTCCCCACACGGTCATATGACGTGAAGGGATTGATCATTCGCGTGCCCTCGAACTACGACCCAGTCACGCGCGGTTACACGGGCACATGGGACGGTACGTTCAAGACGGCATGGACAGACAATCCCGCGTGGATTTTCTACGACCTGGTGTTGAACGACCGATACGGTCTCGGCAAGCTTGTCGATGCGTCCATGATCGACAAGTGGAACCTGTATCAGATCGGGCAGTACTGCGACGTCATGGTGTCGGACGGCAAGGGTGGCACCGAGCCGCGCTTCACGTGCAATGCAGTGATCCAGTCGCAGGCGGACGCCTACAAAGTCCTGCAGGATCTCGCGACGGTATTCCGCGGCATTGCCTATTGGGGACCGGGACAGGTCGTCGCGAATGCCGACATGCCGCAGGATCCTGAGTATGTGTACACCGCGGCGAACGTTGTTGCTGGACATTTCGAGTACGTCGGATCGGCGCGCAAGACGCGCTATACGACCGCGCTGATCAGCTGGAACGACCCGGCGAACAGCTATCAGCAGGCGGTCGAGTACGTGCCCGACGAGGACGGCATGGCGCGCTACGGCGTGATGAAGGCCGAAATTACGGCGTTCGGCACGACGTCGCAGGGGCAGGCGCACCGGCTCGGGCTGTGGACGCTTCTCACGAGCCGGTACGAGACGAACACGGTCTCTTTCGAAGTCGGCCTCGACGGCACGCTGTGCCCGCCGGGCACGATCATCGCGGTGGCCGACCCTGCGAAGGCAGGGCGGCGCACCGGCGGACGGATCCGCGCGGCTGCCGGGCGCGTCGTGACGCTCGACAAAGCGCCTACGCTCGCGGCCGGTGACACGCTGACCGTCATTCTGCCGACCGGGCTGGCGCAGAAGCGGACCGTGCAGAGCGTGGCAGGCGATGCCGTCACTGTTTCCGACGTCTTCACGACGGCGCCGACGGCGGGCGCAATCTGGATGGTGGAGAGCGCCGATCTTGCGTCACAGTTGTTCCGTATCGTGAGCGTGCAGGAATCGGACGACGACGGCCAGATCACCTACACGATCAACGCGACGCAGTACGAGCCCGGCAAGTACGCAGCAATCGACAACGGCGCCGCAATTCAGGTACGGCCGATCACCGTCATCCCGCCGTCGGTGCAGCCGCCGCCGTCGAACGTGCGCCTGTCGACCTATTCGGTAATCGACCAGGGCATCTCGAAGACGGTCATGGTCATCGCCTGGGATGCGGCAGACAAGGCAGTCAACTATCTTGCAGAGTGGCGCAAGGACAATGGCGACTGGGTCTCCGCGAACCAGACCGGCGGCCTGCAGGTCGAGGTGAGCGGCATCTATCAGGGCACCTATCTCGCCCGCGTGCGCGCGCAGAACGCCATGGGCGTGACGTCGATCCCGGCGTACGGCGTCGACACCCAGCTGACTGGCAAGACGAGCCCGCCGCCGGCGCTGGTGTCGCTCACGACCTCGACGCTGGTCTTTGCTGTCCAGATCGATTGGGCATTCCCTTCCGACGGTTCGGCAGGAGACGCGGCATATACGGAGCTCTGGTACAGCAAAACGAACGACCGCAGCACCGCGACCCGGCTCTCCCTGTTGCCATATCCGCAGTCCCAGTTCGTCTATATGGGCCTCGCTGCTGGCCAGTCGTTCTTCTTCTGGGCCAGACTGATCGACACCACGGGCAATATCGGGCCGTGGTATCCGAATTCGACGCAGGGCGTGAACGGCCAGAGCAGCAGTGACGCGGACGAAATCCTGTCGTATCTGACCGGACAGATCACGGCCACGCAGCTTGCGCAGGACCTCCTGTCCGACATCGAGGCGATTCCCGATCTTCAGCAGACGGTGCAGGAAACAGCGGCGGCGATCACGCAAGAGTCGCAGACCCGATCGGACGCAGACAGCGCGCTGTCCCAGCGGCTCGACGTTGTAAGCGCACAGGTGCTATTGCCGCCGCTGGCAGGTAGTACGGGTGACTACGCTGGATCGACGCAGATCTACGCCGGGGTGTGGTCCGAGCAAAGCGCGCGCGCCGAGGCTGACCTTGCGCTCGCAAAGAACGTCGAGACGGTGACGGCGCAGATCACGTCGGGTAACACGCAGTTGATCGCCGCCATCCAGACGGAAACGCAAGCGCGGGTCGATGCCGACAGCGCGCAGGCGTCGCAGATCACGACCGTGCAAGCGACAGCCAACGGGGCGCAAGCGCTCGCGCAAACGGCATCGAACTCGTACGCGGACATCAATGGTCGCGTTGCGGCCTCGTACCAGATCAAGACGCAGATCACCGCGTTTGGGCGAACGTATATAGCCGGCATCGGCGTGGGCGTCGACAACACGAGCGGCACCGTTGAATCACAGGTGCTGGTTTCCGCCAGCCGCTTTGCGGTGCTCGATCCGAATGGGGCGGCGGTCAGCGCGCCGTTCGTGATTCAAGGCGGGCAGGTCTTCATCAGCCAGGCATTCATCGGCACCGGCTGGATTCAGAACGCAATGATCGGCGACGTCATCCAGTCGACGGCGGTGGGCGCGAATGGACAGCCCCGCTGGGTTCTCAACAAGAATGGCTCACTGACAATGAACGGCGCGAACGCGGGGTCCGGCTGGCTCACGATCAACGACTCAACGCTTCTCGTCTACGACGGTAACGGCACGCTGCGCGTCCGATTGGGGCTCTGGTAATGGCAGCAGGACTTCAAATCTGGGATGCCCAAGGCCGGCTCGTCGTGGATCTAACCACGCGGCTCGCTCGTATCGTGGGGGTCGCGACGATCGACGGCAGCTCCAATCAGGTATCCCACCCTTTGCTTGCACAGGGAGATGTTTTCGTCGCATTTCAGCCAACGAACCTCTGGAATTTCGTCGACATGGATGTGAGTCGGCCCATATTTTCGATCCCTGGGCGTGGAGGCACTACGATCAGTTGGACGTACTCGCCGGGATTCGGAATCCACAATTACAGGATCGTAGGCTCCATGTTCTACGGAGTGAAGTAATGCCGGCCGGGTTCCAATGTTTCGCGGCCGATGGTACGAACACCATTCAGATCGACAGCGACAGTGGCCTGCCGAATTTTCAGCTTCGGCAGAAGATCACACAGACGATGGCTAGTGGTCCGATTCCGGTGTATTCGGTGGCGAACGGTCAGCGTTACCAATCGAATGGACCAACGACGACATTCTCTTTTTATGCAATCAGTCCGCTGGTGGTATTTGAATGTAATGCCGCACACATCTGTCCTCACGTCTGGAGCCAATCCGGAAATAATTTCACGGTAACGGTCGTGGGGGATGCTGCGGTTCCGGTCACCATCTACGTATTCGATCAAAACGATTTCAGTGTTACGGCGAACCGTTTCGGGCTTCAGGTATTCAACGCGGCCGGTGTGCTCGTCGCTGACGCCGCGGCGGCCTTCGCGAAGCCAGTAGGGTTTGGGCAGGGAAATCCCAAGTATGCGTATGGGTCGACGGGCTACACAACGGACAGCGGCACGTGGGCAACCGACCAAGGCACGAACACGTTTTCCGTCGTCGAACGCGTGGGCATCGCGTGCATTCAGCCCGCTTTCGCCGAGGGCGGATCGGCAGGCGGCGCATCCAATGCAGGGATCATCCTCTCGACGTTCCGGACGTTCGGCAACGCCATCAACGCGAACATGACCGGGTTCGGCGACAACCGGAACAACAACAACTACGTCGGATTCCGCGAGGCTCTGAGCTGGAGCTATATGGCGGTCGACATTTCCTACCTGTGAGGCACGTATGCCAATCGCACTGAACTACACGACGCCAAGCACATGGGCCGCGGCTGAGTATCACGTCGTGCAGCAACTGACGCTGGACTTCGTCACATCGAACTGCACCGCGACGGTTGCTTCTTTCGTGTCGAAGGAAGCGAAGGACGCAGGCAAGTCGCCGATCTACGCGCAGCAGATCGTGCTCGATGGCCTTCCTGCAACCGACGCGGATCCGAAGGCCTACGTCGAAGGGTTGCTGATCGAGCCGCAGCCGACGGACGCGCCGACGCCGCCCTACGCGAACCGCTACGCCTTCGCAGGCGGGGCGATCGTCGAGTAAGCGCAGCGCCCGAACGAACAGCCGCCCTCTGGCCAGGGCGGCTTTTTTTATGCCCGGACGACCGGCGTGAGTACGAGGAACGACATGTCTTTGCCTGAATGGTCACAGAACACGGGAATGGGCGCGCTTGGCGCGCTGGCGTTCCGGTGGATCTGGCAGGAGGTGCGGAGCCGCCGCAAAGACATTCAGATCGATCAGTCAGAGGCGCTCGCCCTCAAAAACATGAGGGACGAAATCGCGCGTCTGACGGAGCGCATCGATTCGCTGGAGAAGAAGCTCGACGAGCGCGATGTGGAAGTCGAAGCCGAGCGGAAGCTCCGGCGCATCGCGGAGAACGAGCTCGACCAGGAGAAGCGGCGCAGTGCCGCGCTCGAGGATCGAATCGCTGAATTGGAGAGCGAAATTGCCAAATCTTAGTCAGTGGTGGCGCGCGAGCAAACTGCTCATTGCCGTTTGCCTGCTGGTGCTCGTCGCCGGCTTCGCGGGCGCGCAATGGCAGTCACGCGCGGATGCGGACGAGCGGGCTGTGCTGATCAGTCGGTTTCCGACCGTTCGCGCGGACGAACGCAGGGCATGCGAGCGCGAGTTCACTGCCAAGGTTGCCGGGCTCGAAGGGATGAATCAGCAGGCGACCCAGGCGCTGAGCGACATCCGCGCGCAGATGGAAGACACGCACGAGGTCGTCGCCTACACGCTGCGCTTCCTCGGCGACCGCGCGAAGCTGACTGACGCGCGGCAGGCGGCGCTGATCAAGCAGGCCCGACAGGCCGCTGCGGCCGCCACGGTTGCGGCACAGAAGACCGAGGCCGTCGAGCAGAAGGTCACGGTTGCTACCGCGAAAGCCGTCGAGGCCGCGAGCACCGCGAAGGCGGTCGACAAGAAGCTGGACACCGCCGTGCAGCCGGCGCTGCCGCCGCAGCCGTGGGCGGGAAACCGCCGCTGACCGTGTCACCGATCTCATCACCAGCCCGGCCGCGCGCCGGGCTTTTCATTTCTG
>NZ_JARUXT010000014.1:0-28437 GCF_031451075.1 Caballeronia sp. LZ043 | reverse complement strand
CGCTGTTTCCGACGACGCGGGGCCGATTTGCATCGCGTGCGGCGTCCGCCAGTCCGCCGACGGCTTTCTGCCGTGCGGCCACGACACCATCTGAGGTCACCATGCAAGCCTCCCAAACCCAGATCGACGCCTTCCATTCGCTCTCGACGGACGACGTCAGCGCGTCGAAGCGCAAGATCCTTGACCTGTTCAAGGCTGACCGCCGGATCCTGTTGACGCGCGACGAGATCGCCGCCCGCACGAACATGCAGGTGTCGACCGTGTGCGGCCGCGTGAACGAGCTCGTGAAGGCCGAAGCGCTCGCTGTGCGCGACTCGGCGCGCCGGCCCGGCCGCCGCTGCCGCCAGCAGCTCATCGGCCTGCCGTTGGAGGTTGCAGCGTGAGCATCCAAGCAATGGCGTGGGCCATCGAACAGCAGGTCGTGACCGAGGCGCACGCGCGCCACGTGCTGCTGTGCCTGGCGAACTACGCCGACAACAGCGGGAAGGCGGCATTCCCGTCGACCGCGACGCTCATGCAGGACACGGGCATGTCGGAGAGCACCATCCGCCGCAAGCTCGATGTGCTCGAGCAGGCCGGTTTGATCGTCAAGGGAAACCAGAAAGTCGTGGCCGCCTACATCGCGCGCGGCGACCGCAGACCCGTCTGCTACGACATGGCCATGAAGAAATCACGGGGTGTCAGCCTGACAGGTCGTGACGAACGGGGTGTCACGGAGACGGGAACGGGGTGTCAGCCTGACGCCAACGGGGTGTCAGCGGAGTGCGAACGGGGTGTCACCGTGACACCCAATCCGTCCTTAACCGTCAATGAACCGTCAATGAACCAAGTACAGGCCGCTGCGCGTCCTGCTCGCGCATCGAAGCGCGCTCCTTCGAAGACTTCCATCGCTGCCGACTTCTCGATCTCCGAGCGAGTTCGCAACTGGGCAGCAGAGAAGGGCCACCGCAACCTGCAGGCGCATTTCGATTCGTTCACCGGCAAGTGCCGCGCGAAGGGCTACACGTACGCCGACTGGGACGAGGCCTTCATGGAAGCCATTCGCGCCGACTGGGCTGGGCTGAACAAGCGCGGCGCCGCGAACCGAAACGATCGATCGGCGGCCGCCGCCGCGATCTTCCCGACCTGCAACACCCCGATGGAGTACATCGATGTCTGACGTGATCGACGAAGTGCAGATCAAGCGCCTGTTCATGCTGCTGCATGGCATGTACGGCAATTCGGTGCTCGACAAGTACCGCATCGGGCAGGTCGAGAACGGCGAGGACGTCGGCATGTCGTCGGCGCGTCAGGTGTGGCTCAACGGTCTGCGCGAGTTCCCGCAGCCGATCCTGCTGAAGGCGCTGGCGAAGTGCTCGGAGAAGCACAAGACGTTTCCTCCGACGCTGCCCGAGTTCCGAGACATCTGCAAATCGCTGATGCCTCGCCAGTGGACCGCGCCCGCCGGCGCGCCGCGGCTCGAAATGAGCGAAGCGCTGCGATCGGCGCAGGTCGAGCGCGCCCGCCGCGTGATCGCGCAGACGCGGCTGGAGCGCGACGGCGGCGTGAAAACCGACGACGGGATCCGTGGCCTGCACGTGCTGATCGCCAAGGCGGTGGGCCACGCCGGCGGTGACGAGGCGGCCACGCTGCTGGCGCTCGATGCAAAGCGCGCGGGGGCCTTGTGACGAAGCGCTCTGCACCCTGGCCGATGTACGTCCCCGAGGGCACGAAGAAGGTCGGCACCGCGCGCGTGCGCGAATCCGCGCTGCCGCCGATGACGACCGCACAGCGTCGGATCTACGAGACGACCGGCAACCCGCCTCAGAACTCCGCGCTGGACGACATCGATGTCACCGACCCATTCGACCCGTCGCTCGCGCGTGCGCCGAAGAAGCCGCCGAAATACCGCAACTCGAAGTGCGAGCACGACGGCATCAAGTTCGACAGCGAGAAGGAGCGCTCACGCTGGTTCCACCTGATCCAGCTGAAGGCGGCGGGCCGCATCCGTGATCTGCGCCTGCAGGTCGCGTACGTCCTCACCGCACGCAAGCAGCGCGATGACGGCACATGGGAGCGCGCTTCGAAATACGTTGCCGACTTCGTCTACTTCGACGTCGACGCGGGCAAGGAAGTCGTCGAGGACGTGAAGTCAGTCGCGACGCGGAAGAACCGCACCTACATCCAAAAGCGTAAGCAAATGCTGGCGGTGCACAACATCACGATCAAGGAGATCTGATGGCAGGCAACAAAAAGCCGCGCAAGGCATACCGTCCGCGCGCGATCAGCCGAACGATCGGCATCGACGTCCTCGAGCGGCGCACGCCGATGGACAAGGGCCAGACAACCGATCTGGGGATCGCTTATCACGTGGCCCTCGACGAGATGCTGAAGGGGCGCGGGACGGAAGAGCATTGGTCGACGGTGGTGTGCGCGCTGAACATCACCCTCGTCCTGGCGGAGCGCGGATATGGGGAGGAACTGATCGGCACGGTGAAGCAGGCGCTCGACGGCGCGGTCCGCGCGCGCGACCGGGCGCGAAAGTGCGATCGCTGGGGCTTTGACGGAGACGCGATGAACGATGTCCGCCGGGCCATGGAACTCCATGACGAGCAGATGCGCGTCGCGACGAAGGCGGTGGTGCTGGCTGCGCTGGCAGAGGTTCATCGGCGCATCGACGCCGGCCATGTTTTCAAGGAGGCGGCGTGAGGATCTATATCGCCGGCCCGATGACGGGCTATCCGGAACTGAACTTCCCCGCGTTCCATGCCGAGGCGGAGCGGCTCCGCGCCCTGGGCTTCGAAGTCGTCAGCCCCGCCGAAGTGGACGTCGGCCCGAATCCGACGTGGCTCACGGCCATGCGCGCGGACATCAAGGTGCTCGTCGAGTGCGAAGCCATCGCGCTGCTGCCCGGCCGGGACCGCTCTCCGGGCGCCACGTTGGAACATTCGATCGCGCGCGGGCTGGGTATGCGCGTGTTCCAGGCGCGACACATCATCGGCCTCGCCGGCGGCGAAATCCCTGTGATCTCACAGGAAGCGGTCGTCGAGGTTATGGAAGAGATGGAAAGCCGTGCGAGCGCACAGATTGCGGAGGCGCAGTGAAGCGCGCCGCGCCGCTCGCGCGCACAGGGCCAATGAAGCGCTCGCCGTTCAAGACGGCGGACCGCGCGACGTCGCTGCGCCGCTCGACGCTGAAGACGCGCGTGAAGAGGCCGACCGTCGCAGAGGGCTCGAAGTATCTGGCGGCGTGCCGCGGCGAGTCCTGCTACCTGCGCGTGCTCGGCGTGTGCATCGGCCGCAACACGGTCGTGCCTTGCCATTCGAACCAGGCGCGCCACGGCAAGGGCATCGGCATCAAGGCAAAGCACGAGTTCACGGTACCGGGCTGCCAGGCATGTCATGCGTGGATTGATCAGGGGCTGGCGCCGCGCGAGGCGAAGTTCCGGCAGTGGGACGTGGCATATGCACGCTGGGAGCCGGTGCGCGCCGCGAAGATGGGTTTGATGGAGGAAGCAGCGTGAGAACGATGGAACCGATGCAGGTGCAGGCGTATGTGTTGGCGCCGGTCGTAACCGTCTTTCGACGTGGCCGTGCGAAAGGGCGGCAGGTCGTGACGAATGAGCCGAGCCCGGTACACACGACAGCGTATGGCGTGCGCCGCAAGTCGAATCTCCACGGAACCGATGTTGGCGTTGAGGTGTTGGCGTTCATTCCGCCGAACGCGCGCAGCTGGGTCGGGAAGAGAAGCAAGGCATGGGTCGACGAGGAGCATGCGTGGATCGGCTGCCTGATCCGGGACAACAAAAAGACGCTCGCCGCATTCCTCGAAAGCGGTGATCAGGAATGGCTCGCCGCAGATGCGCCGATGCCCGCAAAGCAAGGAGACGCAGCATGAACTGCAAGCCGGGAGATCTGGCATACATTGTGGACGGCGAAAATGCCGGTCACATTGTCGAGGTTTTGCAGGTAGATCTGATCTGGTCGCAAATTGAGAAGCTTCCCTATTGGGAGGTTCGTTCGTTTGTTCCGCTGTCTTGCTCCGACGCTTGGGGCCGCCCGCGCATGGCTACCGAGTGCTCGCTCGAAGATTCTCGCCTTCGCCCGATCAGCGGTGTGCCCGTCGATGACGAAGAGCCGGCGGTCGTGAACATGCCTGAAGCGTTCCAGCTTGCGCTGGGCATTGAAATGAGGGCATGGGTATGAGCGCATTCGCATACATCGAGGCATCCGACGTGCCGCGCCCGCTGATGGACAACGCGGCGCGGCGCACGGCCGACGGCGACAAGCTGATCGCCTTCATTGGTTGCCCGGTGACAGGCATCGAGCAAGACGACGGCGAGATCCAGTTCCCGTTCCCGCGCAGGCCGGAGATCCACGACCCGCTCATCAGTTGGCTGTGCCACTGGGGCCTCTCGTTCCGGGTGGAAATGTGATTCACCGCGCGCCGCGCGCCTTCCGCGATCCGCTCCAGCAGTTGATCGAGAAAGAGGGCAGCACCTGCAAGGGCTGCCCACACGAACGAACCTACGACTTCATCGGCACCATGCAAACCATCTGCGCCATCGGCAAGAACCACGGACACCGCTGCGAACAATACGGAAAGAGGACCACCATGACGACGAGCGCAATCGCCGCTGACGAGATCGACGCTGTGCTGACCGAGTGGTACGAATGGAGTCAGGCGTACGAGCCTGCCGTCGGCTACGGCCGCGCCAGTGCCATGTTCCGCGACTGCCGCAGCAGCCGCCAGTGGATGAGCTATGACGAGCTGGGCGACGTCGTCGACGGCCAGTTGCGCGCCGCGACCGGGCAAGCTGTTGAGCCGATCATCCAGAAGCTGTCGCTGGCGCATCGCATCGCGGTGATGACCGCCGTGCGCAACTTCGTCGCCGGCGTGGTCGTCTTCACGAACCCGCGCAGCCCGGCGACGCAGGACCGTGACTATGCTGATGCGAAGGAACTGATGCGACCCGCGCTTGTGGCGAAGAACCTTATCTGCGCGCGCTGATCATGTAGCTACAAATAATCCTTGCGCTGTATATAAAACGTAGCTACAATTATTTGCATGGACATCACATACGACCCGCCCAAAGACGAAGCGAACATCGGCAAGCATGGCTTGTCGCTCAAGGTGGCAGAAATGATCGACTGGTCGGAAGTCATGTCCTACGTCGATACGCGTCGCGACTACAAGGAAGTGCGTGAAGTCGGTTTTGCTCCGATCGGCACGCGCCTCTACTGCGTGGTTTTCACGCAACGTGGCGAGACGATGCATGTGATCAGCCTGCGCAAGGCAAACGACCGAGAGGTGCGCAACTATGCCCAATACGATTAAGACGCGGTCGGGCCGCGTGCTCGAATTGCCGACGCCCGAAGAAAACGAGGCAATAAACCGCGGAATCGCCGCAGATCCGGACACGTACGAAGTGCCGGCCGAGGACTTCAAGAAGATGAAGCGACTCGGCACTCGCGGGCGGCCGCGTCTCGACTCGCCGAAGGTGTTGCTATCGGTACGCTACGATGCAGACATCGTCGAGGCATTCAAGGCATCGGGAGAAGGCTGGCAAACGCGCATGAACGATGCGCTGCGCGACTGGCTGAAGGATCATCAACCTGCGTGAGGGCTATCTGTGAGTTTCTTCGGTCTGGATTCGCCGAATGACATTCTGCAAAAGGCGAAGCGCGAAAGGGCACGGCTGGCGGAGAAGATAGATGTCGATAACATCTTCAACTTCTTCGTCACCGTCAATCATATTCACGACTACGTGGATCGGCGTGCTGAGGTAACGAAGGCACACCATCAGGTTCTCAGGGCGCGTCCGGCTATGAAGCTTGCGCGCGACATTTGCAATACAGCGAAGCACGTAGAGCTCACTCATAGCGCGACAGTGGAAGGCTCGGTCTATCAGAATTCGATGTTTGCGGCCCCGTCGGAGCCTTCAACTTCGGTCCTCAGACGGTCAATTGGGTACTCCACAGCGATGGAAAGTTCGTCTGGGTTGTTGTTTTGGCAGACGAAGTGCTTCGCCTTTGGGATCAATTTTTCGTGCAACACGGCCTCGGAGATGTTGCAATCTCTTGAGGCCTATGGCATTGTTCAGGCCGTGGGGCGTTCGCTCGCCCAAAGAAAAGCCCGCTCGGTTCGCGCCGCGCGGGCTTTTTGCATTTCCGTTTACCGGCTGCCGTTCGTCTAAACTCAAGCTCTCTTCAAGACAGGAGATTGAGATGGGAATGGAGCACTATCAAGCGCGCGAGTTTGTCCGTTACGCGCAGTCGTTGAATCACTACATGGCCGAGTTGGTCAATCTGTTGAAAAGCCAGGTCGCTAACCCGGCATTCTCGGAATATGGGATTGCTAGATTGAGTGGACCAACTGGCTCGGACGCTGAGCTTTGCGTGTCGGTCCATCTTCGGAAATTGATCACGACGCGAGAGCATGTCTGGCACCGGCAAGAAGCCCGCAAGAGCCTATACGGCTGCGTCGGCATTGTCGAATTGGTTGGCGACGAACCTACAGGTGCGCCGTTGCTCCAAGTGATCGTTCGTCACGATGGGTTCGTTTCGTTCGACGGCACCATTGACATGGCCTTGCCGATCCAAGCTGAGCAAGGGTATGGCGATCAGATTGCGACGACATTCGCTCAAGATTTGTTGCTTGCGGTGCAAGCGCGCCTTCGCTCTATCCAGTAACGCTGTCTGGTAAGCCATGAACCGACCGAAACTGCGAACCCTCAAGCCGCGCCTGCAACAGGCCGCTGGCCGAGTGGCGACGATGCAGCCAGGTTCGTGGCGTACGGACAAGTCAAGCAGCACGCAGCGCGGCTATGGGTACAAGTGGCAGAAGGCGCGCGGCGCGTTCCTCGCCGCTCATCCCTTCTGTGCTTTCTGTTTGCGTGACGCAGGCATCATGGCGACGAGCATCGAGGCGATCGTACTCGCATGCACCGAGCGCCGCATCGCATTGCCGTACGCGTCAGTCGTTGATCACATGGACCCGCACCGCGGCGACATGCAGGTCTTCTGGGACAGCAGCCGCTGGCAAAGCCTGTGCGCGCGGCACCACAGCAGCGAGAAGCAACGGCAGGAAGCGCAGGGCTGAGCGACACGGCTGGCATGGTTTTTATAAATTTATAAGAATCTTATTTTTTTAAGCGAAAAAGCATCGCGAGGGCTATGGACTGCCTCATATATGAGCAGACCCTCACACTTTCGTGAAACTGTTGCGTGAAACCAACGCGTAGGGACGAATTCGCACCGAAGTGGTGCGCATTGTAGAAAGTTCCGTTGTAAAGGTGGGGGTGGGTCGAAAGTTCACAGGTAATTTCGTCCTAGACCGCCCGTTCCCGCACGGACAGAAAAAATCGCCCTTTTGAGGATTTGTTAATGGCTTTAACAGCGAAGAAACGGCTGTTTGCCGACGCTGTTTTGGCCGGCAAGTCCAATAAGGACGCGGCTGTCGAGGCAGGCTACAGCGTTAAGACGGCATCGGCCGCGGGGTCGCGCCTTGTTAAAGACCCGAGCGTCGCCTCATACCTGTCCGAACGACGAAAGAAGGGCGCGTCGAAAGCGCCACGTGCTCCGAAAGCGGCTGCGGCCGACGAAAGCGGCGCGCTCGCGGCGGAAGAGGCGGCGCGCGCGAGCGCGAGTGATGCGATGGCGAATGCCGCGCTTGCTGCCGGCTTCGATCTGACGAAGATGACGCGCTTCTCGGATCCGAAGCAGTTTCTTCTGGCAGCCATGAACGACGGCCGGACGGAACCGCGTCTGCGCGTGACGGCCGCGCAGGTTCTCATGCCCTTTATGCACCAGAAGCTTGGCGAGGGCGGCAAAAAGGATGCGAAGACGCAGGCTGCCGAGAAGGCCGCGAGCAAGTTCGCGTCGCTCGCTGCGCCGAAGCTGATCGTCAACAACCGGAAATGACCATGGACGAAATCGCAGAAGCGATCGACACGCTCGACAGCTTGATTGCGGCGTTGAGCATGCAGATGCCGGATTCGTTGCATGTGAAAGCGCTCCGCGAGAGCCTGCCGAATGTCCGCGACGCAATCAAGAGCGGGTATCTGGCGGCTGGCGGCGAGAACATGTGGGCTGACTGATTGATGGAATGGTCGACGGCATGTCCCGACTGGGCGGAACGGCTCAAGACGGGACGGTCGATCATTCCGCCGCCGATCTTTCCCGAGCAAGCCGAACAAGCGCTTGCGGTGTTCAAGGAATTAAAGATCGTCGATGCGCCGGGCAGCCCGACGTTCGGCGAGTCGTGCGCGCAGTGGGTCTTCGACCTGGTGTCGTCGATCTTCGGCGCGTACGACGCGGAGAGCGGTCGGCGGCTGATCACCGAATGGTTCGTGTGCATCCCGAAGAAGAACAGCAAGTCGACGCTCGCTGCCGGGATCATGATGACCGCGATGATCCTGAACTGGCGCATGTCGGCCGAATACGCGATCTTGGCGCCGACGATCGAGGTGGCGAACAACTCTTTCGCGCCGAGCCGTGACATGGTCAAGCACGAGCCGGAGCTCGACGATCTGTTCCAGGTGCAGACGCACATCAAGACGATCACGCACCGCACGAGCGGCGCGACGCTGAAGGTGGTCGCGGCTGATTCGAACACCGTCGGCGGCAAGAAGAGCGTCGGCACACTGGTCGATGAGGTGTGGCTCTTCGGCAAGCAGGCGAACGCCGAGAACATGCTGCGCGAGGCGATCGGCGGCCTGGCGTCGCGCCCGGAAGGCTTCGTCATCTACCTGACGACGCAGTCCGACGACCCGCCGGCGGGCGTCTTCAAGCAGAAGCTGCAATATGCGCGCGACGTGCGCGACGGCAAGGTGATCGACAAGTGCTTCGTGCCGGTCATCTTCGAGCATCCGCCTGAGATGGTGGCGCGCAAAGAGCATCTGCTGGCCGAAAACTTGGCCATGGTGAACCCGAATCTCGGCTTTTCCGTCGACGAAGCGTTCCTCCATCGCGAGTTCGCGAAGGCGAAAACCGAGAGCGAGGAGTCGTTCCGCGGCTTCCTCGCAAAGCACGCCAACGTCGAAATCGGTCTCGCGCTGCGCAGCGACCGCTGGGCGGGCGCGGATTTCTGGGAAGTCGCCGCGCATGCGCCGCGCATTACGCTCGAGCAGCTCATCGAGCGCAGCGAAGTGATCGACGTCGGCATCGACGGCGGCGGCCTGGACGACTTGCTGGGTCTCGCCGTGATCGGTCGCGAGCGCGAGACGCGGCGCTGGCTGCTCTGGACGCATGCGTGGGCGCATCCGTCCGTGTTTGAGCGCCGAAAAGAGATCGCGTCGCGGCTGCACGACTTCGAGAAGGAAGGCGACCTGACGGTCGTTGCGCAGATCGGCGACGACGTGACCGACGTGGCCGACATCGTCGCGAGCATCGAGCGCGCGGGCTTGCTCGACCGCGTCGGCGCCGACCCGGCCGGCATCGGCGGCGTGCTCGACGCGCTCGTCGAGGCGGAGGTGCCTCAGGACAAGGTCATCGGGATCTCACAGGGCTGGAAGCTGTCCGGCGCGATCAAAACGGCGGAGCGGAAGCTCGCCGAAGGCGTGCTGATTCATGGTGGGCAGAGCCTGATGGCCTGGTGCGTCGGGAATGCCCGCATCGTGCCCGTCGGCAACGCCGTGAACATCACGAAACAGGCCTCGGGGACGGGCAAGATCGACCCGCTGATGGCTACATTCGACGCGATTTCGCTGATGGCTCTGAATCCGGAGGCCATGACAAGCGCAGACGCTTTCTATAACGATCCGATCATGGTGGGCATCTAATGGCAGGGAGCAAAAAGCCGGGTCGGGTGAAGTCGGCGATCATCAATTGGCTCGGCGTGCCCATAGGTTTGCTCGACGGCACTTTCTGGCAAGAATTCTTCAGCAGCGCGACTGCGAGCGGCAAGAATGTCTCGGTGGATAGCGCGATGCAGTTGTCAGCGGTGTTCGCGTGCGTTCGACTGCTCTCGGAGACCGTCTCGACGTTGCCGCTGAAGGTCTATCGGAAGCAGGCCGATGGCTCGCGCGCATTCGCAACCGACCATCCGCTGTATCGGCTACTGAGCCAGTCACCGAACGCGGAGATGACGCCCGGACGATTCATGCTCTTCATCGTGGCGAGCATCTGCCTGCGCGGCAACGCGTTCGTCGAAAAGTTCATCGTGGCGGGCCGGATCATCGCGTTGAATCCGCTGTTGCCACAGAATATGGACGTGAAGCGGCTGGACAATGGCCAGTTGCAATACACGTACACGGACCAGTCCGGCAAGCGCGTGATCCCGGTGAAGAACATGATGCACATCCGGGGTTTCGGCCTGGATGGTGTGTGCGGCATGCATCCCATTGCGACTGGGAAGGAGCTTTTCGGCTCGGCGATGGCCGCCGAGGAAGCCGCCGCGCGCATCTTCGCGCAGGGCATGCAGGCGTCAGGGTTCCTGAGCAGCGAAGCCACGTTGAAGCCTGAGCAGCGCGAGCAGATCCGCAAGTCGCTGAACAGCTTCATGGGTTCGCAGAATGCCGGCAAGCTGATGGTGCTGGAAGCGGGCCTGAAGTACGAGGGCATCACCATGAACCCCGAGGCCGCGCAGATGCTGCAGACACGGGCGATGAACGTCGAGCTGATTTGCAGCTGGTTCAAGGTGCCACCGTTCATGATCGGGCACATGGACAAGCAGAGCAGTTGGGCTGCGAGCGTCGAGGCGCAGAACCTGCACTTCCTGACGAACAGTCTGCGCCCGTTGCTCGACAACATCGAGCAGGAGATCACGCGCTGCCTGATTGATCCGGTGGATCGAGACACGATCTACGCTGAATTCTCGGTCGAGGCGTTGTTGCGCGCCGACAGCGCGGGCCGCGCGGCCTTCTATAACGTCGCGCTGCAGAACGGCTGGATGTCGCGCAACGAAGTCCGACGCATGGAAAACCTGCCGCCGATTCCGGGCGGCGACGTGTACACGGTCCAAACGAACCTGACGCCGATCGAGCAGCTTGGCAAGGGCGACTCGCCGGCGAACGCGGCGCGCGCCGCGGTCTCTGCTTGGCTCAGCACGCTGGACCAGAATCCGGGCGCCGATCTGGATGATCGCGAGGCCGTACGCCGCGCGCAGGCCGCGCACCGCGCAGAAATCGAAGCACTCACTTCCTGAGATACGACATGACGATCCGAACTCTTCCGGCTGCTCCGGAGGCGAAGTCGCGTCCGGGCGTTTCTTGCGATCTGTCGCCGCGCGCGCTGGAGAACTGGAATCCGTCCATCCGGGCGGCCGCCGAGGATGGCGCGAACAGCATCTCGATCTTCGATCCGATCGGATATGACCCGTGGAGCGGCGACGGCGTCACCGCGAAGCGAATCGCAGGCGCACTGCGGTCGATGGACGGCAAGGACGTGACGGTCAACATCAATTCGCCAGGTGGCGACATGTTCGAGGGGCTCGCGATCTACAACCTGCTGCGCGAATACAAGGGCGCAGTGACGGTCAAGGTTCTCGGCATTGCCGCATCAGCGGCGTCGATCATCGCCATGGCGGGTGACGACGTCCAGATTGCGCGGTCCGCGTTCCTGATGATCCACAACGGATGGGTGGTCGTCGCAGGCAACCGCAACGAGTTGCGCGAGGTCGCCGACACGCTCGAGCCGTTCGATGCGGCGATGGCTAACATCTACGCGGCGCGCACCGGCGGCGACCTGAAGTCGATGCAGAAGTTGATGGATGCCGAGACCTGGATCGCGGGCAGCGCCGCGATCGACCAAGGCTTTGCCGATTCGCTGCTGGCGTCCGACGACGTCAAGGAATCGAGCGACACCCACGCACTCGCGCAGAGCGCGGCCAAGCGCATGGATCTGCTGATGGCGCGCCAAGGCGTCCCGCGGTCCGAGCGTCGCAAGCTGATTCAAGAAATCAAGTCCGGCACGCCCAGCGCTGCCGCACCCGGTACGCCTAGCGCTGCCGAACAGAGCCTTTGGGCTCAAGTGGCCGCCGGTCTCGACGAACCGCTCGACCGGTTGCAAGCGGCAGCAGTAGCTAACTAACCACCGAGGAATCACCATGACGATGTCCGCAGAAGATCTGCTGAAGCAGGTCACCGCAAAGCTTGACCAAGCATCGAGTGACTTCAGCAAAAAGGCTGAAGACGCACTCAAGGAAGCGAAGAACGCCGGCTCGCTCTCGACCGAGACGAAGGCCGCGGTCGACAAACTGGCGACGGAATTCAACTCGCTCAACCAGGCGAAGGACAAGCTGCAGGCGCAGCTCGGCGAAGTCGAGCAAGCCTTTGCCGCGATCCCGCAGCGCGGCGCTGGCGCCGAGCGCGTGAAGACGGCAGGCGAGGAAGTCGTCGCGTCGGAGGCGCTCAAGGAATTCGCAGCGAGCGTGCAGGGCAACCGTCGCCTGAGCGTGCCGGTGCCGCGCGCGGCGCTCCTGTCGAGCGGCGTCGCAGAAGGTGTCGTCGAGCCGCAGCGTCTGCCTGGCATCGACAGCGCGCCGAAGCAGCGCCTCTTCATCCGCGACCTGATCGCGCCGGGCCGCACCACTTCGCCGGCGATCTTCTGGGTGCAGATGACCGGCTTCACGAATGCGGCCAAGGTGGTTGCGGAAGGCACGACGAAGCCGTATTCGGACATCCAGTTCGGCACGAAGATCACGCCGGTGTCGACGATCGCGCACATGTTCAAGGCGTCGAAGCAGATCCTGGACGACTTCGCGCAACTGCAGAGCACGCTGGACACGGAACTGCGCTTCGGCCTGAAATATGCCGAGGAGCAAGAAATCCTGTTCGGCGACGGCACCGGCGTGCACCTGCACGGCATCGTGCCGCAGGCCAGCGCGTTTGACCCGGCGTTCGAAGTCGCCGATCAGACGGGCATCGACGATCTGCGACTCGCCATGCTGCAAGCGCAACTGGCGCGCGTGCCGGCGACCGGCCACGTTCTGCACTTCATCGACTGGGCGAAGATCGAGCTGACGAAGGACACGCTCGGCCGCTACATCCTGGCGAATCCGCTTGGCCTCGTCGGTCCGACGCTGTGGGGCCTGCCGGTCGTCGCGACCGAGATCGCCGCGTTCCAGGGCAAGTTCTTGACTGGCTCGTTCCAGTATGGCGCGCAGATCTTCGATCGCGAAGACGCGAATGTCGTCATCTCGACCGAGAACGCCGACGACTTCGAGAAGAACATGATCTCGATCCGTTGCGAGGAGCGTCTCGCGCTCGCGGTCAAGCGTCCGGAGGCGTTCATCTACGGCTCCTTCACCGCTCCGGCCGCCGGCGGCTCGGGCACGTAAGCGTCGCAGACCTTCATTCCCGGCGGCGCGGCATCGTGTCGCCGGGTAGGAGACAGTCATGAAAGTGAAGACGAAGCGCCCGGTGTTGCACAACGGCGAGATCAAGACCGAGTTCACGACGAATGAGCAGCACGCGCGCGAGCTCGAAACGAAGGGGCTGATCGACAAGGCGCCGGCGAAGGCCGGTGAAGAGAAGCCGTCCGACGAGAAGCCCGCCTCGAAGCCGAGAGCGCGCAATGGCGGCTGATCTGATTCCGGTCGCGACCGCGCTCGCGCATCTGCGCGAGGACGCGGGCGTCGCCGACGACAACGTTGCTCTGTATCTGAGCGCGGCAATTCGAACGGCGAGCGAATATCTGAATCGGGAACTGTTCGCGAACGCCGAAGACATGGCTGCCGCCGTTCTGGCCGGCACGGCGGGCACCGATCCGATCGTGATCAACGATGCGATCCGGGCGGCAATCCTGCTGATCCTCGGCCAGCTGTACGCATACCGCGAGGATGCGGTGATCGGGACGTCGTCGAGCGTCATGCAGTTGCCGGTCGGTTCGAAGCAACTGCTTCAGCCGTTCCGCACGGGGCTCGGCGTCTGATGCGCGCGGGCGATTTGAACCGGCGCGTGCGCATCGAGCGCAACGGCGGCGGCTTCGACGACATCGGGCAGCCGATCGAAGGCTGGACGGAAGTCGCCACGGTATGGGGCAACGTCCGCATGCTGACCGGCAAGGAAACGCTCACGTCGGACGCTGACGTCGGCACCGCGTCGGCGAGCATCCGGATTCGGTACCGGACAGACATCACGAACGGCATGCGCGCCATCGTCGACGGTGTCGTGTTCAACATCGGCGCGCCGCTGCCCGATCTCGCGGGCCGCGAGTACGTCGACCTGCCGTGCACGACCGGGGCGAACAATGGCTAGTGCGGAATCCGTCACGTTCGGCGCGATCAAGGCGCTCGCCGGCGGCCGCGTGTATCCGGACGTCGCGCCGGCTGGCGCCGCGCGTCCTTTCGTCGTCTACCAGGCGGTCGGCGGCGTCGACGAAACCACGTTCGATGGCGCCGACACGCTGCAGAACAGCCGCATGCAGGTCGTCGTTTGGTCGACGACGCGCGGCGAGGCGGCAATCATCAATCAGCAGGTTCGTGCTGCGCTGACTGCAGAGCCTGTTCGCGGCGTGCCGATCGGCGCGCCGGTGAGCGTCTATGAGGACGACACGAAGCTTTACGGCAGTCAGCAAGATTTTTCCCTTTGGTACAAGGAGTGATTCATGGCCAGCACCGCAGTTAGCGCGCAGGGCAGCAAGTTTTATATCGACACGGCCGCCGACGGCGCGGCGCAGCCGACCTGGACGAAGACGAAGAACGTCAAGTCCTACAGCGGCTTCGATGGAAGCGCGAGCGAAATCGATGTCACCGATCTGGATTCGACGGCAAAGGAAAAGCGCCTCGGCCTGATCGACAACGGCTCGTTTTCCATCGACGTGAACGTCGACATGACCGATCCCGGTCAAATCGCGCTGAAGGCCGCGCAAAAGGCATCGAGCCTCGAATCGTTCAAGCTCGAATATCCGGACGGCACCGCGGACACGTTCGACGCGTTCGTCAAATCGTTTCCGATCGCAGGCGGTACCGACGCGGTCATCACCTCGACGATCTCGCTCACCATTTCGGGCCCGGTGACGACGATCGCAGCTGGAGCCTAATCGATGCTGAACCGCAGTCAAATCTTTGCGACGAACGACCTGAAGAGTGAGGTCATCGACGTTCCCGAGTGGGGCGGGCAGGTGAAGGTGGTCGTGATGACCGGCCTCGCGCGCGACGCTTTCCAGAAGGCGAACAGCGAAGCGCCGCGCGGAGTGAGCTTCTTCGAAGGCACGCTCATTGTGGCGACGGTCGTCGGCGACGACGATCAGCCGCTCTTCACGGAAGACGACATTCCACTGCTGCAGCAGCGCAGCGCGGCCGTCGTGTCGCGCATCGCTGCGGTCGCGATGCGGATCAATGGACTCGGCGTGAAGGCGACGGAGGACGCGGAAAAAAACTCCGAAGCCGCCCCGAGCGGCTCTTCTGGTTCCGACTCGCCCGCGAGCTAGGCATGTCGGTGGCGCGCTGTCAGACCGAAATCGACAGCGCCGAATTTGCTGAGTGGCTCGCGTATCACCAGGTCGAGCCATTCGGCACGCAGATGGAAGACCTTCGGGCGGGCGTGATTGCGGCAGCGACGTACAACGTCAACCGCGACACGAAGAAGCGGCCTGAGCCGTTTGGTCCTTCGGACGTCATCCCATGGATTGGCGGCCTCGCGAAGCAGGAGGAGCCAGTTCCTATCCTGCTCGACGACCCGGTCGCGCAGTCGAACCTGATGCGCGCATCAATCTTCGGACGCTCGCGAAATGCCAAAGCTGCTTGAGATCTCGAATCCGGACGGTTTCCCCGAGTTGCTTCGGCGCATGGATGACGCGCTGAGCGAATCGGCGATTCGAACGGCGGGCGCCGCAGCGGCGAGAGTCCTTCTCGAAGAGGCGCAGCGGCGCGTGCCAATTGGTTGGATTCAGCGACATCAAGGAACGAAAAAGTTTCCGATCGGCTTCGGTCGTGACTCGCTGCTTGCAGCGTATCTGCCGGAGAAGTCGGTGCCGGGCCGCCAGGCAACATATGTGGTCACGTGGGCATCGGAAGCCTATTACCTTCGCTTCGTTGAATATGGAACGTCCAAGATGGCGGCGCGGCCTTTCTTCAGGCCGGCCATCGATGCGACGAAGATGGCCCGAGACTACGCAGTGATCGAAGCAATCGACAAAAAGCTCGCAGAGGCGAAACTTGGCTAACGAAACTCGATACGAACTAAGCGTCAACTCGGACGGCGTCGCCTCCGGGCTGCAAAAAGCGCGCTCGAGCTGGCAAGCCTATACCGCCTCGGTGGAGCAAGCGTCTGCCCGACAGGCCGCCGCGCAGAAAGCAGTCGACGAAGCTCGTGACAACGGCGTTGCCGTCAACTCGCGCATGATCAACGCCACGAAGCGATTCATCGACTCTTTGGCGCAGGAAGCCGCGGCCGCCGGCAAGACGCGCGCGCAGCTGCTCGAAATGCGAGCGGCGCAGCTGGGCGTTTCTGATGCAGCATCTGGCTATATCGCACAGATTCAAGCTGCATCCGCCGCGTCGTCGAAAGCTGGCGAGGCGGCACACAGTTTCAGCCTGAATTCCGCGTCCGCGCGCCGCGAGCTTGCAGTGCTTGCGCACGAAGCCTCGCAGGGCTCGTGGAAGAATTTCGGCGGCTCCTTGTTAGTGCTGGCTGAACGTACGGACGCACTATCTCTCGTGATGAGTCCGCTCGGACTCGCGATCGGCGCGACGGCCGGCGCGGCCGCATTGTTCTTTCACACGATTGCCGATGGCGCGAGCCAACAATCAGCATTCGAGAAAGCAATCATCAGCACGAGCGGTGCCCTCGGCGTATCTGCAGAGCAGATGATGGCGATCTCGAACACGCTTGCCGATCAGAAGACGTCGTTGTCGGCAGCGCGTGAAACGCTGGCAGCATTGGCCGATACCGGCCGATTCACAGGCGATAGTTTCGCACTGGCAGGCCGCGCGGCCGTATCCATGAGCGAGGACACCGGCATCAGCGCGGACAAGGCCGTGGAGTCGCTGGTCAAGCTTCACGATAACGTCCTCGCATGGGTGGAGGCGTATCAGGAGCAGCACCATACCTTCAACGCTGCCCAAATCGAGGAAATCGAAGGGTACGCACGCGCGGGTGACGCGGCGGCCGCGGAGAAGGCCGTGATGCTCGACCTGATAGCCGCGCATGAGAGGGTAGAGGCAAGCGTCAAACGTGCCAACCAGAGTGGCGGCTTTCTTGCTGATTTGAAGCAGGGATGGGATGACATCGTCGATGTCGTGAGGCAGTACAAGAACGCGATTGCGAACATCGGTGTTCCAGACGGAATCACGAAGCAAATTGGCGATCAGCTGGCGCGCGTCGAGGCAGCTCAGAAAGCCGTGGATCAGTTGAAGGGTGGATCCTCGTTCAGCGTCGACGCGGCGAAGCAGCAACTCGCCGCAGAAACGCAACTTCTCAATGACTTGAGAAGCAAGCAGGCCGACATTTTCAAGCAGAACCGAAAGGCGGCGCAGGATGCCCAATCAGGTGATGCGGCCGTCGCCGTAGGCAAGTATCTGAGCGATACGAAATTCGCGACCCCTCTCGAGCAACGCAACCTCGCGATCAAGAAGGAAAACGCTGACTTCGCTGCGGCGACGAAGGATCTCGACAAGACAGCTTCTGACTTCGTGGCAGCCGAAAAGCGGCACGCAGGCAACCTCGCTGAAATCGAGAAGCAATACCAGAGCCGGAACGGATCGAAGTCGGCAGCGAGCGCGGCGGCGGCCGCCGCCCAGAACGCCATCAACGCGCAACTGGCCGCCCTCGACCAGCAGCAAAAGGACATCGAGACGAAACTGAAGGCATCGCTCGACCACATCAAGAGCCTGCAGGATCAGGGCGTCATCACGCAGGAAGACGCGCTTCAGCAGATCCACAATGCGCGTGCGGCCGCGCTCCAGGACGAGCTGAAGATCGAGCAGCAGCAGGTCGAAATCGCGCAGGGCAAAAAGCAGAAATCAGCGATCGAGAAGTACGCCGGCGAGGTGATAGCCACGCAGGACAAGATCGCCGCGAACGACCAGCAGTTCACCGACGACTCGGCAAAGCTTGCGGCGAAGCGGGCAGCGGACCTCAAGGTCTACACGAACGCATTGCAGCAACAACTGGCCACGCAGCAGGCTGCAGCAGATTCTCAGCTTGCCGGCCTGAGCATGGGCAGCAACGACCGCGCGGACTTCGAGCGCCTGCTCGCCATTCGCCAGGACTATGACCGTAAGGTCGCCGACCTTGCCAAGCAGCGCACGGAAAACCGCATCGGCCAGCAGCAGTACGACGATGAGCTTGCGGCGACGCAGAGCTATTACAACCAGTCCGTGGCGATCGCGCAGAAGT
Source organism: Caballeronia sp. LZ043 (assembly GCF_031451075.1). Taxonomy (NCBI): domain Bacteria; kingdom Pseudomonadati; phylum Pseudomonadota; class Betaproteobacteria; order Burkholderiales; family Burkholderiaceae; genus Caballeronia; species Caballeronia sp. LZ043. The sequence continues at coordinate 10,178 of NZ_JARUXT010000014.1, read as the reverse complement.
CGTCGGCCGATATTCGCGCGGCGAATGCCGACTGGACGACCGGCGCGCGCCGGGCGATGGCTGACTACGCGGATGATGCGGCGAACGTCGCGGCTTCGACGGCATCCACCTTCCAGGATGCGTTCCGCGGGATGGAAGACGCTTTCGCGAGCTTCGTCACGACGGGAAAGCTCGATTTCAAGAGCTTGGCTACCAGCGCCATCGCGGACATCGCGCGCATACAGGCGCGCGCCGCGATCTCCGGCCTGTTCAATTTCGCGGCGAGTGCAATCGGATCCTATTATGCGCCCGGCTCGACTTCGGCAGGGTTGGGCCTGTCAGGCACGACAGCGGTCGCGGATGCTACGGCGTCCAGCTATTCCGGATCGGTGACGGCGACGCCGTTCCATCTTGCCACTGGTGGACATGTGACCGGCGCAGGGACCGGAACATCCGATTCGATTCCCGCGTGGCTCTCGAACGGCGAATACGTGATGAGCGCAGATGCCGTGCGACGCATCGGTATCGGCGCGCTCGACGCGGCGAACGAAGGGCGGCATGTGAACGGCGCGGCGCGTTTCGCGAGCGGCGGCTATGTCGGCGCCGCTGCGAGCGCCTCGCACGCCGGCGGCGGCGACATCAACATCGACGCGCCCGTGACCGTGCAGGGCGGCGCGGACGCCGGCGCCAACGCATCCGGCGCGGCCGATCTGCAGAAGAAGATCAAGGCAGCGATCAAGGCTGTCGTCAACGATGAGCGCAAGCAAGGCGGCGCGCTCTGGAAGATGAAAAACGGGATCGCGTAATGGCTGACACCTTCATCTGGAAGCCGACCGTCGCAAGCACGTCGGGAACGACGACGCTGAAGACGCGCAAGGCGCAGTTTGGCGACGGATACGCGCAGCGTGTCGCTGACGGCCTGAATAACGCGTCGTCGAGTTTCAGCCTGCAGTTCGTCAACGACGCCGCGACCATCAGCGCGATCCTCGCGTTCCTGCGCGCGCACGCGGGCGCAACTGCGTTTCTCTGGACGCCGCTGCTTTGGACGGCGCCCGGGTTGTTCACCTGCGAATCCTTCTCCGAGCCGACGCGTGACGGCGCCGTCTACACGATCACCGCGACGTTCGATCAAACCTTCGCACCTTAAATCTCGATGGCCACTCTCCAGAAAGTCAATCTCGGCACTCCGCCGACAGCCGTTGACGGCGACACCGTGCGCGGCGCAAACACGAAGGCCAACGCGAACGTCGACGTGCTGAACGCGCAGGCTGCTCTGACCAGCGCGGCGGCCACGATCACGACCGCCCAGGCGCTGACTGCGGTGCACGTCGGCAAACGCGTGAACATCAGCCTCGCCGCGGCCGGAACGATCAACGTTCCATCAGCGGCGACGATGGGCCTCGACGGCGTCGTGCATTTGCGCAACGTGGGCACGACGCTCGTGACGCTTGCGGTCGCGGCGGGATCGGGCGATACGATCGCGCTCACAAAGCTGTATGGCGGTGAGTCGGCGCTACTCGATTCAGACGGCACGCACGCTATTGGTTGCCTCATGCGGGGTCGGCCGAACACTGACAACGAGATCGTGATTGGCAACGAGACGATCGGCGGAACACTGGCGGTAGGCGGCGCCATCACCGCTTCCGGTGGGTTCTCGGCGCGTCCGTCCTTCGCCGGTAATCTGGCATGGGACGCAGGCAACTTCAATCCCGCTGCGCTCTCGGCTGCGACGGTCATGACGTTTACCGTGAACGGTGCCGAGCGACAACGGATCGACGCAAACGGCTTCGTTCATATCAACGAGACGTCCGGGTGGATTGGCGCACCGCTTTCGGTCCGAGCGAATAGTGTTGCAACTGCGTGGGCAATTTCCTCCTACGGAGCCTATCAGGCGGGTGGTGGGTGCTATCTCGGCCGCGTCGAGTCTCCCCAGTCTGGATTCGCTGGTTGGTTCTTCGGGAGCACGCAATGTGGATCCATTACCACGCCGAACGGTTCAAGCACCAATTACAACACCACGTCTGATTACCGGCTGAAGACCAACTATGTGCCGATCCCGGATGCGGGAGCCGCGCTGAGCCGCATCAAGTTCTACCAAGGCGAATTTAAGGCTGTTCCCGGTGAGGTCGCGCACTACGTTCTCGCGCATGAATTGCAAGAGGTCGTCCCATCTGCCGTCACCGGTGAGAAAGACGCCATGGGTGACTGGTATGCCGTCTATCGCGACGGATACGACCCGGCGGATGTTCAACCGGAAGACATCGTCGACGCTCGGCAGGACATCGTCGCCCAGGCTGTCGACTATTCGAAGCTGGTGCCGCTGCTCGGCGCCGCGCTCCAGGAAGCGCTCGCGCGCATCGCGGTGCTTGAAGCGAAGGCGGCAGCATGACCATCGTCGCCGACATCCAGCAGCTCGAACCGGGGCGCCTGGTCGAACTGTTCGAAGTCGACTGCACGGCGATCGGTGGCGACCTGCTGCGCTTCCAGGGGCATCTGCAAACCGCTTCGATCTTCTGGCAGGGGAACGAATACAAGCCGTGGCCGATTCAGGCGACCGGCTTCGAACACACGTCTGACGCGCAGCAGCCCGAGCCGAAGCTGACGGTCGCGAACGTCGACGGCACGATCTCGGCGCTGTGCGTGTATTTAGCCGACCTGGTCGGCGCCAAGGTGCGTCGCCGGCGCACGCTCAGCAAATACCTCGACGCGGTCAATTTTCCGGGCGGCAACCCGACGGCGGACCCGACCGAGGAGATGGCCACCGAGCTCTGGTACATCGAGCAGAAGAGCAGCGAGACGAACGTGCAGGTCGAGTTCACGCTGTCCAGCGCGCTCGACTTTGGCGGCCAGCAGCTGCCGGCGCGTCAGATCGTCACGATCTGCCAGTGGCAATACCGCGATGCCAACTGCGGTTACACGGGCTCGGCGTACTTCGATGCGAACGATCAGCCGGTGAGCGACCCCGCGCTTGACCGATGCAGCAAACGGATCAGCGGCTGTGAATGCCGCTTCGGCGTCAACGAGCCGCTCAGTTTCGGCGGCTTCCTCAGCGACACCCTTTCCTGATGAACGAAGAGACGAAGAAAGCGATCGCGGATCACGCGCTCGCGGAACATCCGCGCGAGTCGTGCGGACTCGTCGTGCTGCACGACGGGCTCGAGCGCTACGTCCCGTGCCGCAACCTGTCGGCCGCGCCCGGCGAGCACTTCGTGATGTCGCCCGAGGACTATGCGCTGGCGGAGGACATGGGCCCGATTGTCGCAGTCGTGCACTCGCATCCCGGCGCGCCGGCGCGGCCGAGCATGGCTGACAAGGCCATGGCCGAGAAGAGCGGCGTCGACACGTGGGTGATCGTCTCGGTGGGCGTGCAGCCGGACGGAACCAACGCCGTCGAGGACTGGTGCGAGTTCGGTCCGAGCGGCTACGTCGCGCCGCTCATCGGCCGCGAGTGGGCGCACGGAACGCTCGACTGCTACAGCATCGTGCGGGACTGGTACCGGCTCGAGCGCGGCATCGACCTGCCGGACTTCGAGCGCGCGGATCGCTGGTGGGAGGACGGCGCGTCGAGCCTCTACATGGATCACTTCGCCGAGGCGGGCTTCGTCGACGTCGGCCAGGACGCCGACCTCCGGCCGGGCGACGTGTTGCTGATGCAGATCCGCAGCAAGAACGATGTGCCGAATCACGCCGGCGTCTATCTCGGCGGCGGGGTGATGCTGCACCACATGCACGGACGCCTGTCGGGCCGCACGGTGTGGGGCGGCATGTGGGCGCACGCGCTGCGCACGGTGCTTCGCTACCAGGGAGAAGCGGCATGACCGAGAAGCTCCGCACGATCCGGCTGTATGGCGTGCTCGGCGCGCGCTTCGGCCGCGTGCATACGCTCGCGGTGTCGTCGACGGCCGAGGCGGTGCGCGCCCTCGGCGTGCTGCTGCCGGGCTTCCGCAAATTCATGCTGTGCGCGAAAGACAGCGGTCTGACGTTCGCTGTCTTCAACGGCCGCCGAAACCTGGCCGAGGAAGCGCTCGACCATCCTGTTGGCGAGGAGGAAATCCGCATCGCGCCCGTCCTGATCGGCAGTAAGTCGGGCGGCCTGTTTCAGACCATCCTGGGTGCCGCCCTTATCGCCGTCGCGGTCATCAACCCGGCCAGTTTTCTGACGGCGCCAGCTGCTGCTTCCCTTCTCGGACTGGGCGCTTCGATGGCGCTCGGCGGCGTCGTGCAAATGCTGAGCCCGCAGACTGGCGGACTCGCGAGTTCGAGCGGAGAAAACGGCACTTCCTACTACTTCAACGGGCCGGTGAACAGCGCGGCGCAAGGCGACTGCGTGCCGTTGGTTTATGGCCGTATGCGCGTCGGTTCGAAGGTAATTAGCGCCGGCATCTATTCCGAGGACCAAGCCTGATGCTCATCCGTGGATCCAAGGGCGGCGGCTCTTCGAGCACGCCGACGGAATCGCCGGACAGCTTGCGTTCGGTCGCCTATGCCAAGGTGCTGGATCTCATTTCTGAAGGGCCGATTCTTGGCCTCGTGGCCGGACTGCAGTCGGTCTATCTGGACGACACGCCGATCCAGAATGCCGACGGTTCGACCAACTTCACGAACTACTCGCTGGATACTCGGACAGGCACGCAGGACCAGACATATATGTCTGGTTTTCCGTCTGTTGAGAACGAAATCACGGTCGGTACGGCTCTGACGTCTGACACGCCATGGGTTCACCAGCTCCAAGATACGCAGCTCACCGCCGCGCGCATCCGATTTGGGGTGCCTCAGTTCCAGCAGTCGAACCAGACGACAGGCGACATCACAGGCTACCGAGTCGAGTATGCGATCGACGTCGCGGTGGATGGCGGTGCGTACGCGCAGGTTCTGACCGGCGCGTTCGACGGCAAGGCGACGTCGCTCTATGAGCGCAGTGTGCGTGTAGAACTGCCGCCGGCGACGACCGGATGGCTCGTGCGTGTCCGCCGCCTCACGCCGAATGCGCACAGCGCGCTGGTCGCCGACACGACCAACATCGAGGCGATCACCGAAATCATAGATAGGAAGTTGCGCTATCCGATGAGCGCGCTGGCCGGGCTTACATTCGATGCGCAGTCTTTCAGTTCGGTGCCGACGCGGTCATATGACGTCTATGGCCTGATCGTTCGTGTTCCCGACACCTACGATCCTGTGCTTCGGACCTATTCGGGGACCTGGCAGGGTACCTTCAAGACGGCATGGACTGACAACCCAGCGTGGATCTTCTACGACCTCGTGCTCAACGACCGATACGGTCTCGGCAAGCTCGTCGACGCGTCGATGCTCGACAAGTGGAACCTGTATGAGATCGCACAGTATTGCGATGTTATGGTGTCGGACGGCAAAGGCGGGCAGGAGCCGCGCTTCACGTGCAACGCCGTGATTCAGTCGCGCGCGGATGCCTACAAGGTCTTGCAGGATCTCGCGACGGTATTCCGCGGCATCGCCTACTGGGGGCCGGGTCAGGTCGTCGCCAACGCCGACATGCCACAGGATGCTGACTATGTCTACACGGCGGCGAACGTGGTCAATGGGGCATTCGAATACGTCGGCTCGGCACGCAAGACGCGCTACACGACTGCGCTGATCAGTTGGAATGACCCGGCGAACAGCTATCAGCAGGCCGTCGAGTACGTGCCCGACGAAGACGGCATGGCGCGCTATGGTGTGATGAAGGCCGAGATCACGGCGTTCGGCACGACTTCGCAGGGGCAGGCGCATCGGCTTGGCCTGTGGACGCTCCTTACGAGCCGTTACGAGACGAACACGGTCTCTTTCCAGGTCGGGCTCGATGCCACCCTCTGCCCGCCGGGCACGGTCATCGCCGTGGCCGACCCGGCGAAGGCAGGACGGCGCACCGGCGGCCGCCTCCGCGCGGCGGCGGGGCGAATCGTCACGCTCGACAAGGCGCCGACGATCGCCGCCGGCGACACGCTGACTGTCATCCTGCCGACGGGGCTCGCTCAGAAGCGGACGGTGCAGAGCGTGGCAGGCGATGCCGTCACCGTTTCCGAGGTCTTCACGACGACGCCGTCGGCCGGCGCAATCTGGATGGTGGAGAGCGCTGATCTCGCGTCACAGCTGTTCCGCATCGTGAGCGTGCAGGAATCGGACGACGACGGCCAGATCACCTACACGATCAACGCCACGCAGTACGAACCCGGCAAGTATGCTGCGATCGACAACGGCGCCGCGATCCAGGTGCGACCAATCACCGTCATCCCGCCTTCTGTGCAGCCGCCGCCGGCGAACGTGCGCGTGTCGACCTACTCGGTGGTAGATCAAGGCATCTCGAAGACCGTCATGGTCATCGCGTGGGATGCCGCCTCGAATGCGGTGAACTATCTCCCCGAGTGGCGCAAGGACAATGGCGACTGGGTCTCTGCAAACGAGACCGGCGGCCTGCAGGTCGAGGTGAGCGGCATCTATCAGGGCACGTACCTCGCCCGCGTGCGTGCACAAAATGCCATGGGCGTGACGTCCATTCCGGCGTACGGCGTCGACACCCAGTTGACCGGCAAGACGAGCCCGCCGCCGGCGCTGGTGTCGCTCACGACGACCACGCAGGTATTCGCCATCCAACTGGACTGGGCTTTCCCGGCCGACGGCTCCGCGGGGGACACGGCATACACGGACGTCTGGTACAGCAAGACGAACGATCGCGACACCGCGACTCGCCTTTCGCTCTATCCGTATCCGCAGGCTCGCGCGAATCTGATGGGGCTCGCCGCGGGCCAGTCGTTCTATTTCTGGGCGCGCTTGGTCGACACGACGGGCAACATCGGGCCGTGGTATCCGACCACGGCGCAGGGCGTGCTGGGGCAAAGCAGCAGCGACGCGACGGAGATCCTGTCCTATCTGACCGGCCAAATCACGGCCACGCAGCTCGCACAGGATCTGCTCTCGAACATTCAGGCGATTCCGGATCTTCAGCAGACGGTCGAGGAGACGGCGGCCGCGATCACGCAGGAGTCGCAGACCCGCTCTGATGCGGATAGCGCGCTGTCCGAGCGCCTCGACGTCGTCAGCGCGCAGGTGCTGTTGCCGCCGTTGGCGGGAAGCACCGGCGACTACGCGGGTTCGACGCAGATCTACGCGGGCGTGTGGTCCGAGCAGAGCGCGCGCGCCGAGGCCGACCTCGCAATCGCAAAGAATGTCGAGACCGTCACGGCGCAGATCACGTCGAACAATTCGACGTTGATTGCGGCGGTTCAGACCGAGACGCAGGCTCGGATCGACGCGGATAGCGCGCAGGCCTCGCAGATCACGACGATCCAATCGACTGCGAACAATGCGCAGGCCTTGGCGCAGACCGCATCGAATTCCTACGCGGACATCAACGGACGCGTTGCAGCGTCGTATCAGATCAAGACGCAGATCACCGCGAATGGCCGCACCTACATTGCCGGCATCGGTGTGGGCGTCGACAACACGAGCGGCACGGTCGAATCTCAGGTGCTCGTCGCGGCGAGCCGCTTCGCAGTGCTCGACCCAAACGGATCGGCGGTCAGCGCGCCGTTTGTGATCCAAGGCGGCCAGACGTTCCTCAATCAGGCGTTCATCGGCACCGGCTGGATCACCAACGCGATGATTGGCGACACGATCCAGAGCAACAACTTCGTGTCCGGGCAGCAGGGCTGGCAGATCAACAAGGCGGGCTCGTTCGAGATCAACGGCACCGGCGGCGGCGGCCGCAATCTGCTCAACGCGAACGGCCAACAGGTCTATGACTCGGCAGGCACGCTGCGCGTGCGGCTTGGATACATCCCCTGATGGCCTACGGACTTGAGTGCTACGACTCAGCCGGTAACCCCGTGCTGAAGGTCACGGATCGCATCACGCGGTTCGCTGGGCAGTTCGACACCGGCACGGCGTCAGGATCGCTCTCTGTGCCGGTGTTCTCGAACGGAACGCCCTGGTTCACCGTTCGCGACATTGATCCGTTCTCGCAGTCAACCGTGCCGCCGTCCGTGTCGATCAGCGGAAGCACGATCAGTTGGACGTTTCCGGCGACCTCCTATCCGAACCGGTCGGTCCGCGTGCAGTATGGGGTGTTTTGATGGCTGACTTCGGCCTGCAGGTGTTCAACTCGTCTGGAAACGTCCAGATCGACAGCACCTTCAAGAATCTGGGTCTGCGCGAGAAGGGCACGGTTGTTTCCGGCGGTTCGCCGTCGGGTGGCACTGGTTGGTATCTCGCGACGCTCACCGTGAGCGCGGGCATCAGCCCGCTGATCGCGTGGCGCTCGTCCGGCAAGTGCTACCTCCGCTACTCGACAGTCTCTGGAAGCAGCATCACCTACTACTTCCATTGCCAGGGCGCCGGTGTGAGCGTGCAGTACTGGATCTTCGACGATCTGGCGACTGCAACGCTGTCCGGGAACTATGGGCTGCAGGTCTTCAACAGCGCGGGCGGGCTCGTCTTCGACTCGCGCACGAAGTACATGCGGGTGGTTGATACGCTGAGTTCGCCCGGCGGCCTATCGGGTGAGCCTATGGACACGGGCATCACGCGCAGCTACGGGGGGACGCCGGCTGTGGTGCAAGGACAGTTGCGCTACATCGTCCAGAACAACGGCACGGGAACGGGCAATCCCGTCACTGTCATCAGCGTTTTGACCCTGCCGGCGGTGTCGTTCTCGGGGTCCAGTGTCACGTGGAAAACAGACAACCCAGCGACATCAACCTTCACCGGGCAAACGGTCCCTGAGAGCCAGATGCACCTGCCATACGACTATTTGGTTCTCGACGTCTCAAACATCTAGGAGAGCAGCACATGGCAATCATCATCGACTACGTCACGCCCGGCACTGGCGCGACGGCGGCCTATCACGTCGTGCAACAGGTGACCATCGACTATCGCAACGCCCGTAGCGCCGCACAGCTCGAGTCGTTCGTGAGCAAGGAGACGTACGACGACGGCAAGCAACCGGTGTTCAGCCAGTCGATCGAGTTCGCTGAACTGCCGGCGGCGGGACTGGATGCGCGCTCGTACGCGGAGCAGAAGATTGTCGCGCCGGCCGACGACAAGACGTCGCCGACAGCAGCGCGGCAGTACTTCATCGGCGCCCAGATCGCCGAGTAAGAGCAGGCCAGATAGGAGAGAGCCGCCCTCGGGCGGCATTTTTATGCCCGGAAGACCGGCGAGATTACGAGGGCAGCACTGATGTCGGAATTCTGGACAGAAGGCGTCAAGGCGGTGGCGGCCGCACTGACGGGCGCGGGTTCGTTCTGGGTCGGCGGCCGCGCATGGCGTCAGATCGACCGCAAGCGGCAGGCAGAGAGCGAGGGCGACGCGCGCATCGTCCGGGCGGAGTCAGACGGGCAGGTCGAGGCGATTTCGCGCTTCGAGAAACTCGCGACGCTGGCAGAGGAGCGCGCGGCGCGCGCCGAGGCGCGTGAACTTGCTGCCATCGAACGCGCCGATCGCTATGAAGAGCTGATGCGGGCTGCAGTGAAGCAAGCAGACGAGGCGGAGCGACGCGCGGCGCGCGCCGAAGCGGAAGTCAAGGAACTCAAGGATCGGGTCGCCAGGCTCGAGAACAACAGGTCGGAGGAACGCTGATGTCAAGGCTTCGAGATTGGCGATGGTGGGTGCTGGGGCTCGGCGTGATAGGCGGCTTGTTGGGCGTCGCGGCTGGCGGTTTCTTCATCGGGCAGTGGGGCATGTCTGTTGATCGTGCCGACTGGGCCAAGGAGCGCGCCGGCTATATCAAGCGATTCCCCGAAGTCCGCACCGAGGCGCGCAATGCGTGCGTGGCCGAATACGAAGGCAAGGTTCAGCAGTTGCAGCAACAGAATCAGCAGAACGTCCAGGCGCTGTCGGACCTGCGATCGCTGATCACCGACACGCACGATGTCGCGCAATACACGCTGCGGTTCCTCGGCGACCGCGCGAAGCTGACCGACGCGCGGCAGGCGGCGCTGATCAAGCAGGCCCGGCAGGCCGCTGCGGCCGCCACGGTTGCGGCACAGAAAACCGAAGCCGTCGAGCAGAAGGTCACGGTCGCGACCGCGAAGGCCGTCGAGGCAGCGAGCACAGCGAAGGCCGTCGACAAGAAGCTGGACACCGCCGTACAGCCGGCGCTGCCGCCGCAGCCGTGGGCGGGAAACCGCCGCTGACCGTGTCACCGATCTCATCACCAGCCCGGCCGCGCGCCGGGCTTTTCATTTCTG
>NZ_JARUXT010000013.1:0-46872 GCF_031451075.1 Caballeronia sp. LZ043 | reverse complement strand
GGCGGAACCGGCTCGCGAGGCATGGCAACGTAAGCAAGCAGCACGTGTATTGTCAGCGCTCCGAATTGCCCGGCGTAGGCCGATAAATCTGAAAAAAAAGCCTCGCACGAGGCGAGGCGCAAAAATCAGAGGCGTGCCTGTTGCCAGTCCGTGGCGCGACGGAACGATCACGCGGGACCTGGGATCGGTGCCTCTCAGGGAGGCGAGGACAGGTCAGCCAAGCGCGGCGACCTCGATTGCAATGAGCCCGCGCAGCTTGCTTGCGTGGTGAATCGTGATCGAGCACGTCGCCGGAAGCTGACTCAGGTACGCGCGGATAGCAGGGGGGCGGGTGGAATACGGGTATGGATTGCGGTGCCTCTGACGCTCACGGGTTCGCCCTTTTGTGGTGAGGGCCCGCGTCCCTCTCGAAGAGAGGCGACGGGCCAATAGCAGAGTTGAGCGTCTGGAGCGACGATGAACCCAAATCGCTCTGCACCCTCTACTACGGCCCGCCATTGAACGGTCGGACACGATGCACGTCCGTGCAAGGACGTGAGAGATCGGAAACCTGCGAATTCAACCGCCTCGCCCTTGACAGGCGAAGCAGGGTTCTTCTCATTTGCGGCTCACAGGTCGCTTAAAGCCTGCTTCCGCGATGCACTCGCCGAACCGCAAAAACTACGCACAATCGCGCCTAATTGCACTGAGAAGATTCTGAGTCTTGCGATGCGTTGAATGTGCGTGATTCGCTGCCCGTTGTCCATACTTGTGACGCGATCGCGCAAGGGTTTGGCGCACGCGGTGAAACGATGATGAACACGGTACGCCGCGCGCCGGGCTTCTCTGCTCAATGTTTGAGGCACGTATCAACATTCTTCCACGTACACGTGTCAAGCCCCGTATGCACGATCGGCTTCACCGTCTTGCCCTCCGCAAGATCACGCATCACCATCGCCGCCTGATAGCCCATCTCCTCCGGACGCTGACCCACCAGCACATTCACCTTGTGGTCCTTCAAAGCCTGCAGTTCAGGCGCAAGCGTATCAGCCGACACAATCACGAACTTGCCGCTCCGGATCTTGTCCATGATCGGCGCAACCACCTGCGAATAGGCCTGCGGCGCAAACAGCGGCCAGCCACCCTCCAGCACGAACGCATCAAGACCACTGGCGTTCGCCGTCAGCGTGTCCTGCATCATCTGGTTCGCTTTCGCCGCATCATCATTCACGTAGAGCGGGCACGCGCTGATCTCGTTCCAGCCATTCTCGCCCGCCAGCTTCGAGACACCTTTCTTGCCCGCCAACGCATCGCGCGTCCCCTGAGCCCTCTGATTGATGTTCTCAGCAGCCGGGTTGCCCATCACCAGACATATCTTTCCACCCTTCGGCATCAACGTCTTCAACTGCTCGCCAAGCTTCACCCCCAGGTCGTAGTTGTCCGTGCCGACATAGCTCTTGCGCAACGACTGGTCCTTCGGCAACAAATCCGCATCCGCAGTGATGACCGGAATCTTGCTGCCACGCCGGCGAATCACTTCGGCAATCGCCGGCGCATTCGATGGCGAAATCGCAATCGCTGCCACGCCCTTCGTCAGCAAGTCGTCGATGATCTGCACTTCCGCGCTTTCGTCAGCCGCCGTCGCCGGCCCCGTGTAGTAGCACGTATAGCCTTGCTTGCTCAGCTCCTTGTTCGCCCGGTCGCAGCCCTGATGCATGAGATCGAAATAGGGGTTGTCGAGGCCCTTCACCACCAGGGCCAAGGTCTTGTCCGCCGCGTGGGCAGGTGAGGCCAGCATCGCCAGGCTTCCCAGCGCAGCAAGGTACACCAATGCTTTCTTCATTTTCGTCTCCAGTAAGACAGCTCAGTCCGTCTGCCGGTCGCCGCCGAGCCGGTTGAAAAGCACCGCGACAATGATGAAGGAGCCCACCACCGTTCCCTGCCAGAATGAATCGACACCGAGCAGGATCAGGCTGTTGCGGATGACCTCGATCAGCGCCGCCCCGACGACCGTACCGAACGCGCTGCCCATGCCGCCCATCAGATTCGTGCCGCCGATCACCGTAGCCGCAATCACGCGCAGTTCGTCGCCCGTGCCGAGACCCGTCGTCACCGCGCCGAGCCAGCCAACCTCGAGGATCGCGGCGACACCCGCCATCAAGCCAGCCAGCACGTACACCGAGCAGATCACACGGCGCACCGGCACGCCGGTCAGGTTCGCTGCATGACGATTGCCGCCGACCGCGAAGACATAGCGGCCCCAGCGCGTCCAGCCAAACGCAAACCAGAACAGCAGCGCGAGCACGACGAGAAACCACACCGGATTGGCGACGCCGAGCGTCGATCCGCCGCCGAGCGCGAGCAGCTTGCTGCCGTCGGGACCGAAATCGAAGATGGTGCGGCTGCGGGATATGACGAGCGCGAGACTGCGGCCGACGCTCAGCATGCCAAGCGTCACGACGAAAGGCTGCATGTTGAGATAGGCGATCAGGAAGCCATTCACCAGGCCGACGAGACCCGCGGTCAGCAAGCCCATGCCGATGCCGGCCCACAACGGATAGCCGGCGTTCATGACCACCGACAGCACGACGCCGCTGAGGCCGATGGTCGATCCGACCGAAATGTCGATGCCGCCCGTGACGATCACCGCCATCATGCCGAGCGCGACGATGGCGACGAACGCGAAGTTGCGCGTGACGTTGAACAGGTTCTGCGACGTGGCGAATGTCGAGGTCGCCAGAGACAGCACGATGCAGGCAACGATCGTCGCGAGCACCACCCAGAACACCTGGCTTGCAAGCATGCCGGACCAGCGCGTATGCGTCCGCGCTGACTGCGGATCATCGAGCACGACCGGAATCGGGTTCGGCCTCTGTTGGGCATCCTTCAAGTGAGGTCTCCAGGCGGTGAAAAGTCAGGCGACGGCGATGGCTCCGGTAATGAGACCGGTCACTTCTTCCGGCGATGTGTTGCCCGTCGGCTTGTCGGACACCTTGTGGCCCCGCCGCATGACGACCACGCGGTGCGCCACGGCAAACACGTCGGGCATGCGATGACTGATCAGAATGACCGCGATGCCATGTTCGGACAGCCGGCGAATCAGGTCGAGCACCTCGGCCACCTGACGCACGCTGATCGCGGCGGTCGGTTCGTCCATGATGACGAGCCGCGCTTCCGACAGACGCGTGCGCGCAATTGCCACGGCCTGCCGCTGACCACCCGACATCTGCCGCACGAGATCGCGGGGACGCGTTTCGGATTTCAATTCACGAAAGAGTTCGCCGGCCCGCTGATACATGGTGGCGTGATCGAGGACGCGGAAAGGCCAGACGCCGATGCGCGGTTCCCGGCCCAGAAAGACGTTGGCGGCGGCCGTCAGGTTGTCGCATAGCGCGAGGTCCTGATAGACGACCTCGATGCCCTGGGCGCGCGCATCGACAGGCTTGCTGAAGTGCACCGGCTGGCCGCTCATGCGGATCTCGCCCTGCGATGGCGGGAAATTCCCGGCGATGATCTTCACGAGCGTCGACTTGCCGGCGCCGTTGTCGCCCATCAGACCCACCACCTCGCCGGGCTCGAGGCTGAATGTCACGTCGGTCAAGGCCTGTATCGCGCCGAAGTGCTTCGAAACCTCCTTGAGTTCGAGAAGACTCATGGACGGGCGGGCTCGCGGTGGAGTCGTCCATGCTGCGGCGCGGGCGACGGTTGGATTCGCTGACTAGCTATTTTTTTAGAGCATGGCGCCCCTTTTAGCAAGGCACTTTCAATCAGCGCTTTCCCGAGGCCCGGCAGCGTCGCGAACGCCTTGTGTCCTGACTCGCATCTTACAGGCTTGCCGCAAGCAGTCGAAGCCTTACATTCCCCTCAGCGCTGCGACAGCGCCTGCGCCGATTGCAGCAGATCGTCCAGCATCGACTGACGGCGTTCAGGGTCCGTGTCGCGGCCCGTCATGAAGCACAGCGCGGCGATCGGAATGCCCATGCGGTCGCGCACGGGCGCGGCCATGCAGAGGCGGAACGCATTGGACAGACCTTCCGTGCAGCAATAGCCCAGTGCTTTCGCGTGCTGCACGTCGCGCATGAATTGGTCGAAATCGATGCGCACGCCGTTGTCGAGCACGAAGTCATCGGCGGGAATCAGCGCGCGGATGGCGTCCGCGTTCATGTGGCCGAGCAACAGGCGTCCGGTCGCGGTCCACGGAATGGGCACGCGCACGCCGATATCCGAGCTGATGTTGAAGGGACGCGCACTGTTCTCCGATAACACCACCGCGTACTTGTTTCCTTCGAGCATGCACAGCTGCGTGGTCTCGTCGTACTTGCGTACGAGCGCGAGAATGGACTGATGCGCGCGGCTGATGAGGTCGTTGTGCGCCGCGTAGTCCGAGCCGTAGTAATGCATCTCGCGTCCGAAGAACACACTGCCGTCCGCCGATGTTTCGAGCCAGCCCACGTCGGCGAGAATGGCAACCAGTTCATAGATGCTCGAACGCGGCGAGCCGGTCGCTTCGATCAGCTCGCGCATCGTCATGGGCCGCTGCGCATGATGCAGCTTCCTGAAGATATCGATGACACGGTCCACGCCTCGCGCGCGCGACGATTCCGTTGCTGCCATTCGCTCAGCCTTCAATGGTCGAGTACACGGCTGAGAAACTGCCGCGTGCGTTCGTTCGCCGGGTTGACGAAGATGTCCTCGGGACCGCCTTGCTCCGCAATCACGCCCTTGTCCATGAACACGACGCGATCCGCCGTCTTGCGCGCAAAGCCCATCTCGTGGGTGACGACGACCATCGTCATGCCGTCGCGCGCCAGGCCGCGCATCACTTCCGTCACCTCGCCGACGAGTTCGGGATCGAGTGCGGACGTGGCTTCATCGAAGAACATGATGCCCGGTTCGACCGCCAGCGCGCGCGCAATCGCGACACGCTGCTGCTGTCCGCCCGACAACTGGATTGGATAGTGCGAGGCACGGTCCGCGAGACCCACGCGGTCGAGCGTCTCCATGGCGCGGGTACGGGCGTCGGCGGGCGACATGCCGCGCGCCTTGATCAAGGCAAGCGTGACATTGCCGAGCGCGGTCTTGTGCGGGAACAGATTGAACTGCTGGAACACCATGCCGACGTGGCCGCGAATTTCGCGCGCGCGCTTCGGATCGTGCATCGGCACGTCATTGACCCAGACCTGGCCGGAGTCCGTCGTCTCCAGTCCGGCCATGATGCGCAGCACCGTGCTCTTGCCCGAACCGGATGCGCCAATCAGCACGAGCACTTCGCCCGCGCGCACGTCGAGATTGATGTCGTTGAGCACGCGCGTCGCGCCGAATGCCTTGCTCACGCCCGTCAGTGAAATGACGGGCTTGTTCTGGAGGGAATCGCTCACGTCAGTCTCCGGCGGTCATGATGGCGCACCCATTGCGAAAGCGGGAAGCACACGATGAAATAGATCAGCGCGACGAGTCCGTAGATCTCCACCGGCTTGCCGATGCGATCCACGATCGCCTGGCCGCCGTGCATCAGTTCGGACATGCCGATCATGCTGACGATCGACGTATCCTTGATGAGCGACAGATACTGACCGACGAGCGGCGGCAGCACGATGCGTCCGGTCTGCGGCAGCACGACCGAGGTGAAGGCCTGCATGCGCGACAGACCAAGGATCTGCGAGACTTCCCACTGTCCCTTCGGCACCGACTCGATGCCCGAGCGGAAGACTTCCGCGATATACGCGCCCTGATACACGCTCAGGCCGATCACGCCCGCTGCAAAGACATCGATGGCGTAGCCGAAGTACGAGACGCCGAAGTAGATGAACATCAGCGTGATGAGCACGGGCGTGCCGCGAAACAACTCCGTATAGAGCTTTGCGATGCGGTCCGTTCCCCACGGCCCGAACGAACGCAGCACGGCGGCAAGCAGGCCGATGAGCGTGCTTCCGACGATCGCCGCAAGCGACAGCAGCAGCGTCGTCACGAGCCCTTGCAGCAGGATCGACAGACTGTTTTTCAGCAGCTCGAGTGACATGGCTCAATCCCTTATGCACTTTTCGCACGATTCGCACGACGCAGCGAGAATCCCGCCCCGCGCGCGCCCGGCCTCACGATGAGCGGCGGATGAAACATGCGCGCGCCGAGCTGACTGGCAATCCACGACAGCACATTGCTCAGCACCAGATACGCGACCAGCACGACCGCGAACGTCTGGACGTACAGGAGCGTGCGCGAATTGATGACGGTGGCGGTGCCGGTGAGTTCGGGCAACGCAATGGCCGACAGCAGCGACGTACCGAGCAGCAACTGGATCAGATAATTGACGATGGCCGGATACACCGCGCGCGCTGCCTGCGGCAGCACGATCTCCCTGAAGATCTGCCCGCGTTCCAGCCCGAGAATGCCGGCTGCCTCGATCTGTCCGCGCGGCACGGACTGCATGCCCGCGCGAAACACTTCCGACAGATACGCGCCCACGTTCACGCCCAGCGCGATGACACCGGCCCAATAGGCATCGAGCGCGATGCCCATCGACGGCAAGCCGAAGAACACGATGAAGATCTGCAGCAGCACCGGCGTATTGCGGATGGCTTCGACATAAGCCCGCGCGATGAACCGCACGATGGACGACGGCGACATGCTGGCGAGCGCCGCGATCAGCCCGAGCGCAAGCGCCAGCACGAACGACAGCAACGTGACCTGCAAGGTCAGCCAGCCGGCCTTGAGGAACTCGGGGACATAGCCCCATAGCGTCATCCATTGATAGCTCATGTGCGCCTCCGCGTCAGAACTGCGGATTGAGCGGATATTTCGGATCCACGCCGAACCACTTCTTGTACAACTGCGCATTCAGCTTCGATGCATTGATGTTGAACAGGAACAGGTTCAGGTAGTTGAGCCACGCCTGGTCGCCTGCCTTCACGCCGAACGCGTTGTATTCGAGCGGCACAAGTGCTTCGTTGGTCACGGCCAGTTCCGGATCGAGCTTTGCCTGATACGCGAGGAAGTTGTTGTCCTCGATCATGGCATCGGCCTGGCCTTGCTTGACGGCGAGAATGGCCGCCTGCGAACTGTCGTATTCCTGGATCTTGACGGGGATGCCCATCGAGCGGACTTCGTCGCCGTTGGTCGAGCCCTTGACCGTGGCGATGGTGCGCCCGCTCATGTCCTTCGCCGACTGGATGCCGCTGCGCTTCTTCACGAGCATCGCTTCGCTGGCCACCACGTAGGGCGAGGTGAATTCGACGACCTTCGCGCGTTCGAGGTTGCGCGTGAAGTTGCAGAACACGACATCGACCTTGGCGGTCTGCAGGTTCGGGATACGGTTCGCGCTGGTCGTGTTCACGACTTCGAGCTTCACGCCCATCTGCTTCGCGAGTTCCTTGGCGAGGTCGACGTCATAGCCATCCGGATTGCCGTCCTTGTCGTAGAAGCCGAACGGCGCGAACGTGAGGCAGTCGCCGACGCGCAGCGTGCCGCGCTGAAGCACGGCTTGTAGCGTCGATGCGGGGGCCGCCGCGGATGAACCCTGCTCGGGCGTCGCCACTTTCGTGCAGGCGGAGAGGGCGAGGAGTCCGCTCGCGGCGGTTGCGGCGAGCAGTAAGACGGCCTTCGTGCTCGTGGTGCCCTTGGTGCCTTTGGTGGCGAGCTTCATGTTCAGATCCTGGTCGAGGGGGTGGTCTGAGGAACCGCTCCCGGCTTGGCCGCGCGTTGGCGACCTTGATGTCGAAGCGCTAATGTGTCCGGTATATCGGACAGCTATCTGGCGAGCCGGATTGATGCCAGAGTGTTGGACGTAAAAAAGGACTGTGCAAGCGGCCAGAACCCTTATTGCGTTTTGGATTTTGTTGGGCTAACTGGCGATCGCGCTTTTATCCCGGCAACCGATTCGGCCTACGCGCGTTCCGTAAAGTGCCTGGTCACGACCGCTGCCAATTCCTGCAATTCCGACTTCTCATCGAAACGCTCCTCGCGCCGTGACCTGAGGAAGAAGCGGGCCTTCGGAAGGGACGGAAGAGCAGGTTTCGACAACGTCCGAAGTCCGGGCCGCGCGGCCGCGGAGGCGTTAAGACAACCCACGCCGAGCCCGGCTTCCAGGGCGGCGGTGAGGCCCTCGACGCCGGACGCGATATGACTCACGTAGAAAGGAATGCCTTTTTTCTGCAGGCTGTCCACCGCCAGCCGATGCAGGGAACAGAACTCGGGCAGAAGGACGAGTGGCACGGGGCGCCCGCGAGGCAAATCCGGGCGGCCTGCGGCCGTCACCCATTGCAGCGGCTCGACACCGAGCTCCGTGCTGTCGTTCGAGCGGCGCGACTTCGCGCCGGTCAGGCTCATCAGCAACGCAAGATCGATTTCGCCGCGCTCGTACGCGGACTGAATGTCGGAAGTCATGCCGACCAG
Organism: Caballeronia sp. LZ043; assembly: GCF_031451075.1. Taxonomy (NCBI): domain Bacteria; kingdom Pseudomonadati; phylum Pseudomonadota; class Betaproteobacteria; order Burkholderiales; family Burkholderiaceae; genus Caballeronia; species Caballeronia sp. LZ043. Next base: position 38,505 of record NZ_JARUXT010000013.1, on the reverse strand, counting down.
GCTGCGCAGCCGGATCCGCGGACAGTCCGTCACGGCTCGCGCGAGCAGTTGTCCGAGATCCGCGCTGCGGAAGTACCCCGTCACACCGATTCCGACTTCAATGTCCTCGGGAATCTCATGCATGTCGCGCCACGCGGCCTCCGACAAGCCAACGATCCTCCTTGCATGGCGCAGCAGCTGAACGCCTGCCGCAGTAGGCGTGACGCCGCTCTTGGCGCGCAGCAGCAGCGTCTGGCCGGCCCGGGCCTCCAGCTTGGCCAGTTGCTCGCTCAAGGCCGATTGCGACAGGCTGCGCGCCGGCGCAGCCGCCGTGATGCTCCGCGCGTCCACCGCGGCAATAAACGACTTCAGCTGTTCGACGTCGAATGCGTGCATTTTCATCCCCCGGATTTCCCGATGGATGTTAGCTCATCTTCCCGCTTTTCGGGAGCGTCGATGACGCGCACCATGAACACATCCAATCACACACAGGAGCGAACCATGCCTCACATCACGATTCAACTTTCGGGATCCCGTGACCGCGCGCTGGGCCGGCGAGCAGCGGAAGCGGTCAGCCAGTTGACCGCGGACATTCTCGGCAAGAAGCCTTCCGACATGGCCGTGACGCTTGACTACATCGCCGATGAGGATTGGCTGGTGGGTGGGAAGAGCCTGGCTGAACTGTCGGCGGCATCGTATTTCGTCGAGGTGAGCATCACCGACGAGACGAATACCAAGGCGGAAAAGGCGGAGTTCATCCGCCAGGTGCACGAAGCGATGCGCGGCTTGCGCGCGGCTGTCCATGAAGTCTCGTACGTTTATCTGATCGACGCTCGCGCTACTGCTTATGGGTTCGGCGGACGGACGCAAGAGTGGCGGCATCAGCAGGCAGGCGTCTAAGCGCACTTCAGGGAGAGAGCCATGCTCGGAGACATCCTGGAAACGATCGGCTCACTGGGCGTGTTGGCCAGTGCGATGGTCCACTACAGCATTGCCGTCAGCGGTCGTGGTCAGGCGCCGGCGGAAGATCCGGGCGGTTACCTGGATCGTCGACAAGGAGCGTGTATCGACGATTCAGGCGCGGCGCACGACCGCGCTTCCGACCACTGACCGGGTCGGTCATTTGACCGATACCCGGCGCAGGAGTCGGATGCGATCGTGCATGCATTCCAGGCAACGAATCGCAGCATGACGTCGCCCTGACTGTCAGTCTTATCAAGAGGAGCATCCCTATGAAGTTGAAAGCACGTGCGGTCGCCGCCATGACGTGTATCGCGCTGTTCACTGCGAGTCCTGCTTTCGCGCAAACCGGCCAGGCTTCAGCGTGTGCTTCGGTCAGGAACGTGGTGTTGGTGCACGGGCTTTTCGCAGACGGTTCGAGCTGGATGAAGGTCATTCCGCTCTTGCAAGCCAAAGGACTGCACGTCACTGCCGTACAAAACCCGACCACCTCGCTGGATGCGGACGTTGCCGCCGTCAAGCGCGTCCTGGCCCAGCAGGACGGTCCGACGCTGCTGGTCGCTCATTCGTACGGCGGCATGGTGATCAGCCAGGCGGGCGACGATCCCAAGGTATGCGGGCTCGTCTACGTCGCCGCGCGCGCACCCGATGCCGGCGAGGACTACACGGCTCTCACGAAGACATTCCCGGCCGCGCCTGCGTCGGCAGGATTGCAGTGGTCGGTTGACGGCTATGGCAGTTTGTCAGAGCAGGCGTTCATCGACGACTTCGCGGGAGATCTCCCCAAGCCGGAAGCGAAGGCCTACTTTGCCGTTCAGCAGCCCATGGGGCGGGCAATCACATCGGCGAGAACGACCGTCGCCGCATGGCGCGACAAGCCGACATGGTACGTGGTGTCCACCGAAGACCGCACCATCAATTCCGATCTCGAGCGCTTCATGGCCAGGCGCATGCACGCGCACACCGTCGAGATCAAGGCGAGCCACATCGTGCTGATATCGCATCCGAAGGAAGTCGCAGATCTGATTCTCGATGCCGTGGGTGAGAAAAACTGAGGCGACGAGCGTACTTGATTCACCTTCCTGCCGCGACCCGAGCCACGCCTCGAGGCCCGCAAAGCGTCTCCACGAGATCGACGCGGTGCCTGTTCCCGACGAGTGCGCCTTTGCGAAAGCAGACCCGATGATGACGGGCCGCCCAGGGCTCCTTCAGTTCCACGACGGTGACGTTCCCCGGTTTCCGTTTGCCGATCGCGGATCCCGGAACGATGCTGATGCCGGCGCCCGACGCAACCAGTCGCAGCACCGCATCGAAACTTGCGACTTGCACCCGTACGTCGAGGCCGCCGCCCAGCGCAGCGGCCTGACTCATGAGATAGGTGTGAAGCGCCGAGCCATTTTGCTGGCATATCCACGGCTCGCCGAAGCACTCGGTGAAGCGCACCGCGCCACGCCGCGCCAGCCGGCTTTCTGACGGCGCCACCACGACGAAGCGGTCTTCGCGATAGGGCGGGAACTCGAGATCGGGATGGTCCGAGTCGACCGCCACCACACCCAGGTCAGCGCGACCCTGCAGGACCGCCACGATGATGTCGGTGCCGAGCCGCTCTTCCAGGGTGATGCGCACGGACGGACGTGCAGCGAAGAAGCGGGCGAGGTCGTCCGGCAGATGGAAATTGACGACGTTGTTGGCGAAGAAGGTCAGGTGCGTCGTCAATCCGAGCGCGTAGGGCGAGAGATCCGCATGCATCTGCTCGTGCCGCGCCACACAGTGCCGCACGGGTTCGAGCATCACATTGCCGGCCGCGGTCAAGGACACGCCCCGTGCCTGACGCACGAAAAGGGCGACGCCCAGTGCCTCTTCCAGTCTCTTCAGCCGAAGGAACAAGCCGAAGGAAGCGAAGTGGCTTTCGCCGGAAGAGAACCAGCATCGGCAGTGCCGTCGCGTGTCCGCGATCTGCAACGGCCTGTTTGCGCTGGGATCGGCGGGATTGCTCGACAACAAGCTGGTGACGACGCACTGGATGGACGTGCCTCGTCTGGCCAGCATGTTTCCGAAGGCCCGCATCGAGCCAGATCATATCTTCGTCCGCGATGGCAGCATCTATACGACGGCGGGCGTGACGGCGGGCATCGACCTGTCGCTCGCGATGATCGAGGACGACTTCGTGCGGCAGCTGGCGCTCGATGTCGCCAAGTGCCTGATCGTCTATCTCCGGCGCGCGGGCGGCCAGTCGCAATTCAGTCCGCTGCTGGAAACGCAGGCGTCGCCGGGATCGCAAACGGTCGCGGTGCAGCAATACATGCTCGATAACCTGCATGTCGGTCATTCGGTGACCTCGCTCGCCGAGCGCGTGCATATGAGTGCCCGCAACCTGTCGCGGATCTTTTCGAAGGACTGCGGCATCACGCCCATGACCTTCCTCGCCAATGCGCGAATCGACGCCGCGCGGCGCTATCTCGAGGCGACCGAACTACCGCCGCGTGAGATTGCCCGCCGCTGCGGCTTTGACGATACCGACGGATTTCGCCGCACGTTCCTGCGCCGCTTGCAAATCAATCCCGCGGAGTATCGTGACCGGTTCAGATCCAGGGCCGCGGGCGAGAAGGCTTGACGGGCTCCGGGCGCATGCCCACATCGCGCACGGTCGCCCGGACGGCGGTTCAATCCTGGCGGGTGCAGCCGTTAAAATGGCGGCTTTCGCCCGGATTCCGTTCATGTCGTTCGCCTCGCTTGGTCTGATCGACCCGCTGCTGAAAAACGCGCAGCGTCTCAACTACCAGACACCCACGCCAATCCAGCTCAAGGCGATTCCGGCCGTGCTCGATGGCCGTGACGTCATGGCTTCGGCCCAGACCGGGACAGGCAAGACGGCGGGATTTGCTCTGCCGCTGCTGCAACGGCTGGTGCAACAAGGCCCAAGGGTGTCGAGCAACCGTGCGCGCGTGCTGGTGCTGGTGCCCACGCGTGAGCTGGCTGAGCAAGTGCTGCAAAGCTTCACTGATTACGGCGCAGGGCTCGATCTACGCTTCCTCGCGGCTTACGGCGGTGTCAGCATCAACCCGCAGATGATGAAGTTGCGCAAGGGCGTGGATGTGCTCGTCGCCACGCCCGGCCGTCTGCTGGATCTCCATCGTCAGAACGCGGTGCAGTTCGATCAGGTGGAAACGCTCGTGCTCGACGAAGCCGATCGCATGCTCGACCTGGGTTTCGCGCGCGAACTCGACGCGGTCTGCGCCGCCTTGCCTGCCGCGCGGCAGACCCTCTTGTTCTCCGCCACCTTCACCGACGAGATCCGCGCCATGGCGGCGAGTCTTCTGCGCAGCCCGGTCGATATCAGCGTCAGCCCGCCCAATGTCACTGCAAGCAAGATCAGGCAATGGGTGGTGCCGGTCGATAAGCGGAACAAGCCCGATCTCTTCATGCACCTCGTAGCCGAGAAGAAGTGGACGCACGCGCTGGTGTTCGTCAAGACCCGCAACGGCGCGGACTATCTGTCGGTCATGCTGGACGAAGCCGGTTATGCGGTGGACACCATCCACGGCGACAAGCCGCAGCCCGCGCGTTTGCGTGCGCTGGAGCGGTTCAAGACGGGCGAGGTACAGATGCTGGTTGCCACCGACGTCGCCGCGCGCGGGCTGGACATCGATGCATTGCCGCTTGTGATCAACGTCGATCTGCCGATCAAGCCGCAAGACTATGTTCATCGTATTGGCCGTACCGGGCGGGCGGGATCGAGCGGCGTGGCCGTGTCCCTCGTCTGCGCCGATGAAGCGCCGCAGCTGGCCGCGATCGAAGCATTGATCGGGCAAACGTTGCGTCGCGAAGAGGTGCCGGGTTTCGAAGCCGATCACCGCGTACCGGAAACCAGTGCGACGGGCCAGATCATCAAGAAACCGAAGAAGCCGAAAAAGCCCAAGGTGTGGCAAGCAGCGGCTGGGGGTGAAGACACCAGCCTGTCGGGCCCGAACCCGTTCAGCGTAGCAAAGCCGCGGAGCAAACCGGCCGGCAAACCAACCGGCAAGCCGTCTGCGGCGTCCCGCAAGCCAGCGGACAAACCCGTGGGCGGCCGCGGCAAACGCCCACGTTGAACCAGTTCGAACGAGAAGCTTGCTGCGATCAACGGCCGCGTCGCAACTTACGATGCGCATGCGCGGCCACTACATTCCCGCCATCGCAGCGGCGATTCTTGGTCGCGACGGCGTCTGTCCATTGAGCTGGCCGGGCGACCGCTTCGATCTGGTGTGGGTCCTCGACCGAACCAACGGCACGGGACCGTGGAGCTTTTCGCAGGTTCCGCAGTTGCTGCTCGCGGGGGATCAGGCGAGCGTCATTTCGGTCAGCGCCGCCGCGCAGGAGTAATGGCTTCGATCTCGCCGGAAGCACTCCGTCATCGTTGTCCAGGGACATGGCTACTCTACTGCGACAGCAAAAACCATCGTGAATCAATCACGCAAATCCTCAACTCCCTTCCCAGTCCACCGCTTCAGCGCCCGGCGAAAATTCGCCGCGTCGCTGAAGCCGAGCAGCATCGCGATATCTTCCGTACTCATCTTGGTCGTCCTGAGATACTCCAGCGCAAGCGAGCGTTTGACATCATCGACGATAGCCTGAAACGTCGTGCCTTCGTCATTCAGCCGCCGCCTGAGCGTGCGTGAAGTCAGATGCATCGACTTCGCGACGGCTTCCATGTCCGGAAAGCTTCCGGGCGTGGACATCAGGCTCTGATACACCTCGCCCGAGATGCCGCTCGATGTCTTCGCCTGTCCTATCAAGCGGTCGCAGGTCTCCTGGAGCATGGCCGTCGTCAGCGGATGAGCCAGTTGCGGCTTGCGGCCGAGGATAGCGCTGTCGTAAATCAGCTCGCACTGGTCCTGTCCAAAGAGACATTCGCATCCGAGATACTCGGGGTAGATGTCCGCGTGCAAGGGCGCGGCGTACGAGAAACATGCTCTCACCGGCGGGCAGAGTCCGCCCGCCACGTCCTGAAGATGTGTCACGTGCTGGGTGTATTGCTGCTCGATGATGAATTCGCGCAACTCGCGCGACGGACTCGAAACGAACGCGTCGGGAAACGTCCACACCATGCGATCCGGATACTCGGTCCATTCGATCGCAACCGTGGGCGTGGCCAGGCTGTGATACTTCACGCCCAGCTTGAAATAGTCCCGCAACGACAGACACGACATGAGCGCATAGCCATACATGCCGTAGGCCGACAAGTGCAGCTTGCGGCCCACCTTGAACGGCGTCGCCGGTTCGCAGCCGAGCAGGACCGCATTGCGGCAGACGGTGGCGTACTGGCCGACCGAAGTCAGCACCGATGCGTCCTGGAGTTCACCCACGGTGACGCCCGAGCCGTTCAGGCTGTCTTCGGGCGCAATCCCTTGCTCCTCGAGCACCTCGACCAGCGCGGCGATCTTGTAAGGCGCGAACATGCGTTCGTTCAACGGCGGTCGGATGGTAGCCATGCTTGCCTGGTGTTTTCCAATGTCCTCTGATGACGTCCGGGTGTCCGAAAAAGACCTTTCCCCGGGCATGCTATCTCAATAACATTCCGGTCACAAGGCGCCACTCCGTGCGAGCGGCCGACCCAAAAAACGGAGACAAGGACACACCGATGAGCGATTCCGCCCGCAAGGTCATTATTTCTTGCGCTGTGACCGGCGCGACGCATGTGCCGACTATGTCGGAGCATCTGCCGATCACCCCCGCCCAGATCCGCGATCAGGCGATCGAGGCCGCCGCGGCAGGCGCCGCGATCATCCATCTTCATGCGCGTGATCCGCACGATGGCCGCCCGACGCCCAGTCCTGACATCTTCCGCCAGTTCGTGCCCGCGATTGCGGAAGCGACGGACGCGGTCATCAACATCACGACCGGCGGCAGCACCCGCATGACGCTCGAGGAACGGCTCGCTTATCCCTTGCTCGCCGCGCCGGAGATGTGTTCGCTCAATATGGGATCGATGAACTTCTCGATCCATCCGCTCGCAGCGAAGGTGTCGTCATGGCGCTACGACTGGGAGAAGGCTTATGTCGAAGGCATGGAGGACGGGATCTTCCGCAACACCTTCAAGGACATCCGCCACATCCTGCTCGAACTGGGCGGGCGAGGGACGCGCTTCGAGTTCGAGTGCTACGACCTCGGCCACCTCTACAATCTCGCGCATTTCGTCGATCAGGGCTTGATCAAGCCGCCGTTCTTCATTCAGTCGGTGTTCGGCATTCTGGGCGGCATGGGTGCGGATCCCGAGAACATGACTGTGATGCGTTCCACGGCCGACCGCCTGTTCGGACGCGAGAACTATCACTTCTCGGTGCTCGGCGCGGGCCGTCATCAGATGCCGCTCGTCACGATGAGCGCCATTCTCGGCGGCAACGTCCGCGTCGGGCTGGAGGATAGCGTCTACATCGCGAAAGGCGTCAAGGCCGAATCGAATGCGCAGCAAGTGCGCAAGATCCGCCGCATCCTCGAAGAGCTGTCGTTCGAGATCGCCACACCGGACGATGCGCGCGCCATGCTCGGCCTGAAAGGACGCGACACGGTTGCACCGTAAGACTTTCGATATTCAAAGACAGGGCGCAGACCCATCCTGGAGACACCATGAACCTCATCGACGATCTCGACAAGCTGCATCGCGTCGCCACGCACAAGGCGATGCAGCGGCTGATTCCCCTCATGTGTGCGATCTACTTCATGTCGTTCCTGGATCGCACGAACGTGGCGCTCGCGAAGGCGCAACTTGCCATCGATGTCGGCATCAGCGCGGCCGCATACGGACTGGGCTCGGGCATCTTCTTCATCGGCTATGCGCTGCTGGAAGTGCCGAGCAATCTCGCGGCGCACCGGGTCGGGCCGCGTCGATGGATTGCGCGCATCGCGGTGACATGGGGCATTCTCTCCACCGCGATGATGTTCGTGCAGGGCGAGTGGTCGTTCTACGTGCTGCGCGTGTTGCTGGGCATCGCCGAAGCCGGACTGTTCCCGGCGCTGATGTACATGGTCACGTTGTGGTTCGCGCCGAACGACAAGCCCGTCGTAGTAGGCTGGATCTATATCGCGCCGGCGCTTGCGCTGATGCTCGGCAGCCCGCTCGGCGGCGCGCTCATGCAGATGAACGGCCTTGGCGGCCTGCATGGCTGGCAATGGATGTTCATGATCGAAGGCATTCCGAGCGTGCTCGTGGGTATCCTGCTGTTCTTCAAGATGCCGGAACGTCCGCGCGATGCGCGCTGGCTGTCCGTCGATGAAGCCCGCGTGCTTGAAGCGCGCGCCGCCGCCGATGCGCACGCTCATCCCGAACTGACCTCATCCGACTGGATGGCCGCATTGAAGCGTCCCACGACGGTGCTGATGGGACTGATCTACTTCCTCAATCAGGTCGCGTTCGTCGGTCTGTATTTCTTCGCGCCCTCGATGATCCAGCAGATGCATGTGAAGACGCCATTGCTCGTCGGCGTGCTGTCCGCGAGTGTGGGTCTCGGCTTCCTGCTGGGTGTGCTCGTGCTGCCGCGGATTCATCGGCGCTACGGCAATGACTGCGCGTTTCTGGGCATGCTCACGGTCGGACTCATTGCAGGTGCGTGCGCGTTCATCGCTACATCGAGCCCCGCGGCGCGCATGGTGCTGCTTGCGGTCACCGCGTTCTTTGCCGGCGGCGTGCTGCCCTCGTACTGGTCGATTGCGATGAAGCGGTTGCACGGCATTCAGGCGGCGGCTGGGCTCGCATTCATCAATACGATCGGGCTGATCGGCGGTTTCGTCGGACCGTATCTGTTCGGACTGACTGAGACGGTCACCGGACGCAGCGACTCCGGCTTTTACATCATCCTGGTGGCATCCTTGCTCGGCCTGCTGCTGGTGCCGGTGTTCGCCCGGGCCATTCGCCGCGAAGCCGAAGCGTCGCCGCCGCCTGGCAACGCCAGCGCTGCCGGCGTGCATTCCTGAACCACTGACGCCAGAGAAAAAACATGAGACTACAAGACAAGGTTGCGTTGATCACGGGCGCGGGGCAGGGCATCGGCGCCGCCACAGCGCTCAAGTTCGCGCGCGAAGGCGCGGTGGTCGTCGCGTGCGATATCAACCCATCCTCGCTCAACGCGATCACCGAAGCATGTACGAACGCAGGCGCGCAGACGGCGGCGTACTGCCTCGATACTACCGACCGGCACGGCGTGGACGAAGTGATCGCGAGCGTGCTCGATCGCTTCGGCCGGATCGACGTGCTGGTAAACAACGCAGGCATCACGCGCGATGCACGTCTCCAGAAGATGACGCTCGACCAGTTCGACGCTGTCATCGACGTCAATCTGCGCGGAGTCTTCCACCTGAGTCAGGCGGTTTCACACGGGATGGTCGCGCGCGGTTCGGGCGTAATCCTGAACGCGAGTTCGGTCGTGGGCATCCATGGCAACTTCGGGCAGACCAACTACGCCGCATCGAAATTCGGCGTGATCGGATTCACGAAGACATGGAGCCGTGAACTGGGTCCGAAGGGCATTCGTGTGAACGCGGTCGCGCCCGGCTTTATCGACACGGCCATCCTGTCGACGATTCCCGAAGACGTGCTGCACAAGATGCGCGAGCAGGTTCCCCTGGCCCGGCTCGGGACAGCTGACGAGGTCGCGAACGTCTACGCCTTCCTGGCGAGCGACGAGGCCAGCTACATCAATGGCGCCGTCATCGAAGTGTCCGGCGGCATGACGCTCTAGAACTTTCTCCTTGCCATGAAACCTTTCGAACTGTTGAAGCCGCAGCCGGGTCTGCGGGTGTTGATCACCGGCGCGGCCTCGGGCATCGGCGCGGCGATGGCCCGCGCCTTTGTTGATGTGGACGCGCAAGTCGTGATCTGCGATGTCGATGCGGCCGCCGTCGAGCGCTTCACCTCGGCGAGCGCTTCGTTGTACGGCTGCGTTGCGGATGTCAGCGATGCGGCTCAGGTCGGGCAGGTCACGGCCCTGGCCGAACGCGCGCTGGGCGGACTGGATCTGCTGATCAACAACGCCGGCATTGCAGGGCCGACCGGAGCCATCGAAGAAATCGACGCGCAGCAATGGGAGCAAACCGTCACGACGAACCTGAACGGGCAGTTCAACTTCCTGCGCAAGGCCGTGCCGCTGATGAAAGCGACTTCGCAGCGTGCGGGCATCATTACGATGTCGTCCGTTGCAGGAAGGCTCGGCTACGCATTTCGCACGCCGTATGCCGCCATGAAGTGGGCGCTGGTTGGACTTACGCGATCCCTGGCCGTCGAACTGGGGCCCAGCGACATCCGGGTCAACGCCATTCTGCCGGGCGTGGTGGAGGGCGAGCGGATGGATCGCGTGATCGCGGCACGCGCCGAATCGCTCGGTGTGAGCGAGACGGCGATGCGTGACGAGTATCTGAAGAAGATCTCGCTGCGGCGCATGGTCACGGTCGACGATGTCTCCGCGATGGCGCTTTTTCTTGCATCGCCGGCGGCCCGCAATATCACGGGACAGGCAATCAGCGTCGATGGGAATGTCGAGTATCTGTGAGCGCGCGGCGCAGCTCAACGGTCTCTGCCGGCGTTATCCGGCCAGCGCTGGATGACGCTCTTGTAGTTCGTGTAGAAGCGCACGGCTTCTTCTCCGTGGGTGTGATGATCGCCAAACAGCGAGCGCTTCCAGCCGCCGAACGAATGCCACGCCGACGGCACCGGGCTGGGAACATTGATGCCCACCATGCCCACCTGGATCTGGCGAGAGAAGGCGCGCGCAGCGGCGCCGTCCGAGGTGTAGAGGGATACGCAATTGCCCAGTTCGTGCGCGTTGACGAGCGCGATGGCGCTGGCGAGATCGGGTACGCGCACGACCGACAGCACCGGCCCGAAAATCTCTTCGCGATAGATGCTCATGTCGGGCGTCACGTCATCGAAGAGCGAACCGCCGAGAAAGAATCCTTCCTCGTGGCCGCGCACGGTGTGTCCACGGCCATCGACCAGCAGCCTGGCGCCCGCCGCGACGCCGGCTTCGATATAACGTGTGACCTTGCTGCGATGAGCGGCGCTGATGAGCGGACCCATGTCCAGATCGGGCTCCATGCCGCCGCCGATCCTGAGTGAGCGCACGCGCGGAATGAGGCGCTCGACCAGTTCATCGCCGATAGCGCCGACCGCCACGGCCACCGATGTCGCCATGCAGCGTTCGCCTGCCGAGCCATACGACGAGTTGATCAAGGCATCGATCGTCTGGTCGAGATTGGCATCGGGCATCACGACCAGGTGATTCTTCGCGCTGCCGAGCGCCTGCACGCGCCTGGCGTGCCTTGCGCTTTCCGTATAGATGTACTCGGCCACGGGCGTCGAGGCGACAGCCGACACTGCCTTCACGTCGGGGTGGGCCATCAGCGCGTCGACGACCTCCCTGCTTCCATGCACGACGTTGAAGACGCCTTTCGGGAAGCCCGCCTCGAAGAACAGTTCGGCGAGCCGTATGGACGCCGATGGCGTGCGCTCGGAGGGCTTGAGGATGAAGGTATTGCCCGTGGCCGTTGCCATCACGAACATCCAGCACGGCACGACCACCGGAAAATTGAACGGCGTGACGCCCACCGCAACGCCGAGCGGCTGACGCAGATTCCATGCGTCGATGCCCACGCCGGTCTGATCGGTGAAGTCGGTCTTGAGCAGGTCGGGAATGCCGCAGGCGAATTCCACGATCTCCAGACCTCGCGACACTTCACCCCTGGCATCGTCGAACAGCTTGCCGTGATCGCGGGTAATGAGCTCCGCGACTTCGTCGGCGTGCGTCTCGAGCAGCGCCTTGAACTTGAACATCAGGCGCGCGCGAAGCAGCGGTGGCGTTTCACTCCAGGCCGGGAATGCGGCTTGTGCCGCGCTCACGGCGGCGGCAACTTCGTCCGGCGTCGCGACCGGCACGCGCGCGGATACGCGCCCTTGCGCGGGATCGAATACGTCGGAAAACGACCCGCTGGTGCCGGCGACCCGTCGACCGTCGATGAAATGGCCCAGCTCCCGCACCGTGGATGACTTCGAATCGCTCGCTTCGCTCATTGCTTCCTCCTGTCTGTCCTGCGTGCGCCTAGAACCGCGCGCGCATGCCGATGGCCACGACCACCTGATTCGATGTCGAGGACGCGCCGCCGGAGTTATTGACGAACGCGACATAGCCGTGTCCGATTGCGTGCTGGAACATGCTTTCCATGTAGACATCGGTACGCTTCGACAAGGAATACACTGCCTGCAGGTTGACCTGATTCCATTTCGGATCCGCGCCATAGCTGGTGCTCTGCGTCACATGTCCGTCCGTGTAGGTGTAGGACAGGCCGAAGACCAGCACATGCGTGAACGCATACTTCGCGTTGAGTTCGTAGTTGTCGAATCTGAGCGTGCCGTTGTTCGAGCCGAATGACCGCGTACCCTGAAATTGACTGTGCGAGTAAGCAAATCCCACTGTCGCGCTGCCGAAGGCGTAATTGAGTGCGGCCGCGACGGTGCGCTGAACATCGGCTCCAAGCTGGAATCCGGCGGTGCCATTGGACTGGGTCTCAATTGAATCGATTGCACCCGAGGCGTTCGTCGTCGAGTTCGAGCCGTTTTCCTGCAGATACGCGGCGGCGGCATTGAACGAGCCGTGCGTATAAGTCCCGCCGACGCTGTAGGCACGATTGTTCGCGAAGGACGGACTGTTCGAGAACGCATAGAGTCCGCCGAGTTTCAAGCCGAAGTAATCATCGCTCGTGTACTTGATGGCATTGTTCATGCGGATCGAGTGGTCGAGATTGTCGTTGTCGAACGGGTGAGCGAAGCTTGCGTCACCGAACGTCGTAGCAACACCTGTCAACGGCTCGACGAAGTCAGTCAGAAAGTCATATTGCCGGCCCACGGTCACGGTGCCGAGGCGCTTCGCATCGAGGCCCACGAAGGCTTGCCGGCCGAAGAAACGGTTGTCTTGTCCGAGCTTGCCATTCTGAAGATTGAAGCCGTTCTCCAGGACGAAGATGACGTGCAGTCCTCCACCCAGATCTTCCGTGCCGCGCACGCCGAAACGGCTGCCGTTGATCTGGCCGCTGGTCGTCTGAAACAGCCCGCCTTGCGAGCCGCCCTTGGCGACGTTGTTCGCATAGGAAAGCCCTGCATCGATCAATCCATACAACACGACAGAAGACTGCGCCTGGGCCGACGCCGCTACGATGCCGGATATCACGACTAGAGCGAGTCTCTTCATGTCACACCCCGGAGCGGACAGGACAAGTGGGTGTCTAAAGAGTATCGGCCGATGCGCTGCTGTTCAAACGCGCGGCGGTAAAAACAGCTTTCCCGCCGTGGCGAATATGCGTGTCATCCGGAATGCGCAAGCAGAACTATCCGCTGGTATGACGTGGATATACGCAAGCATGTGCCCGGCACCTCAACGGACGCTGGAGCCGCCGGCGCTTTGCACCTAGTCTTCTTTCAGAGTGAATCGTGAGGTGCGAGATGGATCAGCTTTACATGTTGAGGGCATTCGTGGCGGCCGCGCGGTTCCAGAGTTTCAGCAAGGCCGCCGAATCGTTGAATGTCAGCACGGGCTCGATATCGAAGGCGATTGCGAAGCTCGAAACGTGCATGCAGACGAGAGTCTTGCTGAGAACGACGCGCTCCGTCTTCCTGACCGACGCCGCACGGCCGTACTTCGTCACGTGCAGCCGTCTGCTCGAAGAGCTCGATGAGGCCAACCGGCGCATCTCGCAAGAGCGGGAGTTCGATGGCGGCAGCCTTCGACTGGTGATTCATCCGACGCTGATGAGCGGCGAATTCGCGCGGCTGTTGCGTCATTATCGGCGCATCGCACCGCACATCAGGCTCGCGATTGCCGTGGAGGAGGGGCCGGTCAATCTCTACGGCGGCCGCTTCGATCTCGCGATGCTGCCGTCGCATCTGGTCGAGCAATCGACGGTGATCCGACGCACGTTATTGAGGTCGATGTCGATCCTGGTCGCTTCACCGGCCTATGTTGCCGAATATGGCTTGCCCCAGTGTGCGGCGGATCTCGCCGGACATTTCCTGCTGGTTCAACACGGCGCAAGAGGAAAACGGCCCGGTGTGGTTGAACTGGACGAGGAGGGAAGCAAGGTGGCGATAGCCCCGATATCCTCGATGGAAGGCGACGAGGTGCTGCTACGCGCGGCAGCAATGTCCGGAATCGGCATTGCCATTCTGCCCGATACGATGGTCCGTGAAGACATCCTTGCGAGGCATCTCGTGCAGCTGCTGCCGGGAAGCACGGGTTCGAGCGGCAGCGTCGAAGTATGTCTGTTCTATCCGCATCGCGAACTGTTGCCTGCACGGCTGAGAAACTTTGTCGACTGTTGCATCGACTTCTTCAGAACCGCAACCGATAGCCCGGACGAGACGCAATGTCTCGAACAGGTGAGGTAACGGCGCTTTCCTCAGAACGCCCTGTTTTGAAAGCGTGCTTCGCTTTCAGGGGCAAGTTCGATCCGTTAAAAGTGTGACACGCTCAAATCGAAAGAACCACGGCAGCGGTCCCTTCGACTTGCGTAAAGGTCCGAACAAAGCGATAAAGCTGATCGCCGATCTGAACGCGATTTGGCCCGGATGATGTCAGCTTCAACATTTCATCCGCGATCTCGCGGGACACTTTCCCCACTCGGCGAAGCTGTTCTCGCGGCCCGGACGGGTCACCGAGATAGACAGTGCACACCTCCGGCACATGCCGAATCAGCACCACGCTCGTCGCCTCGTCGAGCGCACGTTCCAGTACCCCAGCAAGTGCTTGAAGGGCCTGAATACTCTGGCTGTCGCCAATATCGGTCGTCTCGTTACCTGCTGCCATGTTGAGCCCCTGGAATAACAGACATCGGCGATGTCCAGCCAGCTTGTTCGCCAGGAACCAAACATACCACGGGGCGCTGGGGCGCATCTCCTCACGCCTTGCTGGAGTCCGCAGCGGTGACCACATCGCCGCCTTCGAGCACCGGTTCCCGCAAGGCGGTGGATGTCCCCTTGCGTACGGCTCCGTGGATCTGGCGGCGTACGACCCATCGCTTCAGGAACAGGAGCGCGGCGCTGACGCATCCATACATCACGGTCACGATGAACGCCGCCTGCAGCAGCGACTCGGGCGCATAGCTCGATATGTCCTGTGACCTATGCAGCAGTTCGTCGTAAGGAATCACATAGCCGAGCGATGTGTCCTGCACGACGGCCAGCAACGAGCTGATCAGCGCCGGCAGCATGTTGCGCAGCGCCTGCGGCAGCACGACGTGCAGCATCGCCTGCCACGGACGCATGCCCAGCGCCAGCGCCGCTTCGCGTTGTCCGCGCGGCAGCGAGAGAATGCCTGCGCGCACCACGTCCGCGGTGAGCGCCGCGTGATGCAGCGCCATGGCCACGGCGAAAAAGCCGAGGGCAGGCCAGTCGAAACCCGGCGCGGGCAGTTCGATCACCATGAACAGGATCAGCAACAACAACGGCACCGCGCGGAACAATTCGACATACGTGCCCGACAGTGCGCGCACCCATCCGCGCGAGGACAACCTGCCGGGCGCGAGCGGTATGGCCAGTACGAATGCAGCGAGCGCCGAGCACAGCGCCGCCTGGAGGGTCGAGACGAGTCGGTCGAAGAGGAATTTCGCGGTGCCCCAATGCCAGAGAATGGCCCACTTCGGCGCCTCGAACTGTCCGCTCGATTCGAGCCGCATGCCGATCGCCACGACCAGACCGAGCACGGCACCAGCGCTCACGATCAACTTTTCTTGTTGTAGCGGCTATATCCCAATGTCCTGTTCTGGCTATTTACAGATGTCGGGTTCAAACAAGTGGCAAGCTGGCGGCGGGGTCGTCCAGCGGGAGCTAAGGGTGTTTTTGATTTCGATGCAATTTCCAGGTCGGGACGCTCTAGCCCTGATAGTGCTGCGTCTTCCGCCCCTATATTGATAGGGTTGCAAATCAAAAGCTTGCTGTCTTCCCGGCGAGGTTGAACACGGCTAGACGTCGATCTACGGTCAAGGCAGGCACCATGAGGTCCTCGCGGGCCTGAAAGAATAAGACGGTTTAAAGCGGACGGCGAGGGATACACGCCGGCTAGACCGCCGGCTGGGCTTAAGCAGGATCGGATCGAACATCGAGTTCGTCGTAATCCTTGATATGGTAAATGACCGCGGACACGATCCAGCTCACCACGAATATGCCAATGACCGCATAACCGATTAAGCCGAAATTCTCATTGAGTTCGCCGACCCAATTCCAGAAGGCACCACTTAGATGCAGCTTGTCTGCGATTAGGCCGAGGCCCTCGATACTCCCGACGGCAAGCGCTACGACGACGGAAATGAGCGTGATCGTGATGTTGTAGTAGAGCTTGCGCACCGGTCTGACAAACGCCCAACCGTAAGCGCCAAGCATGAGAATGCTGTCGGTCGTATCGATCAGCGTCATGCCTGCAGTGAACAGGGCAGGGAAGACCAGAATCGACCAAATCGGCAAACCTTGTGATGCGCCAGCCGCTGAGATGCCAAGCAAGCCGATCTCAGTTGCAGTATCGAATCCCAAGCCGAACAGAAATCCGAGCGGATACATGTGCCAACTCTTCGTGACGAGCCGAAACACGGGACGAAAAATTCGCGCGAGCAATCCGCGGTTAGCAAGGAGCAAATCCAGGTTCTCGTCCGAATACGGTTCGCCACGGCGCACACGTCGAAAGGCGTTGATCACGGAACGCAGAATGATGAGGTTCATCAGCGCGATGGCAAACAGGAAAAACGTCGATACCAGCGTGCCGATCAGTCCGCCAATCTCCTTGAATCCATCCATCCGACTTTGCAGCGCAAGTGCGGTCGCCGCAATACCGACTGAGGCGAGTACGACGATGGTCGAATGTCCAAGCGAGAAGAACAGGCCGACGGTGACGGGACGCCTGCCCGCCTGCATCAACTTGCGTGTGACGTTGTCGATTGCAGCGATGTGGTCGGCGTCAACCGCGTGGCGAAGGCCCAGCGTATAGGCGAGCAGACTGGTGCCCATGAGAAGCGGATAACCGCGGAAAGCGACGTACGCCCAGATCCACGCGCCGATGTTGAAGACCGCGAGAAGCGCATATAGCCCGATCACTCTGCCCCGAACGTTCGAGTTCTCCTGACTGACGAGTGTTTGGTCCACATGCATATCCGCTACCCCGATGATGGTTGCTATCCACGCAGTGCCGTGCGCGCGATCAGAGCGAATATTACCTTTATCAAAAAAGATCATACGCGTTTTGTCAAGTTACGATGGGTAGCGTGACGGCCGGACTATGCTCCGTTCGTAGTCGGTCCATACCCATTGTCGTGAGGCAAGCATGCAACGCATTTCGATCACCATTGACGACGACCTGCTCGACGTTGTCGACGCCCTGATGGAGGCACGCGGCTATACGAGTCGCTCGGAGGCTTTCCGCGATATCGTCCGTGAGAGTGCTTCACGTGAGAGGGAGCAAGCGCCGGAGCAACCGTGCGTTGCGACGCTCACCTATGTCTACGATCACGCGACCCGGGATCTCGCCCGGCGCGTGACCCAGGCTCACCACGATCGTCACGACCTTGCGGTGGCGAGCCTGCGCGTTCATCTTGACCACGAGAGCGTGCTGGAATCCTCGGTGCTGCGCGGGCGGGCAACCGACCTGCGGGCGTTTGCCGATAGCTTGTCCAGCCAGCGTGGCGTGCGGTACGCCAACTTGCACACCATTCCTGTGATTGTCGAACGGACCGAGCACAGTCATGGCGCGTCAACAGGTCATCACGACCATCTGCATGTTTGACCGTTTGCAGGCTGTTCGTAAGGAATGCCTTGGCGCGCCTTCTCGCTGATTTGATGACGCAATCGCTGTAGAATGCCGCGCTATGACTGCCCTTCGCCACCTCATCCGGCGAGGCGGCGCAATGCGGCACGCTTTGCTGGCAATGGTATTTGGCGTGCTTCTCGCGCGGGCCTTGCTTTCCAGCGCCGTCATGATCGATCCGGATCATGACGCGATGGGTGGTTTCTTGATGCTGTGCTCGGGTCATGGCGTGATGGTCGTCAAGGAGATGACTCACGACGACACGCTGCAGATGTCCGCCTCAGATTCAATGGATGGGTCCATGCAGGCGGTGCCCGGCATGGATATGTCAGGCATGTCAAATATGGCGATGCCAGTGGATCACGTAGACGTGACGGTGCATCACGCCGAACATGACCAAGCGGGCGCCATGAGTCATTCCAGCGATCTGTGCGCCTTTAGCGCGGCACTTGCCACCGCGCTCGCCAGCATCGTCGTCTTTTTCTTCCTGTTCGCGCCCCTGCAGCTGCGTGAATCGTGGCGTCGGCCGCGTGTCACCGCGGTGCGTGCGCTCCTTCTTCATATCAGGCCGCCCACGCGCGCGCCTCCTGTGTTCGCCTGATAAGCCCTGATCGGCGTCCGCACGCGAGTCCGGACGCGCTTATCCATCTACGAACGAAACAGTCATGAAACTCAGACCACGCCCGCATGGTGCGGGTGGCGTCGGCATGCGCGCACGCGAGTTACGACGCCGCGTGCCGTATTCGAACGCGCGCGCCGCATTGATCGCGATGTCCACATCGATTGCCGCCATGCATACAGCCTATGCCGCAGATGAACCCGCGTCTGGCAGCAGAACGAATGCTACGTCCACATTGCCGAGTGTGACCGTCTCAGCCAGCAAGGGCACGAGCCTTGACGACATGGATCTCAGCACGACCGCGTTGTCGCGCAAGCAGGTTCAGCAGGCGCCGCAGACCACGGTCGATCAGATCGTCAACAAGATTCCGGGCGTCTACACGCCACAGGTGTCGACCTTCGCGCTGCATCCGACTTCGTCGATCGTCGGCATTCGCGGTTTCGGCAATGCGTTCGGCACCAAAACGCTCGTGCTTGTCGACGGCGTGCCGATCAACGACGGCTATTTCCGCACAGTGGATTGGTCGATCGTGCCAAAGGGCCGTGTCGACCAGATCGAGGTGATTCGCGGCGGTGGCGCGACGAGCCTGTGGGGCAACCTGGCGATGGGCGGGGTCATCGACATCATCACCAAGGAGCCGCAACCGGGCGAGAAAACGCTCGACGTGTCCTACGGCAGCTACAACACGCGCACGGCGGATGCCGCCATTACGCTGCTGTCCACACCGGTGCTGACCGTCGGGTTGACCGCGAACACGTATCACACGGACGGCTATAACCTCACGCCGGAGCAATATCGCAATGCGTCGAACGTCGCGACGTCGGGCTTTGCGAACAATGTCGCGCTGTCGTTCTATCTGACGCCGGATGCGGCATCGAAGTACTACCTGCAGGTCTACGAGCACGACAAGCACGAAGACGGCCTGGTCTACGCCAACGCAAAGAACACGTGGGAGCGCTACGGACTGCGCGCAGGCGCCACCCGCAAGCTCGACGACGGCAGCAGCCTGAACGCCTACGCGTGGGTGGATCGCACGAATTATTTCACCCAGAACGCCAGCCAGACTGGCGGCTACTCGCTTTCGACGCCGACGCTCGGTTACTCGTACGTGTCGCAGATCGAAAGCGCGCCGTACAAGACCGCGGGCGGCTCCGTGTACTGGCAGAAGGACATTGGCCCGATCCACGATCTGAAGGTCGGTGTGGACTATCGCTATCTCGGTGTCGACGACCAGAACAATCTGTACAACGTGGCCGGCACCAACACGTCCACCTTCACGGTGCACGGGCAGCATCAGTTCTTCGGTGTGTTCTCTCAGGGCACGTACCGGCCGCAGTCGATTCCGCTGGACATCACGCTTGGGCTGCGGGGCGATTACTGGCGGGCGAACAACGCGTCGATCGCCGGGCAGTCGCTGGCCGGCAGTCTGAATCAGCAGCTCAACGATGCAAGCAAATTCACCTTCAATCCGCGGCTGGGCGCGAAGTATTACTTCGACAACGGGCTGGACGTGCGCGCGGCGGTCTATCGCGATTTCTCCGCGCCGGGAATGAATCAGATGTACCGCGCGTATGTATCGGGAGGGACGTATAACTCGACCAATCCGAATCTGGTGCCGGAGACGAATGTGGGCGAGGAGATCGGTTTCGATCTGAAGAAGAGCCTCTACAACGTATCGTTCACCGCATTCCACAACCGCGTGAGCAACTACATCGACTACCCGACGCTGTGTTCGACAGCGGCGAGTTGCGCGGGCATTCTCGCGGGGACAGGACTCTCCAGCATCACGTCGGTGCGGCAGTATCAGAACGTCGGCAAGGCGACCATCATGGGGGCGGAGTTGTTCGGCGATGTGAAGGTCACGCCGACGCTCACGCTCAACAGCGGGCTGACCTACACCGAGGCGTATTTGACCGAATCCAATACGCCGTCGACGTCGCCCACACATAACCAGCTCGGGCAGGTGCCGCACTGGGTATGGACGGGCGGAGCGAGCTGGGAAGCGATCCCCGCGCTCGCGCTGACCGCGCAAGTCAAGGCGTGGACGGGCTATTGGTACAACACGGCGCATACGGTCAGAAACGGCGGAGCGGCCATCATCGATCTGGGCGCGTCGTACCAGATCAACAAGACGGTTCAAGTCTATGGGCTGATTCAGAACCTGGGCGGTCATTTGTACTACGACACCGGCGCGCAAGGCACGACCACGCCTCCGCAGTACGGCCAGCCATTCAGCGTCTATGGCGGCCTGAGGATCACGCTCTGACCGAACGCATTTTCAAATGACGCACCGGCCTGTCCTATACGACGGGCCGGCATGCAGTAGCAACACGTAATCGGAGGATGCATGTCCACTACCTTCAAGGACAACACCGCGGCCGCACCGCGAACCGGCAATGGCTACCGCACGCTTTGGCGGTGGCACTTCTACGCGGGTCTTTTCGTGATGCCGTTCCTTGTCGTGCTCGCGATCACGGGCACCTTGTATTGCTTTCAGCCGCAGATCGAGCCGCTGCTGTATCCGCATCGCATGGTCGTGCAACCGGAGGCGACGTCGAAGTTGAGTCAGGAGGCGCTCCTTGCACGCGCGCAAGCCGCGTTGCCGGCCGGATCGAAACCGTCTGGCGTGCGCCTGCCCGACGAGCCGAATCGCAGTGCGGAGTTTGTATTCCGAGTGCCCAAAGAAGGCAGCCAAAGCGTGTTCGTCAATCCGTACAGCGGCGTAGTGCTCGGCACGCTAAGCGTCGACGATCGCTTCATGCAGGTCACGCGCATGCTGCATCGCAAGCTCCTGCTCGGCAAGTTCGGCGAATTGCTGATGGAGCTGGTCGCATGTTGGACGCTGGTGATGATCGGCACGGGTATCGCGCTGTGGTGGCCGCAAGGCGCGGCGCGCATGAGCCGCGCGTTCGTGCCGGATTTCGCGCTGAAGGGGCGGCCGTTCTGGAAGAGCCTGCATGCGTCGATCGGGATATGGCTGGCCATTGGCGCAGTGGCGTTTGTGCTCACGGGGTTGCCGTGGACCGGATCGTGGGGACAGGGCTTCAAGTCGCTTGCGACCAGCGCGAATATGGGCGCGCCTGAGGGATCGTGGGGTGGGCTGCCGTTGCGTTCGAACGTGCCGAGGCAGCAAGCACCGGCCGCACAGGAGCCGACTCAGACGACGGGCCATCATCACATGAGCGACATGGAGTCGATGCCCGGCATGACGATGGACGAAATGCCGCTTGCCAACGTTCCCTGGGCGGTGGGTGCCGTAAAAGTGCCGAGCGCGCCGGCGGGCGAGAGCGGGGCGCGCATCACCGTCGACCGGGTCGTCGACATGATGCGTCACGAAGGAATCGACGGGGGTTACGAGATCGCGTTGCCTGCATCGACTGACGGCGTCTATACGGTGTCGTATTTTCCGGCGGACCCTGAAGCGGAGCGAACCATCTACATCGACCAGTACAGCGGTGCGGTGATGAAGGACATCCGCTATACAGACTATGGCGCTGTGTCGAAAGCCGTGTCCTACGGCACGGCGCTGCACATGGGCCGCTATTTCGGGCTCGCCAATCAGATCATCTGCGCGGCGATCTCGCTCGGGCTCGCAACGCTTGCCGTGACCGGTTTCGTGATGTGGTGGAAACGTCGACCCGCGAAATCGGTCGGCGCACCGTCGCGAGAACGTGTGGCGCCGCCGATGCGTGGCTGGAAGGTCGGCATGGTGCTACTCGCCGTGATCTTCCCGTTGATGGGAGCGACGATGATCGCGGTGTGGCTGGCAGATCGTGCCGTGTTCAGACCTTATGCGCGGCAGGCAAGCTGATTGCCGAGATGGTGTAGAGAACGCTCGGCGCTGCGTCAGGGACGTCGTCGAGTGTGCCGCATACCTTCATGCCCGCCTTCTCCAGTACCTTGCGTGACGCGGTGTGTGCTGGCCGGACGAAGGCCAGCACTTCATCCAGCGACAAATCGCGGAGACCGAACTCGATCGCATACCTGGCGAGTTCGGTTGCATAGCCCTGGCCCCACGCCTCCACCGCAAAGCGATATCCGACATGCACGCGGGCGGAGCGGGGATGTCGAGCAAGAGGCTCATCGATCAGGGGCGGCAGGGCTTCCTCAACTTTCTGGCGCATGTCGGTGCATTGCGCGGTGAACTGGTGCCGGAAGGACCGCCCGCCGAGACGCGCTTTCTCCGCGTCGAGGGATCACATCACTATGTCTACGCGCACGACGATGGTCTTTATGAGCCGCTTGCGGAACTCGGCGAGCGGGTGACGAAGGGGCAGGCGGCTGCACGCATTCATTTCCCCGACACGCCGCTTCGTGAGCCGGTGACGGTGTATTTCGGCGGTCAGGGAGAGATTGCATGCAGGCGGGTGCAGGCGCAGGTGCGTCGCGGTGACTGCCTGTTTCAACTCGCCGACGACGATCGTCAATATGCCTGAGCGTTCGGGTCGCGCGCCAGAGCCAGGCGTGCGACGGCCGCGAAATAGCGCGCGCCGGTTTCGAGTATCTCGTCGTTGAAGTCGTAGCCTGGGTTGTGCAGCGGCTCGCCCGTTTCGCCATTGCCGATAAAGATGAAGTTGCCCGGCACCACTTGCAGAAACGCGCCGAAGTCTTCGGAGATCATCATCGGCGTGACGTTGGTGTCGACGGAATCGATGCCCGCCACGTTGGCCGCCGCGCGTGCCGCCGTCTCGACCCACTCGATTGAATTGACCGTCGGCGCGAACTCGTGCGTGTACTCGAAGTTGCATTGCGCGCCGTGCGTGCGGCAGATGCCTTCGCTTACTTCGCGCATGCGCGTTTCGAGCATTGCCTGCACGTCGCGCGAGTAGCTGCGCGTGTCGCCCTTGATGGTGACCGCCGACGGGATCACGTTGCGCAGTCCGTCGGTGAGAAACTCGGTGCACGAGATGACCGCCGATTGCGACGGATCGAGATTGCGCGACACGATGGTCTGCAATCCCAGCACGATCTGCGCGCCAATCACGATCGGATCGATACCCATATGCGGCCGCGCCGCATGCGTCCCGCGCGCCTCGATTCCGATGACGAAATTATCCTCGCTCGCCATGATGCCACCGCCGCGCGTCGCGAACGTGCCGGCCTTCATGCCGGGCATGTTGTGCGCGCCAAAAATGGCATCGACGGGAAAGCGCTCGAACAGGCCGTCGGCCATCATCGCTTTTGCGCCGCGGCCGTGTTCTTCGGCAGGCTGGAAGATGAAGCGCACGGTGCCGTCGAAATCGCGTTGTTCGGCCAGTTGACGCGCCGCGCCGAGCAGCATCGCCATGTGACCGTCGTGGCCGCAGGCGTGCATCTTGCCCGGCGTGAGCGAGATATGCGCGCGGGCGGGCGCGTGCTCGCTGATGGCAAGCGCATCCATATCGGCGCGCAGGCCCACGGCACGCATGCCGTTACCCGCGCGAAGACTGGCCACCAGCCCCGTTCCGCCGATACCGCGCGCCACTTCGTAACCAAGCGCGCCGAGAATGGACGCAGCGAAGTCCGACGTGCGGTGCTCCTCGAATCCCGTCTCCGGATAGCGGTGCAACTGTCTGCGCCAGTCCTGCAAGCGCGCCTGAAGTGTGGTTTCCATGTGATTCTCCTCAGGCAAGATGGCTGATCGTGCGCTGACGCGCGAGCACGTCTTCGGGGTGCTGGCCGGTGAGCTCTTCGTACAACGCGGGTGCGGTCGCGCCTTCGGTGTTGATGACCAGCACGCGCGATTGCGAATTGAGTCCGGCGAGTGCGGCCAGCGAGCGCTCGCGCATCAGTGCCGCCAGTCCCGCGAAACCCGCCGCGCCCGATTCGCCCGCGACGATCGGGACATCGTTCGTGCTGGGATCGGAGAGCACGCGCATGGCAGCGATGGCTTCGTCGTCGCTGATGGTCATGAAGGTATCGATGCACGGCTCCAGCACGCGCCACGCCAGCGGCGATGCTGCGCCGCATGCGAGACCGGCCATGATCGAATCGACCGAACCGGTTGCGTGTGCGGCGTGCCCTGCCAGCGCGCTTTGATAGAGACAGTCCGCCTGATGCGGCTCGACCACGATGAAATGCGGCCGCCGCGCGCCGTGCCATTCGCAGAAGTAACTCGCCACACCGGCAGCGAGCCCGCCGACGCCGCCTTGCAGCAGCACATGCGTGAATGCGGGTGTATCGCGCGCACTGGCGGTCTGTTCGATGATCTCGGCGGGAATGGTGCCGTAGCCCTGCATCACATCGCGCGGAATCTCGGTATAGCCATCGTATGACGTATCCGACACCACATGCCAGCCGTTGACATGCGCGAGACGCGCGGCCTCGGCGACCGAGGCATCGTAATTCCCGTCGATACGCATGATGCGCGCGCCTTCACTGGCGATAGCCCATTCGCGCTCGGCGCTCACCTGGGCATGCAGCACGATCACGCATTGGCAGCCTAGCGAACGCGCGGCCGCAGCGAGCGCCTTGCCGTGATTGCCATCGGTCGCGCTGATGACGGTGAGATGCGCGAGCAGCGACGCATGTTGTCCTTCGAACAACGCGCGCGGATCGAGACGGTGCGTGTGCCACAGACGCGTGACGAGCCGCAGCAGCGCGACCGGCGCACCGAGCGCCTTGAAGCTGCCAAGCGCGGAGCGCTGCGATTCGTCCTTCACATGCAGCGAAGCGATACCGAAATGCGCCGCTGCATGCGCAAGGCTGTAAAGCGGCGTCGGCGCGGGATTGAGACGCGGCCATGTCGAAAGCCATGCGCGGCTTTCATCGGCCTGCGCGATGCTCAGAATGTCGCGCAATGCGTATTCGCTTCGTTGGGCGCGAGGGTTGTTAATCAACATCTGCGGGGTGCTCCGGGAAATTGACGAGTTGACGCTCGAAGCGGCATTGCCAAATAATATTCATGCGGACCATCAAGCCGGTTCGAAAATTACTGCTATCCGCGCAAAAAAATTTCGTTCGCAAGGGGAGTGCTGTCATGTCCGTGTCGCTCGACATTTTCGATCGCAAGCTGCTCATGGAGGTCCAGCAGGACGCGCACACTCCGCAAAACGAACTGGGCGCGCGCGTCAATCTCTCCACCGCCGCCGTCAACCGCCGTCTGCGGCGCTTGTCCGACGAAGGCGTGATCGAACATTACGCGGCCATCGTCGCACCGGAGAAAGTGGGCTGTGCGCTGACCATCGTGACCATGGTCGAAGTTGAAAGCGAACAGATTGATCTGCTCGATGCAATGAAGCGCACCTTCGCGCAATGTCCGCATATCCAGCAGTGTTATTACGTGGCGGGCGAGTGGGACTTCGTGCTGGTGCTGACCATGCAGAATATGGATCAATACACGGAACTCACGCGGCAGCTCTTCTTTTCCAACAACAACGTCAAGCGCTTCAAGACGCTGGTGAGCATGAGCCGCGTGAAGGTCGGACTGGGCGTGCCGGTGCTGATCGACGAATAAAAGCTCAACGCACCACGGTCAGATCGTTCCACGCGCCGTTGCCGTATTGGCGCACGGTGATGGCGCCGTTGCGCATATCGCCTTTGTCGTCGAAGCGGATTACGCCGGTGACGCCGTTCATCGAGAGTTCGCGCAGCTTCGGCAGATAGACGTGCGGATCGGTCGATCCGGCGGCCTGCATCGCGGTGGCCATGGCCATCACGGCATCGTACGCATAGGGCGCATAGAGTTGCACGGGCGCGCCGAATCGCTCCTGATAACGCTTGAAAAAAGTCTCGCCGCCGGGCATCTGCGAGCGCGGCACGCCGGCGAGCGTGCAGTATTTTTCGGTGTTCATCGCCGCGCCCGCGAGCGTGATGAACTGTGGCGTGCAGGCTTCGTCGCCCGCGATCAGCCTGGCTTTGATGCCGAGCTTCTGCGCCTGTTGCGCGAACGCCGCCGCCTGCGTATCGCCACCCGTGAACACAATACCGCCCGGCACCGCGCTCTTGATGGTGGTCAGCACGCTCATCCAGTTGGTGGTCTTATCGGTGCCGTATTCGCGCGCCACCACCGTGCCGCCCGCGGCCTTGACTGCCTTCTCGACCTCATCCGCGAGACCTTGTCCGTAGGCGGTGCGATCATCGACGATCGCGACCTTGCTTACGTGCAGATCGCGGACCAGATACGTGCCGATCACCGTGCCTTGCCGCACGTCGTTCGCAACCATGCGAAATACCGACTGGAAGCCTTGCGCCGTCAGTTTGGGATTGGTGGCGGATTCGGTGATCATCGGAATGCCGGCGTCGGCGTAGATGCGCGAGGCCGGAATTGACGTGCCGGAGTTGGCATGACCGACCACGCCGGACACGCGATCGTCGACGAGCTTCTGCGCGACGGTCACAGCGGTTTTCGGATCGGCGGCGTCGTCTTGTGAATCGAGCACGAAGGTGACGGGCTGACCGCCGATCTGAATCTTCTTCGCGTTCAGATCTTCGATAGCGAGGCGCACGCCGTTTTCGTCGTCCTTGCCGATGTGCGCCAGTTCGCCTGTGAGCGGCGAAACCTGACCAATTTTGACGGCGACATCGGCATGCGCGGACGCGGTGGCGGTGAGAAGTGCGGCGCTCAGGAGCGCGGATACGGGCAGTCGATGGCGCATGGCGAGTCTCGTGTGATAAGTGACAAGACTCAATCGTAGAGAGCGGACGCGAGCGCCAAAATTGAAGGAAGGGGCCCGCGCGAGAATATCGTGCGCTGAACTCAGGCGAGACGCAATTTTTTACCGGTGAAACGGGTGGCGTCCGGTGACGCGCCCTCGAAGCCCCTGAAAAAAGCACTAGAAGCGGTAATTCACCAGCAACTCCAGCCGCCGATCGTTGCCGAGCAAAAACTGCGTTTCATCGTAATAAGCGCTCTGCACGTAATGGCGATTGAACACGTTATAGGCGCGCGCCGTGACCGTCGTGTTTTTGCGTGGCTTCCATGCGAGCGCCAGATCGACGGTCGTGTACGACGGCATCTCGATCTGGTTGGCCGTATCCGCATAACGCTTGCCGACGTACTTCAATCCGGCAATGCCGGTCCACTCTTGAAGAAAGCGCCAGCTTACCCAGAGATTGGCGAGTCGCTGCGGCGCGGACACCGGCACATTGCCCGCACGCGAGACGACACCGCTGCCGGTGCTTTCATCGAAATCGTCGTACTTGGCTCGCAGGATCGACACATTCGCGTCGATGCGCCAGTCGCGCGCGACCTCGGCACCGAGCGTGGCCTCGATGCCGCGCGAAGACTGCTGGCCGACCTGGATCGAATTGTTCGGATTCAAAGGATCTGCCGTCACCAGATTGTTTTTGACGATGCGGTACGCCGCCAGCGTCCAGTCGGCCTTGCCATTCAGGAACGACTGCTTGATGCCAACTTCGATCTGCCTGCCCGTCGCCAGGGTGAAATTCGCTTTGGACGCGTTAAGCATCAGCAACGAACTGAGCGGGTCGGCGGCGACTGAATATTGGCCGTACACCGCAAGCGTCGGTGTGATGTCATACACGCTGCCGATGCGCCAGCTGGTGTTCGGAAATACCTTGGTGAAAGCGCCGCCGTTGATCAGATCGTCGCGATTCACACTCGCATGGTCGTAGCGCAGACCGCCGACGATCGACCAGCGCGGGGTGATGGCCAGTCGGTCCTCGGCAAAGAACGCGTACTGATTCGCCTGCGTGCGGTATTTCGGCAGCGTACCGGCCTGGTTGATGAACAGGCCCGGATCGAAGTTGTACGGATCGACGAAAGACTCGCCACCATAGGGCGAGTTGTTGTCGTGCTGGAACGTCGTGTGGTTGAATTCGACGCCCGCAGATGCGGTATTGCGCATGCCGAACAAACCGCTTTCGAGCGTGGCATAGGTGACATTGCCGATCTGCTCCTGATCATGAAAGATCTCCGTGTAACTGCTGCGCTCGATCAAACCCGACGACGGAATATAGCTGTAATACTCGGCATCCTTCCAATGCCGATTGCTTTTCATGCGATACAGCGTGCTCGTCACGCTCAGGTTGTCGCTTGGCTGCCATGTCGCGGCGAACGTGGCCCAGCTATCGCGATAGGAAATCAGGCTGTCGCTCACGTTGTAGTTCTTCTTCACCAGCGAGCGGTCGAAGGCGCCATTGACCAGCGGAATGCCGAAATATTCCATCGGATGCTGATAACCCTGCGCATACGAGGCCGTGACGTTCAGCTCGGGCGTGATGTCGTAACGCAGCGCGCCAGACACGGATAGATCGCGCGAGTTGCCGGAATCGACCCAGTTCGCGGAGCGGTTGCCACTGATATCGAATCGATACGACAGTTTGTCATTGATGGCGCCGCCGCTGCCGAAGGCGAGCCGCGCCGTGCGTTCGGTGCCAATGCCGAGCCGGATTTCGCTCTCGATCGGCGTGCGGGTCGGTTTCTTCGGCACCACGTTGACGATACCTCCGATCGCGCCTTCGCCATAGATCACTGAAGCAGGACCGCGCAGCACGTCGATGTGATCGATGGCCCAGGTATCGAACGGATAGGTCACGCCGATTGCGCCGTAAGGTCGCACCCCATCGTAGAGCTGCGTCACCGAGGACGTGCCGACAAATCCTCGCGCCGACAACTCCGCGCCACCGTTGCCCGGATGCGGCGATTCGCTGATGCCGGTTGCGCGGCTCACGGCATCGAGAATGGTTTCGTCGCCGCGTTCGTCGAGCTGCCGGCGATCGATCTGCTCGACGCTGGCCGGTGTTTCCATCGAAGTGAGACCGAGGCGCGTGCCGGTGTTCAGAGGCCGTTCGAGCTCGTTCTGTCTGGGTGCGCTGACGGATATCGCGGGCAGGCTCGTGCTGGATGGATCATTGTTTGTCTGGGCGTGAACGAGAGAAGGACCTACCGCGACGGATACCGTCGAAACAAAAGTGATGGTTCGGATCATAAGTGATTGGCAGCACGACGCCCACCGGTCCTGTCAAGGAACGGCAAGGGCGGTCTTGGATGCGAGAGCGCAGGGCGAAGCTCACCATCGTTCAATTCAACGCATGGTGTTCGCGCAGACAAAGCGGTGCCACGCTTCATGAGCGGGCAGCGACTCAGGAAAGGAAATCAGATTGAAGCGGGTGGCGCGCGTGGCTGGGCCTGACTGAACCGCGCAACGCTCGTGTCTGCACGCGCGGTGACAACGACGTACGTGCCATAAGACGTGCGCTGCGGCGACGCAGCGGACAGTGCATTCGCTATGCCGGGTGCGTGAGTGAAGAATTGGCAATAGCCGCAAGCCTGGCCATCGAAATGACTGTCGGCCGAGGAAGTCGAGTGCTGATGGGTCGAGGCTTGAGATACATGCACCGAGCACAACTCGGCGGTGAGCTCGACCGGATGCGCGCGTGCTGCGATGAGTTGCGAGACTGCCGGGGCGAACGTGATCAGCAGCATGGCGAACCATGCCAACAACCATCCCGTTCGCTGATAGAGGCGGCGACGCAACACGTTCACATTCCAAGAAGATAAGATGCCCGAATTATGCCTTTCTTTACTTTCCTTTACAAAAAGAAATAGGGCGGTGTGCGTCCAGTCCAACCATTGCATTCGAGCGATGGCGTACTGTCTGGTTCATTTTGAAACGACGTGACTCAAGCGTTCGGAACGTGGCAGAGAGGGTGCGAAAACTCGGTATTTGAGTCGTCTGAAAAGGCGAACGAATGTTACACTGCACGCGCTAAACGGGCATCCACATGACTATTCATGCACATCGAAGACTAAGCGCTTGGCTTGGCATCATTGCGATGTGCCTGATCACGCTCGTGCCGCTCGTCAGTCAAATGGTTCAAGCACATCAGGCGCAACAACCTGCCGCTGTGCTGTGTTCGTCGGATCATCAATCACATCAGGCGCGCCAGTCGGAAAACATGTTAAGCGCATGTGCCTACTGTGACTTGCTGACTACGCATGCGGCCATGCCCTCAGCTCCGCCGCGCGTGGATATGCCGGTCATCCTCGCGATTGCCAGTGCGGTCCTAATCCTGTCAGTACGCTTCATTCCCTCCGGCGCGTTCCCTTCGGGACGCCCTCGCGGTCCTCCCGTTTTTTCCTGACCGATTTCGGCGCCCGTTTCGTCCGGCGCACGCTTTCGTGCCACCGTTCACCACAGTCGAGAGACATTCCGAGCGTCGCATCGCTGGATAAGTCCTGCGCGTAGTGCCCGCGCATGGTTTCTCGACTTGCGAACGCGAAGCAAGTGAAAAACATTCGAACGTTCTGCGTTTGCCCGACCGGGCAGGCGTTTGCTCGTTCGTCTCCGGGAGATATCCATGCGGGTCATGGAGCAAATGATGCGCTTAACGACGCATCTGAATATCGGTGCCTTGATTGCAGTCGTGTTGTGGGTCATCTGGATAGCCGCGATCACCGCGTCTCCGGGTTGGGCCGATCCTGCACCGTCCGTCACGATTCTCAAGCCATGCGCGTGTTCGCATCACGGAAACACGGCAGTCGTTGCGAGGCGCACATGATGCGCCACACGATCAACCCTGTTCCGCGCCGGAACTCGGCCCGTCAAACGATGCTCGCCGCAGTGTTGGTGCAAGCAATGTTTTGCACGCATATCGCGCAGGCGTCGGAGGATGACGTGCAACAGATTCGCGCTTTGCTTTCCCGCAACTACGATCGACCACAGCAAAAGCTCGAGGTTGCGCCTGTCGCAGTCGAGCAGCACGTAGCAATCGCCGACTGGATTCAGGGCGAGATGGGCGGACGTGCCTTGCTGAGGAAGAAAAATGGCGCGTGGACGATCGCCGCTTGCGGCGGAGACTCCATGAAGGACATGCGGCAACTGCGTGACGCCGGCATTCCGGCTTCGACGGCGCGTGCGCTGATCGAAAAACTGGAGCAGTCGGAGCGCGCGCTCGATCCCAAACGCGTTCGGAAATTTGATCTGTTCGGTGCGCGGAGCGGCCGAATGTAGACGAACCGCCATGCCTGATCGCGGGGGGAGGCCATTCAAACGATAGATAAGAATGACCGAGTTTCCATCGACACGCGATTTTCTTTGACCAGAAAGAAAGGGCGACGCAGGCCATTTCGTCACTCGAGTAAGCACGTTCAACCGATATCACAATCATGAACAGATTGACCTTGGTGGCTGCCGCATCGATCGCGGCGTTCGCTGCGCCGCTGCATGCGCAGCAAGCAGATGCCAACGCAAACAAAGCGCAGGAAAGCGACGTTGCCGACATATCGACTTTGCCTTCTGTGGTCGTCAAGGCGAAGCGATATCCATTCACCACGCCCTACACGGCGACGGACACCACGGCTGCAACGCGCACCGCTACGCCTCTGATCGAAGTGCCTCAATCGGTCCAGGTGCTCACGCACACACTGCTTGAAGAGCAGGACGCCCACACGCTCGCCGATGCGCTGGTGAATGTCTCTGGCGTTATACCCAGCCAGCCGGAAGAAAACCTCTTCGTGGCGCCGATCGTGCGAGGCTTTCCTGCGGAGATCTATCGGGATGGTCTGCCGATGTATGGCATGAATGCGGCCAACAGCCCGACGAGTCTGGTTGGCATCGAGCAGATCGACGTGCTCAAGGGACCGAGTTCGACACTCTACGGTGGCGGCCTGGGTTCGCCGCTGGGCGGTCTGATCAACCTCCAGTCCGAGTTGCCGGACAGCAAGGCGGGCGGCTACGTGGCGATGCGCACCGGCAGCTATGGAACGGTCAACCCGTACTTCGACCTGACCGGGCCGCTGACGTCCTCGATCAACGGTCGAATCGCGGCGGAGTATCAGAGCAACGGCAGCTGGATCGATCAGGTGAAGGGCGAGCGGTGGTCGGTGAAACCCAGCGTGTCGTTCAAGCTCGATCCGAACACCGTTCTGCTGCTGCAGGCGGAAGTCAATCACAGCAGCCAAGTTGAATATTCGGGATTGCCGGCTGCGCAGGCGCTGGCGGGCGATCTTGACCGCCACGCGTTTCCGGGGACGACCATCGGGCAGCCTCGCACCACGATCGACAATCAGTTGGCAACCGTCCAGCTACAGCACGATTTCAACGAAAGCATGCGGCTGACCGTCAGTGGCCGCTACTTCAACAGCAGGATCCCCGAGTACGGCAGCTTCGTGTATCCGGGCATGTATCCGCCCGATCCCGCGACGCCCACTACCTATCCGATCCTGCCGCTCAACATGCTGACCACCACCAGGGAGGCAACGTTCGATGCGAACGTGTCGGCAAAGGTCAATGCGTTGGGTGGACGCCATGAACTGATGGCGGGCGTCGACTACGACCACACCAGTTTTTCCTCCGACATGGGCTTCGAGGGCGTCCCTGTCGGCTCGCTCGATCTGGCGCAGCCGAATTACAACCTCGGATATGGTTCACTAGCGCCGCTTAGCCTCACTCAGAATGATCAGTATCAGACGATAGCGGCTTACGTGCAGGATCAGGCGACCTACGGCCGCTTCCATCTGACCGGTTCGCTGCGCTACACGCGGCTCGTGTTCAAAGAAACCGAGCAAAGCACCAACGACACTTACCACCGCGTGTCGCCCAGAGTCGGCGCCACGTTCGATCTTGCGCCCGGTGTTGCCGCTTATGCCGCGTATGCCACGGCGTTTCGCGCGGCGTTCGGGTTCATCGGTGCGCAGGCTCCAAAGCCCGAGACGTCGCGCAATATCGAGGCGGGTATCAAGCTCGCGCTGAAGGACATCGGCTTGTCCGGCACGATCGCGCTGTTCGAGCAGACGCGCAATAACGTCGCCACGCCCGATCCCAATAATCCGCTCTTTTCGATTCAGGCCGGCCAGCAACGTGCGCGTGGTATCGAAACGGATCTGGTCTGGGAACCTGCGCCGGCCTTATCGCTTCTGGCTAACTACGCGTACACCCGCGCGAAGGTCACAGAAGACAACGCCATTTCGGTCGGCGACACGCTGGCGCGCGTACCCAAAAACAGCGGCCGCTTTGCCTTCCGCTACCGACTGTTGAATGGGCCGGCCGCGGGGCTGTCGTTCGGCGCGGGCATCACAGCCTTAGGCTCGCGCGAGGTCACCTTACCCAACACCATTTCGGTGCCGGGATACGCGGTCGTCGATGCGCAGGTCGCGTACATGTTCGACCGTTACACGATCGGGCTGTCCGGCGTGAACCTGACCAATCGCCGAGCCTACGCGCCCTATGAATACCTTTCCTTTCCGGTTGTGATGCCGATCCAGCCGCGCTCCGTCTATCTCACACTGAAAGCACAAATATGATCGATACCGCCCGCCGAAATCTCCTGCTCGCTGCGCTCCTTGCTCCTTTGACCGTCGGTGCCGCCAACGCGAGCGCGCATGACATGGATCATGCGGGTCACGCGGATCACCCGGATGCTCACATGTACATGCCCGATAGCACGGTGCATTGGGAAGGCGACGAGGAGATTGCCATGCTGATGTACCCAGGCATGACCGTGATGGATCTGATCGGGCCGCAGTCCATGTTCGGTTCGCTGATGGGCGCGAAGATTCATCTGGTTGCGAAGACCATGGAGCCAGTCACAAGCGATGCAGGCGTCATTATCGTGCCAACGGCGACGTTCGACACTTGTCCTCGCGACCTCACCTTGATCTTTACGCCGGGCGGCACCGATGGCACGCTGGCTGCGGCCAAGGACCACGACACGCTCGCGTTCATGTCCGACCGCGGTAGCCGCGCGAAATACGTCACCAGCGTCTGCTCAGGATCGCTGATTCTGGGCGCTGCCGGATTGCTGAAGGGCTACAAGGCGACTTCGCACTGGTCATGTCGGGATGCACTCACTGGATTCGGCGCGATCCCATCGAGTGCGCGCGTGGTGCGCGACCGTAACCGGATCACAGGCGCGGGTGTAACCGCCGGGCTCGACTTTGGTCTGACGATGGTGGCCGAGCTCCGCAGTCGTTTTTACGCCGAATGTACCCAGCTCGTGAGCGAATACGACCCTCATCCGCCGTTTAACGCAGGCTCGATGAAGACGGCGCCCGCGAAAGTCAAAGCCGACATGATCCAGTTGCTTTCAGGATTCAGGAAGAAGGCTGAGCAGTTGGCGTCTGACAGCGCAATGAGCAATCGCAAAGCGTGACGCGACCGGCGATCAGCAAGCCGTGGGCGAGCGTGCATACCGACGCGGCCAGTTTCGGCGCGTTTTGGTCAATTCGGCGTGCAATTGCCGTCAGTGGGTGTGGTGATGATGGACGTATGGTGCGGGCGAGCAATACGCGTTCGCCAGTGCCGCTTCCACCGGATCGGGCGCGTCAAGCAGACACCAGCCAATCTCGGCAATGGCGAGCAAGAGGGTGAACAGAACGCAGGTTCGAAATTCCATACAACGAGCGTAGTGGGTGAATCGATGAAAACCGCACATTGAAAGAGGCGTCCCTCTCCGGCCAGATTCTACGGTAAAGCGCTGACAGCGCCGCTGCGAGGCGTAAAAGTCGAGTGCTACACTGCGCGAATTGTCCGATCCAACTTCTCGATTCGGTGCCCAACAATCAATAAAGGAGGCGCGATGAAAGCATCCATCAAATGGTCCTTGGCCGCGTTGCTCGGTACATGCGCAATGCATGCGGGGGCCGCATCTTCGTCGATGATGGTGTCCGATTGCTGGATCCGGCCGTTGCCGGGCAACGTTCCATCCGGTGGTTACTTCAAGGCGATGAATATGAGCGCGAAGCCCATCGACCTGACTGGCGTCGAAACCGACGCGTTCGGCATGGCGATGCTGCATCGGACGGAGAAAAGCGGCGATACGTCAAAAATGGTGATGGTCGATCAGGTGTCGGTGCCGGCGGGTGGCACGCTGGCGTTTACGCCCGGAAGCTATCACCTGATGTTGGAGCAGCCCAAACACGCCCTCAAACCGGGTTCGAGCCTCCCATTCACCTTCGTGTTCAGCGACGGCGAAAAGGTCAAAGCGAACTGTGCGGTGAAGACTCCTGGCGCCATGGCCGAGTAACACCTGCGCAGGGCATCGTTTCGTCAATCCTGACGCGCTATGCAAACTTACGGCATGGCCCATGTATGGGCGCAGGGCGACTTCATTACACGCGGAATTCTCGTGGTGTTGTTGCTAATGTCCGTCACCTCCTGGACGGTGATCGCGGTCAAGTACATGAATGTGCTGCGGTTGAAGCGCCTGATGTGCCACGCCGAGCGCACATTCTGGGACGCCAACGACTTCAGTGAGGGTGTGGCGAGGCTTGCGACGGCGACTCCGTCCGTGGGTGCCAATCCGTTTCTGGCACTGGCCCTGTCAGGACTGGATGCGGCCGATCACCACCAGCTTACACAAACGCATCTTCACGACCGGCTTGATGTATCCGACTGGATCACTCGAAATCTGCGCGCCACCATGGACGATTGCATCGCGCACCTGCAAAGCGGGCTTGCCGTGCTTGCGTCGATCGGAAGCACCTCTCCTTTCGTAGGGTTGTTCGGGACGGTATGGGGGATATACCA
This sequence comes from Caballeronia sp. LZ043, assembly GCF_031451075.1. NCBI lineage: Bacteria > Pseudomonadati > Pseudomonadota > Betaproteobacteria > Burkholderiales > Burkholderiaceae > Caballeronia > Caballeronia sp. LZ043. Next base: position 2,731 of record NZ_JARUXT010000013.1, on the reverse strand, counting down.
TGCGATGCTGACGATCGGCGCAAGCGGGCAGGCGTCGATTGATCAAGTAGCGGGTCCGGTGGGTGAGGCGTTGATCATGACCGCATTCGGACTGTGCGTGGCCATCCCCGCGGTCCTTGGTTATAACGCGTTGAACAGTGCAAATAAGTCGACCGTGCGCAAGCTCAATCGGTTCGCCCACAGTCTCCATGCGTTTTTTGTGACGGGTGTGAGCCTCGTGCCGTCGGGGCACGCCGCGCGTCAATCGGACGGCCTTTCGACCGATCTATGAGTCGCACTTGCAGGACCAAGTGCGTTGTGTTGGTTGAGCGAATATCCGGGGTGACAGACAGTGCGCGTCTGGTTCCGATTCGACAGGATCTTTTTCGCTTTCGCTTTCGCTTGCGTGGCGACGCCTTGCCTGTCCGCGGAAATTCTGCGAACGGACGGTACGCGCTACATCGGACAGGTCGTCGACGGCAAGGCTGAAGGGCAGGGAACGGAAACCAGGCCCGATGGGACAATTTTCAAAGTTCGCTTTTCCAAAGACGCATTTGTCGAAGGCACGATGCGACAGGGCGGCTGGGTCGTGCCTTTCTCGAACTGTCATTCGCCCGATAGAACAACCAGGGCGACGGATTGAGGCGGCGTTGCCATCACTGCGGCATCCATTGAAGAATCCACGCGAATTGAAGTCAACCATATAGTCCGGTCTCGCGTCCAGCCGAATGGCACGCGCGCTTATGCTGCTGCGTTGCAGACGGTACCCCATGTCCATCCACTTTCTCTATATTCGGCTTCGGTCGTACAGGCTGCCACGACGCGGGCTCGCGACTGCCTCTCGGCGCGGTTCCGGAAGGGGCGACCTATGTTGTCAGGCGGAATTCGGGAGAGCCTTTCTTTAACTCGATCGACGGCACATGTGATCGCTGGGGGAGGACGTGACGGTCCTCCTGTGCTGGTCGGGCCATCCGTCAAGCTCCACTGCACCGCATCTTGATCGAACTTCCATATCAGCGAACCGCCTACCGCCTTTCGGTTCAGGCGCACACGTATGCGCGCAGGTCAGTACCGCCTGATAGCGGCCAATGGGCCGACCAAAACGCCACCTTGCAGTAGTCGCTAGCGTGCCATTGGTGGGCAGCGTCATCTTCTCCAACGAGACTCCCCGAAATCAAATATTTGACATAACCTAACTTATCGCATTTAAATTTGTTACGGCTTTTTAGATGGAATGGTCGCCTCCCGCCATCACGGTCATCCGTCGCCGCAGCTCCGTTGACCGGGGCGTGCGACATTGCTGGTTCGGCATGTCCGCCGCAAAGGAGAATCAGATGGAATCCTTGACTGTCGCCATCGATCTGGCCAAGCGCGTCTTCCAGATTCACTACGTCGATCCTGAGACCGGCGCAATTCACAGCAAGGCGCTCAAACGTGCACAGCTCGTACCGTTCTTTGCGAATCGACCGGCATGCCGAGTTGTCATGGAAGCTTGCGGCAGCGCTCATCATTGGGCCAGAACTCTGGCACGACTCGGCCACGACGTGCGGCTGATAGCGGCCCAATTCGTGCGGCCGTTTGTGAAGTCGAACAAAAACGACGCGGCTGATGCTGCAGCAATCTGGGAGGCCGCCCAGCGCCCTGGCATGCGGTTCGTCGCAGTCAAGACCGAAGATCAACAGGCCATGCTCGCGCTGCACCGGATCCGTCAGCAACTAGTGCGAATTCGCGTCATGCAGATCAATCAGCTTCGTGGATTGCTCTACGAATTCGGCGTCGTACTGCCGCAAGGCCGTCGCCCATCGATTGAGGCGGCGAAAGCGGCCCTGACGTCAATTGATGACCAGTTCCCCGTCATGCTGACGGACAGTCTGCAAGATCAACTCTCGCGACTTCGTACGCTCGACGAGCAGATCGAACTGCTCGAACGTCGCATTCAGGAATGGCGACGCAACGACGAAGCTTGTCGCCGCATCTCCGAGATTCCTGGCGTTGGCGTTCTTACCGCGACCGCTGCGGTTTCGGTGATCGGACAGGCGAAGTCGTTCCGCTCCGGGCGCGAGTTCGCGGCCTATCTTGGTCTGGTGCCCCGACAGAATAGCTCCGGAGGCCAGACCAAGCTTGGAGGTATCAGCAAACGCGGTGACGTCTATTTGCGAACACTGCTGATTCATGGTGCTCGATCGGTGATCTCAAGCTCAACGCACTTGCCGGAACGATTGCGCCTGCTGTTGACCCGGCGTCCAACGAACGTCGTTGCTGTCGCTCTCGCCAACAAGATGGCCCGTACGATCTGGGCGCTGCTTGCGTACGGACGAACATATCAAGCCTCGCCAACACCGTAAGCAAGCTACGCAACTTAAAAACCTATCCACGGTTGCACAGGTAAATTGAACGATGGCAAGACAGGTTGGACCGCGCAAAGGCAAGCCTGAGACATTACTCGGACCTCGAGTCCGCTTTTTAGATTAGGACCTTTGCGGCGAAATCCATCGGGGCCGGCGGGCACGCCCGCGATCGAGTCCGGATATAAGTCCGCAACCACCCTTCTCGTCACGCGCAATTGCCTTGCAAAAGGGAGGCGACCATATAAGTAATGTCGGGTTTGGGCTCATTAGAAATGTCCGGTTTTGCCCTGTAAGGCGCACGCTGGCGATGGCGCGTCTTCCAGGGGCTCACCATGAACGAGCGTGGTTTCATCACGGCGACTATGCACGAACTCGAACGTATCAAAGTGATCGAGGCGGTCTGT
>NZ_JARUXT010000012.1:0-55926 GCF_031451075.1 Caballeronia sp. LZ043 | reverse complement strand
CTGCCATACGATCATGAATTGCGTCGACGTGTGCCCGAAGGGGCTCAACCCGACCAAGGCGATCGGCAAGATCAAGGAATTGATGGTGCGCCGGGCGGTTTAAGGCAAGACAAGGCATCGAACAACGCGAAAGGCGCGGCCCCTCAAAAGGCCGCGCCTTTTTGTCTGGCGCGTGCCAAAAGCGGTCACGGTCCGGCAGGGTACTATTCCCGCATACGAAGCCAACCGTCTCAGGTGCGTTCATGCCGCGCTCACTCCATCTCAGCAACCTTCGCCTGGCCGATGGCCAGCGCGTGTCCGTCACCATCGAAGACAAGCGTATCGCAGCGCTTGGCCCTGAGCTTGCCGTGCCGCCCGGCGTGCCCGTCGAAGACGGCGGCGACGCGCTGCTGCTGCCGGGCTTCGTCGAGGGCCACACGCATCTCGACAAGACCCACTGGGGACTGCCGTGGTATCGCAACGAAGTCGGCCCGTTGCTGACCGACCGCATCAGCAACGAACGCGCGTGGCGCAGCACGTCAGGACATAGCGCCGAAACCCAATCGCTGGCACTGGCGCGTGCATTCATGCAGGCCGGGACCACGCGTTTGCGCACGCACGTTGACATCGATACCGATGCGGGCCTGCGTCACCTCGAAGGCGTGCTCGCCACGCGTGAAACCCTGCGCGAGATGCTCGACATGCAGATCGTCGCGTTTCCGCAGTCGGGCATGCTGATCCGTCCAGGCACGGCCGAACTGCTCGACCGCGCGCTCGCCGAAGGTGCGGACGTGCTCGGCGCACTCGATCCCGCCTTGATCGACCGTGATCCGGTGGCCTCGCTGAACACGACATTCGCGCTCGCGCAACGCCATGGCAAGCCCATCGACATTCATCTGCACGAACCCGGCGAAGTGGGCGCATTCACGCTGCGGCTGCTGCTGGAGCGCGTCGAGGCGACGGGCATGCAAGGGCAAGTCGTCATCAGCCATGGCTTCTGTCTGGGCGCATTGCCAGAACGTGAACGCGACAGCTTGCTCGATCGCATCGCGCACTTGCGCGTGGCGTTGATGACGAGCGCGCCGCCGTCAGTCACCGTGCCGCCCTTGAAGACATGCACAGACAAAGGCATCACGATATTCGGCGGCAACGACGGCATACGCGATACCTGGACGCCCTACGGCGTGCCCGACATGCTCGAACGCGCGATGCTGATCGGCATGCGCTACGACCTGCGTCGCGACGACGATCTGCAGCTTGCGTTCGATACCGTCAGCGTGGCCGGAGCACGCGGCTGCGGTTTTACGGACTATGGCTTGCGCGTCGGCGCGCGCGCGGATCTCGTGCTCGTCGATGCAAAGTCCGTCGCACAGGCGGTCGTCGCGCGGCCGAAGCGCAAGCTCGTCATGGCGAACGGGCGCATCGTCGCGCGCGACGGAGCACTCGTCGCGTGATGAAGCCTTATCAACGCCGCGCGCCGAGCGTGAGCTTCACGTGGCGGTTGACGTCCTTGTACAAGAGATAGCGGAAGCGCCCTGGTCCGCCTGCGTAGCATGCTTGCGGACAGAAGGCGCGCAGCCACATGAAGTCGCCGGCCTCGACCTCGACCCAGTCCTGATTCAGCCGATACACCGCCTTGCCTTCGAGCACATATAGCCCGTGTTCCATCACGTGCGTTTCCGCGAACGGAATCACGCCGCCGGGCTGGAACGTGACGATGTTCACGTGCATGTCGTGACAAATGTCTTCGGGATCGACGAAGCGCGTCGTCACCCAGCGCCCTTCGGTGCCGGGCATTGGAATGGGCTCGATGTCCAGCTCATTGGTCACGAAGGCGTCGGGAAGCGGCACGCCGTCGACGGCTTCATAGTGCTTGCGCAGCCAGTGAAAGCGCGCGGCATCCTGATGACGATTGCGCATCTGCCAGGACACGCCCGGTGGAATGAACGCATAGCCGCCGGGCTTGAGCACATGCAGGGCGCCTTGCAATGTCAGTTCGATCTCGCCTTCCACGATGAACAACACGCCTTCGGCATCGGGGTCCTGCTCGGGCTGCTCGCTGCCGCCACCGGGCGCGACTTCCATGATGTATTGCGAGAACGTCTCGGCGAATCCCGTCAACGGGCGTGCCAGGACCCACAGACGGGTCTTGTCCCAGAACGGCAGATAACTGGTGACGATGTCGCGCATCACGCCTTTCGGAATGACGGCATAGGCTTCGGTGAACATCGCACGGTCGGTCAGGAGTTCGGTCTGCGCCGGATGGCCGCCATGCGGCGCATAGTAGGGTTGGCTTGACATACGAGAGTCTCCGTAAGGGTGGACATCGCATGCGCGTGGCGGAGCCGTGATCGTTGCGCCGTGCCGCGCATCGATCCATCATAGTCTTTCCGGCGCAGCCCGATGGCGCCTTTGCCGTGACCGCCTACAGCGGCACGTCTTCGATCAGTGCGAGACGCAATGCGCGAATGCGGCGATCCACGAAGTAGCCGCCGCCTTCCGTGTAACGCAGATAGAGACGCCCGCAGACCGAGCACTCCCACACGCCGCAACGGTTGTACGGGAAGTAGCGCGGCGCGATGGGCGCGTCCGCTGACCAGTACTGGATCTTGTTGGGCAGATACTCGGCGAACGTGGGCTCCGGATCGTCTTGCGGCCACAAGGTGCCGATCTCGCGGAGCTGCGTTTCGTCGAGAGAAAGCGGTTGCGACTGCCAGCCGTCGAGCGGGGTTTTCGTGCAGGTGCAGGGGCCGGGATTGCCGGCCTCGGCGTGTCGTGCGAGTTCGATGAGTGCTGCAGTGTCCAGGGTGTCGGGCATGACGCGTGAAGTCGGAGAGGCGAACGCGTCATCATGCGCGCGCGGGCGTGAGTTCGGCAAGCCCTCAGCCGTTGATCATCCGGTCACGTTGTGCCGCGACCCAGGTGCGATCGAAGCGTCCTTGCGCGATGGCTTCGAGCTGTGCCGCTTCCTTCGCTGCCTGCTTGCGCGCGCCTTCGATGACGGCTTCGACATCGACCGGTGCAATGGCCAGCACGCCGTCCTCGTCGCCGACGACGATATCGCCCGGATGCACCACCATGCCGCCCACGGTCACCGGCACGTTGATCTCGCCCGGTCCGTTCTTGTAGGGTCCGCGATGCGTGACGCCGCGCGCATACACCGGAAAATCACGCTGGCTCAGCGCGCCGACGTCGCGGATCGCGCCATCGATCACGAGGCCCTGCACGCCGAGGCTTGCCGCATAGCTCGCCATGATGTCGCCCATCAGCGCTTGCGTGAGTTCGCCTGCGCCATCGATCACGAGCACGTCGCCGGGGCGGCAGTAATCGAACGCGCGATGAATCGCGAGATTGTCGCCGCCGCGTGTGCGCACCGTGACCGCGGTGCCGGCCATCGGCCGCGGACGATGATAGGGACGCAGCCCGGTCGTGCCGCTCACGCGGGCCATGTTGTCGCTCAGAAGCGAGACCGCGAGTTCGCGCAACGCAGCGAGCGTCGCGGGGCTCGCCTGTACCGCCGATTCATGTTCACGCCAGCCAGCCGGATTCATGACGTTGCTCCTTCGGTGGATTGTTGTTGTCGGTCGAGCTGCGCGTTGAGGCGTCCATACACGGCCCGCGCGTTGTCTTCGTAGATGCGCTGACGGTCGGCATCCGCGAGCCATTCGATGGCGTCGATATAGCGGCGCGTATCGTCGTAATGATGGCCGGTCTCGGGATCGATGCCCTGCACCGCGCCGATCGTCTCCGATGCAAACAGGATGTTCTTCGCCGGGATCACCTTGGCGAGCAGCTCGGCGCCCGGCTGGTGATAGACGCAGGTATCGAAGAACACGTTGTTGAGCAGATACTCGGTGAGCAGCGGCCGCTTCATGTCCTGCGCGAGTCCGCGATAGCGGCCCCAGTGATAAGGCACTGCGCCGCCGCCATGCGGAATGATGAACTTGAGCGTCGGGAAGTCGGCGAACAGATCGCCGCTCAGCAACTGCATGAACGCGGACGTATCGCCGTTGATGTAATGCGCGCCCGTTGCATGAAAGTTCGGGTTGCACGACGACGAGACGTGGATCATGGCCGGCACGTCGAGTTCGACCATCGCTTCATAGAGCGGATACCAGGACCGGTCCGTGAGCGGCAGCCCGGACCAATGACCGCCCGATGGATCCGGATTCAGATTGCAGCCGATGAAGCCCAGTTCTTGCACGCAGCGCCGCAATTCGGCGATGCAGTTGTCCGGCGCGACACCGGGAGCCTGCGGCAACTGGCACACGCCGACGAAGTTACGCGGAAACAACTCCACCACGCGATGCACGAGATCGTTGCATGCGCCGGACCAGACGGCATTGGCTTCGGCTGTGGCGAGGTGATGACCCATGCCGGCGGCGCGCGGCGAGAAGAGGGTGAGATCGGTGCCGCGTTCGCGCTGGATGCGCAACTGCCCGCCTTCGATGCTCGCGCGAATCTCGTCATCGGAGACGCTGAGCAGCGGGGGCGGCGTATGACCGTCCTTCAGCGCGGCAATCTGTTTCGCGCGCCATGCTTCATGCTGCGGGGGCGAGGTCGTGTAGTGGCCATGGCAATCGATGATCATGCGTAAGGTCCGTTGCGTTGAGTGCGAATTCAGGTGCGTGCGGCGGGGTCGCCGGCGGGCAGGGAGGAGGCTTCGTCGTCGGCGGGCTTGACGCGCATGACCAGCGCGATCACGGTGGCCGCGACGAGAAACGCCGCGATGGTCAGCAACGCGAGCTTGAAGTTGCCGGTTGCGTTGCGCACGAGGCCGATGCTCCACGGCCCGACCAGCCCGCCGAACTGCGCGATCGTGTTGATGAGCGCGATGGTGGCCGCGCCTGCCGCGCCGGTCCGGAACGACGACGCGAGACTCCAGAACAGCGGATTGCCTGCGTAGATGAAGAGCCCTGTCACGCACAGCAGCACATAGGCGATGACGGGATTCGGCGCATAGGCGCTGCCCGCGATGGCCACGGCGCTCATGCCATAGACGAAGGCGAGATGCTTCTTGCGGTCGCCGGTGCGGTCGGAACTGCGGCTGATGATGAAGGTGCCGAGCACGCCCAGCAGCGGCGGCGCGGCCGAGAGAAAGCCGACTTCGATGTTGCTCAGATGGCCGAGACTCTTGACGATCTGCGGCAGCCACAGGAACAGTCCATAGATGCCGACCAGTGCGCAGCCGAACAGGCAGGCGAGGCTCCATACGCGGATGTCGCCCGCGACACGCAACAACGGGAAGTGCTTGGCGCCGCCCACGGCTTCGCGTTCGGCGGCGAGCGTGGTTTCGAGCCACTGCTTTTCGTCGTCGCTCAGCCAGTCGGCTTCAGCGGGCCGCTCCGTCATGATGCGCAGCGTGAGCAGGCCGAGCAGCATCGCGGGAATGCCTTCGAGGATGAACATCCATTGCCATCCTTGCAGACCCAGCACGCCGTTCGCGTAGGTCATGAGCATGGTCGAGATGGGGCCACCGAGCACGGCCGAGAACGATCCCGCGATGATGTAGCCGCCCACCGCGCGGGCCCGGTAGCGCACCGGGAACCACTTGGTCAGATAGACCGCGACGCCCGGCAGGAAGCCCGCTTCCATCACGCCGAGCGTGAAACGCAGCACGTAGAAGCTCTTGTCGTCGAAGACGAAGGCAGTGGCCGCGGCGACGGCGCCCCACGTCAGCAGGATGCGCGCAATCCAGCGGCGCGCGCCGACGCGATGTAGCAACAGGTTGCTCGGCACTTCGAGCACCATGTAGCCGACGAAGAAGATGCTGCCCGCGAAGCCGAACACGGCCGGGCTGAAGCCGAGCGCCTTGTTCATGTCGAGCGCGGCGAAGCCGATGTTGATGCGGTCGAGATAGTTGAAGAACATCATGGCGAAGAGCAAGGGCATGAGCCGCCCGTAGACTTTTCGCATCGTCGCCGCTTCGTTGAAAGGGGTCATGCCGTCTCCACGTTCTTCATCGGATCGCGAGGCTCTGCGGCCCCGCTTTACAAACAGCCTGCGCCGTTCTTGCAATCGGGCTGGCTGACGCGTACAGCACGCCAGCCTGTACGTTGGATCGATGATAAGAAGCGCGACGGCGCGCGTCCAAGACGCGTTGCTTATGCTTCTATAAGCTTCTGCTTATAGTGCGGGAGAGTCAAGGGACGGCGGAAGGCAGCGCAGGAAGGCGTGCAGATGTGCCGAATCGTCTTCGCCGCGGAAGGTGGCGGCCAGTGTCGACCAGAGCGATGCGCCGGGGCCCGCGAGCGGGCGGAACACGACGTCCGCGCGTCCGTGCCGCGCCACGGATTCACCGACGAAAGTCACGCCGAGCCCTGCTGCGACGAGTGCGATCGCGGTCTGGATCTCATAGGCCTGATGCGCGATGAACGGCGTCACGCCTGCATCGCGATACAAGGACTGCACCGTGTGCTTGAACTGCGCGTTCTGATGTTTTGGATAGACGATGAGCGGGGTATCGGCGAGTTCGGCGATGCGCACTTTCTTTCGTGCAGCCAGCGGATGATCGGGCGAAAGCACGGCCACTACATGCTCGCGCAGCAGTGTGTAGGAGGTGCAGCCCGGGATATCGAGCGGCTGCCGTCCGATGCCGACGTGGATGCGCAGGTCGCGCAAGGCATCGGTTTGCTCCTCGGTCAGCATTTCGAAGAGCTTGAGTTCGACTTCAGGGTAAGCGTGATGAAAGGCTTTGAGCGCGGGCGGGAGGATGCTGTACATCGCGGAGCGCGTGAAGCCGATCGAGAGCCAGCCGCGCCGTCCGACGCCGATCTCCTGTGCGCCGAGGCTCGCCTGTTCCCATGAGCCGAGTATCTGCCGCGCTTCGGTGCACAGGTAGTGGCCGGCTTCGGTGAGCCGCAGCGGCCGTCGCGCGCGGTCGACGAGTTGCGTGCCGAGGCGCTCTTCCAGCAGGCGGATCTGCTGGCTCAGGGCGGGCTGTGCGATGTGCAGGCGCTCCGCGGCACGGCTGAAGTTCAGTTCCTCGGCGAGAATGACGAAGCATTGGAGGGATCTGAAGTTCATGGGTTGTTGGAGTTCTGTGATGGCGATGTGGGATTCGGCTGCGGCGGGGCGGGCCGCGTTGACATTGGCACGACGTTACACGGAGGGACCGCTGCTTGTCACGATGAGGCTCGCGCCGCATGAGGTGCTGCTGCCGTGACGGGCAAGCGGACGGCCATCGACTACGCTGTGAGCGCCGTCGATGATGACGCCGGGGCCATGCAGCGGGCAACTGACGCTGTCGCCTGCGCGTGCGACAGGGCGGGTGCTGACGATGAGGCCGGATGTGGCGGAGGTCACCATGCCGCCGTGGGTGGTGGAGGTGCCTAGGGTGGCGATGGGGGTGGAGTGCATGGGGGAGGGGCGCGGACGTTCCGGGTTGCTCATAAAGTATTGCTTTCAATGCATTGACTTCCACGATACCCATGGGATGAGGCTTGCACATGAGGGTAGTTTTGACGCCGCTCCACTCATCATTGCCATGCTGGCTCGGAAGCCGCTCCGAGTATATATCTTGATATCAGTCGTCCAAACGCGAACTATTCGACACTGATGAGTTTTCCGTTGTCGAACTCAAATCGAACGCTATCAAGATAGACATGATGGGTTCCAGGCTCGGTCTTCAATACAACGGAGCCCGGTGGTCGCGATGTAACGTATGAATTCAGGCGGAACAAGACTTCATCAGCAGCGCCGGTTCACCCGCAGGCAGGATGGGCAGCGCGGGGCCGCTGACGGTCAGGGTGCGGGACAGGCCCTGCATGCTGTTCGTGTTCCTCGTTCCGTTCATGGCTGTGGAGCACACGAACAAGGAACACAAGCGAACAATGTGTACGGGACGCGTGCGGTGAAGGCACTAATGTCCGCGAGCGTGTCACTGACTGTCTACCAGAATGGTCCGAAACTGGACGGTCGCTTTGGGACACACTGATTGGAAGTGTCAGGGCAGAGTCCCTCCCTAGGCTAAACTCCCCACCAACCGCGCCAGAAACTCATCGCACGCATCCAGCTGCGCCAGCTCGACAAACTCATCCGGCTTGTGCGCGACAGCGATATCGCCGGGACCGCACACCAGCGCCGGCACCGAGAGCCGCGCCGAGAACAACCCGCCTTCCGTACCGAACGCGACCTTGCGCGTATCCGTTCCTGGCGGCAACAGCGCTTCGAGAAAGCGCACCGCGTCGCTTGTAACGTGCGTCTCGAGACCGGGATAAGCATTCACTTCCTCGATCTCCGGCAGCGTCGCGCTGCCGTCCGCTGCAGCGCGCGCCCGGATGCCGTCGAGAATCGCTTCCGCACGATCCGCCGCCAGCGTGCGGATCTCGAAGTCGAGCGTGCACTCGTTCGGCACGATATTCAGCGCACGGCCGCCGTGAATCGTGCCGACGTGAATCGTCGAATAAGGCACGTCGTAACCGTCGTCCTGTACGCCGTGTTCCGCGAGCTGCTGCTGCGCCGCGCGCATGGCCGTGATCCAGTCGGTGGCGACGTGGATCGCGTTCGTGTACTTCGGTGCGAGGGCAGAATGCCCTTCCTCGCCGCAACAGACCGCGCGGTACGCGGCCTTGCCCTTGTGGCCGGTGGCGATCTGCATCATCGTCGGCTCGCCGACCACGCACAGCTCGGGCCGCACCGGCGCGCTTTCCAGCACGTCGATCAGCCGCCGCACGCCCACGCAGCCGATTTCCTCGTCATACGACAGCGCGAGCTGCAACGGCTTCCTCAGCGTGCGTGCCGAGGCATCGAGCATCGCGACGACCGCGCACGCAACGAAGCCTTTCATGTCGGCCGAGCCGCGTCCGTACAGGCGTCCGTCGCGCACCGTCGCCTCGAAGGGCGGCACGGTCCACGGCTGGCCTTCGACCGGCACGACATCGGTATGACCCGAGAGCATCACGCCGGGCACATGCGCCGGCCCGGTGCTCGCGAACAGGTTGGCGCAGGTGCCCGCATCGTTTCTGACGAGCGTGCATGCGATTCCCGCCGCGCCGAGCAGTCCTGCGACATGCTCGATCAGCGTGAGATTGGGCGTGCGCGAGATCGTCGGGAAGGCGATCAGCGCCTTCAGCAACTCGGCGCTGCGGCCGGGCGTCATGCCGGCTTCACCGCGGTCACGTCGATCTCGACCAGCCACTCGGGCCGCGCGAGCGCCTGCACGACGATGCCGGTGGAAACCGGAAACACGCCCTTGAGCCAGCGGCCCATCACGTTATAGACGGCCTCGCGATAGCGCGGATCGATGATATAGACCGTCACCTTGCAGATGTCTTCGAGCTTGCTGCCGCATTCGTCGAGCAGCATCTTGACGTTCGCCATCGCCTTTTCAGTCTGCGCGGTGACGTCGCCGATGCCCACCGACTCGCGCGTGTCGAGATCCTGGCCGATCTGGCCGCGCAGATAGATCGTGTTGCCGGCGATCACGGCCTGGCACAGGTCGTTATCGAGCTTCTGTTCCGGATAGGTTTCGCGCGTATTGAACTTGCGGATGCGGGTATGCGTGGTCATGTCGTATCGAAAAAAAAGTGGAATCAGTGCTGAAGAATTTTCGAAAGAAAGCGTTTCACCGCGGGACTGGCCGCGTCCTGGAAAAACGCATCGGTGGGGCTGTCCTCGATGATCGCGCCGTCCTCCATGAACACGACGCGATGTGCGACGCGCCGCGCGAAGCCCATCTCGTGCGTCACCACCATCATGGTCATGCCTTCGCGCGCAAGCTCCACCATCACGTCGAGCACCTCGTTCACCATCTCGGGATCAAGCGCGGAAGTCGGTTCGTCGAACAGCATCGCCATGGGGTCCATCGAGAGCGCACGCGCGATGGCGACGCGCTGCTGCTGGCCGCCCGACAACTGCCCCGGATACTTGTGCGCATGCGCCGAGAGCCCGACGCGATCGAGCAGTTCACGCGCCTTTGCACGCGCGCTCGTCTCGTCGCGGCCGAGCACGATGCGCTGCGCAAGCGTCAGGTTGCGCGTCAAGTCGAGATGCGGAAACAGCTCGAAGTGCTGGAACACCATGCCGACGCGGCTGCGCAGCTTCGGCAGGTTGGTCGACTTCGCGGCGAGCGAGGTGCCGTCGACGAGAATGTCGCCTTTCTGGAACGGCTCCAGCGCATTCACGGTCTTGATGAGCGTCGATTTTCCGGAACCCGAAGGCCCGCAGACCACGACGATCTCGCCCTTGTTCACGTGCGTCGAACACTGCTTGAGCACGTGATGCGCACCGTACCATTTGTCGATGCCGCGAATCTCGATGACCGGTGTCGTCATTTGTCGAAATACCCCGCGCGGATCGACGCGCCGATCAGGTTGAGAATCAGGCGGCCCGCCGTGATGCAGGAGATCAGGTTCTTGTCGTCCTTCTCCGGCTGGATCTCGACAATGTCCATCCCCACCACGCGACCCTTCTTCACCAAGCCATGAATCAACTTGCGCGCCTGCACGAAGGTCACGCCGCCCGGCGCCGGTCCCGCCACCGCCGGCATCACCGAGGGATCGAGACCATCGGCGTCGATGGTCAGGTAGTAGTTGCCGCCGTCGGGAATGCGGGCGAGCACCGCCTCCATGCCGATGTCATGCAGTTCGTAAGCCGTCACAAGGTCCGAGCCGTACGCGCGCGCCGCGACCAGTTCCTCGGGGCGTCCGCTGCCTTGCGCGCGCAGACCGATCTGGATGATGCGGTCGACGTGCGCCATTTCGGAGGCGCGGCGAATCGGGCTGGAGAGGCCTTCGCGCACGCCGTTGACATCGTCGCGCCAGTCGAGGTGGGCATCGATATGCACCAGCGTGATCGGGCCTTTCTGGTCGAGACCGCGCAGCACCGGCGTGGTGATGCCGTGATCGCCGCCGAGCACGATGGGCATCGCGCCGCCCGCCGCGATGCGGCGCACCGCCGCTTCGGCACGCGCATAGTGTTCGCCAGGCTTCGTCAGGTCGGGAATGATGTCGCCGCAATCGACGAAGCGCACATCGGTACGGCCTTGCAGCAGCGGACCGTCGATATCGAAGTCGTAGTGATAGGGCTTGCGCACGACGCGGTCCGTTGCCTGGCGGATCGCCGAGGGCGCGTTGGTCTGGTCGTTGCTGAAGTCCGATGCGTCATAGGGCGCGCCATACGGCATGCCGAGCACGGCGATGTCGGCCTTGAGGTTGTCGATGTCGAGATCGAGTTCCGAGTACAGCAGCGTGGGATGGCCGACGCGCGGCGCGACAGTGTATTGGGTCATGGGGTGTCTCCAGAGTGAGGGGAAGGCGCGTCAGACATGACGCGTGCGGCGGCCGATCACGGTCTCCAGGCGCCGGCCGGCGCCCGCCAGCAGAACGCTGCAGATCCAGTACATCAAGGCCGTCGTGCCGAGCACTTCGACATAGGCGAACGTGTTCGCGGTGAGCAGGTTGCTCTGGTACGTCATCTCCGGCAGGCTCATCACGGAGAAGATGGCGGAGTCCTTGAACATCATGATGACGAGGCTCGTGGTGGGCGGCGTGATGAAACCGAACAGCTGCGGCGCGATGATGTGCCGCTGCGCCTGCCAGAACGTCATGCCGAGCGACAGCGACGCGAAGGTCTGGCCGCGCGGCACGGAACGCAACGCGGCGCGCAGGATCTCGCAGAAGTAGCCGCCCGTGTAGAACACCGTGCAGCCGATCGCCACCGTCATCGCCGAGGCGGGCACGCCCAGTTTCGGCAGGCCGAAGAACGCCAGGTACACGAGGATCAGGTACGGAATGTTGCGCACCAGCTCGACATAGGCGAGCGCCACGGGCCGCAGCACGGTGCGCGACTGCGCCGCATAGGCCGCCACGATGCCAAGCACGATACCCAGCGGAATGCCGGTCACGCTGACCAGCGCGGTGATGCGCAATCCTTGGAGCAGCGGGGGAATCGCTTCACGGACGATCGAGAAATCAATGGCCATGGGGAAGCATCCTCGCGACGCGGCGTTCGCACAGTCGCGAAGCAGCGGAAATCAGGAACAGGATCACGAAATAAACGGCGGCCGTGATTGCGAAAACCTGCAGCGGCAAGTCGGTCTGCAACGTCGCGTTGCGTGCGACGGTCGCGAGCTCGGGCACGGCGATGATCGACATCAGCGAGGACGCCTTGAGCAGGATCGTGAACTCGCTGGTGAGCGGCGGAATCGATCGATAGATCACTTGCGGCAGCAGCACATGACGCCAGACCTGCGCGGTGCGCATGCCCACCGCATAGCCTGCGGCGCGCTGACCCCAGGAGATCGTGCCGAGCGCGCCGCGCAGGATCTCGACGATATACGCGCTGGTGTTGCAGGCGAGCGCGGCAATCCCCGCCGTGACCGGCGAGATCGAGATGTCGAGCAGCGCGGGCACCATGTAGTACGCGATCAGCATGTGGATCAGCGCGGGCGTGCCGCGAATCAGGCTGACCCACAGCACGACCAGCGAGCGCAGCGGCGCGAATGGCGAAATGCGCGCGAGCAGCAGCACGATGCCGAGTGCGAGCCCGATCACGAAGGCGCATGCCGATGCGCCCAGCGTGAGCGCCGTCCCTGACACGACGCCGTCGAGGAAGGGCGCGATCACGCCGCCCGGGTCGATCCAGTCGAACATGGCGTCAGATCGCGCCGGCCGGCAGATAGTCGCTGCGTGGCGTGTCCATCGCGGCGCCAAACCATTTGGTCTGGAGCGCGGCGAGCTTGCCGTCGTTCCGGAAAGATTCGAGCGAATCGTTGATGAATTTGCGGATCTCGAGATCGTTCGGATTCGCCACCCACGCGAGCAGCTTCGGCTGGCCGATGGTGCCGGCGATGCGGAACGCGTTCGGCTGGCGCTTCATCTGCACGGCGGCGATGTTCGACGGCATCAGCGCGACATCGACGGTCTTGTTCGCCAGCGCGTTCGATACATCCGGATAGGCCTGGAACAGCTTGGTGTCCGCATAGCCCTTGCCAGTCTTGTCCTTCAGTTCCTTCTCGAACTCGGTGGCCACCGGCTGCGACGACGAACCCATCTGCGTGCCGATGATCTTGCCGCCGATGTCGAGGTCGCGGTTGATGCTCTTGTCGTCCGCGCGCACCATCAGCACCGAACGCACGACGCCGACCGGCTCGCTGAACGCGAAACGCTTCGCGCGCTCCGGCGTGATGCCGACGCTGGTCGCCACGAAGTCGAACTTGTGCGACATCAGGCCCGGCAGCAGACCCTGAAACGGCAGGTTCATTTGTTCGAGCTTGACGCCGAGTTTCGCCGCCATCAGTTCCAGCACGTCATGCCCATAGCCGACGATCTGGCCGTTCTCGACGAATTCGAACGGCTCGTACGCCGCCTCGGTACCCACCACGAGCTTGCCGCGCTTCTTGATATCGGCGAGCGTGCCGCCTTCGGCGTGCGCGATGGTCGGCAGCGCCAGCGCGGCGCCCGACGCAAGCGTCGCTTTCACAAAAGATCGTCTGGACCAGGTTTTCATTGCTTTCTCCGCTTGAGGGGACGGCTTGAGGGACGCTCGGGGACGAGGCAGCCGAAATGTATGTCGCCATAAAGTGAGTGAAAAATGATTTTTTTATCGGTATGGTTCCGAAAAACGTAACCTTTTTCGAAGCTTTTTTCTTCGCTGCCATGTCCGAACGACCCCCCGTCAAACATTCCGTCGTGAAGCGCCCCGACTTCAGCGAGCGTGACCTCCGGTCGCTGCGCATCTTCTGCTCGGTCGCGCAGGCGAATGGTTTTGCCGCCGCCGAGAAGCAGCTCAACATGTCGAAGGCGTCGATCAGCCGGCATATCCGCGAGGTCGAGGAAACACTCGGGGCGCGGCTGTGCGAACGCGGGCCGTCAGGCTTCGTGTTGACGCACGCGGGCAAGGTGGCGCTCGAACTCGCACGCGATGCGCTGATGTCGCTCGCGCGCATCCGTCCGGAAATCGATGCGGTGCGCGGCGTGTTGTCCGGAACGCTCGCCATCGGCATGGTCGAGCACATCGTCAGCGACGAAGGCTGTCATCTGCCGGAAGCACTGGCCTCGCTCAAGGAACTTGCGCCGGACGTGAGCGTGGAACTGCGCGTGATGACCTTCAATGAGCTCGATCTCGCGTTGCGCGAGCGTCGCGTGCAGGTGGCGATTCGCGGAATGTACCGGCGCGAGGCCGGCTTTCACTACTTGCCGCTCTTCATCGAGCGCCAGCAGCTTTATGTGGCGCGCCGCAGTCTCCGTGATGCCGCGGCGCTGCCGCTGGTGTATCGGTCGCAACCCTTCGTGCACGAGATGCTCAATACGCTCGGCATGGCGCGCGGGCCGTCGGCTTCGGGTCTGGAGGCGGTCGCGATGCTCGTGCTGTCAGGCCACTATGTCGGCTTGCTGCCGCAGTTCTATGCGGCTTCGTTTGCGAAGCGGCAGGCGCTCGTCAAGGTGCCGGGCGTGCCCGTGTACGAAAACACCATCAGCGCCATCACCGAGATCTCGCGGCCCCGCACGCGCGCGCTCGATCTGTTCCTGGACCTTCTGCAACAGCTCCATGGCAGTGCGTGAAAGGAGGATGCTGCGTCTTCACACGACGCGGTTCATGCGATCGACGACGAGTTCACCGCAGGCGGCGATCGCCCCAGCCACGACAGGAACGAGATGATCGGGCACGCGCCATTCGGCGGCGGTCGTATCGGAGAGCAATTGCTCGGAGAACAGGTGGAAGACTTCGGAGCAGGCTACCTCGGGTCGCGGGTCGCGGCTGCCGTGTTCCCGGTAGAGACAGGCAAAGTGCAATACACACCGGCTGAGCGAAGCACTGGTCAATTGCGCCCATGAGGAATCCTCCCGGCCCGCCAGACTCATCTGCATCTCGCGCACGGTAGCCCACAGCACGCCGGCCAGACGCTCGGGAATCCCGAGATAGCTGTAACCCACGCTTCCGCTTTCCATGATTTCGTTCTCCATCCATACGTCGTGACTGGCGCGACCAATGTGCAATCGTCATGCCGAGTAATACACCGGTAAGGCGGAATGTCTTTTTGAACCACTCGTCCTTTCCGTTGCGCACGCTAATGCAGCGGCCCCAGAGCCTGATCCCACTTCCTTTCGCAAGTTCCATCGATAACATCCTGGGTCATTAATGCAATACGTACGCACGGGACGAATGGACGTAACACTGTGTGCATGTAACGTAACGGACCGCGTGACACCCGTTGCGCATGGGTTACGCGGCATACGTTTCTGGTAAGACAATTGGCATGGAACCTGCATGAAGCTTTATTCGGAAACAGACGGTCAGACCGTTTCATCAAGGGCTTTTTGAGTGCACGAAAATGCTGTGACAGTTGCGCACGTTCGGTTCAGAATGTCGCGTGCATCTGTTTCGGAAGCAGATACGCACGAGGTTGAAGCTGTTCATTCTTGGAACACCAGCAACACACAAACGTTGCTAAAAAAAGCAATCCGGAATACATGCTCGCCACTTCCTATAATCCGCTCCTCGTCGTCTGTTCGCTGTTCGTAGCGATCCTGGCTTCCTATACCGCGCTCGACATGGCCGGCCGTGTGGCATCGGCCAAAGGGCTGGCCGGCCTCTTCTGGCTCGTCGGCGGCGGTTGTGCAATGGGGCTCGGCATCTGGTCGATGCACTTCGTCGGCATGCTCGCCTTCGATCTGCCCATCCCCGTCGGCTATGACCCGGCCATCACCTTCCTGTCGCTGCTGATCGCCATCGCGGCATCCACCTTTGCGTTATGGCTCGTCAGCCAGTACGCGCTGCCGTGGCGCCGGCTGATGCTCGGCTCACTGCTCATGGGGCCCGCCATCGCCGGCATGCACTACACGGGCATGGCCGCGATGCAGATGAACCCGGTCATCGACTACGACTGGAGCCTGGTGGCGCTGTCCATTGTCATCGCCGTTGCGGCGTCGGGCGCGGCCTTGTGGACGGCCTTCCATATCCGCGGCAGGGCGGCCGGGGTGTTCCTGTTTCGCGGCGGCGCATCGCTGCTGATGGGGTCGGCCATCGTCGGCATGCATTACACCGGCATGGCGGCCGCGCATTTTCCGCTGGGCAGCATATGCGAGGCGGCGCGTCACGGGACGAACACGTCATGGCTGGCAGCGATCGTCATCGTCGTGACCGTGGCGGTGCTGAGCATCGCGCTGATCGTATCGGTGCTGGAGCTCAGGCTCGAACTGCGTACCGCCGCGCTGTCCCGGTCGCTCGCGGAAGCCAACAAGGAGCTGATTCATCTCGCCCTGCATGACAGCCTGACCCGGCTGCCCAACCGCGTCCTGCTCGATGACCGCCTGAACCAGCTCATCCAGCAGGGGCGGCACTTCACGCTGATGTTCCTCGACCTCGATGGCTTCAAGGCCGTCAACGACGCATTCGGGCACCAGGTGGGAGACCGCTTGCTGATCGACGTCTCGCGACGCATCGGCGCCAGCATGCGCGAGAACGACACCTTCGCCCGTGTGGGCGGCGACGAGTTCGTCCTGTTGTGCGACGTCACCCGGCCTGCGGACGTCGCGAACATCGCGGCCACGCTGATCCGCATCGTTGAAGAACCGTACTCGGCGGGCGAGCATGAAATCCAAGTGTCGACGAGTATCGGCATTGCCTGTTATCCCGAGCATGGCCGGACCCAGAGCGAGCTGTTGTCGAGCGCCGATACGGCGATGTACCGCGCCAAGGCCATGGGCCGCAACAACTACTGCTTCTTCGAGCCGTCCATGCACGCCGACGCCTACGAGCACATGCAGCTGGCGCGTGAGCTGCGCATGGCGCTGTCGGGCGGCGAACTGATCCTGCACTATCAGCCTAAATTCGAAGCGCGGAGCGGTCCCGTGGTGGGGGCGGAAGCGCTGCTGCGCTGGAAGCATCCGTCGCGGGGCCTGATGGCGCCGGACGAGTTTCTCCCGATTGCCGAGAAGAGCGGGCTGATGGTGCCCATCGGCGAATGGGCTCTCAACGAGGCCTGCCGTCAGATGCGCATCTGGGTCGAGGCGGGGCACACGGACTGGAGCGTCGCCGTGAATCTGTCGGCCACGCAGTTCGTCCACACGAGTCTCGTGCAGGTCGTGCGCCAGGCGCTCGTTCAGCATCGGCTCGAACCGCGTCACCTGATTCTGGAGATCACCGAATCCACCGCGATGCACGACGTCGAAGTCAGCCTGAGCGTGCTGAAACAGTTGCGCGAGACAGGCGTGCGGATTGCTATCGATGATTTCGGAACGGGTTATTCCAGTCTTCTTTATCTGAAGCGGCTGCCTGCCCATGAACTGAAAATCGACCGGGGCTTCATTCGCGATCTGAGGCGCGATACCGAGGACGCGGCCATCGTGGCGGCGATAGTCGCGCTGGGGCGGACTCTCAATCTGCGAGTCGTTGCGGAGGGCGTCGAAACGGAGGAGCAGCAGGCCTTCCTGAGCCAGCTGGGCTGCGATATGTTGCAGGGCTTTCTGCTGGGACGGCCCATGGCGCCGGAACAGTTCGTGAAGGCTGTCGAAGCCGGCCGGGTCGTGTCCGATTAGCCTCTGTTCGGCTTCCAAGGCAGCCGCTGTCCACCGGAATGGCGTCCGGGACGTTAGGATGCGGGACTGTTCCGGAAAAAACCGGAACGCTGGTCAAAAATTATTCAAAACGAGAGAGGGCGCGCGGTTTCTGACAGAACCGCGTTCGCGAAGGAGAGCACGGTTGAAGCAGTCATCAACCCTCGGAAAGGAATCACGCTGGACGATGTCCTGGGTCGACAGGCACGCGATCCTTATCGCGCTGAGCACGACCTTCGTCTGCCTCGTGGTTCTGATCACGACGGCCGTGGTCCTGGTCTCCGGCAGGCAAGAGGCTTTGGACAAGGCGCGCGACACCTCCGAGAACGTGGCCGCCGCCCTTGCGCGCGACATGAGCCGCAACCTGCAGGTCTACGACCTTTCCTTGCAGGCCGTGGTGGACGGGGTGTCGAATCCGGAAATTCTCGCGTTGCCGCCGGAGTTGCGCAGGCAGATGCTGTTCGACCGCGCGACCATGGCGCCCCACGTGATGGGCATCTACGCCGTGGATGAGGAGGGCCGGATCGTGCAGGGGCGCGCACGGCTCTTTCCAACGCTGAACCTCGCCGATCGCGATTACTTCCTCGTGCACAAGAACCGCGACGACGTGGGCCTGTTCATCTCGAAGCCTTATGAATCCCGGCTGAGGAACGGCAGTCCTTCCATCGCGCTCAGTCGCCGCATTTCGAAGGCGGACGGCAGCTTTGGCGGCGTCGCGCTGATCTCGCTCGACCTCGACTATTTCCAGCAGCTGGTCGACGGCGTCAAGCTGGGCACGCACGGCGCCGCCACCATCATGCAGACCGACGGTTTCATCCTCGCGCGCTATCCGCAGGTGAGCCGCAGCAAAATGATTTCCGTTGCCTCACCCGCGTTCCTGTCCATGCTCGGACCGAAGGGCGGTTCATTCGTCGCGAAGTCGCCGGTGGATGGTGTCGAGCGTCTGTCCACGTTCGCGAACGTGGAGGACAGCAATCTTGTCGCCATGGTCGCGCCGGCCATGGATGAAATCACCGAAGAGTGGAGGCATCGTTCGCTCATCATCGGCGCGTTGAGTGTCGTAGTGTCGTGCGCGTTCACGATCGTCGTGTGGCTGCTCGTGTTCGCGGTGCGCCAGCGCGATGCGGCGCAGGCGCGGCTGATTGCAATTGCGGACACGGACGGGCTGACGGGCGTCGCCAACCGTCGCGGCCTGGACGCGACGCTGCCGGCAATGTGGGCGCGGGCCGTGCGGCATCGGCTGCCGATGGCGATCATGTTCGTCGATGCCGATCACTTCAAGGCCTATAACGACACGCATGGCCACGTGGCGGGCGACCGGGCGTTGCGCTTCGTCGCGCATTGCCTGACGCGGCGGGCGCGCCGGCAGAACGACATCGTCGCGCGCTATGGCGGCGAGGAGTTCATCGTCGTGCTGGCCGACTGCACGCCGCGCCGCGCCGAGGATGTCGCCGACGCCATCCTGACCGATGTCGCCGCCTGCGCGGAAGAAAGCGGGATGGCGCAGCCCACGCCGCTGGCGCCGGTGACGGTGAGCATCGGCGTGGCGCTTTGCCAGCCGGACGACGGCACGACTCTCGAAACAGCGATGCGTCGCGCCGATGAAGCCCTGTATGACGCAAAGCGTGACGGTCGCAATCGCGTATCGATCGTCACGGTGGAAGCGAATCCGGTCCGCAAGACGAAGCTTGCGCGTGACACGCTGCACGCCGATGCGGCGCGTCGATCCCGCAGCCTCGCGGACGAGACCGTCAAATGACACGCGTATCCGCTCCGGACATCGAACGATGCGTGCTCGATCTGCTGCGCAGCCGCGCCGAGACGGCGTCCATTTGTCCGTCGGACGTTGCGCGTGCGCTCACCCACGATGAAGACGGCTGGCGCGACCTGATGCCCGCGGTGCGGGACGTGGCTGCGCGGATGGCGCATCGGCAGCGACTGAAGATCACGCAGGGAGAAACGACGCTCGACCCGGACGACATCGGCCATGGCCCGATCCGGTTGCGTCGCGGGCCAGGCTTTCCGGCGAGCGGTTGACGCCGGGTTCAGATGCCGACACCGTATGCCGGCACATCGATCACGACATCAGATAGGTCATTCGCGACATCGCGCTGGCCGGGGAGCGCGCGCTTCGGCCAGCCTGAAGCTGCCCGGATTCATCCCGTAAGCGTTCGGCGATGACCACGCGCTGACAGCACTGCCGCAGCAGTTGCTCCCGTAACAGACGTCCGCGCTGCCATCACCCGCTCCGGCGCTTTTACCGCGCGCAAGCTCATGACAAGTCTCTGAAAGCGAGATCGTCCTGACGCCCGGCCTCATCCCACAGGCACCGAATTTGCGGACCGTGGAAGCTTCCGGACCACGCCCTCCCCACACAACACGAACATGCCTTCGTCCGTCACGTCCTGGCTGAGAGACATGGCCGATACCGCCGTGCCTGTGCTTGCGCTCGTGGCCATCGCGGGCGGTACCGACGCGCTCATCATGCTTCACAGCAAGGACCTGCTGGCTGTCTACATGACCGGCAATTCGACCAAGCTCGGCCAGTCATTGATCGCCGGCGCATGGAGCAAGGCGCTGCCGCTCGTGAGCGTGATCGCCAGCTTCTTCGTCGCGGCGACGCTTGCCGCATGGCTCGCGGCACGCCTGCCGAGCTGGCGTGCCCCGTTCTGCCTGACATCCACCGCGTTGCTGCTGGCCTGCGCCGTGCCGTTAGCAGGCACCGCGTATCCGGTGACCGCCACCTGTCTGATCGCGGCGGGCATCGGCGCAATCAACCAGACCCGCGCCGATGAGCCAGGCATTTCGTTCATCACAGGCAACTTCATCCGCATCGCGCGGCATCTGGGAGAAGGGAAGTTCAGCGCGGCGGCAGCGGGCGTCGGGCGATGGATGGCGTTCGTCGCCGGCGCGGCGCTCAGTACGTTGCTCGACTTTTTATATGGCACGGGTGCGCTCGCGATTCTGGCGGCGACGGCCTTCGCGGGTGCATGCGTTGCGCTGCTTGCACGCAATGCGCCGCAAGCATGATCCGAATGAACCACTCAACGCAGGAGGATGCATCATGTCCACACACGACAAGGCCAAGTTCACCGTAAGCGGTCCCGGCACGCCCGATGGTCCGTCGCTCCCCGCGCCCGGGCAGTCGCAGACGCCCGCCGCCATCGATCTCGGCACGGTCGAGGACGGCAAGGTTCGCTTCGGGAACTGGAAGGGCGACGCCGACAAACCTTCGCCACCTCCGCCCGCACCATCGGCGCCGGATCAGCGCGTGGGATTTGCGGTGATCGGGCTGGGCCGTCTGGCGCTGGAGCAGATCCTTCCCGCCTTCAACGCCTGCAAGGACGCGCGCGTCACGGCGCTCGTCTCGGGCAGCCCCGACAAGGCGCGGGCGGTGGCGAAGCAATACGGCATCGACGAGCAGTCGGTGTATTCATACGCCGAGATGTCACGCCTCGCGGACAATGCCGACGTTCAGGCCGTGTACGTCGTCACGCCGAATGGCCTGCACCTGGAGCACGTGAGCGCCGCGGCGCAGGCAGGCAAACACGTGCTGTGCGAGAAGCCCATGGCGAACACCGCCGACGAGGCGCGGCAGATGATCGACGCCTGCGCGAAGGCGGGCGTGAAGCTGATGATCGCTTACCGCTGTCAGTTCGAGGTCTTCAACAGCGAGGCCACGCGCCGGGTGCAGTCGGGCAAACTCGGCAGGGCGCGCGTGATCGAGGCGACCAATGCGCAGGTGCAGGGCTCGGGCGAGCAATGGCGGCTGCGGGCGGCGCTCGCGGGAGGCGGTGCATTGCCGGACATCGGGCTGTATTGCCTGAACGGCGTGCGCCATGTGCTCGGCGAAGAGCCCGTGGAGGTGTATGCGCAGATCGTCAATCCGGCGGCGGACGAGCGTTATCGCGAAGTGGAAGAGACGATTGCGTTCATGCTGCGCTTCCCCTCCGGCGCCATTGCCAATTGCGCGGCGAGCTATGGCGCGCATGAGTCGAAGGACATGCGCATCCGTCTCGAGAAAGGCTGGATCGACGTGGAGAACGCCTTCGCCTACAAGGGGCAGCGCATGCGGATCGCGCATCGCGAAGGCGATATCGAACAAGTCGATGAGCCGCGGCTCGAATTCAAGGATCAGTTCATGCTCGAGATCGATCACTTCGCGCGATGCGTGCGCGACGGAAGCGAGCCGGACACGCCCGGTGAAGAAGGTCTGCGCGATCAGGTGCTGATGGAAGCGTTATATCGCTCCGCGCGCGAAGGCAGGCCGGTGCGTCTCGACGAGTGAGACGCCTGCCGGTCCCGTTCAGCCTCTCGCGAACCGCTCGGCCCGGAACGGAAACGGGTCCGCCACCGGCGCGGCGCCCGTCATCATCTCTGCAATCAGCCGCCCGGTCACGGGGCCGAGCGTCAGTCCGTGATGCGCATGACCGAAAGCGAACCACAGGTCCTCATGACGCGGCGCCCGGCCGATGACCGGCATCATGTCCGGCGTGCAGGGACGCCGGCCGAGCCACGGCGTGTCATCGAGACGCGCGCCGAGCGGAAAGGTCGCGCGCGCGACGGGTTCGAGCGCGTCGAGCTGCGCCGGCGTGGCGGGCGCGTCGCAGTAGGCCAGTTCCGCGCCCGTCGTCAGGCGGATGCCGCGCGCCATCGGCGTGATCAGATAGCCTCGCTCCGCGTCGAGCACCGGCTGATGCAATTGCGCGCCATCGGCCGCCGCGTAGTGCATGTGATAGCCGCGCTTCACGACGAGCGGCAGCGCGTAGCCCAGACGTGACGTGAGCCGCTCCGACCATGGACCGAGCGCGATCACGGCCGCACGCGCCTCGATGCGTCCCGTGGCCGTCTCGACCTGCCATTGCGGCGCGAGCGTCGCCGCATCGCCGACAAACACACGGCCTCCCAGCTGCTCGAAATAACGCGCGTAAGCCGTTACGAGCGCGTTGGGATCGCTGACGGACACGGCGTCGGTATAGCGCAGCGCGCCGCTCAGCGCGCGACTCAGCGAGGGTTCTTCACGTTGCAGCTGCGCGGCATCGAGCACCTGGTAGGCGACGCCGTATTCTTCATGCCAGCGCTGCGCCGTGCGCCGTTCCGCATCCTGTGCAGCCGCGCTGCGAAAGACCTTGAGCCAGCCGCCCGGGCGCAGCAGCCCCTGCGCGCCCGCTGCTTCGGCAAGCTCGCGATGTTCGCTGACGCAGTGCTCGATCAGCGTGGCATAGGACCGTGCGATGGCCGCATGCCGGTCCGCGCGCGAATGGTGCCAGTAGCGCAGCAGGAAGGGCACGAAGGCGGGCAACGCGCGCGGGTGATAGCGGACCTCGGCCGAACGGTTGCCGGCATAGCGCAACAGCGTGGCGGCGTCGCGGGGCAGCGCATACGGATACACGCCTTCGCGCTGGATCAGCCCCGCATTGCCCAGCGAGGTCTCGTTGCCCGGCGCCTTGCGGTCGACCAACGCGACCGCGAGTCCGCGGCGTTGCAGATGCACGGCAACCGATACGCCCACCATGCCGGCGCCGAGTACGAGGGTATCGAACTTCATTGCAAAGACTCCGTGCAAGCCTGGCGCATGACATGTCCCTGAAGGTGTGAGCGGATTGTCTCAGGTCATGCCGGTTTCGTGTGACGCGACCGCGAGGCGGGACAGCTTCCATTGAGCAGGGGTGAAACGGGCTAGACTGATGCGGCGCTGTTTCCTTTCATTTTCCTGTGACGGCCCCGAGGCCGTTCCGACAGCCCGATCATGCCCAGCACCCCGTTCGAAAGCGGCCCTGCCGACGACGCGACAGAAGTGGTCTATCTGTTCGGATCGTTCAGGCTCGTTCCGTCGCAACAGATGCTGCTCGATGGCGATGCGCGCGTGCTCATCGGCGGACGTGCCTTCGACCTGTTGACCGCTTTGGTGGAACGTCGCGGCGAGCTGGTCACCAAGCAGGAACTCATGGCGCGCGCCTGGCCGCGCGCCGTGGTCGAAGACAGCAATCTCAAGGTCCATATCGCCGCGCTGCGCAAGGCGCTGGGGAAAGCGGCCAACGACCAGCGCTTCGTCGCGACCGTGGTGGGGCGCGGCTATCAGTTCGTGGCGGCCGTCGAGCGCGAGGCGGTCTCATCCGGCGCGGATCTGCCGCAAGCCCCGCACGCGGCGTCGCACAACCTGCCTGCGGCGCTGGTGCGTCCGGTCGGCCGCGCGGAGACCATCCGCACCTTGCGGGACCGGCTGACGCGCACGCGCATCCTGACGGTGGCCGGTCACGGCGGCATCGGCAAGACCACGGTTGCGCTGGCGCTCGCGCACCAGAGAGAGCAGGCGGGGCAGCACGATGTCTGGTTCGTCAATCTGTCGCGGCTGTCCGATGCGCGTTTCGTTCCTCACGCCGTCGCGCACGCGATGGGTCTCGCCGTGCATTCGGACGACATCCTGCAGGCGCTGACGAACACCGTCCGCTTGCAGCGCCGGCCGCAACTCGTGGTGCTGGACAACTGCGAGCACGTGATCGAGGCGGCCGCGGTCGTCGCGGAGAAGCTGATCGCGGCGGCGCCGTCCCTGACGGTGCTGGCGACGAGCCGCGAGCCGTTGCAGGCGCTCGGAGAACATGTGTACCGGCTGGAGCCGCTCGCAAGTCCGCCCGACTCTGCCAACCATGACGATGGCCGAAGCGCTGCGTTATCCGGCGGTGGAACTCTTCGTGGCGCGCGCCGAGGCCGCGCGCGGCGGCTTCATGCCGACCGGCGAGGAAGCGCCGCTGCTCGCCCGCA
Organism: Caballeronia sp. LZ043; assembly: GCF_031451075.1. NCBI lineage: Bacteria > Pseudomonadati > Pseudomonadota > Betaproteobacteria > Burkholderiales > Burkholderiaceae > Caballeronia > Caballeronia sp. LZ043. Next base: position 31,687 of record NZ_JARUXT010000012.1, on the reverse strand, counting down.
TCTGCCGCAGGCTCGACGGCATTGCTCTCGCGATCGAACTGGCGGCCACGCGTCTGGATGCGTTCGGCGTCCGCGAACTCTTCGAGCTGCTCGACGACCGCTTCGCGACGCTCGCCCAAGGCCGCCGCACCGCCCCGGAGCGCCAGAAGACGCTGCTCGCGGCACTCGACTGGAGCCATCAGCTGCTTCCCGAAAACCGAACGTGTCGTGCTGCGGCGGCTGGGCGTCTTTCCGGCGGCGTTCGCGCTGGAATCAGCGGCGGCCGTGGCAAGCGACGCACGCCTGACGCCCGCCGGCGTGATCGGAGACGCGATATCGGAGGGCAGCCGGCTCACGGCCTTTGCCTGGCATCACATGGGCAGGCAGGCTGAAGCGCGGCGCTTGCTTGCCGGCGTGCTCGAAGCCTTCGATGCCCAATGTCGACAGTCGCGACTGTCGGATAACCACGTGAACGGACGCGAGGGCACGCGTTCGCTGATGGCCAGTGTCCTGTGGTTCCAGGGCTGCGCGGAACGCGCGCTGGAGGAGGCATACCGGGCGCGCAGGGATGCCGAGGCAAGCGGCCATACGCTGACCATCGGCTACGTGCTGGTGTTCGCGTTCATTCCGCTGAGCTTCTACGCGGGCGATCTCGACGCCGCCGAAGAAGCGCTCGACATCCTGCAGGATTGTGTGGCGAAGAACGGCCTCGCGCTCTTCGATGCCATGGCGCGCGGCCTTCACGGAGCCTTGCTGATCGAGCGGAACGAGCGTCAGGGCCTGACGATTCTCAGCGACGCGCTGGCGCAGCTCGAACGCGAGCATCTCGGCATGCGCCAGACGCTGTTTGCCGGGCTCTACGCGCATGGTCTGTCGCGCTTCGGGCGGCATGCGGAGGCGCAGGCGGTCATCGACGACGCGCTCGCGCGTGCGAAGCAGCACGACGAACTGTGGAATCTGCCGGAACTGTTGCGTATCGCGGGCGAGATTCGCGCGGCGTCCGGTAGTGGCGATGCGGAGGGCTTGTTCAAGCAGGCGCTCGAGGTCGCGCGTCAGCAGGGCGCGTTGTTCTTCGAACTGCGTGCGGCGAAGAGTCTGGCGCGTTACAAGCACGCGCAAGGTGAAAGCGGTCATGCGCGCGCACTGCTGTCCGAGGTATGCGAGCGGTTTCCGCCAGGCTGCGCGATCGTCGATGTCAGGGAAGCGCGGGCGTTGCTCGACAGCTGGCGCGCGGCGGAGTGACACGCTGCTGTTGAACGTGCATCGCGCTCAACCCGGCCCGTCACTGGCCGCAGCCAGCAGCGGCACCACGAAATCGCTGATCGGTGTTGCAATGCCGTGCGCGCGGCCACGGCGCTGCACCACGCCGTTGCGGCAATCCCATTCGAGCGGGCGGCCCGCTTGCCGGTCGGCGAGGATCGAGGTGCCCAGGTCGGCTGGCGAGCGGCGAAAGCCATCGACGATTTCCTGCGCCACTTCATCGCCCAGCGTCGCACCTTCGGCCCGTGCTACTGCAAGACATTCCTTTGCATAGGCAAGCGCCAATCCGGCGATGTCGTCACGGGCAAACATGCCGGCGCGGCGGCCGCTCAGCACCATCAGGCCCGCCACCGCGTTCAGCAACAGCTTGCGCCAGGCGACTGAGGCGAAGTCTTCCGCGATGTCGGCGCGGCAGCGCGTACCGTGCATCGCTTCCATCACGAGGCGGCTTTCAGGCAGGTCCGGCAAGGTGAGACGCGCTTCGCGGCGCAGCCACACCGAGGCGTCCGGTTCGCGTTGCGCGGGAAACCAGACGACGGAAGGCAGCACCGGATTGCCCGACAGATACGGCGCGAAGAGCTGCTTCTGTTCGACGCCGTTCTGCAGCACGCAGACCACGGTCCTGTCATTGCACAGGACGGAGAGCCAGGGCGCTGCGGCATCGATCTGCGTCGACTTGACGGCGACGAATACCAGGTCGTAAGTGTCCGTGATCTCTTCCGGACGGGTCCGCACCGGTCCCGGCACGATGATGCGTTCGCCTTCGAAGCGCAACTCCAGTTGCGGAAGCGCGGTGCGGCCGCACAGGGTGGGCGTGCGGCCGGTCTCATGCAACGCGGCGGCGACGGTGGTGCCGATTGCCCCCGGGCCGATCAGGGCGATTTTCATGGTGTCACGCTGGGTCATCGTGTGCTGGCGTCCCTTGTCTGTTTGCCGGGCAGGGGCCCGGGCGTCAGCACGCGAGGGTAGCGCAAGTTGCCTCAGGCTGCTGCGGAACGCATGGACTGCATGCTTGCTGTAAGCGGAGGGTGCCGCACGCAATCGCTCACTCACACGCCGCCCGAATGAACTCCGGTATCGCGACTGCCTTGAGCGTGCCATCCGCCAGCTTGACGCACAACGCGCGCGTCGCGCGAAACTCGCAGATCAGCGTATCGCCGCGCAGGATGCGATGTGCCTGAATGAAGACCTTGTTGCGCCATTCCTCGGTGGACGTACGAATCTCGAGCGTTTCGCCATACGTGGCCGACGCATGAAAGCGGCTGTGGATTTCCAGCAGCGGCGCGCCCACGCAACCGGGCAATGCGTCCAGATTCCGCCACGGCGGCAGACCGCATTGCATGAAGTAATCGTGCGATGCGGCATCCATCCAGCGCGAGAAGTTCGGGAAGAACACGATCCCCGCGGGATCGCAATCGCCGAACTGCACCTCGACACGAAAAATCGTTTCCTTGAGCACGCGTCCGACCTCGGATTGAGTTGAGCCAGCCGTATGGTAGTGCGCCAGATCGGCCAGCGTCCAGTGAACCAGCGAGTGAATTCCTCAACTTGCTAGATCGATCTACTTGGCATAGAGTAACGCTCACGGATCAGCCGATCACAGCACCCGAATGCAAGACCACAACCGAGGAGACGAGGTGATTCTGTCCACCGAGCATCAGCAGGTCGCCGACATGGCCCGGCGCTTCGCCAACGAAGTCATCCGTCCACAAGCTGAGCGGCTGGACCGCGAAGAAAGCTTTCCGGCGGAGATCTACCGGCAGATGGGCGAGACCGGCCTGTTCGGCATCACCGTGCCGGATTCGCTGGGCGGCGCGGGGCTGGATTGCCTCGCGTATGCCATCGTGATGGAGGAGTTGAGTCGCGGTTATGCCTCGGTCGCGGATCAGTGCGGTCTGGTCGAATTGCTCAGCACGCTGTTGAGCCGGCATGGCACGCCGGCACAGATCGACCGCTGGCTCGGACCGCTGGTGCGTGCCGAGACAAAGGGCGCGTATTGCATCACCGAGGCCGGCGCGGGCAGCGATGTCTCCGGCGTGAAGACCACGGCCGTGCGCGACGGCGAAGGCTGGCTGCTCAGCGGCTCCAAGTTGTGGATTCACAACGCGCCCGTCGCCGATGTAGCGCTCGTGCTGGCTCGCACGGACCCCGCTGCGGGCAAGCGCGGCATGAGCATTTTCATCGTCGATTGCGCAGCGCGCGGCGTGTCGCGCGGACCGAAGGAGCACAAGCTGGGACAGCGCGCGTCGCAGGTCGGCGAACTGCATTTCGATGAAGTCAGGCTACCCGCCGATGCACTGCTCGGCACCGAAGGCCGTGGCTTCCACATGATGATGAGCGTGCTCGAGAAAGGGCGCGTGGGGATCGGGGCGCTGGCCGTGGGCATCATCCAGGCCGCGCTGGAGGCGGGCGTCGAACAGGCGAAGATGCGCAAGCAGTTCGGCCAGGCCATCGCCGAGTTCCAGGCTGTCCAGTTCATGCTGGCCGACATGGCCAAGGACTGCGAGGCGGCGCGCCTGCTGGTGCGCGCGGCCGCGAGCAGGATGGACGCGGGCCTCGAAGCGACCGCCGCAGCCTCGATGGCCAAGTGCTTCGCCGGCGACGCAGCGGTACAGCACACCAGCAACGCCATTCAGATCTTTGGCGGCAGCGGCACCATTCGCGGCTACGAAGTGGAACGCCTGTACCGCGACGCCAAGATCACGCAGATCTACGAAGGCACGAACCAGATCCAGCGCATCATCATTGCTCGTCAATTAATGAAGGCATGAATATGAGTAAAAGCGCAGTCGTCACGGGCGCGTCGCGCGGCATCGGACGGGCCGTCGCACTGGCGCTGGCCGCTGAAGGGTTCGATATCGCCGCCATCGCGCTCGGCGACGCGGAGCGTCTTCAGTCGCTCGTCACCGAAGTCGAGGCGCTCGGGCGTGCCTGCCTGCCGCTGGATCTCGACATCGGCGACATCGACGCTCACGCGGCCGCGCTCGATGCCATCACGGCGCGCTTCGGCGGCATCGACTGCCTGGTGAATAACGCGGGCGTCTCGGTGCTCAACCGTGGCGATTTGCTCGACGTGAACCCGCAAAGCTACGACCGCTGCTTCGATATCAACACGCGCGGCACGTTCTTCCTGTCGCAGGCCGTGGCGCGGCAGATGACTCAACAGACGCCGGCCGGCGAGGGGGCGCGCAGCATCGTGTTCGTGACGTCGTCGAACGCGGTGGTCGCTTCGGTCGAGCGGGGCGAATACTGCATGTCGAAGAGCGCGCTGTCGATGGCGGCGCGCCTGTTCGCGCTGCGGCTGGCGTCGCATGGCATCGGCGTGTTCGAGGTGCAGCCCGGTCTGATCCTGACCGAGATGACCGCGCCGTCGAAGGCGAAATACGATGCGCTGATCGCCGAGGGCATGACCGCGACGCCGCGCTGGGGCCAGCCTGAAGACGTGGCGCGCGTGATCCGCACGATGGCGGCCGGACTGCTGCCCTATACCGTCGCGCAGGAAGTGCGCGTGGACGGCGGCCTGATGATCCAGCGCTTCTGAGGTCATGCCATGCGCGAACTGAACGGACGCGGCGATCTCTGCTGCATCAATACCGCGACGCTGGGCCATCGCGAGGCAATCGACGTGACGGCGGCACGCATCGCGGAACAGGGCTTCGGCTGGATCACGCCGTGGCGTCACGAAGTTGACGAGATGCGCCCGCAAGCAGCCGCCAGCGCAATCCGGGCGGCCGGGTTGAAGGTCAATGCCTATTGCCGCACCGCATACTTTGCCGCGCCTGATGAAGCGGGCCGTCGCGCGGCGCTCGATTCGAACCGCCGCGCGCTGGAAACCGCGGCAGTGCTCGGCGCGCCGCTGCTGGTCGCGGTGGTGGGCGGGTTGCCGTCCGGTTCGCGCGATATCGACGATGCCCGCAAACAGATTCTCGACGGCCTCGCCGCCTTGCAGCCGACGATCGACGAGACGGGCGTGCGCATTGCGCTCGAACCGCTGCATCCGGTCTATGCCGCCGACCGCAGCCTGCTCAACACGCTCGATCAGGCGCTCGACTGGTGCGACCGTCTGGACCCGTCGCGCACGGGCAGCTTCGGTGTGGCCGTCGATGCCTACCATGTGTGGTGGGATCCGGCGCTGATGCCGGCGATCGCCCGCGCGGGGCAGCGCATTCTCGCGCTGCATGTATGCGACTGGCTTCTCGAAACCCGTGACCCGTTGCAGGACCGGGGCATGATGGGCGACGGCGTGATCGATCTGAAGCGCCTGCGTGCGGCCGTCGAAGGTGCGGGCTATGACGGTCCGGTGGAAGTGGAGATCTTCTCGCGACTGGACTGGTGGACGCGTCCCGCCGACGAAACGCTGCGCGTGTGCCGCGAGCGCATGTTCGAGTGCTGCTGAAGCGCTCGATCCGCGTCAACGTCCTTCATAAAGCGGCGGACGCTTTTCCCTGAAACTGCGAATGCCTTCCGCCGCGTCCTGCGTGCTCGCGGCGAGTGCGCCTGCCATCGCTTCGAGCGTCGCGGCGGATTCCTCGCCGCTGGCGGCGTTCATCAATTGCTTCGTCAGCTGCAACGCCACCGGCGCACGCGCGGCCATCTCGCGGGCCAATTCTTGCGCGCGCACCGTCAGTTGCTCGCGCGGCACGACTTCATGAACCAGCCCGCAGGCGTGGGCATCGGCGGCGCTCAGGCGTGTGCCGCTCAATGCCAGATACTTCGCGTGGCTGGCGCCGATGAGCCGCACCAGCCGCTGCGTGCCCGACCATCCGGGACAGGTCGCGATGGATGCTTCCGGCAGCGCAAAGCGGGCTTCCGTGGCCGCGATGCGCACGTCCGCGGTGATCGCCAGTTCGAGTCCGCCGCCGAACGCATGGCCGTTAACCGCCGCGATCACCGGCTGACGCAGTCGCGCCCATTGATCGAAGACCTGATGTCCCCGGCGCACCCAGCGCCGCCACATGTCGAGCGGTTCGAGCGCGGCCCATTCGTTGATGTCCGCGCCGACGCAGAACGCCGTGGCGCCGCTGCCCGTGAGGATGACGATGCGCGTCGCCGTGTCGGCTTCGAGTTCGCGCGCGATCTGTTCCAGCGTTTCCAGCATCGCGGGCGTCAGCGCGTTGAGCTTGTCCGGCCGCTCCAGCGTGACGGTGGCGACGTGAGCCTCGCGGGCGACGGAAACAAAATGGTCAGTCATGGCGGGTCTCGCGAGGTTTCAGGCGCAGTCCGAAGGGCGCGTCGGTGAACAGGGCGGGGTTCATCGGGCGCAGGTCGGGCGACACCTTGAGTGCGAGTTCGGCCTGCTCCAGGATGTCGCGTTGCAGGTCCACGCCGGGCGCGATCTCGGTCACGGTGAGGCCGTCTGCGAGCAGATCGATGACGCAGCGCTCGGTAACATAAGTCACGCGTTGCCCGCGCTCGCGGCCGACGCGCCCGCTGAAGGTGATCTGCTCGGCGGCCTGCACGAATTTGCGGGTGCGGCCTTCCTTCAGGATCGCGAGCTTGCCGTCGCCCACTTGCAGTTGCGCGCCTGCGGTGAAGAAGCCGGAGAACACGATGCGCCGCGCGTGGGCCGTGATATCGACGAAGCCGCCGCAGCCCGCGGTCAGATACGGTTTCGATGCGAGCCGCGAGACGTTCACGCTGCCGTCGCTGTCCACTTGGAGGAAAGACAGCAGCGCGATATCGAAGCCGCCGCCCTGAAAGTACGTGAACTGATTCGGTGAAGGCACGATGGCATCCGCATTCGATGCACAGCCGAACGCGAAGCCAAGCAGCGGCATGCCGCCGACGGCGCCTTGCTCGATGGCCCATGTCACCGCGCCATGCAGGCCTTCTTCGAGCAGGATGCGCGGCACGTTGGCCGAGATGCCGAAGCCCAGGTTGGCGGCATGGCCGTGCGCGAGTTCCATCGCCGCACGTCGGGCGATGACCTTCTCCGGCCCCCACGGCGTAGGCTCGAAAGCACTCGATGGCAACGCGATCTCGCCGCTGATGGCGGGGTCGTAGGGTGTCTGGGTGGTCTGCCACTGATCCGGATCCACGACGATGTAATCGACCAGATTGCAGGGCACGCGCACATCGTGTGGACGCAGCGTGCCGGACTTCACCACGCGCTTGACCTGCGCGATCACGATGCCGCCATGATTGCGCGCGGCCAATGCCTGATCGATCCCGCCGAGCAACGCGCCTTCGTGCTCATAGCTCAGGTTGCCTGCTTCGTCGGCGGTGGTTGCGCGGATGATCGCCACGCGCGGCACGAGCGCCGGAAAATAGAGCCAGTCCTCGCCGTCGAAGGACACGCGCCGCACGATCGGCCGCGCGGACGCAGCGGCGTTCATCGCGCAGCCTTGCAGATCGGAATCGACGAAGGTGCCCATGCCGACTTTCGTCAGCACGCCGGGACGTCGCGCGGCGGCGTCCCGGTGCATGTCGAACAGGATGCCGCTCGGAACGTTGTAGGCCTCGATCCGGTTCTCGACGATCATGCGCCAGATGTCGGGCATCGGCAGCGAGGAAGGCCCGCTCGGATAGGATCCGGCCAGCGTGCGCGCGAGCAGCCCGGGCCGCGCGAGATGATCGATGCCCTTCACGCCGTACATGTCGCCGGCGGCGATCGGGTTCAGCGTCGTGAGATTGCGCGGCTGGCCCTCGCGCTCGAAGCGCGCGCCGATGGCGGCCAGCACCTTGTCCGGGCAGCCGAGCGCGCTCGACGAACTGATGCTGACAACATCGTCCGTGCGGATCAGCCGGGCTGCGGCGTCGGCGGTGATGAGTTTGTTCATGTCGTGAGGAAGAGGGCTGGGCTCAGCGGTGCAGGTCGAACAGCGCTGCGCCGCGCTTCAGCGCATTGCGCGCGATGATGCCGCGATGAATCTCCGAGGTGCCGTCGAAGATGCGGTAGACGCGTGCATCGCGGTAATACCGTTCGATGGCCAGTTCCTTGCAGAACCCCATGCCGCCGAACACCTGCACCGCGCGGTCCACCACGCGGCCGAGCGTTTCTGACGACTGCACCTTGACCATCGAGATCCAGTCGCGCGCGTCCAGCCCTGCGTCCATCATGCTGGCCGCGTTGAGCAGCATCAGCCGCGCCGCGTTGATCTCCATCACGCTGTCGGCGATGAGCTGCTGGATCATCTGGAAGTCGCCGATGCGTTCGCCGAACTGGCGCCGCTCGGCCGCATAGCCGATCATCATTTCCAGCACATGCGCCGCCTTGCCGATGCCGCGCGCGCCCACCAGCGCCAGGCGCACACGGCCGAGCATCCGCATGGCGAGCCGGAAGCCTTCACCCTCGCGGCCGAGCAGTGCGAGCGGTTCCAGTGGGACATCGTCGAAGAAGAGTTCGTGATGGGGCGTGCCGCGCAGGCCCATCATCGGCTGATCGCGGCCCACGGTGAAGCCGGGCAATGCCTTGTCCACCACGAACAGCGAGATCTCCTGTTCGCCGGTGCGGGCCGAGACGAGGAAGAAGTCGCTCCATTGCGCGTCGCTGATGAAGTGCTTGCTGCCGTTCAATACCCAGCCGGACGCGGTCTTGCGGGCCGTGGTCTTGATGGCTTGAGCGTCCGAGCCCGCGCCGGTTTCGGTGATCGCGAGACCGCACGTGCGCTCGCCTCGAATCGCGGGCGCGAGCCAGCGCTCGATCTGCTCGCCTTCGCAGGCCAGCAGCGCGTCGTAGACGTTGCCGAAGGCGCGTCGCACGAGGATGTCCGAGCTGTGGCCGAACTGTTCCTCGCACAGCATGGCATCGACTGTAGTCAATCCGCCGCCGCCCAGTTCAGCGGGCATGTTGACCGCGTACAGGCCGAGCGCCTGGGCGCGCTTTTGCAATTCGCGCGCACGCTCAGGCGACAACACGCCTTCGTCCTCCACCTGTTGTTCAAGCGGCTGCAACTCGGTCCGCACGAAGCGGCGCGCCGTTTCGATCAGCATCTTCTGCGTGTCGCTCAGCGTGAAGTCCATCGGCTTTTGTGCTCCCCTATGCCTGTATTAAACCGCTGCCTACGCCGTGGCCACGCGCTCGCGCAGCGACGGATGCAGCGCCACCTCGAAGGGCATGCGTTCGAGCACATCGCGCACGAGATCCACGCCGGGCGCGACCTCGATCAGCTGCAAGCCCTGCGCCGTCAGTTCGAAGACGGCGCGCTCGGTCACGTAGATCACCTGCTGGCCGTCGGCGCGGGCGCGTTTGCCGCTGAAGGTGATGTGGCGCACCTGCTCGACCAGCTTCGGCACCGCGCCATGGCGGCGGATCTGCACCTTGCCGTCTTCAAGCTCGACTTCCAGTCCCTTGGCTTCGAACGCTCCGCAGAAGACCACCTTGCGCGTGCGCTGCGTGATGTCGACAAATCCGCCCGGCCCGACGATGTTCTCGCCCAGCCACGAGACGTTGACGTTGCCTTGCGCGTCCAGCTCGCCCATGCCGAGAAACGCGATGTCGATGCCGCCGCCGCTGAAGAAGTCGAACTGGTCGTTGGATTTGAGGATCGCGCTCGGATGGCGCGTTGCGCCGAACAGGTCGCCGCCCAGCAGTTCGCCGTTGTGCGAGCCCTGTTCGATCACGGTCCAGCTGATCTCGCGGCCTTCCGCATGCGCGACGGCGGGAATGCCGTCGGGCAGGCCGTAGCCGAAGTTGACGCAGGCGCCGGGCGCCAGTTCCTGCGCGGCGCGTTTCGCGATCAGATAGCGGAGACCTTCGGGCAACGGCGGCGGCGTGCGCGTGCCGGGTGCGGCCAGTTCGCCGCTGATGGTGGCATCGTAGGCCGCGCCGGTGGTCTGCTTCTGCTCCGCGTGTACGCAAATCTGATCGACCAGCACGCCCGGCACCGTGACCGCGCGCGCGGGCGCGATCGGCGTGGCGGACACGTCGCGCACCTGGGCGAACACGCGGCCCCCGCTGTTGTGCGCGGCGAGCGCGGCGGCGAAGGCGTCGATGTCGGCGGGTTCCTCGCGTGAGGTGAGATTGCCTTGCCCGTCCGCCGTGGTGCCGCGCACGATGGCGAAGTCGATCCGCAAGGGCTTGTACCAGAGCAGTTCCTTGCCGCCGAGCGTGACCACTTCGACCAGATCCTCGCGGGCGCGGGCGTTGACCCGGCCGCCGCCGTGACGGGGATCGGCGAAGGTGTCGAGGCCGATATGCGTGACGAGTCCATGACGGCCCGCACCGGCTTCGCGGATCAGCGTCTGGATCACGCCGGCGGGCAGCGTATAGGCTTCGATGCGTTCCTCGCGCGCGAGCGTCTGCATGCGCTTCGACCAGGTCCAGTGACCTCCGATCACGCGTCTCACCATGCCTTCGTGCGCAAAGCGGCTGATGCCGCTCTCCCGGCCGTCGCCGATGCCCAGGCCGTGGATCAGCGTGAGATCGCAGGGATGACCGGTCGCGAGAAAGCGCCGCTCGATGGCCGCCGCGACGTGATCCGGCTCCACCAGCCCGCCGCCGGAACCACTCAGCACGACCGTCGCGCCGTCGAAGACCGCTGCCGCCATCGTATCGGCGTCAACCAGATTGGCTTGCTTCATTTCATCGTTCCTCGTTGCTTGTCTTCACGGCATGGGCGCGGGTCCGCACCATCAGCACGTTGAGTCCTTCCTGGATCACCGCGTCGTCCTGATTGCGCACCTCCACCTGCAAGCGCACGATGCCGCGGTCGGCGCGCTTCGTCGGACGCTTGTCGAGCACGCTGATGCGCCCCTGGATGCGGTCGCCGATCAGCACCGGCTTGTGGAAGCGATAGGTCCATTCCAGCGTCGCGACCGAAGCGAGACTGGTGGCCGCGCGGTTCTTGAGACCATCGACCATCGCGAGACACAGCAGTCCATGCGCGATGCGGCCGGAAAAGCCGACGCTGCGCGCGAAGTCGTCGTCCATGTGGACGTCGAAGAAGTCGCCTGAGAGGCCGGCGAACTGCACCACGTGGCTTTCGGTGACGACGATGCCCGAGGTTGCGAAGCTGAGTCCCGGCTCGATCTCTTCAAAGAGCAGCGGTTGGGTCATGATTGTTCCTTCAGTCGAAGTCGGGCGCGTCGGGCACGCGTTCGCGATTGACGATGCGGTAGTTCGTCGAGTTGAGCGCATCGATGCGATCCATGTCGATGCTCGACAGCGTGAAGTCCATCACGTCGAAATTGGCCTGTATGTTCTCGCGCCGGGTGGACATCGTGTTGATGGTTACGCCCTTCTGCAGGATCCAGCGCAGCGCGGCTTGCGCAGCCGTCTTGCCATAGCCCGCGCCGATCTCCTCGAACAGCGGGTATTTGAAGATTTCGCCGCGCGCCACCGAGCAATACGACGACAGCGGAATGCCCGTCTCCGTGGCGGTGCGCAGCAACACGCGCTGATCGAGCAGCGGATGGAACTCGACCTGGTTCGTGATGAGCGGGAGTTTCGTCGCGGCCTTCGCGGTGCGCATCATCGCGGCGGTGAAGTTGCTGATGCCGATGTGGCGCGCAAGGCCCGCCTGCACCGCTTCTTCGAGCCGTTGCACCGAGGGCGCGACATCGCCATGAGCGGGCGGCCAGTGCAGCAGCAGGATATCGACCTGATCGATCTGCAGCTTCGCGAGGCTCTCGCGCAGCGAGGGCAGTAAGGCTTCGGCGGAATCGTTGGCCGGCGCGATCTTGGTCGTGATGCACAGGTCTTCGCGCTTCATGCCCACGGCTTGCAGCGCCGTGCCGACATCGGCTTCGTTGCCGTACATCTGCGCGGTGTCGATGGCGCGATAGCCGGTGTCGACCGCGATACGCAACGCGTCCTGAAGCGCCTGGCCTTGCAGCGGCCAGGTGCCGAATGCACGTTGATGAGTACCCTGGAAGAGTGGATTCATGGTGTCAGAAGGAAGCGGTGGTCTTGTCGAAGAAGGCACGGATGCCGCGTTCGGCGTCCGCGCTGGAACGGACCGCGAGCGCGGCTGCGGGATAGGCCGTGCGGGCGTCCTTGTGGTCGTCGATGATGAGCGCCTTCGCCAGCGCAGCGGCGCGTGGTGAGATCTGGCACAAGCGCGTGGTCCAGTCGTCGAGACGGGCGGGCAGGTCTTGCGGCAAGCAAACCTCGTTGAGCACGCCCCAGTGCAGCGCCGTGTGCGCGTCGATCTCGCGCGACAGCAGCACGGCTTCGAGCGCGCGTCCGCGGCCCGCGATGCGCCGCAGCCGGTCGCCGCCTTCCCAGCCCGGAATGGCGCCGATGGCGACTTCCGGAAAGCGCAGGCGCGCGCCGTCGGTGGCGAGCCGCAGATCGCAGCACAGCGCCAGTTCCAGTCCGCCGCCGAAGCACAAGCCCTCGATCACGGCGACGGTCGGGCAACGCACGCGCTCGAAGCGTCCGAACAACTCGTTGCCCTTGCCGATCCACTGCTGCGCGAAGGTCTCCGGATCGAGCGCCGACCATTCGCGGATATCCGCACCGGAGCAGAACACGCCGCCTTCGGCGCCGCGCAGCACGACGGCGCGGATCGTATCGTCCTGCTCGACGCGCGCGATGGCATCGTCGAGTGCGGCGAGCATCGCGAAGTCGAGCGCGTTGGCCTTGCCCGGATTGCTCAGTTGCAGCGTGAGCACTGCGCCGTCGCGGCGCGCGAGTAGCTGTCCCATGCGCGGAGCCTCAGTCCTGGGTCACGCCGTGGACGGCGAGGAAGGTCTTCATGCGCATCACCGCGAGTTCGGGTTGCCGCAACAGACCGGCGGCATCGGCGAGCCTGAAGAGATCGACGAAGTAGGGCAGCGGACGCATCGCCTGATGGCCGGCCAGCATCGTCATGTTCGGCTGATGGCCGTTCAGCCAGGCCAAAAAGACGATGCCGGTCTTGTAGAAGCGCGTCGGCGCCCGGAAGATGTGGCGCGAAAGCGGCACCGTGGGCGCCAGGATTTCGAGGAAGCGCTCGCGCCGTCCCGCAGCCAGTTCGCCGAGCGCGGCCGACGCGGCAGGTGCGATGGCATCGAAGATGCCGAGCAGCGCGTGCGAGTAGCCCTGCTCGTCGCCGGCAATCAGTTCCGGATAGTTGAAGTCGTCGCCGGTGTACATCTTCACGCCGGCAGGCAGCAGGCGGCGCATGTCGATCTCGCGTTGCTTGTCCAGCAACGACACCTTGATGCCCTCGACCTTCGCGGCGGACTCCGTCATGACGTCGAGCGCGATGTCGCGCGCGGCGCTCAGGTCGTCGGTGCCCCAGTAGCCGGTCAGCGCGGGATCGAACATGTCGCCGAGCCAGTGCAGGATCACCGGCTGATCCACGTGCGCCAGCACCCGCCGATACACCGACACATAGTCCGCCGGCGTGCGCGCCACGCGGGCCAGCGCGCGGCTCGCCATCAGGATCAGGCGGCCGCCGGCTGTCTGGATCGCATCGACCTGTTCGAGATAGGCGCTCACCACGGCATCGAGCGAAGTGACGGAGGCGGGATCGAGATGATCCGTGCCGCAGCCGTTGAAGACCGGCACCGGACTGTCCGACAACTCCGCGCGCGTGCGGCGGATCAGTTGCAGCGAGTCCTTCCAGTTCAGACCCATGCCGCGCTGGGCGGTGTCCATCGCCTCGGCGATGCCCAGGCCCAGCCCCGCGAGATAGCGGCGGTATTCGAGCGTCCTGTCCCAGTCGATCCGGCCGCCTTCGGACGGTTCGACGTCGGCGAACGGATCGGCCACGACGTGCGCCGCCGAAAGCACGATGCGGTTGAACGGCGCGGCGGGGCGAGCGTCCGGAAGCGGCGTGCCGGCGAGCGTGTAGCGCTCCAGCGCGCCGGTCGATGTGGGCAGTTTCAGGCTGTTCATAGGGCGGGACCCGGGGTCATCGGAAGAAGAGGGAAAGCGCTCACAGGCGCGGAACCGACAGCGCGCCGTCGATGTTGAGCACGCTGCCCGTCGCGAACTGCATCTGTCCGGACGCCAGCGCCGCGACCGCCGCAGCGACGTCGGCCGGGACGCCCCAGCGCCGCATGGGCACGACGCCGTCGGCGATGCGTTCGTCATGGCGCGCGGCGACGGCCTCCGTCATCGGCGTGCGGATGATGCCGGGGCGAATCTCGAACACGCCGATGTTCAACGGCGCGAGGCGCAGCGCGAACAGCTTGGTGAGCATGCCGAGTCCAGCCTTCGACATGCAGTATTCGCCGCGCTCCGTCGACGCGAGTTCGGCGCTCACCGACGACACCGTGACGATGGTGCGTGCGTGTTGTGCAGGATGCGTGTGTTCGGCCATGTGACGCGCCACGGCCTGCGTGAAAAAGAACGTGCCGCGCATGTTGATGTCGATCACCTTGTCATAGGAGCGCTCGCCGAGTTCGAGCAGGTCGCCGCGCGCGTCGGCGGACACGCCCGCGTTGTTCACGAGACAGGCGATCGGCCCGCATGCCACGACGATGCGTTCGACCAGCGCGCGGTGTGCGCCGCTGTCGGCGAGATCGTATTGCCAGAAGCCCGCGCGCGCGCCATGCGCTTCGGCGGCGGCAAGCACCTGGTCCGCGCCGTCTTCCGCGATGTCGAGCAGCGCGAGATCGAAGCCCTGCCGCGCCAGTTCCGCCGCGATGCCCGCGCCGATGCCGCGCCGTGCGCCGGTGATGAGCGCCAGCGGCCGGACGGCGCGCGCCGCTAGTAGAGAAGATGAGGAAGCCATTCGGAGAACGCCGGCACGAAGGCCAACAGCAGGATGGTGACGAACATGATCGCCATGAAGGGCAGCATCGGGCGCACCAGGTTGACCATCCTGATGTTGGCGACGCCGGTGACGATGAAACATGCCGTGCCGATCGGCGGCGTCACGAGCGAGATGCCGACGATGGCAATGGCCAGAATCGCAAAGTGCACGTCGCTGTAGCCGGCGTCCTGCGCGATCGGCAGGAACAGCGGGATCAGCAGGATCAGCGCGGGAATGCCGTCGAGCAGCGCGCCCAGCAGCCAGAACACGACCACGATGAACACCGTGAAGACGAAGCGGTTGCCGGTCAGTTGCGAGGCGAACTCGGCCACCTGCTCGCCCACCGAGTTGTACGCCAGCATGTAGCCGAGAATCTGCGCGACGCCCACCAGCGACAGCACGATGGCGCTGGTGCGGCCCGCCTTGATCAGAATGCCGGACCAGGCGCGCGTTGGAATCGAGCGTTGCAGCAGCGTGATGATCGTGACGTAGGCCACCGCCGCAGCCGCGGATTCCGTCGCGGTGAAGAAGCCCATGAAGATGCCGCCGAGAATGATGATGGGGGCACCGAGCGCCGGGATCGCGAGCAGGAACGCGCGGCCCAGTTCGCGCACGCTGAAGTGGACCGGCGCCACCGGCGGCTCCGACCGCGCGCGGTACATGATGATGAACATCTTCGTGACGCCGACCAGGATGGCGGGCAAGGTGGCCGCGAGAAACAGCTTGGTCACCGACATGTTCGCGACCGTGGCGAGCACGATGATGGTGATCGACGGCGGAATCAGGATGCCGGTGCCGGCCGCCGCCGCGATGATCGCCGACGACCATTCCTTGCGATACCCGGCTTTCTCCATCGAAGGCAGCATGGCGGAGCTGATGGCGGCGGCGTCGGCATTGACCGAGCCGCTCAGGCCGGAGAACACCATGGTCGAGGCCACTGCGCTCACGCCCAGCCCGCCCGGCACGCGGCCCACCAGCAGGTTCATGAAGCTCACCAGCTTGCCGGCCGAGCCCGAGTGAAACAGGATCTCGCCGGCAAGGATGAACAGCGGCACGGCGAGCAGCGTGAACGAGTCCACGCCGTGATACATCGCCTGCGCGATGTTGGTCAGCGGCAGGCCCTGCATCAGGCCGTCGATGGTGCCCACCACGCCCAGCGACGCGATGATCGGCGCGCCCGCCACCACGAACAGCGCGAGAAGTCCGATGGTCAGAATCATTGCGTCCTCGTTTCGGCAGAACCGTGTGCGTGGGCATGAACGGGGTCGGCATCGGCATGCGCGAGCAGGTCCCAGACATGCGCCAGCAGATGCAGCAGCCCCAGTGCACTGCCGGCCGGGATGGCGGCGAACGAGATCCATTGCGGGATGCCGCTCGGCGTGATCTGGTCGAAGCCCAGTTGCATGAACTGCCAGCCGCCCCACGCGAGCGCGACGAGCAGCGCGCCCATCAGCAGCATCTGGACGAGCGACGCAAGCACGAGCCAGCGCCCCGAGAGCCGATCCTCGAACAGTTCGAAGGCCACGTGCACCTGGTCACGCACGCCGACCGCGATGCCGATGAAGGTCATCCAGATCATCAGCGTGACGCTGACCTCGATGTTCCACGAGAGCGACACATGGAAGACGAAGCGGGACACGATGCCCGCCAGCACGACGCAGAAGATCGCGAAGACCAGGACGGCGATCAGCAGATCTTCGACGCTCGCGAGCAGGCGAAACGGCGCAGTCTGGTTGATGCCGTCCCTGCGCGCGGAGGAACGCGAATGGGGTTTCATGGCGGGCACCTGGTGCGGTTGATCAGAGGTCCGGCAGGTACTTCGCCAGCTCGGCGAAGTTCGAGCGGTACTTGGCGTAGATCGGCTTGACGGCCGCGCGGAACGCGGCGCTGTTGGTATCGTTGAATTCGACGCCGTTCTTCTTCGCTTCGGCGAGATACTTCGCGTCCGACGCAAGCCACAGGTCGCGCTCGTGCTGCTGGGCCTGCGCGGCGGCCTGCTTGACGGCGTCCTGCTTCTTCGCGTCGAGCGAGTCGAACCATTTCTTGCTGGCCAGCATCGGGTCGATCGAGAAGAAGTGGTTCGTGTACGAGTAATGCTTCGCCACCTCGCTGTGATGCTGCTGGACGAAGAAGGTCACCGAGTTCTCGGCCCCGTCCACCACGCCCTGCTGCAACGCCGAATAAATCTGCGTGGTGTCCAGCGGCGTGGCCTGCGCGCCGAACTGGTTGAACGTTGCGATCATGATCTGGTTGCCCTGCGTGCGAATCTTCAGGCCCTTCATGTCGTTGGGCTCGTTGATGGCGCGCGTGCGGTTGTAGACGCTGCGCAGACCCGAATCGAACCAGCCGAGCAGCACGAAATCCAGCTTCTCCAGAATGCCCGCGTAGGCCTCGCCGAGCGCGCCATCTTGCGCAGCGAACAGCGTCTTGCGATCGGGAAAGGCGAACGGCATCGCGAACAGACCGAGGCGCTTGTCATAGCCTTCGAGGTCCGCCACGTTCGCCACCGTGATTTCCAGCGTGCCGTTGCGCAGCTGCTCGTTCATGCGGGTGTGCGAGCCGAGCACGCCGTCGGGGAACACGCGGGCGTCGAAGCCGGTCGTCTCCTTGAGCCGCTTCGCCATCAGGTTCTCGGTGATCACTTCCGGGTTGTGCCGGTCCACCACGTCGCCGATGCGGATCGTCTGGCTGTCCGCACTGGCGAGACGCGGCAGCCAACCGGCCGCCGCCGAGGCGACCGTGAGCGTCAGGAGTTTTCTGCGAGAGAGTAGGTAGTCGCGCATGCGTCGGATTCCTGTGGTTCTTATGGCCGTGACGCACGACAGGCGGCACGGATGGGCCTTGGCCGTCGTGTTTGCGCACACGCATCCAGCCATCAGGCAGATTGAGTAGATCGATCTACCTGAAAGGTTAGGGGCAGCTTCGATGTGACGCAAGCGGATTTTTATAAGGGAAACCCGAACGGGCGAAGCCGTGGGCGCGATGCTCAGGCCGCGCCGGGACGTCCGCCGCAGGTGCCGCGAATGATCAGCACAGGGTCCGAGAGGATGCGCGTGGCGGTGCGCGACGGCTCCGTCATGCGCTTGAGCAGCAGGTCCGCGGCGCTCTGGCCGATCTCGTCCTGCAAGACCTGGACCGTGGTGAGCGGCGGCTCCCAGAGCGCGGCTTCGGGCACGTCGTCGAAACCTACCACGCCGAAGTCGCGGCCCGGTTCGATGCCATGCGCGCGCAGACCGAGCATCACGCCGAACGCGACGATGTCATTGCCGCAGACCACCGCCGTAGGCGGATTCTTCAGGCGCAGGAGTTCGGTGATGATGCGCTTGCCGTCGTAGCGCGTGAGCGGCGAGGGCACGAGCAGACGTTCGTCGAACTTGATCTTGGCCGCCTGCAAGGCCTCGCGATAGCCTTCGGCGCGATCGCTGCCGGTGGAGGCGCGCATGATGCCGCCGATCATCGCAATGCGCTTGTGGCCGAGCCCGATCAGATGCGAGGTCGCGAGCGCCATGCCGCGACGGTTGTCGACGCCGACGTAATCGGCCTGGAGTCCGCTCACATAGCGCGACGCGAATACGCACGGGATGCCCCACGCCAGCACCTGGCGCATCTGCGTGGCTGTGGTGGATTCGGTCGGACAGACGATGAGGCCGTCGATGTTGTGCTGCCTCACGGTTTCGAGAAAGCGGCTTTGCCGGTCGAGCGACTCGTCCGTGTTGCCGAGCAGCGTCATGAATCCCTGCGTGCTGAGGCTCGCCTCGATGGCGCGGACCAGCATGGTGAAGTAGGGATTGGCGAGGTCGTTGACGACCACGCCGACGGTATGCGTCTGGTTGCTGCGCATGCCCGCCGCATGGCGGTTATAGACATAACCCTGACGCTTGAAGGCTTCCAGTACGCGTTCGCGGGTGGCTTCGGAGATGCGCGGGCTGTTGCGCAGCACGAGAGAAACCGTGGCGCGGGACAGGCCGAGTTCGTTGGCGATGTCCAGCAGCGTGACGGAAGAGCCTGGTTTGCCTCGGGACATGGGGAGCGCTTGAAGATTCGTATGTCCGGAGTGTATATGAATCGGCTGCGCCGACCGGGGCGCACTACATCGGTTTCAGGCCAAAGAATTCGGCGACGATCTCCGCCTGGTTCTCCAGCAGATGCCGTCCCAGGTGCGTGCGATGACCGCGCTCTTCAGCCCGTCGCAGCAGCGGTGTCCGTTCGGGCTTCATGATGATGTCGGCCACGAGCACGTTGCGGTCGAGTTGCTCGATGGAGAAGGGCAACGCATCGCCTTCGGCCATGCCGCAGGGCGTCGCGTTGACGACCATGTCCACGTCAGCGGGTTGCGAGTCTCCCGCCGCGACGTTCACCTGCGGATAGGCCTGCGCGATCTCCGTGACGAGCGCGTCCTGCTTCGCCCGGTCCACATCGATCAGGCGCAGCGACTTGACGCCTGCGCTGGCAAGCGCGTGCGCCAGCGCCTTGCCCGCGCCGCCCGCGCCGGCCTGGAACACGGCCATGCCGCGCGGTTCGTGGCCCTGCTTGCGCAGGCCGCGCGTGAAGCCTTCGCCGTCGTACATCTCGCCGATCCACTCGCCGGATTCGGCGCGGCGCATGCAGTTGATCGCGCCGACCTTCTGCGCGATGGGCAGCAGCCGGTCGACCCAGCTGGTCATCGCAATCTTGTGCGGCACCGTGACGACGATGCCGTCGAGATTGGCGATGCGCTTCAAGCCGGCAATGGCGGTTTCGAGCGATGCCGCGGGAATCTGCATCGGCACGAGCACCGCGTTCACGCCCATGCGCTGGAAGATGGCGTTGAACACCAGCGGCGAGCGCGCTTGTGCAATCGGATCGCCGACGATGGCGAACAGGCGTGTATCGCCGCCGACAGCGGCATTCAGGGCAGAAGTCATGATGGCGAACCTGGGTTGACGGGCATGGGTTGGCGGGCGGCCGACGAAGCGATCAGCGCATCGATCAGCACGTGGACGTCCAGCGCGCTGCGCAACGAGGCGACCGGTTCGACGCCGCGCGTCGCGGCATCGACGAAGCTGGACATCACGGCCCGATGCGCGTGATGCGAGAACGCCATCGGGTCTGCGCCGGAGCCGAGCGAAGCTGTCTCGCCTTCTTCGAGCGCCGAGCCGTCCATGTATTGCACGCTGAGCTTGCCGCCGCCGAGCGTGGCGCTGCCCTTGCTGCCGCTGATCTCGATGCGTTCGGGAAAGCCGGGATAGATGGCCGTGCTGGCATGCAGCGACGCCACACAGCCGCTGCGATAGCGCATGACGCCCGCCACGGTGTCCTCGCACTCCATCCGGTGCGCGGGACTGGTGACCGCATAGGCGAAGACTTCGTCCGGCAGTCCGACGAGCCACAGGAACAGGTCCAGCGTATGAATCGCCTGGGTCATCAGCACGCCGCCGCCGTCGCGCGCGAGCGTGCCGCGCCCGGGTTCATCGTAATAGGACTGCGGACGCCACCACGGCACGGCCACGCTGGCGCTGTGAATCGCGCCGAGTGCGCGTGCATCGAGCAACTGGCGCAGCTTGCGCGATGCATCGCGCGTGCGGTGCTGCAATACCGCCGCCGCGACGATGCCATGTTGTTCGCAACACGCGACCAGTTCGCGTGCGCGCGACGTGGTGACGTCGATGGGCTTCTCCACCAGCAGGTGCTTGCCCGCCGCCGCGATCCGTGCGCCGAGTTCGAGATGCGTGTTCGGCGGAGTCAGCAGCAGCACGCCGTTCACGTTTTCGTCGTTGAGGGCGGTGTCCAGATCCAGCGTGACGCGGGCGTGCGGCAAGCGGCTCGCGAATGCGTCCGCCCGTTCCGCCGAGCGCGCCACGACGTGTCGCACGCTTACCCGGTCCTGCAAGTCGAGCAGACCCGCCAGATGCGGCGCGGAAGCCATGCCCGCGCCCACGACGGCAATGCCAAAGCCAGTCTCGTTCATAGAATGTCTCCGTGAGAAGACATTAAGGTAGATCGATCTAATTGTCCAGTAGGCTTAACGCCGACTGTGCGATTCGTCGCGTGTACGAGAGACTTACCGGGTGTATTTCGCGAGCACCACGCGCGAGAACGAGTTCATGAACTGTTCGACGCGCTCGAAGCCGCCCGCGTCCTGTGCGAACACCGAGAGGCTGTCGATCAGATGCGTCAGCAGAAGAATCAGGTCTTCCTTCGGCGTGTCGCGTTTCAACTCGCCGCTGCGGCTTGCTTGTTCGACGGCCACTTCGACCGCCGCGTGAATCTCGGTAGTGAAGCCCGCGAGGGCCGCGCGTGCTTCGTCGGTCAGCACGTCGCTTTCCATGCGCAGGCGTCCGATCAGGCTCCACGGCTTGCGCGTCTTGCCGCCCGGGTTGTATTTGCGGAACAGGTTGCGGTTGTAGCCGATCTCAGCCTGCAACTTGTCCTGCAAGGAAAGCGTTTCATCGAGCCAGATCTTCTTCTGGCCTTCCGTGGCGCCCGCCACATAGTCCTTCACCACTTCCTCGACGAGGCTGTTCTTGTTGCCGAAGTGATAGTGGATGTTGGTCGTGGTGATGCCGAGTTCCTTGGCGATCACGCCAAACGTGGTCTTGTGATAGCCGTGCGCGATCAGGAGCCGCTTCGCCAGGTCCTTGATGCTGTCGTACATCGACGAGCGCTTCGGTGCGGCGGCGGCCGGGTCGCCCTTGCCGGCCTTGGTGGCTTTCGCGGGCTTCGCGGGTTTCACGGCGCTTGTGGTCTGACTCAACGTGGCACCTTGGTGAGGATCGGAGGGTTGACTGGGCCTCACACGGGGCAAAGAAACGGGCGTGGCGGGCGGGGACCGGAGCGTGCCGTGTTCAGCCATCCGGCACTTTTCAGCGGCTGATTTTACACGACCCTCATTCTTTTCCCGTTGCCGCCCTCGCCTGAAAAAGGACTGCGCCGCCTTCGTTCGCTGCACCTCAAATTTCCGTTGCCTGACGCCTGAGATTGATGATAATGTCCGCTCAAGCTACTTACTAGTAAGTAAGTATTAGGGGAAACGCGAAGAGGACAGGCTGCCCTGGCGGCCGACAAAAGAGGAGGCGCGATGCAGGAGAACATGGTGATGCGGCGTCACGGCGCGGTGGCCGAGATCGTCATCAACCGTCCCGAGAAAATGAATTCGATGACGCCCGGGATGACGCAGGCGCTGCTCGGGATCCGTCAGGACATCGAGCGCGATGCGGCGATCCGCGTCGTGCTGCTGCGCGGCGAAGGCGAGCGCGCGTTCAGTGCGGGCAGCGACCTGCATTCGCTCAAGACTTACCAGACGGCATGGGAGTTTCGTGCACGCACCGACTACGCGATGGTGGTGCGCGACTTCACCAAGCCCGTCGTCGCGGCCTTGAAGGGCTGGGTGCTGGGCGGCGGCCTCGAGATGATGCTCGGTGCGGATATCCGGGTCGCCGGCAAGAGCGCGAAGTTCGGCGCGCCCGAAGTGCTGCGCGGCTGGGTGGGCGGCGGCGGTGCGTCGCAGATGCTGCCGCGTCTCGTCGGCTATGGACAGGCCATGCGTCTGCTATTGACGGGCGATACCATCGACGCCGGCGAAGCGCGTGATATCGGGCTGGTCGAGATGGTGGTGGAAGACGCGGAAGTCGTCGACAGCGCCATGGCGCTGTGCCGCAGGATGGCCGAATTCAGCCCCATCGCGACGCAATCGGTCAAGGCCGCCGTGCGCGCGGCGCTGTCGATGAGCGTCGAGCAGGGCATCCGCTACGAGAACGAATTGACCTCGCTCTGTTTCGCGTCGGGCAATTACGAAGCGGGCGCCAACGCCTTCGGCAAGCGCACGAAGCAAGGCTGACAGCAAGACTGATTCATGCAGCAGTACCGTCCGCCGCAACAGGCGGAGGGATTTCCGTCAACGTGCACCGCGAGGCCGCGGTGTCGCACAAAATCAAAAGCGAAGCAGGAGACAGCGCCATGCAACCAGCACACGCGCAGAAGGCAGACCGCAGGAACATCCGACGCGCCGTGTTCGCGTCGACCCTCGGCACCATCATCGAGTGGTACGACTATGGCCTGTACGCTGCGGCGTCGGGCCTCATCATCAACAAGCTGTTCTTTCCGCAACTCTCGTCGCTGGCCGGCACGCTGGCCGCGTTCGCGACCTTCGCGGTGGGCTTCATCATTCGCCCGCTGGGCGGCATCGTCATCTCGCACATCGGCGACAAGTACGGCCGCAAGCCGGCGCTCGTGTTCTGCGTGACCATCATGGGGGCGGCCACGGTCGGACTGGGGATACTGCCTACCTGGCAGCAGGCGGGCATCATCGCGCCTTTGCTGCTGGTGCTGATGCGCATGATGCAGGGCTTCGGCGCGGGCGCGGAACTGGCGGGCGCCATCACGCTGATCGCCGAATACACGCCGCCGAGCCGGCGCGCGTTCTTCACCTCGATTCCGAACGCGGCGACCAACTTCGGCGTGATGATTGCAATCGCAACTTTTCTGCTGATCTCGTATGTGCCCGAGGACATCCTGTTCTCGTGGGCGTGGCGCGTGCCGTTCCTGCTGTCGCTGGGGCTGTTCGGCGTCGCCATCTACATTCGCTCGAAGCTCGATGAAACGCCCGAGTACGTCGCCGCCATGGAAAAGGCCAGCAAGAAGGCCAAGGCGGAGAGGGTGCCGTTGGCGCAACTGTTCCGCAACAGCCGGCGCGAACTGCTGTGCGGCTTCTTCGCGATGGGTGGCCATCAGGCGCTCAGCTACGTGCTCAATACCTTCGCGCTCAGTTACATGACCAACACGGTCGGCATGGCGAAATCGGACAGTCTGGTGGTGCTCATCATCGCGCTGTTCTTTTCATTGTTCTGTGCGCCGGTCGGCGGCCTGCTCGCGGACCGCTTCGGCAGCGCCAACATCTTCGCCGCCGGCGCGATGATCGCCCTCGCGCTCGTGTATCCGCTGTTCCTCGCGATCGATTCGAAGGACGTCGTGCTCGCCACCATTGCGATGAGCGCGGTCTATGGCATCAGCTGGGGCTGCACCTGCGGCGCGCAGGGGGCGTTCCTGGCCAACCTGTTTCCCACGCAGTACCGCTTTTCAGGCATCGCGATGTGCCGCGAGATGTCCGGCGCACTCATAGGCGGGCCGACGCCGTTCATCGCCACCGCGCTGGTGGCCTACGCGAACGGCAAGCCCACCTACGTGATGGTGTTTCTCGCGGTCTTCAGCTTCCTCACGCTGATTGCGGCGCTGCTCGGCAAGCAGCTCTCGCGTCATCGCGACGATGAGCCCGCCTTGCCGGAAGCGCGCACGGCGGCGTGACGAAGGCGAACACGCCTGGACATTGAAATCGACACACAGAAACAAGCGGAGTTGAAACCATGCAAATCTTGACCGCCGACCAGGCTGCATCCCTGCTCAAGGATGGCGATACATTGATGATCGGCGGATCGGGGAGCGGACATGCCGTGCCGGAAACGCTGATCGAAGCGCTTGAACGGCGCTTTCTCGCGAAGGGTGAGCCTCGTCAGCTGACGTCGGTGCATCCGGTCGGTCTGGGCGATCGCGGCGAGCGCGGCGCGTCGCGGCTCGCGCATGCGGGCCTGCTGAAGCGCGTCGTGTGCGGCACGCTGGTTGATTCGCCGCCGCTCGCGCAGATGGCGCTGAACCAGGAGATCGAGGCGTGGACGCTGCCGCAAGGCGCGCTTTCGCTGCTGACGCGCGAGATGGCGGCGGGGCGTCCAGGGCTCATCAGCCATGTCGGCCTGCACACCTTCGTGGATCCGCGCAATAGCGGCGGCCTTCAGGGCGCGCCGAGCGACGACAAGCTCGTGAGCCTGATCGAACTCGAAGGCCGCGAGTGGCTGTTCTACAAGCCCTTCGAAGTCGATGTCGCGTTCCTGCGCGGCACCACGGCGGACGAGGACGGCAACATCTCGATGGAACATGAAGCCGTGTTCGGCGACATGCTCTCGATGGCGCAGGCCACGCGCCGCAACGGTGGCTTGGTCATCGTGCAGGTCAAGCGGCTGGCGAAGCGCGGCACCCTGCCGGCCAAGACAGTGAAGATTCCAGGCATGCTGGTGGATGCCGTGGTGATCGATCCCGAACAACCCGTGACCTACCAGACCGCCTACGACCCCGCCTTCACCGGCGAGATGCGCATTCCGCTGGAAGGCTTTCCGCGCTTGCCGCTCGACGAACGCAAGATCATCGCGCGGCGTCTCGCGATGGAACTGCGCGTCGGCGCGGTGTGCAATGTGGGCTCAGGCGTGTGTACCGGCATCGGCCTTGTTGCGGCGGAAGAAGACGTGCTGCATCACATCGTGCTGACCAACGAGCAAGGGCTGATCGGCGGCGCGCCGGCGGCCGGACTCGATGCGGGCGCCGCGCGCAACTACAGCGCCATCGTCGACATGCCGTATCAGTTCGACTTCTACGATGGCGGCGGTATCGACATCGCGTTTCTGTCCGCCGTCGAGATCGATGCGCAGGGCAGCGTCAACATCAGCCGCTTCGCGAACAAGCTGATCGGCGTGGGCGGCTTCATCAACATCAGCCAGAACGCGCGCAAGATGGTCTTCGGCGGCACCTTCACGGCGGGCAGCCTGAAGGTGGCGTGCGAAGGCGGCCAGTTGCAGATCCTGAAGGAAGGCACGCATCGCAAGTTCGTGTCGAAACTGCAGCAGGTGTCGTACAGCGGACCGTATGCGCAGGAACGCGGCCAGATCACGTTGTTCGTGACCGAGCGCGCGGTGTTCCGCACCATCGACGGCGCGCTCGAACTGATCGAAATCGCACCGGGCATCGATCTCGAACGGGACGTGCTCGCGCACATGGCGTTCCGTCCGGTCATCTCGCCGGACCTGAAGCTGATGGATGAGCGCCTGTTCCGTCCCGAGCCGATGGGCCTCGACGCCGCGATGGACGAACAAAGCTGGCCGTCGCATCCGCGGCTCGCTGCGTTCAGGGAGCAGCAGTCGTGACGAAGCATGCGCAAGAGGGACCGCGCATCGGCGGATCGACACGGCTGTTCGGCATTCTCGGCAACCCCGTCACGCAGGTGAAGACGCCGCAGCTGATGAACGCGCTCTTCGAGACCGGCGGCATCGATGCAATCTGCCTGCCCTTCGATGTCCCCGTGAACGTGTTCGATCCTGCCGTCGCAGGTCTTCAGGCGCTCGGCAATCTCGATGGCCTCGTGGTCACG
This sequence comes from Caballeronia sp. LZ043, assembly GCF_031451075.1. Classification (NCBI taxonomy): domain Bacteria; kingdom Pseudomonadati; phylum Pseudomonadota; class Betaproteobacteria; order Burkholderiales; family Burkholderiaceae; genus Caballeronia; species Caballeronia sp. LZ043. The sequence goes on along the minus strand of NZ_JARUXT010000012.1, from coordinate 5,653 downwards.
GTGCCGCACAAGGTGCGCGCGATGTCGATGGTCGATGAAGTCTCCGACACCGCCCGCCGCGTCGGCGCGCTCAATGTGATGCGCCGCCAGCCCGATGGCAGCTGGTTCGGCGACCTGTTCGACGGCACCGGTCTCGTGCAGGGGCTGACGCGCATTGGCTTCGAGGTGCGCGGCAAGCATGTGAAGCAACTCGGCGCGGGCGGCGCGGGCGCGGCCGTCGCGCATGCGCTGGCGGAGGCCGGCGCGGCGAGCATCGCGCTGAGCGATCCGCAGCGCGAGTTGCCCGAGCAGTTGTCGGCGCGGCTGAATCGCTACTACCCGGGCTGTGCGACAAACGTCGATGTCGATCCCGCCAATCTCGCGGGCGTGGACGTGCTGATCAACTGTTCGCCCGTCGGCATGAAGCCGGGCGACGGCATGCCCGTCGCATTCGGCGCGTTCGCGCCTGCGCTTCAGGTGGTGGACATCATCATGACGCCCGCAGAAACGCCGCTGCTGAAACATGCGCGGGCGTGCGGCTGCCGCGCGACCAATGGCCAGCCGATGATCGAAGGACAGCTCGCGGCCTTCGCGACGTTCTTCGGCATCGAGATGCCTGCGTCGTAACCGAATTTTCAAGCCTTCGACATCATGCAAATCGTTCTTCCGGCCGCTTCCGGCCAGTTGGAAAACTATCGGCTTACCGGCGACCCGATCGGTGGGGCGCCGATGGGCGCGAAGTTCAACCGCATCGCTTATTCAGCGGCGCACGTCGTGGCCGATCCGCTTCGCAGCAGCGAGCTGAACCAGCCCGCCGTGCTCGACTGGACGCGCACGATCGAATACCGGCGCTACCTGATCGGTCAGGGACTGGGCATCGCCGAGGCCATGGACACCGCGCAGCGCGGCATGGGCGTGACGTGGGATACCGCGCGCGAACTCGTCGAGCGCACGATGCAGGAAACTCGCGATCTGCCCGGCGCGCTGATCGCCTCGGGCTGCGGCACCGATCATCTGCCAGCGCACGAGGCCACGTCCTGCGACGACGTGATCCGCGCCTATGCGCTGCAACTCGACGCCATCCAGCGCACCGGCAGCCGCGTGATCCTGATGGCGAGCCGCGCGCTGGTGCGTGTGGCGCGGCATCGCGACGATTTTCTGCGCGTGTATCGCGAGGTGCTGGCAATGTGCTCGCGGCCCGTGATCCTGCACTGGCTCGGCGACATGTTCGATCCCGAGCTGAAAGGCTACTGGGGCAGCAACGATCTCGACGCAGCCGCCGATGTGTGCCTCCAGGTGATCGCGGACAATGCGCACAAGGTGGACGGCATCAAGATCTCGCTGCTGGACGATGCACGCGAGATCGCTTTCCGGCGCCGCCTGCCGCAAGGCGTGAAGATGTACACGGGCGACGACTTCAATTATCCGTCGCTCATCAAGGGCGACGAGCAGGGCTATTCGCATGCGCTGCTCGGCATTTTCGATGCCATTGCGCCCGCTGCATCGCAGGCGCTTGCTGCACTGGCCGCGGGCGACGCCGCACGCTATGACCGTCTGCTCGAACCTACGGTGGCGCTGTCGCGGCACATCTTCCGCGCGCCCACGCAGTACTACAAGACGGGCGTCGTATTCCTCGCGTACCTGAACGGATTCCAGCCGCACTTCTTCATGCCGGGCGGACATCACGGCGCGCGTCCGCCGCTGTATCTCGCGGACGTGTTCCGTCTCGCGGATGCCGCGAACCTGCTGCGCGAGCCCGAACTCGCTGTGCAGCGCATGCGGCTCGTGATGCAGACCTTCGGACTATGAGCGGAGACACGCATGGAGACGCTTGAGAACCGGCTGGACCGTTGTGCGATCAATACCGCGACACTCGGACATCGCGAGCCGCTCGATGTAACGCTCGAACGCGTGGCGCGCGCCGGCTTCGGCGGCGTCGCGCCATGGCGGCATGAAGTGGAAGCCATGGGCGTTGCCGCCGTGGCGCGCAAGCTGCGGGCGCTGCAACTCACGGTGACCGGCTATTGCCGCTCCACGTACCTGACGGGCGAAACGCAGGCCGCGCGGCGCGCGAGCATCGACAGCAATATCAAGGCGCTGCACGAGGCAGCGGAACTCGAAGCGCGCTGCTTCGTGATGGTGGTGGGCGGTGTGAGCGCGAACGGGCGCGATCTTCCGGGCGCGCGTGCGCAGGTGGAAGAGGGCATCGCCGAGTTGCATGCCGAGGCGCGCAAGCTCGGCGTGCCGCTCGCCATCGAACCCTTGCATCCAATGTACGCGGCGGAACGCGCCGTCATCAACACGATCGGGCAGGCGCTTTCGCTGTGCGAGAAGATCGCGCCGGGCGATCCGTCAATGCTCGGCGTTGCCATCGACGTCTATCACTGCTGGTGGGACCCGCTGCTCGCGGAGTCGATCGCGGCGGCGGGACGCGCGCAACGGATCCTCGCGTATCACGTGTGCGATTGGCTCGCCGACACCAGCGACATGCTGCTGGACCGCGGCATGATGGGCGACGGCGTGATCGATCTGACGGGCTTTCGCGGTGAGATCGAACGCGCGGGTTATGCGGGCATGGTGGAAGTCGAGTTGTTTTCGCGCGACCGCTGGTGGAAGGCGGAGCCGGACGAAGTGCTGAAGGTGTGTGCGCAGCGCCTGCAAACGGTCTGCTGAAGGCGACCGCTCATCACCAACAATGGAGACAACGACGCTCATGGAAGTACGACAGGATACCGATGCCATCGCCCAAGGCCGTGCGCTCGCGCCCGGCATGTACGACCTCAACGACATCGAGGCCGGCGACCACTTCGCCACCTCGGGCATGACGGTCACGGAAACGCACGTGGTCAATTTCGCGGGCGTATCGGGCGATCTCTACGATCTTCATCTCGACGACGTCGCGGCCCAGGAAGCCGGCTTTCCCGGCCGCATCGCGCATGGACTGCTGGGACTCGCGCTCGCCGACGGCCTCAAGACCCGTTGCGCCGTCCGCCTGAAGGGACTGGCGACCTTGAGCTGGAACTGGTCGTTCCGCGCGCCGCTGATGATCGGCGACCGCATTCATGTCGAGGTCGAAGTGGTCGCGAAGCGGCCGACCAAGCGCGCGGATCGCGGCATCGCGACGCTCAGGCTCAAGGTGCTGAACCAGGCCCGCGAAGTGGTCCAGGACGGAGAAACGCTGCTGCTGATGGCGAACCGGACCTGAACCGCCGCGTTCAGCGGCCGTCAGTCACGGCCGTCGAATCGCGCACGATCAGACACGGTTCGATGGTCACGTGCTCGATGTGATCCTTCCCGCCCAGCATGTCCACCAGCTTCTGCATCGCGACCTCCCCGATCGTCTCGCTTTGCGTGTCCCCGCTCGTCAGTGTCGGCGCGGACAGTTCTCCGTAGGGAATGTTGTCGATGCCGGTCATGGCGACATCGTCGGGCACGCGAATGCCGAGCGCACGCGCCGCCTTGATGAAGCCGAGCGCGATCAGGTCGTTGTAGCAGATCACGGCCTGCGGACGGCGCGGTCCCAGCATCACGCGCGAACACGCATGCTCGCCGGCGCGGCTGGTCGGTGTGTGAGCGTCGTGTACGTCGACTTCGATACCGGCTTCCGCAAGGCCGTCGCGCACGCCGGCAATGCGCGCAGCGTTGATCTGCGCATGACCGAAACCCAGATAGGCGAAGCTGCGAAAACCGCGCTCCAGCAAGTGCCGCGTGAGCATGTAGGTTGCGAGGCTGTTGTCGATGCCCACGCTCGAGATAGGCAAGGTCTCGCTGTGCCGGAGCATGACCAGCGGTCTGTCGAGATCGAGCAGGCCGGCAGCTCGACCATGCGTTTCGCGCACTGGAGGCGCAGGCGGAGGTTCAGGTGATCGTGCTGCGCGCGAGCGGCGAGCATTTCTGCCGCGGCGGAACCGATGCGTGCCGCCCTGCGGGTCACGCGGCGGACTGGAAGACCGACGCGCCCGCGCGCTGCACCAAGCCCGTGATCGCCGCGTGCCGGGGCTATTGCTTCGGCGCCGGGTTCGAGCTGGCGCTCGCATGCGACTTCCGCATCGCGACGCAAACCACGCTGTACGCTTTTCCTTCGGATCAGGTCGTGCAGATTCCGGGCGCCGGCGCATTGCAGCGGCTGGCCGGCATCGTGGGCGGGGGACGGGCGCGGGACATCCTGATGCGCTCGCGCTATGTCAGCGGCTCGCAGGCATACGAATGGGGACTGGCGACCGATTTCGCCGTGGATAGCGATCTGGAAAGCGCCACCGATCTGCTGGTGCAGGAACTGCTGCCGCTTTCGCCTTCGGTGCAGCGCGCCGCGAAGATGTTCTTCAACGAGATCGACGACGAACCCGAGCCTCTCGCGTTGGCTCCTGCTATCGAAGCCTGTACCTGAGGCTCGGGTCTGTTCAGCTGCGCAGGAATTCGAGCAGGTCGGCGTTGACCTTGTCGGCGTCGGTGGTGCACATGCTGTGCGGCGCACCCGGATACACCTTCAGGCTCGCGTGACGCAATAGCTTCGCCGACAGCACGACCGTTTTGCCGGCGCCCCAGTCCTTGAAGAAGATGCGCGTGCCGTCCTTCGCCGTGACCGAATCGACCGATGCATTGCCCGGCGTCCTGTGTGCAGACGCCACGCGTTCCGCCGCCGATGCCAGCGGTACCGCCGCGGCCGCCATCGCGGCGATGGCGGTGCCGGCGCTCACGGTGAGCATGTTCCGGCGTTCGATCATGGGTGTGTCGATCAGCTTTGCCACAGTGTCCTCGCTGGATGCTGCTGTGCGTTCAGTCAGGACCGGGGCTTGAGCGCGTGAACACGCGAGTGATTCGGGTCCCGGGTCTCGGAGGGCAGTCACCTTCAAGAGCCGGGATCATGCTAAGTCGGGAAACCCTTTTCGTTCTTTCGGCAATGCACGCAATTCGCCGAAACCGCCTTGAGTTGACGGACCGTCAGGCCAGCAGCCGCGTGATGAGTTCCGGCGTCGCGCGCACGCCGTACTTGCGCAGGAGGCTCGCACGATGGATATCCACCGTGCGCGGGCTGATGTTCAGTTCCTTGCCGATCTCCTTGCTCGTCAGGCCATGCACGAGACAGGCGGCGACGTCGCGCTCGCGTTCCGTCAGCGTGCTCGTGACATCGGGCGGCTTGGCGCTGTCCGAAAGATCCGTGAAGGTCCAGACGGCAAGCTCGAAAGGGCGTTGCGGGTTATAGCCGAAGCCGCGCACGGTGACCCAGAAATGACTGCCGTCGATGCGCCGCATGATGCGGTCGTCGCTGAAGACCGCGCGCTTCGCGATCAGCGGTCCGAGACGGTGACCGGTGCTCGCGAAGTCCTTTTTCTGCGGGTAGAGCTTGGAGAACGACTGATCGACGATATCGCCGCGTTCCGCCCGGAACAGTTCGAGCGCGCGTGCATTGCAGTCCACCATGATGCGCTCGCGGGCCACGATCACCGCAACGGGCAGATGCCGGAAAAGATCTTCATAGTCCAGCTTGGACGTCGTCTCGCTCGGGTTCGGCATGATGGCGTGCATTGGGTGTACACAGGCGTCGGGATTGTACGCCCGCGCGACTGGCCAGCACGTTCAGACGTTCCACACTTCGCCGAAGAAGCGCATCCAGTTCTCGCCCATCACCTTCTTGATGCGCGACTCGCTCCAGCCTGCGCGTTCCATCGCAGCG
>NZ_JARUXT010000011.1:0-118197 GCF_031451075.1 Caballeronia sp. LZ043 | reverse complement strand
ATAGGCGATCTCTTCGAACTCGGACGTGTTGGCGAGATCGAGAATGTCGTAGCCGCGATAGTGCAGATCGTTGCCGGTGCGGCCGACCGTGCACAACGCCGTATTGCCCGCCGTCACGCCGGACAGCGCAACGGACTTCTTCGGCTTGAAACCGCCCGTGGCGGTGCTGTTGTCTGCTTCGCTCATGTGTTCGTCTCCTGGGTGCGTTATTTCTGGGCGGAAAACAGCTGGTCGAGCTTGTCTTCGTAGGCGTGATAGCCGAGGTACTTGTACAGGTCCGCGCGCGATTGCATGGTGTCGACGGCAGCCTTTTGCGTGCCGTCGCGCCGCACGGTTTCATAGAAGTTCAGCGCCGCCGCGTTCATCGCGCGATATGCGCCGCAGCAGTACAGCGCAATATCGACATTCGCGTCCTTCAGTTCATCGACGGTGAAGAAGGGCGTCGAACCGAACTCGGTCAGGTTCGCGAGAATCGGCACCTGCACCGCCGCCTTGAAGCGCCGGTAGTCGTCGAGCGTCTTCATCGCCTCCGGGAAAATCATGTCCGCGCCGGCTTCGACATAAGCGACCGCGCGCTCGATCGCGGCATCGATGCCTTCGACAGCCGCCGCATCCGTGCGCGCCATGATGACGAAGGAGGCGTCGGTGCGGGCATCGACGGCCGCCTTGACGCGATCCACCATCTCGCCCTTCGAGACGACTTCCTTGCCCGGACGATGGCCGCAGCGCTTCTGTCCGACCTGGTCCTCCATGTGCACGGCCGCCACACCGGCCTTGATGAACGAGCGGACCGTGCGCGCGATGTTGAACGCGCCGCCCCAGCCCGTATCGATATCGACCATCAGAGGCAGCGACGATGCATCCGTGATGCGCCGCGCGTCGGTCAGCACGTCTTCCATGGTGCTGATGCCGAGATCCGGCATGCCGAGCGAGTTCGCGGCGACGCCGCCGCCCGACAGATACAGCGCCTTGAAGCCGACGGCCTCGGCCATCTTCGCCGCATAGGCGGTAATGGCGCCGACGACCTGCAAGGGGGATTCGTCCTGGACGGCCTGGCGGAAGCGCGCGCCGGCAGTCTGTTCGAGTGGCGAAGTTGAATTCAAGTTGATGTCTCCTTGGAAGGCTCCGATCGTTTGCAAAATCCCTGCCATGTGGGGCGGGCGGTGTAAGCCGTTGATTTGCCTGAACTTGGCTGCCTGCCTCGCACGCTCGATGATTTCAGGAATGAAATTCGTGTTTCGGAATGGGAACGCGTGGGTTAGGCTAGGAGTTTCAGAAGAAACAGCCCAACATGAAACCCGAAACCGCCTCACGCCCCCGCATCTGGGCGGTCGGCATCAGCCGGCTGCGCGACCTGTTCATGGACGTCGGCGAGGAATACGCCGACCGCGCCGATCTCGACGCCATCCCGCTCGGCTACGAAGACGCCGTCACGCGCATCGAGTCCGAAACCGGCGAGCGGCCCGATGTCATCGTCGCGGGCGGTTCGAACGGCGCGTATCTGAAGACGCGCGTGTCGGTGCCGGTGGTGATCGTCAGCCCGACCGGCTTCGACGTGATGCAGGCGCTCGCCAAGGCGCGCCGCGAGGACGCCCGCATGGCGCTCGTCACGCACGGCGAGACGCCGCCGGAGATTCGCCGCTTTCTCGCCGCGTATGCCATCGATGTGGCCTGCGAGTCGTATCGCTCGGCACAGGACGCGGAGCATCTCGTGCTCGATCTGCGCGACCGCGGTATCGACGTGGTCGTGGGCCCGGGCCTCGTGACCGATCTCGCCGCCCGTGCCGGCATGCAGTCGGTGTTTCTCTATTCGCGCACGTCGGTTGCCTCGGCGCTGGAGACCGCGCTCGAAGTCGCGCAGGCGATGCGTCGCGAAGCCGGGCGGCGCGCGCGGCTCGACAACCTGCTGCAGCATCTGCGCGACGGCGTCGTGGCGGTCGATGCCGAGGGCCGCATCGAAGCGATCAATCGCCGCCTGCTCGATGCGCTCGGCCTGCCCGATGCCGCCCGCGTCGCCGGCCGTGCGCTGCTCGACGTGGCGCCGGCGCTCGACGGCATCCTGCCCGCGGACGGCGAGGATGTCGTCGGCCATGTGCGCGGCGTCAGCTACGCGATCCATCGCGGGCCGCTCGGCGCGGACGGCGCCACAAACGGCACGCTGTTCACGTTCCAGGAATCGCGCGCCGTCGAGCGGCTGGACCGGACCCTGCGCGCGCGGCAGGGCGCACAGGAATTCGTCGCGCGCTACCGGCTGGAAGCGATCGTCGGCGAGTCGGACGTCATGCAGCGGGTGAAGACGCTGGTGCGCAAGTACGCCACGTCCGACGCCACGCTGCTGATCCTCGGCGAAAGCGGCACCGGCAAGGAAATGGTCGCGCAGAGCATGCATCAGATGAGCCGCCGCAAGGACTTTCCGTTCGTCGCGATCAACTGCGGCGCGTTTCCGGAAGCCTTGCTGGAAAGCGAACTGTTCGGCTATGAGGAAGGCGCGTTCACCGGCGCGCGCAAGGGCGGCCGGGCGGGGCTGATCGAAGCGGCGCATCGCGGCACGCTGTTTCTCGATGAAATCGGCGAGATGCCGTCGTCGCTGCAAAGCCGGCTGCTGCGCGTGTTGCAGGAACGGGAAGTCGTGCGGCTCGGCTCGACCGAACCGACGCGCGTGGATATCCGCGTGATCGCCGCGACGCATCGGCCGCTGGCGCAGGCCGTGCAGGACGGCTCGTTCCGCGCCGATCTGTTTTACCGCATCAACATCCTGAGCATCGCGTTGCCGCCGCTGCGCGCGCGGCCCGGCGATATCGCGCCGCTTGCCGTCGAACTGCTCGCGCAGGCAGCAAGCCGCGATGAAACGCTCGGCAGGCGGCTGCCGGATCGCGATGCGGTCGGCAAGGCGCTCGCGCCCTTGCAGGCGGCGCTGGGCGCCTATCGCTGGCCGGGCAACGTGCGCGAACTGCAGAACGTGATCGAACGTGTCGCCGTGGAGATGGCGCATCTGCCGGGGCGGAGCGGGCGCGAGCCGAAGCTGTCGCTGGACGATTTCGCGGCCCTCGCGCCCGAAGTCTTCGATACGGCGCAGGACGCGGACGCCAACCCCGGTCTGCGCCAGATGAGCCGCACGGCGGAGGCGGATCAGGTCCGCGCCACGCTGAACGAATACGGCGGCGATCGCGATGCGGCGTGCCGGGCGCTCGGCATCAGCAAGACCACGCTGTGGCGCAAGCTGAACGACAAACGCTGACTGGAGTCGGGAAACTACGGAGAAAACGCCTGCCCGGCGGAAAGCTTTCAGAAGGGCACGGTTTCTTATACTTCCTGACATTGCAGGCGATTGTTTCAACAAGCGCCTTGAAGCTGTTCAGGAGACTTTCTCAATGCCGTTCCGAGCACGATCGCTCGTCCGCTGGCTGGTCTGCGTTGCCTTGGCAAGCGCGCTGTGCGCGGCGCAGGCGGCGCGCGCGGAGCCCATCCGGCTGATGACGGGCGGCGTCGCCAAGCTGATCTATCTGCCGGTCATGCTCGCCGACCAGCTCGGCTACTTCCGTCGCGAAGGACTCGACGTGCGCGTGCTGTCTTCGCCGGCGGGCATCGACACGTCCACCGAACTCGTCGCCGGCGCCATCCAGGGCGCGGTCGGTTTCTACGACCATACGATTGGTCTGCAAAGCCGTGGCATGGACGTGCAGTCGGTGATCGTGCTGGGGCGCTCGGCGGGCCTGATCGAACTGACGCGCAGCGCGAGCGCCATGCGCACCATGGCCGATGCCAGAGGCCGCAAGCTTGGCGTGACCGGTTTCGGCTCATCGACGGATTTCCTCACGCGCTATCTGGCGGCCCGCGCGGGTGTGCCGGCCGGCGCCTATACCGTGGTGCCGCTCGCGACCGAAGCGGCGTTCGAGCGGGCGCTCGTGTCGGGTGAAGTCGATGCCGCCATGACCGAGGAACCCACCGCCACGCGTCTTCTGTCGCGCGGCGTGGCGCGGCCGCTGGTGGACTTGCGCAGCATCGCCGACTCGCGCGCGCAACTGGGCGGTTCCTACGTGGGCGCGTGTCTCTACATGCGCCGCGAATGGATCGACGCCCATCCGGATGAAACGGCGCGTCTGGTGCGCGCGATGCTGGCCGCGCTGCGCTTCATCCAGACGCGCAGTGAGCAGGACATCGCGGCCGCGATGCCGGCGGCGCTGAAGGGCGACAACCCGGCCATCTACCGGCAGGCGCTGGCGGTCATGAAACCGGCTTTCTCGACCGACGGACGCATGCCCGCCGACGCCCCCGCGACCGTGCTCGCGATCCTGGCCGAAGCCGATACCGAAGTATCGGCGCGGCACGTCGATCTCGCGCGCACGTGGACCGACCGCTTCGTCGCTGCCGCGCAGTAACGCGATTCCACATCACAACGGAGACACGCTCATGCGAGCGATTCAGATTCACGAGTACGGCGGTCCGGAGGTTCTGAGCCGCGTCGAGATCGAGGTGCCGAAGCCGGGGCCGGGCGAGGTGCTGGTGCGCGTCGTCGCGGCGGGCATCAACTTCATGGACGTCCATACGCGCCAGGGCAAGTATCGTGATTCGCGCACCTATCCCGTGCGCCTGCCGTGCACGCTCGGCATGGAAGGCGCGGGCGAGGTGGTGGAATGCGGCGCGGGCGTCACGTCGTGCCGTCCGGGCGACCGGGTGGCGTGGTGCATCGCGTGGGGCGCGTATGCGGACTACGCGGTGATTCCGGCGGCACGTCTTGCGCGCTTGCCGGACGGCATCGCCTACGACGTGGCCGCCGCCGCGATCTTCCAGGGTTCCACGGCGCACTATCTGCTCGACGATGTCGCGCAACTTCAAGCCGGCATGACGTGCCTCGTACATGCGGCGTCGGGCGGCATCGGACAGTTGCTCGTGCAACTGGCGAAGCGGCGCGGCGTGCAGGTGTTCGCGACGACCAGCACCGCCGACAAGGCCGCCATCGCCCGCGAGCGCGGCGCCGATCACGTGCTGCTCTACGAGCACGGCGGCTTTGCGGACCGGGTGCGCGAACTGACCGATGGACGCGGCGTCGACGTGGTGTTCGATGCCGTCGGCAGGACGACCTTGCGCGACAGCTTCCGCGCGACGCGCGTGCGCGGGCTGGTGGTGAACTACGGTTCGGTGACAGGCCCGATGCGCGATCTCGATCCGTATGAACTCGGCGAAGCGGGTTCGCTGTTCCTGACGCGGCCGCGCCTCGCCGATCATCTCGCCGATGCCGCGACCGTTCAGCGCCGCGCCGACGATGTCTTCGCCGCCATCCAGCAAGGCGCGCTGCGTGTGGAGATCAACGGCCGCTACACGCTGGACGACGTCGAACTGGCGCATGCGGCGCTCGAAGAGCGGCGTCAGTCCGGCAAGGCCGTGATGGCGATCGCCTAGGCTTCAACTTTTCCCAATTCATCCGGCGACGCTCAAGCGTCGCCGGTGCCCCAACTCGTCCTTTCGCTATCCGAGGATGCTGATGAAAACCGATATTCCGAATCGCTCCGAATCGCCGTTCCGCTCCGTCTTTCGCGTGGTCAGCGGCAATTTCCTGGAGATGTACGACTTCACCGTCTACGCCTATTACGCGAGCGCCATCGCGCATACCTTCTTTCCGGCCGAGAACGAATTCGTCTCGCTGCTGCTCGCGCTGTCGGTGTTCGGCGCGGGCTTCGTGATGCGCCCGATCGGCGCGCTCGTCCTCGGCGCCTATGTGGACCGGCACGGACGCCGCAAGGGGCTGATCCTGTCGCTCTCGCTGATGGCGGTCGGCACCGCGTGCGTGGCGCTCGTGCCGGGTTATGCGGCCATCGGCATCGCGGCGCCGGTGGTCGTGCTGTTCGGGCGCCTGCTGCAAGGCTTCTCGGCGGGCGTGGAGCTGGGCGGCGTCTCGGTCTATCTCGCCGAGATCGCGACGCCCGGCCGGCGCGGCTTCTTCTGCTCGTGGCAGTCGGGCAGCCAGCAGGTCGCGGTGATCTTCGCGGCATCGCTGGGCGTGCTGCTCAATCAGACCCTGCCGCCCGCCGACGTCAACGCCTGGGGCTGGCGCATTCCGTTCCTGATCGGCTGCCTGATCGTGCCGTTCCTGTTCCTGATCCGCCGCACGCTGCGCGAGACCGATGAGTTCGCGACCCGCAAGCATCATCCGTCGATGAGCGAGATCATGAAGTCGATGGTGCAGAACGCCGGCTTGATTCTCGGCGGCATGGGGCTCGTCATCATGACCACGGCATCGTTCTATCTGATCACCACCTACACGCCGACCTTCGGCAAGAACGTGCTGCATCTGTCGTCGATGGATTCGCTCATCGTGACCGTCTGCGTGGGTCTCTCGAATTTGATCTGGCTGCCGGTGTCGGGCGCGGTGTCGGACCGTTTCGGACGCCGTCCCATCCTGCTGCTCTTCACCGTGCTGACCATCCTCACGGCCTATCCGGCGATGCAATGGCTGGTCGCGGCGCCTTCGTTCGAGCGTCTGCTGGCGGTGGAACTGTGGCTCTCGGTGCTCTATGCGTGGTACAACGGTGCGATGGTGGTCGCGCTCACCGAGCTGATGCCGGCGCACGTGCGCACGACCGGTTTCTCGATGGCCTATAGCCTCGCCACGCTGGTGGGCGGCTTTACGCCGGCCATCTCGACCTCGCTGATTCACTTCACCGGCGACAAGGCCGCGCCCGGCGCGTGGATGGCCGTGGCGGCCGTGTGCGGCGCGGTGGCGACGCTGGTGCTGTACCGCTCGCGCGAGGCCCGCAACGGCTACAGGTGGCACGGCGTGACCGAGCAATGAAACTGCTGCTGATCGAAGACAATCATCAACTGGCGCACTGGCTCGCGAGAACCCTGACCGACGAGGGCTTTCTCGTCGAGCACGCGCCGGACGGCGAAGCGGCCGAGGCGTCGCTCGCCGGCACGCGCTACGACGTCGTGCTGCTGGACCTCAACCTGCCGGGGATGTCGGGCAAGGCGGTGCTGCGGCGCATGCGCGACGGCGCCAACGACACGCCCGTGCTGGTGCTGACGGCCACGGGCGATATCGGCGAGAAGGTCATCTGCCTGAGCGACGGCGCGGATGATTACGTCGTCAAGCCCTTCGACGACCGCGAACTGGTCGCGCGCATCAAGGCACTGGCGCGGCGTCACGCGCCGGTGCGCTCGAACCGCCTGCGCTGCGGCACGCTGCTGTACGACATGGACCGCCGCCAGTTCTTCGTCGACGACGACGCGCTCTCCCTCACGCCGCGCGAGCACGCGGTGCTCGAAGCGCTGATCCTGCAGGCCGGGCGCACGGTATCGAAGGCGGTGCTGGCGGAAGCGGTGGACGACCGCGATGCGCCGCCGAGCGGCGATGCCATCGAAATCTATATCTCGCGGCTCAGGAAGAAGATCGAGAAGAGCACGGCGGCGATCATCACGCTGCGCGGGCTCGGCTATCTGCTGGAACATGAAGAGCCGCACGCGTAGCCTGCGCACGCGGCTGCTGCTCTGGCTCATCGTGCCGATGACGGCCTTCGGCCTGATCGCGGCCTGGATCACGCATGCCAACGCGCGCCGCACCGCCGACCTGCTGCAGGACGCGGCGCTGCTGGCCGCCGCCCGCGTGCTCGCCGCCGATGTGCGCTGGAGCGGCGACGACCTGGTGGCGTCGGTGTCGCCGAGCACGATCCAGATCGTCGGCACGCCGGAGGGCGATCAGGTGTTCTATCGCGTGCAGATTGCAGGCGGCGCGGTGATCGCGGGCACGTCCGATTTTCCGGGCCTGCCGCTCGCCGGCCTGCCGCAGTGGTACGACGCGCGCGTATCCGGACTGCCGGTGCGCGCGGTGTCGCTGACGCGGCCGATGTTCGACGCGGGACGCACCGTCGAGGTGGTCGTCTCCGTGGGACGCACGCAGGCGGCGCGCGACGCGCTCGTCGCCTCGCTGTGGAAGCCGCAGCTCGCCTATATCCTCGGCAGCATCGCCGTGGCGATGGCGCTGATCTGCGCGGGTCTCGCGCTGGAACTGAGGCCGCTCGAACGGCTCGCCGCCGCGCTCACCGCGCGTCCCCGGCAGGGCCGCAACCGCATCGACGCCACCGATCTGCACGCCGAGTTGCAGCCGCTGGTCGCGGCCTTCAACGCGTCGCTCGATGTCATCGAGCAGCAGAGCGCGACGCAGCGGCGCTTCATCGCCGACGCCGCGCATCAGATTCGCACGCCGCTCACGCTGCTCGGCTCGCAGCTTCAGTACGCGCGCCGTCAGCACAATCTCGACGAAGTGCGCGAGACGCTCGCGGCCATGCATCACAGCAATCGCGCGATGGTCGCGCTGATCAATCAGTTGCTGATGCTGGCGCAGGCCGAATCGGCCGATTACACGCGGTTCGAGCGAGAGTCCGTCGACCTGAAGGACGTGATCGCGCGCGCGGTGGAGAAGCTGGCGCTGGCGGCGAGCCGTCGCGACATAGAACTGGCCGTGTCCTTCGAGGACGCCGCGCTCGTCGTCAGAGGCAGCGAGCCGTTGCTGTCGGCGGCGCTTTCCAATCTTGTCGATAACGCGATCCGCTATTCGCCCGACGGCACGCGCGTCACGGTCGAAGCGCGGCGCGTGGACGATGCGGTGTTTGTATGCGTCCTCGACGAAGGTCCGGGCATTCCGGCGGAACTGCGCGAGCGGGTGTTCGAGCCGTTTTTCCGGGCGTCGGAGGAAGAGGGCAGCGGACTCGGGCTCGCCATCGCGCGGGAGATCGTGCGGGCGCATGGCGGGATGATCGAGATCGGTGAAGCTGCGCCGGAGCGGGGCGCGAAGTTCACGGTGATCCTGCGGGGGTGACGGCAAGCGGCGGCGGGCCGCCGTCCGCCACGGACTGCCCCTTCAGCCAGTCGAGCACGGCCTGCGCGCTCGCGGACAGCGTCCGTTCGCTGGAGACGGCCAGATGGTACGTATGGCCGTCGATGCCCGGTCCGAACGGCTGATGCAGATGGCCGGAAGCCAGTTCTTCCGCAACCAGCGCCTGGCTGACCAGCGCGATGCCCTGACCGGCCACGGCCGCCTGAATCGCGTGGCCTTCGTCCGAGAAGCGCAACTCGCCCGCCGATTTCGACACCGCCAGACCCGCCTCGGCAAACCAGCGCTCCCAGGTGGGATTGCGCGGATCGGAGCGATGCCAGTCGAAGCAGATCAGCGGCCAGCGCGCGAGATCATCGACTGAACGCACGCCGAGACGCGGATTGGCCACCGGCGCGAACCAGTCCGCCAACAGCGCTTCGGTGATGAGGCCCGGATAGGGGCCGCGTCCGTAACGAATCGCGATGTCGATGGCGGTCGAGCGCAGATCCACGGGTTCATCCGAAGCCTGCAATTGCAGGTCGATGCCCGGCAGGCTGTCGCGAAACCGCGTCATGCGCGGGACGAGCCATTTCACAGTGAACGCGTTCGTCGCCGAGATGACCACGCGCGGCCGCTGACGCAGCTGCGTCAGCCGGGCGAGCGCCGCCTGGAAAGCGTCGAAACCGTCGCGCAAGACCGGATAAAGCTGCGCGCCCGCATCGGTCAGCGTCACCCGGCGCACCTGACGGCTGAACAGCGACGCGCCGATCTGCTGCTCCAGGCCCCGGATCTGATGACTGATGGCCGTCGGCGTGACGGCGAGTTCGTCGGCGGCGGCCTTGAAGCTGCCGAGGCGAGCGGCGGCTTCGAACGCGCGAAGCGCTGAGAGCGGCAGGGAATGTCGGTGCATGGGCGCTTCGGTAGGCTCGGGATAGATGAGATCGGCTCATCTTACAGCTGACTATTCGTCCTTTGTCAGGCGTGTATCGCATGAGTATCGTCTTCTTGTCGGCGACACTTCCGCCGCCGATATACATGAAAGGAACTCAATCATGCGCGAACGCGTCATCACCCGTCCCGATCCCTACGAGTCCTTCCTGCTGTCGCAGGGCATCAAGGCCAACGGCTGGCTGTTCATCTCCGGCCAGGCCGGCGCGGACGAGGACGGGCAGATCGTGACGGGCGGCTTCATGGCGCAGGGCGAACAGGCCTTCGCCAACTTGCGGCGCGCGCTCGAAGCCGGCGGTGCGAGCCTGCATGATGTGGTCAAGGTGACGATCTTCGTGACCGACATGGGACACTTCGAAGACGTCGTCGCGCTGCGCCGCAAGTTCTTTTCGGCGCCTTATCCCGCCGATACCATCGCCGAGATCCGCGCGCTCTACACGCCCGAGGCGATGATCGAGATCGAGGCGATCGCCGTGGTGCCCGGCGCGGAGGACCGCTAAGCGCCTCCGCCATCCTGAAACGTGCGCGCCATGAAGTCGACGAACGCGCGACTCCGCGTCGACATCTGGTGACGTTGCAGGTAGACCGCGTAGATATCGGCGTTGGGCGTTTCGTAGTCGGTCAGCACGGGCACGAGGCGGCCACCGCGCAAGTCACCGAAGCGGTCTGCGCACTGCTTCAGAAAGTCGCGGCCGCGGCCTGACAATCTTATTTCGAGCGCCGGCTCCGCGAGGGCACGGCGCCGCCTCGTCCGGAGGAGACACATGCAGAACGACATCGAAGCGCGCGTATCGCGCAAGCTGATGTGGCGCATCATTCCGCTCGTCATGCTGCTGTATTTCGTGAGCTTTCTCGACCGTGTGAACAGTTCAAGGAGCACGAAGGCGAGGAGTTTCTCTTCGTGCATCGCGGCAAGATTGAAATGGAGTTCGCCACGCACAAGGTCGAGCTCGCGACGGGCGACTCCATCTACTTCAATGCACAGATTCCGCACCGGATTCGCTCGGTGGGTGCGGCGGTGGCCGAAGTGCTGCTGATCGTGGCCACCGATCTTTGATCGGTCCGCCTGCGGCCTACAACCCGAAGATGAGCGATCGATGCGCGGCGACGCCCGCCGTCACGCCGGCGGCCGAGGCGAACGTTGCGTTGGCCCACTCCGTCGCTGCATCGCCTGCGGCGAAGACGCCCGGGACGCTCGTCTGCTTTCCGTCGTCGACGACGAGGAACGACCCGAGCGCGCCGTCCTTGAGCGCGCATCCGAGTTGCTGCGCGAGCGGGCTTGCCTGGTGCGTCCGGGGCGCCACGAAGAGCGCATCGATGCCGACGACGCGACCATCGGCGAGACGCACTCCGGTCATCTCCGGCGCATTGCCCAGCACCTCGACGACGCGCGACGCTTCTATCCGCACATGACGAGCTTCGAGCAATGCAGTTTCGTCGGCTGTCGGTTCGACGATGCCTTGCGTGAACCATGTCGTCGGTCCCCAGTCGGGAACCAGCATCGCCTGATGGAATGAAAGCGGGTGCGTCGCCAGCACGCCCAGCTGCTTGTCCGCGACTTCGTAGCCATGGCAATACGGACAATGCAGCACCGAATGTCCCCAGCGTGCTTCGAGTCCCGGCAGGGCAGGCAGGTCATCGCGCATGCCGGTAGCCAGAATCAGGCGGTCCGCGCTCGACGAAGTTCCATCCGCACACGTCACCACGAAACGTCCGGCTTCGCGTTCGGCAGTGAGCGCTTCGGTGATCGCGACTCGCGCAGTCGGGTAGGCCAGCAATTGTGACCTTGCGTCGCGGATGATATCGGCCGGCGTCTTGCCATCCTGTCCGAAGAAGCCGTGCGAATGCGGCGCGAAGCGGTTGCGCGGCCGCCCTCCGTCCAGCACCAGCACGCGCCGTCTGGCACGCGCCAGCTGCATCGCCGCCGAGAGTCCCGCAAAGCTCCCGCCGATCACGATCACATCGAAGTGCGTTTCCATCTGATGTCCTTTCAAGTAACTTCACGAGTTTCATGATAGCCGCATGCTAAACTTTCATGCAACTTCAAAAGTTTCTTGAGATGATCGTCCGACATGAGAACCGATAGCCGCCTGTCACGCGTCCTGCATGCATTGATTCACCTGAAGCAGGCGGATGGACCATTGACCTCCGAAGCACTCGGCGAAATGCTCGGCACGAATGCGGTGGTGGTCAGACGCTTGTTCGGCGGGCTGCGGGACAGCGGTCTGGTTGCTTCGGAGAAGGGGCATGGCGGAGGGTGGGCGCTGGCGCAACCGCTCGAAAAGATCACGCTGCTGGATGTTTACCGGGCGGTGGGCGAGCCGCCTCTGTTCTCCGATCTGGTCTCCGAAGATCATCCGGAATGTCTCGTCGAACAGGCCGTGAATGCGCATCTCTCGGCCACCCTGCGCGACGCCGAAGCGGTCATGCTGGCGCGCTTCGAAAAGCTCACGCTTGCGGCGCTGATGCGCGGCGTCAGGCTTCCGGTGTCACGCGGGAGGGCTTCTGGCAAGCGCTGATAACTTCTTCGGTTCGTAACTTTTCCCGCATCGCAAACGGCAATGCTATTGCTCGGTAAATGACGATTCAAATGTAATAGTTCAGTAACCTTCCAGTAACACTCCGAACGTTTCCCTATAGTCATCAAACTGTCATCAACGCGCTATTGAGGCGATCTTTTGTCATCTCATAGCTTTGAATAACAAGGACGGTTTGGAGAATCATGCTGGAAATGTTACCGGGCACACAGACCAAAACGCGCAAGCCTCTGTCGTCGTCGACGCTTGCATCCATGCTCTTGTCGGTTCTTCTCGTTGCCTGCGGGGGCGGAGGCGGCAGCGATGGTTCATCGACTCCTGCAACCAGCGCAAGCGGATCACCGACGAGCTCAGCGAGTGCAACGCCGGAAGCGTCGGCGCCTGCTCAAGGCGGCAGCACTGCGCCGGATGACAATCCGCAGGCGAACGACTCCGGATCGTCGACAGCGCCTGCCGATAGCGGTACGACTCCAGGCGCAGGCACTGATACCGGCGCTTCAACCCCGGCCACGTCGGACAACGGCGCGTCCACGCCGGTCGTCATCGGCAACATCCTGCTGCCTGCCAAGGTAAGCATCACGACAGACGGCGCCGCACCCATCGCCGACAAAGTGAACTATGTCGGCGCGACGATCAGCATCGCGCAAACCGACAGCAACTATGTCTATTCAGGGCGGGCCTCCATTCGCGGACGCGGCCATAGCACCTGGGACATGCCAAAAAAGCCGTACAAGATCAAGCTCGACGAGAAGGCCGGCTTGCTCGGCTTGCCCAAGGACAAGAACTGGGTCCTGCTGGCGAACTACTCCGACAAGACCTTGTTGCGCAATCGCGCGGCCTTCGAGCTGGGCAAGCGGCTCGGCATGGACTGGACACCGCGTGATCTGCCTGTCGAAGTGACGTTGAACGGCGAATACCTGGGTGTCTACGATCTGGTTGAATCGGTCCGCGTGGACAAGAACCGCGTCAATATCGCCGACACCGATAACACCGTTGCTCCGGAGAATACCGGCTTCATTCTGGAGATCAACGAGCGTCTGGATGGCGATTCGTGCTGGACCACGACGCATGGTGTGCCGCTCTGTATCGATACGCCGTCGCCTGCGTCGGATGCACAGGCGGCCTACATCAGGCAATACGTGCAGGCCGCCGAGGATGCGCTGTTCTCGGATTCCGCCACGGATGCCGCTTCCGGCTATGAAAAGTACTTCGACGTCACCGCGCTGATCAACTGGTATCTCGTCAATGAGCTGTTCAAGAACCAGGATGCGCAAGGTTATGCGAGCATTTATCTCTACAAGGATGTCGGCGGCAAGTTGAAATTTGGTCCGCTTTGGGATTTCGACATCGGCGCCGGCAACGTCAACTATTCGGGCGCGCAGTATCCGCTTGGATGGTGGATCGCGGACAACAAGTGGATCTCGCGCATGAAGAGTGTGGATCCCACCTTCGAGACGCGCGTGCGGGCCAAATGGGTGGTAGCGAAGGCCGCGCAGATCGATACCTTGCCTGCGTATTTCGATACCAGCGCGGCGGCGCTCGTATCGAGCGGAGGCGAGGCGCGCAACTTCCAGCGCTGGCCCATTCTCGACCAGTCGGTGTGGCCGAATCCGGTCGTGACCGGCTCTTATCAAGGCGAGATCGACTATGTGAAGAACTGGCTCCAGCAACGCACGACCTGGCTGGACGAGAATCTCTGATCCTGCATTGGGACCCGGGCGCCAGGCGCGCTCGGGTTTGCCCCTAGTTCGCGATAAACAAATGGAATTGCTTCGCGAGGAATATTGATTGGATTTCTAACGGTCGCGGACCTATTGTGCGTCAGTCCAATGCCGCAATGCGCGCGTGCGGATCGATAAAACGGCCTCGCCGATTAGAACAAAACATCCAGGAGACTTTCCCATGGAGCAATCCTCCACGGCGCCGCGCGTGCCGGAGTCGGACGCCGGCGGCGTCCAGAACCTCGCTTCCAGCGATCAGGCCTCACCCCGGATCAAGCGCATCCAGCGTACCGCGCTGGCCCTGCTGCTTTTGAGCGGCGTCATCAATTACATCGACCGCGCCACCCTGTCCATCGCCAATCCGCTGATTCGCCAGGATTTGGGATTGTCCGTCGCTGAGATGGGCTTGCTGCTTTCCGCGTTTCTGTGGGCCTATGCGTTTGCACAATTGCCCGCAGGCGCACTGGTCGACCGCTTCGGCGCGCGCGTCATGCTCGCCGTCAGTCTCGCGACGTGGTCGGTGGCGCAGGCGTTCGGCGGCGTCGTGACCAGCTTCAGCCAGTTCTTCGCTGCGCGCATGGTGCTCGGCGTCGGCGAGGCGCCGCAGTTTCCGACGAGCGCCAAGGTCGTGCGCGACTGGTTCGGCAAGAAGGAACGCGGCGCGGCCACCGGCATCTGGAACAGTTCATCGACGCTCGGTACCGCGATCTCCGCGCCGCTCCTCACCGTGGTCATGCTGACCGTGGGATGGCGCTGGATGTTTGGCATCATGGGGATCGCCGGTTTGGTCGTGGCGCTGTGCTTCTATCTCGTGCATCGCGATCCGCGGCAAGTGGACCTGACCCACAGCGAGCGCGCTTATCTGACCGACGTCGAAGGAGAAGCCCAGACGCGTCCGACCTGGAGCGACTGGCGTCGCCTGTTCGAATTCGGCACGACGTGGGGCATGTTGCTGGGGTTCTTCGGCACGATCTACGTGCTGTGGCTCTATAACGCGTGGCTGCCGACTTACCTGCAAATGGAGTTTCACCTGACCATCTCCAAGTCCGGATGGATCGCGGCGGTGCCCTATCTGTTCGGCGTGGTGGGCAGCCTGTCCGGCGGGAAGATCTGCGACGTGCTTGCGCGCCGGGGCGTATCCGCGATCAACAGCCGTAAGTATCCGATGGCGGCCTCGCTGGCCGGCGTCGCGGTGTTCACGGTCCTGACCGGTCTCACGCACAGCGCAACCATGGCCGTCATCTTCATCTCGATCTCGATGTTGCTGCTGTACGTATCGAGCAGCGCGGCCTGGGCGACGGCATCGGTGGCGGCGCCCGCCAACTGCACCGCGTCCATCGGCGCCATGCAGAACTTCGGCGGCTACTTCGGCGGTGCGCTGGCGCCGGTGATCACGGGCTTCATCGTGCAGCAGTCGCACTCGTTCCAGCCCGCGTTGTTCGTGGGCGCAGGCGTGGCGGCGGTTGCCGTCATCGGCTACTGGCTGCTGGTGCGTGGCCCCATTCCTCCGGCTGCGCTCAGCCGGGACGCATAACCTCAGTGCAACAAGCGAGAGCCTTGGGCTCTCGCTTGCCTTCATCCAGCCAGGACTTCGGGAAGCCGAATGTCGTAGCGCTGCGCACAGGCGACAAGTGCCGGTGCGATGGTCGGATGCAATGCCACCCCGTCGCGCAGTTGCTCGCGCTTGAGCGCGAGTCCACGATCACCCGGCATGCGCACGCTCGACGTGCCGGGACGCGGCGGGTTATCGCGGCACGCTTCGCCGAGCCAGTCCATCTGCCGTGCGAATGCGGCGGGGCCGCCGAACGCCGCCGGATCATAAAGCGACAGGAAGACGGTGGCGCCCCAGCCATCGGCGGGATCGGCCCGGCCGTGACCTGCAAGACCGCCCGTCAGCGCCTCGATCAATAGCGCCAGCCCGAAGCCCTTGTGTCCGTACGTCATGCCGCCGACCGGCAGAATGGAGCCCGGCGGATCGGCTGACAGCACGCCGGGATCGCCGCTCGGATTTCCCTCTGCATCGAGAAAACAGGCTTCCTCGAAGACTTGCCCGGCCTTGTGCTGGCGCGCGGTCATGCCGTTCGTCACGGTCGATGCCGAGATGTCGATCAGGAACGGCGTGCCCGACGTGGGAATGCCCGCTGCGATCGGATTGGGCGTGAAGACCGAGCGCGTGCCGCCGTGAGGCGCCACGCTCTGCACGGCGGGATCCGAACTGCTGAGCACGATCAGGAAGCCTTCGGCCGTGGCCTTCTCCAGATAACTGGCCAGGCACGCGATATGGTGACTGCGCCGGATCACCAGCGTCGCGCTGCCATGCTCGCGCGCCTTCGGCACCAGCGCATCGATGCCGCTCAACACCAGCCAGGGGCCGGGAAGACGGCGGCCATCCCATAGCAGGCTTGCGCCACGCTCCGAGATGACTTCGGGTTCGCCGGAGCAGGTCATCGTGCCACGCTCGATTTCGCCGATATAACCCGGCAGCAAGGCGAGGCCATGTGTGTCGTGTCCCATCAGGTCGCCGTCCAGCAGCGTATGCGCGACCGCCTGCGCCTTGACCTCTTCCATGCCGGCCTTGACCAGCAGACGCCGCGCGAAGTCCTGCAATGCATCGGCGCGATATCGGACTCGTGCATTCATCGTGATTGTGTCCGTGAGAGTGATTGGAATGATTGATTTGATTGTGCAAAGACTGCCGCTTGCCTGATTGCGGGAAGCCGGTCTGAATTGTCCTTTGGGCTTTCGATAAAGGTCCAATCGCGAATTGCGTAAAATCAATTCCATCTGGTTATGAGTCGGCGTTTCCCTTCCTAGGTCTTACCCTTATGCCGCAAGATTCCACGCTGTCCGCTGCGCAAGTGCTGCCCAAGCTGCGCTTCAGGCATCTCCAGTTGCTGGAGCTGCTTGGACGCACGCGCAACCTGCGCATCGCGGCCGAGCAGATGCATGTTACCCAGCCGGCCGCCACCAAGATCCTGAGCGACCTGGAAGCGCTGTTCGGCGCGCCGCTGTTCGAGCGGCTGCCACGCGAGATGCGGCCCACGGACCTCGGTCTGCTCTCGGTGCGCTATGCCACTACCACTCTGTCCAATCTCGGCAAGTTCTCGAACGAGTTCGCGACGTTAAAGAACGGCGGTTATGGTCATCTCACGGTGGGCTTCATTCCGGCCTCCGCCGCTCAACTCGTGACGGCCGCGATCAAGGAGCTTCAGCGCAGGCGGCCGAGACTCATCATCAGGCTGGTCGAGCAGAGCAGCGATCAACTCGCCACATGGCTCGAGGAGAGACGGCTCGACGTCATGATCGGGCGGCCCACCGAGCCGCGCCATCAGGCGCTATTCCATGTGGTCGATCTGCTGGCCGAGCCGGCGCGCGTGGTGGCCGGGCGGCATCATCCGCTGCTGAAGCGGCGGCGCATGGAGATTGCCGATCTGGGCGAATGGCCGTGGATCCTGTACCCGCAGGGCACCGCCATGCGGCTGCTGTTCGAAGAGACGTTCGCGGCAACGGGCTTGCTTCCGCCGGTGGGCATCGTGGAGACACCGTCGATCTTCACGACGCTGGAACTGCTGCAGGCCACCGACATGATCTCCCTGCAGCCCCAGGCGGCGATGGACAAATATGTGAAGCACGGACTGCTTGGCTATCTCGACGTACCGATACGGCGGACGATGTCGAACTACAGTGTGCTGACGCGGAAGGAAGACACCATTTCGCAGGCGGCGGAGGAATTCGTGGCCATCGTGCTGGGCATCGCGGCGCAATGCTTGCCGGAGGCTCGTTCGCTCAGTCTCGCGCCCCCTCCCTCAGCAGTTCGATAAGGCGCGCCGCAATCGGCGAGAGCACGCTGCCCCGCCGCGTGACGATGCCGAAGGTCTGCGACGGCGAACGCAGCGCAATCGGCAGGATGCTCAGCATCTTGTGGCGCGCGAACATTTCGGCGATATCGGTGGGCAGGAGCGAAGCGAGATCGCGTCCCTGATTGAGCAGCGCGACCGTGACGAACGTGGAGGCCGTCGAGACGGTATTCGGCGGCATGTCGATGCCGGCCAGGTCCATCTCGCGCTCCAGCAGTTCGCGCAGCGGCATCTTGCTCGGATACGTCACCCATCGGCAATGCGCGAGGTCGTGCATGTCGAGCGGCTTGCGCGAACGCGGCGCCGAGCGATAACCCACCACCACGGACAAGGGCTCGTCGGCGAGCTTCACATAGCGGTACTTCGCCGGTTGCGCGCTGACCGCCGAGCGTCCGATGACGAGATCGAGCCGCCCTTCATCGAGTTGCGTCAGCATGCGCGCGCTCGTGTCCTCGACGATTTCAATGGTCACGTCCGGCCGTTCCGCGTGCAGCGCATCGAGCGCGGGCACGACGTGCGCGGGAATCGCGCCCATGATCGCGCCGATGGACAGCCGTCCGCCGCGCCCCGCCTTGATATCGGTGAGGTCGTGGCACAACTGCGTCAGGTCCGTCGTCAGCAGCCTTGCATAGTCGATCACGCGCCGTCCGTACGCGTTCGGAATCATGCCGGAGGCGGAGCGTTCGAAGAGCGCGGCATCGAGCATGGTTTCGAGTTCATGCAGCGCCTTGCTCGCAGCGGACTGCGTGATCGACAAAACGACGGCCGCCTTGTGCAGCGACTTGTGTTCGTCGAGCGCGATCAAGAGTTGCAGTTGCTTCATGCGCAACCTCGACAGCAGCATTTGGACGGTCTTCATCGGCGAGTAGAAAAAGTGATCGGGGGATGGAAACAATTCAATATACAGGGGCCGAAGCGCGCCCGTATATTGAGCCCCGGAGACAATCACCAGAGACCCGCCAGACGGGCCAGTTCAATGCACGATACCCACGCCTCATCCGGCGGCGCCATCACTGAAGCCGCTGCACGCCCCCTTGTCATCCGCCTGCATCGTGATGACGACGTCGTCATCGCACGGGAACAGCTCATCGGCGGCACCTGTCTTCCTGCCGAGAACATGGTCGTATCCGGACTGATTCCGCCGGGCCACAAGGTGGCGACGCGCAGTATCGCCGCGGGCGAAGCGGTCAGGCGCTACGGCCAGATCATCGGCTTCGCGAGCCGCGCGATCGAGGCGGGCGAGCACGTTCATATCCATAACCTCGCGATGGGCGAGTTCGATCGCGATTACGCGTTCTGTGCCGATGCCCGTCCTACGCCCCGCGCCGCCACGCCCGCGACCTTCGACGGCATCGTGCGCGCCGATGGCCGCATCGCCACGCGCAACTACATCGGCATCTTGACCTCGGTGAACTGCTCCGCCACCGTGGCGCGGGCTATCGCGGATCACTTCCGCCGCGACACGCATCCCGATGCGCTTGCCGCCTTCCCGAATGTCGACGGCGTCGTGGCGCTCACGCACGGCGTGGGCTGCGCGGTGGACCCGGAAGGGGAAGGGCTCGCGCTCCTGCAGCGCACGCTCGGCGGCTATGCGGTGCATCCGAACTTCGCGGGCGTGCTCGTGATCGGGCTGGGCTGCGAGACGAACCAGATTGCGCGCCTCCTGGAGACGCAAGGGCTCTCGGAAGCGCCTTCGTTGCAGACCTTCAACATCCAGGAGACGGGCGGCACGGCGAAGACGATCGCGCACGGCATCGAACGCGTGCAGGCGATGCTCGCGGCCGCGAATCGCGTGGAGCGTCAGCCGGTGCCGGCGTCGCATCTGGTCGTCGGGCTGCAATGCGGCGGCTCGGATGGTTACTCGGGCATTTCAGGCAATCCGGCGCTGGGCGCGGCAGTCGATCTGCTGGTGGCGAACGGCGGCACGGCGATCCTGTCGGAGACGCCCGAGATCTACGGCGCGGAACATCTTCTGACGCGCCGCGCGGTGAGTCGCGCAGTGGGAGAAAAGCTCGTCGCACGGATTCACTGGTGGGAAGACTACTGCGCGCGCAACCGCGCGGCGATGAACAACAATCCTTCGGCGGGCAACAAGGCCGGCGGCCTGACGACGGTGCTCGAAAAGTCCCTCGGCGGCATTGCGAAGGCGGGCGAATCGAATCTCGTCGAAGTGTATGAATACGCCGAACGCGTTGCTGCAAAAGGCCTCGTGTTCATGGATACGCCCGGCTACGACCCGATCTCCGCGACGGGACAGGTAGCGGGCGGCGCCAACCTGATCTGCTTCACGACGGGACGCGGTTCGGCCTACGGCTGCGCACCGACGCCTTCACTCAAGATCGCCACCAACGACGCGCTGTGGAACCGCCAGGCGGAGGACATCGACCTGAACTGCGGTCCCATTCTGAGCGGCGAGAAGAGCATCGAACAGATGGGCGCCGAGCTTTTCCAGATGATGCTCGACGCTGCCTCCGGCAAGCGCACGCGCAGCGAGATTCACGGCTACGGGCAGAACGAATTCGTGCCCTGGCAGATCGGCGCGATCACGTAAGCGCATTTCACTTCACTCTTACACGTCAACAGCATGTCAAACGATAGCCACTATCGCGGCGTCTTTCCGGTCGTCCCGACGATTTTCAACGACGCAGGCGCACTCGACCTCGAAGGCCAGAAGCGCTGCATCGACTTCATGATCGATGCGGGTTCGAACGGCCTGAGCATTCTCGCGAACTTCTCCGAGCAGTTCGTCCTCACCGACAATGAACGCGACGCCGTCATGCACACGGTGCTCGAACACGTGGCCGGCCGCGTGCCGGTCATCGTCACGACGACGCACTTCAGCAGCGAAGTCTGCGCACAGCGCAGCCGCGCCGCGGAAGCCGCGGGTGCGGCGATGGTGATGATCATGCCGCCGTACCATGGCGCGACCATCCGCGTGACCGAGAAGGGCATCTACGAGTTCTTCAGCAAGGTGTCCGACGCGCTCCGCATTCCGATCATGATCCAGGACGCACCTGTCGCGGGCACGCCGCTGTCCGCGCCGTTCCTCGCGCGCATGGCGCGTGAGATCGAGCACGTGTCGTACTTCAAGATCGAGACGGCGCAGGCCGCGGCGAAGCTGCGCGAGCTCATCGAGCTGGGCGGCGACAGCGTGATCGGTCCGTGGGACGGCGAGGAAGCCATTACGCTGATGCCCGATCTCGATGCGGGCGCAACGGGCTCCATGACCGGCGGCGGTTATCCGGACGGCATTCGCAAGATCGTCGATGCGCACGCGCGCGGCGATCGCGAAACGGCGGCCGCGCTGTATCAGCAATGGCTCCCGCTCATCAACTACGAAAACCGCCAATGCGGGCTTGCCGCCTGCAAGATCCTGATGAAGGAAGGCGGCGTCATCGGCTCGGAGGCCGTGCGTCATCCGCTGGCGCCCGTGCATCCGAAGATCCGTGAAGGCTTGCTCGAAGTCGCGCGCCGTCTGGATCCGCTCGTGCTGCGCTGGGGCCGCTGAACACCTTTCGCCCGCAATAAGGGCACACCGCTACGGCTTACTTCACAAAAACAATCAGGAGACAGGACATGGATGTGTCCGGTGTACAGACCGCCCGAATGACGAGCGTGCGATGGAAGATCTTTCTTCTTCTGCTGCTGCTCGTGTCGATCAACTATATCGATCGCGCGGCGCTGTCCGTCGCGATGCCGGCCATCGCGGCGGAATTCGATCTCTCGCCCGAGCGGCAAGGGCTCATCCTCAGCTCGTTTTTCTGGACCTATCTTTTCATGCAGGTGCCTTCGGGCATGCTTGCCGACCGCCTGAAGCCGCGCGCGCTGATCGCGTGGGCGACCATCGGCTGGGGCGCGTTCCAGGCGCTCGGCGCCCTCTGCACGGGCTGGTTCGCGTTGCTGCTGACGCGTCTTGGACTCGGCATCACGGAAGCGCCGATCTATCCGGGCGGCGGCAAGCTCAACGCGCTCTGGCTCACGCAGAACGAGAAGACGCGCGGCGCATCCATCGTCGATGCAGGCAGCGCGCTCGGCTCCGGCGTGGGCGCAGTGGTGGTTGCAACGCTGATGACGTGGTTCGGTTCGTGGCGCGCGGCGTTCGTCGTGGCGGGCGTCGGTACGATTCTCTGCGGCATCTGGGCTTGGTGGTACATCCGCAATACGCCGCGCGAGCATCCGTCGATCAGTCAGGCGGAAATAGATTATATCGAGCGCGCGCATGCGGAAGAAGATGCACGAGAGCCTAAGACCGCAGCGGGCGGCTCGATGCTGCGCTTCTTCGGTTTCCGTTCCGTGTGGGGCATGTGCGCGAGCCACACATGTACGAACCTGATCTTCTTCGGCCTGATGACCTGGCTGCCGACCTATCTCTACAAGGCGCATGGTTTCGATCTGAAGTCGCTCGGCGGCGCGACCTTCATCATCTTCTTCGCGGGCTTCGTCGGCGAAGTGATCGCCGGATCGCTCGCGGACAAGTGGAAGGCGGCAGGCGGCAGTTCGAACCTGGTGTATCGCAGCATGATGATGATCGGCGCGTTCGCGGTAGCCGCGTCCATGCTCGGTGTCGCCAACGTGCGCGCACCGTTCGCCGTGGTCGGGCTGTTGTGCGTCGCGCTGTTCTTCCTGCGCTGGTGCGGCGGCTGCAACTGGGCGACGCCTGCCATGCTCGCCACCCGTGCGCGCACTGGCACGCTGAATGGCATCATGAATTTTGTAGGCAATATTGCGGGCATCTTCGTGCCGATCTTCATCGGCTATATCGTGCAGACGACCGGCTCGTACTTCCTCGCGCTGATGTTCTTCGTCGCCGTCGCGGTGTTCCAGATGATCGTGGTGCTGGCGATCGACTATCAGAAGAAGCTGCCGGTTTGAGGACAGACGAGAACATGCAGCGTCGTCTTTATTCCGGCAATGACCCGCGCCGCGCGCACAGCATCGAGGATTTGCGCGCGATGGCGGCGCGGCGCGTGCCGAACTTCTGCTTCGAATATGTGGAAGGCGGCGCGGAAGAGGAAGCCACGTTGCGGCGCAATCGCGACGTGTTCGCGGAGATCGCGTTCAGGCCGCGCTCGCTCGTGGATGTCTCGAAGCGCGACATCGGCATCAATCTCTTCGGGAAGCGCAGCGCGGCGCCGTTCATGATCGCGCCGACGGGTTTCAGCGGCTTGCTGTCACACGAAGGCGACATCGCGCTGGCAGGAGCGGCGGCTGCAGCCGGCATTCCGTTCATCCTGAGCAATGCGTCGACGGTGCCGCTCGAACGCGTGATCGAGCGCGCGGGCGGACGCGTGTGGATGCAGGTCTACATGTACCGCACGCGGGACTTCGTGGCGAAGCTCGCGGAGCGCGCGCAACTTGCAGGCGTCGAAGCGCTTGTAGTGACCACCGACAGCGCCATCTACGGCAAGCGCGAATGGGATCTGCGCAATTACGCGCGTCCGCTCAAGCTCGACCTGCGCAATACGCTCGATGTGCTCGCGCATCCGCGCTGGATGCTCGACGTGTTATGGCCGCACGGCATGCCGCGCTTCGCCAATCTCGGCGATCTGCTGCCGCCGGGGCAGGACAGCGTGCGCGGCGCGGCGTCGGCGCTGGCGAAGGAACTCGACCCTTCGTTGTCGTGGGAGGATATTCGCTGGCTGCGGGATCGCTGGCCGGGACGGCTCATCGTGAAGGGGCTGCTGCATCCGGACGATGCGGTGCGCGCCGCGTCGCTGGGTGCGGATGGCATCGTGCTGTCGAACCATGGCGGGCGACAACTCGACGGCTCCATCTCGGCCATGGACGTGTTGCCCGACGTCGTCGATGCCGTGAAAGGACGTCTCGCCGTGATGCTCGACGGCGGTTTCAGGCGCGGCGGCGATATCGTCAAGGCCATGGCGTATGGTGCGGATGCGGTCCTCGTCGGCCGTGCGACGACGTATGGACTCGCGGCGGGCGGCCGTGCGGGCGTGGATCGCGCGATCGAGATACTGAAGACGGAGGTCGATCGCGTGATTGGCCTGCTGGGCTGTGGGAGCATCGGCGCGCTGGATCGGCAGTATGTGAAGTGGAGCCTGCGTGCAGAAGCGCTCGAACAGGTACATGAGATGGGGTTGCAATGAACGTGACTGGACAGGAAACGACATCGGGGGCGCGCATCGAGCGCGTCGGCATGGTGGGATTGGGACTGATGGGCAGTGCCATCGCGGTCCAGGTGCTCAATAAGGGGTTCAGGCTGTCGGCGCTCGCGCATCGCAGCCGCACGGCGATCGATGCGCTCGTCGCTCAGGGCGCAACCGAAAGCGCTAGTGCGGCCGAGCTTGCGCGCAACGCCGATGTCATCATCATCTGCGTGACCGGCACGCCTCAGGTGCGCGATGTCGTGTTTCGTGAAGACGGGCTGCTTGCGGGCGCGCATGAAGGGTTGATCGTCATCGACAGCAGCACATCCGATCCCGAGTTCGCGAAGGAAGCCGCCGCCGCGTTTGAAAGGAAGGGCGCATGCTTTCTCGATGCGCCGGTGAACCGCACGCCGAAGGAAGCGCGCGAAGGGCGGCTGAATGTGCTCGTGGGCGGGGAGGCGGGCGTGCTCGATCGCGTGCGTCCATTGATGGCCGCGTACGCGGAGACCGTGCATCATCTCGGCGGCCACGGCGCGGGCTATTGCGCGAAGCTGGTTCATAACTTCATCGCGCAAGCCAATGGCGCGATTCTCGCGGAAGCCTTTGGTACGGCAGCGAAGGCCGGTCTCGACCTGCACGAATTCGCCGCTGCGTGCCGCCTGAGCGGGGCGCACAGCAAGACCTTCGATCGCATCGTGCCGTATCTGCTCGAAGGCGACGACAGCGGTCAGCAGTTCGCCATCCGCAATGCCGCGAAAGATATGCGCTCGTATGCGCAACTCGCGTCCGCGCAATCGTCGACGGCGGTGATCGCGGAAGCAGTGCGGCAGATGTATGTGCTGGCGACCAATCTCGGGCACGGGGATGCCTATGTGCCGCGCATGTTCGATGTGTTGCGGGAATTGAACGGGATGCCGGTCTCGTCTTCCGCTGATGTGCAACGCTAGCCGCGCGGCCGGAAGCGTGTCAGCCGAGTGTCGGCGTAAAATCTTCGGTCTGGCGCTGACCCGCCTGGATCATGTCGACCCGGAGACATCATGCGTGCCGTGCTGAGTGTGCTATGCGCCTTCTGGCTTTTCTCTTCCTTCAACAGTGCGGCACAGGCCGACATCATCGCTTCATGGCAAGCGACGCAGATGCCGGCGCCGCCGCCGTTGAAGCCGTTCACCGTGACCGATCCTGCTCACGCAGCCTTGCTGCTGCTGGATTTCGATACCAGCACCTGCAACACAAAGGAGCGTCCGACCTGTGCGGCCTCGCTGCCGTACGTCGAAGACCTGCTCAAGAAGGCACGCCGCGCGAACCTGATGATCGTCTATAGCCTGACGAGCACGGGCACGATGCAGGCAGTGCCGCCGTCCATCGCTGCTATGGGGGATGAAACGGTGGTGCAGTCGGGCGTCGACAAGTTCTTCGGAACGGATCTGGAAGCCGCTCTGAAGTCGAGGGGGATTCAGACGGTGATCGTGACCGGCACCATGGCGCACGGCGCGGTGCTGTACACCGCAAGCGAAGCCGCGTTGCGCGGCTTCAAGGTCGTCGTGCCGACCGACGGCATGTCGAGCAAGGACCCGTTCGGCGAAGTGTCGGCAGCGTGGGTGCTCGCGAATGCGCCGGCTGGCGTGAGCAGGAACGTCACGCTCAGCCGGTCGGGCATGATCGGGTTCGGGCAGTAGGGCGTCTCGGCCCTTTCAGCGGTCCAATAGCTCGGCTAAAGCAGTCAGGCTCGGGGCGAACGCGTCGAACCAGGCTTCATCGCTCGTATCCGGGTTGCCGCCCGGGCCGAATTCCAGCGGCCGGGGAATGAACGCCACGCGGAAGCCGAATGCCTTCGCGGCCTCGAGGTCGTACTTGTGGCAGGCCACCATCAGGATATCGTTTGCATCCAGACCGAAAGATCGCTGCGCGAGCGCGTACACCTTCGGATCAGGCTTGGAAGAGCGCACCAGTTCGGCGGTCAATACGCAATCGAACGGCAGATCGTGCTGCTTGACGATGTGGATGAGGGACGACATCGAGCCGTTTGAAAGCGTCGAAAGCGTGTATCGATCGCGTAACTGCATCAGGCCCGGCCGCGTATCCGGCCAGGGCTTCAGCGTGCTCCACGCCGCGCTCAGTTCAGTGCGATCCTGCTGCGTGAATGCGTCTTCCCACAACGAGGCATGTAAAGCCGTGTCCAGCGTTTCCCGATAGATCTGGTCCGTCGAGCGCCAGCTAGCCGTCCCGTTGATGACCTGATCCAGCTGAACGCGATACGCGTGACGCCAATGCGCCAGCAAGCCGGACCACGCGGTGGCCGTCGCGTCCTTCACGGCGAACTTCGATCCAGCCTCGACAATCGTGCCGTAGAAATCCAGCAGCGTACCTTGCATGTC
The DNA here is from genome assembly GCF_031451075.1 of Caballeronia sp. LZ043. Classification (NCBI taxonomy): domain Bacteria; kingdom Pseudomonadati; phylum Pseudomonadota; class Betaproteobacteria; order Burkholderiales; family Burkholderiaceae; genus Caballeronia; species Caballeronia sp. LZ043. The sequence continues at coordinate 91,846 of NZ_JARUXT010000011.1, read as the reverse complement.
GAATGCGATGGCCTTGATGCCGCGTGGATCGAGCTTCGAATAGGCACGGGTCGCCGGGGATGATGCGGTGCTCGTGTTCATGCTTTCCTCTCTGCGGGTCGTCTGCTGGTTTCAATCAGTGTTCACAGAGTAACGGCCATTAATTAAGCTGGATTTACGCAGACGAATCCAGAGTACGGGATCCAGATAATTTTCAACTCATTCATGGCAATCAGCATAGGGAGTGTTATCAGAGAAGGTTGGTATGCCATGCGTCATCGTGGTTGATCTGATCTTTTGAACTCCGAGGTGAATGATGAGCGTGACGAGCACGAATATCGAAGTAGGCGAGGAGATGGTCGCGGGTTTCGCGAAGAAGGGCCTCAAGCAATTGAAGCCCGCGACGCAGCGAGACCGCGGCGAGGGCCCTTTTCACCGGCTCGTGCTGCGCGGCGCGACCGTGATCGACGGCACCGGAGCGCCGCCGTTCGGTCCAGCGGACATCGTGATCGAAGACGGCAGGATCACTGACATCGCCGTGGTCGGCGTCCCTCACAAGCCACTGAAACAGGATGGACGTCCCGCAGCAGGAGACAGGGAAATCGATTGCACCGGCAAATACGTGACGCCGGGCTTCATCGACAGTCATGCGCATATCGGCACGCCCTTTCACGCCGAAAACGGCGAGATGATGCCGGCGGACTACATCTACAAGCTGTGGCTCGCGCATGGCGTCACGTCGGTGCGCGAGACCGGGTGCATGAACGGACTCGCCTGGACGCGCGAGCAAAAGGCGGCAGCCGAAGCCAACCGGATCGCTGCTCCGCACCTGTATCCCTATGTGTACTTCCCGGCCGTCAACGATTACCTGAAGGCCATCTATAGTCCCGAGCAGGGCCGTGAATGGCTGCGGGCAGCGCGCGACAAAGGTGCGGAAGGCGTGAAGTTCTTCGGTGCGCCGCCCGCGATCATGCAGGCGGCACTCGACGAATGCCGCAAGCTGGGCCTGCGGGCGTGTTGCCATCATGCGCAGTCATCGGTCGGCAGCATGAATGCGTTGAGAACGGCGCGCTGGGGCCTGACGAGCACCGAGCATTCCTACGGCATTCCAGAAGCCCTGTTCGATGGACGCTCGCTACAGGCCATCTCCGACGACTACAACTATAACGACGAGTACTTGCGCTTCTCCACAGCGGGCCAGACCTTCCTTCAGGCAGCAGAACCAGGCTCGCAGAAATGGAACGATGTGCTCGACGCCTTCCTCGAAGCGGGGCATACGTTCGTGCCGACGCTGAACGTCTATGACGGCAATCGCGATGTCATGCGCGCACGTCGCGCGGAATGGCACGATTCCTACACGGATCAGACGACGTGGAAGTACTTCCAGCCCCAGCGCGGCGGACACGGTGCGTACTTTTACCGCTGGTCCGTGAAGAACGAGGTGGAATGGCGCGAGAGCTATCGCATCCTGATGCACTTCCTCAACGACTACAAGAACCGCGGCGGGCGTGTCTGCCCCGGAAGCGATTCGGGTTTCATGTACCAGATCTACGGATTCGGCTACATCCGCGAACTGGAATTGCTCCAGGAAGCGGGCTTCCTGCCTTCCGAGGTATTGCGTGCCGGGACTTCGCATGCCGCGGACCTGCTGGGTATTGGCGAAGAGGCGGGCGTGCTCGAAGTAGGACGGCGCGGCGACGTGCTGGTGCATCGCGAGAATCCTCTGGCGGATTTCAAGCTTCTGTACGGAACCGGCGCGATGCGCCTCAACGACGATCTCGGCACGGTCGAGCAGAAGCGTGCGCTGGAATTGACCATCAAGTCCGGTGTGGTGTTCGATGTCGATGAACTGCTGCACGACGTTCGCGAGTTGGTCGCGACGACCTGGCCCAAAGGCGCGACGCCCTTCCACACGGCGACGGAGCAAGCGAAATGAACGGGCACGGCACTCAATTCGTGGTGCTCGCCGGCATGCTCGGCAGCGGCAAGACGACCTTGCTCGAAGCGCTGCTCGCCGATGACGAAGCGGCTGCCATGACCGCCGTGATCGTCAACGAAGTCGGGGCGATCAATATCGACGGTGCGGTGCTGTCGGAGTCGGCGCGCGGCATTCCCATGGCAACGCTCAGCAACGGCTGCGTCTGCTGCTCGTTGTCCGATGACCTCGTGACGACGATCGAAGATCTCGTCGACACACGCGCGCGAAACGGACAGCCTGCGTTCGAACGCATCGTGCTGGAGTGCAGCGGTTTGTCCCGTCCGGGACAGGTGATGCGTTCGTTGAGTCCGCTTGCTTCGATGGGGCTGCGCATTCATATCGTCGCGACCTATGATTGCAGCCGCCCGCCGCTTGACACGGAGGATTTCGACAGCGTGTCGGCACAACTCGGCGCCGCGCATACGATCGTGCTGACGAAGACGGACTTGATCGGCACGGAACAACGGCGGCTCGCACGGGACAATGCCCATCGGCTGAATCCGCTGGCGCGTGTCGTCGATGCCGATACGGCCGCGATGCGAGCCACGGAAGCGTTTCGCGAAGTGCAGGGGGCCACGGCGTTCGACTGGACTGCGCCGGGATTCAACAGCCATGCACCGCGCGCCTTGCTGCATCCGCGCGTGCGGGTCTTTTGCGCGCGCTTTCGCCGCGCAACGGAATGGGAACAGACCCTGGACTGGATCGAAGACGTGTCGGGCGCGCTCGGCGAGCGCCTGTTGAGGATGAAGGCCATCGTTCCCGGTCCTTCGGGCGAAGACCGCGTGCTCTTGCAAAGCGTGGGCACGACGTTCTCCCAGCCGCGTCGTCTGGAGGGTGCTTCCGACATGGCCGCCATCTTCATCGTCAGGGACTGCGGGCTCGGTGATTTCGAAGCATTCGCCCTGGACGGATCGATTCGCTGGACCTCGCTGCAAAGCTGACGCGCTTTCACTGGACACAGAGGGACAACGGACCCGCCATCATGTCGATGTTGAACGAATTTTCCAAGTCGGTATTGCTGATCGTCACGACGCTCTTTCCGATCATCAATCCGCCTGCTGTTGCATTGATCGTATTGAGCATGGTGCGGGGCGCCAGCGACCGGGATCTCGCGGAGCTTGCGCGCCGGATTGCCATCAACGGTTTCGTGATCCTGCTCGCCTCCTTGTCGGTCGGCGCGTATGTGCTGTCGTTCTTCGGCATCTCGGAGAACGTGTTGCGTGTTGCGGGCGGCGTCGTCATTGCCATGGCAGGCTGGGGCCTGTTGCAGGCGCCCACTGAGGACAGCACGGCGGAGGAGGTCGCGCCGGCGGCCGACCGCGCGGCATCGCTGCGCACCAAGGCGTTCTATCCGCTGACCTTGCCCATTACCGTCGGGCCCGGATCCATCGCGGTGGCCATCGCACTGGGCACCGGATCGCCGCACGCAGGTCTGCAGCCAGTACACCTGGCCGGCGTCGGCGTCGCCCTGGTGCTGCTGTGCCTGAGCATTTTCCTGTGCGTGCGATATTGCGGGCGGCTGGAAAAGTTGCTGGGAAAAGTGGGCACCCAGATCGCGATGAGACTCTTCGCCTTTGTCCTGTTCTGCATCGGCGTTCAGTTGTTGTGGATCGGCGCGTCCGGGTTGATCGAAAGCCTGAAGCTGCATTGACGTCCGGCGCGCAAGCAGGCAAGCAGGCGAGGGGATCATTCCTCGCTAATTGTCGCTACGTAGACTGAATCTACGTAATCCGACCCGAGGAAAGAATCATGCTCGCGCCACTGAAACCACTCGAATCCCCGCTCTTTCAATCCGATAACTTTCGACCCATTCCGGCATTCCTGAAAGACGCCATTCTCGAGCCTTACAAGGCGGAATGCGTTTATATCGACAGGGCTTTCCGGGATATTTCGTTCGATCATGAATTGGTCGCGTTTGCCGAAGTCTGCGTTCCCGAGACGTTCTATGGCTCACAGACCGGTCACTTCAACGCGGTGGAATCGCTACTCTGTCTCAATCAGATCGCGTTTCTCACGATTGCCGACTTCGTGACCGATGATGCCCCTCATGCTTTTCGCGAGGCGATCGGCACGGCGGATCTTCAGAGCTTCAAGGAAAACGTGTTGACGCGCACGTTCATCACGTCCGTGAAGACACAGTTCAGGCGCACGCTGGATGGCCGGAACGTCGTCATGCGCTTCTCGTTCACGAAAATGCGCAAGCATGCCGGCATGGTGTTCATGGCATCGGAGTTTGAATTCACCGATGCGCAAAGCGCCCCGAACAAGCCGCCCGCCTTCTTTGGACAAGCGACTTTTGCTATTCCGGTGATGTGAAGATGAACAGCGAGCTAAGCCTCGCCGAGGTCATGCGCCGTCAACAGGATCCGCGAGCCGCGCAAGACGCGGCTCTTCTTGTCGGCGGCTTCCAGAATCCGTTTGAGTCCGCGCTCGAACACCGACAGCAAGGTTCGCTCGTCCGAAGTCCGGCGCTGCAGGAAGTGTCGCTCCAGTGCGTCGCGCGTGACCGCGCACGTAATGGCCTTGCCGCGCGACCGCAGCGTGAAAGTGATGAGGCGCCCCTCGGCAAAGAACCGCGGGCCGCCCTCTAGTGCAAGCATTGCATCCTCGACGTTACATTCGACCGCGACGGCCTCAAACCGTGCGCAGAAGGATTCGTGTCATATGCCTGAAGAGCTATTGACGATGGCGCAGGTTATCAAGAACAAAAATCGCGCGCCATGCGGAAAAAAATAATCGACTAGTGCGCTCGGGAAGTATGGAACGGCGGCCGGTCTGATGTTTCTTCTCGCAGTCATCGAGTCGCGCATTCACCGGCATGCATGCCGCTCATACAGCGCCCACTTTCCCTCACGCGCAAGCAAGGCCACATCGCACTCGCCATTGGCGAAGTAATCGGCGGGCAAGGGCTCTGCCGACCGGACGAAGATATAGCGATACAAGCGGCCGTTGTCCTGCTTCCAGTCGAACGAGCCTGGAAAGCGATCCAGTTGTGACGCATGCACAGGCAATTGCGCCGGCCTGAAACGCACGATCTGCGGAAGGAACTGGGCGAAGTTCGGATCGACGAAGCCGTGCTTCTCCGCCTGATACCACAGCGCCTGATGCTGATACGCGAACGGACTCCAGTAGGCATCGCTGGCTCCGTCCATCACCAGATTGAGCGCGCGCTGATTCGGCTCCGTTCGGGACAGCAGTTGCTCCAGCGGCGCGATTTCCACCGCGAAACGATGCAGCCGGACCGCCTGATTCGCGAGGAAGATCCAGCAGCCCGCAATGATGACGACTTGCATGACGAAGCCGCGCCTGTCGCGCTTCACGCCGGCAACCGGTTCCGGCGCGACGAACATCAGCGCATAGACGGGCAGCAGAAAGAGCGCGAAGCGCTGATAGAGATACGCCGTGCCGAGCGCGAGGTTCGGCACGGCCAGCCAGATGAACCCCATGACGATCGTCGGCACCAGCACCGCGCGATCGGGATTGATACGGTCCCGCCAGAGCCACGGCGCGATGCCCATCAGCACGAAGAGCGGCAAATAAACTGCGCTCCATTTCGTGAGGCCCCACACCATCATCGGAAACAGCAGCAGACGTTTGCCGCCGGTGTCCGACCAGCCCCAGTCGACCTTCGCGACATTGTCGATGGTGTGGCCGAGAACCGGATCGCTGGCGTGACTCCAGAGCGTATAGACGATGCACAGCAGGCCGAGCGGCACGAATGCCGCGAGCGCCAGCAGTTTGCCCCGGATCTGGCGCGGCTTGACGAGCGCAAAGCCCGCACCGATCCCGCAAGCGAACAGAAAGACGAGACCGTGACAGAAGAACAGCGCCACGCCCGCGACGAACACGCCCACGCCGCGGCTGAACGAAGGCTGCGTGGCGGATCGATGGGCGAGCCACATGAACAGCATGCCCACCGGCGCCGCTACCAGAAACGTATAGAAGCCCCATGCAAAGGCAAAGCCGAAGAAACCGGGAATGAAGAGCACATCGAGCCGCGGGTCGCCGTGCAGATGCCTGCGAAAGCCAACGCACGACATGACGAAGCCGACATACGCGATCATCAGGACGAGCTTGAGCGCTGACGAGATCGACATCACGTAAGTGAGCGGCAGCGCCAGACCATAGCCGATCAGATAGGGCGTGAAGAGATTGATGCGCACGAGGCTCTGCCACGCCGACGCATGATCGATCAGGTCGCGCAGCAGCATCACCTGCGCGGCGTGTTGCGGCAGATCGACGAGCGGCGGCCGTGGCGCGATCCAGAACAGCAAGGCTCCGCCGAGCAGCGTCACGATGAACAGCGCTCGCGGCATCCACTCGAGCAATGAACCGCTGCGCGATACCGACGCACTCGCGGACGACCCAAGCATATTCATAAGGTTCGTTCGATGATGAAGCGCGGACGATGCTTCGTCTCCGCATAGGTCTTCGAGATATACCCGCCGATGACGCCGAGGAACAACAACTGGATGCCGCCGAGGAAATACATCGGCACCACGGTGGACGCCCAGCCGGGCACGGCCAGATTGGTGAAGAGACGCGCATACACGGCCCATGCGCCGAAGCACAGCGAGCCAAGTGCGAGGAGCGCGCCGATCCGCGTGCTCCACTGCAAGGGCACGGCGGAGAACGATGTGATGCCGTCAAACGCAAAGGCCAGCATTTTCGCGAGCGGATATTTGCTCGTGCCCGCGAAGCGCGCGGCGCGCTCGTATTCCACGATTGCCGTCCTGAATCCCAGCAGCGGAATGATGCCGCGCAGGAAGAGGTTGACTTCCTGAAACTCCTTGAGGGCATCCAGCGTCTTGCGGCTCATCAGGCGGAAGTCGGCATGACCGGGCAAGATATCGACGCCGAGCGCCTTCAACACCTTGTAGTAGTTCCGCGCGGTGAAGCGCTTGAAGAACGTATCGCTCTTCCGCTTGTGCCGCACGCCGAAGACGATCTCCGCGCCCTTTCGATGCTCTTCGAGCATGCGCGGAATGGCTTCGATATCGTCCTGGAGGTCGGCATCGAGGCTCACGAGCACATCGCCTTCCGCAACCAGCAGGCCCGCGAGCAATGCGTTCTGATGCCCGCGATTGCGCGACAGCTTGATGCCCCGGCAACGCGCATTGGATGCGTGCAGGGTCTCGATGATCGACCAGGTCCGGTCGCGCGAACCATCGTCTACAAAGGTGATCCTGCTCTCGTCACTGACTAGGGACGCGGCAATGAGACGCTCCAGAAGCGCAAGCAGACGCGAGCACGTTTCCGTGATGACTTCTTCTTCGTTGTAGCAGGGTACGATGAGATTCAACGTCGTCATAGGCGGAACCCCTGATGCCCAAGGCGTTGGGCGACGTGCAACGCGAACGGATTTCCCGTGATGGCAAGGGACGGACGCGGCAATGCAGCCTTTGATGTCGAAGCGGCACGCGCGATGCAGACAAATGCGGGACATGAATGTCACGTACATACTAAGCGCAGTGCGAAATCAAACACAAGAATTTCATGACTCGATCCGTGTCTTATGCATATGAAAGAAGTTGTAAGCCAAGTACATCTGATGAATCATCACGACATCGTCGAACTGCGCATTGCGCTACAGTAACGGGTAGTCCGGATAGGGCAGACGAATGAATGAAAGGGAGAGAGCACGCGTATGGACAAGGCCGAATTCGATAGCTTTGCAGACGAATATCTCGCGTTGCATACAAAAAATATTTCAGCATCCGGAGAAGGTCCGGCGTTCTTTGCCGAGTACAAGATTCGCGATATCGCCGAGGAAATGGAACGCCGCAACGCCGTGCCCGCGCGCATGCTGGACTTCGGCGCGGGCGTGGGCACGTCGGTGCCGTGGGTGCGCCAGTATCTGCCTGCCGCGCAGCTGACGTGTGCGGACGTATCGGAGCGGTCTCTGGAGCTTGCGAAGAGCCGTTTCGCGGATGACGCACGCTTCGTGCATTTCGACGGGCGCACGCTTCCGTTCGAGCCCGGCGAATTCGACCTCGCCTATGCGATGTGTGTGTTTCATCACATCGATCATGCCGAGCATGTGAGTCTGCTGCGTGAATTGCATCGCGTGGTCGGTGCGCGCGGCACGCTCGTGATATTCGAGCACAACCCTTATAATCCGCTGACCGTACGCGCGGTCAATACCTGTGAATTCGATGTCAATGCCAGGCTCATCACCGCGTCCAGGATGCAGCGCGCATGCCGTGATGCCGGTTTTACCGATGTTCAGGTGCGCTACCGTATCTTTTTCCCGCACGCGCTCGCCGCGTTGCGTCCGCTGGAAAAATATCTGACTCACGTGCCGCTCGGTGCGCAATATGCGGTGTACGCAACCGGTGCCTGATTCCGTGTTGCCGGCATCCCCACGCTCACCACTCTGACTTCTCATCAATGATTGCGAATGCAACTTCCAGTCGCAATGTCCGCTTGCAGTTCCTGAAGTATCTGCTGGTTGGAGGCGTGAACACCGTGCTCGCGGGCGCCATCATCCTGGGCGTGCAGGCAGCGGGCGCACGGCCGGTGATCGCGAACATGATCGGTTACGGCGTGGGTGTCGCGATCAGTTTCGCGCTCAACAGCAAGTTCACGTTCCAGACTGCCGCCACGCGTCACGCGGCACTCCGCTTCCTCGTCGTGGTGCTCGTTTCGTATCTCGCGAATCTGTGCGTGGTCCTGCTCGTCCTGCACATCACGCATGCGCCCTACTCTGCACAGTTGAGCGGCATTCCGGTGTATGTCATCGTGGGATTCATCGGCAACAAATATTGGGCGTTGCGCGAAGGGCCCGCGCCTCAGTAGCCGCGCCCGCTATTTGTCCGCTCGCAGCACGCAAACCTCCTGGCACGCTGCGCAGAACGCTGCGCAGAACGCTGCGCCATCATGTCGGACTCACCGGCTTCTTCCAGCTTGCGCCTCGCATGATCGCGCGTGGTGTCGAGCGGACGACACTGCACACTGTCGCCGCGCACTTCGGCTGAGAGCATCGATTTCGTGACGAGACTCGCCACGGCCTCCACGATGCCGGCCGAGGTCACCCTTCCTCCGATAACCAGATTAACGGCCTTTCAAATCAGTATTAGATTTGCTTAATCTGCCGCGTTAATTTCGTTTTTCCGGCTCATGACATTAGTATCAGCTCACTATGTACCGCACAGATTCTTTTGTCGATTCAGATGACAAGGGTGTCGTTGCGATGAGCTCCTTCGCCAAGGCAGCCATATCCCGCCTTTTGATGACAGCGAGAAAAGCCATGAAGAATTCATTTCTCAGGAAGTTGTGTGCACTGCTGTTCGTTCTGACGACGCTCGCTCCACCGGTCTCCGCCTGGTCGAAAACGGTCGTGATTGGTGGGAAGAATTTCACCGAGCAGCAATTGATGGCGGAACTCACCGCGCAATTGCTCGAAGCAAAGGGCTTTTCCGTCGACAAGAAAGTCGGCATGGGAAGCATGGTGCTGCGTCAGGCTCAGGAGAATGGGCAAATCGATGTGTACTGGGAATACGTCGGCACTGCGCTGAACAACTACGACAAATTCACCGACAAGCTGAGCGCGCAGGACATGTACCGCAAGGTCAGCGAACTCGACGCGCCGAAGGGTCTCGTCTGGCTCGCTCCATCGAAGGTCGACAACGTCTATGCGTTCGCGATGAATCAGGACGAGGCGAAGAAACTGGGTATCGCGTCGATCAGCGATCTCGCCAAGGTAGTGCGCGGTGGCCAGTCGATGATCTTCGCCTGCAACTCGGAGTTCTACGGCCGCGCGGATGGACTGCGTCCGCTCGAAAAGACCTATGACTTCAGCTTCGGTCCCAGCGAGATCATGCGGATGGATTCGGGCCTCACGTATCAGGCGCTGAAGGACCGGCAAGTCAACGTCGCGCTCGTGTTCACGACAGACGGCCGCATTCCCGCGTTCAATTTTGTGGTGTTGAAGGACGACAAGGGGTTCATCCAGCCGAACACACTCGCGCCGGTGGTGCGCAAGGCAACGCTCGATGCCAACCCGACGCTCGCGCCCACGTTGAACGCACTGGCCGCCCGGCTCGACACGCCCACCATGATTCGCCTCAATGCCAGCGTCGATCTCGAGAAGAAATCGCTGCAAGACGTGGCTCGCGCCTTCCTCCAGCAATCCGGACTGCTCTGATCACATGGCTGGCGCCGCACATTCCATGAAAGCATCCACGACTGGCTTCATTCACGAACTGACTTTCGATGATCTGCCCGACGACGTCGTGGAGCAGGGCAAGCTATGCCTGCTCGATCTGTTCGGCGTCGCGATGATGGGGCGGCGCACGGACTTCTCGCGGATCGCCAGCGATCATGCCGTTGAGTTCTTCGCAGCGGGCAGACTGCGGTCGCGTCTGCTGTTCGACGGACGCCACGCGAGTCCCATCGGCGCGGGACTGGCCGGGGCGATGACGATCGACAGCTGCGACGGCCACGATGGGCACGCGGAGACCAAGGGCCATGTCGGCGTGACCGTGATAGCGGCGCTGCTCGCGCTGGCCGATCTGCAACGCGACATGAGCGGCCACGAATTCCTGACCTGTCTCGCGCTGGGTTACGAGGTCGGCACACGGGCCGGCATCGCGCTGCATGCGAGCGCGTGCGACTACCACACGTCGGGCGCCTGGAACGCGCTGGCGGCGGCGGCGCTGGCGGCGCGGCGGCTCGGGCTCGATGCGAACCAGACGCGCGAAGCGCTCGGCATCGCGGAATATCATGGTCCGCGCAGCCAGATGATGCGCTGCGTCGATCATCCGACCATGGTGCGCGACGGATCGGGCTGGGGCTGCATGGCGGGTCTGAGCGCGGGCTTCCTGGCGCAGCAGGGCTTCACCGGCGCGCCCGCCATTACGGTCGAGCAGGAAGCGTCGCGCGCATACTGGAACGATCTCGGCGAGCGCTGGCGCATCATGGAGCAATACTTCAAGCCGCAGCCGGTGTGCCGCTGGGCGCACCCGGCCATCGACGCGGCGCAGCGGCTCAGGCAGGATCACAGCTTCACAATCGGCGAGATACGCGCCGTGCGCATCCAGACGTTCCACAACGCGATCCGTCTCGATCATCCCGAGCCCAGGACCACCGAAGTGTCGCAATACAGCTTGCCGTTTCCGGTGGCGGTCGCGCTGAAACACGGCGCCGTTACCCTTGACGCGCTTCAGGGCGCAGGACTCGAAGATCCCGAGGTGCTGCGCGTCAGCCGCCTGATTCGCGCGGAAGAGCATCCTGGATTCAATGCGCAGTTCCCGCAGCAGCGTTACGCGAGCGTGACGGTCGAGCTGAACGACGGGCGGCGGTTCGATTCAGGTCCGACGCAGGCGCTCGGCGATCCTGATCTGCCGTTCGGCGCCGCGGCGTTGCGCGACAAGTTCCGGCGCTTTGCCGAAACGGCCTGTGACACTCAACACGCACGCGCGCTGGAGTCGCGGGTCGATAACCTCGCGGACAGTGGCGAGACCGTGGCGCCGCTGCTCGAACTGGTGCTCGACACGATTCGCGTCATGCCCGTCGAACGATGAGAAACCGGCCACGTTCTTCCGAATTCCGGAGATAACCCGTGAGCGATTCATCGCGACTCGATATCCGTGCCTTGCGCGTCTTCGACGCCGTCGCGTCGAGCGGAAGCATCTCCGCGGCGGCAAGCGCGCTCGGCGTCACGCAGTCCGCCGTTTCGCAGGCGGTCGGGCAGATCGAAGAGATTCTTGGCACGAAGGTGCTCGACCGCAGCCGCCGTCCGGTGCTGCTCACGCCTGCCGGCATCGCGCTGCGGCGGCACGCGCAGACGGTCGTCGAAGAGATGGAGCGGCTGCTTGCGGTGGTCCGTGAAGCGGACCTGACCGGCCGGCCGGAGATCCGCATCGGCATGATCGATTCGTACGCGGCCACCGTGGGCCCGGCGGTGGTCAAGCACACGATTGCACAGGGCAATCAGGTCGTCCTGCGTGCCGGGTTCGCCGACAGTCTCTCGCTTGCGCTGCTGCAACGGCAACTCGATCTGATCGTCACCTCCGATCCCATGGACGATATGGATAACCTCGTGCGGCGGCCGTTGTTCGTGGAGCCGTCGCTGCTCGTCGTGCATGCGGCGCGGCGCGAGCAATATCGTTCAGCCGATCTTCAGACGCTGGCGCGCGAGTTGCCGTTCGTCCGCTTCAGCAAGCGCTCGCACTATGGCGCGGTGACGGAGCGGTATCTGCGGCGCCGTGGCGTGAGCGCCGATCGCCATCTCGAGATCGACGCGGCGGACGTGCTCCTGGCGATGGTCGCGGCCGATCTGGGATGGTCGATCTGTCCGGCCCTCGCGTTGTTGCAGGGGCGGGCGCATTTGCAGGACATCGCGGCCATCCCGGTTGCCGATCCGCCGCTGGTGCGCACGATCTTTCAGGTTTCGCGTGCGGGCGAATACGAAGATACGGCGGAATTTCTCTACCAGACCAGTCGGCGGGTGCTCGAGAAGGGCGTGTTCGCCGAGATCCGGGCGCGGCTTCCCGACGTTGGGGCGAAGCTGCATCTGAGCTAGGGACGATCGGAGAACGAGTAGGCCATCAGCCGCCGCTCACGGCATGTTCAAGCGGCGTCGCGGGCCTGGCCGTGGTTGCCGTAACGCGCAAGCTGCTTGCGCAATGCCTCGATCTGATCGAGCAGATCCAGCGCGAGTGCGACGCCCGGCGCGTTCAGCTCCAGATCGCTCTTCAGGCGTTGCGCGGTGATGGCGCGGCGCAGGCACGTGCCGCTGAACCGCCATTCCTCCACGCGCGCACCCTGCGGCTCGAACGCGCCTTCTTCGACCCATTGGGCGAAATCTTCGTGCGATGCACCCGTGATGCGGCACAGCTCAACCATCGTGAACTCGATGCGTTCCTCGACGATCTCACCGTGCAGATGAGAAGGATCGTTTCCATTCATGAGGGTCACCTGTAGAAATGGGCGCGCGGGTCGAAATCGAGCGCCTTACGCATCTCGGCGTAGGCGGCCTTCCTGGCGTCGGTATCCGCGGGAGGCAGGACGATGCCCAGCATCACGTAGAAATCGCCGGGAGGATTGCCGGGAATGCCTCGACCCTTGAGCCTGAGACGCCTGCCAGCCGACGATCCCGCGGGAACCGTCACGGTCACGTCGCCCGAGGGCGTGGGTACGACGACTTCCGCACCGAGCGCGGCTTCCCAGGGCGCCAGCGGAAGATCGGAGGTCACGTCTCGTCCGTCGATAAGATATCGCCTGGGCGTCTCGACGGAGATCTCCAGATACAGGTCGCCGCGCGGCGCGTTGCCCATGCCAAGGCCGCCCTGACTCGCGAGCCGCAGACGCTGCCCGTCGAGAATGCCTTTCGGTATGGCTACGTCGAGCGTGCGCGTCTGATACGTGACGCGTCCTTGATCGTCGATCACGGGCGTCTGCAGGGACAAGGTCCGTTGCGCGCCGTTGTAGATGTCTTCGAGGCTGACGGTGACCTTGGCATGAAGATCTTCGCCCGGCCACTCGGGCGTGTAGGAGCGTGCCGACTGGCGCGCATGCCTCCCGAACAGATCGCTGAAGAAGTCTTCGGCAGCCTGTGCGTCGCCATCGCTGCCATATGCGCCGCTCGCCTCCGGGCGAGGGCGGATTTCCTCGCCGTCCTTGAAGCCGGTGCCGAGCGCGTCGAACGCCGCTCGTTGCTCGGGATCCTTGAGAACCTGATACGCCTCGCCGATCTCCTTGAAACGCGTCTCGGCGTCAGCCTCCTTGTTCAGGTCCGGATGGAACTTGCGCGCGAGCTTTCGATAAGCGGTCTTGATCTCCGCTTCCGTCGCGTTTCGCGGAACGCCCATGAGGGCGTAATAGTCCTTGTATTTCATCGTTTCCCTTATCGTCCGGTCAATCGACTTCGGGTAGATGGCCTGCAGGCGAGGCGTGACAATCGATGGCCTACTATACAAGGAAGCAAGGAAACATGTTTCCGGCTAACCCGCGTTCCGCGCCTGCCGTTCCAGTTGCTCGCGGTGATCCGGATGCGCGATCGCCATCATGCGCGGGATGCGTTGCGAGATCGACAGCCCGCGCAGATCCGCGATGCCGTATTCGGTGACGATCACGCAGGCGTCGCTGCGCGCGATCGTCGTGGGACCGGAGAGTTGCGCGACGATACGGCTGTGCCGGCCCGCCGTCGAGGGCATCGCGACGATCGGCACTCCGTTGCGGCTGGCCTGCGCCGCACGCAGAAAATCACCGACCCCACCGACCGCGCCGACATACGTGCCCGCCGCGACTTCGGCGTTGATCTGTCCGGTCAGGTCCACTTCGACGGCGGAGTTGATGGCGGCGAAGCGATGGATCTGCGCGAGCACGCTGGCATCGTGCGTGTACTCCGTGCCGCGCAGCTCAACCGCCGGATTGCGATGCGCGAAGCGGCGCACCCGTTCCGAACCGATGATGACGCCGCCGATCGTGATGCCCGTATTGATCGTCTTCCGCGCATTCGTGACGACCCCCGCTTCGCACAGGGCCGCGATGCCGTCGCCGATGCTGCCCGTGTGCACGCCGAGATCGCGCCGGTCCGCGAGTTGCGCGAGCACTGCATCGGGAATCGCGCCGATGCCGGTCTGCAAGGTCGCGCCATCTACAATGAGACTCGCCACATGCCCGCCGATGGCTGTCTCGACCGTCCCCGGCATGGAGGCGGGCGGGTTGGCGAAGACGGCGTCGGACTCCACGAGCAAGTCGAAATCCGCACGGCGCAGATAAGGTCCGCCATGCGTCCACGGTACATCACGATGCACCTCGCCGATGATCACGCGAGCGCGCTTCAGCGCTCCGACCAGATACTCGCGCGCGAGGCCCAGACTGTAGCGTCCTGATGAATCGGGCGGCGACACCTGCAGCATCACGACGTCGATACGTAACGATCCGCTGCTCATGAGCCCGGGCAGTTGCGAGTAATGCGCCGGGAGAATGTCGAGCAGTCCCGCGCGCGCAAGCGTGCGATTCGCGCCGCTGCCGCAGTAGGCGAGGAAATCGAAGGCATCGGCGTGTTCGGGCGCGAGCACATCCGCGAGACCGATGCCCAGGAAGAGCCGGGTCCGTCCGATGCGATGCCGCTGCGCGACGAGCGCGCGCATCAACGTGATCGGCTCGGCGTGCGATTGCCCCCACATGACGGTATCGCCGGCACGGATCACGGCGGTGAGATCGAGGGTCGCTGGGTCGTGCATGAGGTCATCGTGCGAAGTTGGCTTGAAGTTGCCCGGGTGGGCATGCCAGCGACACGTTAAGTGCTCTCCCGGTCCGATGTCCATGCAGCAAGCACATGCGTTCCGTCCTTTGAAACCCCGTTGAAAAGCGCCTTCCTCGAGCGATCCATGCAAGAATGCACGCACCTCTTCACGATGCTTCAAGACACTGCATGGACGTCCGTCAGCTTCGCTATTTCGTTCACATCGTCGATTACGGAAGTCTAGGCAAGGCTGCGGAAAAGCTGTTCGTCGCGCAACCCTCGCTCAGTCAGCAAATCGCGCGGCTCGAAGAAGAACTCGGCGTGGCGCTCCTGTTGCGCAGCAATCATGGCGTGACGCCGACCGCCGAAGGGGAGGCGCTGTACCGTCATGCACGCGTCGTGCTGCGGCAGATGGAGCAGTTGCGGCAGGAAGTCACGCAAGGCGGCGTCGCGGCGTCGGGCACCGTGGCCATCGGCTTGCCGACGACGATGGCGTCCGTGCTCGCCGTGCCGTTGTTCGAGCGCGTGCAGGACATGTTTCCCGCGATCCGCCTGCAGTTCTTCGAAAGCATGAGCGGATATCTGAACGAACTGCTGGCGAACGGCCGCCTCGATCTGGCCATTCTGTTCCGCGAATCGGATACGCCCGGCATCGGCAGCGTGCCCGTGTTCGACGAAACGCTGTATCTGCTCGGCGAACCGGGCGGCGACATCGGCGCGCGTTCCGGCACATGTGCGCTCGCGAAACTCGGCGGCGTGAAGCTCGTCGCGCCGGGCGTGTCCAACGGCCTGCGTATGCTGATCGAACGTGTCTTCGCGAGCGAGAAGATCGATCTGAACGTCGTGGCCGATATCGATTCCTTGCCGTCCTTGCTGCTGATCGCGCATTCGGGCCGCGCGTGCACGATACTGCCGGCCTCGGCCGTCGCGCAGCTCGATCCGGCCCGCATGCCGCGCATGCGCAAGATCGTCGAGCCCGTGATCCGCCGGCCCGTGAGCGTTTGCTGGCCCAACAGCATGCCGATGCATGCGGCCACCGTCGCCGTTCGCCGGACCTTGCTGGGTCTCATCGCCGAGCTGGTCGAACGCGAAACGTGGAAGGGCGTGACGCTGCGCGAGATCGACCGCTCAATGTGAGCGGCCCGCATCGCCTTTGCTGATACGTGTCTTCAGGACGTTCACGCGGCGGAACGGTCCGTACAGTGAAAACCCCTATAGGCACCCGCACCCACCCGCTAAGGGTCGATCACACTGGCTGCACGGGATATTCCGGTCAAGAATGGGCCTTTCAAAGCACGGAACACATTCGCAGGGCGATTGACGTGCTGCGCGGGAAATCCTGTAATCGAACGCATCGGGCCGAACCTCCCTGGAGCCAATCATGTCGACGCAGCCGAGCCGGATCGCCACGCCACGACCGGAGATCAACCGCCCGGCCTGGAATGCGGCACTGCTGGACAGCACGCATGCGGGACGCGATGGCGCAAGCCCGACCATGGTCGTGCCGCTCGCGCGCAGTCTCGCGATACTCGGCGCCTTCACGCCACAGGAGCCGTGGCTCGGCAATCAGGAAATCGTCTTCGAGACCGGCATTCCCGCGCCGACCGTGTCGCGCATGCTGCGCTCGCTGGTCGCGCTCGGCTTCCTGCATTACGCGCCGGCGCAGCGCAAATACCGGCTGGCGGCATCGGTGCTCTCGCTCGGTTATGCCGCCATCGCGCAGTCCAGCGTGCAGCGGCTCGCGCGCCGGAGCATGCAGGCTTTCGCCGATGCGAGCGGCACCTATGTCGTGCTCGCCGCGCGCGACCGTCTCGATGTGATCGTGCTCGAAACCTGCGCGAGCAAACCCGCCACGCTCGATCTCGATCTGCATGCGGGCGCGCGCTTGCGCATCGCATCATCGCCAATGGGCTGGGCGCTGCTCGCCGCGCTGCCGGAACTCGAACGCTTCTATTTGCTGGGCAATGTCGAACGTCGTGCCGGCCGCGACTGGCCGCATTTGCGGCGGCGCATCAGCGAGGGCATTTCGCAGACTCACAATGCGGGCTACTGCACCTCGCTCGGCGAATGGGAACCGGATCTCGCGATCGTCGCCGCGCCGCTGCTGATCCGCGACCAGACGCCGCTCGTGCTGGCATGCATCGGGCCGAGCGCGAAGCTCGGGCGCGCCCGCATCGAGCGCGAACTGGGTCCGCGCCTGGCCGCGATCGCGCAGCACCTGCAGGAGCAGGTCCCTTTCGATGAATGAGGCGAGCATGAACACCGTTGCCGAATCCACGCTTGCCGCGCCCATTACGCTTACGGTCGAACGCGGGCTCGAAGTCCTGCGCGCGTTTCGCGCCGAGCGCGCGCCGCTGTCGAACGCGGAACTCGTGCGCCGCACGGGCTTTCCGAAAGCGACCGTGTCGCGCATCACCGCCACGCTGATCCGCGTAGGCTTCCTGAGGCGCGTGAGCGGCGGACGGCAGTTCGAACTGAGCGCGGGCGCGCTGAGCATCGGGCATGCTTATCTCGAGGCGAATCCCGTTGCGGGCCTCGTCAATCCCTTCCTTCAGAAGCTCGCCGACAAACTCGAACTGTGCGTGGCGCTGGCTGTGCCGGATCATCTGGACATGCTGTATATCGCGTGCAGAACGAGCGCGAAGATCGCGACCCTGCGGCTGGGCGTCGGCACCTTGCTGCCGATGGAAACCACCTCGGTCGGTCGGGCGCATCTGTATGCGCTGCCCGAGACGGAGCGACGCGAGCGTATCGCGGCGATCCTCGCGACGCCGGGAAAGAATGCGGACGTGGTGCGCAGGAACCTCGAGACCGCATTCGACGATCTGCGCACCACCGGCGTCTGCATGGCGGTAGGCGAATTCCAGCGCAACGCGTATGGCATTGCCTTGCCGCTGAGGGTGGGCCGCACGCGCACGCTGATGTCGCTCAACTGCGGCGCGGTCGAACTCGAACCGGACATGGCGGCGATCCGCAAGCGCGCGATTCCCGAGTTGCACGCCGCCGGACAACGGCTGACGCAACTGCTCGCCGATGTCGACTGCGAGCCCTGACGCGCGGCACGCACGCTTCCAACGCACGGAACGAGGCGTCCCGCTGCATTGACGCCGCGCGATGCGATCATCACGATGGATTCAACTCATCTGCGAAGAGGAAGAGGGAATCCATGCCAGAGCAATCGAAGTCATACGCGTCGTATTCCACGCTCGCGTTCGATCGTCCCGCGCGCGGGGTCTTGCGCATCACGCTGAATCGGCCGGAGCGTCTCAACGCACTCGATGCCCGCGGTCACGACGAACTCGCGCGCGTCTGGCGCGATGTGGACGAAGATCCCGAAGTCGGCGCCGTGATCCTGTGCGGCGCGGGCCGCGCGTTTTCCGCGGGCGGCGACTTCGACATGGTCGAGGAAATGATCGACTCGTTCGATGCCCGCATGCGCGTCTGGCGTGAAGCGAAGGACCTGGTCTACAACATCATCAACTGCTCGAAGCCGATTGTCTCGGCCATTCACGGCTCGGCAGTCGGCGCGGGACTGGTGGCCGCGCTGCTCGCGGACATCTCGGTGGCGGCCCGAACCGCGAAGCTCGTCGACGGGCACACGCGGCTGGGCGTAGCCGCCGGCGATCATGCGGCCATCATCTGGCCGCTGCTGTGCGGCATGGCGAAGGCGAAATACCACCTCATGCTGTGCGAGCCGGTGAGCGGGGAGAAGGCCGAGCAGATCGGGCTCGTCTCGCTCGCCGTGGACGACGCCGAGCTTCAGGACACGGCGCTGGACGTTGCCACGCGCCTCGTCAACGGTGCGCCTTCCGCCGTGCGGCTCACGAAGTACGCGCTCAACAACTGGCTGCGCCAGGCCGGTCCCACGTTCGATGCATCGCTCGCGCTGGAGATGCTGGGTTTCGGCGGCGCGGAAGTGCGCGAGGGTGTTGCGTCGTTTCGCGAAAAGCGTGCGCCTCAATATCCGCTCGACACGCCGGTCTCGCCCGCAAGCGGTGCATGAAGCGAAGGCGCGTGCCGCACAGGCGCGGCACGCTCTCTCTTCTCATTCGATTCGAGCCTCGCCATTGTTCAATACGATGACATCGCGCTCCAGCGATCTCGCCCGAAAGCGCAGCATGGCCCCGTGCCTGTGCCATATCTCGACGCGTATCGTTTCGCCGGGATAAGCGGGCGCGGAGAAGCGCGCGAACAGCATCTTCAGACGCGTGGCATCGTAAGCGCAAACGGCGCGCAGAATCGCATGGCCGGCTATTCCGTACGTCGCCAGCCCGTGCAGCACGGGACGATCGAAGCCCGCGGCGCGTGCGCTCGCCGGGTCGGCATGCAGGGGATTCAGGTCGCCGTTGAGCCGGTACAGCAAGGCACCCTCCGGACGCACCGGCAGATCGCAGACGAGGTCGGCCTGGGTGTCCGGCATCGGAGAGAGCGCGGGCAGGGGCGCATCGCCGGCTTGGCCACGCGCGGAAAAGCCGCCATCGCCGCGACAGAAGTTCAGTTGCTCGACGCGCGCCAGCACTTCACCGTTTGCGGCATCGATGACGTCGCGCGACGTCAGCACTTGTGCACCCTTGCCTTCGCCTTTATCGACGACGGACTGCACGCGCGTACGGCCGATGATCGTGGCTGCGGCGGGCAGCGGCCGCAACAGCGTCACGCGCTGCTCGCCATGCACGACCTTCGCGTAGTCGATGCCGGTCTCCGGATTGCGCATCCACAGGCCGGGAAAGCCGAGCACGGCGGCCATCGTCGGCGCGGCGACGAGTTCGGGGCCGTAGGTGAACTTCAGCGCACGCGTATCCAGCGGCTCGCTGCCGAACGCGACGCTCAGCGCGTAGATCGCGCAGTCACGCTCGGTGTAGGTTTGCCGCACGTCGTCGAACGCCCAGTTCCTGAGCGTGTGATAGTCGATTGCCACGGGTGTCTCCGTCGCGTTACATCGGGTCCCAGCTGAACACGTCGCCGGAGCGATCCATCGGCACGAAGGATGCCTTCAGCGCCGGCATGCCGTGCTCGGCGATGGCTTCGGGCGTCCAGCCATCGCTGCGATGCACGGAGCGCACGGGACGCGGCTGGCTCATCAGGAAGATCTCGTTATTGCGCACGGTGAAGATCTGGCCGTTCACGTCGCGCGCGGCGTCGCTCGCGAGATAGACCGCGAGCGGCGCGATCTTCGCGGGCGT
Source organism: Caballeronia sp. LZ043 (assembly GCF_031451075.1). Classification (NCBI taxonomy): domain Bacteria; kingdom Pseudomonadati; phylum Pseudomonadota; class Betaproteobacteria; order Burkholderiales; family Burkholderiaceae; genus Caballeronia; species Caballeronia sp. LZ043. The sequence goes on along the minus strand of NZ_JARUXT010000011.1, from coordinate 71,511 downwards.
CATCTGCTTGATCTTCTCGACGCGCGCGGCCTGTTCGGGCGTGTCGGTCGGAATCGAGCTGACCATGCGGCTCCATGCGAACGGCGCAATGCAGTTCGAGCGCACGTTGAACTTGCCGAGATCGAGCGCGATGGACTTCGATAACCCCGCGATGCCCATCTTCGCCGCGTTGTAGTTGGCCTGCGCGAGATTGCCGATCAGGCCGGAGGTCGAAGTCATATGCACGAATGCGCCGCTTTCCTGTTCCTTGAAGCGGTTCGCGGCGGCGCGGCTCAGATTGAAGCTGCCGTACAGATGCACCTTGAGCACCGCATCCCATTCGTCATCCGACATCTTGTGAAAGAAGCGGTCGCGCAGGATCCCCGCATTGTTCACGACACAATCGATGCGGCCGAACGCATCGAGCGCCTGTTCGACGATGCGCGCGCCCGCGCCGCTGTCCGCCACGCTGTCGATGTTCGAGACGGCCTCGCCGCCCGCTGCGCGGATCTCTTCGACGACGCGCTCGCCGGGCGAGCTGTCGCGCCCGGTGCCTTCGAGCGATGCGCCGATATCGTTGACCACCACGCGCGCGCCATAACGGGCCATCAGCAATGCGATGTCGCGGCCAATGCCGCCGCCCGCCCCCGATACGATCACGACCTTGCCTTCCATAGTGCGCTTCGTCATGTCTGTCTCCGTTGAATCCATGGACGTTCGTCATGACGATGATGCGCGGCGCAAGCGCATGTCAATGCGCTATCTCTTGCCCTTCCGTACATCGAAAGGCAGCTGCATGACCGAAGCATGGCGTACCTGCTTGTGACGGATCCAGAGTACGGAACGGCGCAGGGCAGGCCGTTGACGCCTGCATGAACGGATCGCAGCATGGACTGCATCATCCCTGCATTCGGAGAGCCCGCAGACCATGATCCGCGACATCGAAACGATGAACGTGTTACGCGACAACATCGCGCGCTTCGTGCGTGAACGACTGATTCCCAACGAAGCGCAAGTTGCCGACACCGACGAGATTCCGCAGGACGTCGTCGACGACATGAAGGCAATGGGTCTCTTCGGACTCACGATTCCCGAAGCCTACGGCGGCCTGCAACTCACGATGGAAGAAGAGGTGCTCGCGATGTTCGAGCTCGGGCGTGCATCGCCCGCGTTCCGCTCGCTGATCGGCACGACGGTCGGTATCGGCTCGCAGGGCATCTTGCTCGACGGCACCGAGGAACAGAAAGAGCGTTATCTGCCGCGTCTTGCGACGGGCGAGATCATCGCTTCGTTCGCGCTGACGGAACCGGAGGCCGGATCGGATGCGGCGTCGCTGCGCACGACAGCGATCCGCGACGGCGACGACTACATCGTGAACGGCACCAAGCGCTACATCACGAACGCGCCGCAGGCCGGCATCTTCACGCTGATGGCGCGCACCGACCCGGAGGACAAGAGTTCGGGCGGCATCTCGGCGTTCATCGTCGAGGCCGGATCGCCAGGCCTGAGTTTCGGCAAGCGCGACAAGAAGATGGGCCAGCGCGGCGCCCATACCTGCGACGTCATCTTCGACAACTGCCGTGTGCCGGCCGCGAATCTGATCGGCGGCGTGGAGGGCAAAGGCTTCAAGACCGCGATGAAAGTGCTCGACAAGGGGCGCATTCACATCGCGGCGATCTGCGTGGCGGTCGCGCAGCGCATGCTGGACGACACGGTGCAGTATGCGATCGAGCGCAAGCAGTTCGGTCAGGCCATCGGCGAGTTTCAGCTGGTTCAGGCCATGCTGGCGGACAGCCGCGCCGAACTGTATGCGGCGCGCTGCATGGTGGTCGATGCCGCGCGCCGTCGCGACGATGGCCTGAAGGTCAGCACGGAAGCCTCGTGCGCGAAGCTGTTCGCCTCCGAAATGTGCGGGCGCGTCGCGGATCGCGCAGTGCAGATCCACGGCGGCGCGGGCTACATGAGCGAGTACGGCGTCGAACGGTTCTATCGTGATGTTCGCCTGTTCCGCATTTTCGAAGGCACGACGCAGGTGCAACAACTGGTCATCGCACGCAACATGCTGCGGGAAGCGCGCCCGTAGCGGGGGAAGGCACGATGTTTCAGGCATAGTGACGGCGCGTGGCCCCTGTTCCTGCCCGCATCTCCCATGTCACGACGAGAATTGATCATGAACGAATGCCTGGATACGCTTCGCAGGGTTGAACGCGCCTGGAACGAAGCGGCCCGCAACTGGGATCCGCACGCGCTGACCGCGCTCTATGCGCCGGACGCGCTGTTCTTCGGCGGGCGCAAGGGCCAGTCTGCCGGAGCGCGCGCGATCCTCGCGTATTTCTCGTCGTATTGCGGGGTGATCGAATCGGCGACGCTCGCGTTGGTCGAGCAGCGCGTCATCCGGCTCGCGCATGACTGTTTCCTCGCGCAAGGCTACGGCGAGTTCACCTTCACGCTCGCCGGCAACAGAACTTCGCGATCGCGGCTGCGTACGACGCTCGTGATCGCATCGCACGATGCCGCGTGGCGCATTCGCCAGCATCATTTTTCGACCGAGCCCAACACGCCGCCCATCTGAACGGCGCGCTTCGCCTTCGACCTACGCCGCTTCGAAGAGGGCGGCCATGCCCTGGCCACCGCCGACGCACATGGTCTCCAGACCGTAACGCCCGCCGCGCCGCCGCAGTTCGTGCAGCAGCGTGGTCAACATGCGTACCCCGGTCGCGCCGATCGGATGACCGAGCGAAATGCCCGAGCCGTTCACGTTCAGGCGCTCCCGATCGTCCCATCGCCAGCCCTTCAGCACGGCAAGCGCCTGCGCGGCGAAGGCTTCGTTCAGTTCAACCAGATCGATGCGATCGAACGAGAAGCCCGTGCGCGCAAACAATCTCTCGACGGCGGGAACAGGGCCGATGCCCATCAGCGCCGGCTCGCATCCCGCCGCTGCCCAGCCGACGAGATAGCCATGCGGCGAGAGTTCGAGCTCATCGAGCTTGTCCTCCGCGACGATCAGGCACGCAGCCGATGCGTCGTTCTGCTGGCTCGCGTTACCCGCCGTGGTGATGCCGTCCTTCATGACCGGCTTGAGACGGGCGAGCGATTCGGCGGTAGTGTCGGGACGAATGCCTTCGTCGCGCGTGAACATCGACGGTTCGCCCTTTTTCTGCGGCACCGTGATGGGCACCACTTCGTCATCGAACTTGCCCGCGTTCCATGCCGCCGCCGCGCGCTGATGGCTGAGTGCGGCGAACGCGTCGGCTTCGGCGCGGGTGATGCCGTATTCGCGCGCGAGATTCTCGGCGGTTTCGACCATGCCGGAGATATGGCCGAAGCGATCTTCCGGCTGCGAGCGCTCGCGCCCGCGTTCGAGCCGGTCGTGAAAGCGCACCGAGCCCGAGCGTTTGCCCCAGCGCATGTCGGTCGTGTAGTACTCGATGTTGCTCATGCTCTCCACGCCGCCCGCGAGCACGACATCGGCCGCGCCGCTCTGCACCATCATTGCCGCAGTGACGATGGCCTGCAAGCCGCCGCCGCAGCGCCGGTCGAGCTGCATGCCGGGCACGCTGACGGGCAGGCCCGCGTTCAACGCAGCCCATCGGCCGATGCAGGGTGTCTCGCCGTTCGCGTACGACTGGGCGAACACGACATCGTCGATGCGCGCCGGATCGATGCGCGTGCGTTCCAGCACTGCCTGGATCACGGGCCGCGTGAGGTCTTCGACCGGCACGCCGCGCAGACTGCCGCCGAATGCGCCAACCGGCGTTCGCAGGGGTGAGACGATGGCTGCTCTTCTCATGAGTCGTCCTTCGATGGGGATTAACGATGCGTTCGCTCACGATGCGAGTCCGCACGTTCCATCGTCAAGGACGGGGCGGGCATATTTCCGTACTTCGACAGCCCGGGCTCGCCGGCCTCAGGCGTGCCGATCTTCGACCGGCACGTTCCGCAGAAGAAAGTCGATCGCGACATGGCCGAAGCGGTCGTTGCGATCGCCCGCCACCATATGCCCGGCCTCCGCGACGTTGACGTAATCCGCGCGCGGGCACAGCGCGAGAAACTCCCGCACGCCTTTCTCGCTGACGACATCGGAACTGCCGCCGCGCACGAGCAGGGTCGGCACGGACACGGCGCGCGCACAGGCCGACAGGCGGGCGTGCCGTCCTTCGATATCGAGCGGCCGCTGAATGAAGCGCGGGTCCCAGTGCCAGCGATAGCGTCCGTCGTCGCCGAGCCGCACGTTCTTCGCGAGGCCATCGAGATTGGGCCGGCGGGTTTGCGTCGGACGATATTCGCTGATGGCGTCGGCGACGGCTTCGAGCGAATCGAAGCCGTCCGGACGCTGGCGCATGAAGCTGCGAATGCGATCGACGCCGGTGGGCTCCGTGTACGGCACGATATCGACGAGAATGAGCGCGCTCGCCGGGACATGGCCTTCGCCGATGGCGACGAGACTCGTCGCGCCGCCCATCGATGCACCGATCAGCACCGGCGGCGCGCTGGTCTCCGGGCCGCGTACCTGCTCGATTACGCTGCGGAGGTCCTGCGCAAGCGCGTCGAGACTGTAATCGCCGTCCTCGCTCCAACCGGAATCGCCATGCCCGCGGGCATCGTAGGCGACGGCAAAGTACCCCGCGTCACCCAGCCGTGCACCGGTTTCGCCCCACGCGTGGCGCGTCTGCCCGCCGCCGTGCAGCAGCACCACGAGCGGGCTTTCCGGGTCGCCCCATGTGTCGGCGGCGAGCGGAATGCCCGAGGCGGATTTCCAGACATGCATCGGCTGCGGTGCGCCCGCGAGTCGGTTTCCTGCGCTCATCTTCGTGTCCTCTCGATGTGTGGGCTCTTGTCGTGACGCGTTGCAAGAAACCGGCCTGCCCGTGTCATAGGGCGAGTCTATGACGGGCAAAACAAACTGGTATTTGCGCGTCCGTCGGGCGGACGTTCAAATGGAGCCTCGATAAAGCCCCGTTCACGATACTGCAAGGAGACGCCATTGAAGATACTTGTCCCAGTCAAGCGCGTGGTCGACTACAACGTGAAGGTCCGCGTGAAGTCGGACCACTCCGGTGTCGACATCGCCAATGTAAAGATGTCGATGAACCCGTTCGATGAAATTGCCGTCGAGGAAGCAGTGCGTCTGAAGGAAGCGGGCGTTGCTGCGGAAGTGATCGCGGTTTCGTGTGGCGTCGCGCAAGCCCAGGAGACCTTGCGCACGGCGCTGGCGATCGGTGCGGATCGTGCGGTGCTGGTGGAGACGGCGGAAGAGCTTCAGCCGCTCGCCGTCGCGAAGATTTTGAAAGCGCTGGTCGATCAGGAAAAGCCTGAACTCGTCATTCTCGGCAAGCAGGCTATCGACGACGACTCGAATCAGACGGGGCAGATGCTCGCTGCCTTGGCGGGCCTGCCCCAGGCGACGTTCGCGTCGAAAGTCGTGATCGCAGACGGACGCGTCACGGTCTCGCGTGAAATCGATGGTGGCGCGGAAACGCTTTCCTTGACACTCCCCGCCGTGATCACCACGGACCTGCGTCTGAACGAGCCGCGTTATGTGACGCTGCCGAGCATCATGAAGGCGAAGAAGAAGCCATTGAGCACGGTGACGCCTGCGGATCTGAATGTGGACGTTGCACCGCGTCTGAAGACATTGAGGGTCACCGAGCCTGCGAAGCGCAGCGCGGGCATTACCGTGCCGGACGTGAAGACGCTGGTCGACAAACTGAAGAGCGAAGCCAAGGTAATCTGAACATGACGATTCTGATCATTGCGGAACACGACAACGCGTCGATCAAGGCAGCGACGCTCAATACGGTTGCGGCTGCAACTAAAATCGGCGGCGACGTGCATGTGCTGGTCGCGGGATCGAACGCGCAAGGCGCAGCCGATGCTGCAGCGAAGATCGCAGGCATAGCGAAGGTGCTGCTCGCCGATGCGCCTCAACTTGCCGACGGTCTCGCTGAAAATGTCGAAGGCACGGTGCTGAACATCGCGAAGGACTATTCGCACATCCTGGCTCCCGCCACGGCGTACGGCAAGAACATCGCGCCGCGTATCGCCGCGCATCTCGACGTCGCGCAGATCAGCGACATCACGGCCGTCGACAGCGCCGACACTTTCGAGCGTCCGATCTATGCAGGCAATGCCATTGCTACAGTTCAATCGAGCGATCCGATCAAGGTCATCACGGTGCGCGCAACCGGCTTCGATCCGGTCGCAGCCGAAGGCGGCAGTGCAGCAGTCGAGAAGATCGAAGCCGCCGCCGATGCAGGCATCTCGCAGTTCGTGAGCCGCGAAGTGACGAAGCTGGACCGTCCGGAACTGACGAGCGCGCACATCATCGTGTCGGGCGGCCGGGGTCTCGGCAGCGGCGAGAACTACACGAAGACGCTGGAACCGCTGGCGGACAAGCTGGGCGCGGCGCTGGGCGCATCGCGCGCGGCGGTCGATGCCGGTTACGTGCCGAACGACTTCCAGGTGGGCCAGACGGGCAAGATCGTCGCGCCGCAGCTGTACGTGGCGGTCGGCATCTCGGGTGCGATCCAGCACTTGGCCGGCATGAAGGACAGCAAGGTGATCGTTGCGATCAACAAGGACGCGGAAGCGCCGATCTTCAGCGTGGCCGATTACGGTCTCGTCAGCGATCTGTTCAGCGCGGTGCCTGAACTCGTGCAAAGCCTGTAACGACCGATGACCACGATGCCCAACGCGACCCGTCATCGTTCGCTGCTGTTCGTCCCCGGCAATCGTCCCGAGCGATTCGCGAAGGCGCTGAACAGCGGCGCCGACGCGGTCATCCTCGATCTGGAGGATGCCGTCGCGCCCGAGCGCAAGGACGAGGCGCGCGCAGCCATTGCCGCGTGGCTCACGCCCGGGCGCCCGGTGCTGATCCGCGTGAACGCGCGCGACACGCCCTGGTTCGAACAGGACGCGCGGCTCTGCACCGTGCGCGGCGTTGCGGGCGTCGTGCTGCCGAAGGCGCAAAGCGCGACGGACGTGATCGAACTCGTCACGCGCACACGCAGCCGCATGCCCGTGTTCCCGCTGATCGAGAGCGCCGAAGGCATGCATCGCGCGCTGGAGATCGCGCGTGCGCCGCATGTGCATCGGCTGATCTTCGGGACACTCGATTTCTGCGCCGACCTGAACATGGCATCCGATGGCAGCGAACTGGACCCTTACCGCGCGCAACTCGCATTGATCTCCCGAGTCGCGCACATCGGCGCCCCGATCGACGGCGTGACACCCGCCATCGACAACGAAGCCGCACTCCACGCCGACACGCTCAACGCAAAGCGACGCGGCTTCGCGGGGAAAATCTGCATCCATCCGAAACAGGTCGATACCGTGAACCGATGCTTTGCCGCCAGCGAAGCGGAACTCGCCTGGGCAAGGGAAGTGCTCGAAGCGTTCGCGCAAGCGAATGGCGCGGCGGTTGCGGTGCAGGGAAAGATGGTCGATCGGCCCGTCGTGATGCGTGCGCAGGCGATCCTCGATACAGCGCGTTCCTGATGATCAGATCGCGCCCTCGGCGCGCAGGCGTTCGATCGAACGCGCATCGTACCCGAGCTCGCCGAGTATGGCTTCGGTCTGCTCGCCGAGCGCGGGAACGGCATCCATACGCGGTTCATCCGCCGCGCTCAAGCCCGGTGGATAGAGCGCGGCGATCTCGCCCACGGGCGTGCGAACGCGCGTCCACCGGCCGCGCGCGTCGAGCTGCTCATGGCGCCAGACGTCGTGCATGTCGTTCATGCGCGCATTGGCGATACCCGCTTCTTCCAGCCGCTCGATCACCTGCGCGGCGCTCATGTCCGCAAATGCCTCGACAATGGTGCGCGTGAGTTCGTCGCGATGCCGGGCGCGGCGGCTGTTGGCGCAGTACCTCTCATCCATTTCGAGTTCGGGACGGCGCAACACGATCTCGCAGAACTTCTTCCATTCGCGCTCGTTTTGCAGGCCCAGCATGACGGTCTTGCCATCGCCGGCCTGGAACGGACCATAAGGGAAAATCGTCGCATGCGAGGCGCCGGCCGGGCGCGGCGGCGTCTGTCCGTCGATCGCGTAGTAGAGCGGAAAGCTCATCCATTCGACCATGCTCTCCAGCATCGACACGTCGATACGCTTGCCGCGGCCCGTCTTGCCGCGCTCGATGATCGCGCCAAGGATATTCGTGTACGCATACATCCCCGCGGCAATGTCCGCGATCGAGCACCCCGCCTTCGCCGGCTCGCCGTCGGAACCCGTGACGCTCAGAAACCCCGACTCGCTCTGGATCAGCAGGTCGTAGGCTTTCTTGTCGCGCAGCGGGCCATCCGCGCCGTAGCCGCTGATGTCGCAGACGATCAGGCGCGGATAACGTGTGCTCAGCGTGTCGTAGTCGAGGCTCAGCCGCTGCGCCGCGCCGGGCGCGAGATTCTGCACGAACACGTCGGCATCGGCGAGCAGCTTTTCGACGATCTCGAGCGCCTGCGGCTGCTTGACATCGAGCGTGATGCTTTCTTTCGAACGATTGGTCCACACGAAGTGCGACGACAGTCCCGAGACGCGTTCGTCGTAGCCACGCGCGAAGTCGCCGGCGCCGGGACGTTCGATCTTGATCACGCGCGCGCCCATGTCGGCGAGCTGGCGCGTGCAGAAGGGCGCGGCGATCGCCTGCTCCAGCGTGACGACCTTGATGTCTTGCAGCGGACGCATGACGAGGCTTCCTCAGAAAGAACGTGGCAAGCCGAGAATATGCTCGGCCACGTACGACAGAATGAGGTTGGTCGAGAGCGGCGCGACCTGATAAAGCCGCGTCTCGCGGAACTTGCGCTCGACATCGTATTCCGCAGCGAAGCCGAAGCCGCCGTGAAACTGCAGGCAGGCGTTGGCCGCTTCCCACGATGCATCGGCGGCCAGCAGCTTCGCCATGTTCGCCTGCGCCCCGCAGGGCTGGTGCGCGTCGAAGAGTTCGCAGGCCTTGAAGCGCATGAGATTGGCCGCTTCCACGTTGACATACGCGCGTGCAATCGGAAACTGCACGCCCTGATTCTGGCCGATGGGCCGGCCGAACACGACGCGCTCCTTCACGTATTCACTGACCTTGTCGATGAACCAGTAGCCGTCGCCGATGCATTCCGCCGCGATCAGCGTGCGCTCCGCGTTCAGGCCATCGAGGATGTATTTGAAGCCCATGCCTTCCTCGCCGATCAGGTTCTCGGCGGGGATCTCGAGATTGTCGAAGAAGAGTTCGTTGGTCTCGTGATTCACCATGTTGATGATCGGCTGGACCGTGAGACCGTGCCCGACCGCCTCGCGCAGATCGACGATGAAGATCGACATCCCTTCGCTCTTCTTCTTCACGTCGGCGAGCGGCGTCGTGCGCGCGAGGAGAATCATCAGGTCGGAATGCTGCACGCGCGAGATCCAGACCTTCTGGCCGTTGATGACATAGCGGTCGCCTTTCTTTTCCGCGGTCGTCTTGATCTTCGTGGTGTCGGTGCCGGTGGTCGGCTCGGTGACGCCCATCGATTGCAGACGCAATTCGCCCGACGCGATCTTCGGCAGGTAGCGTTGCTTCTGCTCCGTCGAGCCGTGCCGCAGCAGGGTGCCCATGTTGTACATCTGGCCGTGGCACGCGCCGGAATTGCCGCCCGACCGGTTGATCTCCTCCATGATGACGGACGCCTCGGTGAGACCCAGGCCCGAGCCGCCGTACTCCTGCGGAATCAGCGCGGCGAGCCAGCCCGCTTTCGTCAGTGCATCGACGAATGCTTCGGGGTAGCCGCGCACTTCATCGACCTTGCGGAAGTATTCGTTCGAGAACTGCTTGCAGAGGTCGCGCACGGCGTCGCGAATGTCCTGATATGCGTCGTTGGTTTCGATCATGATGGGTGGTATGCGTTAGTCGAGCGTGGCGTGAGCTGTCATGCCAAGCCAGCCTTCCTGGTCCTTCGACCATAACTCGATGGACTTGCCATCGGCGGACGGCTGGCCGCACAGATGCAATGCGTTGCCGGCGAAGCAGGGACGCAGCGCCTTGAAGGAAAACTCGCGCACGATGGCATCCGGCCGTTGACGCCTGAGCAGGTCCATCAGCAGCGTGGCGATCAGCGGACCATGCACGACGAGGCCGGGATAGCCTTCCGTTCCCGTGACATAGGGCGTGTCGTAATGAATGCGATGGGCGTTGAAGGTCAGCGCGGAATAGCGGAACAGCAAGGTCTCATCGGGCATCAGCGTGCGCTGCCACGCTTCGTCGGCGGGTGCGGCGGTGGGCGCCGACGCCGTCGTGCCCGCTTCGCGATACACGATGTCGTGTTCTTCCTCGATCGCCAGCGTCCCGTTGCTCTCGATGCGGTGCGCGACCGTCACGAAGCCGAGCCGGCCGGTTCGTCCCTGCTTCTCGCGCACATCGAGCACGCGCGACTCGCGTGTGATGCGTTCACCGACGCGTACCGGGGCCGGAAACCGCAGGCGCCCGCCGGCCCACATGCGGCGCGGCAAGCCAAGGTCGGGAAGAAAGCCGCCTTTCTGCGGATGGCCGTCCGCCGCGATCAGCGTTTGCCTCACGGTCGGCCGGAAGAAGATCCAGTGCCACAGCGGTGGCAGCGCTTCGCCGTCAGCCGGCGACGCCTCGTAGTCGAGCGTGGCGGCGAGTGCGGCCACCGAAGTCGGCGCGACGATATCGACCGCGCATTCCTTGTTCATTCGAATCCTCCGTGCGCGCATGCGGCGCGTCCGTCGCCAGCGGTTGTCCAAGCCCCACTTTAAAACGCTGACCGTCCAGCAGGGAAATACCGATTTGGTGTGCCCGCCATAGGACGAGCCTATGTCTTTGTCCGCCAGGAGTGGGTTCCGAGGTACGGAACAGCGGTCGCGCAGCGGTTGCGCATGTTCATTCCCGGTCTTCCAATGGATGCGTTCGCGTGACCGGCGCGATTCCGGGCATCGCGAGAACCAGGATACGCACATGTATGAACGAGTGTTGTCGCCGATCCGCATCGGCGCGGTGGAGATTCCGAATCGCATCGTCAGGACAGCGCATGCCACGTCCTTCTCACGCGAGTACATCAATGACGATCTGATCGCCTATCACCTCGAACGGGCGAAAGGGGGCGCGGGACTGTCGATCATCGAAGGTGCATCCGTGCATCATTCGTCGACTTTCGCGCTGAGCGTACGCGACGACGGCGCCATCGCACCGATGCGCCGGCTGGTCGAGGCGATCGCGCCTACCGGCATGAAGCTGTTCCAGCAACTCTGGCACGGCGGCTATACGGACCCGTCGGCGAGTGGCGGTTTGCCCTGGGCGGCATCGGCGCTGCCGGGGCGTTATGCGGTCGCACCGCCGGTTCCGATGACCACCGACCAGATCGGCGAACTCGTCGAAGCGTACGCGAAAGCCGCCGTGCGCGTCGAGGAAGCGGGCATGCAAGGCGCCGAGATACTCGCGGGCAACGGCTATCTGTTCTCGCAGTTCTTCTCGCCGGTGCTGAACCGGCGCACCGACATTTATGGCGGCGGCTTCGAGAACCGCATCCGCTTCCTGCTGGAAGCCTTGCGCGCCGTTCGCGCGGCGACGTCGCCGGGGTTCGCGCTCGGCATGCGTATCGGCGACAGTTCGGACCAGCGCATCCTTTCGGCGCGTGAGACCAATGCGATCGCGTTGCGCGCACAAGCCGAAGGGCTGATCGACTTCGTCAACATCACGCATGGCGACTATTACTTTCATGTCGATCGCTACGCGGGCATGGATCAGCCCGTCGGCTATCAATTGCCGTTCAGCGAGGACATCGGCAAGGACGTAACCGTGCCGCGCATCATCGTCGGCCGGTACGCGACGCTCGACGACGCCGAACAGGCACTCAAGACCGGCGCGGCCGATCTCATCAACATCGTGCGCGGCATGATCGCGGACCCGATGCTCGTCGTGAAGTCGCGCGAAGGGCGGGGCCATGAAGTCAGGCCGTGCATCGGCTGCAACCAGGGCTGCATCGGCGGGGTCTTCAGCGGACGGATGGGATGCGCGGTGAATCCCGCGGTCGGACGTGAGGCGAGCTTGTCGGACGATACGATCGTCAAGACCAACAATTCGCGCCGCGTGCTCGTCGTCGGCGGCGGTGTCGCCGGCATGGAAGCGGCGCGCGTCGCGCTGCTGCAAGGACATCGCGTGACGCTGGTCGAAGCGATGGCCGATCTCGGCGGCTTGCTGAACTACGCGCGACGCATGCCGAAGCTGCACGCCATCGGCGACATCGCGATCTGGCTGGAAAACGAGATCTATCGGCTGGGCGCGGACGTGCGTCTGTCGACCTACATGGACGCCGCCGACGTGCTCGCCGAACATCCCGACGTCGTCATCGTGGCTACCGGATCGCAGCCCGCCGAAGCGCATGAATTCGTACAGACGGCCAGCCCCGCCGCGCAGGTGCGGATCGCACCGGATGCGCGCGTGCTGACATCGCTCGACCTGATCACGGATAGGGAGAAGGCCTATGGCGACACGGCAATCGTCGTCGACGACGTCGGGCACTATGAGGCGATAGGCTGTTGCGAGATGCTGATCGAGCGCGGCGTCAAGGTGACCTATGTCACGCGCCATCTGATGTTCGCGCCCGCGATGGAAGCGACGGGCCGCACTCAGTCCGCGCTGCAGCGCTTCCACAAGGCCGGCGACTTCCGCATCGTCACGCAGGCGGAACTGGTATCGGTCGGCAAGGGCCGCGCCGAGATCAAGCCGCTGTTCGGCGCCAGGACCGAAACCATCGACGCGGACACGGTCGTGATCGTCGGCTATCGCCAGTCGCAGAACGAACTCTGGCTGGCGTTGCGTTCGCGCGTGGCGCAACTGCATGTCGTCGGCGATGCGCTCTCTGCGCGCGACATCCAGCCGGCGATTCGCGAAGGGCATCTCGCCGCGCGTTCGATCACCTGAATCGCGGCGTTCAAGCACCCGCACATTCGTTCCGTTCGATGAATCATCGCGTGTTCGGGCTCGACGCCCGTCCGGCTACGCGCGCGCGTGCTCTGCACGATACACAGCGCGCGCAGCCGAATTCCAACGTACGGATCACTTCGCATGGCCCGATTGACCCGCGCAGGCCGCGCTCGTCAAATGAGCCCACGATAAAACGAAACCATCAGGAGACACACATGAAGCGCAAGACGATCGAACGCGCATTGATGCTCTGGTTCGCCGCACTGGGCGCGACGCCCGGCGCCTTCGCCGACTCGCCGAACGTCATCAAGATCGGACTGTCCGTGCCTCTCTCGGGCTCGGGCGCGAACTGGGGCAAGGGCAGCGAATGGCTGTGCAAGGCGGCCGCCGAGGAAATCCGCAAGGCGGGCGGCGTGAAGGTATCGAACACGGTCTACAACTACGAGTGCGTCGCGTACGACAACAAGTACAACGCGGCGGACGGCGCGAAAGTCGCGCAGACCTTGCTGAGCCGCGACGGCGTGAAGTATATCGGCGGCAGTCTCGGCACCGCACCCTCGCGCGCGCTGCAGTCGCTCACCGAGCGTGAGGGCGTGCTGTTGTTCACGACCGCCTGGGGCGCCAGCATCAAGGGTCCGAAATATCCGCTGACCTTCACGCAGATGAATACGCCGATCGAAATCGCGCCGCCGCTGGTGCGCTACGTGAAGCAGGCCAACCCGAAGATCCAGAGTGTCGCGCTGCTCAATCCCAACGACGCCACCGGCCAGGAAACGGAGAAGCTCGCGCGCAAGGCCTGGGAAGCGGTCGGCGTGAAGGTCGTCGCGAGCGACTGGTACGAGCGTGGCACGACGGAATTCCAGCCGGTCGCCGCCAAGCTCGCGGGCCTCAAGCCGGACGTCGTCGATCTGTGTTCGAGCCCGCCCGCCGATGGCGGCCTCGTCTTCAAGGAAATGGACGCGCTGGGCTGGAAGGGCGTGAAGGTGGTCGAAGTGGGCACCGGCGCGGACGGCCTGCTCGCGACCGGCGGACGCGCGGCGAACAACGCGTACATGGGCGCCGCGCTGACCTTCGACGGACCCGGCGTGACGGCACGCCAGCGCGAGCTGAACGAGGGCGCGCGCAGCGTGACGGGCGAGTCGCTGAACGCGATCCAGGTCGGCTTCTACGATTCCGTGAAGGCGCTCAAGGCCGCGATGGAAAAGGCGCAGAGCATCGACCCGACGGTCGTCGCCGGCACCCTGCCGGCCATTACCTTCGATTCGTTCTACGGTCGCGCCGCGTTCGGCGAGAAGTCCGTGTACGGCAGCCCGCAGCAGATTCTCGTACCGGTCATCGTCACGCAGATCCAGGGCGACAAGCTGGTGGAACTGGCGCGCATCAGCCCGGATGAGCTCAAGCAACGCACCGGCCAATAAACCAGGTCATCGCCGAATATCATGCAGACACTCTTCCAACTCACACTGACCGCGTTGCAGATCGGCTCGGTGTACGTGTTGTTCGCGCTCGGGTTGACGCTGATCTTCGGCGTGCTGCGTATCGTGAACTTCGCGCACGGACAGTTCTTCACGCTGTCCGCGCTGATCGTGTCGGTCGCGATTCCCTGGCTCGTCATGCGCGGCGTGCCGGTGCAACTCGCCTATCTCGGCGGCTTCGTCGCGGGCGTGGTGCTCGCCTCGGGACTCGGGGCCATCGTGTTCCGCTTCGCGTTCCGCCGCTTCCAGCGCGATCTCGCCGGCTCGTTCATCCTGTCGGCAGGCTTCGTGCTGCTGTTCGAAGGGATCTTCCGCGAAGTCTTCGGCGGCGCGGTGCGCTCCGTGCCGCCGCTCGTCGGCGGCAATGTCGAGCTGTTCGGCGCGACCCTCGCCGCGCAGCGGCTGCTGCTGTGCGGCGTGGCCGTGGCGCTGGCGGGCGGCCTGCTGTGGTCGCTCAACGCGACCCGCATGGGCCGCGCGATGCGCGCCGTGTCGATCGATCACGAAGCCGCGATGCTGCAAGGCATTCCCTACAACACGATCGCGTTTCGCGGCTTCGTCGTCGCGACGGCGCTCGGCGCGATCGCGGGTGCGCTGATCGCACCGGTCTCGATCGTGTCGCCGGAGTTCGGCGAAAGCTATCTCGTGAAAGGCTTCATCGCGGTGGTCATCGGCGGTCTCGGCTCAGTGCCCGGCGCGATTCTCGGCAGCGTGTTCATCGCGCTCATCGAAAGCTTTGGCGGCTACTACTTCGATCCGTCGAGCGCGAATCTCGCGATCTTCGTGCTCGTCATGCTGGTCCTGCTGGTGCGTCCCAAAGGAGTGCTCGGTCATGCGTGACAAGTCTTTCGCGCTGTGCGCGCTCGCGTTGCTGGCGATCAGCGCCGCGAGTCTTCTCGCCGGCAACGGCTATGCGGCCAATCTCGTCGTGTGGTGCGCGATTGCGGCCTTGAACGCGTCCAGCCTGCGCTTCGTGTTGCTGATGGGCGAACTGAACTTCGCCACGGCGGCGTTCTTCGGCATCGGGGCCTACGCGGCGGGCGTGTCCACGACGCTGTGGGACTTGCCCTTCGCGATCGCGCTGCTGGCGAGCGGCGTGCTCGCCTGTGCAATCGGCGCGGTCTTCGGCTTCATCACGCTGCGCACCAAGGGACCGTACTTCCTGCTGATCGGCTTCGCCTTCTCGGAAGTGATGCGCATCGTCTATACGCGCTCGGACTGGCTGGGCGGCAACTCGGGCATGGTCGGCATCTTCCCGCCGGCCGCGTTCGGCGCCGGCTTTCCGGCGTTCGTCGTGCTCGTCGCCGGGTTGCTGATGCTCGCGCTGTTCGTGCTCGAAACCTCGCAGTTCGGCAAGCTGCTGATCGCCGTGCGCGACAACGAGAGCGTGGTGCGCTCGGTCGGCATCCGCGTGCATGCGGTGAAGATCGCGTGCTTCTGCATCTCGTGCTTCGTCACGGGCATCGCGGGATCGCTGCATGCGTTCGCCAACAATGTCATCAGCCCGCTCGATTTCGGCTTTCTGTTGTCGACGCTGGCGCTCGCCTATCTGAAGGTCGGCGGCGAGCATCACCCGCTCGGGCCGGTAGCGGGCGCGGTGCTGCTGGTGTTGCTCGGCAGCGTGACGCTCAGCTTCGGCGCGAGCGAGCATATCTTCTACGGCGCGGCGATCGTCCTCGCGATGCTGCTGCTGCCCGGCGGCATCATGGGCTTCGTGCAGGGCGGCATCACGCGCGCGAAGTCACGCCGCGCGGCGCTCATTCGCTCGAACGGAGGCGCATGATGCAGAGTTCCGCCACCCGACCCTTGCTGGAAGCGCGCGACATCGCGCGGCGTTTCGGCGGACTGCTCGCGGTCTCCGACCTGAGCTTCGAGATTCGCGAACGCGAAGTGCTGGGCCTGATAGGACCGAATGGCGCCGGCAAGAGCACGACCTTCAATCTGATCAGCGGCTTCATCGCGCCGACGCGCGGCACGCTCGTCATCGACGGCGAGAACGTCACCGGCAAGTCGCCGGAACGCATCAACCGCAAAGGCCTTGCGCGCACCTTCCAGCACGGCAGCCTGATGCGCAGCATGAGCGTGGCCGACAACATCCTCATCGGCACGCTCGGGGCGGTGCCGCGTGCGCAGCGCCTGGAGCGGGTGCGCGAGACCGCACGTCTGCTCGGGCTGCAAGGCAAGCTCGACGACATCGCCGGCACCTTGCCGCACGGCCTGCAACGGCTCGTGAGCATTGCGATCGCGTTCGCGTCGCGGCCGCGCATCCTGTGCCTCGACGAGCCGCTCACCGGTCTGAACCAGACGGAAGTCGCCGCCACACTTGAGGTGTTCGAGCGCATCCGCGACGAGTTCGGCAGTTCGGTGCTGCTGGTCGAGCACAACATGAAGGCGGTGATGCAGGTCTGCGACCGCATCGTCGTGCTGCATCACGGACGCATGCTGGCGACCGGCACGCCGCAGGACATTCGCCGCGACCCGCGCGTCATCGAAGCGTATCTCGGAGCCGAGCATGCACATTGAGACCAGGCAGGACGACATCGTGCTGGACGTGTCCGGCGTATCGATCAGTTACGGCGCGGTGCCGGCCGTGCGCGGCGCGAGTTTCCAGGTGCGCGGCGGGCAGATCGTGACGCTGATCGGCGCGAACGGCGCGGGCAAGTCGACGCTGATGAAATACATCGCGGGACTCGTGCCGGCGCAGGCGGGCAGTCTGACGCTGCACGGCGAGACGCTGGACGCGGCCTCGGCGGATGCGCGGGTGCGGCGCGGACTGTGTCTGGTGCCGGAAGGGCGACGCCTGTTCGGCAGCATGACGGTGCGCGAGAACCTCGAACTGGGCGCGTATTGCCGCGACGACGCCCGCGCGGTCAGCGCCGATCTCGAACGCTGTATGGGCTATTTCCCCGATCTGGTCGCGAAGCTCGGCGCGCCCGCCGGCACGTTGAGCGGCGGCCAGCAGCAGATGGTGGCGGTGGCGCGCGCGCTGATGGCCGCGCCGCGCGTATTGCTGCTCGACGAACCGACCATCGGACTCGCGCCCGCCGTGGTCGAGCAGATCGCGCGGGTGATTCACGTAATCCGCGATTCGGGCGTGGATGTCCTGCTGGTCGAGCAGAACGCGGAGGTCGCGCTGCGCATCGCGGATCACGCCTATGTGCTGGAGGGCGGCGGAGTCGTGCAGCATGGCGACGCACGCACGCTCGCCGGCGATGAGCGGGTCCAGCGCGCCTATCTGGGCATGTAGGAGAAGCGTGCTTGCGGGATAACCGGGCGAAGGATCGCCCGGATGGCTCAGGCGATCACACGATCTTCCGCGAGCGCAACTCGGCGACCTTCTGCGCGTCGAGGCCCAGTCCCATCAGAATCTCATCGGTGTGTTCTCCGGTCAGCGGCGGCCGCGTGTGGATTTCCGGAGGCGTGCGGGACAGCGACACCGGCGTGGCGAAGATGGGCACCTTCTTCGGCGCGCCGGGATAGTCCATCCAGCGGATCACGTCGGCGGCGCGGACCGTTTCGTCTTCCAGCACCTGACGCGGCGAGTTGACCGGGCTGGCCGGAATGCGCGCCTGCTCGAGCGCGCTCAGCGCCTCGGCCTGGGTCTTGTCCATGCACCACTGGCTCATCAGGTCGCTGAGCACCTCGCCATTGATGCCGCGCTGCGTATCGTCGGCGAAACGCGGGTCGTCGAGCAGCTCCGGGCGGCCTATCAGGTGCGTCCAGCGCTTGAACATCGCGCGGCCGATGACCTGGGTGATGAACCATCCGTCGGTGGCCTTGAAGATGTCGGAAGGGGCGTAGCTGGACGCGCGGTTCAGCGTGGGCTGACGATCCAGGCCAAGCAAAGCTTCCTCGATCAGCGCGCCGCTGGCCATGTTGAGCCCCGTGCACAGCAGCGACGCGCTCACTTCCTGACCCATGCCGCTGCGCTGGCGCTCGTACAGGGCCAGCATGACGCCGAGCGCGCAGGAAAAGGCCGTGGCGAAGTCGACCACGGGCACCATGGCCTTCTGCGGCCGGTCGGGCGTACCCGCGATGTACACCGCGCCGCTCAGCGCCTGGCCCACGCCATCGAACCCGACGCGGTCGCGCACGGCACGGCTGTTGCCGAACGCGTTGGAGGCGACGAGGATGATGTCGGGCTTGATCTCGCACAGGCTGTCATAGTCGAGCCCCAGGCTCTTGAGCGTGCGCGGCGGCATGTTGGCGATCACGACATCGGCATCGGCGACCAGCTTGCGCACGATCTCGCGTCCCTCCGGACTATCGAGGTCGAGCGTCATGGAGCGCTTGTTGCGATTGACCTGCAGGAACAGCGCGCCTTCACCCTGTGCGGTCACGGGCACGATGAAGCGGTCCTCGCCGCCGCCCACGCGGTCGATGCGGATGACGTCGGCGCCATAGTCGGCCAGCAGCGCCGAGCAGAACGGTCCGGCGATGAAGCGTCCGAAATCCAGGACCTTGATGCCGTCGAGTACTTTCATGTTCTTGTCCAGGTGTAAGTCGTTGGCGCGCGATCGAGGTTCGAACCTGTAGCGGTTCCGGCTGCGCTCCATGCACGCGCATTCGTCGGCGTTCGAGCGGACCCGGCATTGCCGGCGCGTGGCCCGGTTGCGAACCTGCCCGTTCCCAAGGTCAGGCGTCGTCCGGGTCAGGCCGAAGTCGCCGCCGCGCGCACATCGTCGAGCGCGGCAGGATTGTCCAGCGACGACAGATCGCCCGGCGGCAGCCCGCAATACACGCTGCGGAGCACCCGCCGCATGATCTTGGAGCTGCGGGTCTTGGGCAGCTGCGCGATCGAATGCACCTGACCGGGCCTGAAGGGGCGTCCGAGGCGCTTGCCGACATGGTCGGCCACGAGCGCCTCCAGATTCGCGCCCGCGATGCTCGCGCCGGGCCGCGCCACGACGAACACCACGAGCTTCTGGCCCTTGTCGGCATCGGCCACGCCGATCGCGGCGGCTTCGGCCGCGTCGGGCAGTTCCAGCACGACTTCCTCAACTTCGGCGGGACCCAGGCGCTTGCCGGCGACCTTGAGCGTGTCGTCGGAGCGGCCCATCATGAAGTAGTTGCCGTCGGGCGTGCGCAAAGCCAGATCGCCGTGCACCCAGAGCCCCGGAATGGTCTGCCAGTAGGTTTCCAGATAGCGCTGGTCGTCGCGCCAGAACGATTGCGTCATGCCGAGGAAGGGCGCCCGCAGCACCAGTTCGCCGACTTCGCCGGTCACGCTCCGGCCTTCGGCGTCCACCACGTCCGCCGCGACGCCGGGCGAAACGGTGTTGAAGCCGCTCGGCGGAATCGGACGGATCGGCACGCTGGCAAGCAGCGCGCCGGACGCTTCGGTGCCGCCCGTGTAGTTGATGACGGGCGCCGTGCCGTCGCCGAAACGCTGCATGAACCAGCTGCAATGCTCGGGCGCGATGCTTTCGCCCGCGGTGATCAGCAGGCGGACCGTCGAGCGGTCGCCCTGGAGCGCGACGTCCTCGTTGCTGGCCATCCCGCGGATCAGCGTGGGCGCTGAGCCGAAGTGCGTGATCCTGTGCCGTTCGACGACGCGCGCCATGCGCGACCAGTCGGGATAATCGGGGGCGCCGTCGTAGCACACCAGCGTCGCGCCGCGCAGCAGCGCACAGCCGAGCACCAGCGAGCCCGCGATCCAGCCCATGTCGGCGGGCCAGCAATAGACGTCGCCGGGATGCACGTCGAAATGGATCAGCGAGTCGTGCGCCACCTTGATCGGAAAGCTGCCATGCGTGTGCACCACGCCCTTGGGCCGGCCCGTGGTGCCCGAGGTATAGATCACCATGAACGGCGTATCGGGCGTGACGGTCACCGGCGCTTCGCCCAGGCCTTGCGCCCGCGTCGCGGTGTCCTGCCAGTCGAGATCGCGCGGATCCTGCGCCGTGTCGCCTTCCGCCCGTTTCCAGATCACGTGTTCGAGCAGCGGCAACGCGCGCCACGCATCGCGCAGCGCGCCTTCCACGTTCACGCGCCGGCTGCGCCGCGCGAAGCCCGTGGTCGCGATCACCATGCGCGCCTCGGCGGCCGACAGGCGCGCGATGATCGCATCGACGCCGAAGCCGCTGAACAGCGGCACGACCAGCGCGCCCAGATGCACGATGGCCAGCAGCGAGACCGTCGCCTCGACGCCGTTTTCCATCAGCAGGCCGACACGGTCGCCCTGTCTGACGCCGTGTTGCGCGAGACCCGCGGCGAAATCGCGCGTGCGTTCTTCCAGTTGGGCATAGGTCAGCGTGCCCACGCTGCCGTCCTCGTGCTCCGCCACCACGGCCCTCTGCTGCGCGGTGGAAGGCTCGCGGCCCCATGCGTAGATCGTGTTGACCCAGTTGAGCCTGCCGCCGGGGAACCAGCTCGGAAACTGCGGTCCGCGCGACAGGTCCGCATAGCCGGTGGGCGGCACGTCCCAGGCGATCGCGCATTCGCGCATCACGATGGTCCAGTAGCGCTCGGGCTCCTCGATCGATACGCGCATCAGTTCGTCATACGAAGACACGTCGAGCGCGCGCATCAGCTTCACGATGCCGGCGTTCTGCAACTCGCGCTCACCCGGATGCCAGACCTTGCCGGTTTCGACATTGCTCATGATCGGTCTCCTGGGTGGCTGCGAGCCGGCCTGCGCGAGAGGGAGAGGGGAGGGGTCATCCGGTAATCGACTGGGAGCGGCATGATGAAGGTGACGTCATTGGATCCGAGTTCGTACGATGTGACGGCGCCGGTTGTGGGTCAACCTGTGCGAAGACTCTGTTCCGTACCTTGGTAAGGCCGCGGTTCGTGCCGGATGCGGTACGCCGACGGGTTCGCGCATCGGTCTCATTCCAGAATACGGAACATTTGCACGCTTTGCTTTGACTCGTTTCCGTGCGGCGCGTGTAATGCCCTGCATGAGATGAATGCTTGTCGCGTGCCGCCTGGCTGCCCGGCGCGCCGCGATGAACGATCGGTCCATGCCATTCGGGGTCGCTCATGGAATCGGGACAACACGGAGCAATCGATGCCGCCGCAGGTCAACCTGACAGCGTCGCCCTTGTTCGGGCAGGAAGACGCGAGCTGGTACCACGCTTCGATCGGAGACAGCGGCGCGGCGGACGGCGGTCCGGCATCGCGAGGCATGGTCGTGCCGCTGGCGCGGAGCCTGGCGATCCTCGCCGCCTTTTCACCCCACGAGCCCTGGCTGGGCAATCAGGAACTGGTGATCGAAACCGGCATTCCCGCGCCGACGGTTTCGCGGCTCACGCGTTCGCTCGTCGCGCTCGGCTATCTGCATCACTCCACGCAGCGCCGCAAGTATCGGCTGGCGGCGCCGGTGCTGTCGCTCGGTTACGCGGCGATCGCGCATTCCAGCGTGCAACTGCTCGCGCAACTCGAAATGCAGGCGTTCGCGAACACCAACGGCACGCATGTGATGCTCGGCACGCGGGACCGGCTCGAGGTGATCGTACTGGAGAGCTGCGCGGGCAAGCCAGCCTCGATCGACCTGACGCTGTACGCGGGGACGCGGCTCGGCATCGCGTCGTCGCCGATGGGCTGGGCCTTGCTGGCGGCCTTGCCCGAGCTCGAACGCTTCTATCTGCTCGGCAATATCGAACGCCGTGCGGGACGTGACTGGCCCGGCCTGCGCCGCCGCATCAGCAAGGGCATCTCGCAGGTGCAGAACCTCGGCTATTGCGTGTCGCTCGGCGAATGGGAACCGGACCTGACGATTCTCGCCGTGCCGCTGGTGCTGCATGACCAGACGCCGCTGGTGCTCGCCTGTGTCGGGCACAGCGTCCGGCTGGGGCGTGCGCGCGTCGAACGGGAACTCGGACCGCGGCTGGTCGCGGCCGCGCGGCATCTGCAGGAACAGGCGGTCGTCATCGAATGACGCGGACCCGGGATACACGGGAGCGAGTGGACGGGGCGCCGGCTGCCGTCATCGGATGCCCGGGCAGACACTTCGTTTTTCCAAAGGAGACGTGAAATGGCAAGGCTGGAAGGTAAGGTTGCGTTCGTGACCGGCGCGGGTGGCGGCATCGGCACGGAGATCTGCAAGCTTTTCATCGCCGAGGGCGCGCGCGTGCTCGCCGGCGACATTCACGCGCATCTCTCGGAAGCGGCGGCCGATGCCAGCGGCGGCGGCGACCGGATCATTCCGGTGCGCCTCGACGTCACCGACAAACAGAACGTCTGCGACGGCCTCGCACGCGCGGCGCAGGCGTTCGGCAAGATCGATGTCCTGTGCAATGCCGCGGGCGGATCGACGCCCGCCGACGCACGCGTGACCGAGGCGCCGGAAGACGAGTTCTGGCGCGCCATCAAGCTCGACTTGTTCGGCACGTTTCTCGTGTGCAAATACGGCATTCCTTATCTGCAGAAGACGGGCGGCGGCTCCATCATCAATTTCTCGTCGATGGTCGCGCTGATGGCGCTGGCCGAGCGCGACTGCTACACGGCGGCGAAGGGCGGCGTCCATGCGCTGACCCGGTCGATGGCGCTGGAATATGCGCCGGCGCGCATCCGCATCAACGCGATCGCGCCAGGGCTGACGCTCTCCGAGCGCGTGCGGCATCTGGTCGACGAGCGCGAGGAACTGCGCAAACTGGCAGCCGATTGCCTGCTCGGTCCGTGCGAGCCGGTGGACATGGCGCATGTCGCCGTCTATCTGGCATCGGACGAGTCATGCCGCACCACCGGACAGATCATTCCGGTGGACAGCGGCGTCACCATCTATTGACCGGATGACCGGCATTCGCGGGCGGCCTGTCGAAGTACGGAACAACGTGCGCGGCGCGCGGCCATGGCCTGCGTATCCGGCGTTCAATGCCGGAGGCGGCCGCGCTTCCCGACGGCTGTCACGCTCGCGAACAAAACGGGGGAGACGGGAATCACCATGGACATGAAACTTGCAAACCGGCGCGTCCTGATCACCGGCGCATCGCAGGGCATCGGCGAAGGGCTCGCCCGGGCATTCGCCGCCGAGGGCTGCCACCTCGCGTTGACGGCACGTTCCGCCGACAAGCTGGACACACTGGCAGCCGCCCTGCGCGATGCGCACGGCGCGCAGGTGGAGGTGCTCGCACTGGATATGACTCAGTCCGGCGCGATCGCGGAACTCGCGGCCTTCGCGGGAGACGTCGACGTCCTCGTGAACAACGCCGGCGCGATTCCCGGCGGCACGCTCTGGGATGTGGATGAAGACGCGTGGCGGCGGGGCTGGGAATTGAAGGTGTTCGGCTACGTCAACCTCACGCGTGTGATCTACACGCGCATGAAGGAGCGGGGCGGCGGCGTGATCCTGAACAACATCGGCAACGGCGGCCAGAACTTCGACTTCAACTACATCGCGGGCTCGACCGGCAATGCCGCGCTCATGGCCTTCACCTGCGCGCTGGGTGGCCGCAGCCTGGAGGACGGGATCCGTGTCGTGGGCGTCAATCCCGGTCCGGTGAGCACCGAGCGGATCGCCAAGGTGCTGAGAAGTCATGCGCAACGGCTGCTCGGCGACGCAGCGCGGTCCGCCGAACTGATGGCGGCTTATCCGCTCGGGCGTGCCGCGACGGTGGAGGAAATCGCTGACCTGTTCGTCTATCTCGCGTCGCCCCGCTCGGGTTACACGAGCGGCACGATCTTCACGGTGGACGGCGGCATTACTTCGAAACGGTCGGTGGCCTGAGCTTCGGATCATCGCGGGCCAATCACCCTTCTCGTGAACCGATGGAGACGCTCCATGCGCCATCCTGATGTCGATCAGGCCGGTGTCACGCCGGATGTGGACGTGATAATCGTCGGGGCGGGATTCGCGGGCCTCTATGCACTGTACCGGTTCCGCAAGCTGGGCTTGCGGGTGCGGGCGTTCGAAGCGGGCAGCGGCATCGGCGGCACGTGGTTCTGGAACCGCTATCCCGGCGCGCGCTGCGACGTGGACAGTCTCGAGTATTCGTATTCGTTCTCCGACGACCTTCAGCAGGAATGGGACTGGCCGGACCGCTTCTCCACCCAGGCCGACATTCTTCGCTACATCCATCACGTCGCCGATCGTTTCGATCTGCGCCGCGACATTCAACTGGACACGCGCGTGCAGTCGGCGGCCTTCGACGCGTCCGGCAACCTCTGGCGCATCACCACCGCCGAAGGGCAGACCACCACCGCGCGCTTCTGCGTGATGGCGACGGGCAATCTGTCGCTGCCGCGTGTTCCGGACTTCGCGGGACTGGAGTCCTTCAAGGGCGACTGGCATCACACGGGCCGCTGGCCGAACCGACCGGTCGATTTCACGGGACGCCGGGTCGGCGTGATCGGCACCGGCTCTTCGGGCATCCAGCTTATTCCGATCATCGCGCAGCAGGCGAGCGAGCTGATCGTGTTCCAGCGCACCGCCAACTTCACGCTGCCGGCGCGCAACCGTGCGCTGTCGGCCGACGAACGCGACCGGCACAAGACGCGCTACGGATTCTGGCGTGCCGAGGCGCAGAACACGCCGTTCGGCATAGCAGGGCATCCGGCGCCGACGAAGAACGCGCTCGACGACACAGCCGAAGCGCGTCTCGCGAAGTTCGAAGAGAAATGGCGCAACGGCGGCAGCATCAGCTTTCTGTATTCGTACAAGGACCTGCTCACCAGCAAGGCCGCGAACGATACGGCCGCCGAATTCGTGCGCGGCAAGATCCGCAGCACGGTGAAGGATCCGGCGACCGCCGAGTTGCTCGTGCCGAAGGATCATCCGATCGGCGCGCGGCGCCTGTGTCTCGATACGGGCTACTACGAGACGTTCAACCGGCCGAACGTGAAGCTGGTCGATACGAAGTCGGCGCCGATCGTCGCGATCACGGAAACGGGCGTGCAGACCGCCGCGGCCACTTACGCGCTCGATACGATCGTGTTCGCGACCGGTTTCGACGCCATCACCGGCGCGCTCGCGGATATCGACATTCGCGGGCGCGACGGCCTGACCCTCAGGCAGAAATGGGCGCACGGGCCGCGCACCTATCTCGGGCTAATGACGGCCGGATTCCCGAACCTGTTCATCGTGACGGGGCCGGGCAGCCCGTCCGTGAAGGCGAACATGGTGTGCGCCATCGAGCAGCACCTGAACTGGATCGCCGGATGCGTCGCGATGCTCGACGCGCGCGGAAGCCGGACGATCGAGCCGGATGCGGACGCGGAAACGCGCTGGATCGAGCATGTCAACGAAACGGCCGATGCCACTCTGTATCCGCTGGCGGAGTCGTGGTACACGGGCGCGAACGTGCCGGGCAAGCCGCGCGTGTTCATGCCGTACGTGGGCGGCTATCACCGGTACAAGGCGATCTGCGAGGAAGTCGTGCGCGACGGCTATCGCGGCTTCGTCATCTCCGGCTTGCCGACGCTGGCGGTGTGAGCGTCATGGCGCTCGATCCCGACATTGCCGCGGTTTTGAAGACGCTCGAATCCGCGCCGCCGATGGAGACGCTCTCCGTCGACGCACTGCGCGCGAGTCTCGCCTTTCCGCCGCTCGAACGGCGTACGCCGGTGGGCGAGTCGGTCGCCCTGTCCATCGCGCTTGACGGCCGCGTGCTGGCCGCGCGGCTGTACCGGCCGCAGCGTGCGCGAAGCCAGGGCATCACGGTGTTCTTTCACGGCGGCGGTTTCGTGATCGGCAACCTCGACACGCACGATCACGTCTGCCGCGACCTGTGCATCGGCAGCGGCGCGGCCGTGATCGCCATCGACTACCGGCTCGCGCCCGAGCATCGCTTTCCCGCCGCCGTTCACGATTGCCTCGACGCAGTGCGCTGGGTCGAACGCCATGCGAATGCGCTCTCGGTCGATCCGGCGCGCATCGTCGTGGCAGGCGATAGTGCCGGCGGCAATCTCGCCGCGGTGACGGCGCTGCGTATCCGCGACGAAGGCGGGCCCGGGTTGCGCGCGCAGGTGCTGGTCTATCCGGTGACCGGCTACCACACGCCGCCGACGCCTTCCTATCTCGACAACCAGTCTGGCTATTCGCTGACGCGCGCGGCGATGATCCGCTTCTGGGCCGACTATCTCGCCGACGAAATGGACGCAGCGGACCCGCATGCTTGTCCCTTGCGTGCGACATCGCTCGCGGGCGTGCCGCGGGCGCTGGTCGTCACCGCCGCATTCGATCCGCTGCGCGACGAAGGTGAGGCCTACGCGCGCCGCCTTTCGGAGGCGGGCGTGGCAACCACGCTATGGCGTCACGACGGCCTGATTCACGGCTTTCTCCGCATGGGCGCCGTGTGCGCGCGGGCGCAGCAGGCGCTGCTCGACATCGCGGCGTGGATCCATGAAGCACAGCGGTAAGCGCTCAGGCTACGGCTCGTGGCGCACGTCGCGCAATTCCGTTTCGAGTTCGAGCGCAGCCTGTTTGAGCGCCGGCACGACGCGCTGCCTGACGGCGTCGATATCGCGCTGGAACCGGATTGCGCCGCAACTCAGCGACATCAGCACGGCTTCGCGGCCGATGCGGACCGGCAAGGCAATGCCATAGGCATCGCGCTGGAACTGTCCGAACGACATGCACACGCCGTTGCTGCGCAGATCGTCGAAGGCGCTGTCGATTTCGCTGCGTAGGCCTTCACGCTGCGGGCCCGCGGCCTCCAGCAGACGGGCCACATAGTGCTGCCGCTGCGGTTCCGGCAGCCCCCAGAGCCATGCGCGCCCGATCGCGGTGAGGCCCATCGGCAGCAACGAACCGACGCCCAGCCGCAACGTGGCAATGCGCGCACTCGTGCGATGCGCGACATACAGCATGTCGAGCCCGTTGGGCGCAGCGAGCGCGACGGAGACGTCGAGCCGGTCGGCGAGCCGCTGCATCAGCGGATGCGCGAGCCGCGTGACGGGATTGCTCACCAGATATGCATGACCGATGCCGAACACGCCGCTCGCCAGTTCGAAGCGGGAACCGCCCGCGACACGACGAAGATAGCCGAGCTGTATCAGGGTCGAGGTCAGGCGCGAGACGGCTGATCGGGACATGCCGGTGCGCTGCGCCAGCTCGCCGTTATTCAGCGGCGCACGTGCGGCGTGGAACGCGCGCAGGATCTGCAGGCCGCGATCCAGCGTGAGCGTGACGGGCGTGACGGGCGCGTGCGTCATCGTGAGCGGGCGGATTCAGACCGGCACCGGTACGCGGCCACGCAAGGTCTCGGCGATCGCGACGAGCCGCGGCCCCAGTTCGCGTTCGAGCCTCGCTTGCGCGAGACGGGCGGTGCGGCCGACGCAGCCCAGCACGAGCGGCGGCCGATCGGGCAGCGGCACCGGCGCGGCGACGCACGCGAGCTCCGGCTCCCATTCGCCGTGCAGCATGCCGAAGCCCAGTTCGCGCACCTGGGCGATCTTTTCGTGGGTCCGGCGGCCGATGGTCGGCCAGTTGTCGTCGGGGCGCCGTTCGAGTTCACCCAGCAGATACGCGCGTTCCGAATCCGGAAGCGCGGCGAGCAGCGCCCATCCCATCAGCGAATACGCGATATGCATGCGCATGCCGGGCCGCAGCCGCAGATCGAGCACCGCGCGGCTGCCGATCCGCGTATCCAGAATGAGAATGTCGAGCCGGTCGCGCGTGCCGAGCAGCACATAGGTATCGGTGGCTTGAGCGAGCTTCTGCATTTCAATGCCGGCGAGCCGCAGCAGATCGGGATCGGCGATGGCCGCGTAGCCGAGCGCCAGCGACGCGGCAGCCAGCGAATACTTGCGGCTTGCCTTGTCCTGATGCAGGTAGCCGAGCGCGAGCAGCGACTTCAGGAGGCGCAGCACGGTTGGCGCCGGAATGCCGGTTGCCTGTGCGATTTCCAGATTGCCCAGCCACGGCTTGTCAGGGGTGAACGCGGCAAGAATCGAGAGCCCGCGCACGAGCGGCGTCACCATCGCGCCGCCCGGCGCGCGTTCGCCGCGCGGCATTTTGGGCCACGCGGTGTCGAGGCCATGCGGACCGTTATCGGACCGGGCATCGACGTGAGTCGGCAAGGATCTGCCGGGTTGCATGCGGGTCTCCGTCGTTGGTTTGCTGTTGAGGCGCTAGGGCCGGCGCGGTGCGCTGAGTATCCCGGATGGTACAACTGCCGTGCCGGAGGCAACGCTGGGGCATGCCCGGGGTGCCGGCGGCGTCAGCGGGCCGGGCGCGCAGTCACGCTGCGAAGCCGGTCGCAGATGAAGCGAAGGCCGTCGCGGCTGCCGGGCAGCACGCCGATCATCATCAGGAAGCCATGCATCTGGCCTTGCGCGCGAAGATGATGGACCCGCACGCCGGCCTGTTCCAGCCGCAGTGCATAGGCCTCGCCCTCGTCGCGCAGCACGTCGTGCTCGGCGGTGACGACGATCGCCTCCGGCAGGCCGGAAAGATCCGGCTCGCGCAACGGCGCGGCGAGACTCGACGCCCGGGCGGATCCGGCCGGCGCGTAGTGGTTCCAGTAGGCCAGCATCGCGTCGCGCGTCGTCAGCAACTGGTTATCCGGCGCGACATACGAAGGTCGATCGAAATCGCAATCCGTCACGGGGTAGACGAGCAGCTGGGCGGCAATCGACACCGTCCGCTCGCGGCGCGCAAGCAGCGTCACCGCGATCGCGAGGTTCCCGCCCGCGCTGTCCCCGCCGACCAGCAAGGGCAGCTCGGCGCCGAGCAGCGCGGCCTGTTGTGCGGCGAGCCAGCGCACGGCCTGCCAGGCGTCGTCGACCGGTCCCGGGAACGGATGTTCCGGCGCCTTGCGATACTCGACGAGCGCCACCGCGACGCCCGCGCCCGCGGCGATCTCGCGGCACAGCGGCGTGAATTCGTCGATCCCGCCGACGACCCAGCCGCCGCCGTGGAAATACACCAGTAGCGCGTGAGGCGCTTCGGCGGGCACGAACAGGCGGGCGCGGAGCGTGCCGCCATCGACCGGGATCTCGAGCGGCACGGTCGCGCGCACCTCGGCGCCGGCGGACAGCAGCGTGCTGATGCGTGCGAACGCGCTGCGCGCTTCGTCCGGCGTCAGCAGATGGCGCGGCTTCGTCGCCGCCGCGGCGAGCGTGTCGACGAACGCGCGGGTTTCGATGTCGAGGCTCATGACGTTCGTCTCCTGATCGATTGCGTCTATCGTTGCGGCTGCAATCCGGCCAGCACGGTCTCCACGCCGCCGAACAGGTTCCAGCCCAGCGTGGCGCTCGCACCCGCATCGACGACGAGGTTCGTGCCGGTGATCGCCGCGGCGGCATCGGCCAGCAGAAAGGCGATCGGCCCGGCCAGTTCGCCCGGCGAGATCACGCGACCGAGCGCCGTCTGCCGCGCCATGACGGCGGGATCGCGCTCGCCGCGCGCATAGCTGGCTTCGATGACCGGCGTGCGCACGGGCCCCGGCGAAACGGCATTCACGCGCACGCCTTGCCGCCCGAGATAGACGGCCAGCGCGCCCGCCAGGTTGATCATCGCGGCCTTCGACGGGCCGTACGCGAGGTGCGGCGTCGGCATCATGCCGGCGAGCGACGCAATCATCACGATGCTGCCGCGTTCGCGCGACGCCATGCGCAATCCGACGAGGCGGCTCACCGCATGAGCGCCGCGCGCGTTGATATCGAGGATCGCGTCCCAGACCGGCGCATCGACCTGCGCCGGACCTTGCGCCGGCGGAATCACGCCCGCCGCGAAGACGAGCCCGTCGATGTCGCCGCATTCGTGTTCGATGGTAGCGATGCACGATTCGATGGCAGCGACGTCGCCGACGTCGAGCCGGTAAGCCCGTCCGCCGGTTTCGGCGGCCACGCGTCCGGCGGCGTCCGCGTCCCGGTCGACGACGATCGGCGTCCAGTCCGCCGCGAGCGCCGCGCAGCACGCCGCGCCGATCCCGCCGGCGCCGCCCACTACGAGCGCGTTTCTGCGCAATGTCATGAATCCTCCTGCAGGGTGTCGTGTTCGTCCGGAAACCGGCCCGTCAGATCAAGCCGATTTCCGCCCTTGCCGCGAACACCGGATCGTGCGGATCACGGCGGCCGAGCGTCCAGGCCGGATCGAGCGAGTTGTCGGCGGCATCGACGAGTTGCGACTCGATGGCATCGAACACGGTACGGCGCTGCGCGATCCGCCAATCCTCGTTGCGCTTCTCGAAGCGGTCGACATAACGTCCCGACACCTGAACCCGGCTGTTCTGCGCGCTCCCGGCGTGCTGCGCGGCCAGCATCGACCGGTGCGCGCCGGCCTCCGGCGTCAGTTCCAGCCGCGCGATGAAATACGTTTCGACCGCGGCGACGGTATCGGACGCGAATTCCACGAGGCAGTTGCCGAGAAAGTGCGTCGATTTGAGGAGGCTCGGCGCATCGTGACGTTGCCTGACCCAGGCGATGAACGCGTCCCGCGTGCCTTCGAAGTCCGCATGATCGTCGCGGGCATCCTCGAAGAAGGCGGCGCGGACGCGCTCCCAGTCCCGACGATCCACGCCGCGTGCGTAGCGCAGCAGCACGTCGCGAATCAGATCCTTGTCGATCAGGCGTTGCAGGGCAGTGGACACGGCATCGCACTCCTTGGGTTCGATGACATCCACGATGCCGAGCCGGCCAGTGCCGCGTCAACGCCCGCGACGCGCGTCTGCCGTACTTTGAAACGGGCGGCGGCTGCGCGGAACGGCGACGGGCCTGACATGCCTGAACCGGGCTCCGTACCGATTTCAATGTACGGGATAAGGTTCACGTCCCGATTGATGCCTGCCGCCGTGCGGCGATTCAATGGACTCCTGCGAAGAACGATTCATTTCCCAGGAGACGATTCAGATGAACCCACACTCGAACGACGTACTGGACGCCGTCGTCGTCGGCGCCGGTTTTGCCGGGCTGTATGCGATCAAGCGTCTCACCGATGCGGGCTTCCGCATCCAGGCTTTCGAGTCCGGCGACGGCATCGGCGGCACGTGGTACTGGAATCGCTATCCCGGCGCGCGCGTGGATCTCGAGTGCTGGGACTATTCGTATTCGTTTTCGCCCGAGCTTCAGGACGAATGGGACTGGCCGGAGCGCTATCCGACGTCGGCGGAATTGATGCGCTATCTGAATCACGTCGCCGATCGTTTCGACTTGCGCCGGCACGTCCGTTTCAATACGAAAGTCGAAGCCGCCGAATTCGACGAGCAGCGCAATATCTGGCGCGTGACGACCTCCGACGGAAAGGTCACGCATGCGCGCTTCTTCGTGCCCGCGACGGGCGTGCTGTCGGTGCCGAAGCCGCCCGAAATTCCGGGGATCGGCACGTTCGCCGGCGAAAGCCATCACACGGGCCGCTGGCCGCATCACGAGGTGAATTTCGAGGGCAAGCGCGTCGGCGTGATCGGCACGGGCTCGTCGGGCATTCAGGTGATTCAGGCGCTCGCCGGAGAGTGCCGGCATCTGACGGTGTTTCAACGCACCGCCGTCTATGTGGTGCCGGCGAAGAATCATCCGCTGACGCCGGAGATGCGCGCCCGCGTGCGCGCGATCTATGCGGAACGCCGCGCGGTCAGCCGTCTTACGCGCTTCGGCATTGCGGTGCCGTTTCCGGTCGAATCGGCGCTCGACGCGACGCCGCAGGAGCGCCTGAAGAAGTACGAGAACGCATGGGAGAACAGCCAGTTGCTCGGTTTTCGCATGTGTTATGGCGACATCCTGTCGAACGAGGCCGCGAACGAGACGGTCGCCGAGTTCATTCGCGGCAAGATCGGCGAGACCGTGAAGGATCCGCAGGTCGCGGCGAAGCTGATGCCGCGCGGTTTTCCGTTCGGCACCAAGCGGCCGTGCCTCGGCGACACCTACTACGGCGTCTATAACCGCGCCGACGTGACGCTGGTCGACCTGAAGCAGACGCCGATCGATCGCGTGGTGCCGGAAGGCATCGTGACGAACCAAGGCCTGCACGAACTCGACGTGCTGATCTACGCCACCGGATACGATGCGCTGACCGGCGCGCTCACGCGTATCGACGTGCGCGGCATCGATGGGCGCACGCTGACCGACAAGTGGTCGGGCGGCGCGAAAACCTATCTCGGCCTGATGACGAGCGGCTTTCCGAACCTGTTCACGGTGACGGGGCCGGGCAGTCCGGGGCCGCTCGCGAACATGTCGATGAGCATCGAGCAGCATGTGGACTGGATCACGCGCTGCATGATCGACCTGCGCAAACTGGGCGTCGAACGCATCGACGCCGATGCGCAGGCCGAAGAGGACTGGATGCAGCACGTTCAGGAGGTCGTCGCGAAGACGCTCTACCTGAAAGCGAACTCGTGGTATGTCGGGGCGAATGTTCCGGGCAAGCCGCATGTTTTCCTGCCCTATCTCGGCGGCCACGGCACCTATCGCAAGAAGTGCGACGACGTCGCGGCGGCCGGCTATACGGGCTTTCTGCTGAGCCGCGCCAGCACGCGTGAAACCGACGCGCGCAGTGCCATGGTCTGAGACGGAGCGATCCCGCCGGCGGGATCGTTCCCGCCGCGCGACGCCGTTCAGGCGGTAATGCTGCCTTTCTCGATCATGTATCGGCGGTTGCAGATCAGGTCGGTGAACTTCACATTCTGTTCCGCGATGAGCATCGCCACGCCGCGTTCGAGCAGCCGGCGCAATGCGTCGGCCAGCCGCAGCACGATGATCGGCGCCAGGCCTTCGGTGGGTTCGTCGAGCAGCAGGAGTTTCGGCTCGAGCAGCATCGCGCGGCCCATGGCCACCATCTGGCGCTCACCGCCCGACAGCTTGCCGGCGTTGCGTTCGCGCAGTTTCTTCAGCTCCGGGAACAGCTCGAAGACCGGCAGCAGGTCGTTCCCGGACGGTCTCGTCAGGCCTATCGCCAGATTCTCCGCGACGGTCAGATTCTTGAAGAGCCGTCCGCCGCTCGGAACGATCGCAATGCCGCCCTGAACGCGGCGATGCAAGGGAAGGGCGGCGAGTTCGTGACCTTCCAGAAGAATGGAACCCTTCGTGCTGTCGATCAGCCCTGCAATCGACGAGATGAAAGTGGTCTTGCCCGCGCCATTGCGGCCGACCAGCCCGACCACTTCGCCGGCCTCGATGCTGACATTGGCATTCCGTACGATCGTCACGTTGCCGTAGCCGGCGTCGAGTCCGCGAACCTGGAACATCGGCTCAGAGATTTTCACCAAAGTAGACCTCGCGGACGCGCTCGTTTGCCCTGACTTCGGCCGGGCTGCCGTTCATGATCACTTCGCCCGCCGCCAGCACGACGATCCGCGTGGCGAAGCTGAACACGATACTCATGTCGTGTTCGACGAAGAGAATGGGGATATCGTTCTTGCGCGTGATCGCGCTGATATGTTCCAGGCACTCCGCCGATTCCGCTACGCCCATGCCGGCCGTCGGTTCGTCCAGAAGCAGGATTCTCGGGTTCGACGACAGGGCGACCGCCAGTTCCAGCGAACGTTGATCGCCGTGAGAGAGCTTGCCAGCCGGAAGATGCAAGCGATCGGCGAGACCCACTTCCTCGAGCAGCGCCGCCGCATGATCGCGATGCCGGCGCACCGCGAGGCCGAAGGGATGCCAGGCCTGACGTTTCGCGAGCGCGATGCCGAGCTGCACGTTTTCGAGCGCGCTCAGCGTCCCGAACACGCTGCTGACCTGGAACGAGCGCGCCAGGCCCAGGCGCACCCGCCGCCAGGGCGGCATGCGGGTCACGTCCTTGCCGAAGATGCGGACCGTGCCGCTGTCCGGAATCTTGCGCCCCGTGAGCAGATCGAAGAAGGTGGTCTTGCCCGCGCCGTTCGGACCGATGATCGCCACCACCTCGCCGCTGTGGATATCGATCGAGGCGCCGCGCACCGCCGTGAAGGTGCTGAAGGACTTGGTCAGACTGTCGGCGGACAGAACCGGCTGCGCGAGTGCGGAAGTCATGCGCGCACCTCGTCGCGTGCAACCCGCCGTGAAGTCTTCAGCCTCGTGAAGACCACGCGCAGGGCGGCGCCGATGCCTTCCGGCAGGAACACCGCGCAGCAGATGACGATCAGCCCCACGGCCAGATCCGCGTGATCCGAATAGCGCTGGATGTTGGAGCGGGCCAGTTCCAGCAGGATGGCGCCGGTGATCGGACCGAGGAAGGTCGAGCGGCCGCCGAGCGCCACCATCACCAGCAGTTCGGTTCCCGTGGTCCACGAGACGATGTTCGGCTCGACCGAGCGGTTGATCGCCGCGGCGACGATGCCGAGCAAGCCGCCGATCACGCCCGTGATGACGAACGCGCTGAACTCGTAGAGCCGCGGATTGCCGCCCAGCGAGGCCACCCGGTCGGCGTTGTCGCGCACGGCTCGCAAGGTCGCGCCGAACGGCGACGCCAGCAGCACCAGCAGCGCGAGGCAGATGGCGGTCGTGCTGCACACGACGAGCAGGTATTGCGCGGCTTCGCTGTCGAGCCAGGCCGGGATCAGGATGCCGACGAGGCCGTCGTCGCCTCCGGTCAGGTTGTAGTTGCGCGCCGCGAGGACATAGAACACCTGCGCGATCGCCAGGGTGAGCAGGGCGAAGAACAGCGAGCGCGCCCGCAACGCGACGGCGCCGGCGAGACAGGCCAGCACCAGCGAGATCGGGACGACGAGCAGGGCGGCCTGCCCGAACGGAATATCGAACTTGATGTTGGCGATCGCGACCGTATAAGCGCCGATTCCCAGGAACATGCCCTGGCCGACGGAGATCAGTCCCGCGTTGCCGATCAGCAGGTTCAGGGACATCGCGGCGCCGGCGAAGAGTGCGACGCGGGCGATGGAATGCAGCCGCACTTCGGGAATGACCAGCACCAGCGCGGCGCAGAACGCGCCAATGGCGAGGATGAGCACGATCTGCCGGAGGGAGAGGCGTTCCACGGGGCGTTCCTCAATGCTGAATGATGGTGCGAAGTCCGGAAGGCTTGACGACGAGAACCAGCACCATGAGTGCGAAGACGACGATTTCGCTGCCCTGGTCGATGAAGATCGTCGACACCGCTTCCGCGACGCCGACAACGATGGCGGCCGTCAGCGCGCCCCACACCGAGCCGAGTCCGCCGATGACGATGATCGCGAAGGCGATCACGACCATCTGGACATCGAGGGTGGCATTGACGGCGCCCCGGGGCGCGGCGACGACACCCGCGACCCCGGCAAGCAGGGCCGAAAGCGCCATGACCTTGGTGCGCAGCACTTTCACATCGACGCCGACTGCACCGAGCATGGCCGGATCGTCGACGGCCGCCCGGATCAGCCTGCCGGTCCGGCTCCTGGCGAGCAGATACCAGAGTCCGCAGGAGACGATGGCCGTCACCACGATCACGGCCACCTGATACTGCGCGATGCGAATCCCGCCGACTTCGACAAAGCCGCGCAGCAGATCGGGCGCCGCGACCGAGCGGGGCAGGGAGCCGAACATCCAGCGGATCAGGTTGTTGATGACGAGAACCAGCCCGAACGTCAGAAGCAGCTGCCCCCAGATGCCGCCCGCATAGACTCGTCTGAAGAGCGAGACTTCCAGCGCGGCGCTCAACACCACCATGATCACGGGCACGACCAGCAGCGCGACGGGCAGCCCGAGGTTCGGGCCGAGCTGCATCACGATGGTGGTGGCGGAGAACGCCGCGATCATGAAGAACGACCCGTGCGCGAGATTGACGACGCCGAGCGCGCCCCAGACCAGCGTGAGCCCCGACGCGACGAGGAAGTACAGCGCGCCGGTGGCGATACCGGTCAGGATTTGAGCGAAGAACAATTGCAGGGACATCGGCCGCTCCTCGTCGAGTCGTGATTACTTGCCGCGCATGGATCGCAGGGCCTCTTCGGTCGGACGGACCGTCTGGCCGGGGATGATGTCCGTGATGTTCAATACGGGCTGACCGAATGCGGGATCCTGCGCAACGGTGCCGATATAGATCGGCACCTCGGCCTGATGATCGAACTTGCCGATGCGGAACGCGCCTCGTACCGACTGGAATTCGCCGTCGTCGAGCGTCTTGATGACGTCGGCCGGTTCGATCGATTTCGCCCGGGTCGCGGCTTGCGCCCATGTCATCACGCAGTCGTAGGCCAGCGTCGTCCAGTCAGACGGGTACGAGCCGTACACCTTCTTGTAGCCTTCGATATAGGCCTTGCTCTCCGGCGACGACGTGAGGAGCAGATTGGCCGGCGCTCTCTGGAAGCCTTCGGTGCCGACCGCGGCATCCGCGCCGAGGGCTTTCAGCGTGTTGCCGTCATAGAGCGCCATGAACTTGTTGTCGATCTGCTTGAAAAAGCCCAGCGCACGGGCCTGCTTCGTGAAGGTGATGAGATCGGAGCCGAACAGGAAGGTCCAAACGTAGTCCGGCTTGGCCGCCAGAATCTTGTTCAGCGACGCGGAGTAGTCCGTCGCCCCGAACTTCGGATATTCCTCGACGACGATCTCGGCCTTCGGATTGAGTTCCTTGATCGACTGCTTGAAGCGGTTCGCGCCCGAGCGCCCGCCGGCGTAGTCCGCCGAGACCACGGCGTAGCGCACGTACGGCTTCTTGGCGAGGCGCGCGGCGAGCGCGCGCGCTTCCATGTACGAACTCGCGCCGATCTGGAACACGTAGGGATGGAAGTCCTTGATCGTGATGTCGTCCGAGTTGGCCGAGTTGGCGCACATCGGCACCTTGAAGCGGGCCGCCACAGCCTTGCTCACGGCGATGGCGCTCGCGGACGATTGTGGCGAAGTCAGGAATTTGGCGCCGTCGCGCACGAGGCTGGTCGCCTGATCGACGGCGCGCTGCGGATTGGTGCCGTTGTCCTGATAGCGCAGATCCAGCTTCTGGCCGAGCACCCCGCCGCGATCGTTCACCACCTTCACCGCGTATTGCGTGCCGTTGAGGACGTCGCGTCCGACATCGGCGGCGGCGCCGCTCAGGTCGAAGGAACCTGCAATCGGGATCGTGCCTTCGGCGCGCACCAGGTTCGGAGACGCGAATCCGCCCATCACCGTCAGCATCGTGAAACATGCAATGCGCATCCTGCTCATGGTGTCCCCTTCCTTTTCTTGTTCAAGCTCTCGTACGCAGCAGCGTCGACGCTATCGGTTGTGCAGCGAGCTTTCCGTCACGGTCCGGAGCACATGAGCATCCGGGTGAACGCATTACATAGGCGAAGCCGGCGACAGACAACACACGGTGCGCAACTGTTCCGCGATGCGAAAGTGCGCCCGATGCCGCTACGTCACGCGGCGGACTTCCGCTCCGCCGCGTTCCTCGATCAGCTTGAGAATCGACGAGAAGTCCCGCTCGCCCCAGCCTTTCTGCGCGGCCTCGTCCCAGATCTGCGCGGCGGCCTGCATGACCCGGGCCGGCACGCCCAGCGTGGTGGCCTCGTCGAGGCCGAGATGGACGTCCTTCTCGACGATCGAGAGTCGTGCGCCGAAGTCGAAGCTGCGCGGCAGCGCCACGCGAGCCAGGATGTCGTCCGCCGAGGCGCTGTGTCCGGTTCCGGCGCGCAGCACCTCGAACATGACGGCCGCGTCGAGCCCGGCCTTGGCGCCCATCACGAGGCCCTCGGATGCGGCGACGAGATTGGTGGCCATCAGCGTGTTGTTGATGAGCTTCATGAGCTGCGCCTGGCCGGGCCGGTCGCCGAGCACGTAGACCTGCTTGCCGATGCGCGCGAGCCACGGCGTGACCTGCGCGACAGCCTGCGCCGGACCTGCGGCCATCATCGCGAGCCTGCCTTCGCGCGCGGCCGGCGGGCCGCCGCTGATCGGCGCGTCGACGGTCTGGATGGATCGTGCGGCCAATCCATCGGCAATCGATTCGATGCAGGTCTTGCCGATCGTCGACATCTCGACATGGACGCGGATCGCGCTGCCCTGCGCGACGCCTTCCGGACCCAGCGCGACCGCTTCGGCGACTTCGCGGCTCGGCAGGCAGGCGAACACGATCGCGGCGGCGTCGGCGACCTGGCGCGGTGAATCATGTGCGATGGCGCCCCGGGCGACCAAGCGGCTGGCCGCCGCCGGAGAAGGGTCGTGGATATGCAGGGCGACATCGTCGGCGAGGAGGCGCTCGGCCATCGAGCCACCCATCTGACCGAGCCCGATGAAGCCAATTGCTGTCTTGTTCGGCATGGGAATCCTGATTCTGGATGCGCGTCGTGTGCTGCCGGGGGGCTGCGGGGCCGCAGGGCCGCACGTTCGGTTGATCCGGCGGAACTCAGTCCGGGTAGTAGTGCATCTCGAGCAGGACGCATCCGCCCTCGGAGCGGATCGGTCCGTGGGGTGTGCCGGGCGGCCGGCGCACGAATGCCTGTTCGGTGAACGTGCCGAAGGCCGCAGCCTGCCGGATGCCGTGGACATCGCCGGAGAGCAGGAACGTCTCTTCGAAGTAGTCGTGAACCAGCGGGTCCCGGGTTTCGACGCCCGGGGCGAACCGCACGAGGCGCGTGCGCCGGCCCTTTTTGCCTGGTTCGTCGAAATCGCTGGCGAGCGTGAGCACTTCGACGCCTTCGAAGCCGGCCAGGGGTTTCCACCCGGTGGAATCGATGAGGCTGAGGGTATCGGTGCTATTGCCTGGCGTATCCATGTTCCTTCCTGTTACGCGTGTTCGATCCGGTTCATCGCGCGTTGGCCGTGACCGCGCTTGCGCTGACATCGCCGCGCGGGCTTGAAATGCCTGATCTGCTGTGTCGATGGTAGGAAGGAGCGGAAATCGCGGTCAACCGGGCGGCACGATGAGTTCCGTACATTGGAAGCTGGCGCGGTCGCGGGGGGAAAGGACGAACCGCTGCGTCGGCCTTGTCCGGAAGTCGACATCTTCCGCCGTTGTCCGCGCTCATATGACGCCGGACAATTGAGTCCGTGATCGAGTGGTTCGCGGCCACGTCCATGCCCGATGTGCGGCTTGGAGCAACGTCCTCCGGAGCCGAGCTGAAGATTCAACAGGAGTATTCGATGTCCGTATCACGCACGCCAGGATTTTGTGCCCTTTGCAAGTCGCGTTGCGGATCAGTCATGGTGACTGAAAAAACGGGACATTCATCGGGCAGGAGCCGAATCCCGAACACCCGACCGGCGTGGCCTTGTGCGTGAAAGCTTCACGCGTGATCACCGATCGGCCGTGAGATAACATCTCGAAGACTGTGTGCAAGGCTTCTCTCGTCGTCGGTGAAGTCGAGCCGGCCATTCACTGCGCCAGATCGGCAGCGGCAATCTCGATGATCCAGTCGACGAACGTCCTGATCGCCACAGTGGCACGGCCTTTGGGATAGACAATCGAAACCGGCACCGGACGGCATCGCGCCTGTGCGAGCACTTCCTTCAACCGCCCGCTTTGCAGATACGGCGCTACCGCGAACTCCGAGACCTGGATCAGACCGAGTCCTTCGAGACCGCACTGAACGTAAGCCTCGGTGTCATTGATCGAGAAGCGGCTGCGGAGCGTCATGCTCATATCCTTGCCGTCCACGCTGAAGCGCCAGTCGAGCGGCCGGCCGGTCGCGTTCGACAGGTAGTTGACGATACGGTGAGCGCTCAGCGCGGCCACGGACTCCGGCTCGCCATATTGCTTCAGATAGCGAGGCGCAGCGCAGGTCAGCCAGGCGAGCCTGCCTAACGGTCGCGCGATGAGACCCGAGTCCGCGAGCGACCCGGTGCGAATCACGCAATCGATACCCTCGTGGATGAGATCGGAGGGACGATCGCTTAAGCCGAGCACCAGCTCGATGTCGGGAAAGCGAACCTCGAACTCATGCAGGCGAGGCAACACGATTGAACGGCCGATGACCCCCGGCATATCCACCCGAACCCGCCCGCGTGGTCCGGCCGCGGTTGCCGAGAGCTGGCTTTCCGAGTCGGCGACCTCGGCCAGAATGCTCTGGCAGGAAGCCAGGTAGCGCGCGCCCGCCTCGGTGAGGCTGAGACTTCTCGTGCTTCGGCGCAGCAGGGCGGTGCCGAGATGCGCTTCGAGATTCTTCACGATCGTCGTCACCGATGATCGTGGCATCGACAGCGTTTCCGCCGCCTTGCTGAAGCTTCGTGCTTCGACGACTCTCACGAACGTTGCCATTGCCAGAAGTTTGTCCATGAGCGGTCTGCGCAGCGAATGCCGATAACGCTTCCATGTTACCAACCCTGCGCGCTGCTCGCGCCATCGCTTTCTGTATTCACACGCGACGAACAATGAATAGCGCTTGCACACCTACACTCCGAAGCGTTCAAGGCTCATCTTCATGCGATGTCATGCGTCGCGGAGCCGTTTTCACCACGTCACGTATTCTCATCAGGTAATGCATATGTCGAACGACAACTCGATTCTTGTTCTGGGCGCCGGCGAACTAGGCATGGCGATGCTGCGAAGTCTCTCCGGGCAGATCGGGCACGCGGACAATGTCTCGCTCGCCGTGTTGCTACGTCCCTCGACGATCGCGTCCGACAATCCAGGCAAACAGAAGGACATAGCCGAATTGCGCGAACTGGGCCTCGAATTCGTTGCGGCGAATCTCGCCACGCAAACGCGCGCCGAACTCGCCGCCATCTTTCGCCGGTTCGATACGGTCATCTCATGCACAGGCTTCGCAGGCGGCCCGGGCGTGCAGATCAAGATTGCGCACGCGACGCTGGATGCCGGCGTCAGGCGGTATTTCCCGTGGCAGTTCGGCGTGGACTACGACATCATCGGCAGGGGCAGCGCCCAGGATCTGTTCGATGAACAACTCGATGTGCGCGACCTTCTGCGCGGCCAGTCGCAAACCGAGTGGGTGATTGTTTCGACGGGCATGTTCACGAGCTTTCTGTTCGAGAAGTCGTTCGGTGTCGTCGATCTCGACAC
The DNA here is from genome assembly GCF_031451075.1 of Caballeronia sp. LZ043. Taxonomy (NCBI): domain Bacteria; kingdom Pseudomonadati; phylum Pseudomonadota; class Betaproteobacteria; order Burkholderiales; family Burkholderiaceae; genus Caballeronia; species Caballeronia sp. LZ043. Next base: position 30,434 of record NZ_JARUXT010000011.1, on the reverse strand, counting down.
GCATACCGTGAACGCGCTCGGAAGCCTGGACAATGCGGTGACCGTGACCACCGCCGATGACATCGCCGCGCTGACTACGGAGATCCTTTTTGCGACGCCGTCGATCTCGAATCGCGTCGTGCATGTCGCGGGCGATACGGTGACGTATCGAGAGGTAGCGGATACGGTTGACCGGCTGCTGGGCATCAAGGTCCAGCGCAAGGAATGGACCGTGCCGGAACTCGAGCGGCAGCTGGACGAGGCGCCACACGATGGATTGCGAAAGTACCGCGTGGTGTTTGCTCAGGGGCGCGGGGTGGCGTGGGACAAGCGACAGACGTTCAATGCGCAGCGCGGTATCCGGGTGACGTCGCTGGAAGAGTGGGTCAGGGAGACGATGACCGAGGTATGAGGCGTACGTGGGAATGCGTGGAGCGCCGGTCGTAAATGAAAAGCAGCTTATAGCGTTGTCACTCCGCGCTGTCCGGATGTCGGGTTTGTTCTTCAGGTTGGTCTCACGCGGCCGAAGGATCGGGCTTGAACGAAGCGGGGCGCCTCGCCCCGATGTGTGCGGTAGGTGCCTGCCGATGCGCCGATTGTCCCGCTCGGCCTGGAGCGCCTGCGCCAACTCCAACGCATGACCCAGTTGACGCTCAACACCTTCGACATGCGCGCCGAAGGGAAAACCGGTCTGCCCTTCCGCGAATGAGCCTTGATGGGAAGCGTGTCACGCGACCGGCAATCCCTGGCGGAAGCGCCGCATTCGCGTCGCGCCCGTAAACCGGACATCACCGGGTGACAGTCGCTTGTGGAAGAAAGTCGTCCCACAAAGCTTGCCATCAGGCGTGTAGCCGCAGTCTGGCACTTCGCCGACCCGCTGCCAGCCCGCGCGTTCGTAAAGTCGTTCTGCGTCGCTGCCTGTCTCCGTATCGAGCAGCAGGACCGATTTGGCAGCCTCGCGCGCGACATCTTCGACTGCCGCCAGCAAGCTCGCAGCGACGCCTTGCCTTCTCGCATCGCGACGCACCAGCATCTTCGAAACATCCGCGCGCTGGGGTTGATTCTCAGGAAAAGAGGTAATCAACTGCACGGTACCGACGATTCGGCCATCGAGATCTTCCGCAATCAGCAAGACTCGCTCGCCGCGAGCCACATTGCTCGCGGCACGCTTCCAGAACTCGATTGCCTTGTGCCTGGCAAGCGGCAACATGAAGCTGACTGCCGCCCCGCCTTCAACGCAGTCGATCAGGACATCGGCAAGAGGTTCGACATAGGCCGTGACTTCGTCCGCTGAGAGCATTCTCACGCGTGCTGCACCACTCATCCTGGACTCCTCGAATTCATCAATGACGTCGGGCTTTCAATGGAAGCGACGCGGCGAGTAGGGCGCCGGATCGATGGACGGCTGTCTGGACGTAATGAGATCGGCCAGCATGCGCCCGCTCGGCGGTGCCGCAGTCATCCCGTAGGTCCCATGCCCGAAGCAAAGCCAGAGGCCTGGCTGTTCGCCTGCCGCGCCGATCGCCGGCAGACTGTCCGGCGTCGACGGCCGCTGTCCGGTCCAGATTCGATGCGGCGCTTCGATCAGCGCGGGGAACAGTTCCCGCGCCTGCTGCAGCGCGTGCAACGCGCGCTGTTCGTTCGGCATGCCGTCGACGCCGCCGAATTCGACGCTGCCCGCGATGCGCAGGCCGTCGAGCATCGGCGTCAGGCCGATCGCGCGACCACGATGAATGAAAGGCACACCGATCTTCACCCGCTCGGTGTCGACCATCACGTGATAGCCGCGCTGGCTCTCGAGCGGAATGCGGATGCCGAGCGGCGCCAGCAGCTGCATAGACCATACGCCGCCCGCCACCACGACGTCGCGTGCGCTGTGATTGCCTGTCGAGGTGAGGATCAGCCATTCGCCGTTTTTGGGAATCAGCTTCAGCACCTTCTCCCGATGAAACGTCCCGCCGTGCTCGACGATCCGTTCGGCTAGCGCGCGATTGAGTTCCGCCGGGCTCACGGTATGTGCGTTCCCTTTCTTCAAAACGCCGAACCGCACCGCTGCGTCTATTCCCGGATAAAGACGCTCGATGTCGGCGCGAGAGAGGGTCTCGACGTTCAACCCGTAGCGCTCGGTCAACTGCCGCTCGACGTCGGCGGCCGATCCCTGCGGCGGTACGTCGCTGAGAATCGCCTCGCCATCCTCTCGAATGTAGCGGCAATAAAGCTCGTCTCCGAGCAGACGACGCCATTCGATCAGCGCAGGGGCATGCAATGCGTGCAGGCTCTTCGCGAGGGTCGTCATGCGGTCGATCTGGCCGGCTCGCAGCCACTGGATGAACCACGGCAGAGCCTGTGGCGCATAGGCCGGATGGATGGTGAGCGGACCAAGCGGGTCGCGCAGCCAGCCCGGCACCTTGCGCAGCATGCCGGGTTGCGCGCCCGGCATGAAGCTGTCAGGCGAGATGAAGCCGCCGTTGCCGAACGACGCGGCGCCCGGCGACGGCAACGGATCGACGATCGCGACCTTGCGTCCAAGCAATTGCAGATTGCGCGCCACAGACAGTCCGGCGACGCCGCCGCCGATTACCATCACTGTATCGACCATTGCAAGAAGCCCCGTTCCAAAGCTGTAAGTGCGGCCATCAGGCCAGCAGCCGATCGAGGAACGATCGGGTTCTGTCCGTCTGCGGATTCGAAAAGATCTGCCCGGGCGATCCGTCCTCGATGATGCGGCCACCGTCCATCACGACCACGCGATCGGCGACCTCGCGCGCGAAGCCCATCTCGTGCGTGACGACCACCATCGTCATGCCGGACTTCGCGAGGTCCTGCATCACCTTCAGTACTTCGCCGACCAGTTCCGGATCGAGCGCCGAAGTCGGTTCGTCGAACAGCATGATCTTCGGCTGCATCGTCAGCGCCCGCGCGATGGCCACGCGCTGCTGCTGGCCACCCGACAATTGCGACGGATAATGCTGCGCCTTGTCGGCGAGACCGACCCGCTCCAGCAGCGTGAGCGCGTCTTTCTCGACGCTCGCCTTCGAGCGCTTCAACACGACCTGCGGCGCGAGGCACAGGTTTTCGAGCGCGGTCATGTGCGGAAAAAGATCGAAATGCTGGAACACCATGCCGATGTCGCGACGCCGCAAACACACTTCGCTCGGCTTGAGCTCGTAGATCCGGTTGCCGTCCTGCCGATAACCGACCAGTTCTCCATCGACGAAAAGGCGTCCGGCGTTCACGTGTTCGAGGTGGTTCATGCAACGCAGCAGCGTCGACTTGCCCGAGCCGGACGGACCGATGATGCAGACCACCTCGCCCTGATGGACGCGCAGGTTGATGCCGCTCAGCACTTCGAAGGCGCCGTAATGCTTGCCGACCTCGCGTGCCTCGACCATCACCTTGCGGCGCTGCGCAGCGGCGTCGGTGTCTGGAATGGCATTCATCATTTCTCCTTCTTCATCACTTTCACCGACTTGTTCAGACGCTTCTCGATCCGGCTCTGGACCAGCGTCAGCACGGTCGTGATCGCGCCGTACCAGATCACCGCCACCATCAGCAGGGGAATCTGCTCGAAGGTGCGCGCGTAGATCACCTGCACGGTCGTGAGCAGTTCGGTATAGGCGATCACGCTGACGAGCGAAGTCGCCTTGACCATCGAGATCACTTCGTTGCTGAGCGGCGGGATCACCACGCGCATCGCTTGCGGAAAGATGATGTGACGCATTGCGCGCAACGGTGTCATGCCGAGCGCGAGCGCCGCGCGGCTCTGTCCCGCCGACACCGACAGGATCCCCGATCGCACGATCTCCGAGACGTACGCGGCCTGCGCGAGACCCCGGCCGAACACGGCCGCCGCCCTCGGCGGGAGGACCTTGTGGGAGGCGATCAGCTTGATCGACGGGCCGAACGGAATGCCGATGGACAAGGTCGGCACCAGCGCAGAGAAGAAGTAGATGAAGAGGATCATCACGAGCGGCGGAATGCCACGGAAGATCCACGTGAAGCCGGCGCTCGACCACGACAGCAGCGGATTCTCGGATAACCGCATGATCGCCAGCAGGATCCCCAGACCGATGCCGACGATCTCGGCGAGCACCGTCAGCAGCAGCGTGTTGCCGACGCCCGCCAGAATCGGCGCGCTGAACAGATAGTCGAGCACGGTGCGCCATTCCCAGCGCGGATTGGTGATCAGCAGATCGGCGATCGAGAGCAGCACGAACAGCATCAGCGCCGCGCACAGCCAGCGGCCCGGATGGCGCAGAGGCACGACCGTGAATTCTTCCGGCGGCGACGCCTGCGGGCGCGTGTCAGGCGGCACGGTCGGCGGCGCTTCGGCGGCGCGTGCTCCCGCGCCATACGTTGATTGATTTCCCATGATGGCGGTGCGCGTCAGAGCCACGCGTCGTTGATGCTGATCTTGTCGGCTCGCGTATCGCCTTGTCCCCACTTGTCGAGGATCTGCCGATATTTGCCGTTGGCCTGCAGTTGATCGAGCGCCGCCTTGACGGCGTCACGCAACTGCGTGTTCTGTTTGCCGACCGCATAACCGAGCAACGCGATGATGCGCATGTCGCCGACCTGTTCAAGCGCGTTCGGATACTGCTTGACCGCGTACGCGACCTGGGCGGTGTCGCCGGACCATACGTCGGCGCGTCCCGAGCGCAACGCCAGCACGGCGCCGGATGCATCGGTGAACGTCTGGATGTCGAGGGCGCTGCCTTGCGTCTTGCATTTGGCCTGCTGCGCCGACAGCTCGCGTTCCTGGAAGGTGCCGCGCACCGCCGCGACGGTCTTGCCGCACAGGCTCGACAAACCTTTGATGCCCCCGCCGCTGCCTTTCGGCGCCGCCATGCCGACACCCGCTTTCACGTAGTCGACAAAATCGACTTGCGACTGGCGCGCTTTCAGATCGCCGATCGAACCGACCGCGAGATCCGCGCGGCCTGCGGCGATCGACGGAATCAGGCTGTCGAAGGTGCCGGACGTGAGCTCGAGCTTCACGCCGAGCGCATCGGCGACCGCCTGTGTCAGATCGATTTCCATGCCTTCGAGCGTACGTGCGTCCTTGCCCGCATAGATCATCGGGGGACTGTTCGGCGACGCGATCACGCGCAGCGTGCCGGCCTCGCGAACCGATTGCGGCAGCGTTTTCGTCAGCGCGGTATCCGCGTGCGCGGACATCGCGACGGCTTGGCTCAGCGCAACCATCAGCGCCTGCATGACGAGCTTCGAGCACCCCTTCATGGCATTTCTCTCCTTTCGATCCGCAAAGTTTGCCCGCCTGACGGCGGCGCCGAATTCAGCCCAGGTTCGCGTTGACGACGATTTCGATCCGCATGCCTTCCAGCATCAGTTGCTTGACGACGACCGTCGCGCGCGCGGGATACGGATCGGCGAAGGTCTCGGTCCAGATCGCGTGCATCGGCGCCCAGTCGGCGGGATCGGTCAGATAGACCTGCACCAGCATCACGTCGGCGAGCGTGCCGCCGGCCGCCTGCATTGCGCGGTCGAGCTTGTGAAATACCTGGCGTACCTGAGTCTCGATGCCGCCGTCGACCAGCGTGCCGGTCGCGCTGTCAGTCGGGGTCTGCACGGTCAGGACCTGGCCGCCTTTGCGGACCACGCCGGAGATCGGGTGACCGGGGCGTTTCGGTCCGACGTCGATGCTTTCGAACATGTTGTCTCCGTAAGTTATTCTTTAGCGCATAGGGTCAGGCATGCATCAATCTGCGCGTAATCCCTTATGAATCAGGGACCAGCGAGTGAGTAAGCGCACCTTATCACTCCGATTTTGCCGGCGGAACTGCGATTTTCGTTATGCTGGCATGCGTTTGGTTATAGGAGGTGGACTTGAAGCGTGGGCAATTGCAGTTGAAGCACGTGGCGGCGTTTCGCGCGGTGATCACCGGCGGCAGCGCCTCGGCGGCAGCGCGCGCGCTGGGGCTGTCGCAGCCCGCGGTCAGCAAGATCATTGCGCAGGCGGAGGACTACGCGGGCATCCGCCTGTTCGACCGGCAGCTCGGACGGCTGATCCCGACGCCGCTGGCCTACCAGCTGTACAACGAGACCAACGTGCTGTTCTCGACCATCGATCACATCGATCAGATCGTCTCGCGCGTGATCAACAGCGAAGTGCAGCCGATCGCCCTTGGCTCGGTGCCGCTGATCGCGGTGTCGCTGCTGCCGAAGGTGCTGCCCGACTGGCAACGCCGCACCGGGCGGTCGATTCTGATCTACACCTATGACACGCCGAATCTGCTGAACGTCCTGGCGACGCGGCGGCTGGAGATCGGCGTCGCGGTCGGGGGGCAGCCGAGTCACGGGCTCGAGACTGCCGCGCTGATCCGCAGCCCGATCTACAGTGCGATGCCGAAGGACCATCCGCTCGCGCAACGGCCGCTGATCCGCGCGAGCGATCTGGATGGCGTCAATTACGTCAGTCTCTCGCGAGTCGAGAGCGCGCAGGCGGGCATCGACCGAATGTTCCTGGTCGAGAACGCGCGGCCCAACGAAGTGATGCAGGCGCCGCTGATGGCGGCGGCGATCCGGATGGCCGAGGAGGGCGTCGGTGTGACCCTCACCGACGTGTTCGGAATGGACGTCGCCCGACGCGACCGGCTGGTGTATCGGCGCTTCGAACCGGCAATCTTCTTCGATTACTTCGCGGTGTGGCCCAAGGATCGGGAAGCGGATTTCGATCGTGACGAGCTGATCGCGCTATTGCGGCAAGCTGCGAGAGGCATGCTCGAGGATGCTGAGAGACTCGTCGATGCGGTTTGACGAAAGTCGTTCAGCCCCCACGGCTCCTAAAGAATGAATGCCTAACGCCGATCAGGAAACGACTCGTTCGCGAGACGAACGAGTTCCCCGGAAGCGTACGCAGCGAACGTTTCGATCAACGCGAAGGGCCGCGCGATCTTCGGCCGGATCAGCCAGATTTCGAATTCCATCTTCGGCTCGAATGCGCATACGACGAAGTCCGCTCCGGCATTGTTGTAGACGCTGATCGGATCCACCACTGCGACACCCATGCCGTTCGCAACGAACGCGCAGGCAGTCTCGGACTGACCGACTTCGATCTGAATACGCCGCTGCACATCCGCTTCCTCGAAGATCCTGTCTATCTGGAAGCGCGAATGGTCCTGCGGCCCGAGCGCGACAAAAGCCTCGCCATCCAGATCCTTTGCGCGAATGAGCCGCCGCGCAGCAAGTCGATGCCCCTTCGGCAGAATGCAGACCCCCCGCAAGGTGCACACATAGGTGCTGTTGAGTTCGGGCCGATCGCCCGGCAATACGCTGAAGCCGAGATCGACCTGTTGCGTCGCGATCGCGTCGAGAAGCGAGTTCGACCGCATGCTCTCGACGCTGAACTTCACATCGGGCCGATCCTTGCAAAACGTCGTGACGATTCCTGGCAGCACGCGCCGCGTGAGCACCGGAAACGACGCGATGCTGAGCGCCCCCCACGACTGGTCGCGCAGCGCCTTGGCGACGCCCGCCACGCGCCCGACGCCGATGAACATGCGCTGCACCTCGGCATAGAGCACCTCTGCCTCGCGGGTAGGACGCATTTTCGTGCCAGCGCGTGTGAACAGGGAAAACCCGCAATTGCTTTCGAGCTGTGCGATCAACTGGCTCACCGCCGGCTGCGATACGCCCAGCAGACCGGCCGCTGCGGTCAGGCTTCCGGCGGACATGGCGGCCTGGAACGCCTCAAGTTGACGAACATTCATGACTCGATGCCTGCATAAGCCAGCCTTATAAACAGTGAATTTTGTCCTATTTGACTATTATAGGACGCGATCGAAGAATAGCCTCATGCCAGACGCTGTTCACCGCGTTGAACGGCTGACGCGTTTCACCTGTTTCTTCTTATGGAGATGTTCATGTCGAAGCGTTCGTGGTGGGTCGTTCTGATGATGCTCGCGCTCGGCTTCGGCTGGCTTTCCGGCGTGGCGCGCGCCGATCAGCTCGACATGGTCAAGGCACGCGGCAAGCTCGTCGTCGGCATCCGCAATGACTACGTGCCCTTCGGTTATCTCGACAGCAAGGGCCAGTTGATCGGCTTCGAAGTGGATCTGGCGAAGTTCGTCGCCAAGGACATGTTCGGCTCCGACACGGCGATCGAATTTGTGCCGGTCGTGGCGTCGAACCGGATCGAACTGCTCAACGCGGGCCGTATCGACGTGATCTTCGCCACGCTCGGCAAGAACCCGGACCGCGCGAAGGTGATCGACTTCACGGACCCGTACTACATGATGGCCGGCATGGTGCTGCTCGCGCCGAAGACAACGACCATCGGCAAATGGGAAGACCTCAAGGGCCGCAAGGTGTGCGGCAGCCAGGGCAACATGTATAACCGTGCACTGCAGGAGAAGCTCGGCGCGGACACGGTGCTCTTCACCGGCACGGCGCAGATGTACAAGGCGTTCCAGGACAACCGGTGCGAGGCGATTGCCTACGACGGTCCGAATCTCACGCTGAAGGTCAACGAAGACGGCTGGAAGGACAAGGACAAGATCGCGCTCGATGCCTACGAATTCGTGCCCATCGTCGGCGGCGTGCGCAAGAACGAACCGAAGTTCCTCGCCGCGCTGAATCAGTCGATCAAGCGGGCGGAAACGGCCGGCGTGCTCGTCAACGCGGAAAAGACCTACAACATGGGCACGAGCAAGTTCGTAACCGAGCAGCAGGCGTCCGCGAAGTAATCGCGTGCGCCGACCCGGACCACATGCGCAAGGGACGCCCATGAGTCTCGACTTCACCTGGCTGGCCGATCCGCTGTATCAGACCTGGCTCGTGCGCGGCGTAGGCACGACGGTCGCGATGTGCGTGTGTGCGATCGCGCTGATGTTCGTGATCGGCATCGTCGGCGCGGCAGTGATTTATTTCCGCATGCCGCTGCTGGAAACGCTGACCACCATCGTCGTCGAGTTATTGCGCAACACACCGCCGCTCGTGCAGTTGTTCGTGCTGTATTTCACGTTGTCGGAGCTGGGCCTGTCGCTGCGCAATCTGGCGACCGGTCAGCAGATTCCGGTGTTTAGCGGCTTCACGTGCATGGTGCTGTCGCTCGCGCTCTATAACGGCGCGATCGCGGTGGAGATCGTGCGCTCCGGCCTGCATGCGGTGCCGCAAGCGACCGTCGATGCCGCGCGCAGCCTCGGCTATTCGCGGCTGCGCACCTTCTGGCATATCCAGTTGCCGATGGCGATGCGCCTGTCCATGGTGCCGATGACCAACAACATCGTGAGTCTGATCAAGACGTCGTCGCAGGCCGCGTTCGTCGCGGTGGCCGACGTGATGTACTACGCCACGCAGATCACGCTCGACAACTTCCGCAATCTGGAAGTGATGCTGGTGGTGTGGGTCTGTTATCTGATCCTGGCTTCGTTTGCGTCGATGGTGGCGGGGCGCATCGGGCGCGCGGTGCGGATTCCGGGGTACGGCCTATGAACGCGACGACCACGCTCAAACCGCTGGCGTCCGCACGCGGCATGCAGCCGGAGACCCGTGCGTTCGTGTACGGCATGATCGGCGTGCCGTTGTTGCTGCTGGCGGCGCTCGTCGGCTGCTACGGCCGCGCGAGCGGCGATGCCTTCGCGCTGCTCGCATCGCGCAGCGCGTTGCTGCTCACCGGCGCGCCCGGCACCGGACTCGCGGGCGGCTTCTGCGCGAACATCCTGATGAGCCTCGCGGCGATGGGCGTGTCGCTCTGCACCGGCGTGCTGCTGTGCGTCGGCACGATTTCGAACACGCGCGCGGTGCGCTTCGCCGCGCTCGGCATCGTCAATCTGCTGCGCAACACGCCCTGGCTGATCGCGCTTTACGCGATGCTGTATCTGCTGCCGTTCTACGTGCCGGCATTCGGCATGATGATTCCGTTCTCGCCGTTCGTGAAGGCCGTGGTCGGGCTCTCGCTGCCGGTGACGGCGAACGTCGCGGAAGTCATGCGTGGCGGCATCGAGGCGATACCAGGCGGACAGTGGGAATCAGCGCGCGCGCTCGGCTATCGCAAGAACCAGATCCTGCGTTACGTGGTCGTGCCCCAGGCCATTCCGCTGATCCTGCCCAACATGATGACGGTGTATGCGGGCCTTTTCATCGGCACGAGTCTCGCGGTGGTGACGGGGACCTCCGATGTCCTCTCGGTAGCCAACACGATCACCGCGAGCGACGGTTCGAACTATGCAACGGCGGTGCAGCTCTATGTGCTGCTGCTGTTCTTCCTCTTCAGTTTTCCGCTTGCGACCTTGAGCCGTCGCCTTGAACGACAGATCCGGGAGAAGCAATGAACGTGATCCAGCAACACGCGCCGCTGATCGAACTGGTCGACGTGCACAAGGCGTTCGGCGGCACCGACGTGCTCAAGGGCGTCTCGATGACGATCCGGAAAGGGCAGACGGCCTGCATCATCGGGCCGTCGGGCTCGGGAAAGTCGACGCTGCTGCGTTGTTTGAACGGCCTGATTCCGGTGGATCGCGGCACGCTTCGCGTCGGTTCGTTCGCGGTCGACCAACTGAAGCGCGACCGGGACCTCGTGCCGCTGCGGCATCAGGTGTCGATGGTGTTCCAGCAGTACAACCTGTTTCCGCATCGCACGGTGCTCGAAAACATCATGATGGCGCCGATGCAAGTGCTGCATCAGCCGCGCGACGAAGTGAGGCAACGCGCGCTCGACCTGCTCGCGCGGGTGCGCCTGACCGGCAAGGAGAGCGCGTATCCGGCGCAGTTGTCGGGCGGGCAGCAGCAGCGCGTCGCGATTGCGCGCGCGCTGGCGATGCAGCCCGCGATCATCCTGTTCGACGAAGTGACAGCCGCGCTCGACCCCGAAATGGTGAGCGAAGTGCTTGCCGTGATCCGGGATCTGAGCCGTGACGGCATGACCTGCGTGCTGGTCACGCATGAAATGCGCTTTGCAGAAGAAGTGGCCGACGTCGTGTTCTTTACCGACCGCGGCACCATCGTCGAATCCGGTGCGCCGGCCGACATCTTTCACGCGCCGCGCGATGCGCGCCTCAGAAGCTTTCTCGGCAAGATCCTGTCGCGCACGGCGGCGTGAATCAAACGGAGGAGAAGTGTCAAAACCACTCAAGGTACTGGTGCCCGACGCGCATCTGCGCGATCTCGATGTCGAACGGGGCGTGACCGGCGCGCTCATCGACTATCAGGTCTTCGACGAGACCGACGCCGCGGCGATTCCCGACGACGCCTGGGCTTCATGCGATGCGATCCTCGTCTGGCATCGCATGAAGATCACGCGTGACGTGGTGAGCCGTCTGGCGCGTTGCCGGATGATCGTGCGCGTGGGGGTCGGTTTCGACAACGTCGATACGGCGGCCTGCCGCGAACGCGGCATTCCGGTGTCGAACGTACCGAACTACGGCACTACGGAGGTGGCCGATCACGCGATCGCCATGATGCTGTTCCTGGCGCGCGGACTCGGCTCATACGAGGCGCGCCTGAAGGCCGATCCCGCACGCGGTTTCGTCGCGGAGAACGTGCCGGTCGTGCGGCGTCTGCGCGGGGGCACCTTCGGCGCGATCGGCATGGGGCGGATCGGCACGGCGATCGCGCGGCGCGCAGCGGCACATGACATGCATGTGGTCTATTACGATCCGCATCTGCCGGAAGGGCACGAGCTCGGTGTCGGCTACGAGCGTGTCGATTCGCTCGATGCGCTGCTTGCGCGCGCCGACGTGGTCAGCCTGCACGTCCCGCTGTCCGACGAAACGCGCTTCATGATCGGCGACGCGCAGTTCCACGCGATGAAGCCGAACGCGATCTTCATCAACATCGCACGCGGCAAGCTGGTGGACGTGGACGCGGTCTATCGCGCGCTGCGCGCCGGACATCTCGCGGCGGCCGGTCTCGACGTGCTGCCGTCCGAACCGCCGGTGCCGCTGCCGCCGCTCCTCGACGCGTGGCGCAACGACGAGCCCTGGCTCGCGGGGCGTCTCGTGGTCACGCCGCACGCCGCGTTCTATTCCGAAGCCGGCTATCTCGACATGCGCACGTTCTCCGCGCAGATGCTCGTCGACTATCTGGTGCACGGACGCTTGCGCAACAACGTCAACCCGGGCTGGCGCGACGCCGTGCCCGCATCACACCGGTAAAGCGACCGCCATGGCCTATCACCAGCTCGATGTGAACTTCAAACAACTGTCTGACGCCGTGCTCGCGCAGTGGCGGCTCATCCCGCCGGCCGTCGCGTCCGATTGCATGAACCGCACGCAGGTGATGGCGTCGGTCATCAAGCCGATCTTCGCGGGCGCGCGGCTATGCGGTCAGGCGCGCACCATCGCCACGATGGTCGGGGATTGCGGGCCGATCTGCAACGTGATCGGCAGCGCGCGGCCCGGCGAGGTGCTCGTCGTGGACGCGGGCGGCGCGGAAGACATCGCCGTGTGGGGCGGCGTGATGGCCGAGGAAGCGGTGCATCGCCGGCTCGGCGGCGCGGTGGTCGACGGCGCGGTGCGCGATGTCGCGGACATGCGGCGCCTGAAGTTCAACATGTTCTGCCGCTCGGTCGTGCCGCGCGGCCCGCATCACGGTTTTGGCGGCACGGTGGATGCGACCATCGCGGCGGCGGGCGCGCCCGTCAGCCCCGGCGATATCGTGCTCGGTGACGACGACGGCGTGGTCATCGTACCGCTGGCAATCGCCGACCAGGTTCTCGAAGCGGCGCAGGCTCATCTGTTGAAGGAGGCGAAGTGGATCGATGGCATTCGGGGCGGGGTGTCGATCAGCGAGATGTTCTCGCTGCCGCAGGCGCAGACGAGCGAACCGCAGCGCTAGCGCAGATGCACGCACGCCGCGTCGAGGCGCCGGACCTGCCGGCGAGTCTGCGCGACGTGTTGTGCCTGAACGACTTCGCGGCGCTCGCGAAACGTCGCCTGCCCGCGGCGATGTATGCGTATGTGTCCGGCTGGTCCGAGGACGGCGCGGCGCATCGGCGCAATCTGCGCGGCTTCGAGTCGCGGGCGTTCGTGCCGCGCGTGCTGGTGGACATCGAGCGGCGTGACACGCGCACCACCCTGTTCGGCGTCGAATATGAAAGTCCGTTCGGCATTGCGCCGATGGGCTTCAGCCGGATGGCCGCCGCTCACGGCGACGAAGTGCTCGCCCGCGCCGCCGCCGCTGCGGGCGTGCCGTTCATCCTGAGCGGCGCGTCGCTGACGCCGCTGGAGACCGTGCGCGCGGCGGGCCCGACGAGCTGGTTCCAGGCCTACATTCCGGGCGATGCCGCGCGCATCGATCCGATGCTCCATCGCGTTGCGCAAGCGGGCTTCGATACGCTCGTCATCAATGTCGATACAGCGGTGCACGGCCAGCATGAATACGCGGAGAAACACGGTTTCCGGTCGCCCGTGAGGCCCGGCGCGCGGCTGGCATGGCAGGCGCTGACGCGGCTGTCGTGGTGCTGGCGCGTGCTTGGCGAGAGCGTGCTCAGGCGCCGTCCGTTGCGCTTCGAGAACATGGACGCGGTCGCTGGGCCGCCGGTGTTCTCGCGCTCGCTCGTGCGCGACATCGGACGGCGCGGCGCGCTGTCGTGGGCGCATCTGGAGCACATTCGCCGGCGCTGGAACGGACGCATCGTGCTCAAGGGCGTCATGTCCGCCGCCGACGCGGTGATCGCGGAACAAGCCGGGATCGACGGGATCATCGTGTCGAATCATGGCGGACGGCAAGTGGATTGCGCGGTCGGTTCGCTCGATGCACTGGAGGCGATCGCCGCCCGTGTCGACACGCTGACGCTCCTGTACGACGGTGGCGTGCGGCGCGGCTCGGACGTGCTGAAGGCGCTGCATGGCGGGGCACGCTTCGTGTTCGTCGGCCGGCCGATGTTGCTGGCCGCCGCCGCCGCCGATGCAGCCGGCATCGCGCACGCGCTCGCGATCCTGAAGCGCGAGATCAGCACGAACATGGGATTGCTCGGCATCAACTGCATCGACGAGGTCGCCCGGCTCGAACTGTTGCGCGACCGGGGCGGCGCGCTTTGATCTTTCACGACGCATCGTGCGTCATCATGAGGTCCCGGATGGACAAGCCAATACGCGTACTCACGCCCACCTGCACGCTGGGCTATGGATTCGCCGACGAAGCATTCGAACGCGCGATGTCGATGCGGCCCGACGTGATCGCCGTCGACGCCGGATCGACCGATCCGGGCCCGCATTACCTCGGCTCGGGCGAAGCGCTGGTGTCGGAAATCAGCATTCGCCGCGAACTCACGACGATGATCGTGGCGGCCAGGCGGGCGGGGATTCCGGTGATCGTCGGCAGCGCGGGCGGTGCGGGCACACGCGCGCACGTGGACGAAGTGGTGCGCATCGTGCGCGGCATCGTCGCGGAGCAGACGCTGAGTCTGCGTCTCGCGTGGATATACGCCGATATTCCCGCGGGCGTCGTTGCCGATGCCGTGGGCCTGGGCGAGGTGCGCGACTTCGAGGCGGGCTGGGAACTGAGCGCCGAGGAGGCGCGAGCGAGCCACGCGATCGTCGCGCAGATGGGACACGAGCCGATCGTCGAGGCGCTTGCGGCCGGCGCGGACGTGATCATCGCGGGCCGCGCGTGCGATGACTCGGTGATCGCCGCGTTCCCGATCTGGAAGGGCGCCGATCCGGGGCTGGCCATCCACATGGGCAAGATTCTCGAATGCGGCGCGTTTTCCGCCGAGCCGCACGGCACGGACGTGATGATGGGCACCATCGACGCAACGGGTTTCACGCTGGAACCGGGCGGGCTGAACCGGCGCGCGTCGCTCACGTCCGTGGCGGCGCACACGCTGTATGAACGCGAGAACCCGTTTCTGCAGGCGGGGCCGGGACATGAACTCGATCTGTCAACATGCAATTTCGTGCAGATCAGCGAACGCGAAGTGCGCGTGACGGGGTCGCGGTTCATTGAGGCGGACGATTACTGGGTCAAGCTCGAAGGCGCGCGGCGGCGCGGTTACCGGAGCATCACCGTGGCGGGCGTGCGCTGCCCGACGATGGTCGCGCGCATCGACACGCTGCTCGCGGATGCGAAAGCCGCCGCGCTCGCGTATTTCGACGCGCCCGACCTCGATGTTCAGTTCCACGTCTACGGCCGCGACGGCGTGATGCGTGGACTCGAACCCGTGCGAAAAACGACGAGCCACGAACTCGGTCTCGTGATCGAAGCGGTCGCGCACGAGCAGTCGCTCGCGCATGCGGCGGCCCATTTCATCAGCGGGACGCTGTTGCACGTGAGCTTTCCGGGCATGTACAACACGGCGGGCAATCTCGCGTTTCCGTATTCGCCATCCGAAATCGATGCCGGGCCCGTGTACGAATTTTCCGCGTATCACCTGCTGAAGACTGCGTCGGCGACGGCGCTCTTTCCCGTTCATTTCGAGGCGCTCGCATCATGACAACGGTTCCGCTTTCGTCGCTCGCGACGGTGATCCGCAGCAAGAACGCCGGTCCGTTTCTGCTCACGTTCGACGTGTTGTTCGAGGACGCTGCTCACTTCGATACGGTGTGGGAATCGGGGCGTTTCACCAAGACCGCCATGGCCGAACTGTTCGGCGTGGAGGAGGGCATGATCACGTCGATCTTTGCGGTGCCGCGCGGACAGGCGATCAAGGTGACCATGCGCCGGCAGTTGCCGCAAGGGCGGCTCGGCGAGTCCGACATGTACGGCTGTCAGCAGCACGCGCCGCTGCTGGAGTTTGCGATTCCGGTCGGCCTGGAGGACTGAATCGCTCGGCTGCTGCTCTTTGCCGGCGTGGATAGTGTCGTGCAGACGGCGTTCGTTCTTGCCGGTCTCGGTGCAGCCGCCGCACTCATGGTCATACCGACTGCTGGCGCAGTCGCCGAAAACGTGCCGTCCTGCTACCGGTCCCGTGTCAATGGACTCATATCCAGCTGCACGGCCTACGGGCAAGTCGCCAATGGCGTGCTGGCGTCCTGGCTTCTGCCCGGCGACGCCTGGCGCAAGCCGTGGATCGTGGCGGGATCGGCGTCGCTTGCCATCACGCTGTGCGGTTTTATCGCGCTCCGCGTGTTCGCATCGCAAGTATTCGTCCACGAGACCGCAAGGACCGCGGAGAACAGCCACGCATCCGGCGGATGGCGGCGACTGGCGACAGCGCGCAATCTGACCGTCTGGACCTTGCTGGCACTGGCCGGGATGGTCTGCGGTCCCTGGCAGAATTTCGTATCGAGCTTTCTGGTTGCGGAGAGAGGTTATCCGCTCGAGACCATCGCGCGGCTGTGGTCGATCATCGGCGCAGTGGGGCTCTTGAGCGGCTTCGTCGCAGGCCTGGCGGCGGCAAGGCCGGCGTGCGCATTGCCCTCGCGCTGTCTTATGCGGCGCTGGCCTGTTCCGAACTACTGGTCGCTCTCCATGCAGAAGTCTGGCAATTGCAAGCGGCCGCGATCTGTTTCGCCATATCGTTCTACGCCATCTATGGCCTGAACGTCAGTCTGCGCCCATTAAGCGAGCCAAGGTCCGGCAAGCCCGACAGACTCCGGCAAAGCCGCCTGCTCAACGCATCTCCGCATAACGTTCTATAGCCGGGCGCGTTCCGCCTTCGAGCGATCGAACGCCACGAATGAGCGAAGCTCTCAACGCATTCTCATTGGCGAGCGCTTCGGGAAAAAACCTCTCGTACGGCGAGCATCGCATCGACGAGTTGTTCCGCATTCGCAGCCGACAGGCTCAGCTGCGCAAGTCGCTCGCCGAGCGGATCGCTGATCGGATAGCGCGTACCGTCGTCGGCCTCTCCGCGCAGGAACGTGAACCACACCGCGACCGCCAGAGCCAGCCGTTCGAACGGCTGGCCCTGCGCGATACACGCCTGGATCGTCGACAGGATACGGGGCGGCAGCTTCTGGCTGCCGTCCATCGCAATCTGCGCGCAGCGATGCTTCAGCGCCGGATTCGCATAATGGTCGAGCAGCGCATCGCGATAGGCGAGCAAGTCGAACGAGGCCGGCACGTCGAGCGTCGGCGCAATCTCATGCGTCATCATCGCGTGGATCAGCGTGCGCAGCGGCGCGTGGCTGACGGCGTCGCTGACAGTTTCGAAGCCCGCGAGCATCGACAGATACGCAAGCGTCGAGTGGGTCGCGTTCAGCATGCGCAGCTTGGCGATCTCGAAGGGCGCGACGTCATCCACCAGTTGCGCGCCCGCGACTTCCCACGCCGGACGTCCGGCAGCAAATCGACCGCTCGGATCGATCTCGGACGACCGCGTCGGGCAGCGATCGGCCAATGCGCCCTGTTCGGAGCCCCCTCGGTCGGGTTCCGGCCGCATCCCGAAGCGGTCACCCACGGATCGACGCCGACCCAACCAAGGCAGATGCTCTCCGCGATACTGGGAGCGGGTCACCGCACGCGGATCTGACAAACTTGTTTATTCTGCACTGGGAAATCGTCGCCGCCGCGACGGCTGTCGCTTCTCGTGGCTATGCGACAGACCATTCACCGTTAGCGAAGGGATTGAGCGAACGAGTGCAGTACGGCGAGTTCGCCGGCTCGCCGTCCCGACTCTGCTACAGGCACTCCTGCGCTTGCTCAGGTAAGGCGCGCGAACTCGCCTTCGGCCAAGAACCACGCCGACATCGTCCGTGCCAGTTCGAGCACGATCTCCGCGTCGGTCCGGCCGGAGGACGCGCGCACGTGGAACGAATGATCCGCGTCGTCCACCACATGCAGCGTGGCGCGTGGGCTCAGCGTGTCGACGACCGACCTCAGCAAGTGGAGCTCGGCCAGCTTGTCGCGCGTGCCCTGCAGGAAGAGCATCGGCACCGTGACGTCTGCCAGGTGCTGTGCCCGCTCCACGCCGGGCGCGCCTGCGGGGTGCAGCGGGAACGCAACAAAAGCAAGGCCGCGTACCCCATCCAGCGGGGCGATGGCCTGGGCCTGGGACGTCATGCGGCCGCCGAACGACCTGCCGCCCGCGAAGAGCGGCAGGGCTGGCAGCCTCCGGCGGGCCTCTGCGACGGCTGCCCGCACGGCAGCATGTGCCACGGTAGGCGAGTCGACCCGCCTGGAGCCGCGCTCCATGTACGGAAACTGGTAGCGCAATGTGGCGACATTGGCCGCAGCAAGCGCGTCGGCCAATGTCGACATGCCGACATGCTGCATGCCCGCCCCGGCACCGTGCGCGAAGACATATACCGCTCGCGCGTCCTCCGGCATTCGGAGCAGCGCGGAGACCTTAGTGCCATCGGATAGTTCCAAGGAAAGCGATTCTGGATCGTCCATCGTATTCAGTTCGTGTCGTTGTGGCGTTTGCGCTGATTCTGCATCAATGAGGCATCGGGGCAAGCCTGTGGAGGCCTCCGGCAAGGCATTGGGCAGGCCGAGTTTGCCAGTCTATCCATAGAGCGCGCCCATCGTGAGCGGGGCCGCAGTCGCGAAGTGTCTGTTGACGACCGCGAGCCCGACCTGCGGGCCGCAACGAAAACCGCGCTTTGGGACATCTGCGATATTGTCAGCGAGCTGTTACGACTCGCGCAGGTCATAGGAGAGACGGCCGGCCCGGGCACGCCGCATCGGCGGCCCGCGCCCGATCGACAGGCGCCGTCGAGCCACGCACGATCAGACGCGGTTCCGATGCGACGCGCATCCGGTTCGCGCGACTCGCGGGCTGCGCAATCAATTCGCGCAGCAGCGAGACGGCCAGGCTCGCCGCTTCGACGGTCGGCACGGCGACGGTCGTCAGCGGAGGCCGCCATTGTTGCGCCAGCTGGATATCGGTGATGCCCACCACGGAAAGATCCTGCGGCACGGCGCGGCCGATATCGGCGGCGGCGTCGATGGCGCCGAGCGCCGGAAGATC
This sequence comes from Caballeronia sp. LZ043, assembly GCF_031451075.1. Taxonomy (NCBI): domain Bacteria; kingdom Pseudomonadati; phylum Pseudomonadota; class Betaproteobacteria; order Burkholderiales; family Burkholderiaceae; genus Caballeronia; species Caballeronia sp. LZ043. Next base: position 11,641 of record NZ_JARUXT010000011.1, on the reverse strand, counting down.
GTTGGTCGCGAAAATCGCCGATATGCCGGGGTCGCGATCGAGCAGCGCGAGCGCAGCAGCGTATCCGCCCTGCACGGTGTCGGGCGCGTGCAGCACGTTCCCCGCGGCGATGTCGAGACCGGCGCGGCGCATGGCATCGGTGAAACCGTCGTAGCGCGATGCATGAATGCCCATCGGCTTGCTGCCGACGATTGCGCCGATTCGCTCATGTCCCAGTCCGATCAGATGTTCGCCGGCAAGCCTTCCCGCCAGTTCGAAGTCGACGGCGACGCACGGCAGCGCGGGCGGATCGGCGGGCCGCTCCCACATGCACAGCACGACAGGCGTGCCGCCGGCCTGCGTGCGATGCAAGTCGTCGAAATCGAGATTGGCGTTCATCACGAGCACGCCCTCCGACAGCGTTCCCGCGATCTGTTCGAGGTACGCGCGGCCCGTCAGCGGATCTTCATTGGTATTGCAGATGATCACGAAATGCCCGCTCTCGCGCGCGGCCCGTTCGACAGCCAACGCGAACTCCGGATAAAACGGATTGGCGATGCTGGATACCATCAGCGCCAGGGTCGGCGCGCGTCCCTCCGCGAGCGCGCGCGCCGCGAGGTGAGGGCGATAATTCAGTGCGGCGACCGCTTCCAGGACGCGCCGGCGCGTTTCCTCGCCGACGCGCCCGCGATTGCGCAGCACGTTCGACACCGTCGCGGCCGTGACGCCTGCGTGCTTCGCAACCTGGCTGAGCGTGGACATGATTCAGAGGGCGAGGTCAGTATCTGGGAGACATGTTCAGCATTTGCATCGTTCAGGAAGGCCATGCACTATGCGCGAAACACCAGAACGATTTGACGGAGACAAGCCTTACGTATGCTGCACTCGCAGCAATTTTTTTCGTACGCAAGGTTAAGCGCTTAATCTCCGTGCCGGACCGATTAAATCACGGAGTTCAAGCAATGGCGAGTGTTTCGTTGCGAGGCGTGCAGAAAGCGTACGGGAATAATGCATCCGTGATCCGCGATGTCGATCTCGACATCGGCGAGAGCGAGTTCTGCGTGTTCCTTGGCCCCTCGGGCTGCGGCAAGTCCACACTGCTGCGCATGATCGCGGGTCTCGAGGACCTGAGCGATGGCGACCTGCTGATCGGCGGACGCGTGGTCAACGACGTGCCGGCAGCCGAGCGCGGCGTGGCGATGGTGTTTCAGAGCTACGCGCTGTTCCCGCACATGAGCGTCTACGAGAACATGTCGTTCGGCCTGAAGCTGGCCAAAAAATCCAAATCCGAAATCGACACGCGCGTGCGCGAGGCCGCGCGCGTGCTTCAGCTGGATGCGCTGCTCGAACGCAAGCCGCGCGAGCTGTCGGGCGGACAACGGCAACGCGTTGCGATCGGCCGCGCCATCGTGCGCGAACCCGGCGTGTTTCTGTTCGATGAGCCGCTGTCCAATCTTGACGCCACCTTGCGCGGTCAGACGCGCATCGAGATCGCACGTCTGCACAAGCAGTTCGCCAGGGCGAGCGTGGTCTACGTGACGCACGATCAGACCGAAGCGATGACGCTCGCCGACAAGATCGTGCTGCTGCACGCCGGCGCCGACACCGCGCGCCACGGCAGCATCGCGCAGGTGGGCGCGCCGCTCGAGCTGTATCACCGGCCCGCGAGCCGCTTCGTCGCGGGCTTCATCGGCTCGCCGCGCATGAACTTCCTGGCTGCGACCGTCAGCGCGATCGACGCGCAAGGCGTCACGGCGACGCTCGTGCAGACGGGCGAAGCGGTGCGTGTCGCCGTCGACGGAACCGGCTTGCAAGAGAACGAGCCGGTGACGGTCGGCGTGCGTCCCGAGCATCTGGAACTGTCGGCAGGCGATGCGCGGGACGCGGGCAGCACGCTCACGCGCGCGGTCTCGCTGACCGAACATCTCGGCGAACACAGCTACGTGCATCTCGAACAGCCTGACCGTGGCGTGCTGATCGCCAAGGTGCCGGGCAATGTGCACGTCGACCGAGGACAGCGCGTGAGCTTCGTGGCGCGCCCGGACTGCTGCCATCTTTTTACCCAGGATGATTTCTCCGTGAAACCGCTCGCCGCCGTCGCCCACACCCTATAAGGAAAACTGATGCGTCTCGGAGTCTGCTATTACCCCGAACACTGGCCGGAAACGATGTGGGAGGATGACGCGCGCCGCATGAAGGCGCTCGGCATCGAACAGGTGCGGATCGCGGAGTTCGCGTGGAGCCGCATGGAGCCGTCGCCGGGCGAATACGACTGGGGCTGGCTGGATCGCGCGATCGACGTGCTCGGCGCGGCGGGATTGAAGGTCGTGATGTGCACGCCGACGGCAACGCCGCCCAAATGGCTGATCGACCGGCATCCGGACGTGCTGCCCGTCGGCGCCGATGGGCGTCCGCGCGCGTTCGGCTCGCGGCGTCATTACGATTTCTCGTCGCCGTCGTACTTCGAGGCGTCGCGCGCGATCTGCACGGCGGTGGCGAAGCGCTATGGCCAGCATTCGTCGGTCGCATTCTGGCAGACGGACAACGAGTACGGATGCCACAACACCGTGGTCAGCTATTCGCCGGCGGCCGTGCAGCGTTTTCGTCAGTGGCTCAAGGCGCGCTACGGCAGCGTCGATGCGCTCAATCGCGCCTGGGGCACCGTGTTCTGGAGCATGGAATATCGCAGCTTCGACGAGATCGATGCGCCCATCGCCACCGTGACGGAAGCGCATCCGTCGCATCGCCTCGACTATCAGCGCTTCGCCTCCGATGAAGTCGCGCGCTACAACCGCATGCAGGTGGAGATCATCCGCGCGCATTCGCCGGGGCGGCCTGTCGCGCACAACTTCATGCAGCTTTTCACGGAGTTCGATCACTACGACGTCGCGGCCGATCTCGATATCGCTACGTGGGACAGCTATCCGCTCGGCGCGCTGGAAGAGCAGTGGTACGCGCCGGAAGTGAAGGCGAAATATCTGCGCACGGGTCATCCAGATTTTGCATCGTTCAATCACGATGTGTATCGCGGCATGTCGAAGCTGCCGTTCTGGGTGATGGAGCAGCAACCCGGCCCGGTCAACTGGGCGCACTGGAATCCGTCGCCGCTGCCGGGCATGGTGCGCCTGTGGTCGTGGGAAGCGTTCGCGCACGGCGCGGGCTGCGTGTCGTACTTCAGATGGCGGCAGGCGCCGTTTGCGCAGGAGCAGATGCACGCGGGGCTGAACACGCCCGATAACCGGCTCGATGTGGGCGGCAGCGAGGCGCATCGCGTCGCGGAAGAAATCGCCCGCGTCGAAGCGCACGCCGATGCCAACGCGCCCGTGCACGGCAAGATCGCACTCATCTGGGATTACACAGCAAAGTGGCTGTTCGCGATTCACCCGCAAGGCGCGGACTTTTTCTATCCGCGCTTTGCGTTCGAGTATTACTCGGCGCTGCGCTCGCTCGGCTTCGACGTGGATATCGTGTCCGCGCACGCACCGCTCGACGGCTACGCGATGATCGTCGTGCCGCCGCTGCCCATCGTCCCCGATGACTTCGCCGCGCGGCTGATGGCATCGGGCGCGCATGTCGTGTTCGGGCCGCGCTGCGGATCGAAGACCGAGAGCGTGCAGATTCCGTCCAACCTGCCGCCGGGTTCGCTGTCCTCGATTCTTCCGGTGCGCGTATGGCGCGTCGAATCGATGCGGCCGAACGTGACGGAAGCCGTGGAGGGCGGTCATGCGCGTCATTGGCGCGACTTGATCGAACCGGCGCAAGCGACGGTACACGTGCGCTTCGCGGACGAACATCCCGCTTATGTCCAGGCGGACAAGGTGCATTACTTCACGAGCCTGTTCGACGAAGCGCTCACGCAAACGCTCTTCGCCCGCATTGCAAAAGAAGCGGGTCTGGCGCCGAGGCCGCTTGCGGACGGCATCCGCGTGAGCCACCGTGGCGGGCTGACTTACGTCTTCAATTATTCGAACGATCCCTACACCATCGACGATATTGGCGGCGACCGTTTCATCATCGGTTCGCGTGAAGTGGAGCCGCAGGGCGTGGCGATTTATCGAGCTTGACAAGCGAAGGCCGTACAAAAAGCACAACATCATCAGGAGACAAGACATGACAGCAGGCAGCCTCAAGACACGCATGCGCATCGCCGCAACGGCGTTCGCGCTGGCGATGGGCGTGACATCGTTCACCACGAGCGCGGCGCAGGCCGCGACGATGACCATCAACATCGCGTTCAAGGGCGCGAGCCAGCGCGCGGTATGGCAGGAAGTCGTCGATGCCTTCAAGAAGGCGCATCCCGACGTCGACGTAAAAGTGTCGTTCATCGACGAGGAAGCGTACAAGGTGCAACTGCCCGGCTGGCTGTCGACGGTCGCGCCCGATATCGTCAACTGGCACAACGGCGAGCGCATGGCGTACTACGCGCGGCGCGGCCTGTTCGAAGACCTGAGCGGCGACTGGAAGAAGAACGGCTGGGACGGCATGTATGCATCGACCAAGGAATCGTCGAGCTACAACGGCAAGCAGTATGCCGCGCCCACGGTGTATTACTCGTGGGGTTTGTTCTATCGCAAGGATTTGTTTCAGAAGGCCGGCATCACGGAAGAGCCGAAGACCTGGGACCAGTTGATGGACGCGTGCAAGAAGCTGAAAGCAGCGGGCGTGACGCCGTTCGCCGTCGGCGGGCGCGATGCGTGGACGCTCGCCGGCTGGTTCGATTATCTCGATCTGCGTCTGAACGGCAATGCATTTCATCAGCAGCTGATGGCGGGCAACGTGCCCTACACGGATCCGCGCGTGAAGAAGGTTTATCTCGCGTGGAAGCAGTTGCTCGACGATAAGGATTTCATCGACAACTCGCTGTCCTACGATCTCGATGCCGCACAGCCCTTCCTGTTCCAGGGCAAGGCCGCGATGATGCTGATGGGCACGTTCATCACGGGCGGCTTCCCCGCGAACGTGAAGCCGGAGATGGGCTACTTCCAGTTCCCGATCATTGACCCGAAAGTGCCGACCGCCGAAGACGGTCCGGTGGAGTCGCTGCACATTCCTGCGAAGGCCAAGAACAAGGCCGATGCCCACGCGTTTCTCGCCTTCGTGGAAACGCCGGAAATGGGCGTGAAACTCGCGCAAGGGCTGGGGTCGCTTTCGGCGAACAGCAAGTCGCCCGAGCCGGACGATCCCATTTCGAAGATCGGCTTCCAGATCCTGTCGAACACGAAGGGCGGCATTGCGCAGTTCTATGATCGCGACATGACCAAGGAAATGGCCGACGAAGGCATGAAGGGCATGCAGCAGTTCGTGTCCGATCCTTCGAAGCTCGACAGTATCCTGGCCCAGCTCGAACAGACGCGCAAGCGCATCTACAAGAAGTAAGGTCGAAGGCAAGCCGGCGCGCGACGGCTCGATGCCGCGCGCCGCTGCCGCCGCGAAGAAAGGAGAAGGAGAGCCGTCGTGCCGCATTCCGCCACCCGTCAGGACGTCAACGCGCAGCCGCGCGAGCCGGATGCGTCCCATCCGCCACGTTCGCCACGTTCGCCACGTTCGCCGCATTCTCGAACGAAGCGGCGCGGACCGTCGCCGACGGCGCGCAGGCAACGCAAGGCAGCGGTGCTGTTTCTCGCGCCCGCGTGCGTCATGGTCGCCGTCTACGTCATATGGCCGATTCTTTCGTCGATCCGGCTCAGCTTCTACAACTGGGACGGCATGACGGAACCGACCTTCGTCGGCCTGGACAATTTCATCGAACTGTTTCAGGCGCCGACCTTCTATACCGCGCTGAAGAACAACATCATCTGGCTCGCGCTGTTTCTCCTTGCGCCGCCGATGGGTCTGGCCGTCGCGCTCTATCTGAATCAGGCGGTGGCGGGCATACGCATCGTCAAGTCGCTGTTCTTTGCGCCGTTCGTGCTGTCGGGCGTGGTCGTGGGGCTGATCTTCTCGTGGTTCTACGATCCGACCTTCGGTCTGCTGGCGGTGATACTCGGACACGGCGTGCCGGTGCTCGGCGACGCGCGCTATGCGACGTTCGGCATCGTCTTCGCGGCGCTGTGGCCGCAAACCGCTTACTGCATGATCCTGTATCTGACCGGCCTGACGGCGCTCAACAGCGAGCAACTGGAAGCGGCGCGCATGGAAGGCGCGAAGGGCTGGACGATGCTCTGGCATGTCGTGTTGCCGCAATTGCGCCCCGTGACTTTCATGGCGATCGTCGTGACCGTGATCGGCGCGCTGCGCAGCTTCGATCTGATCTCGGTGATGACGGGCGGCGGTCCCTTCGAAAGCTCGACGGTGCTCGCGTACTACATGTACGACCAGGCCATCAAGTATTACCGGATCGGTTATTCGGCGTCGATTGCGGTGGTGCTGTTCGCGATCATGCTCGTGTATATCGTCTATCACTTGCGGCGCATGCTGCGCAACGAAATCTGAGGAGCGAGCATGTATCCGATGCCCGTGCAGAAGTGGAAGCCGCTCAGCCGGCGTCTGTATAGACTCTCGCTTCCCATCGCGCTTCTGATCTGGCTATTGCCCATGATCGCCGTGCTGGTGACGTCGGTGCGTTCGAGCGAGGAACTCAGTCTCGGCAATTACTGGGGCTGGCCGCAACACATCTCGCTCGTGGCCAACTATCGAGAGGCGCTCACCGCGTCGCCGATGCTGCACTACTTCATGAACAGTGTGCTCATTACCGTGCCGGCGGTGCTCGGCGCGATCGCGCTCGCTGCGATGGCGGGCTTCGCACTCGCGATCTATCGTTTTCCCGGCAACACGGCGCTGTTCGCCACGTTCGTCGCGGGCAATTTCGTGCCCATCCAGATTCTGATGATTCCGGTGCGCGATCTCTCGCTGAGCCTCGGATTGTTCAATACGGTGGGCGCGCTGATCCTGTTCCATCTATCGTTTCAGACCGGATTTTGCACGTTGTTTCTCCGCAATTTCATCAGCCAGTTACCGTTCGAGTTGATCGAGGCGGCCCGCATCGAAGGCGCGAGCGAATGGACGGTGTTCACACGTATCGTGCTGCCGCTGATTCGTCCGGCGCTCGCGGCGCTTACGGTCCTCGTCTTCACGTTCGTCTGGAACGATTATTTCTGGGCTTTGTGTCTCACCCAAGGCGACGATGCCGCGCCGATCACGGTCGGTGTCGCAGCCTTGAAGGGCCAGTGGACGACGGCGTGGAATCTCGTGTCGGCGGGTTCGATCCTGGCGGCGCTGCCGTCGGTGGCGATGTTCTTCGCGATGCAGAAGCATTTCGTCGCTGGATTGACGTTCGGGGCGACGAAGGGGTGAGCGGGAGCACCGTCCTCCAGGTTGTCATTCTCACCTAAGCATCTGTCGCTAGTCTGTGGATCTTGTTCGTCTATCCCATTCGAGGTGAATCATGATTCGCAGATGGCCTATGCTTTTGACTGTTCTTGGTGCGTGCCTGCTGATGACGGCATGCGCCACCCCGGCCCAGCGCGCCACTCAAAAAGACGATCTTTTGTCAGCCGCCGGGTTCCACATCGTCCCGGTCACGACGGACCAACAGCGCCAACAGCTGAAAACCTTGCCGCCGAATCGCGTGGTCCAGAAGATCAAGGACGGCAAGCCAATCTTCGTGTACGCAGACCCTTATGCGTGTGGGTGCTTGTACATCGGCGACGAAACTGCATGGGATACGTTCAAGCGCGACCAACTACAACAGAGCTTCCTCGATCAGGAACGCATGAACGCCGAAATGAACGAGAACGCAGCCTGGAACTGGGGCTTGTGGGGGCCTGGCTGGTGGGCGTATTGAGGGGTGCGGGCGCGGGTCAAACATGCAGAGGTTGTCACTTCACACGGGCGTCGAATAGAAAACCCGCGTAAGACGCGGGTTCAATCCTGGTGGGCAGCTTGATTCTCTCCCAGGTTAAGTGCCAGCGCTGTCCCGAAGACGCATCAGCCGTCGAGCGTCTCTAGAAGCACGATGCTTGTGCAGTCGCATGCAGTGATCGACAGCGCCGCCTCGTTGCGCACCGCCGCGCCATCGCGCGCCGCGAGACAGACATCGTTCACTCGTATGCGCCCGGTCATGGGCACGATATAGGCCTGCGCATCTTTCGCCAAAGCGCGCGCAAGGCATTGTCCATTGCGCATGTCCGCGACCAGCAGGCGGGCATCGGCATCGATCGGCAGGGCGCCAGCGTCAATGTCAGCGGATGCACCGCTCGCAACGATGACGAAGCCTGCCTCAGGCTGGCCCAGACCAAAACTTCGCCGGGCCCATCGCGGTTGAGCGTCGCGAGTGCGCGGCGTCAACCAGATCTGAAACAGTTGCGCAGGCTCGTTTTCTTCGTTGCGCTCGGCATGCCGAATACCGCGTCCGGCGCTCATCACCTGGACATTGCCTGCCTCGATGCGACCCGTGTTGCCGAAGCTGTCCTCGTGCGTGATCGCGCCGGAGCGCACCAGGCTCACGATCTCGACGTTCGCGTGCGCGTGCATGCCAAAGCCTGACCGCGGCGCGAACGTATCGTCGTTCCAGATATGCAGCGCGCCGAGCGCCGAGTGCTCCGGCCGACCGATCTCGCCAAAGCGAAAATGCAGTCGTGCGTCGAGCCAGTCTCGCTCGATACGCCCCAGCGTTTCGAATGGGCGGTGCTGGATCATGGCCTTCTTCTTCAGATGCGTGTAGCAAGGCAGCCTCGCCTTGCCACACCAGGAAGCCGCCTCAGACTTGCGCCTGACCGCCGTCGACGAACAACTCTGCGCCGTTCACGAAGCTCGCGTCGTCGGATGCCAGAAACAGCGCCGCGGCAGCGATCTCGTTCGGGTCGCCCACACGGCCCAGCGGGATGCGCGACGCGAGGTAATCCAGCAAGCCTTGTTGCTGGGTAGCGTCCGGCCCGGCAAGCTCGACCAGACCGGGCGTTTTCGTCGCGCCAGGACTGATGGTGTTGACGCGGATGCCGCGGTCCTTCAGGTCGAGAATCCAGCTGCGCGCGAAGTTGCGGATCGCGGCCTTGGATGCCGAATAGACGCTGAACGCCGCCGTGCCTTCGATGGTCGTCGTCGACCCGGCGAGAATGACCGATGCGCCTTTCGACAGAAGCGGCAACGCCTTCTGCACGGTAAAGAGCGTGCCTTTCACGTTGCGGTCGAACGTGTCGTGGTAGTGCGCTTCGGTGATTTCGCCGAGGGGGATCATCGCGCCGCCGCCTGCATTGGCGAACAGCACGTCCAGCCGGCCTTGCTCGTCACGGATCTGCGCATACAGCGCATCCAGCTGTTCCAGCTTCGACGAATCGACGCGTACGCCCGTGGCGTTGCCGACTTCCACGACGGCCGCATCGAGTTCAGCCTGGCGACGGCCGGTGATGTACACATGCGCGCCTTCTGCCGCGAAGCGCCTGGCCGTCGCGAGGCCAATGCCGCTGGTGCCGCCGGTGACGAGAGCGATCTTGCCTTCGAGCTTGCCTGCCATGGTGTTTCTCCTTGAGCGTTCAGTTGAGTGCTTCGTTGAAGCGATGTGAGAAGAATATCGACGCACCGATCTTTTCGAAATAGAATCGCCTGCAAACCATCATTGCAAAAATGAAATGAACCGATTCCCGGATTTCGAAGGGCTGGCGATGTTTGCCAAGGTGGCCGAGGAGGGCTCTTTTGCAGCGGCGGCTCGGGCCATGGGCGTGTCGGTCGCTACTGTCTCGCGGGGTGTCGCGCGGCTGGAAGAGCGGCTGGGCGCGCGGCTGTTCAATCGGACCTCGCGGCAACTTGCGCTCACCGAGTTCGGCGGAACGATCGCCGGGAAAGCCGGAGACATCTACCGGCAAGCCGAGGAAGCGGAAAACGCGGCCCGTGAAATGTCGGTTCAGCCGCGTGGCCTCGTGCGTCTGGCCGTGCCCATGTCGTTCGGCCTGCGCTGGGTTGCGCCGTTATTGCCGGGCTTCTTCGAGGTCTGTCCGGAGGTGTCGATCGACCTGCATCTGTCCGATGCCACGGTCGATATCGTGGCGCAAGGCTTCGATGCGGCGTTGAGGATCGCCGCATTGCCGGACTCGTCGCTGGTGGCCAGACGCCTGTGTCCGATGTCGCAACTGGTCGTCGCGTCTCCCCGGTATTTGCAGCGCCACGGCCGTCCGATGCATCCTCGCGAGCTCGTCGACAGGCCATGCCTGTCTTATGCCTACCGCGCGCGCAGCGATGTGTGGCGATTCGTGAACGATGCAGGCGACGAAGAGCCGATTACGCCCGTCGGTCCGCTGCGGGTGACCAACTCCGACGCGCTGCTGCCCATGCTGCTCGAAGGGCTCGCCATAGCAGAACTGCCGGAGTTCATCGCGGGTGAATATCTGGCGGACGGGCGCCTGGAAACGATTCTGACGGACTGGCACCTGACGAGAGGCGGACTGTTTTTCGTGACGCCGTCGGCGCGCGCGCGACCGGCCAAGGTCACAGCGCTGGCCGATTACTTCGCGCAGCATCTGTCTGCGCCGGTCTGGAATCAGGTGGTGCAGGGGACGGAATGAACGAACCGGGTGGCGAGTGTTTGTGGAGACCATCGGCCAACAAATAAAGCGATTACGCGTCAAAAAATTGCATCGTTCGCTGTGTGCCGAGGAGCAAGGGCGGAGGATGAGGTCGGACTCGGCCCCATGCTCCGAGTCGGGGGCAGGCGATTACCGCTGGGCCGGGCGCTACAATAAGGTCAAGATTCCGCTTGCCTGCACTGACCGGTTCCACATTTCCAACGGCGCCCGCATGCTGAAAATTCTCGGAAAAGCATCGTCAATCAACGTCCGCAAGGTGCTCTGGGTGTGTGCGGAGTTGCAACTTCCCTTTGAACAAGAGGACTGGGGAACGGGGTTTCGATCAACCAACACGCCGGAATTCCTTGCCTTGAATCCCAATGGCCTCGTCCCGGTCATCCGGGACGGAGACTTCGTTCTTTGGGAGTCGAACTCGATTATCCGTTACCTTGCATCACGATATGGCGGCCAGTATCTCTATCCATCTGACGCGCTGGCACGAGCGCGGATTGATCAATGGATGGACTGGCAGTCTACGGACCTGAATCGCTCATGGAGTTACGCGTTCCTGGGTTTGGTCAGGCGATCCGCCTCTCACCAGGAGCCGGACCACATAACCGAGTCGATCAGGAACTGGACCAAGCACATGCACATACTGAATAGTCAGATCGAAATGACAGATGCCTTTGTCGCCGGGACAGACTTTTCGCTCGCGGACATTGCCATAGGACTGTCGGTGAACCGTTGGCTCAGTACTCCCTTCGAACATCCGGATTTTCCGGCAGTGTCGAGATATTCTGAACGCTTGGCTGGATGTCGTGGGTTTGCGACTTATTGCAAGAATGGGTTGCCATGACTGTCGGCGGCAGGTCTGAATGAGCTTGAGTTCTATTGCCTCTTTCGGGAAGCGCGACTGGCCGCGTCGGGTCGGACTCCCAAAAGTTTGTCACGGCTAAATACAAATGTCCGATGTCTGGCTCATTAGAAATGTCAGGGTTTAAGCCTTGCCAATTTCTTTAGATCATTATCTCCCCACCGCGGCTGCCCGCTCTTCGGCGCAACCCAATACAGCCGCGTTGAGTCGCTCCAGGGTCAGTTCGCGCTGCGTGCGCGTGCCCACCTTGCGTTCTTTGGGCCGTGGCGCCATTCCCTGATTGGTCCGCGAA
>NZ_JARUXT010000010.1:0-330 GCF_031451075.1 Caballeronia sp. LZ043 | reverse complement strand
ATCGTCTGCGTCTCGCTCGAATCGCTGCGGCTGCTGCTCGACCCGACGCTCAATTGAACGGCAATGCTCGGGTTCTGCATCAGCGCGCCGCCGGTCGCGCCGGCGACACCCATCGCCGCATTCCCCGCGGCCGCGATCGCGTGCAGCGTCGCCGCTCGGTCGTTGCCCGTGCTCGCCGAACGACTCGCGGCGCGGCTCTGCGTGTAGGCGTTATTGTTTGCATCGCCCACGGAACCCGACAGCCCGAGCGCAAGGCCGCTCGAATGCGAGGTTTCCGTCCGCGAACGCTGCGCCGTATCCTTGGCCGCGTCGATGGTGACGTTCGCGCCC
>NZ_JARUXT010000009.1:0-371 GCF_031451075.1 Caballeronia sp. LZ043 | reverse complement strand
CTGATAGCCGCTGTTCCACTGGCCGCCGTGCGGCGGTTCAATGTACGCGCCGCCGATGGCGTTCGGATCGGGCGGCGCGCCCCACGGCACGTTTTGCCCGGCGCAAGCGGCGGCGTACCAGGCGGTGCAGCCTGACATGCTGATGCCGAGCTGCTCCATCAACGCGGGGTCGAGCGGTAGATTGAGGCCGGTCGTCGTCATTGCGGTGCGCGTGTTCGTCACCTGAGCGGCGTGGAGCGCCATGTCGCCCACCGACTCGATCAGCGCCGACCGATTGCGGATCAGGTTCGCGTTCGTATAGTCGCCGTTGGCGTCCTTGCCGCCCGCAAGCACGACCTTGCCCAAGCCATAGATCGCGGTGCTCGCCTGCG
>NZ_JARUXT010000008.1:0-376 GCF_031451075.1 Caballeronia sp. LZ043 | reverse complement strand
GTTCTGCAACACGCTCTGCGCCGTCGCGCCCGCGATCACGGGATCGACCCAGCTCGCGCCGCCGATCGCCGGTGATCCGGGCCGCGTGCCAAGGTCGCCGATCACGACGCCTGAACCCGCCTGAGCCGGAGCGAGTCCGATGGACGGCATGCCCGCGTTGGCCGCCGTGTTGTCGATGCTCACACCCGAGCCCGAGAGCGTGCGGCCTGCGACAAAGCTCGATTCGTAGGCGGGCAGCGCGAAGTATCGGATATCGGCCGGTGCGATCTGAGCATAACCACCCGGACGACCGCCGACAAACGGCGCATCGCCGAACGGCAGCGTCCAGTTGTGTTCCGAGTCGTCGTAGTTGTTGTAGTGGTAATAGCCCGAGTAC
>NZ_JARUXT010000007.1:0-397 GCF_031451075.1 Caballeronia sp. LZ043 | reverse complement strand
GCAACTCAACGCGGGCAGCGCCGCGAATGACATCGGATCGCCGTTGGCCAGCACGGTGCGGCTGCCCATGAACGACTCCGCATCCTGCGACGGCCCCCGTGCATCCGATGCGGCAAAGCCCGCGCCCAACGGGAAGTGCAGGCCCGGCGCGTGGAACGTGTGCGTGCCTGCCGTCGCGCGCAGCAAGCCGTTGATCGTGATCGGCGCGCCCCCGCCGCCCGACCCGACGTGGCCACCCAAGGCATCGCTCACCTTGCGCTGCAGCGCGTTCGCCGCTTTCAGCGAGTCCCTACCGCTCTTGACGACGTCATTGTTCATGACGGTATCGACGGCGCCCAAGCCCGACTGGACCAGATCGCTTTGCATCACATCGGCGATCTGCTGTTCGTGGGCCTGC
>NZ_JARUXT010000006.1:0-404 GCF_031451075.1 Caballeronia sp. LZ043 | reverse complement strand
ACCGCAGCCACCCGTGCAGCCAGACGGCACACTGGGTTGCCTCGGATACCGGCCAACTCACCGTGATCGACTGATCTCCCCGGCGTATCTCAATGCGGACCTCCGGCGAGTGCGGATTCGGCGCTCCCCATGCCACCGGCACAAAGGCTGGCAGCGACGGGGTCGTGGCCGGCGGACGGCCCAGCGGTCTCCTGGGAAGTCGACCTTCCGCCTGATCGATCCAGCGCCGCAGCAGATTCGCGTTGAGCCTGTGTTCCAGAGCGACTGCCGCAACCGATACGCCGATTCCCTGGCAGGCCGATACAACCTGCGCCTTGAACTCCTCGCTATAGCGTTGTCGACGACGACGCTCGGGGAGTGATTCCGATTCGATAGTGTTCACGTGTCCGCTTATTCGTTAGGTG
>NZ_JARUXT010000005.1:0-406 GCF_031451075.1 Caballeronia sp. LZ043 | reverse complement strand
CCAGCCGCAGGTCGGCGCGCTGCGCTATCTCGACGGACAGATCACCCGCTTCGAGTTCAATGGCCGCGAGACGCTCACCTCGCGCAGTTATATCTATACGGCCACTGTGCGGCCTTCGCTGTGGTACCTCACGCGCTCCGTCAACTGCCGCATCTTCCAGGAGAAGACGGTTGTCGAGATCATCCAGGAAGTCTTCTCCGCTTACGGCTTTCCGGTTACCAACCGCCTGAGCGCCACCTATCGCACCTGGGGTTATTGCACCCAGTTCCAGGAAACCGACTTCGCCTTCGTCAGCCGTTTGATGGAACAGGAAGGCATCTATTACTACTTCACGCATCAGATGGGCCAGCACACGCTCGTGCTCGCCGATGACATGAGCGGCCACGACGCCCTGCCCGATTACGCC
>NZ_JARUXT010000004.1:1407490-1490940 GCF_031451075.1 Caballeronia sp. LZ043 | reverse complement strand
CGCTGCGATGGAACGCGCAGGCTGGAGCGAGTCGCGCATCAAGAAGGTGATGGGCGAGAACTGGATGCGCTTCTTCGGCGAAGTGTGGAACGTCTGAACCTGAACACAACAACAAGGAACCTTGCGATGCAACCCCAACTGCCCATCGACGTCGATCCGCAAACCGGCGTCTGGACCACCGACGCGCTGCCGATGCTGTACGTCCCGCGTCACTTCTTCACGAACAATCATGTTGCCGTCGAGGAAGCGCTCGGCCGCGAGACCTATGCCGAGATTCTCTACAAGGCGGGCTACAAGTCGGCGTATCACTGGTGCGACAAGGAAGCCGAGAAGCACGGCATCAGCGGCATTGCGGTGTTCGAACATTACCTGAAGCGGTTATCGCAGCGCGGTTGGGGCCTGTTCTCGATCGTCGAATCCGATCCGACCAGCTCGCATGCCCGCATCCACCTGCACAACTCGTCCTTCGTGCTGGCGCAGCCGGGCAAGCAGGGCAAGCTCTGCTACATGTTCGCGGGATGGTTCTCCGGCGCGATGGACTGGGTCAACGACACCGCTCCCGACAGCGCGAAGAAAGGCCCGCGTTCGAAGTCCATCGAAACGCAATGCGCGGCGGAAGGACACGACCACTGCGTGTTCGAAGTCTCGCCGCTCGCGTAACACACGACGCGGCCACTAGCCAAGGTTTTGCAGACGTCACCACACTGAGCCACCCCGAGGTCGATCGCAATGCGTTACCCGAACCTTTTCAAGCCTCTTCAGCTGAACAAGCTGACCCTGCGCAACCGCATCGTCAGTACCGCGCATGCGGAGGTCTACGCCGAGCCAGGCGGCCTGCCCGGGGACCGCTATATCCGTTACTACGAGGAAAAGGCAAAGGGTGGCGTCGGCCTCGCCGTGTGTGGCGGTTCGAGCCCGGTGTCGATCGACAGCCCGCAAGGCTGGTGGAAGTCGGTGAATCTCTCGACCGACAAGGTCATCGACCCGCTTGCACGCCTCGCCGAAGCCATGCACCGGCACGGCGCGTTCATCATGATCCAGGCAACGCACATGGGCCGCCGCTCGGCGTGGCACGGCGAGCACTGGCCGCATCTGATGTCGCCGTCGGGCGTGCGCGAGCCGGTCCATCGCGGCAACGCGAAGATCATCGAAGTGGAAGAGATCAGGCGCATCATCCAGGACTTCGCGGCCGCCGCGAAGCGCGTGAAGGATGCGGGCATGGACGGCATCGAGATCTCGGCGGCGCACCAGCATCTGATCGACCAGTTCTGGAGCCCGCGCACCAACTTCCGCACGGACGAATGGGGCGGTTCGCTGGAGAACCGTCTGCGCTTCGGCCGGGAAGTGCTGCAAGCCGTGCGTGAGGCCGTGGGCGCGGACTTCTGCGTCGGCCTGCGCATGTGCGGCGACGAGTTTCATGAAGATGGCCTTTCGCACGAGAACCTGAAGGAAATCGCGCAGGCCATGTCCGAGTCCGGGCTGATCGACTATGTCGGCGTGATCGGCTCGGGCGCGGATACGCACAACACGCTCGCCAACTGCATGCCGCCGATGGCCCTGCCGCCTGAACCGTTCGTGCATCTCGCGGCCGGCATCAAGTCGGTCGTGAAGCTGCCCGTGATGCATGCGCAAAGCATCCGCGATGCGGGCCAGGCGGAACGGTTGCTCGCGAACGGCATGGTGGATCTGGTCGGCATGACGCGCGCGCAGATTGCGGACCCGCACATGGTCATCAAGATCCGCGACGGCCGCGAAGACGAAATCAAGCAATGCGTCGGCGCGAACTATTGCATCGACCGCCAGTACAACGGTCTCGACGTGCTGTGCGTACAGAACGCAGCCACCTCGCGCGAAGCGACGATGCCGCACGTGATCGAAAAGACGCGCGGGCCGAAGCGCAAGGTCGTGGTGGTCGGCGCGGGTCCAGCCGGACTCGAGGCGGCGCGCGTGGCGCGTTCGCGCGGTCACGATGTCGTGCTGTTCGAAAAGAACGACTATGTGGGCGGGCAGATCATGCTGGCCGCCAAGGCGCCGCAGCGTGAACAGATGGCGGGCATCGTGCGGTGGTTCGACATGGAGACGAAGCGTCTGGGCGTCGATCGCCGTCTCGGTGTCGCCGCCGACGACAAGATGATCATGGCCGAAAAGCCCGACATCGTCGTGCTCGCGACGGGCGGTTCGTCGTTCACGGACCAGGTGCCCGCATGGGGCGTCGAGCAAGGTCTCGCCGTCAGCTCGTGGGACATTCTTTCGGGCAAGGTCGAGCCGGGCAAGAACGTGCTCGTCTATGACGGCGTATCGACTCATGCAGGCGCGGGCGTCGCGGACTTCATCGCTTCGCGGGGCAACACGGTCGAGATCGTCACGCCCGATGTGAAGGTCGCCGACGACACCGGCGGCACCACGTTCCCGATCTTCTACCGCCGCCTGTATGCACAGGGCGTGATCCACACGCCGAACTACTGGCTCGACAAGGTCTACGAGGAAGACGGCAAGAAGATTGCCGTGATCCGCAACGAGTACACCGAGGAGCAGGAAGAGCGGGCCGTGGATCAAGTGGTGATCGAGAACGGCATCACGCCGAACGATGCGGTCTACTGGAAGCTCAAGCCCGAGTCGCTCAATCGCGGACAGATCGACATGCATACGCTGTTCGCTTCGGAACCGCAGCCGTCGCTCTCTGAAGAACTGGGCAATGGACGCTTCCTGCTGTTCCGCGTCGGCGACTGCATCTCGATGCACAACATCCACAGCGCGATCTACGATTCGCTGCGCCTCTGCAAAGACTTCTGACGAGGGTATTCGACGATGAACCCCGTGTTTGTCATCACCTTGCTGCTGTGGCTCTCGATGGCCGGCCTCGCGTTCGCCTTGCTCAAGCGCGCAACCTACTGGCGCGAAGGCCGCGCGACGACGGCGGGCGCGTATGGCTGGGCGAACCTGCTCACCATCCCGAAGCGCTATTTCGTCGATCTGCATCATGTCGTGTCGCGCGATCCGTATATTGCCAGGACGCATGTCGCCACCGCCGGCGGGGCGATCCTCGCGATGGCGCTCGTCTTCATCAACTATGGTCTCGCCATCTACTCGCCGTGGCTCGACAGGCTGATCTTCATCGCGGCGATCATCATGCTCGTCGGCGCGGTGTTCGTGTGGAAGCGCCGTCATGCGAAGGACGTGCCCGCGCGGCTGTCGCGCGGTCCGTGGGACAGCCTGCCGCTGCTGCTCGGCTCGTTCGCGGCGGGGCTCGCGTTGTTCATGCTGCTGCCGGCGTCGTGGATGTCGGGCGCGCTGGCGATCATCGTCGCGTTGCTGATCGCGGCGGGCGCCTACACGATGACCTTCGGCGCCGCGAAGGGCGGTCCGATGAAGCACGCGATGGCGGGTCTCCTGCATCTCGCGTTTCATCCGCGCCAGGAACGCTTCAAGGCGCATACGGAGCGCGAAGTGGTGCCGCCCACGGCGCTGAAGAAGCCCGTGCTGGATGCGAAGGAGTATGGCGTCGGCAAGCCGGTGGAGTTCCGCTGGAACCAGCTGCTGAGCTTCGATGCCTGCGTGCAGTGCGGCAAGTGCGAAGCCGCGTGCCCGGCGTTCGCGTCCGGCCAGCCGCTGAACCCGAAGAAGCTGATCCAGGATCTCGTGACGGGCATGGTCGGCGGATCGGATGCGCAATACGCGGGCAGCCCGACACCCGGCATTCCGGTCGGCAAGCATTCGGGCGGGCCGGGCAAGCCGCTGATCTCGCAGATGATCGAAGCCGACACCATCTGGTCCTGCACCACCTGCCGCGCCTGCGTGCAGGAGTGCCCGATGCTGATCGAACACGTCGATGCCATCGTCGACATGCGCCGCAACCAGACGCTCGTGGAAGGCGACGTGCCGGGCAAGGGTCCGATCACGCTCGCGAACCTGCGCGAAACCGGCAGCCAGAACGGCTATGACATTGGCGCGCGCTACGACTGGTCGGTGGATCTGCAGGTGCAGGTCGCGCAGCCGGGGCGTCCGGTGGATGTGTTGCTGATCGCCGGCGAAGGCGCGTTTGACATGCGCTACCAGCGCACGCTGCGGGCGCTCGCGAAGGTGATGAACAAGGCGGGCGTGGACTACGCGGTGCTCGGCGGCGTGGAAACGGATACCGGCGACACCGCCCGGCGTCTCGGCGACGAGGCCACGTTCCAGGAGTGCGCGTCGAAGCTGATGAACACGCTGTCGCAGTATCAGTTCCGCCGCATCGTTACCGCGGATCCGCACGTGCTGCACAGCCTGCGCAACGAGTATCGCGCGCTCGGCGGTTACTACGAAGTGCAGCATCACAGCGCGTTCATGGCCGAACTGGTCGCGAGCGGCAAGCTCTCGCCGAAGGCCGCCGCGGTGCTCGCCGACAGGAAGATCACCTATCACGATCCCTGCTATCTCGGCCGCTACAACGGCGAGACCGAAGCGCCGCGCAAGCTGCTGAAGACCATCGGCATCAAGGTCGTCGAGATGGAGCGCCACGGCATGCGCGCGCGCTGCTGCGGCGGTGGCGGCGGCGCGCCGCTGACCGACATTCCCGGCAAGCAGCGCATCCCGGATATCCGTATCGCCGATGCACGGTCGATCGGCGCGGACGTGGTCGCGGTCGGCTGCCCGCAATGCACCGCGATGCTGGAAGGGGTGGTCGGCCCGCGTCCGGAAGTGCTGGACGTGGCGGAACTGGTCGCGGCGGCGCTGGAGTAAAGCGATGAACAACGATATCAAGCGAACCGATCCCCGCAGGCCGTTCATCGTCACGGCGGCGGGACTGAAGCGGATCACGCTGGGCGAGATCGGCAACGGCGCCATGCTGCAGTTTTCGCACGGCGCGCACAAGGATGCCGTCAGGCCGCGCCGCACGACCCAGCCCGCGACGCGCGCGTTGCTCGTCGCCGCGCACACGGACCGCGGCTCACTCGACGATCACGCGCGTCAGGCGCTGGCCGCTGCCGCGCTGCTCGCGGACGGCGCCACCGAAGTCGTGCTGATTGCCTTCGGCGAATTCAAGGACGATGCCGCCGCACTCGGCGCGGATCGTTATATCGAACTGCCCGGTTTTGACCGGCGCAACTTCGCGCCCGACGAGGAAGTGCGTGCGCTGACGGCGTGCGTCGCGCACTTCGCGCCGGTGCGCATCTTCATGCCGGACAACGCCACCGGCGACGGCGATCTCGGCCGCCGCTACGCTGCGCGCGCCGATGCGTCGATTGCCACGCAGGTGGTCGAGCTCGATGCCGGGCACGTCGCGTCCTACGCCCAGGCGGGCCGTGCGATGGCCTCGCGCGATCTGCCCGACGTCGTGCTGCTCGCCGCCAATGCGGTGGATGCGCGGCTGCCGTTCGTCGGCGCGGGTGAAGCGGTGTCCGCGCAAGGCATCGTGCCGGCGGCCAAGGCGAGTGTCTTTGTCGATCTCGGTATCGAGGAGATGGATGCCGCGCAGGTGGCGCTGGAGGAAGCGGACTTCATCGTGTCGGCGGGCAACGGTGTCTCCGACATCGCCGCGTTCGAAGCGCTCGCAGGCACGCTGGGCGCGGCGATTGGCGCGAGTCGCGTGGCCGTGGACGACGGCAAGTTCACGCGCGACAAGCAGATCGGTGCGACCGGCAAGACGGTCGAGGCGAGCGTATATATCGCGTTTGGTATTTCGGGTGCAGTGCAGCACTTGCAGGGCATCAAGGACTGCCGCCATGTCATCGCGGTCAATCTCGATGCGAGCGCGCCGATCGCCAAGCGCGCCAACCTGACCATCGTCGCGGATACGCAGGAAACCATCAAGGCGCTGACCGATGCAGCCACCGCCGCGCGTGCGGCGCGTGCCGGCGGCACGCCGGTCGTGCAGACCGCGAGCGTCGCGGAAGGAGTCGCAGCGTGAAGATCGCCGTTCTCGTATCCACCGGACGCCATCCCGTCAGCGGCACGGCGCGCTACAGCCGCAACGATGCCGCCGCGCTGACCATCGCCATCGGCATCGCCAGGGCACAGGGCGCGCAACTCGACGTGCTGCACGCCGGCGATCCCGCCAATCCGGCGCTGGCTGAGTATCTCGCGCTCGGCGCGCTGAAGGTCGAAGTGCTCAACACCGAGGGCGATGCCTGTGCCGCGCTGGCGCAGCGGCTCTCGGGCTACCACCTGGTGTTCACCGGCACGCGCGCCGAAGGCGCCTACGACAGCGGCACGCTGCCTTACAAACTGGCGGATGCATTGAACCTGCCGCTGGTCGGCGCGGCCGTGGATGTCAGCGTGACGCAGGACGGCGTGGAAGTGCGCCAGTTCATGCCGAAGGGCCTGCGCCGCCGCGTGCGCGCGCCGTTGCCCGCGCTCGTCGCCGTGCATCCGCTCGCCAATGCCGTGCCGCGCTACGCCTATGCTCGCCTGCGCGAAGGGCAGGTCGCGCCGGTTGCATCGGTGGTGGCGGCGGACAAGGAAAAAGCCGCGTGGACGGTGCGCCCGGCCGGCGCGAAGCCGAAGAAACTGGCCGCGCCGGAGAAGCGTTCGGGGCACTCGCGCATGCTGTCCGCGACCACCACGGAAAGCCGTGGCGGCAGCGTCGTAATTGAAGGAAGTTCTGTCGAAAAAGCACAAGTGATACTGGCTTATTTGCGCGAGCATCAACTGGTCGATTACTGATTTTTTCGACCCCTATAAAAGCAGCAACAAGCAGCAGCCCGCGTTCAAAGGTGTGTGGCGGGGCACCAGACGTGACGCACACGGAGCACACGATGAAAGTTTCGGCAGACGTTCGCGCAATGATCGAACGCCGCAAAAAGGGCCATACGCTCGAGGCGCCGTTCTACACGAGCGAGGACATCCACGCGCTCGACCTCGATGCCATCTTCCGCAAGACCTGGATCCAGGTCGCCATCGAACCGGATATCCCCGAGCCGGGCGATTACACGACCGTCGAGATCGGCAGCGACTCGATCCTGATCGTGCGCGACGACGACATGGAAATCCGCGCGTTCTACAACGTCTGCCGGCATCGCGGCGCGCGCCTGTGCAATCAGGAGAAGGGTTCGCTCGGCAATATCGTGTGTCCGTATCACAGCTGGACCTATAACCTCTCGGGCGACCTGATGTTCGCCGAGCACATGGGCGACCAGTTCGACCGCTGCAAGCACAGCCTCAAGAAGGTGCACGTGCAGAACCTCGCGGGCCTGATCTTCATCTGCCTCGCTGACGAACCGCCTGTCGACTTCGCCGTGATGCGCGAAGCCATGGAGCCCTATCTCGCGCCGCACGGCCTCAAGGACACGAAGATCGCCGCGAGCATCGACATCGTCGAGCAAGGCAACTGGAAGCTCACGATGGAGAACAACCGCGAGTGCTATCACTGCGTCGCGAACCATCCCGAGCTGACCATCTCGCTCTATGAATACGGCTTCGGCTATCAGCGTTCGCCCGCCAACGAGGAAGGCATGGCGGCGTTCGAGAAGACCGTCGAAGAGCGCACGAAGCAATGGGAAGCGATGTGCCTGCCGTCCGCCGAGATCGAACGTCTGTCTGACCTCGTGACCGGGTTCCGCACGCAGCGCCTGCCGCTCGATCGCGACGGCGAATCGCAGACGCTCGATGCGAAGGTCGCGTCGAAGAAGCTGCTGGGCGGTTTCGAACGCGCGGATCTCGGCGGCCTCTCGTTCTGGACGCAGCCGAATTCGTGGCATCACTTCATGAGCGATCACATCGTCACGTTCAGCGTGATTCCGCTGTCCGCCGGCGAAACCCTCGTGCGCACGAAGTGGCTGGTGCACAAGGACGCGCGCGAAGGCATCGATTACGACGTCGACAATCTCACGGCCGTGTGGCGCGCGACGAACGATCAGGACCGCACGCTGGTCGAGTATTCGCAACTGGGCGTGAAGAGCAACGCGTATGAACCGGGTCCGTACTCGCCGTTCACGGAGGGTCTCGTCGAGAAGTTCTGCGAGTGGTACATCAATCGTCTGGGTGACTATGCGAACACGCCGGCTCACGGCATCGATACGTCGCACGGCGAGAAAGTCGTTTCCTTCATGCGCTAAGCGCGCACCCCGAGCAGCAAGCAGGAGTCAAGCATGATGCGCGATCAGGCCACGTTCGAGCCGACCGACAGCCGTGTCACCCAGCCGCAATTCTGGGGCGCGCTGCCGGCGCGCTGGGATTGCGACACCGACGAGACGCTCGTCTGTTGTCACGTCCGGCAGGAGACCCACGACGTCAAGAGTTTCTTCTTCAAGGCGCCGGGCGAACGTGCCTTCGTGTTCGAGCCTGGTCAGTTCATCACGCTCGAACTCGATATCGACGGCGAGCAGATCAACCGTTGCTACACCATCTCGTCGGCGCCGACACGGCCGCACACCATTTCCATCACGGTGAAGCGCGTGCCGGGCGGGAAGGTCTCGAACTGGCTGCATGACACTGTCGTCGCAGGCACGACGGTAAGGGTGCTCGGACCGTCGGGCGAGTTCACCTGCGCGCGGCATCCGGCGCGCAAATATCTGTTTCTCTCGGCGGGGTCGGGCGTCACGCCGTTGATGTCGATGAGCCGTGCCCATCACGAACTCGGCGAGGACGCCGACATCGTGTTCATTCATAGCGCGCGCACGCCCGATGACATCATCTTCGCGCGCGAGCTGGAGCTGATCGCCTCCAATCAGAAGAACTTCCGTGCTTCCTTTGTCTGCGAGCGCGTCGGCGCGCGCACCAGCTGGCCGGGCGTGACGGGCTTCCTGAGCCTGCCGCTGCTCAAGCTGATCGCGCCGGATTATCTGGAACGCGAGGTCTTCACCTGCGGACCCGCGCCGTACATGAAGGCCGTGCGCGATCTGCTCGACGAGGGCGGCTTCGATCGCAAACACTATCACGAGGAGAGTTTTTCGTTCGGCGTGGTTGAGGAAGTGGCGGCTGAATTGACGACGGCCCATGTCGCCGATGCGCTCGCCACGCACACGGATTTCGTGGAGGCGCGCGAACAGGCGGTCGGGTTCGCGCCGGCGCCTGTAGAGCCGGTTGCAGAACCCGTTGCGGAACCCATAGCGGCGCCGGTCGACACGCGCTACAAGGTGAGCTTTGCCAAGAGCCGCCGGGATATCGAATGCGGCAGCAACGAACACGTACTCGATGCCGCCAAGAAGGCAGGCGTGCGCCTGCCTTCTTCATGCACGCAAGGCATGTGCGGCACGTGCAAGGTCAAGCTGGTGTCCGGTGAAGTCAGCATGAAGCACGCAGGCGGCATTCGCCAGCGCGAGATCGATCAGGGCATGGTGCTGCTGTGTTGCAGCAAGCCGTTGAGCGACCTCGTCGTCGACAAATAAGCACGAGCAGGAACCGGATTTCCTCGGGCAGGCCCGTATCGGGGAGAGGGCAGGGAGGAGCGTCGTTTCTGGACAAGTCGATGTCGGAAAAGCGCGTTACGGGCCAATTCTGGCTGGTGAATCTTGACGCTACACGGCGTGGGGCCGCTTAAGGGGAAATCGAATGAAAGCGATGAGAAGAAAGCTCGTTCTGGGGGCGATGACCGCTGCCCTCGCTGCGAGCCTGGGGGCAAACGCCGCTGACAAGCCAACCATCAAGATCGGCTACGTCGAAGGCTGGGATGACAGCGTCGCGACGTCGAATGTCGCCGCGCGCATCATCGAGAAGAAGCTGGGCTATCCGGTGCAGCTGGTGCCGGTAGCAGCGGGCGTGATGTGGCAGGGCGTCGCGCGCGGCGATCTGGACGCGACGCTGTCGGCATGGCTGCCGGTCACGCACGGCGCCTACTGGAACAACTTCAAGTCGAAGGTCGTCAATCTCGGACCGAACTTCCAGGACGCGAAGATCGGCCTGATCGTGCCGGAGAACGTGGACGTCAGCAGCCTGTCCGACCTCGAAGCGAAGAAGGCGGAATTCGACTCGCGCATCGTGGGCATCGACGCGGGCGCGGGCGTGATGCAGAAGACGAGCGAGGCCATCAAGGCCTACAACCTCGACTACAAGCTGCTCCCCAGTTCGGGTTCGGCGATGACAGCGGAACTGGCACGCTCGGAAGCGGCGAAAAAGCCGATCATCGTGACGGGCTGGAAGCCGCACTGGATGTTCGCGAAGTACAAGCTCAAGTTCCTCGACGATCCGAAGAAGGTGTTCGGCGAGTCCGAGCACGTGGACAATGTCGTCAATCCGGAACTGGAAAAGAAGGCGCCGCCCGTGGTGGCCTTCCTGAAGAAGTTCCAGTGGAAGCCGGGTGAGATCGACAGCGTCATGCTGGCCACGCAGAACGGCGAGAAGCCGCAGGCCGCCGCCGATGCATGGATCAGCGCGCATGCGGACCGCGTGAATTCCTGGACCCAATAAGCGTTCCGGATTTTCGCTGCAATCAAAGTGGCCCGATCAGCTTGCGCTGATCGGGCCACTTGTCTTTTCGGGAGCGGGAAGGTCGCCGCCGCTGCGATCCTGCGCGTTTCGTTCGGCTTCGAGCAGCCAGGTTACGAAGGGCGTCACGTTGGAGGGTTGCCTGACGGGATCGCGCGTGTAGATCCATGTCTCGCGATCCACCGGATGAAATCCGAGCGGTGCGATCAGGGTGCCCTTTTCCAGTTCGCTGCGCACCAGGAATTCAGGCGCGATCGCAAAGCCGAGGGCGCCCTTCGCCGCTTCCACCGAAAGCGTCAGCGACTCGAAGACCGCGCCGCCCGACACGTCGAGCCCGATGCCATGGGCTTCGCCCCATTCGCTCCATGCATTGAGCTTCGATGATGCGTGCAGCAGCGGCAGATCCAGCATCCGGTCTGGCCTGCCGGGCGGATCCGGCCAGCCTGGCGCGCATACCGGACCAATACGCTCGGAAGCCAGATGCGTCACCGTCACCCCGCCTACGGATGCACGGGGCTGCCCGCTCAGGATCAGCACGTCGACCGTGCCGTCCAGCAACGCGTCAAAATTTGCACGCGTCTGGAAGCACACCGCCAGCGCCGGATGCTGTTGAACGAAGGTTTCGAAACGTGGGAGCAGCCATTGCGCGAGGAAGGTGGTGGAGCAGCCTATGGAGAGCCGCTGAGCTGCCTGATCCTCCCTGATCTGCCGGCATCCTTCCTCCAGCGCGGCAAAGGTGTCCTTGCATACCTGCTTCAGGCGCTCGCCGTTGCGCGTGAGCCGCACGCCGCCGCTGTGCCGTTCGAAGAGCGGCTGGCCGAGCCATTCCTCGAGCGCGCGCATCTGATGGCTGATTGCGCCGTGCGTCATGCCGATCGATTGAGCGGCCTTCGAAAAACTCGAAAACCCGGCCACCGTTTCGAAACTCAGTAAGGCGCGAAGGGTGGGCATTCGCTTCGTTGGGTTGTCAATTTTATTCACGGCTGCCGCTAAAATAATTAGTTAGGATGATGAATGATCGTGAAATATGATCTTAGCATTGAACGATCTGCTGTCAGCCACCGGAGGATGTGTGTATCGCGAAGTACTGAACGAGTTGCGCGGCGTGCATGAGTTGTCGCGCAGACTGAACGGCGCGGTCAGCATCTTCGGCAGCGCACGCACGGCACCGGGTTCCCGCCACTTCGAAATGGCGAAGCTGATTGCCGGGAAACTCGCGCGTGAGGACCTGTCCGTCATCTCGGGCGGCGGACCCGGCATCATGCGCGCGGCGCTGGAAGGCGCGCGGGCCGGCGGGACGCAAGCCATCGGCTTCAACATCAAGCTTCCGTTCGAACCGCTCGACATGCGGGACCAGGACATCTCGCTGACGTTCGATCGTTTCTTCACGCGAAAATTTGCATTCAGCCTGTGTTCGGACGCCTATGTCGTGATGCCCGGCGGCATGGGCACGCTCGACGAGCTGTTCGAAATGCTCACGCTGATCCAGACGGGCAAGCTCGCGTCGAAACCGGTCGCGCTGGTGGATCGCGCGTTCTGGCGCGGCCTGATCGCGTGGCTGCGCGAGCAGCCCTTGTCAGCGGGATTCATTCATCAGGAAGACATCGAGAGCATCGGACTGTTCGATGACGCAGACGAAGTCGTGAAATTCGTCATTGATGGAATCAGCGCGGGGATCCGTGCGCGCAGGATCGCGCACGCCCTGAAGGTAACCGACGGAGCCTTGCCATGAAGCCACTCGCACCTCAACTTGTCATGTTCACCGGCGGGCGCGACAGCACGCTCGCCGCTTGCCTGCTGATGCTGCAGGGTGTTCCGGTCCACCTCTTCAGCGCCAACAGCGGCTGCTCCATCCATCGCGAGATTCTGTCGCATCGCGTCGATGAACTGAAGCGCAGGTTCGGCGACCTGGTGGTGCGGCATGTCGTGGAGGACATCAGCGGGGCGTTCCGCAACATCGCTATTGCAACGCTTGAAACCGACATCGTCCAGGACCGCAAGAACCTCGTTCTGCTGGGCGAGAAAATCGCCATTCATGCGCACGTCGTGAATTACTGTTTGCGCAACGGTATCGAGGTCATCAACGACGGCATCGCCCGTTATCAGGAGGAGTTCCCGGAGCAGCGCAGGGTCGCGAAGGATTACTTCGTCGGCCTCATGCGCGAGTACGGCATTACCTATCACAGTCCGATCTACGAAATCGCCAGATCGGTCGATGATGTCAAGTACCGTCTGCTGCTGATCGGCCTCTCGACCAAGTCGCTGGAAGGCATCTCCATCTTCGCCGACAGCTTCACCGAGCCTTCGGACGAAACGGTGCTCGCCTATCTTCAGAGAAAGGAACCGCTCTGCCGCGACATCATCAGCCTGTTGACGGGTCACGACGATCACACGCTGCGACTGAGCCGTAGCGCGGAAGCGCGGACGGCGAACATTCGCGACGCGATCACCAACAATCTTTGAGCCGCGCGGCATGATCGAAAAATGTGCAGCGATCATCGTGAAGAATCGACGTCTGCTCGTCGTGCGCAAGCGCGGCACGTCCACTTTCATTTCGCCGGGCGGCAAGATGGAGAAAGCGGAAGGCCAGCTCGACTGCCTGCGCCGGGAATTGCGCGAGGAACTCGGCGTGAAACTGGTTGAGGCCGAGCGGTTTGGCACCTATGAACGGCGCGCGGAAGGTGAAGACCACGTCATTCGTATCCATGCGTGGCTCACCTCGGTGGACGGCGTGTGCCTGCCGCATGCGGAGATCGAGGAACTGGGCTGGATCGCGGGCGCGCCCTTGCTGCCCGTGGGTTCGGTGTTCGCCGAGTGTGTGATTCCCGAACTCCTTCGGCGGGATCTCATTGATGCCTGATGCAGCGGACCGTCATGGTCAAGCGTGGGGCATTGCATGGATGAGCGCTTCGGGTAAGGGCCTCATGCTTGCCTCGCTCGGCGCGGTACTGCTCAGTATCGATACCTTGCTGCTGCGGCTGATTCGTGGCGACCCGTTCCAGATGGCGTTCGCGCGCGGCCTGTTGATGCTGCTCGCGGGGGGCGTCGTCACGCTGTTCCGGCACGGCTCCGGCTGGCGGACGGTCGCAAGAGGCTGGGCTGCACGGGCGGTCATCGTCTGCTATGGCCTGTCCTCCGTGACCTTCGTCCTCAGCGCGATGATGACGAACATCTCGAACATGCTCACACTCATCGCGACGGCGCCGCTCTGGGCCGCGCTCGGCGCCGGCGTGTTCTTCAAGGACTGGCCGCCGCGCAGGACCTGGATCGCGTGCGCCTGCGCGCTCCTCGGCGTGGTCACGGTCGTGTGGCCATCCTTCTCCACGCGGGCGACGGTCGGTGCAGGCGATGCACTGGCGCTGGCCACTGCGCTGCTGATGGCAGCCGCGTTGCTGCTGTCGCGGCGGTCGCGCGGTGATCTGGCGCTGGCTCCGGCGTTCGGCGGACTGCTGGCCGCTGTGGTGCTGCTGCCGTTCATCCCGCCTGTGGCCTTTCCGGATTGCACCCGGATGCTTCTGATGGCGCTCGAGGGCGCCATCGTCGTGCCCTTGGCATTGGGCATGATCGCGGCGTCGGCACGCGTGCTACCGGCGCCGCAGGTCGGATTGTTCCTGCTGATCGAGACCGTGCTCGGACCGTTCTGGATCTGGGCCTTCCTCGGCGAGACGCCGACACGCTTCGCCATCATCGGCGGCAGCGTGGTGGTGGTATCCCTGGCGGCGCATGGCGCGTTTGCGTTGCGCGCGGCACGCAAGCGCGCGCGCGCCGCACGCTGTTAGCGCAGCACCACGGTCCGTTCGCCGTTGATGAACACCCGCCGCTCGATGAACGCCTTGACCGCGCGCGCAAGCGTGATGCACTCCACGTCGCGTCCCGTGGCCAGCAGGCGCTCGGGGCTGTAGGCGTGATCCACGCGCTCCACTTCCTGTTCGATGATCGGGCCTTCGTCGAGGTCGTCGGTGACGAAGTGCGCGGTCGCGCCAATCAGCTTGACGCCGCGCGTGTGCGCCTGGTGATAAGGCTTCGCGCCCTTGAATCCCGGCAGGAACGAATGATGGATGTTGATGGCCCGCCCGCGCAGCTTGCGGCTCGTTTCGCCCGAGAGAATCTGCATGTAGCGCGCGAGCACCATGAGTTCGGCGCCGGAGGTGTCGAACAGGTCGAGCAGACGGCCTTCCTGTTGCGCCTTGGCGTCCGCGGTGATCGGCAGATGATGGAACGGCAGGCCGTGCTGTTCTGCCAGCGGCGCGAGGTCCGGATGATTGGAGCCGATGCCGACGATATCCATCTTCAGTTCGCCCATGCGCCAGCGGAACAGCAGGTCGGCGAGGCAATGTTCGAGCTTCGACACCATGAGCAGCACTTTCGGCCGCACGGCCAGGTCGTGCATCGCCCAGGACATTGAAAAGCGTCCGGCGATGGGCTCGAACTCGCGCTTCAGCATCGCCAGATCCAGCGGCTCGTCCGGTTGTGCGCCATGAAAGACGCAGCGCACGAAGAAGCGTTCGCTCAGGTCGTCGTCGAAGACGGTGAGTTCGTCGATATACCCGTGATGCCGCTCCAGAAAGCCGACGATGGCGGCCACTTGCCCCGCCGCGCTCGGGCACGAGACGGTAAGCACCAGTTGATCAAAGCGGGAATCGGCTGCCATGCGTGCTCCACATTCGGAAGATCGCCGCGCCGCGAAATACGGCGAGCGTGCGCATCAGTAGAGCAAAAAGCGAGGTCGGCGCGATAGAAGCCAGACGCCGCGCGCCTAGTACAAAAACGTCAGACGCGCATCAAACACCCACGTCGCATTCCTCGAGCAGCCAGTCGCTGAACGCCCGGACCGCCGCTGACGGCTCGCGCGGCGTGACCAGCATGTAGCCGCGCTCCGTCACGAGCGGGGTATCGCACAGCGCAACCAGCTGGCCGGTGGCGATCAGCTCGTCCACCAGCGGCGCCCAGCCGAGCGCGACGCCCTGGCCCATCACCGCCGCGTGCGTGACGAGCGCATAGCTGTTGAACGTAAAGCCGCCTTGCGTAGGCGGCGCGGCGAGGCCGTGCCCTTCGAACCAGGCGCTCCATGAGAGCCAGCGCTCCGGATGCGTGGCTTCCAGATGCAGCAGCGGCAACGCGAGGAAATCAGCAGGCGTGCGCGGCGCCGGGACCTTTTGCAACAGCGAGGGGCTGCACACGGGCATCACGCATTCGGGAAACAGCTTCACGGCGCGGCGCGGGCTCCAGTCCGCCTGGGTATCGCCGAATACGATCACCACGTCTGCGTGCTGACCCGATGCGCTCGGCATGCTCTGCGACGTGATGATCTTCACGTCGACATCCGGCATCAGCGCCTTGAACTGCGGCAGGCGCGGCATCAGCCAATAGGTGGCGAAGCCGAAGTCGGTGGCCAGCGTGAGCGTGCGCTGCGCGCGCCGTGAGCGAATGTCCGCGGTGGCTGTGCGAATCACGTCGAGACCCTGGCGCACGGCTTCGAACAGCCGCACGCCGTCTTCCGTCAGCGTGACGCCGCGATGCCCGCGCTCGAACAGCGCCGCGCCGAGCGCTTCCTCCAGCTGCACGACGCGCTGGCTCACCGCGGGCTGCGTGGAACCGAGTTCGCGCGCGGCGGCCGTGAAGCTTGCCAGACGCGCGGCGGATTCGAACATCAACAACGCCTGCATGGGCGGCAGACGATCCGGCCGCGGCATAACCCCTCCTTATGGGCGCATAACGATTTGCTGTCTTCACAGCCGCGAATTGACCGGCAATAGTCACATTGAACCGCTGTTCAACCATCGCCTGCTGTGGTGGATTCTATTCGAGGCACGCTTTCATGCTTGAGATGAAACAAAATATTCTCGTACTGATGGCCGACCAGCTCACGCCGTTCGCGCTGTCGGCCTATGGCAACCGGGTGACGAAGACGCCGCGCATCGATGCGCTCGCGCGCGAAGGCGTCGTGTTCGAGTCGGCCTATTGTGCAAGTCCGCTGTGCGCGCCTTCGCGCTTTTCGCTTCTTGCGGGCAAGCTGCCTTCGAACATCGGCGCCTACGACAACGCCGCTGAGTTCCCCTCGGAAACCCTGACCTTCGCGCATTACCTGCGGGCCGAAGGCTATCGCACGATTCTCTCCGGCAAGATGCATTTCTGCGGTGCCGACCAGCTGCATGGCTTCGAGGAACGTCTCACGACCGACATCTACCCCGCCGATTTCGGCTGGACGCCTGATTGGCAAAACCCGGAAGCGCGCCCGACGTGGTACCACAACATGAGCTCGGTGATCGATGCCGGTCCGTGCGTGCGCACCAATCAGCTCGACTTCGACGACGAAGTGACCTTCACCACGCGCCGGAAGCTCTTCGATATCGCCCGCGAGCGCAACGCGGGCCGGGACGCGCGTCCGTTCATAATGGTCGCGTCGCTGACGCATCCGCATGATCCCTACGCCATTCCGCGCAAATACTGGGACCTGTACCGCGACGAAGACATCGACATGCCGTCGTATCAGGATTCGCTCGATGCCAGCGATCCTCATTCGAAGCGTCTGCGCCACGTGTACGAGGCGGACCGCACGCCGCCCACCGAACGGCAGGTGCGCAACGCGCGGCGCGCGTACTACGGCGCGGTGTCCTACGTGGACGACCAGTTCGCCTCGATACTTGAAGCCCTCGAACAGGCGGGACTCGCGGACGACACGATCATCGTCGTCACGTCGGATCATGGCGAGATGCTCGGCGAACGCGGCCTCTGGTACAAGATGACGTTCTTCGAAGGCGGCTGCCGCGTGCCGTTGATCGTGCACGCGCCGAAGCAGTTCGACGCACGTCGCGTGGCGGAGTCGGTGTCGCATCTGGATGTGCTGCCCACGCTCGTCGAACTGGCTCGCGGGGCAGCCGTGAGCGGGCCGGAAGCGTGGCCTGACAGCGTCGACGGCCGCAGTCTCGTGCCGCATCTGCAGGGCAGCGGCGGACATGACGAGGCGACCGGCGAGTACCTTGCGGAAGGGGCCATCGCGCCCATCGTCATGATCCGGCGTGGCCGCTACAAGTTCATCCATTCGAGCGTGGATCCCGACCAGCTGTACGACGTCCAGTCCGATCCCTTCGAACGGACCAATCTCGCAGGGATTGAGCGGCATGCTCCGCTCGTGGCCGAATTCCGCGCGGAGATCGCGCGCCGCTGGAATCTGGACGCATTGCATCAGGACGTGCTGACGAGCCAGCGCCGCCGTCATTTCCACTTCGCGGCGACCACGCGCGGCACGATCCGGTCATGGGACTGGCAGCCGCACGTGGATGCGAGCCAGCGTTACATGCGCAACCATATCGACCTCGACGATCTCGAAGCCATGGCGCGTTTCCCGGCCGTCGAACGCTGACGTGTTCTTCTTTCCTCCCCACCTACGACAGGACCCATCATGAAAAAGGGCTTCATCCATGCGCTCTTCGCCGCCGCGCTTGTTTGCGTGGCATCCCACGCATTCGCCGCGGAGCCGCAGTCCTGCACGCAGGTGCGCATGGCCGGCCCGGGGTGGACCGATATCGACGCCACCAATGCCATGAGCGGCATTGTGCTCAAGGCGCTGGGCTATCGGCAGAACGTCGCGAACCTGTCAGTGCCGATCACCTATCAGGGCTTGAAGAAAGGGCAGATCGATGTATTCCTCGGCAACTGGATGCCCGCTCAGGCACCGCTCGTGAAGCCGTTTTTCGAGGAGAAGTCGATCGAGGTGGTGCGGCCGAATCTGTCGAATGCGAAGTTCACGCTCGCCGTGCCGGACTACGTGGCCGCGGCGGGCGTGCATTCGTTCGCGGACCTCGCGAAGAACGCCGACAAGTTCGACAACCGCATCTACGGCATCGAACCGGGCGCGCCCGCGAATCAGAACATCAAGCGCATGGTGGACGACAAGGCTTTCGGCCTGGGCGACTGGAAGGTGGTGGAGTCGAGCGAGACCGCGATGCTGACGCAGGTCGAGCGGGCCGTGCGTGACAAGAAGTGGATCGTATTTCTGGGTTGGGAGCCGCATCTCATGAACACGAAGTTCAAGCTCGCGTATCTCGACGGCGGCGACCGCTACTTTGGTCCGAACTACGGCGGCGCGACGGTGAATACGGTTGCGCGCAGCGGCTACGAGCAACAGTGTCCGAATCTCGGACGCCTGTTCAAACAGATGGCCTTCAATGTCGATCTCGAGAACGGCGTCATCACCGAAGTGCTGGAGAAGAAGACTCACGTCGATGAAGCTGCCAGCGACGCGCTGAAGCATCATCCCGAGTTGCTCAAGTCGTGGCTCGACGGCGTGACGACCGCAAGCGGCGGCAATGGCCTCGAAGCGGTGCAGACGGCGCTGGGGGTGAAGTAGGTGGGTATTGTTCCGCTTCGCCGCCTGGATGCTCAGGCGCTTCGGCGGCAGTCTCCGTAGTTCCTGGCAGGTCAGGCCATGAGTCGTCACGTAACGGGGCCGGCGTGGGCGCGCTCTTGACGCTGAGCCATGCTGGCGCGACAGCTGCCCAGCACGCTTCAATTATCTCTTTACCGTGCGCCTCTAAGAGGCCCTTGTGAAGCGTAGGTGTCTGCCTCACCCGCGTCTTTGGTTCTTACCATCGACGCGGGTTGTCTTATGCCTTCACTTTGCAGGCGCTGGGGGCGGGGGTACGGGTCCTGAGCGCGGCCCTCCGGTGATGTGCTTCAAGAATGTATGACCGGGACCATACACGCTTATCTCAATATATTCCGATTTGTTCGGAGGGGCGGGCTTTCCCTGCTTGTCCATTGAGATCGTTACGATCTCGGTAACCGGAACGCAATAAGCCGCCTTGTTCGTGTCGACGCGGTTTCCTTTGTCGTCGTAGCAATAGAGCACGAAGAATTCAGGGAATTTGGATGCTGGCGTTACTTCGGTGCTGCCGTTCCATGTGTACTTCCATGTGATCGTGCCCGGATGGGGTTGAGAGGGGTCTTGTGCGCCCGGATGATTGGTTTGGTTCATATGCGATGTGCTTGGTTTGACGTTGCCCGCGCAGGCGCTGAGCATGAAGATAGTCGCGGCTAACAGGGTGAGTCGCTTCATTTTGAGTGTTTATCCAGATACCGATAACGCGCCCGATAGTTCTCCCGGCCCCTGTCCTCGCAGGGAGAGCCGAGACTCGAAAAGTACATGTTGACGGATTCGGCGAAGTCTTCGAATTCGTTCTGACGGGCATAATCCGAAGGCGCTCTGCCATCGCTCGCCATAGCATCAAGCCACGCCTGCTTCGTCGATCCATCCTTCCACAACGATTCGCTCCATATGTGGCCGGTCTCATGGCTCATGGTGCTATCGACATATTGTTGCGGGATGTCGGGCCAATCCTTCCATAGGTAAATAGCAACGCCTTGCTCGATGTCCGCTGCCGCGCCTGAATAGAAATTCGGGTTGGCGTATTTTGCTTGCCAATAAGCGTCTTCTCGATTCCCGTGTGTGTTCAATGAAACCCTCGTCAAGTCCTTGGTCTGATGTGGCTTAAGGACCTCCAAGGCCTTGATGCTTTTGTCCCCGCTTGGAAGCCCATAGCCTTCAGCAGGCTTGCCGAGCGGCATGAAAACATCGACGGACCGTCCGTGTACCGTAGCCGTCTTCAGGAACGCGAGGCTTGGCCCGTCAGCCGGAAAATCGAACATCACGCGATCGACCGGTGAAGCAGTGACGGGGTTGACGTGCTTGTACAACTCGGCGGGTGCGTCGATGCGACGACGCGAGCCATCGAGATAAGAGCAATCGAGGCGTGCCGCCATGGCTTTGAGCTTCGCGGGTGCCGCGTCGGGCGCGGCCCGTGGCCATAGCTGCTCAGGTGTGTAGGTCTTGGAGCGGGGCGGCGGCAGTACCTCTGCGACTCACGAAGGTGTAATCCGGTTCCTTCAATTCAACTTGTAACTCACCGGAGCGAACTGCACGCTCGATGTCTTTGTAGGCGTTGAATCCAGCCATCCCGTGTATGCCGATAAGCGCGGACAACTCGGACATGATGAACAAGTTAGTTGACCATTCGGCGCGCCGATGCAGAAACAATTCGGCATGGAATTGGTCGCCAAGTTCTTCATAGCTCAAACTCAGGTAGTTGGGACGACGGCGCACGATGAAGCCGATATCTCGGAGATACACTTCGTTCGTCAATTCTTCTTCCTTTGCGGATCGGTGGATGGGTATTGATGCGGATGGTGCGTGCTATAACTTATGTGCACCATCCTCAATCGTGGAGAAAGACGCTTTTTCAGGATCGCTTTGCTGTCGTTCATTCTCTTTTAGGGGATGCGGGCTCTATGTCGCTTAAGGTTTATAACTTCATCCCAATCGACCAAACAGCAGGATTAGACAGACTAAGACAACCTCGTACGTTATTGATTGTTTTGGCTTGTGAAAATTTGTTCGGTGCGGTGCTGAATCTCTTCTCGTCAAAATTGCTTTTCAACATGGGCCCTCGCAAGACACGTGATCCACCATGAAGCCAATCCCGCCGCCATCGATCAAGCCCTCGCTTTGCCCTTGAAGAAGCACGAAACTCTTCGCACTGGCAGCGATGGCGTGAGAGAAGAGGGTCGTTTGAGTCAGTCGCCATCCCCAGCTGAGTGCTTCGCTTTCACCCACATGACCGATAACAGCCGACTCGCCTTTTACTTCACCTATGCTCAAGAAAATGTTGCTCATGTGTTATGAACCTCTGGATTGTTCGTTCGGATGGGCAGAACGTCCGCGCGTGGTGATCGTAAGGTAATAAACACGGCAAGAGAATTGCATAAATCTGATGCTTACTCGGTCAATTAAAGAAATCGCTTTGCTCTGGTCACGTCTTAGAGCGGCGCGTTGAGGTACTACCGATTCACGAGCATGATGGTTAAGGGAAGGTGACCAGCCTTCAAAGAGAAGGGCGGTGCGGATTCCCGGGATCGCGCACCATGTAAGGCGGGTCTTGGCTGTAACCTTAAAGCGCGCTCATCAGGATCTCCGGCCCGCTGTACGGTGGGTGATGCGAGTTTGCGGTCGGAGCGAGCCGCGATCAATCTGGCTTCGGGCGTCGACACGGACGCGGCAACGTGACCGCAATGCGAACCCCCGTTTCGTGCATGCCGTGACGGGCAGAGTGAAGCGGTGCACACCGCGCTCGGCGTGAAGTAAGCGCGAATTCATCCCGGTGCCAAACGTATCCGTCGCAGAGAGACAGATTTGCGTCGCAATCGGTCGAGCCTTCCTTTATATGGAACCTTATTTTTACAACACCGGCGAGACGATCCGTTTCGCCGCATAGCCACTCAGGCGCGTCAGCGGCAGTCTCCGCAGTTCCCGGCAGGTCAGGCGATGTGTCATCACGCAATGCGTGAAGGCAGGGCATCGCTCATTCCAACGAAACCGATCACGACAAGAAGAGGACGAGCACGATGAGAAAGCGACATGCCGCAACCCGCACGACACCTACCGCACGCGCAGCGCGGCTCGCGAGCCTTACCGTCGCAGCAGGCGCGATTCTCGCTCCGGCGCTGGCGCACGCACAAAGCAGCGTCACGCTGTACGGCATCCTCGATGCAGGCGTCACGTGGGTGAACAACAGTGGCGGCGCGCATGTCGTCAAGTTCGATGACGGCGTCTCCTATGGCAACCGTCTCGGTTTTCGCGGCGTCGAGGATCTCGGCGGCGGACTGCAAGCCATCTTCGTGCTCGAATCGGGCTTTCGTCTCGGCACGGGCCGCTATGCATTCGGCGGCGCGGAGTTCGGACGCCAGGCGTACGTAGGCCTCAAGAACCAGTGGGGCACGGTCTCGCTAGGCAATCAGCTCGACATGACCGAGGAGTTCGTCTATCTCTACAACATTTCGGCGTGGGCCAGCGGCTACGCGATCCATCAAGGCGACTTCGACCGCATGAACGGCGACCGCCTGCCCAACTCGGTCAAGTTCCTGTCGAACAACATCGGCGGCTTCACGTTCGGTGGCATGTATTCGTTCGGCAACGTGTCGGGCAACTTCCATCAGAACAGCGCGTGGAGCGTCGGCGCGCACTATGCCGCGAACACCTTCAACGTGGGCGCCGCGTACACGCAGATCAACAACCCTAACGGCATCTATGCGTTCGATCCCTACGCGATGATCGGCGCGCGCACGTTCCTCGGCCAGCCGACCGTATCCGTCGATCCCGCCACGGGCGCCGTCACCGACCTCTACAGCGCGAACTCCTTTCCCGTCGACAAGCAAGGCGCGTTCGCGGTGGGCGCAGCCTGGACGCTCGGCAACCTGATGCTGTCGGGTAACTTCACGTACACGACCATCAAGGGTCTAGGACAGACTTCGCACATGCAGGTGTACGAGGGCGGCGCATCGTATAACTTCAGGCCCGACCTCGCGCTGTACGGCGGCTATCAGCACACGCGCTTCGAAGGCAATCACTGGAATCAGGGATCGCTCGGCCTGCACTACCTGCTCTCGAAGCGCACCGACGTCTATATCTCCGGTGACTATCTGCGCGCCTCCGGTCCGATCGACGCTGTCATCGGCTACAGCTTCACGCCGTCGTCGACGAACACGCAGTCTGACGTGCGCATCGGCATGCGTCACTCGTTCTAGGCCGCGGCAAGCCGCGCGGGACCGGCGTTGCGCAATGCGCTTCGGTCCTGGCGCGGGCTCGTGTTGAAACGCGCGCGATACGTGCGCGAGAAATGCGACGGCGATTCGAAGCCGCACGCCACGCAGACCGCCAGGATCGACATGTCGGTCTGCTGCAGCAGTTCGCGGGCGCGAGCGAGGCGCAGG
The DNA here is from genome assembly GCF_031451075.1 of Caballeronia sp. LZ043. Taxonomy (NCBI): domain Bacteria; kingdom Pseudomonadati; phylum Pseudomonadota; class Betaproteobacteria; order Burkholderiales; family Burkholderiaceae; genus Caballeronia; species Caballeronia sp. LZ043. Next base: position 1,467,834 of record NZ_JARUXT010000004.1, on the reverse strand, counting down.
CCGAGATAGAAGTGCGTCGGCGTGTCCTGCAATGCCGCGCAGAACAGGCGTTCCAGCTGCCGCCGCGTGACACCGATGGACGCGGCGAGCGCATCGGGCGGAAGCGGCTCCTCCATGTTCTGTTCCATTACGCCGATCACCTGAATCAGCTTGCGATTGTGAATGCCGTAGCGCGCGGCGAGTTGCAGGCGCTGATGATCCGATCGTTGCCGGATGCGGCCCAGCACGAACTGCTCGGACACCTGGGCTGCGAGGCCCGCGCCATGTTCGCGGCCGATCAGGTCGAGCATCATGTCGATGGAAGCGGTGCCGCCCGCGCACGTGATGCGGCGCGTATCGATTTCGAAGAGTTCCTGGCTCGTCTCGATCTCGGGATACTGTTCCGCGAATGCCGCCGCGGCTTCCCAGTGCAACGTCGCGCGCTTGCCCGCGAGCAGGCCGCAGCGCGCGAGGATGAAGCTGCCGGTATCGATGCCGCCGAGCGTCGCGCCGGCACGGTCCAGCCGCTTGAGCCAGTCGGCGAGTTCACGCGTGAAGCCCGCGAGAGGCTCGAAACCCGACACGACGAACACCGTGCGTGCGTCGGCGACGTCATTGAACGCGGCTTCTGCATTCACCGTGATGCCGTTGCTCGCGGCCACAGGGCCGCCGTCGGCGGAGAGGATATGCCAGCGGTACAGATCGCCCGCGAAGCGGTTGGCGACCCGTAATGGCTCGATCGCCGACATGAACCCGATCGACGAGAACTCGGGCAGCAGAAGAAAGTGGATGTCTTGTGGAGCGGGCATCGGAGGTTCGATGAAGGTAGGCCGTTCACCGTAGCAAGAGCAAAATGCATGCGCAATCCGGCGCGCCCCGTAGAGCGCGCCGGATCATGATGCGCGTTGCTCAGTCAGACGCGCGAGAGTGCGTGCGTCAGCGTCTGCGCGACCGTCGCGAGTTGCGGTTCGACCACCAGATCGGTGTGCCTGCCCTCGACCTTCATCACCTGCAAGCCATTCTTCGCGACGCGTTGCCATACCGGCAGCGGATCGCCGCGCATCGTCTCCAGAACCGTGGCGCGTACATAGACGATCGGGCCGCCCTGGTAATGACGCGGCGTGTAGGTCGTCATGGCGACGCGCATCGACTCGCGCACGCGCATCAGCGCGGGCGGCAGGCCCTGCGCGTCGGGCGCGGCCTTGTGGGCCTGATGCCCCAGGCGCATGCGCACGCGGTCCGCGAACGCGCCCGCCTTGGTGCGCACGTAGCCGAGTCGTGCCCGCGTATCGAGCGAGCGGAATTCACGCAGGCGATCGGCGATCACGTCCGCCTGGAAGCGTGTCCATTGCGGGAACGGCAGGCAGTGTTCGTGCACGTAGGTATCGAGCAGGCACAGCATCTCGATGCGCTCGCCCGCCGCCACGAGCTGCTGCGCAATCTCGAACGCGATCAGCCCGCCGAACGAATAGCCGGCGATCGCATACGGCCCTTGCGGCTGTACTTCGCGCATGCGCCGCACGTAGCCCTCGGCCATTTTCTCGACGCTGTGCTGCGGTGCTTCATCGCCGTCGAGTCCGAGCGCCTGCAGGCCGTACACGGGCCGCTCGTTTTCCAGCATGCCCGCGAGCGTCAGGCACTCCATCACCGAGCCGGTGATGCTGTGCGCCATGAAGAGCGGGCGGCCCGTGCCCGCGCGCATCTGCACCACGGTCGAGCCCGTGGTCTGCGATGCCGAACCCGCGGCGAGCACGGCCGCGAGACGCGCGATGGTCGGCGCGACGATCATCGTCGAGAGCGTCAGCGCGCGGCCCGTGGTGCGCTGCACGTCGGCGAGCATGCGCGCCGCCAGCAGCGAGTGCCCGCCGAGGTCGAAGAAATTGTCGTCGCGGCCGATCGGCGAGAAGCTGAAACACTGCTCCCACAGCGCGCACAGATAAGCCTCGAGTTGCGCGACGGATTCGCCCGGCGCCGGCAACGCGCTCTTCACGCGCGAAAGGGACGGGTGTTCGCGAATCCGTTCGAGACAATCCGGATTCGCCAGCGACGAGACATTGCGCGCCGGCAGGCCGTTCACCGCATCGCGGGCCGCGGCCTCGGACGGTTTGCCGTTGTGCGTGACCGGCAGCGCGTCAACCTGAACGATCACGTCGGGCACCAGCGCTGCGCTGCCCTGGCGTTTCAGCTCGCGGCGGATGCACGCGGCGAGCGCCGCGTTCATCTGCGCGCCGGGGCGCAGCACGAGCAGCAGCACGATGCGCTGGCCCGCATCGCCCGCATTGGTGTCCGTCTGCGGCACGGCCATCGCCTGGCAAACGTCCGCGATGCCGCTCAGGATGCGGTAGATCTCGCCCGGGCTCACGTTGATGCCGCGCACGTTGAGCACGCCGTCGCTGCGGCCATGCATGCGCGCCGAGCCTTGCGGCGAGAACTCGATTACGTCGCCATGCGTCCACATGCCTTCGTTTGCCGCGAAGTAGGCTTGATGAAAGCGCGTGCCGTCGGTATCGCCGAAGAAAGCAAGTGGCCGTGAAGGAAACGGATTGGTGCAGACCAGTTCGCCCGGCATGATGGTGCTCGCGCCCTGGTCGAACGCCTGCACGTCGAGGCCAAGGCTGCGGCACTGGGCCTCGCCCGCATACACCGGCAGGTTCGGATTGCCCAGCACGAAGCAGCCGATGATGTCCGTGCCGCCGGAGATCGATTGCAGCTGCAAGGGTTTCACGCGGTCGCGGACCCAGTGGAATTGCGCGTCGTAGAGCACGGCGCCCGTTGACAACACTGCGCGCAGCGCCGAAAGGTCGAATTGCGCGCCGGGTTCGAGACCGGCGTCCTCGCTCATCTTGAGATACGCGGGACTCGTGCCGAAGACCGTCGCGCGTTCGTTCGCAATGAGCCGCCAGAGCGTATCCACCGCGGCCACAGGGCCGTCATAGGTGACGATCTCCACGCCCGATGCCAGCGCGGACAATTGCCAGTTCCACATCATCCACGAACAGCTGGTGTGGAAGAACAGCTTGTCGCCGGGACCGAAGTTGCAGTGCAGCCGGTGTTCCTTCACATGCTCGAGGAGCGTGCCGCCCGCGCCGTGCACGATGCATTTCGGCTTGCCGGTGGTGCCCGACGAAAACATGATGAACAACGGGTGATTGAATTCGAAACGCTTCCAGTCGAAACGCAAGGCATTGCCGTGCAGGATCAATGCACGCATTTCGTGCTGACGCACTGTCACGGAGCTGGGCAATTCGGTTTCGTCGAGACAGACGATATCCGTGAGCGATCCCAACTGCATCGCGACAGCCGCGATGTGGCCCGAAATCGAGCCGCCGGTGTCGAAAGGCCGTTGCGTGGTGTGCGCGAACAACATCTTCGGTGCGAGCGGCGCGAAGCGGTCGAGGATTGCCTGCACGCCGTTTTCCGGCGCGGCCGTGGAGAGCGTGGCGCCCAGCGCCGTCACCGCCAGCGCGACGGTGATCGCGTCGCCGTCGTTGCGCATGATCGCGGCCACGCGGTCGCCCGGCTTGAGACCGAGTTCACTCAGTGCATGTGCAAGCCGCATGACGCGTTCGCGCAGTTCGCCACGGGTGTAGGTGATGCGGCGGCCATCGGCATAACGGGAGGTAAGTGCGGGAGTGTCGTCGGGCGCGATGCGCCTGCCTAGCAGATTCTCGGCGTAATTCAATTCGACATTCGGAAAGAATCGCGCTGTTTCGCATTGCGTGCCAATACAAACCGGTTCATCCGATCCGGACCATTCAAGTCCTTCAGCCGAATCGAGAAAGTATTTCCAGAACTGCCGATATTCACGGCACGCAAAAGCATGCAATCCGGCATAACTGCCGAAATGCTCGCCGATGATTTTTTCGAAGCCTTCCGTGAAGGCTGTCATGCGTGAAGCGCTGATCTGCTCGAAGGCGGGTTCAAACAATGGCTCGCGCGCGTAGCTGCGCGCACGCTCTCGGATAGCGTCCTGTCGGTCCATTTTTATGCACCTGTAATTGGACTGCATGGCTTTAAGCGCCTGGGTACTCGAACACAGACGGGAAATCTCTCTTTTTCCCCTTTTATGCGTCTGTGTCGACGCCCGGCGTCGATCCCTCAAACGCAGATTACTCGTCCGGAAGGCACGGCAATGTTCGAACACCCACAAAGTCTGCCGCCGTCAACGAAGGTTACTCTTGCTCGCGCGCATTTCATATTCATGAGTGGTCGCGTCGCGAAATGACACACTCGCGACATTCCCGACGCAACGGTTTCCTTAACATCGTCCGCCTGTCATGAGCAAGATAACTGCCAGCCAACATCAAGGCACGCAACGAAAAACTTTTTGACGTGGCGCCCGCTGCCGCACGAGCGGTTGATTTTCGACACAACGTCGCAAGCAGGCAAGTCGCCGTCGCCGGCGGACGTTCGCGCACTTTTATGCGGCGATACTTTCGTATCCATGCCGGCGCCCCGAACCGGTTCATCGAGACAACCCACCACGGAAGAACGCCAATGAGACATCGCCTGATTTCCCAGCTGCTGATGGCCGGAACCTGCGCCGCGGGCGTGGCGTTCGCCCTGACGCAGGACGCGCGTGCGGAAGATGCCAGTTGCAAGACCGTGCGTTTCGTCGATATCGGCTGGACCGACATCACGTCGACCACCGCGCTCGCGTCGGTCGTGTTCGAAGGACTCGGCTATGCGCCGAAGACCACGGTCGCCTCAGTCCCGATCTCGCTGGCCGGCCTCAAGAGCAAGCAGATCGATGTCTCGCTCGGCTACTGGTGGCCGGTGCAACAGAAGGCCGTCGAACCGTATCTCGAATCGAAGAGCATTCAGAAGCTCGATCCGCCGAATCTCTCCGGCGCGAAGGCGACGCTCGCCGTGCCGGCCTATGCCTACGACGCGGGCATCAAGACCTTCGCCGATATCGCGAAGCATCGCGACGAACTCGGCGGCAAGATCTATGGCATCGAGCCGGGCAGCAGCGCCAACGCGAAAATCCAGAAGATGATCGATTCGAACCAGTTCGGGCTCGGTGGCTTCAAGCTGGTGGAGTCGAGTGAAGCGGGCATGCTGGTGACGGTCGAGCGCGCCATCCGCGACAAGAAGCCGGTTGTATTTCTAGGCTGGGAACCTCACCCCATGAACATCCAGATGAAGCTCGACTACCTCTCGGGCGGCGATGACGTATTCGGCCCGAACTATGGCGAGGCGCGCGTCTACACGCTGACCAACACCGACTTCCTGTCGCGCTGTCCGAATGCCGGAAAGCTGGTGTCGAACCTGCGCTTCACGACCGATCTGGAAAACCGCCTGATGCAGCCCGTGATGAACAAGGAGCGCCCGCAGGAGGCGGCGAAGGCGTATCTGAAGAGCAATCCGCAGGTGCTGGATGCGTGGCTGGCCGGCGTGAAGACGGTCGACGGCAAGGACGGCTTGCCCGCGGTGAAACAGTACCTGGGGCTTTGACAAGCTGAGCAGTGCGCCTGAAGTTCTTCCGGACCTTCGGGCGAGCAGGGAAAGCAGGAACCCTAACAGTCTTCTGGAACGGAATATCCATGAACTACGAAGTCATCGTGACCTGCGCGGTCACCGGCGCCGGCGACACCACGGCCAGGCATCCCGCCATTCCCGTCACGCCGAAGCAGATCGCCGAAGCGGCAATCGAAGCCGCGCGCGCGGGCGCAACCGTCGCGCATTGTCACGTGCGCGATCCGAAGACGGGCAGAGGCAGCCGCGATCCGGCGCTGTACCGGGAAGTCGTCGACCGCATTCGTTCGTCGGATGTGGACGTCATCATCAATCTGACGGCGGGCATGGGCGGCGATCTCGAGATCGGCCCCGGCGAAGAGCCGATGCGCTTCGGGCGTGGCACGGATCTCGTCGGCGGGCTGACGCGTCTCGCGCACGTCGAAGAGCTGCTGCCCGAAATCTGCACGCTGGACTGCGGCACGCTCAACTTCGGCGACGGCGACTACATCTACGTCTCGACGCCCGCCCAGTTGCGCGCCGGCGCGAAACGCATCCAGGAACTCGGTGTGAAGCCGGAACTGGAGATCTTCGATACGGGGCATCTGTGGTTCGCCAACCAGCTGCTGAAGGAAGGTCTGCTCGATGACCCGCCGCTCTTCCAGCTGTGCATGGGCATTCCGTGGGGCGCGCCGCCCGACACCGGCACGATGAAGGCGATGGTCGACAACCTGCCGCCCGGCGCGCACTGGGCAGGCTTCGGCATCGGCCGCATGCAGATGCCGATGGTCGCCCAGGCGATGCTGCTCGGCGGCCACGTGCGTGTCGGGCTCGAAGACAACCTGTGGCTCGATCGCGGCGTCCACGCGACCAACGGCACACTGGTGCAGCGCGCGATCGAGATCATCGAGCGGCTGGGAGCGCGCACGCTCACGCCCGCCGAAGGCCGCAGGAAGCTGGGACTGCCCGCGCGCGGCGAACGTCCGCTCGACAAGCGCGCGCTCGAACAATTGGCCTGAACTTCACTCGCTCGAACTCAAACGGACCTCATCAACATGCAAGTCAAGCAATTCGCCGCGCTCGGCGCGGGTGTGATCGGCAGCGGCTGGGTGGCGCGTGCGCTCGGAGCAGGGCTCGACGTCACCGCATGGGATCCGGCGCCCGGCGCCGAAGCGCAACTGCGCGCGAACGTCGCCAACGCGTGGCCCGCGCTGGAGCGCGCCGGACTGGCGGCGGGGGCATCGCCGGAACGCCTGCGCGTGGTCGCGACGGTCGAGGAATGCGTGGCCCAGGCGGACTTCATCCAGGAAAGCGCACCGGAACGCGAGGAACTGAAGCTCGCGTTGCATGAGCGCGTGAGCCGCGCGGCCAGGCCGGACGCGCTCATCGCTTCTTCCACTTCGGGCCTGCTGCCGAGCGACTTCTATGCGCGGGCCCTGCATCCCGAACGCTGCGTGGTCGGGCATCCGTTCAATCCGGTGTATCTGCTGCCGCTCGTCGAAGTGCTCGGCGGCGACAAGACCTCGGGCGAGGCAATCGATGCAGCGATGAGCTTCTACGCGTCCATTGGCATGCGGCCCTTGCGGGTGCGCAAGGAAGTGCCGGGCTTCATCGCGGACCGGCTGCTGGAGGCGCTGTGGCGCGAGGCGCTGCATCTCGTGAACGACGGCGTCGCGACCACCGGGGAAATCGACGACGCCATCCGTTACGGCGCGGGCATCCGCTGGTCGTTCATGGGCACGTTCCTGACCTACACGCTGGCGGGCGGCGAGGCGGGCATGCGACACTTCATGCAGCAGTTCGGCCCCGCGCTGGAACTGCCGTGGACCAGGCTGGTGGCGCCGCAACTGACCGACGAACTGATCGACCGCGTGGTCGACGGCACGTCGCGGCAAACCGGCGGGCGCGACATCAAGGCGCTGGAGCGGTATCGCGACGATTGCATTTCGAGCGTGATGGAAGCGATTGCGGCGGCGAAGGCGCGGCATGGCATCGAGGACTGAAGGAGCGACGATGATCTACCGCGACACCGTGAAGGCCGAATGGGTCGATTACAACGGCCATCTGCGCGACGCCTTCTACATGCTGATCTATAGCCTCGCGACCGATGCCTTCATGGACCGCATCGGTCTCGACGACGCCGGCCGCCGCGCGCGCCAGCGCACCTTGTACACGCTGGAAGCGCACGTCAGCTATCTGCGGGAAATCAAGGAAGGCGCGGCGGTGCGGGTCGAGGTGCGGGTGCTCGCGCATGACCGCAAGCGCGTCCATCTCTACCTGGAGATGTTCGAGGGCGATTCAACCGAACCGGTATCGGCGTGCGAGCAGATGCTGATGCACATCGACACCGGCGGCGCGCCGAAGTCGGCTTCGTTCGATGCGGACGTCGCCGCGCGCATTGCCGCCGAGCCGACCGTCGCGCCGGAGCACGCGCGTCATGCCGGACGCGTGATCGGCTTGCCGGCGCGCGCTTCGTCCACCGCGCCGGCCTGAGCGCGCCAGTTGCGCAGCAACAGCGCGTTGGTCACGACGCTCACGCTCGAGAACGCCATGGCCGCGCCCGCGAACATCGGATCGAGCAGACCGAACGCCGCCAGCGGAATGCCGATCAGGTTGTAGACGAACGCCCAGAACAGGTTCTGCTGGATCTTCCGATAGGTGCGCCGCGAGATGTCGATGGCATCGGCGACCAGCGCCGGGTCGCCGCGCATCAGCGTGATGCCGGCGGCTTCCATCGCGACGTCGGTGCCGCTCGCCATGGCGATGCCGACATCGGCGGCGGCGAGCGCGGGGGCGTCGTTGATGCCGTCGCCGGCCATCGCCACGATGCCTTGCGCCGATGCCCGCAATTGCCCGACGACGCGCGCCTTGTCGTCGGGCAGGGTCTGAGCGAACACGCGCTCCGCCGGAATGCCGAGCGCACGCGCCACGGCGTGCGCGCTGCCTGCGTTGTCGCCGGTGATGAGCGCGCTTTGCACGCCCATCGCCGCCAGCCGTTCGATGGCCGCGCGGGCCGTCGGCTTGACGGTGTCACCGAAGGCGAGCAGTGCGAGCACCTCGTGCCGCGCCTGGGTCTCCTCGATCAGCCATGACACCGTGTTGCCGCGCGCTTCGAGCGCCTGCGCGCGTTCCCTGAGCGAAGGCGGCACGTTCGCCCCCAGTTCCGTGACCCAGCGCCCGCTGCCGATGGCGATGCGTCTGTCGTTCACACTCGCCTCGACGCCGCGCCCGGCGACCGCGCGCGCCGCGCTCGCCTCGAAGCGCGGCGCGTCCGGATCGTCCAGTGCGGCGGCCACGACGGCCTTGGCCAGCGGATGCTCGCTCGAAAGCTGCACGGCGGCCGCCAGCGCGAGCGCTTCTTCCCGCGTGTGTCCGGGAGCCGCCTCGAATTCGACGAGCGTCGGACGGCCGACGGTCAGCGTGCCGGTCTTGTCGAACGCGACGATGGCGATGGCATGCGCCTGTTCGAGCGCCTGTGCGTCCTTGATCAGGATGCCCTGGCGCGCGGCGACGCCGGTGCCGGCCATGATCGCGGTGGGCGTCGCGAGGCCGAGCGCGCACGGGCAGGCGATCACGAGGACCGCGACCGCGTCCAGCAGCGCCGTTTCCACGCCGGCGCCGTGCCACAGCCAGCCGGCCAGCGTGACGAGGGCGATCGCCAGGATCGCCGGGACGAAGACCGCGGCCACGCGATCGACCAGCCGCTGGATCGGCGCCTTGTCGGCCTGGGCGGATTCGACCAGCCGGATGATGCGCGCGAGCGTCGTTTCCGTGCCGATCGCCGTGGTTTCGATTTCGATCGCGCCTTCGCCGTTGACCGAGCCGCCGGTCGTGCGCGCGCCGCTTTCCTTTGCGACGGGCAGGCTTTCGCCCGTGATCAGCGATTCGTCGATGTGCGTGCGGCCTGCGCGCACGATGCCGTCCACCGGCACGCGCTCGCCCGGCCGCACGACCACGATGTCGCCGATGCGCACGTCCGCCAGCGGCACGTCGCGTTCGCGCGCCGGGTCGTCGCGGTCGCGCACGCGCGCAGTGGCGGGGCGCAGGGCGTTGAGCGCGCGGATCGCGGCGCTGGTCTGGCGCCGTGCGCGCGTTTCCAGCCACTTGCCGAAGCGCACCAGCGTAATGACGACCGCCGATGCCTCGAAGAACAGATGCGCGCCCATGCCGCCGTGCGCGAGCATCTGATAGACGGACAGCCCCCATGCCGCCGATGTGCCGAGCGCGACGAGCAGATCCATGTTGCCTGCAAACGCCCGCACCGCGCGATAGCCGCCCACATAGAAACGCGCGCCGAAGCCGAACTGCACGACGCTCGCGAGCGCCAGCTGAAGCCAGGGATCGAGTTCGAGGCCAAACATGGGCGCGAGCAGCGGCAGGGTGATGAGCGCGGCAGCCAGCACGGCGATGAGTTCGCGATCGACACCGGCGTCCACGGCCACGGCCGCCGGCGCCTCGGGCACGACGAGTGCGGCCTCATAGCCGGCCTTCGCGACCGCGGCGACGAGCTGATCGTCGCTGACGGCGGCGCTGGCGTGGACGGTGGCCTTCTCGGTGGCGAGATTGACCGCGACGCTCTCGACGCCGGGCACGCGTTTCAGGACCTTTTCGACCCGCATCACGCACGAGGCGCAGGTCATGCCGCTGACCGCGAATTCGGCGGTGCGGGCGGCTTGCGTGGATGATTCGGTGGACATGCTGGAACACTCCGGTCTGGCTGGGATGCGCGACATCGACGGATGGCAGACAGGTCGCGGTACTCCCTCACACCACGAGTATCGAGCTTCCAATCGTGGGAAGGTCAAGGCGGAAGCGCAGGAAAAGCAGGAGCGGCGTCGTGCATCGCTGAAACAATGCGGGCGATGGACCCCGTGTGCGGTCGTTTTTGGACCGATGAAGGTCACCGTATTCCGCTATCGTAGTGCGGGCTGACGAAGGCGCGCAGGAACCGCGTAAATACCTTGCCGGCGTGCATTTTCGGTGCCTTCAGCCCGATTTTTGAAACGCCGCTGGCCTTTTGCATGCTGCTTCTTGCCTATCGTCAGCGGATAAGTTAAAACCCGAATTCCGAGATGGCGCTCACGGTGTTGCGCTCGCAACCCGAAGCCGCGTTCCGGTCTGGACCATCCCGGATTTGCGAGCCAACCCAATCGAAAGAAAACCCGGATTCCAATTCGAATGAAGAACCACCGACGCTGGACGTTTCCGCTTGACGCTGCCCTGTGGATGAGCGTGAGCCTTGCGGGAATGGCCGTCCTGGCCGGTTGCGCCACCAGGGCGCCCGATGAAGTCAAAGCAAGCAGCCCCGGCTGGGTCAAGAATCAGGTGGCGGATGCCTATACGTTCGGCTTCCCGCTGGTCGCCAGCGACATCGCGCGCGAACGCGCCGGCGCCGCTCCGGGCCAGGGGGCGCTCAATACCTTCCGCCATGCGACGGCGTTGCCGCCGGCCGGCGCGACGGGCTGGCCGAGCGTCGATACGCTGGAATCGAGCGCCTGGCTCGATGTCTCCGCCGATCCGGTGATCGTGACACTGCCCGCCGCGCCGCGCGGACGCTATCTCGATGCCCGCGCGTTCGACGCCTGGACCAATGCCCTCTATTCCAGCGCCGACACCACGCCCTATCCGAAAACGCAGCGCATCGCCTTCGTGCCCGCCGGCTGGACCGGCACGCTGCCCACGGGCGCGACCCGCGTCGAGACCCGCACGCGCTATGTGTGGCTGTCGGTGCGCGTGCGCGTGAACGGTCCACGCGACCTGCGCGAGGCGCGCAAGCTGCAGACCGCGATGCACATCGACACCTTGACGCCCGCCAAGGGCTCCGTGTCGGATCCGACGCCGGTGGTCGCGGGCGCGTGGGGTTCGAGCACCGCGCGCCAGCCGGCGGTGCCGCCGCTGCCGAGCGGTCTTGCCGCGGCGACGCCCGGCGCGCAGGCCGAGGCGCTCGACGCCAACGCGTTCTTCGCGCGCCTGGCCCGTTCGCTCGACGACAACCCCGCCGCCACCGACGACAGCCACGCGATGAGCGGGCTGGCCGACCTGGGCGTGAAGCCGGGCGAGCCGGTGCAGTTCAAGAAGACGGATGCGCCGCTGCTCGATTCGGGCCTGAGCGATGCGCGCGAGCGGCTTGCCACTGTGCCGTCGAATGCGCTGACCAAGAACGGCTGGACCTGGTTCGGCGACGGCGTCGGCATCTACGGCACCGACTACACACTGCGCGCCTACCTTGCGCGCCGTCAGGTCGCGACGAGCACGAAGGAAGGCGAGGTCAAGCCGGTCGCCCGGACCGACAGCGAAGGTCATGCGCTGAACGGCGCGAACCAGTACACGCTGCACTTCACGCCGGATGCGCTGCCGCCGGTGCGCGGCTTCTGGACGCTCACCGCCTATACCAAGGACGGCGCGCTCGCGAATGGCAAGCTGCCGCGCCTGTCGATCTCGGAGCGCGACCGGCTGAGAAAGAACCGTGACGGCTCTTTCGATGTGATCCTGTCGGCGAAATCGCCGGGACGCGTGCACGCGGCGAACTGGCTGCCGGTGCCGGAAGGCGACTTCCAGCTCGCGCTGCGCCTCTATGCGCCGAAGCCCCAGGCAAGCGACGGTTCATGGGCGCCGCCTTCGGTCGATCGCGAGTGAAACGCCGGGCGCGATCATGAAGCGTCATGCAAAGGCCGCGATCCGTCGCGGCCGTTGCTTCTGAAGCGCGCAAGAGCGAACGTTTGCGGGCCGTGCCGTCGTATACTCGGGCTTCACTTATCCCGGACGGCGAGCTCGAGCGGCGCACATGCGGCGCGCTCGCCCGCCGCGCATCGAATGTCAAGCATCAGCAAGTCTTCTCTCGCGTCCGCTGGCCAGACCCTGCGCGGCGTCGTGCAGGCGCGGCGCACGCGGCGCATTTTCATCGGACTGGTGATCGCGCTGCTGGTCATCGGCGCGCTCGGCTTCTTCGTCGCGCCGCCGGTCATCCGGCATGTCGCCGAGCAGCAGCTTGCGAAGCAGCTCGACCGGCCCGTCAGCATCCGGCGCATCTCGCTCAATCCCTATACGCTCGACTTCGAAGCCAACGGCGTGCATATCGGCGAGTCGCCCGCCAATCTCGCGAAGGCGCCGGGCAGCCCGGCTGATTTCATCGACGTATCGCGGCTCGTCGTGCGTACTTCCTGGGCGTCCGTCATCAAGCTCGCGCCGGTCGTCAATGAGTTGAAGATCGATTCGCCGCGCATCCACGTCGTGCGCTACGACGGCGAGCATTTCAATTTCTCCGACCTCATCGAGAAGTTTTCGAAGCCATCGGCTGAGCCGTCTAAAGAGCCAGCGCGCTTTTCGGTGTCCAACATCCGCCTGGAAAACGGCCAGATCACGTTCGACGACCGGCTGCTCGACGCGAAGCACGTCATCGACCGCTTCGCGCTCGGCATTCCGTTCATCGCGACCCTGCCGTCCGCCACCGACATCTTCGTGACGCCGCTGTTGCAGGCGCGCATCGACGGCTCGCCGCTGGTCGTCAAGGGACGCACGAAGCCGTTCGCGGAGTCGCGCGAATCGGAGATCGCGCTGACACTGGACGGCCTCGACGTGCCGCAACTGGCGTCCTATGCGCCGGCATCGGTGCCGGTCGCGGTGAAGAGCGGCAAGCTGTCCACCGACCTCAACGTCAGCTTCTCGATTGCCGGCGATGCGCCGACGATCCGCATCGCCGGCACCGCCGATCTCGCCGATCTCGCCGTCACCGACAAAGCGAACGCACCGCTGGTCGCCGCGCGTGCGCTGCATGTGAAGATCGGCGATGCCGAGCCGTTGCGGGATATCTATCGGCTGGACGAAGTGACGCTCGCGAATCCCGACGTGCATCTCGTGCGCGATTCGTCCGGCCAGTTGAACGTGCAGAAGCTGGCGGGCGGGACGGCGCAGAAAACGCCGCCCGCGAAAGAGCACGCACCCGCCGCGGAGCCGGAGAAGGACGCGCCGCCGCTCGATGTGTCCATCCGCCATCTGGCGATCGAAGACGGCAGGATCGCCCTCGACGACCAGTTGCTGAAGCAGCGCGTGCAAGCCACGCTGACCGGCTTCGGCGTGACGCTCGACGGTTTTTCCACACTCGCGAAGACGCCCGCCACCTACACGCTGAAGACCGCGTTCGACCACGGCGGCGCGCTCGACGTCTCCGGCCGCGTGACGCTCGCAGCCAGACAGGCTGACGCGAAAATCGGTCTGAACGCCTTCGCATTGCCGCCGTTGCAGCCGTATCTGTCGAACCTGATGGCGGCGCGCGTGACGAGCGGCACGCTGGGCGCAACGCTGCCGGTTTCGGTCGACTGGAGCAAGCCGGATGGCGGCGTGCAGGTCGGCGCGGGCGAGGTCAGGCTCGACGCCGTCACGCTCGCGCCCACGGCGCAGGGTGTCGCGCCGGTGAAGCTGGCGTCCGCGCAGGCGAAGATCGCCAAGGTGGATGTGGCGGCGCGCCAGGCATCGCTCGACAGCGTGCAAGTGAGCGGCCTCGCCCTCGACGCGACGCGCCGCAAGGACGGCAGCATCGATCTGGCGTCGCTCGCCGGTCCGCACGAGGCCGCGCCGGAGCCCACCGCGACGCGCAAGATCCAGAAGGCGCAGGAAGCGGGTCCGGCGTGGCATTACCAGATAGGACAGATCGCGGTCGAGAACGCCTCGGCCGGCTTTACCGACGAGACGCTCGCGCGCCCGGTGAAGCTACAGATTGCGCCGCTCGCGCTCAACGTGAAGCAGTTCAGCGACGACCTGACCCGGCCGCTCGCGCTCGACGGCAAGCTGACGCTCAACGGCCGGGGCACGCTCGCGCTCGGCGGCAATGTGACCGTGAGTCCGCTCAAGCTGGCGCTGCACGTGAAGGGCGATCAGGTGGACGTATCCGCGTTCGAGCCGTACTTCGGCGACAAGCTCAACGTCGACGTGGCCAGCGCGAATGCCAACGCGAACGGCGACCTGACGCTGTCCGGCAGCGGCAAGACGCTCGCGGCGACGTACAAGGGCGATGCGTCGCTGACGGACGTGCGCATGATCGACAAGCTGACCAACGACCGCTTCGCCGGCTGGAAGCTGCTCGGGCTGACCAACATGAAGGTGAGCTACGACGAGCGCGGCACGGACGTCGAGGCGGCGCGCGTGACCTTCGCGAACTTCTACGGCCGCGTGCTGCTCGACGCGCAAGGCAAGCTGAACCTGAAGGGCGTGGTGGCGAACGAGAACGGCGCGACGCAGCCGGTCACGCGCGAGAAGGTCAAGGCCGCGCCGCCGGCCGCCGCGAGCACCGCGGCGCCGAAGGCCGCCGAGAAAGCGGGCCCGCCGGTGAACCTGCGCTTCGGGCAGCTCGTGCTGCAAAACGGCCGAGTCACCTACACCGACAACTTCATCAGGCCGAATTACACGGCGAATCTCGTCGCGATCAACGGGACGATCGGCGCGTTCGGCACGCATTCGACGACGCCCGCTCCCGTCGATGTCACGGCCAAACTCGCGGCGAACGGGCCGGTGTCGATCAAGGGGCAGGTGAATCCGCTGATCGACAAGCCCGCGCTCGACCTGACGGCGAGTGCCCATGACGTCGAGCTGACGAACCTGACGCCGTATTCATCGAAGTACGCGGGGTATCCGATCACGAAGGGCAAGCTGAACGTCGACCTGCATTACATGCTCGCCGACAACAAACTGACGGCGAACAATCACTTGTTCATCGATCAGCTGACTTTCGGCGATCACGTCGACAACTCGACGGCAACCAAGCTGCCCGTCCGGCTCGCGGTGTCGCTGCTGAAGAATTCGCGTGGCGAGATTGACGTGAACATTCCGATTTCCGGCTCGCTCGACAATCCGGAGTTTTCAATCGGCGGGCTGGTGTGGCAGGCTCTTCTCAACCTGGTCCAGAAGGCGGTGACGGCGCCGTTCACGCTGCTCGCGCATGCGTTCGGCGGAGGCAGTGGCGCAGATCTCAATTACATCGAGTTCAATGCGGGTTCGGCGGACCTGACGGACGCCGCGCAGAAAAAGCTCGAAACCATCGCGAAGGCGCTGGTGGACAAGCCGTCAGTGCGCGTGGACGTGACGGGCCGCGTGGATCCGAAAGTGGACGAGCCGGCGTTGCGTTCGGCGTGGGTGGACGCCCAGGTCAAGCGCGCGAAGGTGCGCGACATGGCGGGCAATGGCGAGAATGTGGACTGGAACGCGATCAAGGTGTCGGATGCGGACTACGACAAGTATCTGACCAAGGTCTACAAGTCGGCGGACTTCAAGAAGCCGACCAACTTCATCGGCATGACGAAGTCGCTGCCGGATGCCGACATGAAAGCCGCGCTGACCCAAAACGCGCCGGTCGACGAAGGCGCGTTGCGCGAACTTGCCCAGGAGCGCGCGCAGGCGGTGCAGGAGTACTTTGACGGGAAGATCGACAGCAAGCGGGTTTTCGTCGTGGCGCCGAAGCTGAACGCGGACGACATCAAGGACAAGGGGACGGGCAGCAGGGTGGATCTGGGCCTGAAGTGATGTGCGCTGGCCGTTGGCCGTTTGGACGACTTGGATGAACAAGGTTAACGAAACTAGTATCGGCGATACCGGGAATCAGGAAGAGAACGGGAGTCAGCCGATGGGAACACCGTATGAGAAGGACGTGGTGGCGTGGGCCAGGGAACAGGCTGCGTTACTGCGTGCAGGAAAGCTTGCGGCCATCGATATCGAGCATATCGCAGAGGAAATCGAGGCCGTGGGAAGGAGCGAGCAGAGAGAGCTGGTGAGCAGAATGTCGGTTCTGCTCGCGCACATGTTGAAGTGGCAATATCAGGCAGACCGACGAAGCCGGAGTTGGACAAGCACCATACGCACGCAACGGAAAGAGGTGAAGTTCGTGTTGCGTGATGCGCCGAGTCTCAAGTCCAACTTTGACAATCCGGAATGGATCGATCTGGTTTGGTCGAAAGCCAGAAACCTGGCGGAAGCAGAGACGGGAATCGAGTTTGAGCGGTTTCCGGAACTCTGCCCCTGGGCCATGCGCACGGTGCTTGACGAGGGTTTCCAGCTCGATTGATCGCGCGAGCGTATCGGGCTCGCGCTCGTGCCATCGCGAACCTCAATGCGCCCCCGAAGCCGCCCCGCCGCCGCCACCCTTCGCCACCTTCGTGATCCAGATCAGCGGGATGATCAGAATGAAGATCACCGCCGAGATCAGGAAGATATCGTTGAGGCCCATCATCGCGGCCTGCGAATTCACCGTGAAGTTGAACATGCCGCGCGCCTGCGCTTCGCCGATATCGAGCGTCGCCTGGGACGCGCCGAGCGAGTGCAGGAAGGTCGGGTTATAGATGTTCGCCTGCTCCGTCAGCCGTTCGTGATGCAGCGCGATGCGGTCGTCCCACGCATTGCCCGCGAGCGAGGTGCCCACCGCGCCGCAGAACACGCGCGCGAAGTTTGAAAGTCCCGCCGCGGCGGGAATCTTCGAGGGCGGCAGCCCTGACAGCACAATTGCCGTGAGCGGCACGAAGAACATGGCCATCGGAATGCCTTGCAGCAGCGTCGGCAGGACGAGATGCCAGGTGTCGATCTCGATCACGTACTTCGAGCGCAGCCAGAAGACGAACGCGAAGCCGATGAACGCCATCGTCGCAATGATGCGCGCGTCGCTACGCGGCAGCACCTTGCCCATGACGGGCGCGAGGATCACCGCGAAGATGCCGAGCGGCGCGGTGACCAGGCCGGCATCGACGGAGCGGTAGTTCAGGTATTGCTGCATCCACTGCGGCAGCAGCACCAGGTTGCCGAAGAACACGCCGTAGGCCACCGAGATCGCCACTGTGCCGCCGAAGAAATTGCGTCCGGCGAACAGCCGCAGATCCACCACTGGATTCGAATCGGTCAGCTCCCACACCACGAAGAACGCGAACGCGATCGCCGCGACAATCGCCAGCACGACGATCAGCGGCGACGAGAACCAGTCGAGGTCGCGTCCCTTGTCCAGCATGATCTGCAGCGACGCGACCCACGTCACGAGCAGCAGCAGGCCGACCACGTCGATGGGCGCCTTGCGCGTCGGCGACTCGCGGTCGCGGTAGATCATCCACGTCACGCCCGCCGCGAAGATGCCCACCGGAATGTTGATGTAGAAAATCCACGACCAGGAATAGCTGTCCGTGATCCAGCCGCCGAGCGCGGGTCCGGCGATCGGCCCGACGGTCGCCGTCATGGCCCAGAGCGAAAGCGCCATCGACGCTTTCTCCTTCGGATACGAGCCGAGCAGGATGGCCTGGGAGAGCGGAATCAGCGGCCCGGCGACCGCACCTTGCAAAACGCGCGCGAACAGCAGTACGGGAAGATTCGGCGCGAGGCCGCAGAGCCACGACGACAACACGAACATCAGGATCGCGCCGACGAACAGATGGATCTGCCCGAGCCGCTGCGTGAGCCAGCCGGTCAGCGGAATCGACACCGCGTTCGATGCGGCAAACACGGTAATGACCCACGTGCCTTCGTTGACGGACACGCCGAGGTTGCCGGAAATGGTGGGAATCGCGACGTTGGCGATGGACGAGTCCAGCACGTTCATGAACGTGGCGAGCGCCACGGCGAAGGTGGCGAGCACGAGTTTGCCACCTTCGAGCGGCGGGGGTGGGGCGGGCGCGGGACGGGGCGTCGTCGGTGTGCTCATGCGGCTCGGATTCGGGGGGACGATGGATCGAGCCGACAGTGTGCCTGTGCTTAATAAAAGTTGCTGAGGCAAACGGCAGAGGGGGTGTGTGGCTACGCGATTTCATGTAGATACGCGTTGACACATCTCAATTCGTGCGCCTAGCCTCGACTTATTGGAACTCGACGCGGAAAAGTTCGCGATCCGCGCGTTCCTGCTGCTGTAAGACGCGGCACAACGCCGCCGCGTCCTCGCCAGCTCACTTCGCCGAAATATCGATGTTTCCCAGATACTTCTTCGCGTATTTGTCGATGGTGCCGTCCGCGCGGACCTTCTCGATCGCCGCATTGAGCTTCGTCTTCAGCGCGTCGTCGCCCTTGCGCACGCCGTAGGCAATGCCGCTGCCGAGAATCCTGTCGTCGCGCACCGGTGCGCCCACGAACGCGAAGCCCTCGCCGTCGGGCTTCGAGAGGAAGCCGCTCTGTCCGGCGGGCGCGAGCACGAGCGTCGCGTCGAGACGTCCGGACTTCAGATCCGCATAGACCTGATTCTGGTCCTGGTACGGCACGACCTTCACGCCTTCGTTCTCCCAGTGGGCCTTGGCGAAGGTCTCCTGAATCGAGCCCTGCAGCACGCCCACGCTCTTGCCCTTCAAAGATGCCGGCGTCGGCTCCAGACCGCTGCCCTTCTTCGCGATCAGCTGCGTCGGCACGCGATACACCACCGTCGTGAAATCGATCGCCTGACGACGCTGTTCCGTGGCGTTCATCGCCGAATTGATCGCGTCGAACTTGCGGCCCTGCAACGCGGGAATCAAACCGTCGAACGACGTCTCGACCCACTTGCACTGCATCTTCGCGGCAGCGCACACCGCATTGCCGACATCGATGTCGAGCCCTTGCAGCTCGCCCGTCGAGGATTTCGATTCGAACGGCGGATACTGCGCTTCCAAACCGAAGCGCAAGGTGTCGGCGGCGAGAGCGGCGCCGCTCGCGAAGCCGCACGCAACGAGCAGGGCGGCGGCGAACGAATTCAGTTTCATCGTATGGGTCTCCAGGGAAAGCGTCAGATCGTGCAAAGGCGGCGCGCGCCTTCGATGAGCGTGCCGTCGTCCTTCGCGAACGACAGGCGGATCACGTGGTTGTCGGTGCCGTCGGTGTAGAACGCCGAAAGCGGGATCGTCGCGACGCGGGCTTCGCGGATCAGGCGCAGCACGAAGTCGCTGTCGCCTGCGTCGGAGATCGCGTCGTAGCGCGCCAGCATGAAAAAGCTGCCGGCGCTCGGCAGCAGTTCGAAGCGCGAGCCGGCCAGCGCGTTGGCGAGCAGATCGCGCTTGTGCTGGTAGAACGGCGCGAGATCGAGATAGCTCGATTGGTCCGCGAGCGCTTCGGCGAAGGCGATCTGCATCGGCGTATCGGCGGCGAAGGTCATGAACTGGTGGATCTTGCGAATCTCGGCCGTCAGCGCCGCGGGCGCGAGACAGTAGCCGACGCGCCAGCCGGTCACGTGATACGACTTGCCGAACGAGCAGACGATCACGCTGCGCTCGGCCAGCGCCGGATAGCGCGCCATGCCGTGATGTGGCGCGCCGTCGAACACGACGTGCTCGTAGACTTCGTCGGACAGCACGATGATCTTCGTATCGCGCGTCAGGGCCGTGAGCCGCTCGATGTCCGCGTCCGTGAACGCGCTGCCGGTGGGATTGTGCGGCGAGTTGACCAGGATCATGCGCGTCTTCGGCGTGATGGCGGCCGCGACTTCGTCCCAGTCGATGCGAAAGTCCACCGGCGACAGCTTGATCGCGACCGGCGTCGCGCCTTGCAGTTGCACGATCGGCCCGTAGCTGTCGAAGGACGGTTCGAAATAAATGACTTCGTCGCCGGGATGCACGAGCGCGCTGATCGTCGCGTACAGCCCTTCGCTCGCGCTTGCGACCACGGTGATCTCCGTGCCCGGATCGTACTGCGCGCCGTACAACCGCTGGGTCTTCAGCGCGATCGCCTCGCGCAGCGCGAGCACGCCGGACATCGGCGCATACTGGTTATGTCCCGCCCGCATGGCTCGCTCGACGCTTTCGATCAGCTTCGGCGAGCAGGCGAAGTTCGGCGCGCCTTGCGAGAGATTGAGCGCGTCGTGCTCCTCGGCCAGCTGGCCGATCACTGTGAAAATGGTCGTGCCGACGCTGGGCAGCTTCGATTCGGGAATGCAGGCGCTGTGCACGGCGGTGTCTCCGGAAGGGCGGTTCGACGAGAATTGCCGTCGATTCAACCGCGGCAATAAAGCGGGGACAATCGAAACTTTGTCATACTAGCCATGCTTGCAGATCATGGCTACATGCCGCAAACCCGATGAAACCGCTGCCCTCGCTCGATGTCCTCAAGACCTTCCTGGTCGTCGCCCGGAAGCTCAATTTCACGCGCGCGGCCGAGGTGCTGAACATCACGCAGGGCGCGGTGAGCCGGCAGATCGCCGGACTGGAGGCGCATCTCGGCTATGCGCTCTTCACTCGCCAGGCGCGCGGACTGGCGCTGACGCATCACGGCGCGCTGCTGATCGCGCCCTTGCAGCAGGCGTTCGGCCAGATCGACGATGCACTGGCGCGAGGCGGCGCGCAATCCGGCATTCTGCGCGTGAAGTGCCCGACCTGCGCGATGCGCTGGGTCTTGCCGCGCGTCATCCGGCTGCAGAACGAGCGGCCGGAACTGGTGGTGGAGGTGACGGCTTCGGTGTCGCATGGCGTCGAGTTCAGCGCCGAGCCGTTCGATGCCGCCATCGTGTTCGGCGCGGCGCCCGCACAGAAGGGCGTGACGAGCCATCATCTGTTCGACGAAGTGCTGACGCCCGTGTGCGCGCCGGCGCTCTGGAAGCCGAAGCGGCAGCCTCCGCCGACCCCCGACGATCTCGCCGGCGAAACGCTCCTGCACCCCACGCGAGATCGGCGCGACTGGCTGCGCTGGCTCGAGGCATACGGTCATCCGGGTTTGCCGTCTACGAAGGCGCAGGATTTCGACACGCTCGATCTCGCGATCTCGTCCGCGATGCAGGGACTCGGCGTGACCATCGGCGACGTTGCGCTGATCGAAGAGGACTTGCGGGCGCAGCGCGTGATCGCGCCGTTCACGCTGTGCGTGCCGAGCGGCGCGGCCTACTGGCTGACGTATCCGGAGCGGCCCGCGCCGTCGGCGGCGTTGCGGCAGTTTGCGCGCTGGCTGAGCGACGAGGCCGCGCACACGCGTGCGCGGCTGGAGGCCCGGACGCAGGCGGCCCAGGCCTGAGCCGCGCGAGTCAGATCACATGCCGTGCTTGGTGACGACCGATTCCCACTGGCCGTTCTTCACCTGATACAGCGTCGACGAGGCATTCTTGAGCGCGCCATTGCTGTCGAACGCGATGGGCCCGGTGATGCCTTCGAACGAGTTCGACTTGAGCACCGGCCGGTACACCTTCGGATCGATGGAATTGGCCTTCTGCATCGCGTTGATCGCCGCCCACGCCGCGTCATAGCCGAACGGCGCATACGAAAGAATCGCGACGCCGAAGCGCTTCTGGAACTTGTCGCTGAACGCCTTGCCTTCGGGCAGCTTGTCGAGCGGGCTGCCGTATTCCCAGGCCTGCGCGCCCTCGGCTGCATCGCCGGCGAGCTTCAGGAAATCAGCGTCCATCACGCCGCCGCCGCCCACGAACTGCGCGTTCATGCCGAGCTGCTTCATCCGCTTGACGACCGCCGCCGCTTGCCGGTCCAGCCCGCCGAAGAAGATCAGGTCCGCGTTGGCCGCCTTGATGCGCGTGAGTTGCGCGCTGAAGTCGACGGTCTGGTTGTCGCTGTATTCACGCGTGACGATGTTGCCGCCCTTCGCCTTGACCGCCTTCTCGAACTCGTCGGCTTCGCCCTGGCCAAACGCGGTACGGTCGTCGATGATGGCAATGCGCTTCGCCTTCGACGTCGTCACCGCATAGACACCGGCGTTGCCCGCGTTCTGCGCGTCGCTCGAAATCACCGTGAAGACGTTTTCGAGGCCGCGTGTGGTGATGGTCGGATTGGTCGCGGCCGGGTCGATCACCGGAATGCCGGCGTTGTTGTAGACCGGCGAGGCGGGCAGCGTCGTGCCTGAGTTGAAGTGGCCGACGACCACCGCCACGCCGTCATCCACCAGCTTCTGCGCCGCCTGCACGCCGATGCGCGGATCGGCCTGATCGTCTTCCGCGTGAATCTCGAACTTGGCTGTCTTGCCGCCGATGGTGATCTTCTTCGCGTTGGCTTCGTCGAGCGCGAGCTGCACGCCGTTCTGAAGGTCCTTTCCGTATCCCGCGTTCGCGCCGGTCAGCGGCGCGGCGAAACCGACCTTCACCGTCATGTCTTCCGCCGACGCCGTCAGCGGCGCGGCAGCAAACGCGACCGTGGCGCAGGCAACGGCCCAGGCCAGAGGTTGAGTAAGAAAGCGCATGGTTTCCTCTCCTTTTTAGTGTGGCAATCGAATGGAACACGAGCCCTTCCGTGCCGGCAAGACGGACTTGCCCTTGAGCGTGCGGGCAACCGCCGCCGCCGACATGCCTGGCGACGCTCGGACAGCGGACATGCGCAATGTAGGAAGCCAATTTCGGCGCGTCTTGAAGTTTCGTCGCGCCAGACGTGCGGATTTCGGCACAGGCCCGACGGCGCCTGCGCGCAAGCCGGGCGCGGCTTCGGGCGTTTCGCCGCCCATTCGCGCGCGACGATTTGCTTCCACCGGCCAAAAGCCGCCGATGCCCTGCCTATCGGCGTCATTGATTTGCCGACTTGACAGAGTGCATATGCACAAACTATTCTCCCTGCATGACTTCCAATTCATCTCCTCTGGATTGCAACTGCTTCGCCATTCGTCAGGCGGCGCGTTACGTGTCGCAGATGTACGAGCGGCATCTGAACGTGGCGGGCATCACGGCCGCGCAGTTCACGCTGCTCGCGGCCATCGGGCGCAAGCCCGGCGTGCAGATGGCCGAACTCGCCGAGCAAATGGTCATGGACCGCACCACGCTCGTGCGCGCGCTGAAGCCGTTGCAGCGTGACGGCATCGTCGAGGCGGCGCAGGAGTCGCGCAGTTCGCGCGCCGTCGGTCTGCGGCTCACGGCGCTCGGCAAGGACACGCTCGCCAAGGCATCGGCGCAGTGGCGCGCGGCGCAGGAAGAATTCGAAGCGAAGTTCGGCGAGCAGCGCGCGAAGGCCTTGCGCAAGTCGCTCTTCGAATTGACGACGATGGAGTGATTGGAACAACCTCGGCTCGCTTCACGTGAGCCTTTCTTTTACGTCATTGTGTGCATATGCACTTTGAAGCGGAGTTCATCATGGAAATCAAGGGAAAAGTCGTACTGGTCACGGGCGCCAATCGCGGTCTCGGCAAGCAATTCGCGCTTTCGTTGCTGAAGGCGGGCGCCGCCAAGGTCTACGCGGCCGCGCGCGATCCGAAGAGCGTCGATATTCCGGGCGTCGAAGCGATTCGCCTCGACGTGACAAACGCCGCCGACATCGCCGAAGCCGCAGCCACGTACACCGACGTGCAGGTGCTCGTCAACAACGCGGGCGTGACGACGCGCGGCAAGCTCGTCGATCCGGCGTCGACCCAGGGCATCCGCGACGTGCTCGAAATCAACACCTTCGGTCCGATCGCGCTGACGCAGGCTTTCGCGCCGGCGTTGAAGAAGAACGGCGGCGGGGCGGTCATCAACATCTTGTCGGTGCTGAGCTGGGTCTCGTTGCCGGCGGGCGGCGCGTATCACATCTCGAAGGCGGCGATGTGGGCGGCGACCAACGCGTTGCGCGAAGAACTGCGCGAGCAGGGCACGCTGGTGGTCGCGGCGCATCCGGCCTACATCGACACCGACATGACCGCGGGCGTCACCGGTGCGAAGTCGACGCCGGAGCACGTCGTGAACGAAGTGCTCGCGGCGGTGGCGCGTGATCAGGAGGAAGTGCTCGTCGATGAAACCGGGCGCGCCGTCAAGCAGTCGCTCTCCACCGACAAGCCGATCTACCTGACGGGCATTCCGCGCTGAGCGAAGCCGAACGCCAGGCTAAGCGACTAGTCCTTCGCGGCCTTGTGAAGGTCTTCGAAGCCGGCGGCTGCCTGCTGCACGTCGGGCGGGCAGTCTTCCATTTCCATGACCTGGCGGATTTCGATCGTTTCGTTGTCGCCCGCCGGACAGCGCTTCGCCCACTCGATGGCTTCATCGCGCGACTTCACCTGCAGCATCCAGTAGCCGCCGAGTACTTCCTTGGCCTCGGCAAACGGGCCGTCCGTCACGCGCGGCTTGCCGCCTGCGAAGCTGACGCGCGCGCCCATCGAAGGCGGATGGAGGCCATCGAGCGCGAGCAGCACGCCGGCCTTCTGCAATTCCTCGTTGTACTTCATCATCGCGGTGACGGCTTCGGCGCTCGGCATCGTGCCGGGTGCGGCGCTTTCGTAGCCGCGCGGGATCATCAGCATCATGAATCGCATGAGAGGGGTCTCCGGAAGGTTGAGAACGCGAGCATGAATGTGCCCGTTCGAACTCTACGACGACTGACGCCACGCCAAATCGACAGCTGTCGGAAAGCAGCGGATTGGCGTTTGTCCCTAGTCGATTGGTGTTGCCTTCGCGACCGTACGACCAAATAATGTAATCCATTACATCCCGTTGGCCGGTCGGCGGCGCAGCGTATGCCGGAGACGGTTCGTCCACGCGAGGAAGTGTCCATTGCCGATGTCGCGCAGCGCGCGGGCGTTTCGGTGGCGACGGTGTCGCGCGTGCTCAACGGCCATACGAACGTTCGCGAGGTCACGCGCGAGAAAGTGCGTGCCGCGGTGGCGTCGAGCGGTTATCGCATCAACGAGCTCGCGCGCAATCTGCGCACGGCCGAAAGCCGCCTGCTGCTCACCATGGTTCCCGACTTCGGCAATCCGTTCTATGCGGCAATCGTGCGCGGCATCGACAGCGTCGCGCGCCAGAACGGCTACTTCATGCTGTTGTGCGATACCGGCGCGGATCCGCTGCGCGAGCGCAGCTATTTCGATCTGTTGCGTGGCCGGCGCGCGGACGGCGCGATCTGCCTCGATCCGGCCGCCGTGCAGAAGGCGCTGGCCGAAGAGGCCTCGACGTTGCCGTGGGTCGCGTGCTGCGAGTTCGATCCTGCTGCGGGCGTGCCGTATGTCGGCATCGACAATCATCTGGCCGCGGGCGAAGTCGTGCGCTATCTGCTCGGCAAGGGCCACCGGCGCATTGCGCTGATCAACTCGGGGCAAGGCTATCTCTACGGCCGTCAGCGGCTCGCGGGCTATCGCGATGCGTTGCATGACGCCGGCATCGAACCGGATCCCGCGTGGCTGATCGAGCTCGACAGCCTGGACTATGACGCAGGCGAAGACGCGGCCGCGCGTCTTGCGGCGCTCGGCGCAACGCGGCCGACTGCGGTGTTCGCTGTCTCGGATACGCTGGCCATCGGCGTGATGAACGGCTTGCGCGGCGCGGGCCTCGCCGTGCCGGACGACGTCGCGGTGGTCGGCTTCGATGACATCGCCGTGGCAGCCCATGTCGATCCGCCGCTCACTACGGTCTCGCAGCCGATGCAGCAACTCGGCGAATCGGCGGCTGAGCTGCTGCTCAAACGCCTGCGCGATCCGCGCGCCGACGTGCCGGGCGTGTTGCTGCCGCATCGGCTGATCCAGCGTGGGAGCGCCTGATCATGAGCCTCGCAGTGCGCTTCGACGGAGTGGAGAAACAGTTCGGGCCGGTGCGCGTGCTGCACGGCGTGGACTTCGAGCTGACGCCGGGGCGCATCCATGGCCTGCTCGGTGAGAACGGCGCGGGCAAATCGACGCTGATGAAGATTCTCGCGGGCTACGAGCGGGCGAGCGCGGGTGCGATCCTGATCGACGGACGTGCGCGCGACTTCACCAGTTCACGCGATGCCGAACAGGCGGGCATCGTGCTGATCCACCAGGAACTGAATCTGGCGGATCACCTGAGCATCACGCAGAACATGTTTCTCGGGCACGAGTTGAAGAAGGGCTTCTTCCTCGACGAAACCGCGATGCGCGAGGCCGCCCGCGCACGGCTCGCCGAAGTGGGTCTGCACAAGAACCCGGATACGCGCGTGCGCGATCTGATCGTCGCGGAGAAGCAGTTGGTGGAGATCGCGAAGGCGATGCTGCGCGAAGCGCGTCTGCTCATCATGGACGAGCCGACCGCGACCCTCACGCCTTCGGAGACGCAGCGGCTGTTCGGGCTGATGGCGCGCCTGAAGGAAGCGGGCACGACCATCGTGTACATCTCGCACAAGCTCGATGAAGTCGAGCGCGTCACCGACGAAGTCATCGTGATGCGCGACGGGCGTTTCGTCGCGCGCGCGCCGACTGCCGAACTCACGCGGCAGCAGATGGCGAATCTGATGGTGGGCCGCGAAGTCTTCGACATGTTCCCCGCCAAACCCGCGCTCGCCGCGACGGCGCCGGTCGCGTTCGAAGTCGAGCGGGCTTCTGTGCCGGGCTGGGCGCACGATGTGAGTTTCGCCGTGCGCAAGGGCGAGGTGTTCGGTTTCGCGGGCCTGGTGGGCGCGGGCCGCACGGAACTGTTCGAGGCGCTGGTCGGCCTGCGGCCGTTAAGCGCGGCGCAAGTCGCCGTGAATGGCGCGAGCGTGAAGCTCGGCAATCCGCGCGACGCGATGCGCCATGGCCTCACTTACCTGAGCGAGGATCGCAAGGGACGCGGCCTGCACGTCGACATGGCGCTGAAGGACAACCTGACGATGATGACGCTGGAACGCTACGCGCATCCGCTCGTCGACATGCGCGCCGAACGCGATGCGCTGAAACAGGCGGTCGGTGACTTCGGCATTCGCACGGGCAACCTGTCGGCGCGTGCGCGGATGCTGTCGGGCGGCAACCAGCAGAAGCTCGCGCTCGCCAAGTTCCTGCATCCCGACCCGCGCGTGATCGTGCTCGACGAACCGACGCGCGGCGTCGATGTCGGCGCGAAACGCGACATCTATTTCCTGATTCACCGGCTCGCCGCGGAAGGGCGCGCGGTGATCGTGATCTCGTCCGAACTGATCGAGCTGATTGGCCTGTGTCATCGCGTCGCCGTGATGCGCGCGGGCGAACTTGTCGCGACGCTCGGCATGGATCTTCTGACTGAAGAGAGGTTGATCGCGCATGCGACCGGCACACACTGAAGACATCGCCAGCGAGAGCCGGCTCTCCAGCGTCGCGCGATTCCTGTTCGGCGTCGGGCCGCTGATCGGGCTGATTGCGCTGTGCGTCGGCGGCACGCTGCTCAACGGCGATTTCGCCACCGTCGACAACGCGATGAACGTGCTCACGCGCACCTCGTTCATCGGCATCATCGCGGTGGGCATGACCTTCGTGATCATCTCCGGCGGCATCGATCTTTCGGTGGGCTCGATGGCCGCGCTCATCGCGGGCAGCATGATCTACGTGATGAACGGGCTGCTGCAGGGCTTTCACGGACACGCGGTGCCACCGCTCGCGATCATCGCAATCGGCATCGTGCTGGCGCTCGTGCTGGGCGCACTGTTCGGCTTTGCGCACGGCGTGCTCGTGACGAAGGGGCGCATCGAACCGTTCATCGTCACGCTGGGCACGCTCGGCATCTTTCGCGCGCTGCTCACGTGGCTCGCGGACGGCGGCGCGCTCACGCTCGACAACTCGCTCGCCGATCTCTACGGTCCGGTCTACTACGCGAGCCTGTTCGGCGTGCCGGTGCCCATCTGGGTGTTCCTGATCGTCGCGGCGGGCGGCGCGCTCGTGCTCAACCGCACCGTGTATGGCCGGCACGTGCAGGCCATCGGCTCGAACGAACAGGTGGCGCGCTATGCGGCCATCCAGGTCGATCGCGTAAAGATCGTGACCTATGTGCTGCTCGGCCTGTGCGTCGCCGTGGCCACCATCCTGTACGTGCCGCGCCTCGGTTCGGCCACGCCGACGACGGGCCTGCTGTGGGAACTCGAAGCGATCGCGTCCGTCGTGGTCGGCGGCACCGCGCTGAAGGGCGGCGACGGGCGCGTGATCGGCACGGTGATCGGCGCGATCCTGCTTTCTGTCATCAACAACATCCTGAACCTGACGAGCATCATCAGCGTGTATCTGAATGCGGCGGTGCAGGGCGCCGTGATCATCCTTGTAGCGTATCTGCAGCGCGGCCGCCGCTAGCCGCGCCTGCACATTCATAAAACCGGAGACATCGTCATGAAAAAAATGCTTCGCGCGCTCGGTGCGCTGACCGTCGTGGCCAGCGCCTGTGCCGCCATCGCTCCCGCGTCGGCCGCCGACAAGGTTGTGCTCGGCGTCGCGATTCCCACGGCGGACCACGGCTTCACGGGCGGCATCGTCTGGTGGGCCAATGAAGCGAAGAAGGACCTGGAGAAGGCGCATCCCGATCTCAAGGTCATCGTGAAGACGGCGGGCAGCGCGCCCGAGCAGGCCAACCAGGTGCAGGATCTGGTGACGGTCAACAAGATCAATGCGCTCGTGATTTTCCCGCAGGAATCGGCCTCGCTGACGCAGCCGGTCGCGCAGGTGAAGAAGAAGGGCGTGTATGTGACGGTGGTGGATCGCGGCCTGACCGACACCAGCGCGCAGGATGCCTACGTGGCCGGCGACAACACCGCATTCGGCAAGATCCCCGCCGAGTATCTGGCGAAGGCGCTGGACGGCAAGGGTGACATCGTCGCGCTGCGCGGCATTCCGACGACGCTCGACAACGAGCGCTGGACGGCGTTCGAGGGCGTCATCAAGCAGCATCCGGACATGAAGATCCTCGATGCAAAGTACGCCAACTGGAATCGCGACGATGCCTTCAAGGTGATGCAGGACTATCTGACGCGCTTCAAGCATATCGACGCCGTCTGGGCCGCCGACGACGACATGATGATCGGCGTGCTGAAGGCGATCGACCAGGCTAAGCGCACGGACGTCAGGATCGTGTTCGGGGGTGCGGGATCGAAGGAAGCGGTGAAGCGCGTGATGGACGGCGACAAGCGCGTGCCGGCGGACGTGTCGTACTCGCCGAAATTCATCTACGACGCGATCAAGCTGACGGCGGAAGCGCGCCTGAAGGGCGACAAGCTGCCGGCCACGACCATCATTCCTTCGGTGCTGATCACGAAGGACAACGCCAAGCAGTTCTATTTCCCGAACTCGCCGTTCTGACGCGCGCGGGCCGCGTCATGCGGCCCTGCGGTTTCCACTGAGAGGCGGAAGATGAAGACCATCAAGGGCCCTGCGATCTTTCTGGCGCAGTTCATGGGCGCCCAGGCGCCGTTCGATACGCTGGGCAACCTCGCGGCCTGGGCGGCCTCGCTCGGTTACGAGGGCATCCAGGTGCCCGCCGACCCGCGTCTGATCGACCTGGAGAAAGCCGCGTCCAGCGATGCCTATTGCGACCAGATCCGCCGCACGGTGGAAGACGCAGGCGTCGCTATCACCGAATTGTCGACGCATCTGCAAGGGCAACTGGTGGCCGTGCATCCGGCGTACGACACGCTGTTCGACGGCTTCGCCGCGCCGCATGTGCGCGGTCATCCCGAGGCGCGCACCGAATGGGCGATCGCGCAGCTCAAGCTGGCGGCGGCGGCGTCGAAACGGCTGGAACTCGCCGCGCACGTGACGTTTTCAGGGGCGCTGGCGTGGCCGTATGTATATCCGTGGCCGCAGCGTCCGGCGGGTTTGGTCGAAACCGCTTTCGACGAACTCGCGGCGCGCTGGCGCCCGATTCTCGACGAGTTCGAGCGTGCGGGCGTCGATGTCTGCTATGAACTGCATCCGGGCGAAGACCTGCACGACGGCGTGACTTTCGAGCGCTTTCTCGCGGCGGTGGACGATCATCCGCGCGCGAACATCCTGTTCGATCCGAGCCATTTCATGCTGCAACAGCTGGATTACCTCGCGTTCATCGACATTTATCACGCACGCATCAAGGCGTTCCATGTGAAGGACGCCGAGTTCCGGCCGAACGGACGGCAGGGCGTGTACGGCGGTTATTCGGGATGGGCCGACCGCGCGGGACGGTTTCGTTCGCTCGGCGACGGCCAGATCGACTTCAAGGCGATCTTCTCGAAGATGGCGCAGTACGACTTCCCGGGCTGGGCCGTGCTCGAATGGGAATGCGCGCTGAAGCATCCGGAAGACGGCGCGCGCGAGGGCGCGCCCTTCATTCGCGAGCACATCATCCGCGTGGCGGAGCGCGCCTTCGACGACTTCGCCGGCAGCGGCGCGAGCCGCGCGCAGATGCGCGGGCTGCTGGGCATCGGAGAGGCGCGATGAGGCGCGTGCGGCTGGGCATGGTCGGCGGCGGCAAGGGCGCGTTCATCGGCGCGGTGCATCGGATGGCGGCGCGGCTCGACGACCGCTGGGAGCTGGTGGCGGGCGCGTTGTCGGCGGATGCGGGACGGGCGGCGTCGAGCGCGGCGGCGATCGGCCTTTCGCGCAGTTACGACGACTATCGCGAGATGGCGCGGGCCGAGGCGGCGCGAACCGATGGCGTCGAAGCGGTGGCGATCGTCACGCCGAATCATCTGCATGCGCCGGTCGCGACGGCTTTTCTCGAAGCCGGCATCCATGTGATCTGCGACAAGCCGCTGGCGGTGTCGCTCGACGAAGGCGAGGCGCTCTCGAAGCTTGCGCGCGAGAAGGGCCTGCTGTTCGCGGTGACTTATACCTACACGGGTTATCCGCTCGTGCGGCACGCGCGCGGCATGGTGCGGGACGGGCTGCTCGGAGACATTCGCGTGGTGCAGGTCGAGTATGCGCAGGACTGGCTGTCGCTGCCGGTGGAAACGCAGGCGAACCGCCAGGCCGTATGGCGCACGGACCCGGCGCTCGCGGGTCCGGCGGGCTGTCTTGGCGATATCGGCACACATGCGTATCAGCTGGCCGAATACGTGACCGGCATGCGTCCGGCGGAACTGGCCGCGGACGTGACGACCTTCGTGCCGAACCGGCGCGTCGACGATCATGTGCAGGCGATGTTCCGCTACGACGGCGGCGCGCGCGGCATGTTGTGGGCGAGTCAGGTGGCCGCGGGCGAGGAAAACGCGTTGCGGCTGCGCGTGTACGGCACGAAGGCCGGTTTGTCCTTCGATCAGCAAACGCCGAACGAATTGTGGTTCACGCCGATAGGCGGGGCGTCGGAACGGATCACGCGCGGGCGCGTGCGGAGCGCCGAGGCATCGCACGCGACGCGCGTGCCGGCGGGGCATCCGGAAGGCTATCTGGAGGCGTTCGCGCAGCTTTATGCGGATGCGGCGACGTGCATCACGAGCGGCACGACGCAGGGCGATGGCTGGCTCACGACGGTCGAGGATGGCGTCGCGGGCTTGCGCTTCATCGATGCGGTGTTGCGGAGCAATGGGAGGGACGGGGCGTGGGTGGGTGTGTCATGACGCGGGCCACTTGCCGTACAGCATCGCTGCTTCGAGCATGCCCAGGATCAACTGGCAACCGCCGAGCGTGTCGCGCGACGCGCGGCTGAAGGGTGCCTTGAACACGGTGAGCAGGAAGCGTGACAGGCTCAGCGTGCTGGCGGGATAGTAGTGGGTGATGTCGAATGCACGCATGTCGATGTCGAACGCCGCGCTCCACTCGGTGAGAAAAGCCGAGATGCGGTCGGGGTTCAGATCGAGGTCGTGATTGAGATCGGTGTCACGGGTGAAGTGGTCTTCTCCGAACAGCGGTTTGCCAACGGCTCGTTCAACGAAGGTCAGGAGCGCGTCCCAGGCTTGTTCGTCTGTGACCATCACCAGCGGTCCTCCGGCTTGACGGTCGAGTTGTAGACGAGACTCGCGCGCCACATGATGCTCGATACGTCATTAGCGAGCAGAACCCAGCCGACTCCAGGAATTGCCCTTCCCACGAATGCGCCCAGGTTACGCGTGAATTTAATCCGCAGCGCAAAGACACTCGAGAAAGACGTAATGGTGGGCAGTATTCGGTATTTGATCTCGACAGGAAGTAATGATCTGGACACCATAGAGGCAACCGAGGTTCTTCGCGACACTAGCGACACATCGACGCCCGTTTGCTTGCAGGTTTCGTCGAGCACGATCAGAAAGAATAGCTCGGAAGGTGACAATTTGTCGTGGATGCCATATTGATAAAGATTGCTCATCATGATTGTGATCGTTACGCAATCGCACGAGCATAGCCGCGTGTGCCGACGCCAGCAACGCTCGCCACCAGACAGTCAAACCAACGTCCCACCCAAAAAAATGCGGCTCCCGAAAGAGCCGCATTCACCTTCAGCATTCAGTTACGCGAATCGTCACGCCCAGTTCGCGTGGAAGCTTCCCGGCTTGTCCGTCCGTTCGAACGTATGCGCGCCGAAGAAATCGCGTTGCGCCTGCACCAGGTTCGCCGGCAGCGTTTCCGAGCGATAGCCGTCGAAGTACGCAATCGCCGACGAGAACGCCGGCACCGGAATGCCCGCCTTCACCGCCGCGACGATCACTTCACGCAGCGCGTCCTGATACTTCGCCGCGATGTCGCTGAAGTACGGATCCAGCAACAAATTCGCGAGTTCAGGGTTGGTCTTGTACGCATCGGTGATCTTCTGCAGGAAGCGCGCGCGGATGATGCAGCCCGCACGGAAGATCTTCGCGATCTCGCCGTAATGCAGATCCCAGTTGTATTCGTCCGATGCCGCGCGCAACTGCGCGAAACCCTGCGCATACGAGACGATCTTCGACAGATACAGTGCACGCCGCACCGCTTCGACGAACGCGGCGCGATCGCCTTCGAAGCCCGGCTTCGGTCCCGACAGCACCTTGCTCGCCGCGACCCGCTGCGTTTTCAGCGACGACAGCACGCGCGCGAACACGGCTTCCGTGATCAGCGGCAGCGGCGCGCCGAGATCGAGCGCGTTCTGGCTCGTCCACTTGCCGGTGCCTTTCTGCGCGGCGCGGTCGAGAATGACATCGACGAGATCCTTGCCGGTTTCCTCGTCCTTCTTCGAAAAGATCTTCGACGTGATTTCAATCAGGTAACTGTCCAGCTCGCCCTGATTCCACTCGACATACACCTTGCCGAGTTCCTCGTTCGACAGACCCGCCACGCGCTTCAGCACGTCATAGCTTTCGGCGATCAACTGCATGTCGCCGTATTCGATGCCGTTGTGCACCATCTTCACGAAATGGCCCGCGCCGTCCGGACCCATGTAGGCCACGCACGGCTCGCCGTCCGGCGCCTTCGCCGCGATCTCGGTGAGGATGGGCGCAACCAGTTCGTAGGCTTCCTTCTGCCCGCCCGGCATGATCGACGGACCCTTCAGCGCGCCTTCCTCGCCGCCCGACACGCCCGTGCCGATGAAATGCAGGCCCGACTTCGCGAGATCCTGGTTGCGGCGGATGGTGTCGGTGAAATGGGTGTTGCCGCCGTCGATGAGAATGTCGCCTTTCTCGAGCAGCGGACGAAGCTGGGCGATGGTGTCGTCGGTGCCGGCGCCGGCCTTGACCATCATCAGGATGCGGCGCGGCTTTTCGAGCGACTGCACGAACTCTTCGAGCGTGTACGTGGGGACCAACTTCTTATCGGGGTGTTCGGCAATCAGTTCGTCGGTTTTCTCGCGGCTGCGGTTGTAGACCGAAACGGCGTGTCCGCGGCTCTCGATGTTCAGGGCCAGGTTGCGGCCCATGACGGCGAGGCCTACCACGCCGATAGCTTGCTTGCTCATGCTTGATCTCCGAAAGACCGAAGCTCCGCGCGGCTCGTGGCGCGCGGCTTCGGGGTGAAAACGTGTCGATGGGAGCGGCGCCCGCGCGTGGAGAGATCGCCTCACGGTGCGGCCGGCGATGGGCCGGACCGGTCAGACGCGCGAACGCAGACCGACCCGAATTTACCACTTTGACGCGCTTCCGGCAGGGAGCGCGCTGTCCGGACGAGCGCCGGATGCCGCCCCGTCTTAGAATGTCAGCCCGCAACGAACACGCCGCGAAGGCGCCCGGAACATGCCGCCCGCACGGCGCGCGCGACGCCATCATTACTCGGTCTACGTCGTCGAATTGTCCGACCAGGTCTGGAACGAAGCGCGCTTTCGCCGCGCCAATCCGGAGTATGTCGTCGGCAAGCCGTTCGTCTATGTGGGCATGACGGGCATCGATCCGGACGTGCGTTTCGACAAGCACAAGGCGGGCATCCAGTCGAACCGCTTCGTGCGCGACTATGGTCTGCGGCTCCTGCCGCAACTGTACGAGATGTACAACCCAATGCCCTACGACGGCGCGCGCGACATGGAAGTGGAACTGGGCATCGGTTTGCGGGAAGCGGGTTATGGCGTCTGGCAGGCTTGAAACGGACTCAATGACAAGGAGCGGGACATGCGGATTCTGGTGGTGGGTGCGGGGGCGATCGGCGGTTATTTCGGGGCGCGGCTGCTGGAAGCGGGCCGCGACGTGACGTTTCTCGTGCGCGAGCGCCGCGCCGAACGCCTGCGGCAATGCGGCCTGAAGGTGAAGAGTCCGGAGGGCGATCTCACGTTCGCCTGTCCGCCGATGACCCTCGCAAAAGACCTTGACCATCCGTTCGACCTGGTCCTGCTGAGCTGCAAGGCTTACGACCTGCAAAACGCGATCGATTCGTTCGCGCCGGCTGTCGGTCCGGACACGGTGATCCTGCCGCTGCTCAACGGCATGGCGCATCTCGACGCGCTCGACGCGCGC
Organism: Caballeronia sp. LZ043; assembly: GCF_031451075.1. NCBI lineage: Bacteria > Pseudomonadati > Pseudomonadota > Betaproteobacteria > Burkholderiales > Burkholderiaceae > Caballeronia > Caballeronia sp. LZ043. Next base: position 1,433,074 of record NZ_JARUXT010000004.1, on the reverse strand, counting down.
TTCGGCGCGGCCAACGTGCTCGGCGGCCAGTGCGTGATTGCCGCGACGCTCGATGCCGAAGGCGAGATCGTCCATTTGAACAACATGCATTCGATGACGGTCGGCGAGCGCGCGGGCGGGCGTTCCGCGCGCATCGAGGCGGTCGCCGCCCAGCTCGATGGCGCCGGATTCGAACTGAACGTGAGCGAGGACATCCTGCAATCGATGTGGGACAAATGGGTGTTCCTCGCCACGCTCGCGACCGGCACGTGCCTGATGCGTGCGCCGATCGGCGACATTCTCGATGCGCCCGGCGGCGAAGACGTGCTCAGGCGGCTCTTCATGGAGTGCCAGGGCGTCGCGGCGGACAACGATCATCCGCCGCCGGAAGCGGTCATCGAGCGGGCGCGCGCGAGCTTCGGGCAACGCGGCTCGCTGCTGACCGCGTCGATGCTGCGCGACCTCGAGAACGGCGCGCCGATCGAGGCGGATCACATCGTCGGCGATCTGATCGCGCGGCGGCGCTCGAAGGTGGAGGGCGCATCGATGCTGGAAGTGGCGTACGCGCATCTGAAAGCCTACGAAGCGCGCCGGACGCGCACCGCAAGCGCATGACTGAGCAACACGCGCCGCGTCCCGGCATCGCGGAACTCTTCACGGGCTTTCTCACGCTCGGACTGACCGCGTTCGGCGGGGCGCTGCCGCTGGCGCGGCGTGAAATCGTCGAGCGCCGCAAATGGCTCGATGCCGATGAGTTCACCGATCTCCTCGGCCTCTGCCAGTTCCTGCCGGGCGGCAACGTGATCAATCTGTCGGTGGCGATCGGCATGCGCTTTCGCGGCGTGCCCGGCGCGCTCGCGGGCCTGCTCGGGCTGCTGGTCGGGCCTTCGCTGATCGTGATCGGACTCGGCGTGATCTATCAGCGCACGCATCAGGACCCGCGCATCGCGCATTTGTTCGCCGGACTCGCGGCAGCCGCGGCGGGCTTGCTGATCGCGATGGCGGTGAAGCTCCTCTGGCCGCTGCGGCGCAAGCCCGAGGCGGCGGCCGTCGCGCTGCTCATGTTCGCGGCGATCGCGTTCCTGCGCACGCCGCTCCTGCCGACCATGCTCGTCTTCACGCCGATCTCGGTCCTGGTCGCGTGGAAGGTGGGCCGATGAATCACGACCTGGTTTCGCTCGCGGCCATCTTCAGCCAGCTCTCGCTGCTGGCGTTCGGCGGCGGCAATTCCATCCTGCCGGAGATGCAGCGTCAGGTCGTGCAGGTGCACGAATGGATGTCGAAGGCCGATTTCTCGGCGTTGTTCGCGCTTGCGCAGGCGGCGCCGGGCCCGAACATGATGGTCGTCACGCTGATCGGCTGGCATGTGGCCGGCTGGCCGGGCGTGCTGGTCACGTCGATTGCGAAATTCGGGCCGTCGTCGCTGGTGACGATGGCCGCGCTCCACGCGTGGGAACGCTTCAAGACGCGTCCGTGGCGGCGCACCGTGCAGCTCGGGCTCGTGCCGATCACGGCAGGACTCGTGGCGGCGAGTGCGCTGCTGATCGCCGAAGCCTCCGACGAAACCGCGATGCTGACGGCGATCACCGGCGCCGTCGCGCTGCTGTCGTATCGAACGAAGCTGCATCCGCTGTGGCTGCTGGCGGCCGGCGCGCTGATCGGCCTGACGGGATTCGGGCAATGACGCGTATTTGCGGCGGGCAGGCTTCCTGCTGAAAAACTCACAACCAGGACACAAGGACGAGCGCCATGACGACGACCCTCGAATACGTGAAGACCGCGCCGGAACGCGCGGAACTCGACACCACGCGCGGCCCGCTGGTCGTGGAGTTCGGCACGGACTGGTGCGGCCATTGCCGCGCGGCGCAGCCGCTGATCGCGCAGGCGTTCCAGGGGCATGGCGCAGTGCGGCACATGAAGATCGAGGACGGCAGCGGCCGGCCGCTCGGACGCTCGTTTCGCGTGAAGCTCTGGCCGACGCTCGTCTTTTTGCGCGATGGCAAGGAAGTCGCGCGGCTCGTGAGGCCGGGCGATGTCGCCCAGATCAGCGACGCGATCGCGCAGATCGAGGCACCGTCCGCGCAATAACGCCGCGATGCGCAATGCCGCGACGGCATTGCGCTTTGTCATTGGATTCCGAAGCCGGCGAGCCGATCGCGCTAATCGCTTTGCACTATCTCAATCGCGGACCGCAGGTCGAAACCTCCGTCAGGCTTGACTTGAGACGCCGGCATGTCTTTTTGTTTTGTGGCTTAGGGCCACCCCGCAGCGCGAGTTATCGCGCGTGGCGGGTCAGGCGTACCAGAGTTTTTTCCCCGATAAACGAAGACCTCATCCAGCAAACCAAGGGTTTTCGCTCAGTCCTGCTATGTCGAACAAAGTTGTATGATAACCCGACAACCTGACAGGACCGAGGGCGTCGTCATCGCATGTTCGAGAAGATCCCGCCGCGTGCGCTGTCCGACACTGTCGCGCAGCAACTGCAGAAGCAGATCGAGAAAGGCAGCTTCGCCGGCACCGGCAAGCTGCCGAGCGAGGCCATGCTCGCGCAGCAATTCGGCGTTAGCCGCACGGTCATCCGCGAGGCCATCTCCCGGCTCAAGAACGAAGGCATGGTGGAGCCGCGCCAGGGTAGCGGCGTGTTCATCGTCGAGCGGGCGGGCATCCGGCCGCTGCGCATCGATTACGCGCAGGCGGTCGAGCCGGGCGCCGTCGTGCAGATCCTCGCGCTGCGCCGCGCCATCGAGGCCGAAGTGGCCAGCGAAGCCGCGTTCCGCCGCAGCGCCGCACACATGGCAGCGATCGACCGGGCGCTCGCGCAGATCGACGTGGCCGTGCGCGAGGCGCGCGACGGCGTCGCGGAAGACGTCGCGTTCCATCGCGAGATCGCGACCGCCAGCGGTAATCCGTATTTCCTGAAAACGCTCACCTTCCTGAATCAGTATCTGGAAGCGGGCACGCTCGTCACGCGCGGCAACGAAGCGCTGCGCGAGGACTTCATGCGGCAGGTGCGCGAGGAACATGCGGCGATCGTCGAGGCCATCCGCGCGCGCGATGCCGATGCCGCACGCCGCGCCGCGCAGACGCATCTCATCAACGCCGCGCGCCGTCTGGCGGAAGCGGGCATCTACTGAATCCCTATCCGACCGAAGAGGAAGACATGACGAGAAACGTGGGCGTTATCGGGCTGGGCGCGATGGGCATGGGCGTCGCCCGTTCGCTGTTGCGCGCGGGCTTCGCCGTGCACGCGTGCGATGTGCGCCAGCCCGTGCTGGACGCGTTCGCGGCGGAAGGCGGCGTGGCCTGTGCATCGCCGGCCGAACTCGGCGCGCAATGCGACGTGGTGCTGACGGTCGTCGTCAACGCGGCGCAGACCGACGCCGTGCTGTTCGGCGAAACCGGCGCCGTGCCCGCGATGAAGGCGGGCGGCGTGGTGCTCGCGTGCGCGACGGTGTCGCCGCAATTCGCCGCTGATCTCGGCGCGCGCTGCGAGGCGCGGGGCGTGCAGATGCTGGATGCGCCGCTGTCTGGCGGCGCGGCGAAGGCCAACTCTGGCGCGATGACGATGATGACGTCCGGCCCCGCTGCGGCCTATGCCGCCTGCGAGGACGTGCTCGGGGCGATCGCCGGGCAGGTGTATCGGCTGGGCGAAGCGCACGGCGCGGGATCGAAGGTCAAGATCATCAATCAGCTGCTGGCGGGCGTGCATATCGCGGCGGCGGCCGAGGCGATGGCGCTGGGCTTGCGGGAAGGCGTCGATCCCGATGCGCTCTATGAAGTCATCACGCACAGCGCGGGCAACTCGTGGATGTTCGAGAACCGCGTGCCGCACATTCTCACTGGCGACTACACGCCGCTGTCCGCCGTCGATATCTTCGTCAAGGATCTCGGCCTCGTACTGGATACCGCGCGCAGCTCGAAGTTTCCGCTGCCGCTGTCGGCGGCGGCGCACCAGATGTTCATGATGGCGTCCACCGCCGGCCATGGCGGCGAGGACGATTCCGCGGTCATCAAGATCTTTCCGGGCATCGAGGTGCCGAAGGGAGCAAAGGCATGACGGGCACCATGCAAGAAGCGCAAGCGCCGCAAGCGCTGCTCGGCTGCATCGCCGACGATTTCACCGGCGCCACCGATCTCGCCAACATGCTGGTGCGCGGCGGCATGCGTACGGTGCAGACCATCGGCGTTCCGGAGGCGGGCGCGCGCATCCAGGCGGATGCGCTGGTGGTTGCGCTCAAGTCGCGCACCATCGACGCAAAGGAGGCCGTGCGCCAGTCGCTCGACGCGCTCGCCTGGCTGCGCGCGCAAGGCTGCACGCAGTTCTTCTTCAAATATTGCTCGACCTTCGATTCCACCGACCGCGGCAACATCGGCCCCGTCGCGGATGCGCTGCTCGATGCGCTCGGCGACGATTTCACGATTGCCTGCCCGGCGTTCCCGGAGAACGGCCGGACGCTGTTTCGCGGCCATCTGTTCGTCGGCGACGTGCTGCTGAGCGAATCGGGCATGGAGCATCATCCGCTCACGCCGATGACCGATCCGAATCTCGTGCGCGTCCTGCAGCGGCAGACGCAATCGAAAGTCGGGCTGCTGCGCTACGACACGATCGCGCAAGGCGCGGACGCGGTGCGCGCGCGCATCGCCGGACTGCGCCAGGAAGGCGTGCGCCTGGCGATCGCCGATGCCGTCTCCGACGCCGATCTCTACACGCTCGGCGAAGCATGCCGCGATCTCGCGCTGATCACCGGCGGCTCCGGCGTCGCGCTGGGCTTGCCGCGCAACTTCGGCGCGGCAAACCGGCTCGCGCATGCGGAACAGGCGGCGGCGCTGCCGTCGATTGAAGGCAAGGCGGTCGTGCTGGCGGGCAGCGCATCAAAAGCGACGAACGCGCAGGTGGCGGCGTGGCGCGCGTCGAGGCCGAGCTTTCGCGTGGATCCGCTGGCGCTCGCGCGCGGCGAGCCGGTGGTCGATCAGGCGGTCGCGTTCGCGCGCGAGCACTTCGGCAAGAACGAAACCGTGCTGATCTACGCAACCTCGTCGCCCGACGAAGTCAAGGCGGTGCAGAGCCAGCTGGGCGTCGAGCAGGCGGGGCAACTGGTGGAAGCGGCGCTCGCCGGGATCGCGCGGCGCTTGCGGGATGAAGGCGTGCGCAAGTTCGTCGTCGCGGGCGGCGAGACTTCCGGCGCGGTCGTGCAGGCGCTGGACGTGCGCAGCCTGCGGATCGGCCCGCAGATCGATCCGGGCGTGCCGGCGACGCAGTCCATCGGCACGCAAGGCGACGATGCGCTCGGCCTCGCGCTCAAATCCGGCAATTTCGGCACCGCCGATTTCTTCGAGAAAGCGCTGCGGGCGCTGTGATGAGATTTTCTGAAGAAGGGGAGAGCACTTCGGAACTGTAGCTATCGACGTCGCCGCGTCGCAGGCCGCTAGCTGAAGCGCCCATCGACGAACCGCGCGACCTCACGACCTCACGACCCTTTCGCAACTTCGCAACTTCGCAACTTCGCACCTTCGCACCTTCGCAACGGAGACACGAACCCATGCCACGTTTTGCCGCGAATCTCACGATGATGTACACGGAACACGCGTTCCTCGACCGCTTTGCCGCCGCCGCGAAGGATGGCTTCAAGGCGGTCGAGTTCCTGTTTCCGTACGACTATCCGGCCGAGGACATCCGGCAACGCCTGACCGACCACGGTCTCACGCAGGCGCTGTTCAACGCGCCGCCCGGCGACTGGGCCGCGGGCGAGCGCGGCATCGCCTCGCTGCCGGGACGCGAGGCGGAGTTCCGGCAAAGCGTCGCGAAGGGACTGGAATACGCGGCGGTGCTCGGCAACGAGAAACTGCACGTGATGGCCGGCCTCATCAAGCCTGAGGAATCGCGCGAACGGCATCGCGCGGTCTATCTGGCCAATCTGGCCCATGCGGCCGAGGAAGCGCGCAAGGCGGGCATCGGTATCGTGATCGAACCCATCAACACGCGCGACATTCCCGGCTTCTTCCTGAATCGTCAGGACGACGCGCAGGCCATCTGCGAGGAAATCGGCGCGCCGAATGTGCAGGTGCAGTTCGACATCTATCACTGCCAGATTGTCGAAGGCGACATCGCGATCAAGCTCAAGCGCGACATGCAGCGCGCAAACGCGGGCATCGGGCATATCCAGATCGCGGGCGTCCCGGAGCGTCACGAGCCGGACCTGGGCGAACTCAACTATCCGTATCTGTTCGAGCTGATCGACACGCTCGGCTACGCGGGCTTCATCGGCTGCGAGTACAAGCCGAAGGGCGGCACGTCCGCCGGCCTCGGCTGGCTCAAGCCCTATCTGTGAGGAGACGACGCTCATGAAGATCCTGATCACAGGCGGCGCGGGCTTTCTGGGCCAGCGGCTCGCCAGGCGTCTGCTCGAACGCGGCACGCTCGACGGCCAGCCGGTCACCGAACTGGTGTTGCTCGATATCGCGCGGCCGCACGACGAGCGCCTGCTGAACGACCCGCGCGTGCGCGCCGAAACCGGCGACATCTCGGATCCGGCGGTGCTGCGGCGCCATCTCGACCCGCAGACGGAAGCCGTATTCCATCTCGCGGCCATCGTCAGCGGCCAGGCCGAGGCGGACTTCGACCTCGGCATGAAGATCAACCTCGACGCCTCGCGCGCCCTGCTCGAAGTGTGCCGCGCGGCGGGGCACCGGCCGCGCGTCGTGTTCACGAGTTCGGTGGCGGTCTACGGCGGCACATTGCCCGACATCGTTCAGGACGACACCGCGCTCAATCCTCAATCGTCATATGGAACGCAAAAGGCGATTGCCGAATTGCTGCTGTGCGACTACACCCGGCGTGGCTTCGTGGATGGCCGGGTGCTGCGGCTGCCGACCATCAGCGTGCGCCCGGGCAAGCCGAATGCGGCGGCTTCGTCCTTCGCGAGCGGCATCATTCGCGAGCCGCTTAACGGCGAACGCTCGGCGTGTCCCGTCAGCGGCGATACGCGTGTCTGGCTGCTGTCGCCGCAGCGCGCGGTGGAAGCGCTGATTGCGGGCTGCGAGATCGGGCGCGACAGGCTCGGCGACCGGCCGGTGATCAATCTGCCGGGGCTTTCGGTCAGCGTGGACGAGATGATTGCGGCGCTGCGCGAAGTGGCCGGCGAGGACGCGGCGGCGCGCATCGACTTCCAGCGCGACGAGCGCATCGAGAAGATCGTGTACAGCTGGCCGGGTGCATGGGACACCGCGCGCGCCGAAGCGCTGGGGCTCGAAGGGGACGCCGCCTTCGCCGACGTGATCCGCGCCCATATCGCGGATTCCTGATCCCGCGCCGCGTCTTCTTGCGCTGCCCCGGCGTTCGGGGGCAGCGCGACAGCCGTCATGCTTTCGCTCGCATTTCCGGGCTACACTGTTCGCTTATATGTGACGAACGTCGGCCCGGCGCTGCATGCACCGCGTTGAATCACGAGCGTCCGCACGCTCGTTTCTCCGTCGTTTTCATGCTTCCTGCGCTTGTTTTGCGGCTCCTCTGCGGCTGGATTGCGCCCGAGCCGCGCCGTCTCGTCGCCCGGTGATTACGCATCCTTCCCGCGCGGGAGTCTTCCATGTCGTTGCATCATCTCGTCGATCGATTCGGCCCGGCGATCGTGTTTCTCAACGTAATGGGCTCGGCGCTTGGGCTGCCCGTCCCCGCGATGCCGACCATGATCATCGTCGGCGCGTCCATTGCGCTCATGGCGGTAAACGGCGGCGCGTTCTGGCCGCCGCTCGCGGGCGTACTGTGCGTGGCCGTGGCCGGCGGCGTGATCGGCGATCTCGTCTGGTTCCAGGGCGGGCGCAAGTACGGCGACAAGACCCTCAAGACCATCTGCAAGCTGTCCCTCTCGCGCGATACCTGCGTGAAGAAGACCGAACGCTTCTTCGGCCGCTGGGGCGTCCGCGTCCTGCTGGTCGCGAAATTCATTCCGGGCCTCTCGCTGGTGTCGGTGCCGCTCGCCGGCGCCATGGGCGTCAAGCTGCGCAGTTTCATCGTGCATGACGGCGCGGGCGTGGCCTTGTGGGGCATGGTCGGACTGACGGTCGGCGTCGTCTTTGCCGCGCAGCTCGAAATGGTCTTCGCGCTGATCTCGCAGCTCGGGCGCCAGGCGGTGATGGTGGTCGCGGTGTTGCTGGCCGTCTACGTCGCCTATCGCTGGTGGCGGCGCCGCGCGCTCATGGCGACGCTCGAGAAGGCGCGCATCAGCGTCGACGAACTCTATGCGCTGATGAACGACCAGCCGCTGCCGGTGATCTTCGACATCCGCTCGCCCGAGAAACGCATGCTCGATCCCGCCGCGATTCCCGGTTCGCTGTTCGCCGACGAGCGCGATCTCGCGACGATCATCGAGAACTACGACAAGTCGCGCAAGGTCGTCATCTACTGCTCGTGTCCCAACGAAGTCTCGGCGGCATGGATGGCGAAGACGATGCGCAACGCCGGTTTCCGCGACGTCGTGCCGCTCACCGGCGGTCTCGATGCATGGCGCCTCGCCGGTTTCGAAGTCGCGACGCTGACCGAATTCGGCGAGCTCGTCGCGACGACGCCGGAAGAAGTCGCGGAGATGGCCGCGATGTGCCCATGGTCGGTGACGTCGGCGGCATCGGCGGCGACACCATCTAGCGCCTCATCCCTTCATGAAGCTGGTTTGCCACACGGAGATCGCGCATGAGCACCACCCCGTTCGACCATTCCCGTCAGAGCATGCCGAACGTCGTCGCCTGGAGCGCGCGCGAATCGCCCGAGAACCCGAATGTCGTGCCGACGCCCGCCGCCGCGCCGTCCGTCAGCGACGACAACGCGCCGTTCTCGCCGCTCGAAAGCCGCGCGCATCAGATGTTCCCGCGTCTGACCGACGGCGAGATCGAGCGCATGAGCCGCTTCGGCGAGACGTCGCGGTGGCGTCAGGGCGACTGGATGTTCCGCATGGGCGAGACCGGGCGCGGCATGGTGATCGTGCTGAAGGGGCTCGTGCGGGTGACGCGGCGCAATGCGCTCGGCAAGGAGCATCTGGTGGTCGAGCACGGGCCGGGGCACTTCCTGGCCGAAGTGGCGCAACTGTCGGGCAAGCCCTGTCTCGTCGACGGCATGGCGGCCGAGGATGTCGAGGGCATCGTGATTGCGCCGGAGCGGCTGCGGGCGCTGCTGGTGGCGGAGGCGGAACTCGGCGAGCGCATCATGCGGGCGCTGATCCTGCGCCGCGTGGGCTTGATCGAGAAGGGCAGCGGTCCGGTGCTGCTGGGCCAGTCCGACGACGGGCGCCTCGTGTCCCTGCAGGGCTTCCTGCGCCGCAACGGTTATCCGCATACGGTGATCGACGCCTGCGCCGATCCGGACGCGATCGCCTTGCTGGAACGCATCTCGGCCTCCACGGCGGATTTCCCGCTCGTGATCTGTCCGGACGGCACCGTGCTGCGCGCGCCCAGCGAGAACCAGGTGGCGACGCAACTCGGCTGGCTGCCGGAATTCGATTCGGCGCATGTCTACGATGTGGCGATCGTCGGCGCGGGACCGGCGGGCCTGGCGACGGCGGTGTATGCGGCGTCCGAGGGCTTGTCGGTGGCGGTATTCGATTGCCGCGCGCCGGGCGGCCAGGCGGGCGCGAGTTCGCGCATCGAGAACTATCTCGGCTTTCCCACCGGCATCTCCGGCCAGGCGCTGGCCGGGCGTGCCTTCGTGCAGGCGCAGAAGTTCGGCGCCCACATTGCGATCCCGACGAAGATCAAGTCGCTGCACTGCGATTGCGCGCCGATCCAGATCGAACTGGAGAACGGCACGCGCGTCACGTCGCAGACGGTGGTGATTGCGTCGGGCGCGGCGTATCGGCGGCCCGATATCGACGGGCTCGAACGCTACGAAGGGCATGGCACGTATTACTGGGCGTCGCCGGTCGAGGCGAAGCTGTGCAAGAACTCGGAGGTGGTGCTGGTCGGCGGCGGCAATTCGGCGGGACAGGCCGTGGTGTACCTGGCAACGCACGCGAAGCACGTGCACGTGCTGATTCGCGGCGCGGGGCTGGCGGCGAGCATGTCGCACTATCTGGTGGAGCGCATCCGCTCGCTGCCGAACGTGACGGTGCGTACGCATACGCAGATCACGTCGCTCGAGGGCGATGGCCGCGCGTTGAACGCGATCCATTGCAAGACGCCGGACGGCCCGCTCACGCTCGACTCGCGGCATCTCTTCCTGTTCACCGGCGCGGATCCCAACACGGACTGGCTGCGCAACTGCAATGTGAACGTCGATGGCAAGGGTTTCGTGCTGACCGGGCCGGAAGCGCATGAAGGCCGCACCGAGGGCGTGATGGCGCTGGAGACGAGCGTGCCGGGCGTGTTTGCCATCGGCGACGTGCGGTCCAGTTCCACCAAGCGCGTCGCGGCGGCGGTGGGAGAAGGCGCGGCGGTCGTTTCGCAGATCCACGGCTTGCTGGCGAAGCGCCAGGCGCTGGCCGTGCCGGTGTGACAGGCGCTTCTAGTTGGCCGACGGAAAGCGCAGCGTGAACTCGATCCACCCGTCGCCGGGGGATTCGACGGACGCGCTGCCGCCGTGCAGCCGCATGATCGCCTGCACGATCGAGAGCCCCAGCCCGCTCGATTCCGTGAACTCGCTGCGCGCCGCATCCCCGCGATAGAACCGGTCGAACAGCTTGCCGAGTTCTTCCGGGCCGATATCGCCATCCACCTGATTGCGCACTTTCAGCACCGCGCCGGCCGCGTCCGCGTGTCCATGCAGACGCACGACGGAACCCGCCGTCGCGTAGCGCACCGCATTCACGACCACATTGCCCACCGCCCGGCGGCACATGATTGCGTTCGCAACCATTTCGCCGCTCGCGTCGATATCGAAGCGAATACGCCGCTCGTCCGCAATGCCTTCGAAGTAGGTGCAGATCGTGTCGAGCTCGTCGTGAATGTCTAGCCGCTCGCGCTCGATGCGTTGTTCTCCATGATCCGCCTGCGCAAGGAACAGGATGTTCTGCGCGATACGCGCGAGCCGTTCGAGTTCTTCGAGATTCGATTCGAGCACGTTGCGATATTCGGCAACGTTGCGCTCGTGCGCGAGCGTGACCTGCGTCTCGCCGATCAGCACGCCGATAGGCGTGCGCAGTTCGTGCGCGAGATCGGCGGAGAACTGCAGCAGGCGCTCATAACCATGTTCGAGTCTATCCAGCATGGCGTTGAACGACGCGGCGAGACTCTGCAACTCGGCGGGCGCATGCGCCACGTCGAGCCGCGCGGACAGCCGGTCCGGCGCGATTTCCGCGGCCTTGTCCGCCATCAGCTTGAGCGGTTGGAGACCGCGACTCGTGACCCACCAGGCGAGCAGCATCGTGACGAGCGCCGCGCCGATCACGTTGAGCCAAACACGCTCCAGATAGACCGACAGCACGCGCGCTTCCTGCGTCATCACGTGCGCCGCGATGATCTCCACGACTTCGCCGTTATCGCCGATGCGCGCCTGCGCGCCGACCCAGCGCATGCGCACGCCGTCGGCGCGGGTTCCTTCGTAAAGATCGTCCAGGCCGATAGGCCTTGTCACCGGCACGACGTGCAGAGGCGGCAAGGACATCTGTTCCGGATTGACGTTGATGAACGGCGCCGATCCCGCGCGCCTGAACAGGATCACGTCCTGCCGGTCGCCCAGCATGGTTTCGAAGAGCCGTGGCCGAGCCTCGATTTCCTTGATCGTATAGAGATCGTGCAGCAGCGAGCGGAAATGCTCGACCCGCCCGATCAACTGATAATCCGCGCGCGTGGAGAGCGCCTGGTTCGTCGCGTGATAGAGCGCCGCCGAGACCATGGCCAGCACGATGCACACGATCACGACGAACGACAGCGCGATGCGTACCGCGAGTGAGCGCGACTGCCGCTTCAAGGATTCTCCCCGAACGAATAACCGATGCTGCGCACCGTGTGGATCAGCTTGAGCTCGAACGGGTTATCGAGCTTCGCGCGCAGGCGCTTGATGGCGACATCGACCACGTTGGTGTCGCTGTCGAAGTTCATGTCCCACACTTCGGAGGCGATCAGCGTGCGCGAGAGCGCTTCGCCCTGATGCTTGCAGAACAGATGCAGCAGCGCGAATTCCTTGTTGGTCAGCGCGATGTCGGCGCCCTGGCGCGTCACCTTGCGGCGCAGGACATCCACGTGCAGGTCCGCGATCTGGAAGGTATCCGACTCGCGCATCACGCCTCGCCGCAGCAGCGTGCGGATGCGCAGCACCAGTTCCGTGAAGGAGAACGGCTTGACGAGGTAGTCGTCCGCGCCGAGTTCGAGTCCGTGGATGCGGTCCGTCACGTGATCGCGCGCAGTCAGAAAAATGACAGGCAGGTCACGTTTCGCACGCAACGCGGCCATGACCTGCCAGCCGTCGATGCCGGGCAGCATCACGTCGAGCACGATCAGCTCGTACGGGTTCGCGAGCGCCTGATGCAGCCCGTCCGTGCCGTTGCGCACGAGCTCGACCTGATAACCGGACTCGATGAGCCCTTTTTTCAGGTAGTCGCCGGTCTTGCGGTCGTCTTCGATAACGAGGATGGTCATGCTCGCGCTGCGCGGGGTTCGGGTTCGGATGAATTGACGACATTCTAGCCAGAGCCCGTCCGCTGACCGCCAAGAATGACAAAAAAGTCATTGAAGGGTCATCGATCATTCAGCGCGGCGTGGCTAACATGCCTGCACATTGTTTCGCCATTCGCGAGGAAACCCGTGCAAGTACAACCGCTCTGGCTGCGCATCACGCACTGGCTCAACGCCTTCGCCGTCTTGATCATGGTGACGAGCGGCTGGCAGATCTACAACGCCTCGCCGATCTTCAAGTCGCTCACCTTTGCTCCGGCCATCACGCTGGGCGGCTGGCTCGGCGGTGCGCTGCAATGGCATTTCGCGGCGATGTGGCTGCTGGTCGCGAACTTCATCGTCTATCTCGCGATGAACCTCTTCACGGGCCGCCTGCGCCGCCGCATGTTCCCGCTGTCGATCAGGAGCATCTTCACGGACGCGCTGGCCGCCGTACGCGGCAAGCTCGGCCATGACGACCTCACGCATTACAACGCCGTGCAGAAGTTCGCTTATCTCGCGGTCATCGTGGACATCGTGATCGTGATTCTGTCGGGGCTGGCGGTGTGGAAGTCCGTGCAGTTCCCGTTGTTGCGTGCGTTGATGGGCGGCTATGACAACGCCCGCATCGTGCATTTCTTTGGCATGAGCTTCCTGGTGGCGTTCTTCGTGGTGCACGTCGCGATGGTCGCGCTCGTGCCGCGCTCGCTCGTGCTGATGATTCGAGGCCGCTGATCCATGTCGCTGAAACTGTTCAAATCGAGACCCGACGCCGACCTCATCATCAAGGACGCGGCGAAGGAACTGAAGGCGCCCGCGCGCCGTCTGTTCGGCAAGCGCATTCTTTCGCTCGGCGGCCTGGCGATGCTCTCCGGTTGCAACATCACCGACGACAAGTCCGTCAACGCCATGCTGCGGCGCATCTCGTCCTTCAACGACGACGTGCAGGCGCTGCTGTTCGATCCGAACGCGCTCGCGCCCACGTATCCCGAGTCGATGATCACGCGGCCGTTTCCGTTCAACGCGTTCTATGACATCGACGAAGTGCCCGAAGTCGATCCGGCCGCGTACAAGCTCGAGATCGGCGGCAGGGTGAAGGGCAAGCGCGTCTGGACGCTCGACGAACTGCACGCGCTGCCGCAGGAAAGCCAGGTGACGCGGCATATCTGCATCGAGGGCTGGAGCGCGATCGGCAAGTGGGGCGGCGTGCGCTTCGCGAACGTCCTCGCTCGCGCCGGTGCGGATACCAGCGCGAAGTACGTGGCCTTCCATTGCGCCGACAACTATTCGACGAGCATCGACATGCCCACTGCGCTGCATGCGCAGACGCTGCTGACGCTGACCTATGACGGGCAGATCCTGCCGCCCAAGTATGGTTTTCCGATGAAGCTGCGCATGCCGACCAAGCTCGGCTACAAGAATCCGAAGCATATTGTCGCGATCACCGTGACCAACGATTACCCCGGCGGCTATTGGGAGAACCAGGGCTACAACTGGTTCGGCGGGTCCTGATCGCCGTGTTCCGCTCAACGCTTCAGCTTCGATTAACCCAAGGAGATTGCATGTCGATCCGCATGAAACTCGGCGTCAGCATCGTGACGCTCGCACTCGCTTCCGCCGCCTTTGCCCAGGCGCCCGCCGCCAAACCCACGCGCATTCGCGGCGATATCGTGTCGCTGTCGGGCGATACGCTGACTGTGCATCGCAAGAGCGGCGACACCGTGAAGATCGCGGTGAAGTCGGACACGCCCGTCACCGCGCTGAAGAACATCAAGCTGCAGGACATCAAGCCGGGTTCGTTCGTCGGCACGGCGGCGATGACCGGCACGGACGGCAAGCTCACCGCCACCGAAGTGCTGGTGTTCCCGGAAGCGGCGCGCGGCACCGGCGAAGGTCACTATGACTGGGATCTCGGCCCGAAGAGTTCGATGACCAACGCGAACGTCGACCAGGTGGTGCAGGGCACGAGCGGCCGCGACCTGAAGCTCTCGTACAAGGGCGGTTCGAACTCGGTGACGGTGCCGGAGAACGTGCCGGTCGTGACCTTCTCGCCTGCAACGCATGACGACCTCAAGCCGGGCAAGAAGGTGTTCGTCGTGGCGAGCCCGGCGGGCTCGGACTTCGCGGCGCAGCGTATCGTGGTCGAGAAGGATGGTGTCGTGCCGCCGATGTAAGCGGCTTGTGCTTCGAATGCCCCATGAATGCCCGCTGGAGCCATCCGGCGGGCATTTTTTTCAACGGCTCATTCCAGCGATGCACGCAGATGACGGACGCTCGTCACCGTGTCGTCGAACTGCGATGTGCCGAGCTTGCGCTTGATGCGGCGCGTCACTTCGGCGCTCGCCGTGCCGATGCGCTTCATCACGGCATGCGCGGCATCGGTGGGATGGATCGCGGATTCGCGGCCGTCGCTTTCAGTGGACCAGCGCTCGACGAGTCCGAGCTGCTGTAGTCCGTCGAGCGTGCGTGTGGCCGTGGGGCGCGAGATAGCAAGGGCATCGGCGAGATTGCTTTGCAACAGACCGGGATGATCGACGACGGCGCGCAGCATGAAAGCCTGCGACGGCGTGAGTCCGAAGGGCTTGAATGCTTTTGCCCACTCGCGTTCGAGCGAGCGGGCCAGCGCGGTCGTGTTGAAATAAAGGCATTGGTCGAACATACGGTTCACCGTGAAGTCATGTGATTCGCTCTGCAACTATCAGTGGGGCGGGGTTCATCGGCAGATTTTACGCGTTCGCGATAAGATGGCCGCCTGCGTTTTTGATCCTGGGCAACTTTGCGTTGCGCCGCTCCACTCTCAAGGAGACATGCATGAGCAACACTCGTTCCGACCTTCCTGCTTATCCGAACGTCCAGCTGTATATCGATGGCGCGTGGCGCAACGGCTCGCGCGACACGGCCGTGATCAATCCGGCAAGCGAAGCCGAGATTGGCCGCCTGGCGCTGGCCGGAGAGTCAGAACTGGCGCTCGCGGCGGACGCAGCCGCGCGCGGCTTCAAGGAATGGCGCAAGGTTTCGCCTTACGAGCGCAGCAAGATCATGCGCCGCGCCGCGCAGATCATTCGTGAACGCGCGGCCGACATCGCCGCGATCATGACGATGGAACAGGGCAAACCCCTGGGCGAAGCGCGCATCGAGACGCTTTCGGCCGCCGACATCATCGAATGGTTCGCCGAGGAAGGGCGCCGCACCTATGGCCGCGTGATCCCGTCGCGCGCGGATGCGGTGCGTCAGATCGTCACGCGCGAGCCGGTCGGTCCGGTGGCCGCGTTCACGCCGTGGAACTTCCCGATCAATCAGGCAGTGCGCAAGGTATCGGCGGCGCTCGCGGCAGGCTGCTCGGTCGTGCTGAAAGGCCCGGAGGAAACCCCCGCGAGCTGCGCAGCGCTCGTTCAAGCCTATGCCGATGCAGGCGTGCCCGCCGGCGTCGTCAACCTCGTGTTCGGCGTGCCCGCCGATGTCTCGAAGTACCTGATCGCGCATCCGGTCATCCGCAAGATCTCGTTCACCGGCTCCACGCCGGTGGGCAAGCTGCTCGCATCGATGGCGGGCGAGCACATGAAGCGCGTGACGATGGAACTCGGCGGTCATGCGCCGGCCATCGTGTTCAAGGACGCCGACATTCCGCGTGCCGCGAAGATGCTGGCCGGCGCAAAGTTCCGCAACGCGGGGCAGGTGTGCATCTCGCCGACGCGATTTCTCGTCGAAGAAGCCGTCTATGAAGAGTTCGTGCATCACTTCGTCGCCACGGCCAGCGCCGTGAAGGTCGGCAACGGTCTGGAAGACGGCGTGCAGATGGGCCCGCTTGCCAATGGCCGTCGTCTGGAGGCCATGGAGCGGCTGGTCGCCGATGCGCGCGAACACGGCGCGAAGGTGCTGACGGGCGGCGAGCGCGTCGGCCGTGAAGGTTACTTCTTCGCGCCGACCGTGCTCACCGACGTACCGATGAGCGCCCGCATCATGACCGAAGAGCCGTTCGGCCCGATCGCGCCGATCGCTTCGTTCAGCTCGTATGACGAAGTGATCGCCGAGGCGAACCGCCTGCCTTACGGTCTTGCTGCCTATGGCTATACGAGCTCGGCGGCCACGTCCGCTGCGTTCGCCGACGATATCGAAAGCGGCATGGTGTCGATCAACCATCATGGCCTCGGCATGCCCGAGACGCCGTTCGGCGGCGTGAAGGATTCCGGCTACGGTTCGGAAGGCGGCAGCGAAGCGATGGAAGCGTATCTCGTCACGAAGTTCGTCACGGAACATCGTTGAATCGTTAAATTGCAGCGAATGTGCTGCATGAAAGCGGCCTCGTCGAGGCCGCTTTTTTTATGGCTCGTGCGTTGTAAGCGGCATCGCAAGGTCCATGCAATACGAGTTGGTTTCAGAAGTGTAACCACGTAACGCACGGAAAAATATGCGTAGCCGAATTGCCAGCTTCACTCTCTAGGATGACATCGGGACACGCGTGATCTGCCCGTCCTGTTCCTGGAGAATCGCATGCTGAGCCCTCACGAACTATCCACGCTGCTGCTGATCCAGCGCTCACCTCATCTGGTCGAGGCGGCCGGCTTTCATACGGTACGTCTGCGTCAGGAGGCGTTGATCGAGATGACGCGTCTGCCGAGCGGTCACGCGCTGCCCTCGCTGACACCGAAAGGCCGGGACATGCTGCTGCGGCTCGGCGCACTGCGCGGTCAGGCGCCTCACGATCACGATGAGACCAGGTAGCGCGAGCGGTCCCAAAGCGGCGAGGGTATGCTGTGGTTCGACCCCGACACATGGAGCATGCAAGTGACTGATGCGAAGAAACCGACTGTCGCGCTGCTCGGCGCGGGCAATATGGGATCCGCGGTGGGACATGCGCTGACGCAGGGCGGCGCGCAGGTCTTCACGTCGCTCGAAGGCCGCAGCGCCGCGAGTGCGAAGCGGGCACAGGAAGCCGGCATGCGCGACGCCAGCCTGGACGAACTCGCCACGTGCGACTTCATCCTGTCGGTCGTGCCGCCGGCGGTGGCCGTGGAGACTGCGCGGCGTCTCGCACCGGCGCTCGAACGCGCCTCGCGCAAATCCGTCTACGTCGATTGCAACGCGATCAATCCCGACACGGTCCGGACGGTGGCTCAGGTGCTCGATCCGTCGGGCACGCCGTTCGTCGATGGCGCGATCATCGGTCTGCCTGCCGCGCCGAAGTTCTACCTGTCCGGCCCGCATGCGCCGGACGCGCAGCCGCTTGGCGAAGCGGGCCTCGTCATACACGTGCTCGATGGTCCGATCGGTGCGGCATCGGCGCTCAAGATGTCGTACGCGGGCATCACGAAGGGACTGACGGCAATCGGTTCGGCGATGTCGCTGGCCGCGATGCGCAACGGCGCCGGCGACGCGCTCTTCGCCGAACTGACCGAGAGCCAGCCCGCGCTCGCCGCATGGCTTTCGCGCAATGTGCCGCGCATGCCGCCGAAGGCGTATCGCTGGGTGGCGGAGATGGAAGAGATTGCGCAGTTCATCGGCGAGGAGTTCGCCGAGCATCGCGTGTATGAAGGCGCCGCCGGACTTTACGCGCGGCTCGCGAAGGATCGCGACGCCACCGATGCGCTCGAACGCTTCTTCGCCGAGCGGGACAAATGACAGCCTAGTTCCCGGCGATGGCCTGCTCCGTCATCGCCGCGAAGAAGTGTCCCGCGCGGCGATCGCCGGCATAGGCCGAATTGATGCGTACCCACGGACTCACTTCGCCGTTCGGCCGATAGTAGCTGCCGGGCGCAAGCGTCACCCCGAACTCGAGGGCGGCTTTCACGAGAACCGTCGAATCCTCGATGCCCGGCACTTTCGCCCAGACGAAATTGCCGCCGCTTGGTTCATCGAACACATCCCAGCCATGGCTTTCGAGCGTCTGCACCGCGCTCGACAGCGAATCGCGCACGCGCTTCCTCAGGCGCTCCAGATACTTGCGATAGGTGCCGCGTTCGAGCAGGCTGGCCGCGACGCTTTCCGCAAAGCGCGAGCCGCCGAGGCTCGTCAGCACCTTGACGTCGACGAGATTCTTCACCAGTTCGCGATTCGCCGCGAGATAGCCGATACGCAGCGACGACGACAGCGTCTTCGACAGGCCGCCCACATAGATCACGCGATCGAGCTGGTCGAGCGAGGCGAGCCGTTGCGTCGGCACGGCCTGGAAGTCGGCGTAGATGTCGTCCTCGACGATTGAGAAGCCATGCTGGGTCGCCAGTTGCAGCAGCTTGAACGCCACCTGCGGTGCGATGTTGGTCGCGGTCGGGTTCTGGAAGACCGTGTTGACGAAGAAGAGCTTCGGCTGATGCTGCTTGAGGAGCGCCTCGGCGGCGTCGATGTCCGGTCCGTTCGCGAGCCGCGGCACGCCGACCAGCCGCACGCCTTGCAGCTTCAAGAGACCGAAGAGGTTGTAGTAGCCCGGATCCTCGACGAACACGGTGTCGCCGGGCTTCAGCATGTAGCGCACGACCAGGTCGAGCGCCTGGCTGGCGCCGCTCGTGAGCATCACGTTGGGCAGGTCCGCGTCGATGCCGAGCGCGTTGATGCGCATCACGATCTGTTGCCGCAGACCCGTGTCGCCGTGAGGCAGGGCATAGTCGATCACGCTCGATACGTCGCTGCGCGAGGCCTGCCGGATGGCCTGCGTGAGACCGTCCACCTCGCGCCATGCTTCCGGAATGAAGCCGCTCGACAGCTTCAGCGTCTCGCCGGGGTAGTTGAACTGCTGAAGGATCTGGGTGGATTCCTCTTCCGCCAGACGCGGATTGCAGTTGCCGGCGCTGCTGTCGCGCTCCTCGACGTGATTCGCCACGTAGAAGCCCGAGCCGTGCTTCGGCTGGATCAATCCTCGCGAGGCGAGCCGGTCATATGCCTCGATCACCGGAAAGCGGCTGATGTGCTGCTCCGCCGCGAGCTGGCGGATGGACGGCAGCTTGGCGCCGGCCAGTACGCGGCGCGAGCGGATCATCGTCTCGATCTGGCTGACGATCTGCTCGGTGAGCGGCACGCCGGTGCCGCCGTCGATATGAAGCGGAAGCGCGTTCATGGTGTTCCAAAGTGTTCAGTGAGTCTGAGTGAACAGTTGTGATTTTGCTGTTCAGCCGTGTCATTGCGCCATTCGAACGCATCCTAAAACCGCCGTCAAGACTGGCCAGACGGATGATGACGCACTTTTCAATTGTCAAAACGTTTTCAAACTGTTCGGCCAAATTAGCTTAACAGTTCCGCTGCAACTGTTCATAACTGTACATTCAAGCTGTTCGGAATCGGTCGAATAATGGCATCAACGGTTGCTTCCTGCTCGAACTGCATGAACGGAGGTGGCCTTCCGAAACGTGAACAGAAGGAGCGGCATCATGCGTGAAATTCGGACATTCGAACTGGACGGGCGCGAAGCGGCTGCGCGCTGGGTCATCGACCGGCCTCAAACGCTGCGTGTCACGCGCGGCCAGATCTGGCTGACCATCGAAGGCCAGACGGACGATCACTGGCTGGGCGCGGGCGACTTGGTCGAGTTGCCGCCTTATACGACGATCTGGGTCAGCGGCAACCGGGAGGCGAGCTGGTTCTCGCTGGCTTCGACTTCCGCGCCTGTGCGCACGCGCGGTCCCGGCGACATGATGCGGGCGTGGTTCGGTCGTCGTGCGCAGCCGGCGAGGCTTGCCGCGATCAAGACATGACGGCGAGCACGGCAGCGAACGCGACAGCAGCCACGAAGGCGAAAAAAAACCCGGCCGAGGCCGGGTCCAATGTTCCCGCGCTCTTTCGAGCGCGGTCACCTGCAAAACAAGCGTAGTCTACGCTGCGAGCAGCGAACGCAGCACAAACGGCAGAATGCCGCCGTGCTTGTAGTAGTCCACCTCGATCGGCGTGTCGATACGCAGCAGAACCTGCACGCGATCTTCCTTGCCGTCCTTGCGATGGATCACCAGCGTGACTTCCTGCTGCGGCTTGAAGTCGTCGCCGAGCCCTTCGACGTCATAGGTTTCCTCGCCCGTGATGTTCAGCGACTGGATGCTGTCCGAGCCCTTGAACTGCAGCGGCAGCACGCCCATGCCCACCAGGTTCGAGCGGTGGATCCGTTCGAAGCTGCGCGCCACCACGGCCTTCACGCCGAGCAGTTGCGTGCCCTTCGCGGCCCAGTCGCGCGACGAGCCCGTGCCGTATTCCTCGCCCGCGAAGACGATGGTCGGCGTATCGGCTTCGATGTACTTCATCGCCGCGTCGTAGATTGACAACTGTTCGCCGCTCGGCTGATGCAGCGTCAGGCCGCCTTCCACGCGCGTGCCGTCCGGCTTGGCCGGGATCATCAGGTTCTTGATGCGCACGTTCGCGAAGGTGCCGCGCATCATCACGTCGTGATTGCCGCGGCGCGAGCCGTAGCTGTTGAAGTCGGCCTTCTGCACGCCGTTCGCCTTCAGCCACACGCCCGCCGGCGACGTTTCCTTGATCGAACCCGCCGGGCTGATGTGGTCGGTCGTCACCGAGTCGCCGAAGATGCCGAGCGCACGCGCGCCCTTCACGGCGGGAATCGAGTCGGCCGGCTTCATCGAGAAGTCGCTGCCGAAGAACGGCGGCTCGGCAATGTACGTCGACTTCGGCCAGTCATAGACCTGCCCGCTTTCGCCCGCGATCTTGCTCCACAGGTCGCCGTCCTTCGTGAGCTGCGAGTAGTTCTCGCGGAACGCCTTCGCGTCGAGCGCGAACTTCAGCAGCGCGTGGACTTCGTCGCTGGTCGGCCAGATGTCGCCGAGATAGATGTCGCGGCCGTCCTTGCCCTTGCCGACCGGCTCCGTCATCAGGTCGCGCGTGATGTTGCCCGCGATGGCATACGCCACGACCAGCGGAGGCGACGCCAGGAAGTTGGCGCGGATGTTCGGGTGAATGCGCGCCTCGAAGTTGCGGTTGCCCGACAGCACGGCCGCCGCGACGATATCGTTCTTCACGATGGCGTCATTCAGTTCCGGCGTCAGGTCGCCCGCGTTGCCGATACACGTCGTGCAGCCATACGCGGCGAGCGTGAAGCCGAGCTGGTCGAGATAGGTCAGCAGGCCGGTCTTCGTCAGGTATTCGGTGACGATGCGCGATCCCGGCGCCAGCGACGTCTTGATGTGCGGCGCCACCGTCAGGCCGGCTTCGACGGCCTTCTTCGCGAGCAGGCCGGCGGCGAGCAGCACGCTCGGGTTCGACGTGTTCGTGCACGAGGTAATCGCGGCGATCAGCACGTCGCCGTTCTTGACGTCGACGCCGTCGGTGGTCGTGTATTGCGTGTCGAGTTCGGCGGCCTTCTTGTTGAAGCCGTTTTCACCGACCGGCTTCGAGAACAGATCGACGAAGTTGCTCTTCACGTTGCCGATTTCGATGCGGTCCTGCGGACGCTTCGGACCCGCGAGTGACGGCGCCACCGTGCTCAGATCGAGCGTCAGCGTCTTGGTGTAGTCGATGTCGCCGGCCTTCGGCACACCCCACAGCTTCTGCGCCTTGAAGTACTTCTCGAACGCGGCGATTTCGGCGTCGGTGCGGCCCGTGCCCTTGAAGTAGTCGATGGTTTTTTCATCGACCGGGAAGAAGCCCATGGTCGCGCCGTACTCGGGCGCCATGTTGCCGATGGTCGCGCGATCCGGCACGCCGATCGACGCCGTGCCTTCGCCGAAGAACTCGACGAACTTGCCGACGACCTTCTCCTTGCGCAGCATTTCGGTGATGGTCAGCACGAGGTCCGTTGCCGTGCAGCCTTCGCGCAGCTTGCCCTTCAGCTCGACGCCGACCACGTCCGGCGTCAGGAAGTAGACCGGCTGGCCGAGCATGCCCGCTTCCGCCTCGATGCCGCCCACGCCCCAGCCCACCACGCCGATGCCGTTGATCATCGTCGTGTGCGAGTCGGTGCCGACGAGCGTGTCCGGGTAGTAGACCGTGTCCTTGCCTTCGCCCTTCTTGTGGACGCCGCGCGCGAGGTATTCGAGGTTCACCTGGTGCACGATGCCGATGCCCGGCGGCACGACCTTGAAGGTATCGAACGCCTGCATGCCCCACTTCATGAACTGGTAGCGCTCGTTGTTGCGCTGGAATTCCAGCTTCATGTTCAGGTCGAGCGCGTTGGGTTCGCGGAAGTGATCGATCTGCACCGAGTGATCGACGACGAGATCCACCGGCACGAGCGGCTCGATGGCCTTCGGATCCTTGCCCGCGCGCTGGGCGACGCCACGCATGGCGGCGATGTCGGCGAGCAGCGGCACGCCGGTGAAATCCTGCAGCACGACGCGCGCGACGACGAACGGAATTTCATCGACGCGCGAAGCGTTCGGCTTCCAGTTCGCGAGTTGCTCGATGTGCTCTTCCGAGATCTTCTTGCCGTCGTAGTTGCGCAGCACCGATTCGAGCACCAGACGAATCGAAACCGGCAGGCGCTGGATCTTGATCTTCAGCGCGTCGCCGAGTTGCGGCAGCGAGTAAAACTTGGCTTTGCCGGAACCGCTGTCGAATTCCTTGAGCGTGTTGTGGAGATTGTGGGCCATGTTGTTTTCCTTGGGCTGGACGAGGAAATTGCGCTGCTTAAATCACGTACAAATCGACATATTCATGCACCGGCATGGCTTCGAGCCGTGCCTGGTCGAGCGATGCCGCGAGGATCGCCTGTTGTTGCTTCTGCGGAAAGCGGCGCGCCAGGTTCGTCCTGAACTTCTCGACGAGCAGCGGAATGCCTTCCGCGCGGCGGCGTTTGTGACCGATCGGATACTCGACTGCAATCTCGTTCAGCCGCGAGCCGTCATTGAACTCGACAGTGAGCGCATTGGCAATCGAGCGCTTGTCCGGGTCGTGATAGTCCTTCGTGTACTGCGGGTCTTCCACGCAGGTCATCTTGCCGCGCAAGACGTCGATGCGCGGATCCTGCGCGATGGTGTCTTCGTAATCGGCGGCGGTGAGACGGCCGAAGATCAGCGGCACGGCGATCATGTACTGGATGCAGTGATCGCGGTCGGCCGGATTGTTCAGCGGACCCTGCTTGTCGATGATGCGCAGCGCCGCTTCGTGCGTGCGAATGGTGATGCGGCTGATGTCGTCCACCGACTTGCCGGCATCCTTCAGCATGCCGTGCAGCGTCATGGCCGCTTCCACGGCGGTCTGCGCGTGGAATTCGGCCGGGAACGAGATCTTGAAAAGGACGTTCTCCATCACGTACGAGCCGTACGGACGCTGGAAACTGAACGCGTTGCCCTTGAAGAGCACGTCATAGAAGCCCCAGGTCTTCGCCGTCAGCACCGACGGATAGCCCATCTCGCCGGTCTTCGCGATCAGCGCGAGACGCACGGCGCGCGAGGTGGCGTCGCCGGCCGCCCATGACTTGCGTGAACCGGTGTTCGGCGCGTGCCGATAGGTGCGCAGCGAATGACCATCGACGAAAGCGAGCGAGACGGCATTGATGAGCTCGTCGCGCGTGAGGCCGATCATCTGGCCGACCACGACGGTGGAAGCGACCTTCACGAGCAGCACGTGATCGAGACCGACCTTGTTGAACGAATTCTCCAGCGCGATGCAGCCCTGGGTTTCATGCGCCTTGATCATCGCGATCAGGACGTCTTTCATTCTGAGCGGCGGCTTGCCGGCGGCGATCGCGCTGCGCGAGAGCCAGTCGGCGGTGGCGAGGATGCCGCCCAGATTGTCCGACGGATGGCCCCATTCGGCGGCCAGCCAGGTGTCGTTGAAGTCGAGCCAGCGGATCATCGCGCCGATGTTGAACGCGGCCTGAACCGGGTCGAGCTGGAACTGCGTGCCGGGCACCTTTGCGCCGTGCGGGACGATCGTGCCCGGCACGATGGGTCCCAGCAGCTTGGTGCAGGCGGGGTAGGAAAGGGCTTCGAGTCCGCAACCGAGCGTGTCGATCAGGCAGTTGCGCGCGGTCTCAAGCGCAAGCGTGCTGTCGATACGAGTGTTGAGGACATAGTCGACCATGTCGACCAGTACCTTGTCCGGATCGGGCCGGACCGTGGAGATCGGTGCGGACATCGAAGATTTTCCTGTTGATGCGCGCTCAGCCGCCTTACTGCGCAGGCTTGATCAGCGCGTTCGACTGCGTGGGTGCGGCGCCGCCGGCGGCCATTTCGGCCGTCATGCATTCATCGGCGAGACGCGACGAATCCTTGTCGGAGAAGAGCATTGCCTTCGTCGGGATCACCACAAGATCCATGCCCGATGCCGAATCGTGGAAACGGTCGGCGCCGGTCGTCGTGTCCTGACGCGGCAGGCGGTAGTCCTTCTTAGCCCAGTTCACCGTGACGATGGTGTCACGCTTCATGTCGCCTTTCAGATAGAAAGAATTGCCGTCCTTGCAGGACCATTTCACTGCGCCGTCCGGAATCGGATCGACTTTCGCTGCCGCGGCGGCTTCGGCCTTCGGGCTGCGCTTGATGAGACGTCGTGCGGGGGCGGGACGCTTGGCGGTCGTCTTGGCCGTGGCCTTGGCCTTGCCCGATTCGGTGGTGGTCGCGGTCGCGGCGAAAGCGCCGGCGCTGACGAAGAGGCTCGTCGTAGCCAGCGTGCCGGCGATTGCAGCGATCAAAATTTTATTCATCGATAAAACCTTTCAAAAACATTGGGTTGAATGGCGGTTCTGCCGCGCGGGGTGACCCTGTCCTCGCAGGATCTGACCCACGCAGCCCGCTATTTTCGCTTATTTAGCGACACGAACTTCAAATTCTCCGGTCCCGTGTAATTCGCGCTCGGCCGGATGATCTTGTTGTCGATGCGTTGCTCGATGATGTGCGCGCTCCATCCCGACGTGCGCGAGATCACGAACAGCGGCGTAAACATGGCCGTGGGCACGCCCATCATGTGATACGACACGGCGCTGAACCAGTCGAGATTGGGGAACATCTTCTTCGCGTCCCACATGACCGTTTCAAGGCGCTCGGCGATGCTGAAAAGCTTGGTGTCGCCCGCTTCCTTCGAGAGCTTCTTCGCGACTTCCTTGATGACCTTGTTGCGCGGGTCCGAGATCGTGTACACCGGATGCCCGAAGCCGATCACCACTTC
>NZ_JARUXT010000004.1:1402728-1406881 GCF_031451075.1 Caballeronia sp. LZ043 | reverse complement strand
ATAGGCGATCTCTTCGAACTCGGACGTGTTGGCGAGATCGAGAATGTCGTAGCCGCGATAGTGCAGATCGTTGCCGGTGCGGCCGACCGTGCACAACGCGGTATTGCCCGCCGTCACGCCGGACAGCGCAACGGACTTCTTCGGCTTGAAACCGCCTGCGGTGGAGGTTGCGGGTGCTTCGGTCGATGCGGTGTCAGTCATGCTCTCCAGTCTCCTTTCGCACGCCCGCGATGCGGCGTGACTCGTTGTGCTTGAAGAATGCGCCCGGACCCGGTCCCGGCGTGGTGCTGAACTGCTAATCGATGATTCAGGTTGCTGCAAACAGCGGCGCGCTGGCCTCGGGCACGCTTTGTCCGGTGGCATGCGCGCGCCGCAGCACCGACCAGTAATAGCGATAGCTCGCGCGATCATGCAGCGTGTCGCCATGGCGCGTCGGGCCCCACTGCGCATGCTGCGCGGCCAGCAGAATCTCCGCGGCCAGCGTGATCTCGTCCGCGCGCGGCGAGAAGGCCTCGACGATCGGCCGGATCTGGTCCGGATGAATGCTCCACATGCGCGTGTAGCCGAACTCGTTGCGGGCGCGCGCGGCATCGTTCGCGACGACGCTCATGTCGCGCACTTCCGTCGACACATTGTGCGACGGCACCTTGCCATGCGCGTGACACGCCGCAGCGATTTCGAGCTTCGCGCGCCGCACCAGCGGGTGATCGAACTGGCCGGGCGAGCGCATCGCGGTGTCGGGAATCGCGCCATTGTGCGCGGATACGAAGTCCATCAGGCCGAAGCTCAGCGATTCGACGCCCGGCAGCGCCGCCAGTTCAAAAGCTTCGGCGAGCGCGCCGTGGGTTTCGATCAGCAGATGACAGGGAACCGGCTCTGGAATGCCGAACTCGCAGCGCGAGGCCTCGATGAAGGCCACCATCTCGGCGGCGTCGAAGACGCTGCGGATCTTCGGCAGCATGACGAAGGCGGGCGCCTTGCGGGCGTTGCGCAGGATGATGCGCACGTCGTCGCGCCACGCGCGGTGATTGAAGTCGTGGATGCGCACGCCGACGCGGCCGAAGCGGTCATCCTCGCCGCCCACGAACGACGCGACCATCTCCGCGTGTTCCGCCTCGTGGCCGACCTGGGCGCCGTCTTCGCAATCGAGCGTGATGTCGAACACGGGTCCCAGTTGCGCCTGCAAGGCCAGCGATTTGCGAATCAGCTTTTCGCTGCCGGCGTAGTGATCGCAAGGAGGAAGAACCGCGGGCTGCGGTTCGCCGTCAAACAGCACTTCGGCGGGAGTGAGGGCGCGCATACTCGGCGTGGGGTCCGATGTGGGGAGTGAAGTCCGGCTTGCTCAGGTGCTCTGATTCCGATTCGGCCGCGCTCGAATGGGGTTCTGCTTGCTCAAGCGCGGGCGGATCAGGCGCGAGACGCACAGGCGCTTGCGCTGACGTGACGGACGTGAAGACAGGCCCCCGGAGCTTCCCGAGGGCTTCCGACCGACGACGTGTGCTTACTTGCCCAGCAGATGCGCGACGCCGTCACGCTCTTCGAGCAGCTCGTTCAGCGTGCCGTCCATCTTTTCGCGCGAGAACGCGTCGATTTCCAGGCCTTCGACACGCTTGTACTCGCCGTTTTCGCACGTGACCGGAACGCCGTAGATGATGTCTTCCGGGATGCCGTACGAGCCGTCCGACGGAATGCCCATCGTGACCCACTTGCCGTTCGTGCCGAGCACCCAGTCACGCACGTGGTCGATCGCCGCATTGGCTGCCGACGCCGCCGACGACAGGCCGCGCGCTTCGATGATCGCCGCGCCGCGCTTGCCGACGGTCGGGATGAACGTGTTGCGGTTCCATTCGTCGTCGTTGATCAGCTTGGTCAGGTCCTGGCCTTCGGCGCTTGCGAAGCGGAAGTCCGGGTACATGGTCGGCGAGTGATTGCCCCAGACGGCGAGCTTTTCGATGGACGCGACCGGCTTGCCCGACTTGGCGGCCAGTTGCGACAGCGCGCGGTTGTGGTCGAGGCGCAGCATGGCGGTGAAGTTCTTCTTCGGCAGATCGGGCGCCGACTTCATCGCGATGTACGCGTTCGTATTCGCCGGGTTGCCGACGACCAGCACCTTCACGTCGCGGCTGGCGACGTCGTTCAACGCCTTGCCCTGAACCGTGAAAATCTCGGCGTTCGCCGACAGCAGGTCCTTGCGCTCCATGCCCTTCGAACGCGGGCGGGCGCCCACGAGCAGCGCGACGTCGGCATCCTTGAAGGCAACCTTGGGATCGTCCGTGACGACGACGCCCGCGAGCAGCGGGAACGCGCAGTCTTCCAGTTCCATCACGACGCCCTTCACGGCGGCTTGCGCTTGCGGCAGATCGAGCAACTGAAGAATCACGGGCTGGTCTTTGCCGAGCAGATCGCCGTTGGCGATGCGGAACAGCAGCGAGTAGCCGATTTGACCTGCGGCGCCGGTGACGGCAACGCGCTTTGCGGACTTAGCCATTGATAACTCTCCTGGACGGTGCGTGGAACGCAAGGGAAAAGCGCCATTTTATGCGCGATACGCCAAGCGTTGATGAAGACATGCGGCCCTGGCCCCGCGCGACCCCCGAAAAGCACCGGCGCAGCAGGCGTTGCGCACGTTTGCGTCTGGTTTCGCGCCGCATGAATGCGTGAGCGGCGTGACTGTCATGCCGATGAATCTTTCTCTTCGAGCGCGAGGCCGGCGGGATGTTCTGCGAGGACGCGAGGAATTCGCTTGGGTCTGACGGCAAGGCGCCCATTCGAGACGGCGCTTGACGTTGCGAGACGGTGGGCAGGCAGCGGTGCGCGAACGAGTGGGGCGGTCGGCGTGAGGCGAAAGCGAAAGGGGCGTGCCTGGCGGTGTGTCGCGTGCAGTGAGACCGGAAACCGGCGTTTCGTGCGCACAGGCGACAACCCGCAAACCCTTGCTCGTCAAGGAGTGTAGGAGCGTGCCATAGTAAAGTCAACACTATCTTATGTCTTATATAAGACATAGGATTCTATGGGAAAGGTCTGGACGCACGGCGGGCCTTTGTGTTGAAATGCGCGGCATGAATTCCAACCCGGCGAGCTCGACGACCCCCAACGGCACCGCGCCTGCGGCTGAGGCCGCCGGTGTGCCGTCGCCGACGTTCAGCCCGCTGTATCAGCAGATCAAGGCGCTCATTACGCAGGGCCTCGAATCCGGCGAATGGAAGCCTGGTGAAATTATCCCGAGCGAGGTCGAACTCGCTGCGCGCTACAAGGTGAGCCAGGGCACCGTTCGCAAGGCCATCGACGAACTCGCTGCCGACAACTTGCTGGTACGCCGTCAGGGCAAAGGCACGTTCGTTGCGACTCACAGCGAAGACCGCGTGCAGTTTCGCTTCCTGCGCCTGTTGCCCGATGACGGCGACGCCCATCCCCACGTAAGCCGCCTGCTCGAGTGCAAGCGCCTGCGCGCGCCGGCGGAGATTGCCCGCCAGCTCGACCTGAAGCCGGCCGACCCCGTCGTTCTTATCAGGCGCCTGTTGCAGTTTGATGGCGTGACCACCGTCTTCGATGAAATCTGGTTGCCGGGCGTGGTGTTTCGCGGACTGACGGCGGAACGGCTGTCCGAGTACAAGGGCCCGCTCTACGCGATGTTCGAAACGGAGTTCGGCACGCGCATGATTCGTGCGTCGGAGAAAATCCGCGCCGTTCCCGCCGATGAAGCCGTTGCGCAGCATCTCCAGGTCGCGCAGGGTTTTCCGTTACTGTCGGTGGAACGCGTGTCCTATACCTATGGCGATCGCCCCGTCGAAGTGCGGCGTGGTTGGTATGTCACGACCGGCTATTACTATCAGAACGACCTGAGTTGATCTTGAGTTGATCGATCGGAAGCGGGGTCGTGGGTACGCGCCGAATGGCCGCGCCAGGCGCTTTCTTCACGCGCGGAGCAACAGTCTATTGGACGGTTTCGCGCTGCAGCGCGAAATAAAAAGGCGCTAAAATTGCGGATTAGTGTGTTAACAAGTTGGGGTCTAGCATGGCTGAAGCCGTAAAAAAACCAAGGCCCGAGTACCGGAACATCGGGATCGGCCAACTCGCGAAGTATCGCTTGCCGCTGGCGGGGAAGGTCTCCATCCTGCATCGCGTGAGCGGCCTGCTGCTCTTCGTGTGTCTG
>NZ_JARUXT010000004.1:1224334-1399666 GCF_031451075.1 Caballeronia sp. LZ043 | reverse complement strand
CTGCCATACGATCATGAATTGCGTCGACGTGTGCCCGAAGGGGCTCAACCCGACCAAGGCGATCGGCAAGATCAAGGAATTGATGGTGCGCCGGGCGGTCTGAGGATGGGCAATGTGATGGTCGATACCCAAGACGATTCTCCGCATCAGTCCGACCCCCTTCGTCGCGCACGCCTTCGCTGGCGTGCCCGGCGCGGCCTGCTGGAAAACGATCTGATCTTCGATCGTTTCTTCAGCCGATATGAGCAAGAGCTCTGCGACGCCGACGTGGCCGCATTGACCCGTCTGCTCGAGCTGAGCGACAACGAACTGATGGACCTGCTGCTGGCCCGCACGGAGCCGGAAGGCGACCTGGCAACGCCGGATGTGATCCGCTTGCTTGGCATGCTGCGCACCGTGTGACTTCAGCAGGAATGCGCGGAGTTTTGCAAAATAGGCCGATGGTTGCGATTTGCAACGCTTCGGCTGAAATGACAAGGCCGTACTGAGACCAACGGCCGACAGTACAGTTTTTGCCGCGCAGCTTCCGTCGTGCAAATTATCGAAAACCTGTATCCATACTTCGATTGAGGATGTGCTATGACCCCGTCAGATGTTAAAGCCACGCTATCGTTCAGCGACAACTCGCCGAGCGTCGAAATGCCGATCTACAAGGGCACGATGGGCCCGGACGTGATCGACATCCGCAAGTTGTACGGTCAGACCGGCAAGTTCACTTATGACCCGGGCTTCATGTCGACGGCTGCGTGCAATTCCGCGATCACCTACATCGACGGCGACAAGGGCGAGCTGCTGTACCGCGGCTACCCGATCGAACAACTGGCCGTCAACGCCGACTTTCTCGAGACCTGCTACCTGCTGCTGAAGGGCGAACTGCCCAATGAAGCGCAAGCCAAGGAGTTCGTGGACACGGTCACGCGTCACACGATGGTGCACGAGCAGATGCACTTCTTCTTCCGCGGCTTCCGCCGTGACGCGCACCCGATGGCGGTGCTGACGGCAGCGGTGGGCGCACTGTCGGCGTTCTATCACGACTCGCTGAACATCAACGATCCGCGTCACCGCGAAGTCTCCGCGATCCGCATGATCGCGAAGCTGCCGACGCTCGTCGCGATGGCCTACAAGTTCAGCGTGGGCCAGCCGTTCGTCTATCCGAAGAACGAACTTTCGTACAGCGCGAACTTCATGTACATGATGTTCTCGAACCCGTGCGAAGAGTACAAGGTCAACGACGTGCTCGTGCGCGCCCTCGACCGCATCCTGATCCTGCACGCGGACCACGAGCAGAACGCTTCGACGTCCACCGTGCGTCTGGCGGGTTCGTCGGGCGCGAATCCGTTCGCGTGTATCGCGGCCGGTATCGCCTGCCTGTGGGGCCCGGCGCACGGCGGCGCTAACGAAGCCGCGCTGAACATGCTGGAAGAGATCGGCTCGGTCGACAACATTCCTGAGTTCATCAAGCAAGTGAAGGACAAGAACTCGGGCGTGAAGCTGATGGGCTTCGGTCACCGCGTCTACAAGAACT
The DNA here is from genome assembly GCF_031451075.1 of Caballeronia sp. LZ043. NCBI lineage: Bacteria > Pseudomonadati > Pseudomonadota > Betaproteobacteria > Burkholderiales > Burkholderiaceae > Caballeronia > Caballeronia sp. LZ043. The sequence goes on along the minus strand of NZ_JARUXT010000004.1, from coordinate 1,398,141 downwards.
ACGATCCGCGCGCAAAGCTGATGCGCGAGACGTGCCACGAAGTGCTGAACGAGCTCGGCCTGCATGACGACCCGCTCTTCAAGCTCGCGATGGAACTCGAAAAGATCGCGCTGGAAGACGAATACTTCGTGTCGCGCAAGCTGTACCCGAACGTCGACTTCTACTCGGGCATCGTGCAGCGCGCACTGGGCATCCCGACCTCGATGTTCACGTGCATCTTCGCGATGGCGCGTACGGTGGGCTGGATCGCGCAATGGAACGAGATGATTGCGGACTCGGAGCAGAAGATTGGCCGTCCGCGTCAGCTGTTCATCGGCCAGACGCCGCGCGAGGCAAAGCCGCTGGCGAAGCGTTAAGCCGCGTACGTTACGGAACGCTGCGAGAAAACCCCGGCGGGCAACCGCCGGGGTTTTTTAATGTCCGCGCGACGGGCCGATGCCGGGCTGCATGCAGCAGAAAGCAGCAGCAAGCGGTGGCCAGCGGCGAGCCTCTGGTCCTAGTCCGCAAACACTTCCTGCAACGCGCCCAGCGCGGTCCCGAGCGTGCTTAGTTCGATCGATCCTTCCAGCTTGACCAGCCGTACCTTGTCCACCGTACGGATCTGATCCAGCAGGATGAACCCCTGCTTGCGGTTGAACGTGACCGGAATGCGGAAGGGCGCCGGCCGGCCCTTGGTGGTCATCGGCGCGACGATGGCCGTACGCAAATGATCGTGCAGCTCAGGCGGTGAAACGACGACGCAAGGTCGCGTTTTTTGAATCTCACTGCCCAAGGTAGGGTCGAGCGCGGTCAGCCAGATATCGCCGCGGGCTACCATTCCAGCTCCGCATCTTCGCCATTGCCGAACTCGCCCATGACGAGACGGTCGCCGCCGCTCTGCGAGATGGACTTGCTGGCTTCCGCCCAGCCGTGACGCGCCTTGTTGCGCGGACGACGCAAGACGATTGCGTCATTTTCGACTTCCATTTCGACCTCCTTCTCCAGGCCCAGCTGGGCGAGAAACGGTTTCGGAATCAGAACGCCCTGGGAGTTGCCCATCTTCCGGATAGTGGTTTTCATGGAATCGCTCGTGATCTGAACAGGAAGCACGATGTTATAACTCCATGGGCATGCGCTCAATACAATGTTGGTACGCGCGCGAAACCCCGCGCTTCAACACAGGCTACCGACGCGGCGGTCACACCGCCATTCAGCCAGATGGCCGATCCGCCGCGAGAAACAAAGCAGGCTGGTAGTGCTGATCCGGGTACTGGCACCACTAGCATAAAGCATTGTTTTTAATAGGTTTTTCCCTCATCCTAGTACCCGGGACGCGTGCAGAGGTGGCATAATCGGTTAACAAGCCGTCGCTACATGGCGGCACATTCCCCGCAGTCACATACGAAAGCGCTCACCATGGCACAGACTCTCTACGACAAACTGTGGAACACACACGTGATCCACACGGAAGAGGACGGCACCTCGATCCTCTACATCGACCGTCATCTGCTGCACGAAGTGACGAGTCCGCAGGCCTTCGAAGGCCTCAAGCTCGAACAGCGCCCGGTATGGCGCATCAGCGCGAATCTGGCGGTGTCCGATCACAACGTCCCGACCACGGACCGTACGCACGGCATCGCCGATCCCGTCTCGAAATTGCAGGTCGACACGCTCGACCAGAACTGCGATAGCTTCGGCATCACGCAGTTCAAGATGAACGACCTGCGTCAGGGCATCGTGCACATCATCGGACCTGAGCAGGGCGCGACACTGCCCGGCATGACCATCGTCTGCGGCGATTCGCACACGTCCACACACGGCGCATTCGGCGCGCTGGCGCACGGTATCGGCACGTCGGAAGTCGAGCACGTGCTCGCCACGCAAACGCTGCTGCAGAAGAAGAGCAAGAACATGCTCGTCAAGGTGGAAGGGCAGTTGCCGCGCGGCTGCACCGCGAAGGACATCGTACTGGCCATCATCGGCAAGATCGGCACGGCGGGCGGAACGGGCTACGCCATCGAATTCGGCGGCTCGACTATCCGCGCGCTGTCGATGGAAGGCCGCATGACCGTCTGCAACATGGCCATCGAAGCGGGCGCGCGCGCCGGCATGGTCGCCGTGGACGACACCACCATCAGTTACCTGAAGGACCGTCCGTACTCGCCGCAGGGTGTCGAGTGGAACCATGCGGTCGAGTACTGGCGCCAGTTCAAGTCGGACCCGGACGCGCAGTTCGACCGCGTCGTCGAACTCAATGCCGCCGAGATCGTGCCGCAGGTGACGTGGGGCACGTCGCCGGAAATGGTGACGTCCATCGACGGCCGCGTGCCCGATCCCGACAAGGAAAAGGATCCGGTCAAACGCGACGCAATGGAACGCGCGCTGACCTACATGGCGCTCCAGCCGAATACGCCGATCGAATCGATCAAGCCGGACAAGATTTTCATCGGCTCGTGCACCAATGCGCGCATCGAGGATCTGCGCGCTGCCGCCTACGTCGTGAAGTCGCTGGGCAAGCGCGTGGCGTCGAACATCCGTCTGGCGATGGTCGTGCCGGGCTCCGGACTCGTGAAGGCACAAGCCGAGCGCGAGGGCCTCGACAAGATCTTCACGAACGCCGGTTTCGAATGGCGCGAACCGGGCTGCTCGATGTGCCTCGCAATGAACGCCGACCGGCTCGATGCCGGCGAACGCTGCGCGTCGACGTCGAACCGCAACTTCGAAGGCCGTCAGGGCGCGGGCGGGCGCACGCACCTCGTAAGCCCGGCCATGGCTGCTGCCGCGGCGATCGAAGGTCACTTCGTCGACGTCCGCAAGCTCGCTTAAACATTTCGAAAAGGTCCGAACGTCATGGAAAAATTCAATGTGCATAGCGGCCTCGTAGTGCCGCTCGATCGCGAGAACGTGGACACCGACGCGATCATCCCGAAGCAGTTCCTGAAGTCGATCAAGCGCACCGGCTTTGGCCCGAACGCGTTCGACGAATGGCGTTATCTCGATGTCGGCGAGCCCGGCCAGGACAACAGCAAGCGTCCGCTGAACCCGGACTTCGTGCTGAACCAGCCGCGCTATCAGGGCGCGTCCATCCTGCTGACGCGCAAGAACTTCGGCTGCGGCAGTTCGCGCGAGCACGCGCCGTGGGCGCTGGACCAGTACGGCTTCCGCGCGATCATCGCGCCGAGCTTCGCGGATATTTTCTATAACAACTGCTTCAAGAACGGCTTGCTGCCGGTGGTGCTGTCGGAACAGGATGTCGACAAGCTCATCAACGAGACGAATGCGTTCGTCGGCTTCAGGCTGACCATCGATCTCGAAGCGCAGGTCGTGCGCACCGGCGACGGCACCGAGTACACCTTCGACGTGCCGGGCTTCCGCAAGTACTGTCTGCTGAACGGTTTCGACGATATCGGCCTCACGCTGCGCCACGCCGACAAGATCCGCCAGTACGAAGCCGAGCGTCTTGCGAAGCAGCCGTGGCTGAATCACCGGCTCGCCGGCTAAATCCATCACGATCAGGAAAGGAACACACGATGAAGATTGCAGTGCTGCCCGGCGACGGGATCGGTCCGGAAATCATGGCCGAAGCGGTCAAGGTGCTGAACGCGCTCGGCGAGAAGTTCGAGCTGGAAGAAGCGCCGGTCGGCGGCGCGGGCTACGAGGCGCACGGTCATCCGCTGCCCGAGTCCACGCTCAAGCTGGCGAAGGAAGCCGATGCCATCCTGTTCGGCGCAGTAGGCGACTGGAAGTACGACAGGCTCGAACGCGCGCTGCGTCCCGAGCAAGCCATCCTCGGCCTGCGCAAGCACTTGCAGCTGTTCGCGAACTTCCGTCCGGCGATCTGCTATGCGCAGCTGACGGGCGCGTCGTCGCTGAAGCCGGAAATCGTGTCGGGTCTGGACATCCTGATCGTGCGCGAACTGAACGGCGACATCTACTTCGGCGCGCCGCGCGGCCTGCGTCAGGCGCCGGATGGTCCGTTCGAAGGCGCGCAGGAAGGCTTCGACACGATGCGCTATTCGGAGCCCGAAGTGCGCCGCATCGCGCACGTCGCTTTCCAGGCAGCGCAGAAGCGCCAGAAGAAGCTGACCAGCGTCGACAAGGCCAACGTGCTCGAAACCTCGCAGCTGTGGCGCGACACGATGATCGACGTGGCGAAGGAATACGCGGACGTCGAGCTGTCGCACATGTACGTCGACAACGCCGCGATGCAGCTGGTCAAGGCGCCGAAGGCATTCGACGTGGTCGTGACCGGCAACATGTTCGGCGACATCCTGTCCGACGAAGCGGCCATGCTGACGGGCTCCATCGGCATGTTGCCGTCGGCTTCGCTCGACAAGGACAACAAGGGCCTGTACGAGCCGTCGCATGGCTCCGCGCCGGATATCGCGGGCAAGGGCGTCGCCAATCCGCTCGCCACCATCCTCTCGGCCGCGATGATGCTGCGCTATTCGCTCGGCAAGACCGAACAGGCGGAGCGCGTGGAAAGCGCGGTGAAGAAGGTGCTGGAGCAGGGTTATCGGACGGGTGATATCGCCACGCCGGACGGCAAGATCGTCGGCACGAAGGAAATGGGCGATGCGGTGCTGAAGGCGCTGTAATCGCGGGAGGCGATTGGCCGCATCGCGGATAAAGCGGCCGATCGTCTCTTTTTACCGCTGTTCCTGCACGATCGATACGAATTTCACCCGGAAGACGCATCGCACCGACGAAAACAGCGGCTTATCGTGTATATTCTTTCGTCATGGCGAAGAACTCTCAATTCTCTCTGGTTTCCATCGGACGCGGCGCACATGCCGTCGCCACGGAACTCGCCATCGGCACGCGTATCGACGCCATTCAAGTTGCGTCCGGGTTCTCCAAAACCACGCGCATTACGAAAATCTCCATCAAAGCGATCACGATTCGCTGATCGTCCCTCGTGTCCGAGCGTCTTCCCCGCGCGGCCACGCCGGGTAAAGATGCGGGGAAGCGTCCACTTCAAGGGTAGTGAGTCATGAACGTAGGTCTCGTTGGTTGGCGCGGCATGGTCGGCAGCGTCCTGATGCAACGCATGCAGCAGGAAGGCGATTTCGACTTGATCGAACCGGTGTTCTTCAGCACCAGCAATGCGGGCGGCAACGCGCCGTCGTTCGCCAAAAACGAGACGAAGCTCAAGGATGCAACGAGCATCGACGACCTGAAGAAGTGCGACGCCATCATCACGTGCCAGGGCGGCGACTACACCAACGAGGTGTATCCGAAGCTGCGCGCGGCGGGCTGGAAGGGCTACTGGATCGACGCGGCGTCGGCGCTGCGCATGAAGGACGACGCAGTCATCATCCTCGATCCGGTCAATCTCGACGTCATCAAGGATTCGCTGGTCAAGGGCGGCCGTGATTTCGTCGGCGGCAACTGCACGGTCAGCCTGATGCTGATGGCGCTGGGCGGCCTGTTCCGCGAAAACCTTGTCGACTGGATGACGGCCATGACGTACCAGGCCGCATCGGGCGCGGGCGCGCAGAACATGCGCGAACTGCTCCAGCAAATGGGCGTGCTCTACGGCGCGGCCAAGGAAGATCTGGCGGATCCAGCCTCGGCCATTCTCGACATCGACCGCCGCGTGCTCGCCGCGATGAACGGCGAACGCATGCCGGTCGACAACTTCGGCGTGCCGCTCGCCGGCTCGCTGATTCCGTGGATCGACAAGGATCTCGGCAACGGCATGTCGAAGGAAGAATGGAAGGGCGGCGCGGAAACCAACAAGATTCTCGGCAAGCCGGCGATGGGCCAGCCGGGCTCGATTCCCGTCGATGGCCTGTGCGTGCGTATCGGCGCCATGCGCTGCCATTCGCAGGCGCTGACCATCAAGCTCAACCAGGATGTGCCGCTCGACGAAGTGAACGACATCCTGGCTTCGGCCAACGACTGGGTGAACGTGGTGCCGAACGAACGTGAAGCGTCGATGCGCGATCTGTCGCCTTCGGTCGTCACGGGCACGCTCACGGTGCCGGTGGGCCGCCTGCGCAAGCTGGCCATGGGCGGCGAGTATCTGTCGGCGTTCACGGTCGGCGACCAGCTGCTGTGGGGCGCCGCAGAACCGCTGCGCCGGATGCTGCGCATTCTGTTGGACAAGTAAAGTAAACTACGCGCCTGAAGCGTGTAGCTGAAACAGGAAGGCGTCGCGTTTCACGCGGCGCCTTTTGTTTTGGGCGATCGCGTGCCGCATCGCGGCACAACCGTTTTCGAGCGGGCGGGCCGTGCCCGCGTCGCGTCAATCTCGCCGTATTCCGGAGCCTCAATGATCCAACGACCTCGCCGGTCTCTCGTTTCGACGTCGCGTGCAGCGTTGGCCGCGGTCAGCCTCACCGTATGCGCGATGTTCTGGGCGCATCCCGGCGACGCGTTCGCCCAGGCCAGCGATGCGGCCTCTGCCGCCGCGCCGGGTCAGACCTATGCGGTCAAGCCGGGGCAGTCGCTCAATGACATTGCCGGCGAGCTGACGGGATCGAAGGATCGTGACGTCAAGGCACGTGCGGCGCGCGCACTGTTCGACGCGAATCCGACCTCGTTCGGTAATCACGACATCAACAAGCTGAAGCTCGGCGCCGTGCTGAACGTGCCCGCCGATCTGAGCGGCGCGTCGGCGCCGGCAGCGGCTTCGGCTTCTGCCTCAGCTTCAGCGCCGGTGGAGGCGGCCACTGCCGCTTCCGCGCCGGTCGCGCCAGCTTCGGAAAGCGCGCCGGCCATGGCTGCGAGCGCGGCGCCTGCGTCGTCGGTTGCACCCGCCGCGAGCGCGCCGGCGGACACGGCATCGACGCCCACACAGACGACCGAACCGGCGCCCGCACCTGCCGTCACCGCCAGCGCCTCCGCCAGCACCGCGCCCGCCAAAAGCGGCGGCATGTCGCCGGTGCTGATCGGCCTCGTGATCGCGGTCATCGTCGTGCTGATGGTGGTGATGCGGATGCGGCGAGGCAGGCAGCGTCCGACCGAGGCCGCGGACGACGCTCGCTCAGAGCGTGGACCTGAAGCTGGCGCGGCTGCTGCGGCGCTTGCGCGTGCTGATGATCCTGTCGAGGAAAGCCAGCCTGAAATCGACGCAGCCGCGGCGAGTCTCGAACGTGCCGAGGCGCCGCAGATTCCGGCGGCACGCTCCGAATCCGACTTGCCCCCGACGACCGAGGCACACCCTTCGACGTCCGCCCGAGCGACGCCGGAAGCGCCGCGCGAAGTCCCCGTTACCGAAGCGTTCACGCCCGTCGCGCCGGCCGCGCATCACCCCGATTTCGTTCCGCCGATGCCTGGTACGCTGGCAGGCGGCGACGCCACGGAGCAGCAAGCACAAGAGGCGCTGGAGCACGAGAGGAGCGTGCGGGAAGCCGTCGCTCGCGAAGCCGAGTCCCGCGAAGCCGAACTGCGCAAGATGACGGAGCGCGAAGAACAGGCACGGGAAGCGGCGGAGAAGGAGATCGTCGGGCGGGAAGCGGAACTGCGTGACTTGCAGGCCCGTACGGCCGATGAGCCGGCGCACTCGCCTGATCTCGCGCCTGATGAAGAACCCGTGCTCAGGCACAGCTTCCCGATGCCGAAGTTCCCGCAGGAGGCTATCCAGGCGCTCGATTCGCTCGACATGGCGTTGCCGCCACGCATGGAACTGAAGGCAGAGCCGTCACCCGCGGCGCCGGTCGAACCCGCGCCGACAGCGGCGCTGGAACCGCCTCCGCGCGAGGCACTGCCGGACACGCCGCCGGTCAGCGCGCGGTCCGCCGGTGCACACGAGATCGACCAGACGCCGATCGAGCAGGCGCCTTTCGTGCCGCAGCCGGTAGCGAATCCTCCGGCGCAGGCTTCGGAGCAACCGTCCGTGGCGTCGCAGGTCGAAGCGGGCACAGCAGGCGCGGCATCCGTGGCGGGGCTCGGCGCAACGCGCTTCGGGCCGCTGAGTCTCGATTTCGATCTGGGGCCGTCGTCGAGCGCGACCGAGCCGCTGCCCGCGCTGACGCCCGCACAACTCGCGACGATCGCCCGCAACAAGCTCGAACTGGCTGCCGAGTACATCGAACTGGGCGATCTTCAGGGCGCGCGCACCTTGTTGCAGGAAGTGATCGAATCGAACGATTCCGCCACGCGCCAGCAGGCCGCCACGCTGCTCTCGACGCTCGCGCCGCACTCCTGAAATGCGCATTGCTTTAGGCATTCAGTACGACGGCTCGGCGTTTTGCGGCTGGCAGTCCCAGCCGCACGGCAAGACCGTGCAGACCGCGCTGGCGCGCGCGCGCGCGGAGATTGCGCAGACGCCGCTGCAGACGATCGTTGCCGGCCGCACGGATACCGGGGTTCACGGTCTGGGACAAGTCGTGCACTTCGACACCGACCTGGACCGCGCCGAGTTCTCCTGGGTGCGCGGCACCAACGCCTTTCTGCCGGAGACCGTCGCCGTGCAATGGGCCCGGACGATGCCCGACGATTTCCACGCGCGTTTCGCGGCGTTCGAGCGCACTTACTATTACGTGCTGTGTGTGAATCCGGTGCGCTCGCCGATGCTGGCAAGGCGCGCGGGTTGGGTCCATACGCCGCTCGATGTCGCCGCGATGCGCGACGCGGCTGCCTGCCTGATCGGCGAGCATGATTTTTCGTCGTTCCGCGCCGCCGATTGCCAGTCGAAGACGCCGGTCAAGCATCTCCATCAGATCGATGTGCGGGAACGGGGCGACTTCATCCACTTCCGCTTGCGCGCCAATGCGTTTCTGCATCACATGGTGCGCAACCTGATGGGATGTTTCGTGGCGATCGGCCGGGGGCGTCATCCGGCGTCCTGGATGGCCGACGTGCTCGCCGCGCGCGACCGGCGCATCGCCGCGCCCACTTTCATGCCGGACGGGCTGTATCTCGCCGAGGTCGGCTATCCTGAACACTTTGCGGTGCCGCCGCCGCACCTCGCTGCCATGCCCTGGAGCGCCGTCTGGGCCGAGCCGACATGAACGAAACCGATCTGCATCGAACCCGCATCAAACTGTGCGGACTGTCGCGCGTCGAGGACGTGCAGCATGCCGTGGCGCTTGGCGCGGACGCCGTCGGCTTTGTGTTCTATCCGCCCAGCCCGCGCTCGGTGAGCGTCGCGCAGGCGGCCGAACTGGCCCGGCATGTGCCGCCGCTGGTCTCGATCGTCGGCCTGTTCGTGAATGCGACGCCCGACTGGATCCGCGAAGTCACGTCGAATGTGCCGCTCTCGCTGCTGCAATTCCACGGCGATGAAACCCCCGAACAATGCGAGGAACTGGCGCGCATTGCGGGTTTGTCCTATTGGCGCGCACTGCGAATTGGGCCTGATGCGTCCCCAGGCCATTTGATAGAATCGTCAAATCAGTTCAAAGCCGCAGGCGGCCTTCTGCTCGACGCCCTCGTCGAGGGCTTCGGCGGCGGTGGAAAGGTATTCGATTGGTCACTTATCCCAACAGATCTCGGGCATCAGGCCGTTTTGAGTGGTGGCTTGAACGCGCAAAACGTCCATGACGCCATTCGGCGTGTGCGCCCGTACGCGGTCGATGTCTCCAGCGGCATCGAAGTACCGGGCGCCAAGGGCGTGAAAGATCCCGCCCGAATGGCGGCATTCGTGCGCGCGGTGCGCGCAGCGGATGCTGGGTAAATCGAACGCGGAACGCACAGCCGGTCTGCGTAACCGAGAGTGACGCAAATGTACAACTTGCCAGACGAAAGAGGCCATTTCGGCCAGTTTGGAGGCGTTTTCGTCTCCGAAACGCTCATCCACGCGCTCGACGAATTGCGCGTCGCGTATGAAGCGGCTCAAAAAGATCCCGAATTCATCGCTGAGTACGAGTACGAGCTCAAGCACTACGTGGGCCGTCCGTCGCCCATTTATCATGCGCGGCGCTGGAGCGAGATGCTGGGCGGCGCGCAGCTTTATCTGAAGCGCGAGGACCTGAATCACACGGGCGCGCACAAGGTCAACAACGTGATCGGTCAGGCGCTGCTCGCTCGCAAGATGGGCAAGCCGCGTGTGATCGCGGAAACCGGCGCGGGCCAGCACGGCGTGGCGACGGCGACCATCGCGGCGCGTTTCGGCATGGAATGCGTGGTCTACATGGGCGCGGAAGACGTGCGCCGGCAGGCCGCGAATGTCTATCGAATGAAGTTGCTCGGTGCGACGGTCGTGCCGGTGGAATCCGGCTCGAAGACGTTGAAGGACGCCCTCAACGAAGCGATGCGCGACTGGGTCACGAATGTCGAGAACACGTTCTACATCATAGGCACGGTAGCGGGCCCGCATCCCTATCCGATGATGGTGCGCGACTTCCAGCGCGTGATCGGCGACGAATGCCGCGTGCAGATGCCTGAGATGGCCGGTCGTCAGCCGGACGCGGTGATCGCGTGCGTTGGCGGCGGATCGAATGCGATGGGCATCTTTTATCCTTACATCGACGACAAGGACGTGCGGCTGATCGGCGTCGAAGCGGCGGGAGACGGCATCGACACCGGCCGTCACGCTGCCTCACTGATGGGCGGAAGCCCCGGCGTGTTGCACGGCAATCGTACTTATCTGCTGCAGGACGCGGACGGGCAGATCATCGAGACGCATTCGATCTCGGCGGGCCTGGACTACCCGGGCGTGGGCCCCGAGCACGCGTGGCTGAAGGACGAGGGTCGTGCCGAATACGTCGGCATCACCGACGACGAAGCGCTCAAGGCCTTCCACGACTGCTGCCGCATCGAGGGCATCATCCCTGCGCTTGAATCGAGCCACGCGCTCGCCTACGGCGCGAAGCTCGCGCAGACGCTGCCGCGCGACAAGGTGCTGCTCGTCAATCTGTCGGGCCGGGGTGACAAGGACATGCATACGGTCGCCGAGCGATCGGGCATCCAGTTCTGAGCCCCCGATAGATGCGCACCGTCATCGACGAGCCCTTGTCCGCCGGCGCTCTCACCAGCGCCGGCAGCGACATTCGCAACCGTGACTTTCTGGCCGATGCCGAGAACATCCCCAATGCGTCGATTGATCTGGTCGTCGCCGATCCGCCTTATGGTCTGGGCAAGGATTACGGGAACGACTCGGACATGTTGTCCGGCGAGGCTTTCCTGGAGTGGACGTATCGATGGCTTGACCTGGCGATACCGAAGCTGAAGCCCAGCGGCTCGCTGTACATCTTCTGCACGTGGCAATACTCGCCCGAACTCTTCGTGTTCCTGAAGCGGCGCCTGCTGATGATCAACGAGATCGTCTGGGACCGCCGTGTGCCGAGCATGGGGGGAACGACGCGTAAATTCACGTCAGTGCATGACAACATCGGTTATTTCGCGGTATCGAAGGATTATTACTTCGATCTCGATCCGGTGCGCATCCCCTACGACGCAGAGACGAAAAAGGCGCGCTCGCGCAAGATCTTCGAAGGCAGCAAGTGGCTGGAGCTCGGCTATAACCCGAAGGATGTCTGGTCCGTATCGCGGCTGCATCGGCAGCACGCGGAGCGGGTCGATCATCCGACGCAAAAGCCTCTGGAGATCGTCGAACGCATGGTGCTGGCGAGCTGTCCGCCGGGCGGGCGCGTGCTCGATCCGTTCATGGGCAGCGGCACGACCGCAGTGGCCTGTGCCCGTCACGGCCGAGCTTTTACCGGCTACGAGATCAACGCGGATTACTGTGCAATTGCGGAAAACCGGCTGGCCGAGGATCGCAAGCCGAAACTGCCGGAGACCCGCCGCCGACCGCCGCTCGTGATCGACGCCGCGACTGAAACGGCCGAATAACGCCCGTAGCACGCATTTTCGTCGCAGATCGCCTCCGATGTTCGCACGACTTCAGAGGCCAACGAATCCGAATCGAGAATTCTCATGTCCCGTATCAAGAACACTTTTGCGGCGCTGGCCACGCAAGGCCGGAAGGGATTGATCCCGTTCATTACCGCCGGCGACCCGAACCCGGAACAGACGGTCGAATTCATGCATGCGCTGGCCAAGGGCGGCGCGGACGTCATCGAACTGGGCGTGCCGTTTTCCGACCCGATGGCGGACGGTCCCGTCATCCAGCGTTCCTCGGAACGGGCGCTGGCGCGCGGCGTTACGCTGAAGCGCGTGCTCGCCGACGTGGCGCGCTTCCGCGAAACCAACGACACGACGCCCGTTGTCCTGATGGGCTATGCCAATCCGATCGAACGCATGGGCGCCCAGCACTTCGCGAAAGCCGCCCAGGAAGCTGGCGTGGACGGCGTGCTGGTGGTGGACTACCCGCCCGAGGAAGCTGCGGACTTCGGTCAGGCCATGACCGCGGCCGGCATCGATCCGATCTTCCTGCTCGCGCCCACGTCCACCGACGCGCGGGTGGCGGCGGTCGGCAAAATTGCGAGCGGCTATGTCTATTACGTCTCCCTCAAGGGCGTGACCGGCTCGGCAAATCTGGACGTTTCCAGCATCGCGAGTAAAATCCCGGCCATCAAGTCGCATGTGCCCCTGCCGATCGGCGTCGGTTTCGGCATTCGCGACGCGCAAACCGCCCGCGCCGTCGCCGAAGTCGCGGATGCCGTCGTGATCGGCAGCCGCCTCGTGCAACTGCTCGAGGAAGCCAAGCCCGACACCGCTGCCGCGTCGCTGACGAGTTTCATCGCGGAAATTCGTCAGGCGCTCGATGCCTGAGTAAAATACGCGCCGCCGCGGCCCGCCCGATTCTGGGCGCGCCGTGCGGCGACTGAATAGTCAAGGAAAAACGATGAGCTGGCTCGACAAACTGCTGCCGCCCAAGATCAAGCAAACCGATCCCAAAAGCCGCAAGGGCATTCCCGAAGGCCTGTGGGTGAAGTGCCCGTCGTGCGAGGCCGTGCTGTATCGCAACGACGTCGAGGCGAACCTGCATGTCTGCCCGAAGTGCAGCCATCACATGCGCATCGGCGCGCGCGAGCGGCTCGACCGCCTGCTGGATCCGGAAGGCCGTTATGAAATCGGCCAGGAAGTCGTGCCGGTCGATGCGCTCAAGTTCAAGGACAGCCGCAAGTACCCGGACCGCATCAAGGAAGCAATGGACGACACCGGCGAAACCGACGCCATGGTCGTCATGGGCGGCGCCATCCATACGATTCCCTGCGTGGTCGCCTGCTTCGAGTTCTCCTTCATGGGCGGCTCGATGGGTTCGGTGGTCGGCGAACGCTTCGCCCGCGGCGCGCGCAATGCGCTCGAACAAAACGTGCCGTTCATCTGCTTCACGGCTTCGGGCGGCGCCCGCATGCAGGAAAGCCTGCTTTCGCTGATGCAGATGGCCAAGACCACTGCCTTGCTGACCAAGCTGGCTGACGCCAAGCTGCCTTTCATCTCCGTCCTGACGGATCCGACGATGGGCGGCGTGTCGGCGAGCTTTGCGTTCCTGGGCGACGTGGTCATCGCCGAGCCGAAGGCGCTGATCGGCTTCGCCGGTCCGCGCGTGATCGAGCAGACCGTGCGCGAGAAATTGCCGGAAGGCTTCCAGCGTGCCGAATTCCTGCTGACGAAGGGCGCGGTCGACATGATCGTGGACCGCCGCAAGCTGCGCGAGGAAATCGCCCAGTTGATGGCGCTGATGACCCGGCAGCCGGCCGACGCCGTCGCCTGAGCGTGCCCCACGCAGCGCCGCGCCGCGCGTGAACCCTCAAGGTTCCGCGCGGCGTTTTTGCTTTCATCATTCCGCATATGAACACTTTTCCCTCCCTCGACGCCTGGCTCACCCATCTGGAAGCCGCGCATCCGGTCGGCATCGACATGGGGCTGACGCGCATCGGCCGGGTCAAGGACGCGCTCGGCCTGCACTTCGACTGCCCGGTGATCACGGTCGGCGGCACGAACGGCAAGGGCTCGACCTGCGCGATCCTCGAAACCATCCTGCTGCGCGCGGGTTATCGCGTGGGCTGCCACACGTCGCCGCATCTGCTGACCTTCAACGAAAGGGCGCGCATCGATGGCGCCGAGGCCAGCGATGCCGACCTGCTCGAGCACTTCGAGGCCGTGGAAAAGGCGCGCGCGAGCCTGCCTGAGCCAGTGTCGCTGACGTACTTCGAATTCACGACCCTGGCCATCCTGCATCTGTTCGCGTCGCGCGGGCTGGACGCGGTGGTGCTCGAAGTCGGGCTCGGCGGACGTCTGGACGCGGTGAATATCGTCGATACGGATTGCGCGGTAATCACGAGCATCGACATCGACCATACGGACTTTCTCGGTGACACGCGCGAGAAGATCGGCTTCGAGAAGGCAGGCATCTTCCGCTCGGGCAAGCCCGCGATCTGCGGCGATCCGTCGCCGCCGCAAAGCCTGATCGATCATGCCGAAGCAGTCGGTGCGGATCTCTGGCTGGTCGGCCGCGACTTCCGTTACGAAGCGCAGCCGGGCAACGAGCGCCAGCAGTGGAGCTATCTCGGCCGTGAGCAGCGTCGTTCGGCGCTCGCCTATCCGGCGCTGCGCGGCGCGAACCAGCTGATCAACACGTCGGCGGCGCTGGCGGCGCTGGAATCCTTGCGCGACCGCGTGCCGGTGTCGGCGCAGGACATCCGGCTCGGACTTGCCAACGTGGAGCTGGCGGGACGCTTCCAGGTGTTGCCCGGCAAGCCGCAAGTCATTCTCGATGTCGCGCACAATCCGCATGCAGCCGCGGTACTGGCGCAAAATCTCGGCAACATGGGCTACTTTCCGTACACTTACGCGGTGTTCGGCGCCATGCGCGACAAGGACATCGAAGGTGTGCTGACGCATCTGAAAGGCGAGATCGATCACTGGAACGTGACCGCGCTGCCAACGTCGCGGGGTGCATCGGCGGAGCAGCTGGAGAGCGCTTTGCGCGATGCCGGGGTCAACGACGGACCCGACAGCAGCGTTTCCCGTTTTGAAAACCCTGCCGCCGCCTTTCAAGACGCGTTAAGCAGGGCCTCCGAAAATGATAGAATTTTGGTTTTCGGCAGTTTCTACACGGTGGCCGGCGTCATGGCCTTCCGCAAGTCGCAACATCATTGAGCGGCATCACTGAGACGGGCGGCCGTCGGCGCTGATCGGCAGCATTCGCAGGATCAGCACTCGCGGGCACCCATCTGCACCAAGCGATACATGGGACTCTTCTCGTTCGGCAAGAAAGACGACTCCGGTCGCGACGCATATTCGGACTCCGGACGCGGTTCGCGTCAAACCGTCCGCACGGAACGCCGCACGCGCAGATCCGAGCGCACCGACGCCGACGCCATGATGCTCGACCCCACGCTGCCGGAAAAGCAGCGCGCGCGCCGCCGGCTGGTGGGCGCCATTGCGCTGGTGCTGGCGGCGGTCATCATCCTGCCGATGGTGCTCGACTCCCGCCCGAAGCCCGTCACCGACGACATCTCCATCGACATTCCGAATCGCCCCGCGCCGGCCATGAAGCCGTCGCGCGACGCGAACGACGCCGACACGCAAGCGGGCGTGGCCCACGATGGCCCGGTGAACGCGTCGGGTAGTGTCACCGGCGGCATGACGCCGCCGCAGGCCGCGTCGTCGGCGGCGGTGGCGCAGACCAAGCCGGACGCCAAGGAAGCACCCAAGCCCGAAGCGAAGCCGCAGGCATCGAAGCCTGCCGCCACCGCTACTCAGGCTGCCAAGCCCCCCGCAGCCAAGCCGCAGGCCACGACACCTTCCGAAGACGCCAACGCGACCACCGCGGCCAACGCCGCTGCGAGCGCCGCGAACACGCCGGCATCGCCGGCCGGCAGCCGCTTCGTGCTGCAGATCGGCCAGTTCGACGACGAAACCGCCGCTCAGAACTGGGTCAGCAAGTTGAAGTCCGCAGGTGTGCCCGCATATCTCGAACATCGCAAGCAATCGGACGGCTCGACCCGTTCGCTGCTGCGCGCCGGGCCGTTCGCGGATCGCGCGGCGGCGCAGGCGGCGCTGGTCAAGGTGCGCCAGGCCGGTCTCGGCGGCGGCACCCGGTCGACATCGAACTAAGCGCATCCGATGTTCACCGCTTTCGACTATGGCGTGATGGCCGTGATCGGCCTGTCCGCCCTGCGCGGCATGTGGCGCGGCCTGCTGGCCGAGGCCTTCGGGTTGGTCGGGTGGATCGCCGCCATCCTGATCGCGGGGCGTTTTGTCGGGCTCGTCGTTCCGTATATTCCGGACACCTGGCCGGGCGGCGCGCTCACGCAATGGCTGGTGGCGTTCCTGCTGGTCGTGGCGGCGGTGCTGTTGCTGTCAAGCGTACTGTCCGCATTGCTGACGCGCGTCACGGAAGTGACCGGCCTGCGCGGCGTGGACCGCTCGCTGGGCTTGCTTTTCGGCCTCGTCAGAGGCGCTATATTGGTAGTCATTCTGGTCGCCCTGGCGGGCTTGACCGAACTACCTCAGAAAGATTTCTGGCGCAATGCGCTGCTGAGGCCGACGGCCGAGCAGGGCGTGCGTGAACTGAAACTGCTGCTCCCCGATACGCTCGCCGCGTATGTGCACGTCGCCCCCGCTGTTGGCTCCAGCGGCATGGCGCCAAACGCCGCACAATAGACGAACGGCCGGCTACATGGGGCGCGCGACGGCTCGAAGACCCACTTCGACCCGGTAAGGGCAGCTTCGTGCAGCCGGACGCGTGAATGCGTCCGCTGGACCAGCAACGCCTTCTCACCCCGTTTCGACTCTTTGAAGGACCATGCCATGTGCGGCATCGTAGGTGTAGTTTCCCAAAGCCCCGTCAACCAGCTGATCTATGACAGCCTGCTCCTGCTGCAACATCGCGGCCAGGACGCAGCGGGCATTGCCACGGCGAACGGCAACAACTTCCACATGCACAAGGCCAACGGCATGGTGCGCGACGTGTTCCGCACGCGCAACATGCGCAGCCTGCCGGGCAACGTCGGCATCGGCCAGGTGCGTTATCCGACCGCCGGTTCCGCCGCGAGCGAGGAAGAAGCGCAGCCGTTCTACGTGAATGCGCCGTTCGGGATCATCCTCGCGCACAACGGCAATCTGACGAACTGGCCGCAGTTGAAGGACGAGATGTTCCGCATCGACCGCCGGCACATCAACACCGCATCCGACACCGAAGTTCTGCTCAACGTCTTCGCCCACGAACTGCAGCTCGCCAGCTCCGGCCTGCAGCTCGACGCCGCCGCGCTGTGGAAGGCCGTGGCCGGCGTGCATCGCCGGGTGAAGGGCTCGTATGCGATCGTGTCGCTGATCGCGGGCTATGGCCTCGTGGCCTTCCGCGATCCGTTCGGCATTCGTCCGCTGGTGCTCGGCAAGCTGGAAACGGCGACGGGCGTCGAGTGGATGGTGGCATCGGAATCGGTGGCGATCGAAGGCATTGGTTTCGAATTCGTGCGTGACGTGGAACCGGGCGAAGCGATCTTCATCGACAGCGACGGCAACCTGCACAGCCACCAGTGCGCCGAGAAGCCCGCGCTGAATCCGTGCATCTTCGAGCTCGTCTATCTCGCGCGTCCGGACTCGTGCCTCGACGGCGTGCCGGTCTACAACGCGCGCCTGCGCATGGGCGATTACCTCGCCGAGAAGATCAAGCGCGTGCTGCCGGACGTGGCCATCGACGTTGTCATGCCAATTCCCGATTCCTCGCGTCCCGCCGCGATGCAGGTCGCCGCGAAGCTGGGCGTCGAGTATCGCGAGGGCTTCTTCAAGAACCGCTACGTGGGCCGCACCTTCATCATGCCGGGCCAGGCGGTGCGCAAGAAGTCGGTGCGCCAGAAGCTCAATGCGATGGGCATCGAGTTCAAGGGCAAGAATGTGCTGATCGTCGATGATTCGATCGTGCGCGGCACGACGTCCCACGAGATCGTGCAGATGGCGCGTGACGCGGGCGCGAACAAGGTGATCTTCGCTTCGGCGGCGCCGCCGGTTAAGTACCCGAACGTGTACGGCATCGACATGCCGACGCGCGGCGAACTCGTGGCGCACGGCCGCACGGATGAGGAAGTGGCGCGCATGATCGGCGCGGACTATCTCGTGTATCAGGACGTGGAAGACCTGAAGAACGCGATCCGTGACATCAATCCGGAACTGAAGGACTTCGAGGCCTCGTGCTTCGACGGCAACTACATCACCGGCGACGTGACGACCGATTATCTGGATCGCATCGAGTCGGCGCGTCTGGCGCCGCAGTCGCAATCGGATCGCGATGCTGCGAGCGAAGCGATGGATGGCGGCATGGCGCGCTCACAGTTGCATCTGCAACTATCGGTCGAGTAACGCGCTTTACGGCGTGATCTTGGGAGCCCGCTTCGTCTGTGAGGACGAGCGGGCTTTTTTGCAGAATCAGTGCGTGCGCGTGCTGCCCGCACGCCATTGTCCCGGCGCCATGCCGAAACGTTTCGTGAAGGCATGCGTGAACGTGCTCTGATCGGCGAAGCCGCAATCGAGCGCGATGTCCGTGAGCGCGGCGAGCGGATCGGCCAATCGTGTCAGCGCGGTATCGAGCCGCAGACGTTGCACATAGCGATGCGGCGTCTCGCCGAAGGCATCGTTGAACAGCTGGTGGAACCGCCGCATGCCGAAGCCGCAATGCGCCGCGAGATCGGCGATGCGCAGCGGCTCGGCGAGATGCCGGCGCAGCCACGCGTCGATGCGGGCGAAATCGAGGCCTTTCGAAGGGAATGCGGCATTGCCGGCATCGTGCATGAGCGCGCCGCACAGATGCGCGGCCGCTTGCCAGGCAAAGCGATGACACTCATGCGATTGACCGACGCCCGCGCCAGGTGCGAACCCGGCGACCAGCCGCGTGATGGAAGGATGAAGCGTGATGCAACGCGCCTGCTCGAAGAAGCGCTCGGGCACGGCGAGCGACGCCAGCGGAAGATCGAGCACGAGCTGGCGGTTGTCGCCGGCGGCCCAGTAATCGTGACGCGCGCCCGCTGGAATGATCCACGCGCCGCTTCGGTCGATACGCGCGCCGCGTCCGTCCACGGCCATCTCCATCGATCCCTCTACACCCAGCACGATCTGATGGAAGTCGTGGACCTCGGACGCCTGCGTCGCGGCATAGCGGCGCAGTGCAACGGCGGGGCGGGGCCGCGGCGCGTTCACGCAAACCTGGCTCAGACGTCGAGCAGTTCGACTTCGAACACCAGCGTGGCGTTCGGCGGAATCACGCCGCCCGCGCCGCGTGCACCATAGCCGAGTTGCGGCGGAATGGTGAGACGGCGCACGCCGCCGACCTTCATGCCCTGGACGCCTTCGTCCCAGCCGCGAATGACCATGCCGCCGCCCAGCACGAAGGCAAACGGGTCGTTACGGTCCTTGCTCGAATCGAACTTCTGGCCATCCGTGAGCCAGCCCGTGTAATGCACGCTGACCGTCTTGCCGGCGACAGCTTCGGCGCCTTCGCCGACAGTGAGATCTTCGTATTTGAGACCGGAATCGGTCGTGACAGTCGACATGGTTGCTCCCAGGTTGTCGGTGGTCGAAACCGCCATTGTAGAACGCCGCCGGAAGCAGGCGGCGCGCGAACCTCATGCGTGGAAGGGTTGAAAGTCCTCAGAGATGCCGGCCGCGCGGCCCGAAACGCGAGCCGATGCGCGGCCCGAGTTCCGGCGCGACATGCCGGCCAATCGACGTGCCGATGCTCGCGCCCAGTTGCGCGTCTTCCATGGCCGAGGCAGCGGCTTCGTCGCCGCGCTGTTGTCTCGCGAGCTTGAGCGCACGCACCCGGACATAGGCCATCGCGACCAGGGTCCACGGCGCGAGATAGGCGAACTCCGGCACCGAGACCATCATCATCGTCCAGGTAGCCACGCAGCACTGGCGCAACGCCATGCCGCGCGCATCCCAGTCGAGCTTGAATGCCGGATAGAGCATCAGCCCGCTGATGAAGATCGTGCCGATAATGCCGGTGTTGACCATCAACGTGGAGAACAGGTCGGTCGAGCGGACGTAGCCGAAACCGATGCCGAACAGCTGGTTCATCGGCGTCCCGTGGAACCAGAGGCGCATCGACTCGACGAACAGCAGCGCACGGTCAGAGCCCGACTCGTCCTTCTGTTCGAGCTTGTTCGTCACCATCTGCTTGAAGAGATCGGCGATGTAGTCCTGCGCGATATACGCGATCACGCACAGCACGAACAGCCCGATGAGCGCCTTGACCGGGTTGATGCCGAGCTTGCGCATGCGGATCAGCGCGAACACCGCATAACCGATCAGCACGGTGGACGAGGTGCTCATCAGCAGCGAGATGCCGATGATCCAGACCGGCCAGCGCACCCGCGAGGTGGCGTTGAAATACACCCAGAACGGGAACATGGACATGGCGTACATCGAGGGTTCGCCGGTCAGCGCCTTGAGGCGCTGGAAGCGCATGCCGCCGATGTCCATCTGCTGGAACGAACTGCCGTTCACCGTGCCGTCCGAGCGCACGATGCCCTTGCCGAACTGGTCGCCGAATGCACGGTTGGAGATGAAGTCGCCCGGCTGGCCCGTGATGACGAAGTACGCGACTTCGAACATCCCGTAGAGCGCGAAGAGCGTGATGGCGGCGAGCAGCCACTGGTCCCAGGTCGGCTTGTAGTAGTGGTACACGTAGGCCGCGTAGAGTACGACGGCGGCCACATAGACCGACTGCGTGAACATGCTCTTGCGCAGGATGAACGTGAACGGATCGGTTTCCTCGACCAGCACGATTCTGGAGAAGTCGGGATCGTAGGGGGCCATGACGTCCGCGACCTGCGTCGTGCAGAGCATCAGCAGCCATACCACGAGCGCCGCGCCCACGAAGTGCATCCAGCTCTTGCGCGCCCGGCCGCCGAACAGCAGCACGAGCGGCACCGAGAGGAAGCACATCATGTAGCCGATGGTCGTGCCCTGGATGGACGGGACGAGCAAAAACGACGTCACCGGCATCGCGAAGGCCCAGATCCTGTAGTAGAGGTCGGTCAGCGCCGCTTTTTCTTTCATCGTCGAATGGTTATACCCGCGTGGAACGGGCTTCTTCAAAATTCAGTGATCCGATCGGAACCGGCGCACTGCTTGCAGCTTCGTTTTCGGGTGCATGGTTCGGCTGTTCATCGACGGAGCCGAGCCAGTGATGCGAACTGAGCGACTTCAGGCGAGTTTCGATGCCTGATTCGCGCAGCGAGATGTAGCCGCTGATGGCCAGCAGCGCCATCACGAGAACCAGTAGTGCCCGCAACGGCGGTCGCCTGCGGGCGGCTTTCACGACGCGTGGCTGCGGCGTCGAATTCGCCGGCGCGGGCAGCCTCGGTACGAAGGCGCGCTCCGGCAGCCGATGGAAGTCGCAATGCGGACAGACCGGAACATCGGCCCCGACCGGCCTGCGACAACGCGGACACTGCTTGAGCCGATGCCTGAAGGAAAAACGCGCGCCCATTGGGTCACCTTGTGCGTACTCTTCCCCGATCCGGTCGGCTGCGCGCCACACGTCGGCATCCGCGCCGCAACCCCTTCAGCCTTTTGTCGCCCTACAACTTGAAACGCCGCGTGACATGTCACGCGGCGCTGTGTTCGACATCGGAATGCAGACGTCAGTTCTGTGCCTTGAAGGTGCTCGTATAAGCCGCCGCATAACCGTAACTGCGACGATTGCTCGGACGACGCGGAATCGCGTTGAATACCGATCCCACGAGCCTGCCGCCCGCACGCTGCACCTTCTTCACCGTCTCTTCGATCTCTTCCTCGCTCTGGATGCCGGAGCGCAGCACGAGCACCGTGGAGCCGGCATCGCTTGCCACGATCGCCGCGTCGGTGACGACGAGGAACGGCGGCGTATCCACCAGCACGAGATCGAACTGGTCGCTCATGCGCGCAAGCGTATCGCGGAAGCCGGGCATCATCAGCAGCTCGGACGGATTCTCCGGATAGCCGCCGCACGACAGGAACGACAGCCCCGGCACGCCCACATAGCGCAGCGCGTCGCCGAGCGGCATCTCGCCCTTCAGCACTTCGGAGAGACCGCCCGGATTCGACTGCTTGAAGAACGAGGCGATATGACCACGACGCATGTCGGCGTCGATCAGCAACACGCGCAGGCCGATTTCCGCGAGCAGCACGGCCAGGTTCGCCGCGACGAAGCTCTTGCCCGCTGAAGGAATCGGGCCGGTCAGCATCACGATGTTGTTCGGCGCGTTGGCCAGGTCGCGATACAGCTCGGTTCGCACTGCGCGCAGGGCTTCCACGGCAGGATCGTGCGGATAGCGCGAGGCAAGCACGCGGGCGTCGCGATGAGACTCGGGCACGTGCGGCATCGCGAAGGCATCATGCCGCGGCGCCTCGGTGTAGGCCAGCGCCTTGGGCGCGGCATGCCCTTGCGCACCCGCATAGGTGAGCGGCGCATGCTCGACCGGCGACACTGCGATCTCGTGATCCAGCATTGCCTGCTGGCGGCTGTACAGCACTTCGCCCAGCACCGGTACGGACAAGCGGCGCTCCACGAACATCGGATCCGTGACGCCGATCATTGCGTGACGGCGCAGGAAGATGAAGAACGTGCCGACGAAAAAGCCCAGGCCCGTGCCCGCGAGAATCACGAGCGGCTTGTTAGGCTTCACCGGACGATACGGACGCAGCGCGGTATCGACGATATGCGCGCCGCCGCTCGTGCTCGCACGGCGCACCGAGAGCTCCTCGGCCTTGTTGACCATGCCCATATAGATGGTCTCGGCCACGCGCGCATCGCGCGTCAGTTCAGCGTTCTGGCGCTCGGATGCCGGCATGCTGTCGAAGCGCGACTGGATCTGCTGGTTCGACGACTCGAGCTGCGCGATCTGCTGATCGAGATTCTGCACCTGCGGGCTGCTCGGCTGGAAGCGTTGCAGCATCTGCGTACGTTGCAGCTTGAGCGTGGCGAGCTGCTGCATCGACACGATGCTGCCTTGCAAATAGGCTTGCGCTTCGTTGATCGGCTGGACCGATTGCGACTTCGCGCGATAGGCGCTCAGGTTGCCTTCGGCTTTCTTCAGATCGGATTCGAGACGCGGCAGTTCTCCGCGGATGAATTCGAGCGTCTTCGTATCGTTGGCCTGGCGCGCCTGCACGGCGGCGCCGAGATACGCCTGAGCCAGCGCGTTGGCGACGTCGGCGGTGAGTTGCGGATCGTCGGCGTTGAAGGTGATCTGCACGACGCCCGTATCCTTCGACGATTCCGCGACCTTCGTCGTCTTCTTCATCAGCGCGATGGCGTCGAGCGTGTTGAGACGGGTCACGTCGAAATGCACGCCAGGGTGGCCCACGACATGATTGACCAGCATCGATACGCCGTTCGCCGACGCCGGGCGGCCCACCGTGCCGTGCAGGATCACTTCGCCGTCCGGGTCGCGCAGCTCGTACTGGTTGTTGTCGAGGAGAACGAAGTCGAGCTTCTGGTCTTCCAGTGCGGGCGGAACATCGAGGCGGCCGATCTGCAGGTCTTCACCGCCCCAAGCGTACGAGTCGAGACCGAACCACGCCGGTGCAAGATGCCCCTTCTTGGCGAACATGTTCGCAAGCTGGCCGAGGATCGGGAACGTGTTGGGCTTGACCCGGATGTCGAAGTGGAACTGCTTGACGACCGGCTCGAGCACCGAGCGGCTCTGCATCACCGAGATCTCGGCGGGCGCAATCTGGTTGACGGTTTGCCCTTGCTGCTGCATCTGCTGCTGGTTTTGCGGCGCGATGCCGAGCGCATTCGGATCCGGCGGATCGACCCGCACGACTACATCCGATGAATAGATGGGCTTGGCAAGAAATGCATAGGCGGACGCGAGGGCAGCCGCGACCCCGACGAACAGGAGCAGCATGCCGAGGTGATCGCGCAGCAGCCGGAGCATGTCGCCCGCGGTAAATTCACCGTCTTCCTTGCCGTGCCGCGAAGATGCTGAGTTGACATAGAGGGTGTTCAAAGGCGCCGTCCTCAGTTCGATAAGTTGAGCAGTTATTCCCGGACCATTGAAAAAGCGAAGATCCGCGCGGCATGTCCGCGTTGCGACTTACGTTGTTGTTGATCCGGCGCATGGCCGTTGGAACTTCAAGACCAGAGACGCGAGAGGCAGGTAGAACGAGCGAAGCACGTGGCGCTTCTGGTTCGCATTGACGGAACACGTGGGCCCGTCGGAGTACGATCGCTGGTGAATGGAAGCACACTTCGTGCCTCGACACCGTGGCTGCCGCCTCGTGCGCGTCACCGCACCTTCATTGCGACGATTCGCTTGCGCAACGACACGAAAGGCCTTGAAGCAATTAGCATCAAGGCCATCTTCCGGTCACGAGGTGGGCGCGTCTGTTAAGTAGCGAACGTTCGATGCCTTGCAAGGTCGGGAACGGCACTTGCGCACGGCCTGTTTCGCGCGATAATCGGCGGTTCCGCTGCGACCGTATCGGTAGCATCAAAGCGTTAAAAATTTAAGGCATTGGATTAGCCTTGATGAAATCGCGCACGGTATTGAAGCGGGGCTTGCGTGTTTTTCCATCGTCGCCGATCACGCCGTAGTTGCCGTCGCCGCCATAGCGCTGATCGTCATAGAGCTCATAGAGCGTCACGTTCTGAACGTTGTAGGTCTTCGCAAGCGACACGAAACCCTTCAATGCATCCTTGCCCACGAGATAGCCGCCCGGATCCTGATGATTCGGACGCACGCCATACTCGGTGATCCAGATGGGCTTGCCATAGCTGTCGCGCAGACGTTCCAGCACGTTGACCTTGTTCTGGCCAGCCGCCGTGATGGAACCCATGTTCGAATACCAGTGCCACGCGGTGATGTCCCATTGAGGAATCGGGTGACCGCTCGAACCGTCCGGCTGCGTGCCCGCAAAGAGCATGTCTGTGAAGCCGTAGTGAAGCCAGCTGAACGACGTCAGCAGGATCTTCGCATCCGGATTGCTCTCACGAATGCCCTTGATGAGCCCGAGAATTGAGCCGCGCGCCTTCATGAACATCGCATTGTCATAGTCTGACGGATGCTCGCCGCTGCGGTCGGCGCCCTTGATGGTCCAGTTGTCGTACTCGTTGCCCACCTGGTAGTACGTAACCAGCCCCTTGAGCACGCGGCCCGCGGTCTTCCCGAGCGCATAGGCGCGTTCGTATGTCTCCTGCTCGTTCGCGCGCTTCTCCTGTTCAAAGGGCGTGACGAGCGCGAGTACGCCGATGCATTGCTTCGCGGCCGCGCGCGCGAAATCCGCGACCATGTGCGCGCTGCCTTCGCTGGAGACATCCTGCGCATACATGGTGATGCCCAGGTCGCGCAACTGCGAGATCTGCAGATCGTAATCGCTCATGCGATACGCGCCGCGATGTTCGAGATGACCCGCAATGCCATAGAACACGCCGGTCGTACCCTTGCCGCAAGCGAGCTTCGGCGGGGGCGGCTCGGCGGCTTCGGCATCGGCGATGATCGAGCGGTTGCTGTGATGCGCATCAGGCGAGCCGCTGCGCGAGGACATCAGAAGGGCCGCGCAAGACAATGCGCCCAATACGGATACGGCGACCAGGAAGGTACGCATCGGCGTTGACCTCTGAAAAGGTGCGCGCGGTTACTTGGCCAGCACGTCGGTATGGTTGGGCGCGGAATGAGCGCCTGCATCGCGCGGGGCGCCGGGTTGCAGCAGCACCTGTTGCGCTTGCGCGTCGAAGGCTTCACGCGAGAAGCGACGCCTGAATTCGCCACGCAGCGAGGCCATGGAGAAATCGCGTGCGGTGAAAATGCGCTCGACGAAGGCTTCGCGGTCATCGGCAGGGAACAGCAGTGCGTCGGGCAAGTACGAATCGAGTCCCGAGACCCGCGATACGACAATCGGCCGCTCAGCGAGCACGGCCTCGATCATCACGAGCGGCACGCCTTCATAGGCCGATGGCAGCACGAGGGCATCGCTTGCGACGATATAGGGCAGCACGTCCTTCTGCGGTCCGACCATGCGCACGCACGCGGACAGCGCGGGACTGGCCGCGATGCGCTCGCGCAGGCGCGGGTCATCCGGACCTTCTCCAACGATCAGCACGAGCGTATGACTGAAAGCCTTCGCATTGCGCTCGATGGCCTCCATGAAGAAGTCCTGACGCTTCTGCTGGAAATTCAGCCGGCCGATCTGCGCGACGATGGTCGTGCCGTCATCAGGCAGCCCGAGCGACTCGCGCGCGGCTTCCTTCGAGAGCGTCGAACGGCTGAAGCGGTCGTCGACGTAGTTCTCCAGGATCATCGTGCGCGCCTTGGGCGCGAGCTTGCGCAGCTTGTCGCGCAGATGATCGTTGAGCGTCACGTACTCGTCCGGCATGCGGTACAGCACGCGCTTCACGAGCCATTTGACCTGTTCCGCGCGGCCGGCCTTCACGGGCGCGTCATCCACCAGCGGCAGATAGCTCACCGCCAGCGTGCGCGCGCGGCGCGCGGCGATCAGTCCTGCGAGCCCCGAGGCGATCGTGCCTTGCGCGATCATGAGCTTGTCGAGATGCAGCGTGCGCAGCGTGGCCGCGGTCGAGCGAATCATGCGCAGCAGCGCGAAGATGTTGCCGCGGATGGACTCGGCCGTGTAGGTCAGCGCGATGACCTTGACCTTCGGATGCTGGGCCGCGAGTTCGCGCACATGACGCGACAACGCTTCGTTAGCAGCCGGCACGAGGACGTGCAAGGTCTCGACCTGCGCGCTCGCGACCAGCGCCAGCATGAAACGCTTCAGCATTTCCTCATGGCCGCCGTTGACGCCCGAGTCGCAATAGATTCCCAACTTCACCGGCTTTCTCCCTTGCAGCGCGCGTGCGCCCGTCATTGCGGCTTGTCGATGAACTGCTTGAGCAGACGCGCGCTCTCCGTCCAGCGGAAACGTTCGGCGTGCGCGAGACCGCGCCGGCGCAACTCTTCGCTCAGCGTGGGTGAGTCGAGCAGTTCGCGCAGCTTGCCCGCGATGTCATCGACCGAATAGGGATCGCAGTACACCGAGGCGTCGCCGCAGGTTTCCGGCAGGGCAGCGGCACGGCCGACGAGCGTCGGACAGCCGTTGCGCATGGCTTCCAGCGGCGGAATGCCGAAGCCTTCATAGATGGAAGGATAGAGGAAGCATGCGGCATGTTGATAAAGCGCCCGGAGTCGTTCGTCGCTCACATAGCCCGCCTGCTTGATATTGGGCGCGCTCGACAGGTCCTGGGCCTTGCCGAAGATCGTGGCGTTCTTCATGCCGACGATCACGAGATCGATCGACGGATCGTTCAGGCGCATGAAAGCCTCGACCAGCCGCTTGAAATTCTTGGTCGGATTCATGCTGCTCACGGCTAGCACATAGCGGTTCTTCGTGAGCTTGAGTTCGTCGAGCACCGACGTATCCGGCGTGATGTGATCGAGATGATCCGCCGCGAGCGGCACGACGCCGATGCGCTCCGCGGGCACGCCCACATGATGCGCCAGGCGATCGCGCGAGAACTTCGAATTGGTCAGCACGCAACTCGAGGTACGCGCGAGGATCCAGAACATCACGTGATACCAGGTGCGAAACTTCCACGAGAAATGCGACGGGGTGTCGAACACCGCGGCATCGTGCATGTAGATGATCTGGTTCGCTCGAAAGATCGAGCCGGAATTCGACAGGTTCACGATGCGCGAACGTCCTGCAAACAGCGGCAATACGAGCTGCTCCCAGAAGACGCCCTTGCCGAAGCCGAGCTTGACGGTCTCGACGCCATCGACGGGATCCAGACCGGTTTGCGGCGGCACGGCGAGCGTCACATGCGAACCCTGCGGCAGTTGTCCGAGCGCCGCGACGAGTTCGCGCGCGACGCGCTGGACGCCGGTGGTTTTCTGGCTCGTGAAGCGTCCGTTATAGACAAGCTTGTTCGTAGCGATGGAAGTGTCCATGGGAGAGGCGTCAGAACTGGGAGTCGGAGCTGGTTTCATACGAGGCTGCCTCTTTGGAGGCGAGCGGCTCGCGCGTGGGCCGGTCGGAGCCGAGCTGGTAGACCGAGAGCCACTGACGGAAGATGGCGTCCATCGAGAAGCGCTTGCTGGCGGATTCCCTCGATGCAGCGCCCATGCGGGCGCGCAATGCGGGGTCGTCGCGCAGCATGGCAACGTACTTGGCCATGTCCTCCACGCTCGATGCAACGAAGCCCGTCACGCCGTGTTGCACGACATCGCGGTTGCCGACCACGTCGGTCACGACGGCGGGAATGCCCGCGACCTGTGCTTCGATCAGCGCGATCGGCATGCCTTCCCAGCGCGAGGTCTGCACGTAGATGTCGAGTTCGGAGGTCAGTTCGAGTGCGCGTTCGCGCGTGACCCAGCCACTGCACGTGACGGCGCCGCTCGGCATCTGACCCGGCAGCTCCTCGAGATTGCCGCCGATCCACAGGAACTTGACCGACGGACCGCTCAGGTCGGTGGCGAGCTTCACGAATGCCTGATGGTTCTTTTGATAAGAAGCGCGACCGCTCATGCCGACGACGACATCGCCGGGATTGCGCTCGATGCGCGGCGGAATCTCAGGAACGTTCACGCCGTTCTCGATCATGCGCGCCTCGCGCGCACCCATTCTAGTTTCGATCTCGCTCAGCTCGCTCTTCGAACACGCGACGATGGTGCCGCCCATGCGAGCGGCGATGCGCTCGAAGCTCAGATAGGCAAACTGCTTGACGGGCGAGACATCGCGCCGCAGGAACGCCAGGCCATGCGGCGAATAGAACACGCGGGCACGCGGCGCGGCAATGCGTGCGGCGGCGCGGCCCAGCACGCCGGCCTTCGACGAATGCAGATGCACGACCGAAGGATCGAGTTCCTTGAGCTTGCGCACCAGGTTCCACAAGCTGGTCCAGTCGTTCTTGACGCTTACTTCGCGGAACATGCTGACGTAGGTAAGCTTGACGGCCGGATGAAAGAGCTTGGAAAAGTTAATCGGTGTTTCCTGCCGGATCGAATGAAGGATCGTTACGCCGACTCCAGCGGCCGCTGCGCGATTGGAAAGCTGCGTCAGCATTGACAGAACTCCGCCTCCGAAAGCCTCGGTTATATGTACGATCTCTTTCATATTGAACTCATCGTTTGGCGTGTCGCCGAGCGCCCGCGGCGACCGCATGAGAAGGAAGCGGCCTAATCGTTATCAGTTAAGGACATCACACTTTCAAGCACGCCGAATGCATGCAAGGTGGGCGGGCGCTAGCCCACCTGCAAAGAGCACATTAAAGAATCCGGTAATGTGCGCGTTGGAGTACTAATGGACCGTAAAACAAACCGATCCATTCGTGCCACGCGCTCCGACCCAAGCATTACTCGTTCCTCGCGACGACCTCCGCGAGAAACCCCGTCGAGCTTGCTCCCCAAGCCTGGATTCCAGGAGCCTCTGGGCCAGCCTGAGCAGGCCCGGAAGACGCCTTGATACCGGTCTTTGCGAAAATTGTTTCGCGTCGCGCCGATAAGGCGCAGGTCGGCCGTCTGATTACGACCACCTGCCGCGAGACGTAAAGCCCGATTGATCAATCATATTTTTGACTTCTCGAAGCCGTGCCTTTCGGAACGGCCTGAGCACTTTCCTTGAGCCCGTGCTCAGGACCCATCAACACAAAGCTTTACTCTGCTGATATGGCTGTTTCATTACTTTCTTCATCGCCGTTATTTGGCGGTGGAAGAATTCTGCTGAGCGATCACCGCTTCACAGACCTGCAGAAGCATGCGCAGATCCTTTAGCGGGACCGCGACCGATTGCATGCGCAGGCTCTGCGCCTGTTCGACCAGCTTCTGCACACGCTCGATCGACGTATCCTCTGATTCCATGTCGGACCGCTCACTTGATTAAATAACTGTTCGTACCAATACGATATCGACTCGACTCGCTCTGGTCCGTGCGCTGCTCCACATACAAGCATGCAACTTTTGGAGTAGGTCGCTATCGAAAGCGCTGCGCCGCACCAACGCCGCGCACGGATTCTTCATTGAGGGGCAGTCATTCACACTGCTGGCCCAATGCCTTCCATAACCTGCACGACACACTTGATGCTTTTATAGCACGCACTGTTTTAGCCATTACGTGCGCTCGACCGTGTAACTCGGCGGCTTAGGAGAGGCAGGTCACATAACGCGATCACGTGCCCGATCCCGCGCCTTCGGTGATGGGCCGGCGCAGGAACGGCACCTTCTGCAGATGCAGCGTAAGGGCCATCGCGCCTGCGACGCAGGTCTCCACGATCAGCACCGTGGCTGCGGCGCCCTGCTCGCCGAAAAGCTTCGCCAGCACGGCAAGCAACGCGAAGTTCAGCACCGCCGAACCGATCAGCACACGGCTGAAGTGGCTCTTCATGCCGAGCGGAAGCATCGTCTGAACGCCGAAGAGATCCGACAGTCCGGCCATGAGCGGCACGAACGCCATCCAGCGCAGCACTTCTACCGTAGGCAAGAACTGCGGGCCATACAAGAGCTTTACTGCAAGCGGAGCCGCGAAGAAGATGCAGACCGATATGAGCGAGACGATCGAGCCTTGCAACACGAACATCTTGCGCAAGAACGCAAACGCATCATCCTTTGCGTGGTGCATGAGGAAGCTGACACGGGGATAAGCAGCGGTCTTGAGCGGCTGAAGCATATTCAATGCCGCGCGGATCAATTTGTCGCCGGCAGCGAAGTAGCCGGCCGCCACGTTACCCGAGATGAAGGTCAGCAGCACGATGTTGCTCGAGGCGTAGATATCCACCAGCGACGTCGCAATGAACACGCTCCAGCCTTCCTTCAGACGTTCGACAATAGTCTTGAACGACACTCTGACGAAATCGAGCTCGTGTCGAAAATACAAATAAATGCAAATTGCGACACCCGACAAAAGTGGGACAAGCGCATTCACGGCCATCGCGATATAGACATCGTCGTGCTGGCGCACGAACAGATACATCGCCGGAATGCTGAGCGCGCGGCCTACGAAGACGAAGCCGCTCAGCATCCCCAGGTCTTCGATGCCCTGGAAGTACCAAGTCGGAATCAGCATGGCGCCGATGGCCTGGCCGTAGCCGAGCAACAGTAGCTCGCGATTCTCTTCGAGATAAGGAATGACGGAGGTCAGCACGATCAGGACGACCAGGCCGGCGACGGCCAGTGCAGCCTGCGTGAGGATCGTTTCCCAGAAGACCTGCGAACGCAACGCGCGGTCTCCACGATTGATCGAGACCTTCGGCGTAGCGGTAAGAGAGAAGCTGTAATTCGTGAGTGAAATGAAATATGCGGTAAATGCGAGGCCGAACGAAAGGCGTCCATATTCGCTTGGCCCCAGCACGCGTGCGAGCCACGGCAACGTCAAGAGCGGTGCAAGGTAGGTGGATACCTGCAGCGTCATCAAAATCGTAAAGTTCTTCTTGAATGAAGCCATTGAACGGTTTTCCCGGCTTGGAGCTGTGCGTGATCTTGATGACTGAGGGGCAAAGGCTGCAAACGTCGTGCGTTTGCGCCTGAGCGGTGGGCCTAAACATGACAGCGCCACAGGCGAATAGTTTCGCTTGTACGCCGCGCCGTCAATGCAGCATGCAATGAAAGCATGTCTGCATGCCCGCACGCTGTTCAGGTCGAATGGACGGATACAGCACGAAACGCACCGGTTCCGAGCACTCGCTTGCCCGGTGACGACGCGACTTGTACTACCGTATGCATTTGACAGGCCGCGGCCGCAATCATCAGTGGGTTGGCCCACGCAATGCCGGAGTCGCAACGATTTTGAGCGATTGAAAATCCGGCACAACCCTGTTAGGACTGTCAGGGTGCGGGCAGCAAACCAGCGAAGTCTGGGGGCTTCCGCTCAGGCGAGGGCGCCGTTGAGGGCACCGTCTCTTGCCAACGCTGCAACCCCTTTCGACGGCTCATCCGCTCCCACGTCCATGCGCGCAATCACGCGTGGCTGCAAACCGATGAAGCGGCGCACGACGTTGCGCGTGATCTGATCGACGATGACACGGCTCTCCGCTTCCGGGTCCATCAGCACGCGCGGCCAGTCGGTCGTGCCGCCGTTGAAGACGAGGCCTTGTTGCGGACCTCCGTTGCGATCCGGCTGGAACACGCCCATCGCGCCGACGCCGCCCATGTCCCATCCGGTCAGCTGCACCGTGTCCGCAAGCGTCACGAAGCCATTCGGCTCGGGCGGCACGCCGTCGACTTCATAGCCTACGAGACGGTCCTGCGCACCGAAGGTCTGTCCATCGACGAGGCCCGTACCCGCGAAGATCCAATGGTCCGCCTGCCGCACGGTGTATCCGATCGCCTCGCGTTCGCGCTTGATCCAGCCGCCGCGCAAACGCTTCCACACGCCATACTTGCCGCCGCCATAGGCGTAGCTCAGGCCGATCAGGTTGGACTCGTCATGACCCGGCCATTTCTCGCCGAGCCGGTTCATCACCGTATAGTCGCCGTCGATCGGCGCGTCGCCGAAGTCGATGGGACGGAAGCAGGTATTGCCGCTGAAGATCGCGAGATTGCCGCCTTGCGCGATGAACTGCGCCACGCGCTCGCGCATCTGCGTCGACCAGTATTCGTGATGCCCGACGCTCAACATGCAGCGATAGTTCTCGAGCTTCAGATCCGTGCCGCGATGCAGATCGTGATCGGTATAGAAGTCGCATGCGATGCCTTCCGCGCGCAGCCAGCGAATGAACTTCGCATCCCAGTGTTTGAACTGCTGGCGCGGCGAGCGCGGATCATAAGGATCGGTCGGCTCGCCCAGTTGCGCGCCAAACCCGCCGCCGGGGCGCTGGACGCTCACGGTGGTCTGCGGATGCGTGCGGTGGATCGGGTCGCCGTAATAACAGCCGCCGCCCATCGAGTTATAGGCGTGGTACGTGTTGATCGGCACGATGTACGCAATCTCCGCCGACGGCTTGCGTGGCCGCGCGATGACGAGCGCCATGCTGTCCGAAGCGGGCGGTCCCGCGAAGATCGGCTTGTGCGCGGCCGCGCGCCGGCCGAGTTCGTCGCGCGGCTCGCCGTTCGCGCCCACTTCATAGGCGATCGCAACGTACGCGCCGCTTTCGATGTCGTCGGCATTCGGCCTGATTGAGATGGTCGGCCAGTTCCAGTCTTCATCGTGACGCGGCCGTCCCGTGCGGCCCGGCGACTGGAACACGTATCTGCCGTTCTGCAACTGCGCCTGCACGGCGCCGCCCGGCTGCACGACGATGCCGCCCATGCTGGTCAGCGTTTCGTCATTGCCCTGGTGATAGATCGCGACAGAAAAACGCGAACCCGGCTGCACCGCGAGTTCGAACGACTCGCCCGCGGTGAAGCCGGGCCTCTTCGGGTAGATCTGCATGCTGAAGGCCCCTTACGACATTTTTATCATTGTTGGCTGCCCGCGGACGGACGCCCGCGCAGATTGGCGGACGGCACGGCGCGCGCCGGCGCGGCAGGCGGACGCAGTTCGAGTCCGAGTACCCGCTTGACCACGCGCTTGGCCTGGAACCAGCGGCGATCCGCAACGATCTTCTTGTGGAACAACAACTCACTGGGCGTATCCCGCCGATTCGCCGCAAACGCGCGATAGTGCGCAGCGGTGGCCTCGACGGTCCGGATGGCTTCGGCGAACGCACTTGCATCGACACGCGCCGCCTGATGGCACGCGTACGAGAAGACCTTGTGGAACATCGCGAGCCAGAAGGCATCGAGCGGGCCGCCATTGCAGCGTTCCATGGTCTCTTCCGCGCAGATCGTGAGCGACGTGACCGTATAGGGCGTCGCTCTCGTCGTGATGCTGCCGGCGCGGCGCCGATAGAAGTAGAGATTGTCCGCGAGACGGAACAGCGTGCTGGCGCGCGCATAGACGAGCGGGATGGCCGCGGCATCTTCATACACGCGGCCTGCGGGAAACTCGATGCCGTCCCACAGCGCACGCCGGTACACGCGTGCCGCCGGGAAGACCTGATACACGCGGGCGAAGTCGAGCAGCGCGTCGAGATTGCACGGACGCGTGCCGACGGTCGCGGGATCGATCAGCTGCACCTTGTCGATCACCTTGCCTGCCGAATTGATGATCCCGACATTGAACTCGATGATGTCGGCGACGTTCTGGTCCAGCAGCGGCATGATCTTCTGCGTGAAGTCCTCGGACCAGACATCGTCCGAATCGAGGAAGCCGATGTAGGGCGACGTTGCTTCGGCGATCGCGCGATTGCGCGCGGCGGACACGCCGCGGTTCTCCTGATGGATCACGCGGATGTTGCGGCCCAGCTCCGTGCGCTGCACGTCGAGAATGCGTTCGAGCGTGTGATCGGTGGAACCGTCGTCGATGACGATGAGCTCGATCTCCTCCGAGCGCGGTTGCGAGAGCGCGGACGCCAGCGAGGCGGCGATGAAATGCTCCACGTTATACGCGGGAATGATCACCGACAGCAGGGTCTTGCGAGTACCGTTGTGGACGCGTGTCATAGCTCGTGTCACCGGTTAGTGTTGGTATTGAGGCCACCGTGGCAGAGGCCGGTTCATGCGCGCCGGCTGTCCAATGCGTCATTGGTCAGGTGGAATGCTATAGGGAGTTGTAAGCCGGGAATGTTCGCGTACGCACGCATGGAAATTCGCGGCTGCCGATTTATTTTTTTATTTGCGCGACGGCGCATATTTGAAAGCGGACGCCAAGCCGGTTCAAGCGCTTATCCCGTTCAAAACAGTTCCATTCACTCATCGATACGCGCAATGCCCCGTCGCCATTGCGTTTGCGGGCGCCGCTCGAGATCCGCATACGCGCATTGATTAATTGCCTGCTGTGGTTATATCAAAACAGATAACCCGCGAATTTGTAACGCGTGTTTAAAAATTTGCAAGACGAGTAACGCCGCTTTATGTCAGGAGCGAAACATGCTGCGAGCCCGAAGCGTCCGGTTCTTACGGACTGGAAGCTTGTCCGCTGAAACCGGTGCAGCGCACAACGTGATGACGTGTAACGTTTGCGCGTTGGCTTCAGACGGGAAACGAGCACGGAGGGCGGCAGCATGCACAGGAGGCACTCACATATAATGACTTGCAGAATCCATTCATGAAAGCCGCCTGCCTTCATGATCCGCATGTCTTCAGCGTGGTTGCGAAGCGTTGCCTTCCCTTGACATCAACCGCATCAGCCCAATAGCAAGGACCCTAACCGTGACAACGTCTTTTTCCAGTACGGTCGAACCGGGCGGCGCCCGGACCTTCGACGCGGCCGTTGCAGGTAACGACGGCGTGCTGGTGCTCGACGCCGCTCAGCGGTGCCTGTCGGCCGACGCCGTCTTTGCTCATCTCTTCGATCTGGATTCCGCTTCACTGAACGGCCGTACGTTGGCGGAAACGCCGTTGCCCGGTCCGCTTGCCGCCGTGCTCGGCGAAGTCGCCGACGCCGCGCTGGCCGGCAACGGCACGCGTCGCGCGCAGGTGAGCATCGGCGCGGACGCCGGGACGCGTTCCTTCGCGATCATCGCGCTGCCGGGTCAGGATTGCGTCACGCTGATCGTGTCGCCGTCGGCGTCGGAACGGGGTGAAGAACACGTTGACCGTGTGGCGCATCTGCGCGCCGAGGCCGCGCTCTTCATGCGCGATCATGTGCTGTCCATCGTGTCGCATGATCTGCGTGGTCCGCTGAACGCCATCCACAGCTGGGGTTATGTACTCGAGCGCAAGGTCGACGCGAACGATCCCGCCGCGCAACGCGCGCTGGCCGGCATTCGCTCGGGCGTCGAGCAGCAGGTGAAGCTGATCGAGCGGTCCGTCGATACGACGCGCGCCGAAACCAAGGCCCTGCAGGTCGCGCTCGCGCCGGTCGCCTTGCGTCCGTTGCTGGAGCAAAGCGCGGCGTTGGCGCGTGCGAGTGTGGCAAACGCGCGCGGCGTGACCATCGAACTGGATACGCCGCTCGCCGAAGAACAAGTGGAAGGCGATGCAGAGCGCCTTCTGCAAACGCTCTGGCTGATGCTGGCGTTTGCCGCCGAGGCAAGCCCGGCCGGCGCGGCCGTACGGGCGGCCAGCAACATCGAAGGCAGCATGTGGCGGACCGATGTGCGCTTCACCGCGTCGGCGCAGGCGCTCAGCGATACAGCTTCCCCTCATGTGCTCGAAGCGTTCGCGCGCCGCCAGGCGCTGGAACCGCGTGAAGGCGGGCGCATCGCGTGGGGGCTCGCTTTGTGCAAGCGCGTGTCCGAGGCGCATGGCGGCGGCTTCGAGCAGAGCGACATCGCGGATAACGCCGAGGTTACGTTGTCGGTGCGCATTCCTGTCGCAGGGATGTGAATTTACTTTCGATTTGCTGTCGCCTCTATACTGACGCTTTCCACTTTCGAAGAGAGTTGCCTTGGCTCAGGTCGTTGCGCTGATCGGCGCATTGTTGCTCGTCGCGTTGAATGGTTTTTTCGTCGCGGCGGAGTTCGGGCTCGTCAAACTGCGGCCCACGCGCGTCAAGGCAATCGCGCGGACCAACGGCCTGCCGGGCCGTCTGCTCGCGAAGGTTCACGGGCAGCTCGACGCCTATCTGTCCGCCTGCCAGCTCGGCATCACGCTGGCTTCTCTCGGTCTCGGCTGGATCGGCGAACCGGCCTTCGCGACCTTGCTGCATCCGCTCTTCGCGCTGATTGGCGTGGAGTCGGAAAAGCTCATCGATTCCATCTCGCTGTTCTTCGCCTTCACGGTCATTTCATTCCTGCACATCGTCGTGGGCGAACTCGCGCCGAAGTCGTGGGCCATCCGCCGCTCGGAACAGGTGGGGCTGTGGCTCGCCATGCCGCTGTACGGATTCTACTGGCTGATGTATCCGTTCATCTGGGTGCTGAACTCGAGTGCCAACTTCGTTTTGCGTCTCTTCGGCATGTCGGAGGAACACGGTCACGACACGCATTACTCGACGGATGAACTCAAGCTGATCCTGCGCGGCCGGCGGCACGGCGGCGCTTCCTCGTATAACGAGGACGAGTGGAATACCATCGCGCACTCGCTCGATTTCAGCCGCATGACCGTGTCCGACCTGATGCGCCCCGCGCACGAACTGGTCGGCTTGCGCAACGACCTGCCGATGCGCGATAACCTCGCCGTGATTTCGCGGCATCGCTTCTCGCGCTATCCGCTGTTCGCGGATGCGTCGGGTGAACGCGTGATCGGCATGATTCATTTGAAGGATTTGCTTCTCGCAGGCGACGGCCAGGGGCGCGGCTTCAACTTCCATCTCACGAAGCACGCCGATAAGCTCGATCAACTCGCCCGTCATGTGCGGCCGGTGCAGTATGTGGCGCCGAACCTCTCGGCGCTCGAACTGTTCCGCCGCTTCCGCAAGGGCGCGCCGCATCTGGCCATCGTGGGACGCAAGGGCGCGAAGCCGATCGGCTTCATCACGCTCGACAACCTGCTCGGCGCGCTCGTCGGTCAGATCCACGACGAGTTCCGTCAAGGCGATGCGGACTGGTCGCGCATGGACGACGGCACGCTGATGGGCAAGGGCAGCTTGCCTGTCGTGTCGCTGGAACGGGCGCTGGGTATCGATATCGATGAAGGGCGCGCGGAGTCGGTCGGGGGTCTTGTCATCAATGCGCTGGGCGATCTGCCTGGCGAAGGGCAACGCGTGGCGTTCGACCAGTTCGATATCGTGGTGAAGAAGATGAAGGGGCCGCGCATCGTGCTGGTGCGGGTCTATCCACGAGAAGAAGCGCTCGAAGAAACGGAGTGAGCGTGCAAGGTTCTGACATGGCGCATAGGCAAGCTTGCCGTTGAATCCGGTCTCAACATCATTCGACGGTCACGCCGGTTGATGGATTCATCGACCGGTTGACGCCTGCACGCACGCAGAGTACTTCCCGTCAGGTGCTTGTCTGCGAATTGTCGAATAGTGTCGCTGGTTAAGTCATGCGACAGGGTCCGGATACGATAAGAACGAGAAATACCCTGACCGGCATCGCTCAGTCTTCGCGGCTCAGCACGAGTCTCTCATCTCTTGTCCAAGCGTGATTCGCATGCGCGACTCAGGATGCTTCCGCACGCGAGCGCCATCGATCTGACGTCGGCCATGGCTGCCTTGCGCCCCCGGAATCTCCTTGGCGCGCTTGACGTGATGCTCGCTCGGGACCTGCCGTCTGTTAGCTGCGTGGGAGCGCAATTCATGCCGCAAGCCAAAGTCGATGAAGAGACACGCCCGAAAAATGCAGCATCGCTTGGAGCTCGGCGCAGCAGGCGTCGAACTGTTCCCGAAAGTGCAACGCATGGTGTGTTCGGTCATGCCTCGACTGAAAGCCACGAATCGGATCAGGACGCGGACGAGGGCAGTGCTGATCTACCTGTCGGCGCGCAGGGCGGCTTCATCGAAATTCTGATGCCGTTGGCGGGGCAAATGGCGTTCGAAATCGTGACGGCGCTCTTTGCAGGCTATCGCGACATGGAAGGTGCCTATGGCGACCTGCAACGCATGTACGCGCGGCTCCGCTCATCCGAAGAAGAAGACTGGACCCGGATTCTCGAAGACCTGAGTGCTTTCATGCGCAGGTGCGCGCCATTGCTCCCTGAAGCAATGCGCTCGAAAGTCGC
Source organism: Caballeronia sp. LZ043 (assembly GCF_031451075.1). Classification (NCBI taxonomy): domain Bacteria; kingdom Pseudomonadati; phylum Pseudomonadota; class Betaproteobacteria; order Burkholderiales; family Burkholderiaceae; genus Caballeronia; species Caballeronia sp. LZ043. The sequence continues at coordinate 1,359,802 of NZ_JARUXT010000004.1, read as the reverse complement.
CGCGACATGCGACGCGCTCGATCAGGTGGATCGGCTCTGGCATCTTTGCCTGTCGCTTCGGCAGACGATCGACAATCCCGATCTCGCGTGGCACGACAAGGCTGGACTGCTCTGGTCCGCGCTCGCTCGAGACGAGAACACGGCCTTTGCGCTACCGGATGCTGCCAGCAGGTGGATTGCTTATGCAGCCGAGGCTCAGAAACAGTTCACGACATCCTTGCAAGCTATCCAGTGTTTCGAAAGCCGGTGCAAAGCGGCGGAAAGCGGCGGTCCCGACGCGATTGACGCACTCCGGTCCGAGATTGCAAGGAGCGCATCCGGATTGCCCAGGCCGCTGCAGAACTTTCTCCACGACTTGCCGGTTGAGAGCAAGTTTTGGCCGGCCTATCGCGACAAGATGGGTCGGCTACGCGAGCACTTCGAGAAATTGGGCACGGTACGCAGCGTTTCCGAGGCGTTGCTGGGCATTAAAGCGCTGATTGCGGAGGGCTTGATCGACATGCAAGGGTCTTCCCCTTCATGCGGTCCGGGTCCTGATGTCGCCATCCAGATCAGCCAATGGTGCAAAGACTTGACCAACCTTCGTGTCGTTCTGAGCGGCACGCTGACAGCCGAAACTGCGATGGATGCGCTGGCGCAGGTCAGTGCGGCGCTTGACCTGTCCACCATGAGGCAGTTGCTCGGCGAACGGCTCGCCGGATCGCTTGGGCTGGCCACACAAGTGCTTGCTGGGCTGGGCGAAAGCTTCGGCTACCGTCGGGGAATCCATGGGCGCCTGGTCGCGGAGGTCGACCGCGACGTGCCGCTACTGAAGAAGCTCAAGCGCCTTGCTCGCCTGATATCGCAGTCCACGCTGATCCCGGAGGATATCCGCCCGGATCTCGTCGATGTGCCCCAGACGCTTGACACACTTGCAACCGCGCTGTCTTTCGGTTCCATGGACACGCAACAGCAGATGATGGAGCAGATCGCGAAAGGGCTGGACGCATTGAAGGAGCTTGTGGAACGTCCCTTAGTGCGGAAGTCGATGGGTGTCGAAGCGAGCATGCACATTGCACGCGTGATCGAAACGATTTCACAGGCGCTGGACATTGCAGGTCTGCTGGAGAAGCAGCTTCATCACGAAGCCACGTTCGAAACATTCTTGCGCGACTTCATGAACATGAGGGGCACCGGGACTGCGCTCTCCGAGTCGCTTGAAGAGGTTTCGGGCCTGGCCGACTCGATCCTGCAATCGCTGGAGCCGGACCGAAGCGCGCACAGGCTCGATTCGGCGGACGCGGTCTCGAAGGTCGGGAAGCTCGGCGCGCTGGTGAGATGGCTCGGTCATCCCGATGCCGGGAAACTGGTTCTGTCAGGCGTGCCTGCTCGACATAAGGAGGCTGCGCAGAACGCCATCAAGCTGTACCGCGAGATCGTTCGCTTTCCGGCCTTGGGGTCCTGGGACAGTCAGCGTGTATGGGTGCGGGAACACCTCGTCAAAGCGGATACGCTGCAACTGCTGATGGGTGCCGACGGAGACAGAATGAAGCGCTGGCAAAGCGCTTTGATCCAGAACGATGCTGCACTCATGCTGTTGAAGCGCCTCCTGCCGTTGATCAACAGCAACAACCTGACGGTGTCCAGTGTCCATTCGGCATTGTGTTCTCGCGAAGCCGTTGGCGTTGCACGGCAAGCGCTGTCCGCTGGCTTGTTCTACGTCGACAACACGGTGCTCTACGGTGTCGGAACCGTGGTGGAGCAGGGCATTGGCCTGGGTATGGCATTGAGCGACCCGGATGCGGCGACTCGCCAACGCACCGTGGAGGCGGTCCTTCAGGCACTCGAGGGCATGGTCCGGAGCGCGATGGCGAGATCGCTCATCGCGGCGAATCCAGGCATGGCGCTACTTGCAGACGCCTTGTATTCGATCATTTTCAGGCCAATGCTACGGACGCTTCTGACTGACCATGCGAATGCGCCGTCGGGACGGGAACAACAGTCATACAAAGACCTCGCAACGACGCTTGCTCGAGATTTTCTCAACGGTCGCCCGAACGCCATGGAAATCAAGGAGCGTCTCAAGCGATTCGCCTTGACGTCTCCGGCGCTGGAGGGATCGATACGCGCGGGTATGAACATCCTGGAGGGGATGGGTCAACGCATCTGGGAGATTCATCTCGCCCTGGACGTGTATCTGCTGCTGTTCGCCGGCGAAGCAGAGCGCGTAGAGCGACAGCGGACGCTTGCCGCCACGCTGGAGACACTGCGGGCACACGGTCATGAATGGGCCGGACCGCTTGCCACGCTCGCTCCGTTGCTCTCCGATCTCTACGAAGCAAGAATGCTCGTGAAGCGTGAACTGCCGGAGGCGGATACGTGGTTCGAATGGAGCGCCAAGCTGAGTTCGATGCTGGCGGAGAGCAATGCGCCGCCTGTCTTTCGGTTGAGAAAAGCGCTTGCAAACCAGGTGGCGACTTCGCTTCGGAACGGATTTAACCGTCTTGTCGAACCTCGCTTGATTGGAGAAACAGGACATGGCGTCAAGGCTGATTTCCTTTTTCCCCGGGCGGATTCACAGTACGCGGCGTGGATCGCGCTGGCTCCAAAATTGGGGCGCGTGGCTGGCCCTCTACTCAAACGGGCAGCAGAGAGGCTCCAGTTACCCTTGATCAGCAGCGCAATCGCGCGACTACACGGTGCGCAGCCGAATGAAACCAGGTTGTCGGAATGGGGCTTGGCAACTGAATACGAGCATCGCGATGTTGCGTTGTCGGAAGAGGACAGGGTAATCACAGCGGAGGGCGAGCCGGACCCTCGGGGCCTCTATTACAAGGAGGTCAGACGTTATATCCGGGTAGAAGGCAAAACGTTCGGCATTGCATTCGATAACCACTTCTCGATCATCCGTCTCGTGAAGCCCGATGACTCGATGGAAGCTGGACACTCTACCGGCCCCGCCATTGTTTTCCGTGATGGGCACTGGCTCATCACAGCTATCCACAAAATGCGTGGGGGTGCGGACGATGACGCAACCGAGGAACTGGCACGCATCGAAGCCGAGTCCCTCCTGCGAGAAGTTCAAGCGCTGTTGGACGTCATTGAGTCAGGCACCTGCGAATACGAAGATGCCGACGCTTTGAGGAATGCACTCCCAGACTTCCAGCTGACTTGCGAGCAGCTCGAAGCGGCGGTACGGGCACTTTCGCAGCCCACATTACCCTGGACGGCAATCGGCATGGGTGTCGGACTGTCGGTGCTTGGCCTGCTGTCACTTACCTATTACTGGTACACGTCCCGGTCACCGTTCGAGGAGCCGGGTCTGCCTCGACAGGACGTATCCGTGAACCGGAGGCAGGGTTTCAATCGGATGTTCAACCTGCCACTGAACGTCGTGTCGCAAGTCTGCAATAGAAAAGATCGAGTTCAGACAGACCATGCCGATGCGGTCTCGCTGAGACCGTTGGCAACAGACGCATCCCAGATTGTTGAAATGCCTCTCGTCCTTTCGGGATCCGCGTCGACTCCGGCAGCATGTGATCGCGTCGCGAAGTATGCGGGCGTCGCACTTCTCGTATCGGGCGGGCTCGTGATCCTGGGAAGCTGGGGATGGGGACGCTTATGGTATCGGAGTGAACCCGGGTCTTCGAACGACAACGTCGAAGTTCCGCCCACACAGACCTCTGTCACGCTGTCCGACAGCGCGGCTCCGACTGGTTCGGAAACGCCGCATCCGCTGGAAAAGCGCGCATTGGAAGATTGGGAAACGCAGGGCAATCGTTCCGAACTCGAACTGTTCCTGGATCAAGAAACCGGATGGGATCTCGATGATGATTTCGTCACGATGCCAGGAAGCATTGACCACGTGCTCTGCGTCTGTTCCGGGGGGACGTACTACATTGTCGTCAATGCCAAGAACCACAAGATCACCAGGCCGCAGCGGGTGAGCTTCGAAGAAGATCCTTTCCAGATCGAGCCTTCGATCACCCATATGGCGAATCTCTTGCTGCGAGCAGGCACCTCCAGAGCGGTGGTGTATAGCGAGTCATTGGGATGGCGTTTCTCTCAACAGTGGAACAGCGGAACTTATCCCGAGATAACGCCGGAAGCGCCCCTGAATTACTTTGAACATGCCGAGGCACAGAACCCGAAAAGCTCTCCGAGCTATTGGCTCAACGCGTTTCTGCAAGCGGCGGATGGATCTGCAGCTTATTCGGGAGCTGGAAAACCGCAAGAAGAAATGTTGCCGACCCCAAACGCCTGTTCTGGACACCGCAGTCTGGAAATCTGGTCAAGGCAAACAAGGCGTATTGGCCGATTACATGGTGGAGGCTGACGCCGTCCGGATCGGGACGGCAAGCGTTGTACACCGCGGCGGGACACGTCACTCACGGAAAGGCCAATAGTGACAAGACGTTGTTTGTCTATGATGAACCTCGAGGCTGGATGCCGGCAGTCTTTGCGAACGGTGAAGTGCACGTCTTTCACACGCTTGAAACCTTTCACAGGTTCGCTGCACGTCATCGCAGGACAGTTAAACCGCTGTTGTTGCCGTCCACGAAACCACTTGCCGACCAGGTTATCGATCGCAGATTGGCGGTATCAGGCGCAATTCCTAATTGCATGGTGTTTCGGGGAGGTACAGATCTGGGGCACGGTGTCTTTTCGGTTGTCGACAGTGCCTGGAATACGGTGGTGACCAAGAGCTACTACTATCGGAAGGACGATTGCTATCGAAAACTCGACTTGAAGGAATCGAGTCATGAAGATGGTCCCATTGCAAGCAGCGATCTCGCGTTATACGGGCATATCGGATATGAATTCGAACACGAGCCATACCTGCTGCACCTGGTGTTCAGTAAAAGGGAGGGACTGCTGCCGTCCATCATGAATGACCAGGGAATGCTGGACGGAATGCGCACGGTTGCAGGCGCAAGCAATACGAGCGCCTCGCCGTTGCTGTTGGAACTGGCTCGCAGATTTGGCAGCGAAGGAACCTATACCTACGCGGGACAGCTGCCTGGGAAGGACGGAAGCCTGTATCACGATCTCCTTGGCGAGCCTTCGGAACTCAAGATGTTCCTGGCTGGAAAGTACTGGCCATTCGAATGGAAGAATGCATCTGAAGGCGTCGTTCATGTTTCTTTCAGCGATGGGAGCCCGTATGACGTGCGGTTGTGCCTGAACGACCGGAACTGGACGCCGGAGTGGGGAGGGCGGCCCACCCCGCCATGGCTCACCGAGTGCCTGAAAATCATGATGTCTCAAGGACGGATGGGAGTCAGGTTGGTTGGAGAGGCAGAGAAGCAATGGGCGAGGCGTCCATTGATGGATGCGCCGGAAGTGCTCCGGATCGTGTCGGTGTGCCTGAGCCGCCTTGAAAAAGAAAACAGAGCAGGCGGTTCTGACGAGAGTTGGATATCCGTCATGATACTCAGTACGCAGCTGCTTGCATTTTTTGGTCGCGAAGTCAAAACCGGACTCACGAATCTTGAATTCTCCCCGCAGGTTCTTGTTCAGTTGAGCAGGATTCTCGCTGGGGAAGACGTCACGGAACGTATCGACACCGCAGCGATGGACGACGCAGCGGATCCCACAAATTCAGTCACCGCACTTGAGGAAATCGACGGAGAGTTGAACGATATCGAGGCTCAGCAGGGCAATCTCTCTAAGTCGATTACCACGACCAAAGATGTCCTGAAGAAAGCGATTCATATTCTGACGGGGAAGCCAAGCCAGATCTTCAGCGATGTAAGTTTTGGAGATAAGCTGATACTGGCGAGCGAGGTGTTGTGGGACTACTTGCTCAAGTCGAACGATCAGACGCATAACTTGATTTGGGCAAAAAATTATCTCTCCTGGCTGACAAAGACACACAAGGAGCTGGAAACAAAGAAGAATGCCTTGGAGGATCGGCGCAAGCAACTTGGGTCGGAAGACGATTACAAGAGAACATGGCAAGCATACAGAGCGGGTCTCGAGAGGGGAAAATCCCTCGAAAAGAAATACTCGTTCCCGATCGATTGGGAGTCGCAACGTGACGACGTCAATCAACGCACACTCTGGGCTCAGTATTCCGGCGCGCTGGCCGAAGTCGCGCTCAGATCGCAATCAAGGAAACCGCGTGGCGAAAACAATGAATCAGCTGACGCCGAGGCGGACTCGGCAAGCTATTTCTTGTGGAAGCGATACTCGGAGATATCAAGATTCCAGCAACTGATTGGTGCCGTTGGCCAAAAGATAAAAGACAAAAAGATCCGGCCAAAAGGCCGCTATACGGATATAACGGATTGTGTCCAGTTCGCGTCGGACATCATCTACGAAGAAGATTCGAACGAAATTGAATTCTGCCACACGGATCTTGCGCTCTTGGCTGTATTGATCTACACGATCAGTACAACGTCGAAGAGTCTCGACAATATTCGAGAGCAGGATCACGAGGGCTTGCGCACTGCCTTCCTGGAACAAAGTCAGATGTTGCACCCTTATGCGGTGCTTCCCAGCAAACCTCAACCCTATGTGTCTCTTGCAGAAGTCAAGCCGTCATCGCTGATGGGTTCAGGTAACGAGCGTTACGAAAATTACAAGAAACAGTTTGATAGCTACCGGGAAGCAGGGCTCTCGTACGATGCTGGCGTGCTGGTCAGAAGCGGGTTGGAAAACGTACAACTTCGCTACGAAAACATGTATGACATCCAGACCATTGTGAATCTGGACATCGATTGGGTCGGTGCGAAGAGTCGGGCGCATTTCATCAAGCTGAGAGACAACTCATGTCTGTTCTATTTCATTTCAAAAAGCGTGACAACAGAAGGATTGCCCGAGCGTTGGAGCACCACGATTGAGAAGAGTGTCACCGAGTGGAAAACCGGCATGGAATGGCTGCCGGCAATGCCGATGTCGGCTAACGATGTACGAGACTATGGCGAGGCACTCAAGGCCATGCAGTCTTATCTTGGTGAAGCACTCTCCAATCTCACGGCCTATGGAAAAGAGCAAAGCGTATATTTTGGTGAAGTCAAGTATAAGGTAGACGACAAGGCGGAATCCGGCGGCCCTGAGTACCAGTTCACCACCACGCAAGAAAAGATCAGGGTGCCGGAGGGTACTGTCCTCGGCACTGAACTTGTGCCTTATCTGCTTCGGGAAACGGAGCGGGACTTGGACGTCATGACCGACCTGCTCTACACCTCAATGCTTGAACTCTCGCAGACAGACAAGTGGATCGGTTTCTTCGTATTGTTCTATAGCGAGGTCCGCAAAGCCAGTCTGGACAAGAGCTACAGGGTCGATCCGTTCGCGATTCTCGTGGACGTCACCTCCCTTCTTCTGACCGTTATTCCCAGCGCTCGGGCCACGGCTAAGATCGTCAAGGGAATCAGGCCAATGTCGATGTGGACGCTTGGCATACGCACTGGCTTGCACGGACGTCAGTTGATCAATCACGTGGCCGCCCAGATACCGAAAAAGGCGATGCTGAAAGTTGGCCGAGAGGTTGTCAGCATGCTTTATGAGCTGTTCTTCCCCTTCAGCGTTCCGTTCAATCCACTGACGCTCAATTTCAGGGGGCTGATTTCAAAGAACCGACTGCTTATCATGCCCCGGTCTCCATTCGAGATTTTTTCGGATATACACCTCGTCAAAGGCTTCCTGGAAAATGCCATTCTTCCCGCGAAGATTGCGGCGCTGGGGAAAGCGCCGGCGAAGCCAAAGGGAAGAGTTCAGCGAGTCGGGCCTGACATCTACCGAAGCGAGATCACCGTCACGGTCAACGAGAATCCATACGCGATCTACTACATCAAGGTCAAGGAAGACTATTACGAAATCGAATGGGACCCAAATTTCTTCCAGGCCTCCCTATCCAATCACTCCGCGCCGTTTGCACCATGGCTTCGCCGAAGGTTTGCCGACTGGGTCGAAACCACATCGCCCAGAGGCGGCGGGGGCTCGGTTTCGCCGATGTGGGCAGGCCCTGGCGTCGACCGGACATCGGATCAGGCAAAAAGCAGGGTGCAGGAACTGCGCCGTGCAAAGAGCGATGCACTCACGCTGCTGCGCTCGGCGCGGAATGTCGCGACGAGCGATGCGTCGGACATTCAAGTGAAGGTACAAAAGGTCTTTCAGATGTTCTGGCAGGACGCCGGTGAGGCGGCCATTCACAGCTTCGCGAGCAATGTGGCGAATATCATCGGATACCTGGCACAGGTCAGCGTTTCAAACGATGTAGCCTACTTGAACAATCAGGAAGGAGCGTGGCTGTCCGCCATGCCGGGCTCGGCTTTCGATCTTGCGCAGACGCGCGATGTGGCCGCTTCGATCAACGGGAACGACGTGGACGCTGATCACAATCAACAGGCTGGTGCCATAACAGGTCCGGGATTCGTCAGCGAAAACAGGATTACCGAGCCCACTCGATTCATTGCGCGGTCAGAGATCATACCGATGGCAATACGGGACGATAACTTTGATGTATCGGCCTATCAATACGACGTCACAGCGTATCTCGTGCGAGCGAACGAGCTCTGTCGGAACGTGATCCGGGAAGGATTCGTCGCGACGACGAGCAACAGAAGATCCCTTCGAAAGTGGGATGCACTGTTGGCGTCGGAGCCGCTGCGTCTGGCAACGCTTTCGGATGCAGACAGACAGTTGTTCATCGATCAACTGTCGCAGACATATGGAATCTTTTTGTTCGAGGGACAGCCGCGAAGCGCAAGACCTTCAGCGGCGTTCGTCGAAGCGGGTTCGCGGGGATGGAATGCGACGGGCGACGAGGTGGGCGTGGATATCTCCAGCCTGCTCAGAACAGATCGCACGCTGTCTCCCGGAGAGAGCGCGACGGCCGCAAGGGCGGCGGACCCCGATCTGTTTTGCTACCTCGTCATCGTGCTGAGCGACATCAAGGCGGATCCGGCGAGATTCGCCGATTTCACCACGCGGTTCTCACAGGCGGGGGTCAACGATCCCTTGCTATGGAAGTGGTTCCAATGAGACACCGCAAGCCGGATTGCCCGCCGAACCGCACGCTCAAGGCCGGGGCACCCCTTCTTCCACGAGCAATGCCACCGGCATCGCGCCCAATGCATCGCGTACGAGGAGTTGCGCGCCTTCGGCCTTCGGGGCATTCGGGCTCAGCCAGTCGAACAGCGCACGCGAGTGCAGCGCTTCCGGCAGCACGATAGCCGTATCGCCCCAGCGCTCCGCTGCAACCAGCGGCAGGTCCGCGTCTGCGTCGAGCAGAGGCGCTGCGAGCCGCGTCGCGACAACAACTGCAAACGCACTGCCCGCATGCCGCGCATAGGCAATCACATGTCCGGCTTGCTCACCCGTTACTTCGAGCGGAATGTACTCGCCTTGTGCAAACAGCGACTCGCAATGCTTGCGCAATGCCAGCGCGCGTCGCACGACCGCCAGCTTCACACGCCCGTCGCGCCAGTTGCCGATCTGCTCGGACGGCGCGCCTTTCTCCTCGATCTCCGCAAGCCACTTGCGCCGCAGATCGAAATCGACGGGCCGGCGATTGTCGGGATCCACGAGGCTGAAGTCCCATAGCTCCGTGCCCTGATACAGATCCGGCACGCCGGGCGCCGTCAGCCGCAAGAGCGTTTGCTGGAAGCTGTTCACCGCGCCCAGCGGCCCAAGCCGTGCGACGAACGCCGACAGTTCCTGCAGGAAGCCATTGCGCCTTTGCGGCGAGACGATATCGAACAGGAAGTCCTTGCACGCCTGTTCATAGGCTTCATCCGGCGCGAACCAGCTGGTGCGCAGCTTGGCTTCGCGCAATGCCTTCAATTGCCACTGTGCAACGCGCTCGGCCAGTTCGTGAACGCCTGCTTCATCGTCCGGCGCAAGCGTAAGCGGCCAGCAACCGACGAGCGTCTGATACAGCATCGCTTCCGCGGCGGGACCGGGGGCCCAATCATTGATGTCGCCGGTTTCGGCCAAACCTCCATTCGCGCCGCGCCGCAGCGGCGTGTTCAGCGTGGACCATTGCCGCAGCGTCGCCGCCCATTCATCCGGAATCTCGCTCAGCGCCGCAATGCGGGCGCGCACGTCCTCACCGCGTTTGTGATCGTGCGTGGCCGTGCACAGCATCGCGTGGGGGAACGCGGCGAATCGTTCCTTGTTGCCCGCATGAAAATCCGCGACCGACAACGCGAACTCGCCCGGGTCCGCGCCGACTTCGTTGCGCGAGATGAGCCGGCCATAGCGATAGCACGCCGTATCCTCGACCGCCTTCGCCGCCACGGGCGAGGTCAGTTGCGAGAACAAGGTCTGGGCGGCGCGGCGTTGTGAGCCGCTCGACGGCTGCTGTGCATTCTGTCCGGCCTGCGCCTGGCCTTGCGCTTGAGCATGATTCCGGTCGCGATCACGACTGCGCTCCGCCGCGCGGTCTCGTCCCCGTTCGACGCGCGCCTCCTGCGGCGCTTCGTCGGGCAGCTTGCCGCCGAGCCATTGCGCGACCTGATCGAGCACGACATGATCCGCGCGCGGAAGCGTCGCGCACGCGGCGTCCAGCGCTTGCGAAAAGAAGCGCTCGTCCTCGGCGCTGCGCACGCTGCCCAGCGGATAGATGCGATACACCGGGAAGTGCACGACCAGTTCCGCGACCACGCGGCGAATCGACGTAAAGGTGAAATCGCGCGTGTTCTGTGCATCGCGCGCAATACGGTGCAACGCGCGCGTCACGCGATCCAGTTCCGCTGCGAGGTTCTCGGCGAGAATCTTGCGACGCGCGCTGAGCGCTTCATCCGCGAAGTTCGCGCTCTTGCCCGTGAGCTCGGCCCACAGTGCGGCAAGCGGTTCGGCGCCGGCCGGATCGTGCAGCAGCGCGCCGACGTCGTTCATGAAGTCATAGCCGGTTGTGCCGTCCACCTGCCAGTCACGCCGCAACGGTTCGCCGCGTCCGAGAATCTTCTCGACCACGAAGTACGTATGGCCGTTGCCGTGTCTCAACGCTTCGGGCCGCGCCGCCGACAACTCTTCGAGCCGCGCGCGCAGACGTTGGCAGTATTCACGCGGTTCGGCGAGCCCGTCCACGTGATCGACGCGAACGCCGTCGATCAGCCCTTCGGTGAAGAGCCGGAAGATCAGCGCGTGCGAAGCCTCGAACACTTCGGGACGCTCGACGCGCACGCCGCCCAGCGTGCTTACATCGAAGAAGCGCCGCCAGTTCACTTCGTCGGCGGCAGTGCGCCACCACGCGAGCCGATAATGCTGGCGCTCCAGCAGGCGATGCAGACGGTCGCGGCCTGCCGGTGTATCGGACGAATGCGCGGCGAGGATCGCCTCGATCGCGGCCTGACCGCCTTCGGTCCCCGCGATCGTAATGAGCGCCGTACGCGCATCGGCGGCGCGCGGCTGGTCGGCGGGTTGCGTCGTGAGGCCGGCGAATCGCTGCGCCAGTTCAGGCGCTTCCTGGAACACGGCAGGATAGTCGACGGGACACACCGGAAACGCGTGCGAGTAATACGCGATCACGAAGCGCCCTTCATCCGCGCGATATTCGAGCTTGATCTTGCCGCCCTGCAACTCGTCGCCATAGGAGGCGCCGAGGAACGGCGCGAGCACCTTGCCGCGCAGCGCCGGGTCCGGCGAGTGCCAGTCCACATCGAAGAAGCGCGCGTGCGCCGCGTGCCGGCCCCATTCGAGAATGTCCTGCCACCACGCGTTCTCCGAGCCGCCCACGCCCATGTGATTCGGCACGATATCGACGATGAGGCCCATGTCATGCGCCCGGAGCTTCTCGACAAAACGGCGCAGCGCGTCTTCGCCGCCGAGTTCGGGATTGATCCGCGTGTAATCAACGACGTCATAGCCATGCGTGGAGCCGGCGGTGGCGGTCGTTATCGGCGAGACGTACGCATGGCTCACGCCGAGCGACGCGAAGTAGTCCACGAGCGCGGCGGCGTCGTCGAGAGTGAAGTCCTTGTGCAGCTGGAGCCTGAGCGTGGAGCGCGGAACGGTCATGGTGAGTCGGTCGGATTCGAAGTGGGTTCGTTCGGTTGGGCAGAACGCTTGCGCGCGGTGTCGGCGGCAAGCAGCCGGTCGGCGAAGGTGTCGTCCAGAAACAGTTCATCCACGGGCAGGGCCAGCCGCCGGCGCCAGTTCGGATGCTCGTCGATGGAGCCGGGCAGGTTGGGCTGTTCCACCAGCGCCAGCAGGTCTTCGAGCGGATAGGTGACGAGCGGTGCGGGCGTCGCGGCAACGAAGGCCAGCGCCTCGTCCACGGGCGGGTTGTCCACGTCGGGCGCTTCGACGTCGGCGGGCGCGATACCTGCCTCCTGAAACGCGCGCCACAGATGTTCGCGATCATCGCCACGTTCTTCCAGCGCTACTTCCACCGCATCGCGTCCGTCGGCGCGCGCCATCGTCTGGCCGATCTTCGAGCGCCACACGATGTCCTCGCCGCGCCACCATCCGGCGACGGTCGGCAGATCGTGCGTCGTGGTCGTCGCCGTGACGCCGCTGTCCCATTCGCGCGGCGGCTTGAAACCGGGGCCGTCCACTTCGCGCTCGAACCACAGCACGCGAATGCCCAGCAGGCCGTGTTCCTGGAGACGCTCGGTGAAACCGGGCGGCACCGTGCCGAGATCTTCGCCGACCACGATCGCGCGATGCCGCCAGGATTCCAGCGCGATCAGACGCAGCAGGTCTTCCAGCGGATAGCGCAGATACGCGCCGTCCTTGGCGCTTTCGCCTTCCGGCACGAGCCACAGGCGGCGCAAGCCGAGAATGTGATCGATACGGATGCCGCCGGCGCATTTGAACGCACAGCGCAGCATGTCAATGAACGCGGAGAAGCCTTGCGTGCGCATCGCGCGCGGCGAGAAGGTGGTCAGCCCCCACGACTGACCTGCCTGGTTGAACAGGTCGGGCGGCGCGCCCACGGAGACGCCGGTCAGCATTTCATCGCGATACGACCACGCATGACTGCCGGCGCTGTCGCAGCCCACGGCGAGATCGGCGACCAGTCCCACGGCCATGCCTGCATCGCGCGCGGCGTGCTGGGCATGCAGCAGTCCTTTCGCCGCGAGCCATTGGGTGAAGAGATAAAAGTCCACTTCCCGGCGATTGGCGCTGGCGAATTCGGCGACCGCCTCGCTGCGCGGATCGCGCAACGCTTCGGACCAGTTGCGCCAGTGGCCTTCGCCGTTCTCGGCGAGTTGCACGGCCTGCAAGGCCTCGAAACGCGCGTGATCTTCGAGCGGGCGTCCGCCATCCTCGACGAATGCGGCAAAGTCCTTCGCGAAGGCGGAATCGTGGTCCTGCGAGAAGGTGTCGAACAACGCGCGGAGAATCGCGAGGCGCGCCTGGCTGGCGCGTGGCCAGTCGATCAGCGTCAGTTCTTCCAGCGCGCGGAGTTCGTCGGCGAGACCGAGTCGTTCGACGACTGCGCGCACGGCGGGCGCGCCGAGCACCGCGGCGGGATCGACATGCGCGACGTTGAGGAACAGCCGCGACGACGGCGAATAGGGGCTGAACTTGTTCGGCTCGGCGCTGAACATCGCGTGCATCGGGCTGATGGCGACCGCATGGCCGCCGCGCCGCGCCGTCTGCGTGGCGAGCGAGGCGAGAGCGGTGAAATCGCCGATGCCGCCGTCGCCATTGCGGCGCAGTCCGTAGACCTGGGCCGCGACGCCCCACAGCGGCGGCGCGCTTCCAGCGTCATCGTCGAGCGCGCGCCAGGCGTCGTCGATCGTGTAGCAGCGCGCGGGCGCGACGGCCAGTGTCGTGCGATGGTCGTTGATGACGAGCGTGTGATATCCCGGCTCGGCGATGGGCGAGAGCAGTGCGGTCTCGCCCTTCGGCGACGTGAAGCGCCCGTCGATCACTTCGCCGCTTTCAAGCTCGATCCGATAACGTGCCCCCGACTTCGCCGCCGACACCGGCAGCGCGATGGCGCGGTCCACTTCGGCCGTGATGAGCGGCGGCAGCTTGCGGCCGCTGGTTTCGGCGTCGATGGCGGCCATGCTCTGCTTGATCTGCGCGGCATTCCCGCAGGGCAGGCCCAGCTTCTCCAGCAGGATGCGCAGCGTGGTTTCGGGAACGCGCCGCATTTGCTTGTGCGCGTCCTGCCATTCGACTTCGAAGCCGGCCCGTGCCGCGAGGGTTTCGATGCTGCTCGACGCACCGGCAGCGGTTTTGTCGGCGGCGCTCACAGTTTCTTTCCTTCGGCCGACGCCGGTTCGAAATGGCGCGCATCATGCGCGATCGCGTACTCGTTCACATCGCCGGTCAGCCACGCGAGGAAGGTGCGGCCGCCGAGTTCGCCGTCGCGGCTGCGATCCTGCGCACGCGCGGGCGTCTCGAAGATCACCTTTCCCTGCGGCGTCTCGCCGAGCGCGACGGGCGCTTCATCGAGGTTCAAAGCGACCGTGAGCGTTTCGCCGTCGCCGAGTTTCCAGCGCGCGACCAGCGCCTTTTCGCCGAGCACCGTCGCGCCCAGCGCCTTGGCACCCTTCAGGCGTGGCGTGATGAGCTTCGCGCGCACCGTCAGTGCCGACCGATAGAAGTGCAGCCAGGCGAGCCGGTCTTCCTCGTCCTGTTTGTGGGTCGAACTGGCGATGTTGCTGACCGCATGAGGCGACGACATCTCGAAGGTCTTGACGTCGTTCGGATCGGGAATCTGCGCGCGGCGCTTTTCATCGGTGAACGCGGAGAACTTCGCGAACTCCTTCCGACGCCCTTCGCGCACCGCGTCGGCGAGCTGGTCGTGATAGTCGGTGAAGAACAGGAACGGCTGCGTCGAGCCGTATTGCTCCTCCATGAACAGCAGCGGAATCTGCGGCGAAAGCAGCAACAGGCCCGTTGCCGCATGGAGCGCTTCGTCATCGGTCAGCGCGCGCAGGCGGTCGCCCATCGCACGATTGCCCACCTGATCGTGGTTCTGCAGGAACATCACGAAGCGGGTCGGCGGCAGGTGCGCGCTCTTCTCGCCGCGCGGCTTGCCGTCGTGGATCGGCGAGGGATCGCCCTGATACGCGAAGCCTTCGGTGAGAATCCGCGCTAGCTTCTCGATGGGATGGTCGGTATAGGCGCCGTAATAGCTCTCGCTCTCGCCCGTCAACAGCACGTGCAGCGTGTTGTGCGCGTCATCGTTCCATTGGGCTTCGAAGTGCGTTTCCAGCAGGTTCGCGGTGTTGTGTTCGTTTTCGAGCACGAGATGCACGTGCCGGCCGGCCTCCACCGAACTGCGGATGCGTTGCGACAACTCGCGCAGCCATTCGTCGTCGTTGATCGCATGCACCGCATCGAGGCGCAGGCCGTCGAAGCGATATTCGTTGAGCCAGTACAGGGCATTGTCGAAGAACAGGTCGCGCACCTGCGGCCGTTCGAAGTCGATGGCCGGTCCCCACGGCGTATGCACGCCCTCGCGGAAGAAGGTCTTCGCGTAGGCATCCAGATAATTGCCGTCCGGGCCGAAGTGGTTGTAGACCACGTCGAGAAACACCATCAGTCCCAGTCCGTGCGCGGTATCGACCAGTTGCTTCAGTTCGTCCGGACGGCCATACGACGAGTCGGGCGCATACGGCAGCACGCCGTCATAGCCCCAGTTGCGGCTGCCGGAGAAGTCGTTGAGCGGCATCAGTTCGATGGCCGTCACGCCCAGTTGCGCGAGTTCGGGAAGGCGCGCGGTGACGCCTGCATAGCCGCCCATCGCACCGACGTGCAGTTCATACAGCACCGTCTCTTCCCAGGGCCGGCCATGCCAGTTCGTGTGGGTCCAGCGGTACGCGCGCGGGTCGATCACTTCGCTCGGCCCGTGTACGTCCTGAGGCTGAAAGCGCGACGCGGGATCGGGGACGGCCAGATTCTCGTCGAGCCGGTAGCGATACAGCGTGCCCGCGCCGCCATCGGCTTCCGCTTCGAACCAGCCGTCGCCGGTGGGCTGCATGGCGATCTGCTCCGGCACGCCGCCGGCGCGCTCGATTTCGACTTGCACGGACTCGCGCGACGGCGCCCAGAAACGAAAGCGCGTGCGCGGATGTTCGCGCGCGGCGCCCGTCAGATGAGCGCCGAAAGGAAGGCAATACGCATGTTGATGCTTGTGCGGATCGATCGGACGTTCGGACATGGTGGCCTGCCTGGTTCTCGTGACTGCAATGCAGTTGTGTTTCGACGAAGTTCCGCGCTCCAGCACGGTCCGCTTGTCACTGGGACGGATCGGAGTCTGGCGCGCGTTGCGGGGACATCGTGCCGGGATCGGGCGGCAGCGCGGTCAGGAGACGCGGCCCCTGATGGGCGCCTGCCATCCATACCGCTTGCCAGTCCGCCTCGCCGGTAGGCTCGGCCAGCAGCACGACGATGCTGTGTGCGGCCACCTCCAGTTCACTGCCGACGAGCGGTTTTGTGATCGCGTCAGGTTCCGCGCTATCGAGGAGCACATTCCATTCCAAGTGCGGCGCGGGCGGGGTGAACGTGAGCGTTTGGGCCGATGCATTGAACATGATCAGCAGCACGTCGATCTCGCCGTCGACGCCCGGCCCGGCGCGCCGCAGCGTGAGGGCGCGTCCTTCGGGATCCTGCCACGCCTCGATGGCAAGCGCGTTGCCGCGTTCGTCGAACCAGCTGACGTCGTAGAGACCCGGGAGCACCTCGCGATCGCCGTAGAGAAAGCGCGTTTCGCGCAGGACCGGGTAGTTTTTTCGCAGTGCAATAACGCGCGCGACGAACTCCGTCATCACGACGCCTTCCGGGCGAGCCGCCGCATCCCAGTCGATCCAGGAGATCTCGTTGTCCTGGCAGTAGGCGTTGTTGTTGCCGCGCTGGGTGCGGCCGAATTCGTCGCCGCCGAGCATCATCGGCGTGCCGAGCGAGAGCATGGTCGTCGCGATCATCGAGCGCGCGAGACGGGCGCGGACATCGAGCAGGGCGGGGTCGTCGCTGGCGCCTTCCACGCCCCAGTTCGCGCTGCAGTTCTCGTTATGGCCGTCGTTGTTGCCTTCCTGGTTGGCTTCGTTGTGCTTGTGCGAGTAGGCGGTGACATCGGCGAGCGTAAAGCCGTCGTGCGACGCCACGAAATTGACCGATGCCCAAGGCTTGCGGAAGCGCCGGTTGAACAGTTCCGCCGAGCCCGTGAGCCGCGCGGCGAGATCCGGGCGCATGCCGGCGTCGCCGCGCCAGAAGCGCCGCACGCCGTCGCGATACTTGTCGTTCCACTCCGCGAAACCGGGCGGATGATTGCCGACCTGATAACCGTCCGGTCCGATGTCCCACGGCTCCGAGATCAGCTTGCGGGTGGAGAGGATCGGGTCCTGGCGGATGGCGTCGAAAAAACCCGAACCGGGATCGAAGCCATGACCTTCGCGGCCGAGGGTGACGCCGAGATCGAAACGAAAGCCGTCGATGTTGAACGCCGTGCTCCAATAGCGCAGCGAGTCCATGACCATTTGCAGCACGCGCGGGTGCGACAGGTTCACGGTGTTGCCGCAGCCGGTCTCGTTGATGTAATGGCGCTCATCGCCTGGAATCAGGCGGTAATAGCTGGCGTTGTCGAGGCCGCGCCATGACACGGTCGGGCCGAGTTCATTGCCTTCGCAGGTGTGGTTGTAGACCACGTCGAGGATCACTTCGATGCCTGCCGCGTGCAATTGGCGCACGGCGATGCGCATTTCGTTGAGCCGGTGCGTGGACAGATACGACGGCTCCGGCGCGAAGAACGCCGCGGTGTTGTAGCCCCAGTAATTCTTGAGACCGCGTTCGACGAGGAAGCGGTCGTTGAGGAACGCGTGCACGGGCAGGAATTCGACGGCCGTGATGCCGAGCTTCTGCAGATGTTCGATGAACCATGGCGAGGAGAGGGCCGCGAACGAACCGCGTTCGTGCTGGCGGATGTCGTCGCGGAGCATGGAGGTGCCGCGCACATGCGTTTCATAGACGATGGTTTCGCCCCAGGGCGTGTCGGGGCGCACGTCGCGCGACCAGTCGAAAGCGTCGTCGGTGACGATGCACTTGGGCATGGCGGGCGCGGAGTCGCGGCGGTCCATCGACATGTCGAGCCGGTTCGAATGGACGCGATAGCCGAACAGCGCGTCCGACCAGCGCCAGGGGCCGACGAGCTTCTTCGCGTAGGGATCGAGCAACAGCTTGTGGGGATTGAAGCGATGGCCCTGCTGCGGTTGATACGGGCCGTGGGCGCGGAAGCCGTAGACGGTGCCCGGGTGCGCGCCGGGAAGGTAGCCGTGCCAGACCTCGTCGGTGCATTCGGGCAGGTCGAAGCGCATGAGTTCCTTGCGGCCCGTGCTGTCGAAGAGGCACAGCTCGATGCGATGTGCGTTGGAGGAAAACACTGCGAAGTTCACGCCCAGTCCGTCCCAGTTGGCTCCCAGCGGGTAGGGCGCGCCGGGGAGCAACTTGTCGGGGAGTGCATTTGCCATGGGGCCTGTCCTTTTGGTTGTCGTGCGGCTTTACAACGTGGCGTAACGAGAGGCAAAAAACGCGCCACAGCGATTTTCGCCTGACCGAAGGAATTTGTCCGTTGGACGGGACACATTGAGTCATGCCGTTCCTGTGCCGGCTCGCGACGTCAACGGGACCCTTCGGGAACTGCTCATGCCGAGTCGTGCGTTTCATGAAACAGCGCGCGCAACGACGCTAAAACTCAGAACGCGGATCCGTACGTCGCCGCTTGTGCTGGAAAGTCTCAGGCCGTCGAAGGATCTTCGCTATGAACAGCAGTTTGGAGACTCCATCATGTCGACGGTCGCATTGGATGACCGCCCATCTTGTTTCAAGACGGGCGCAGGCGATGACCCGACGCTTCATCGTCATCCGGTCGGGCTTTTCGACGCTGCTTATTTGATGAAGGCCTGTCAACACGGAATGGGAGAAGTGAATGCTGATTCCGCAGCGCATTTCGCTCATAGCTTGAGTGCCGCTTTGATTCATGAGAGCGTACACGCAACGGATAAGTGCCGTTTCGAGGTCTATCAAGCAATGAATCGTGAGGGACGCACGGTACTTGGACGGGTCCTGTTAGCGGCGCACGAGATAAGAAGCAAGGGTTCCAGAAGAGTCAGCGCGGATTTGCCCAGGCAGACGCGGAATCTTTCATGTGCGTGGTAGAGGGGTTGTCGATGTTGAGTCGCGATTCCGGAGCCCTCGACCGCTTCTTAGCCGCCTACAACAGATATCTGTCCGATCCCTCTGAAAACTTGTTCTGGCAGCATTTCCAGAACGAAGACGCTAAGGACATGCCTGCATGATCGCATCGAGTTGTGCATTGACGAGATCGAGCGTGATCGTGTGCATGATGACCGAATTTGCATCGCGCATCTGGAGAATCTCTGGTGCAACTAGCGCGATCGAAGAAACGACGCTCCGCCTGCAAACAAAAATTACCGCTCCTCCGTGAGAAGCGCGTGCCGAATGAATGCGACAGGGCTACATTGGCAATCCCGAACACGTTGAAATGTCGACGCCGATACCAGTCCCGAAAAGGGGCCGACTCGTTCCCTGCGCCGTACTGACCCACATAGCCCGCTCCAAGCCATGCCCAATCATGTGAAAGCGCTTGCGCCCCGAAAGACCGTTTCCAGGCCACGGCAAAAAGCTTCCGGTGAACTCAAGCGATGGTCGCAGCATGCACAGGCGCTGCATGAGATCGACGAGGATGAAGATGCCGTGTCCTGGCGTCGTCCGGCGGAATATCAGCGCGACGACGGACAAGGGTCGCTGCCGCCGTCCGCTGCCGGAACGTTCGAACTCAAACCCTCCGCGACCTTCTTTGGCGTTCAGGAGTTGATCGAGGACGACGAGACGCGATATTTCATCACGATGAGCGGCAAACTCCACGAGGTGGAGTATGTGAGCGAAACCGAATGGTTCAGATTGTCCGATTCCAACGCTCAGGCGAGGCATCGCGCAACTGTGTTCTGGCGGGGATCCGGCTGGGCGTTGAGTCCCCGATGGCGCATCAAGGGTTGGCAATACGACTCGAAGCCTTTTGGCTTTCGGGACCCGGATGTTCCGGAAGCACGCGCTCGCGAGATGCGTTCGGATCTGCGCAAGGCGCGGGATGCCGCAGCGCGGTCGACAAGCCAGGCACTGGAGGCGCTCGACGCTCCGGCGCTGAGCGGGGCAAGCAAGCGCTTGCTGGACATATTCTTCGGTGGCAGTTCTGAAGCGCTAGTTCATGAACTCGGACGGCGAATACGTGTATCGCGGCGCGTCCTCGAGAGCATTCGTCCGTCGCTGGAGATCCGCTATCGTGCCGCCGAAGGGAGGGCATTCATGTCCACGGTCTATGGCGGCCGACCTCCCCGTTTCACGTCGGGCTCAGGAAGCAGCCTGCATTTGCATCGCAGCGAGGGTGACGCCGGGAGGGGGCCGTATTTGATGTATGCGTACGACGCCGGCATGCGGGATATGCAAGAGCAGGAAGGGACCCGCTATGCTGGTGCGATGCGCGAGACACTGCTGCACGAGAGCTTTCATGTCACCAATCCCATCGAGTTCGATATTTACGAAGACAGGGTCGATGGAAAGCCGGATGTTGCGCCACTGATCACGCACGCCGCGCATGAAGTCCTGACGAAAGGCGCGGAAAACGTGCACGAGTTGCTTTTGAAGAAGACCTTGCTCATGCATCGGACGAAGGATTCCATCCACGAACCCGTGCCCACCTTCCTGGCCGAAGACGATGGACTGGATGAAGCGAGGCTTGAACGAGTGTGGTCGAATGAATCGGAGCGCAAGGCCATGCTTGCCGACATACTGGACAACTTTGCGCCCTATATGTTCGATAACCCCGACTCCTTCATGCGCGTGGTGGACGGACTGGCGATGCTGAACAGGAACCCGGCCGCGCTCGATGACTTCTTCGCAGATTACGAGGCGTTCCTGCATGACGATCGGCTGGTTCTCGACTGGAGTCGAAGCTAGCGCCTGGCAGAGAGCCGCGTGCCAGTCATGAAGCGGCCGGCACGCGAAAGTATGGCTGCACCGGAGGACTCTCTCAATCCGCCCGCAAAACCAGTCGCGCACGCACTTCTGCACCCCGCCATGCAGTGCATCGTCGAGCAGATGCCGATGCGGCGATTCATCGTGATTGAACTCCGCAACCGCCCGAACTCGCCGCCCATGAACAAAAGCTTTTCCGCGGATACGTCCACATGAAGCCGAAGTAAGCCCGCCGATTGGCGAACTTCTGCCACCGGTCTCCTGGCATCTTGCCGATCAACGAGGCCTTCCCATGCACCACCTCATCGCAAGCAGCATTGGAGGCAATTGACGATCTGTCCTTGCGCGCCCCGCGAGATCGTCTTTTGGACATCTTTTTTGGAGACCACGGTGATCTGACTATTGCCAAACTGAAAAGCCGAATCCGCACCTCCAAGCTTGTCTTGGAGAGTCTGCGGCCGTCGAAGGATATTCGATATGCTGTGGGTGAGCCTGGCATGATCATGGGAACATGTTCCGTAGATGATGAACCCCCGCGCTACGTGACCGAGGAGAACGAAGAACTGCAACTTCATCCCAGTCCGTGGGAGAAGTATGACCTACCGTATCTGATGTTAGCCTTCGCTTCTGGAATCAAGTCGCTTGAAGCCCTGACGAAGTCTTCTTATCCAGAAGCGCTACGCAATACGTTGCTGCACGAGAGCTTCCATGTGACGAATCGCGATCCTTTCGACTTATATGCTCGTCATGACCGCGCAGGTTTGGTAGTAAGTTCAGTAGTCTTGCATGCAGCCCACGAAATCAAGAGTAAGGGAATTAAAGAAGTTCCTGAGTCTCTACTGAGGAAAACGTTTCTTCAGCACCAGACCATGACAGAGAATCGTACCCTTGAACGAAGCTTTCACCCCAGAGGCGGGCGCAGCGAACAGGCACGGATCGAATGCGCATGGCATGATTTTGGAACACGAGAAAAGGTGCTCCGCGACATTTTGGACAATTTTTCTCCTTACATGGCTGACAACCCTGATTCCTACAAGTTAGTGATAGACGGATTGTCCATGCTTGAAAAGAATCGCTCCTCGCTCAATCGTTTCTTCAAGGATTACGATCAATTCTTGACGGACGACTCGAACATCTTGGTCTGAAAATACTACTAGCAGGTCGTTCAAATACCTCGCCAAACAGTCATGCTGGATCAAAGGGTTGAACGTTGAATCTGAAGTCATTGACGCCAGCGAGATGGAACGGGTGCGTGGCAGCGAAGGATTGTCGAGTCAATGGACGAGCCGCCCACACCGAATGACAATTGGCTTGACAAAAACGCTGTATAGAAGCGCACCAATCCGCGACGGACGAACAAGCGCGCCTGTTTCGCAAAGGCAAGAGAACAGAAGCGATGCTCTGTTATATGGGTCATGTACTGACTGATAACCGACATGGACTGGTGCTCAACGCGCAGGTGACGCTGGCGACGGCGCCGCCGAGCGAGGCTGCACGGCGCAGATGCTTGCCGATGCTGCGAGAGTTGCACCAAGCGGCATCACGGTCGGTGCGGATAAGAACTACGACACTGCCGGCTTCGATCCAGTTGTTGCGCGAATTGCGTCAGGCCGCATATGACTCAAAACGAAGGACGTTCAGGAGGCTTAGCGGTCGATGAGCGAACTACATGTTGATGTAAACTCACGAGCAGCATCGAACGCTCACAAGAGCTCTTGCGCGTATCAGAAGCATGAGTTCAGCATGCGTCGCCACGCGTCTTGGCACGCCAACGACGAATACTTCAACCGGCTGCCAGATTGAGTGGGCTTGAATCCAGTCTCGCCAGGATCGTGCTTCCGCAAGGCCAATCGAAGGGCACATTACCCGTGGACCGCCGCTGAACTCTCAGCGGCGGTCCACGGCGCTCAGTCCGCCCGCAACACCACCGTCGCCAACGGCGGCAACGTCAACGCGGCTGACTGCCCCTTCCCATGACTCG
The DNA here is from genome assembly GCF_031451075.1 of Caballeronia sp. LZ043. Classification (NCBI taxonomy): domain Bacteria; kingdom Pseudomonadati; phylum Pseudomonadota; class Betaproteobacteria; order Burkholderiales; family Burkholderiaceae; genus Caballeronia; species Caballeronia sp. LZ043. The sequence goes on along the minus strand of NZ_JARUXT010000004.1, from coordinate 1,336,938 downwards.
GATAGTCATCCGTATGAATGACACCGCCATTGCCCATGTTCGATCCGCCGTACACGGAGGCGTCAGAATTGAACACTTCACTCCAGCGCCCGGCCCGTGGCATGCCGATCCGATAAGCCAGCCTCGGCACCGGCGTCATGTTGCAAACAACAACCAGATCACGCCCTTCGGCGTCCGTCCGCCGATACGCATACACGCTATTCCCGTTGTCATCCCCGACGATCCATTCAAACCCGCGCGGATCGCTATCCAGCTTGTGCAACGCCGGCTCACCGGTATAAAGAAAATTCAGATCACGCACGCACTTCTGCAACCCACCATGCAGCGCATCGTCGAGCAGATGCCAATGCGGCGATTCATCGTGATTGAACTCCGCAACCTGCCCGAACTCGCCGCCCATGAACAAGAGCTTCTTCCCCGGATGCGTCCACATGAAACCGAAGTAAGCCCGCAGATTGGCGAACTTCTGCCAACCGTCCCCCGGCATCTTGCCGATCAACGAGCCCTTCCCGTGCACTACCTCATCGTGCGACAAGGGCAGCACAAAGCGCTCGGAATAGGCATACACCATCCCGAACGTATAGAGATGATGGTGATACTGGCGATAGACCGGGTCTTCCTCCATGTAATGCAACGTGTCGTGCATCCACCCCATGTTCCACTTGAAGTCGAAACCCAGTCCGCCGCTTTCCACGCTTGCCGTCACGCCAGGCCATGCCGTCGATTCCTCCGCCACCGTGATCGCGCCCGGAATCTGCCGCACTTCATGATTGAGGCGCTTGAGAAACGCAATGGATTCGAGATTCTCGCGCCCGCCATAAATGTTAGGCACCCATTCGCCGGCCTTGCGCGAATAGTCGCGATACAGCATCGACGCCACCGCGTCCACACGCAGTCCATCGACGTGATAACGCTTAAGCCACGCCAGACCCGATGCAATCAGGAACGCGCTCACCTCGTTGCGTCCGAGGTTGTAGATCATCGTGTTCCAGTCCTGGTGATAGCCCTCGCGCGGATCCGCATGCTCATAGAGCGGCGTGCCGTCGAACTGCACCAGTCCATGCGCATCGTTCGGGAAGTGCGCGGGCACCCAGTCGATGATGACGCCCAGTCCCGCCTCGTGCGCCCGGTTCACGAACTCGGCAAACTGCTCCGGGGTGCCGAAGCGCGCGGAAGGCGCGAACTGCCCGAGCGGCTGATAACCCCATGAACCGCCAAAAGGATGCTCGGCGATCGGCATGAATTCGAGGTGCGTGAAGCCCATGCCCTTCGCGTAAGGAATCAGGCGCTCCGCCAGCTCATGCCAGTTCATGCCGCGATTGGCTTCCTCGGGCACGCGCAGCCACGACTCGGCATGCGCCTCGTAAATGGCAATCGGCGACTGCGCCGTCTGCTTGCCGCCGCGTGAGGCCATCCAGTCGGAGTCGGTCCACGCGTAATGATCGATGGCATCCGCATCCGCGACCACCGAGGCCGTCGACGGCGGCTTCTCGCTCTGCATGGCGCACGGGTCGGCCTTGAGCGGCAGCGTGTGGCCATCGCGCGTGACGATCTCGTACTTGTAGCGCGTGCCCGCACCGATGCCCGGAATGAACAGCTCCCACACGCCCGAGCCGTGACGCAGGCGCATCGGATGACGTCGGCCATCCCACGTGTTGAAGTCGCCGACCACCGAAACACGGCGTGCATTCGGCGCCCACACGGCGAAGCGCGCACCCGCCACATTGCCATGCGTGACCGGCCGTGAACCGAGGCATTCGAGCACCGCGTAGGGATCGGCATGCGAGAGACGCGTCAGCGACTCATCGGAGAGCACGGGACCGAACGAATACGTGTCGTGTGTTTCCTGCGGCGTGCCGTGCCAGTCGATCTTCAACCGATAAGCCGCAGGCCTCTCGACGAAGCCCGCATAGAGCCCGGCGTCGTGAATCCGCGTCAGCGCGCCGAGATGCTCGCCGCTCGCCGCATCGATGACGTTCGCACCGGATGCGCCCGGCAAGTAGGCGCGCACGACGTGGCCGACATCCGTCTGATGCATGCCGAGCATCGAGAACGGGTCGGGATGGCGCGCGTCGACGAGCGCATCGATATCGAGCGGATTGAGGCCGTGAGCCGGATTTCTGGTATCCGCCGGATCGCTACGATTGTTCATGGTGGGTTCCATCCGGATTGTCCTTGGTTGCTCCGTACACGGGTCGCGTGCCGGGTGCGGGCGGCTCGCCCGTGTCGCCCAGCAGGCGGCTCGCGAGCGACGCGAGACCCCGCAACGGAAGGCCGATCCAGGTCGGCCGGTTCGCTGCTTCGTAGCGGATTTCGTAAGCGGCCTTCTCGATCAGGAAAAGATCGAGCAAGGGCTCGAACACATCTTCAGCCGCAATCTGTTCAGGCGATGCAGCGATGGCTGCCATGTACTCGCGCAAGAAGCTTTCCTCGGCAATCGTCCGCAGCCGTTCGAACAGCGCGCGCTTGCGGTCGGCGGTCAGCGCGGGCGCCACTTCGGTAGTGGACTGCGCCGCGGCGCTCGCATACGACAGCGAACGCAGCAGCCCCGCGACATCGCGCAGCGGGCTCGTCTTCCTGCGGCGCTCGTCCAGCGCGCGCGCCGGTTCGCCCTCGAAGTCGATCAGATACGCATCGCCCTGCGCCATCAGCACCTGACCCAGATGGAAGTCGCCATGGATGCGGATGCACAGGGCATCAGCGGACGGCGCAACCAGCTTCTTCACGGCATCGACCAGCATGTCGCGCCGGTCCAGCAGGCTCTGTGCGAGGAACTTGTCGTGTTCATTGAACTCGCCGATCTTCTGCGCCACGATATCCAGCGCCGATTCGAGGAGCTTCAGCGTGCCGTCCATCCAGTTCTTCACGTCTTGCTTGCTCGCGCGCTGCGGCGCGAACGCGGCGTCATCCGTGGGGCTCGCGAGCGCGACGTGCAATTCGCCCAGCCGCTTGCCGATCACGCCCGCAATGTTCGCGTAGCCCGTGAAGCCCTCGGCCTGTGCATCGCGTTCCTGCGTGTTCTCGTCGGCTTCGACCACCACCGCCAGTTCATCGACCGTGCGGCGCAGGTAATCGAGCGCGTAGTTCCACGCATCGCCCTGGTTGTCGATGAAGCCCTGCAGGATCACGAGCGTATGCGGTACGCCCTCCGGATCGACGCGCACCACTTCGCCATACAGCGGACCGGTGTTCGCGTAGCCGAGGCTCGTCAGATAGCGGCTCATCTCCGCTTCCGGATGAATGCCGCCGACCACGCGCCGCACGAGCTTGAGCACGACGGTATCGGCAATCACGAGCGAGCTGTTGCTCTGCTCGGCCGCAAGCCAGCGGATTTCCGGCGGCTGGGCCGGATTGAAGTCGAGCTGGTCGAGGCGTTCCGTCGGCAGGAAGCGGATTTCGCTCTTCTGTACGGTCGGCACGGCCGCGCGCTCCTTGAGCTTGCGCAGCACGCCATAAGCGAATTGCGGCACCGCGAACGCATCGGTCAGATGCCCGATGTTGCGGTTGCGGCGCACACGCGCCAGCGCCAGCTGCATGTACAGCGGCGAGGTGGTCTCCGTGCCCCATGCAATCGACAGCGGCAGCACGTAGCGCTCGCAGTGATCGCCGACATCGGCTTCGATTTCGGTGAACGCGAAGCCCGCGTTCTCGATCGTCGTCAGCGCGGCGAGGCGCACCGCATGCAGCTTCTGATCCTTCGATGCAAACCAGCGGCGCTTGCTCAGGTAGTTCGGCAGCACTTCGGACTCGAGCAGGCGCACGTTCTCGGGAGTCGGTCCGGTCTGGCCGGCGCGGATCACCATCGTGACGAATTCCGGCAACTGTTCGGACGGCGCCTGCGCCCACGCGGGCCGCATGTTGCCCGGGCACAGCTGGAACCACAGGAAGCCATACGGCGGGAACGTCAGCAGATAGGTCAGCTGGCCGATCGGCGGGAACGGCGAATCGGCGGTCATTTCCAGCGGCACCGAGCCGGCGAACTCCGACAGGTCCAGCTCCACCGCCTGCGGCGCACGCGAGAGGTTCGCCACGCACAGGATGGGCGGCTCGCCTTCGAGTTCGCGCACATAAGCGAGGATCTTGCGGTTCGCCGGCCGCAGGAAGCGGATCGTGCCGCGCCCGAACGCATGCTTCGAACGGCGCACCGCGAGCATCTTGCGCGTCCAGTTCAGGAGCGAATGCGGATCGCGGCTTTGCGATTCCACATTGACCGCGTCATAGCCGTACAGCGAGCCCATCACGGGCGGCAGCACCAGCTGCTCGGGATCGGCGCGCGAGAAGCCGCCATTGCGGTCCGACGACCACTGCATCGGCGTGCGCACGCCGTCGCGGTCGCCGAGGTGGATGTTGTCGCCCATGCCGAGCTCGTCGCCGTAGTAGATGACCGGCGTGCCCGGCATCGAGAGCAGCAGCGAGTTGATCAGTTCGATACGCCGACGGTCGCGTTCCATCAGCGGCGCGAGCCGCCGGCGAATGCCGAGGTTCAGGCGCGCGCGGCGGTCGCTCGCATAGGTGTTCCACAGGTAATCGCGCTCGGAGTCCGTGACCATTTCGAGCGTGAGTTCATCGTGATTGCGCAGGAAGATCGCCCATTGATTGGTTTCGGCGAGGTCCGGCGTCTGCCGCATGATGTCGGTGATCGGAAAGCGGTCTTCGCTCGCAATCGACATGTAGATGCGCGGCATCAGCGGAAAGTGGAACGCCATGTGGCATTCGTCTTCGTCGCCGAAATATTCCTTCACGTCCTCCGGCCACTGGTTTGCTTCCGCGAGCAGCATGCGGTTCGGATACTCGGCGTCGATGGTCGCGCGGATCTTCTTCAGGATGTCGTGCGTTTCCGGCAGATTCTCGTTGTTCGTGCCTTCGCGCTCGACCAGATACGGCACCGCGTCCAGCCGCAGACCGTCGATACCCATGTCCAGCCAGAAGCGCATCACCGACAGCACTTCCTTCAGGACCGCCGGGTTATCGAAGTTGAGGTCCGGCTGGTGCGCATAGAAGCGGTGCCAGTAGTACTGGCCCGCGACCGGATCATGCGTCCAGTTGGACGGCTCCGAATCGATGAAGATGATGCGCGTCTCTTCGTATTTCTTGTCCGTGTCGGACCATACGTAGTAATTGCGGTGCGCCGAGCCGGGCTTCGCATGGCGCGCGCGCTGGAACCACGGATGCTGGTCCGACGTGTGATTGATGACCAGTTCGGTAATCACGCGAATGCCGCGTGCGTGCGCTTCCTGGATGAAGCGCTTGACGTCTGCGATCGTGCCGTAGTCGGGATGCACGTTGCGGTAGTCGGCGATGTCGTAGCCATCGTCGCGACGCGGCGACGGATAGAACGGCAGCAGCCAGATCGCATCGACGCCCAGCTCCGCGATGTAGTCCAGCTTCGCGAGCAGGCCGGGAAAATCGCCGATGCCGTCGTTGTTCGCATCGAAGAATGACTTGATGTGAACCTGGTAGATGATCGCGTCCTTGTACCAGAGCGGATCGTCGCTGAGAATCGACGCCTTCTTGTTGCGCTTCACCCTTGTATCCACGGTTTCGCTCCAATGTCCTGTCGGGCTCGCCAATGGCGGTTCGCCCCTGTTCTGGTGTGCTCTCGTTCGCCGCTGCTTTTTTATGCTTTATCGATTCATGCCGCCGTGTCCGGCTGAGGCTTCGGCAAGCCCCAGGGCGGCGCGATGCGCCAGATCGCGAACGGCAGCGAATGCGGATTGAGCCGCACGTGCTGACGCCGTCCGCGCCATTCGAAACGCTCGCCCGTCACCTGGTCTTCGACGCTCACCGCGTCCCATTCGTGCACGCCCCAGGCTTCGAGGGTCTGCCACGGCAATTCGATATCCGCGCCCTGTTCGTTGAACGGATCGAGATTGATCGCAACCAGCACGACGTTGTCGCGCGCGGCGTTCGCCTTCTCGAAAAACAGGATGTGGTCGTTATGCGCGGGCAGAAAGTTGATGCCAAGATGCGACTGCAATGCCGGGTTCGCGCGGCGGATGCGGTTCAGCGCGGTGATCTCGGTGACGATATTGCCGGGCCGGTTCCAGTCCCATGCGCGCAGTTCGTACTTCTCGGAGTTCAGATACTCCTCGCTGTTCGGCAGCGCAGCCGACTCGCACAATTCGAAGCCGCTGTACACGCCCCACAGGCCCGAAAGCGTCGCGGCCAGCGCCGCGCGGATTACGAAGCCCGGCCGTCCCGAGCTTTGCAGGAAGCGCGGATTGATGTCCGGCGTGTTCACGAAGAAATTCGGACGGAAGAATTCCTTCGCGTCGGTCTGCGTGAGATCGTGCATGTACTCGATGAAGTCGCGCTTGCTCTCGCGCCACGTGAAGTACGTGTACGACTGCGAGAAGCCGAGCTTCGCCAGCCGGTTCATCACGCGCGGGCGCGTGAACGCTTCGGCGAGGAAGATCACGTCGGGGTGACGCGCGCGCACGTCGCTGATGACCCATTCCCAGAACGGGAAAGGCTTGGTGTGCGGGTTGTCGATACGGAAAATGCGCACGCCCGCATCGATCCAGTGCAGGAACACGTCGCGCAACGAAGTCCACAGTTCAGGCTTCGCATCCTGCGCATAGAAGTCCGGGTTGACGATGTCCTGATACTTCTTCGGCGGGTTTTCCGCGTAACGCAGCGTGCCGTCCGGACGCCATGCAAACCACGTCGGGTGCTCCTTGAGCCAAGGGTGATCCGGCGAGCACTGCACCGCGAAGTCGAGCGCGATCTCCAGGCCATGTTCATGTGCGGCTTCGAGCATGCGCTTGAAGTCATCGAGATTGCCGAGTTCGGGATGCACCGCCGTATGGCCGCCTTCCTTGCCGCCGATGGCATACGGACTGCCCACGTCGCCCGGCTGGGCCGTCAGCGTGTTGTTCTTGCCCTTGCGGTTCGCGACGCCGATCGGGTGGATCGGCGGAAAGTACAGCACGTCGAAGCCCATCTCGCGGATGCGCGGCAGCTTGCCGATCACGTCGATGAAGGTGCCGTGACGGTTCACGTCGTCGCTCATCGAACGCGGGAAGATCTCGTACCAGCTCGCGAAGCGCGCGGCGGCGCGTTCGGCGTCCACACGGTACACGACCGGATCGCGCGACAGGAACGGCCGGTGCCGCGCCGCCGCCACCGCTTTGGCGGTCGTGGGCGCCAGCACCAGTTCCAGCTTGCGCGCGTCGTTGGCCTTGGTGAATTCCTTGACGATGGCGTCGAGCGAGGCGCTGTCGGAACCGGCGTCGCCGGCGGTCTTGACTTCAGCGAGGATCAGCGCGAACAGATGCTTCGCTTCCTCCACTTCCAGTTCTACCGTCTGCCCGGCCTTCAGCTTCTTCTGCATGTGATCGACCAGCGACGCGTAGTCGTCGCGCCACGCCAATACGACAAACTCGTGACGCCCCACGCGTTCCAGCGGAATGCGCGCGCTCCACAGGTCGAGGCCGGCGGGCTGCACGGCGGTCATCGGCGCTTCGTGCCAGTCGGTTTCATCGGCGGCGCGCCATTGCACCGCGGCGGCGATCTTGTCGTGACCTTCGGCGAAGATCGCGGCCTGCACTTCCAGCGCCTCCCCAACGATGCGTTTCGCCGGGAAGCGTCCGTGATCCACCGAAGGCGTGACGCTTTCAATCGACACGCGCGGCGCAGCGATCGCCTCGGCCACCGATTTCTTGTCGGCCGCCTTCGCGCCGCGCTTGACCTGCGGCTGCGCGAGCAGGATGAACGGCTCGGCTTCCGCGCGGAACAGCCGCACTTCGCCCGCATGCAGCGTGAACGGCGCGAGCCGTTGGGCCTGGCCGAGGGTGTCATCGATGGGTGCGAAACGCGTGTAGTTGCCCGGCACCGATTCGAGCAGATGCAGCGTGTCCACATGCACCGGCGCGACGAGATCGGGATTGAAGACGGCCAGCACGGCGCCTTCGCTGCGCCGGAGATCGCCGCCGTCGGCGCGGATCAGTGCGGCGTAGGGCGTGCCCGCGCCAGTCAGCGAGCGCAGTTCACCGACGCTCGACAGCGTCGCCACATTGCGTTGCAGGTCATTGGCGCGGCGGATGCGCGCCGTCAGGTCGATGCGCTTCTCGCTCGTCGCGCGCGCGTATTCGGCCGCGACGCCATACTGCGGCGACAGCGGCAGGCCGATGCCGTATTCGAAGCCCATCGGCACCATCCAGCCGGTGCCGAGCGCGGCGGCGGTGTCGAGCACGCGCGTATAGGCGCGTTCGAGCAGCGCGGTGTCGCTGGTGTCGGTCAGGTCGCCGATGAAGCGCGTGCCGAACGGATCTTCCGGAAACGCCACCGGCGACGCAATGCGCGCCAGTGCCGCGTGCTCGTCGCACAGCCAGGCGCTCTTGAAGTCCCACCAGCGGGTGGAGGTGAAGACGGCGTCGAAGGCGGCATCGGAAAGGCCGTGCAGGTCATGACGCGTGACGCCGACGGTCCACGCGAGCCAGCGCGACTCCGGATGCTTCTCGCGCACCGCCGCGCCGAGGCGCCGCCACACGTGCGCGGGCACCGCGTGCGGTGAATCGAAACGAAAGCCGCCGACGCCCGCGTCGGACATCTGGTTCAGCTCGCGCGCCCACCATTCGGTCAGGCGGTCCGCGGCTTCACCGTTCGTGAAGTCGGCCCAGGCGACATCGCGCTTGCGCGGCGGCATGCGCGGATCGAGGCGCGCATCGGCGCTTTCGAACGGCTGGAACCAGTGCTGGTTGTCCTGATAAAGGCCGCCTTCGGCGCTGACGCGATCGATCACGATATCGACCAGCAGCGTGAGTTCGTGCTTCCTTGCGGCGGCGGCGAGCTGGCCCAGGCCTTCGGCGGCGCTGCCGTCGAACTCGAATACGGGATGCAGACGGTGATGATCGGCAACGGCCTCGCGATGCCCGTTGCTGCCGGGCACGAACGGCGAGCCGATCAGGATGTGATCGAAGCCCAGCGAGGCCGCGTGCTCGAACTGGGCTGCCCAGTTCGCAAGAGGGCCGACGAGCAGGGGATCGATGAAGTAGATACGCGGCGCGTACGCATGATGAGCTTGATGGTTTTCCATCGTTCGTATTTTCCAGAGTCGTCCTGCGGTGGCGGGGATGCGGACTTCGATCGCGATCGCGCTCACGGACCAAACGGCTGAAGAGCCGGTCCGCACGTTCCGGCGCATGGCGCACTGCTGCTCGCGTGCGGACGACAGGCGCGCAACCGGTCGGGTGTCGACATCGGCCTGTTCGCCCTGCTTGCGTCACGCGTTACACGGTGCGCCGGGCGCAATTCGCGCTCGCGGCGCGCCACGCGTTCCCGGCAGTCGATCCCGACGGATGCCCCAGGAACATCGCACGGGGAGGGAGCACGTTGCGTGCCGCGCCCGGCACGCCGGCCGGGTCAGATCTGCATCAGGGCACTACTATGGAGCAAGTGCAGGCGTCGCGCTCACGCACTGCGCGCGACCAGGGTTTTGTCGGTTGTGAGTGCATGCGCGTCCGGTGTCGGCACCGATACCGGCGCGTTCACGGCCTCGGCGGCACGGCGCGGCCGCAGGGCCGTCCGGCTCGGCCGGGCATCGCTCACGCCGGCGTACAGTGCGACCATCTTCGCGACGGCTTCGTTCCATCCGAAATCGCATGACATCGCGTTGCGCTGCAGCGCGCGCCACACTTGCGGACGCATATAGGCGTCGAGCGCGCGGGCGGCGGCGTGGAGAATGTCGTCGGCGCGTTCGCCGTCGAAGAGGAAGCCCGTGGGCGCATCAGCGGTCCGCTGCACGGGGGCGTGTGCGACGGGCTGGTCGTGCGTGCCGTCGCGCAGATACACGGACGGACGCAGCACGTTGGAGGCGATGACATCGGCGTTCTGCGCTGCATCGACGATTGTGTCGGCGAGACCGCCCACGCGCGATGCGATCGGCAGCGTGCCATAGCGCATCGCATACATCTGCGTCAGTCCGCATGGCTCGAAACGGCTGCCGTGCAACAGGATGTCGGCGCCGGCATGCAGCAAGTGCGCGCGCCGTTCGTCATAGCCGATCGTCACGCCGACGCGATCCGGCCATTCCTGCGCCAGCTTGCGGAAGCCTGCTTCGATGTGCGCCTCGCCCTTGCCGATCACGGCCAGTTGCAGACGCGGATGCTGGGCCAGCAGACGCGGCAGCGCTTCGAGCACGACATCGGCGAGCTTCTGGCTGGTCATGCGGCTGCCGATCGCCATCACCGGCGCGAACGGATCGACGGGCAAGCCGAACTTGCGTTGCAGCGCGCGCTTGCAGGCATGCTTGCCGCGCATGTCGTCGAAGGAATAGTTGCGCTCGATGGTCGGATCCGTGGCGGGATTCCACACGTCTTCATCGATGCCGTTCACCACGCCCGACAGCTTGTCCGCGCAGCTTTGCAGCACGCCTTCCATCAGATGACCAAAGCGCGGCGTCAGGATTTCGCGCGCATAGTTTTCGGAGACGGTCGTCACGCGATCCGCGTGGACGATGCCCGCTTTCATCAGACTCAACGCGCCGTAGAACTCGATGCTCTGCGGATCACTCAGCGCATGCACGAGCCACTTCTCCGGCACGCCGAGCGACGCACCAAGCGAGAGCGCGTAGTTGCCCTGGAATGCGAGGTTGTGGATCGTGAAAACGCTCTTTGCGTGCACGCCCGCCGCCTTCATCAGCAGCGGCGTAAGGCCGGTATGCCAGTCATGCGCATGCACGATGTCCGGACGCTTCACGTTGCGGACGCCTTGCGCAATCCGCACTGCGGCTGCCGAAAGCGTCGCGAAACGTACGGCGTTGTCCGTGTAGTCGCGACCCTGAGCGTCCTGGTAGAGGCCAGTGCGTGCGTACAGCTTGTCGCAGCGCAGCAGAAGCACGGGAACGCCGGTGCCGGGCATGCGGCCCCGCAGCAAGTCAGCGTCGCCGCCAGGCAGGCCGGCAAGCGTGCCGACCTTGGTGAGTCCTTCAGCCTGCGCTACCGCGTTCGGATAGGCGGGCAGCAGGATGGTGGCATCGACGCCGGCCTGGCGCAGCGCGGCGGCATAGGCGCTGACCATGTCGCCGAGTCCGCCGGTCTTGGCGAGCGGGACGGCTTCAGAGGCGACCAGCAGAACGTTCAAAGGCAAAATGGGCTCCTGAGCGAGAGGAACGCGCGGTCGATGCGCCGCGCCGGCGAAGCTGATTGGAGTTGTGCATTTGGAAATGGCTGGCGCAATGCAGCAATCGCCGTGCCACCGCTGCCTGGCTTATGTGCGGTGCAGCACGGCGTCGTCCGCCTTTCGTTCGAAAAGAGCGTCCGACCGCACTCGTCCGACGCGGCGCGCAACGGCGTCGGCGGCGCGTGTAAAACTGACAGCGGCGCGCGCCGCGTTTTTACACGCGTGTTCAGTGAGTGTGGGGAAGCCGCGTGACAGCGGCGTGATGAAGGCTGCGTTTCGCCTTCAGCCGCCTCAGCCGTCTTCAGCCGCCGACCAGGCTCGCCGCGATGTTGATCGAGAGTCCCAGCACCGCGAGATTGAAGAAGAACGACAGCACCGACTGGGCAAGCGCGCTGCGGCGCGCGGCGGTCGAGCCAAGCGCGATATCGGCGGTCTGCGAGGCGACCGCGATGGTGAAGGAGAAGTACAGGAAGTCCCAGTAGTCGGGCTTCAGGTGCTTGTCGGGGAAGCGCAGCGCGGGTTCGTTGTCGGGCGACTGATAATAGTGCCGCGCGTAATGCAGGGTGAACATCGTCGGGATCAGGAACCAGGCGCCGAGCATGGTCGCGCCGGTCAGCAGGTAGTTCGGCACGGCCTTGACGCCGAGGCTCTTCGCGGACGCCAGCTCGACGACGATCGCCACGATGCTCGCCAGCGCCGCCACGCTGACGATCATCAGGACCATCGCCGCGTTCTCGTCCTCGCGCTCGGCCAGCGCCTGCACGTCGCTCTGGCCGGCCGTGGCCATCTGCAGCCAGATCAACACGAGATACAGCCACACGGCCGTATCCCAGCCGATCAAGGCGCGCGCGGTCGGACGGAAATGCGCGGGCACCAGTGCGGCGACCACGCAGCCGACCATCAGGCCGATCAACATCCGCGGGCGGTTGCGCAGCACGGACGGGAGGAAGTTTTTTTGCTTGTTATTCGGCATGCACTAAGTCCAGACGGATGCGCGCGATGCCGCAATTATTGCCTATGAGCCTTTCAAACTGCGCAGCGCGTGCTTGGCGTCACGCGGGCGTGCACCATTCGGCTCCGAAAGCGAGCAAGCCCGCACACGCTGTCATCCACCGGCGCTAAGATCGACGCATGAATGGTCCTACCTATCCTGTCGTCTGCCGACATCCCGCCAACGACGCGGGCCGCGATTTCGTGGTCGGCGACCTGCACGGCTGCGTCGATGCGCTGCGCTACCTGCTGCACGAAATCCACTTCGATGGCGCGCGGGACCGGCTGTTCTCCGTCGGCGATCTGGTCGATCGCGGCACGGACTCGCTCGCGGCGGTCGATCTGATCGACAAGCCGTGGTTCTATCCGGTGCTCGGCAATCACGAGGATTCGCTGATCGCCGTGGCTACCGGCGCGATGCGCAGACAGGCGTGGTATGCGATCGGCGGTGCCTGGGCCGAGACGCTCGCCGACGATCAGCTCGGCGACCTCGCGGTGCGGCTCGCGAAACTGCCGCTGGTGCGCATCGTCGGCGAGGGCGCGCGGCGCTTCAACGTGCTGCATGCGGAGTTCTTCGGCAGCGACGCCGACCTCGACACCGCCGATTATTCCGACGACGTCCGCAACCAGATGCTGTGGGGACGCGGTCTCGCGCTTGGTCAGGCGGACCCCGGGCAGCAGCGCGGGCTGTCGCCCACCTACTGCGGCCACACGCCGATGCGCGCCATCAAGCAGATCGGCTCGCAGATTTTCATCGACACGGGCGCGTTTGCGTCGGAAGGGCGGCTGACCATCGTGCAGGCCGGCACGGACGAACGCTGGTCGGTGAAGGAACGCTGGGCCGCCTCCGAAGGCGCCCGCACACTCGCGCTGCCCTGACTCCCGCGCGGCGGCCGGCGCGCCCGGCACGGCCGTTGCTCGATGTCTTGCCATCAGTCGAACAAGAATCAGGCGAGGCACACGGTGGCGAGAATCGGACGAAACAATGAAGCGGGCGGCGGCGCGAGCGACGTGCCGGCCGGCGGCGTGCAGGGTTGCCCGGAAGATCTGCCGCCGGGCCTGCGCTACATGGACGACTCCCGGCGCGGCTATACGCGCGAATGGATCGATGGCGCGTTCGCGTTCTTCAACACGCTGGGCAAGCGTATCGACGACGAAGCCGAGGTGCGCCGCATCAAGGCGCTCGCGATTCCGCCTGCCTATACCGATGTCTGGATCTGCCCCGATGCCCGCGGTCACTTGCAGGCCACCGGCCGCGATGCGCGCGGACGCAAGCAGTATCGCTATCACCCGCAATGGCGCGAGACTCGCGACGCCACCAAATACGAACGCATGCTGGCCTTCAGCGCGGTGCTGCCGAAGCTGCGGGCGCGCGTGACGCGCGATCTGTCGCTGGACGGTATGCCGCGCAACAAGGTGCTCGCGACGGTGGTGCGCTTGCTGGACACGACGCTGATCCGTGTCGGCAGCGAGGAATATGCGCGTGAGAACCGCTCGTACGGGCTGACGACGCTGCGCAAGCGGCACCTGAAGGTCTCGGCGGGCACGCTGCGCTTCAAGTTTCGCGGCAAGAGCGGCATCGAGCACGATGTCTCGGTGAGCGACGCGCGGCTTGCACGCATCATCAAGCGCTGCATGGATCTGCCGGGGCAGGACCTGTTCCAGTATCTCGATGCCGATGGCGAGCGTCACTCCGTCAGCTCATCCGACATCAACGACTATCTGCACGAGATCACCGGCGCCGACTTCACCGCGAAGGACTATCGCACCTGGGCCGGCAGCGTGTTCGCGCTCGCGGCGCTGCGCAGGCTCAAGTGGGACACGGTGACGGAGGCGCGCAAGCATATTGTCGGGACCATCAAGGAAGTGTCCCAGTTGCTGCGCAACACGCCGGCGGTGTGCCGCAAATGCTATGTGCATCCCGCCGTGATCGAGGCTTTCGAGGCGGGCGGACTGGCCGAATCGATGCCGGCGAGCCGCCGTCACGGACTCAAGACCGACGAAGCCGCGCTCGCGATCTTTCTCGAACTGGACGCGAAGCGCCGTGCCCGCGAAGCGGCGCGCAAGCATCGCAAGGGCGCCGACCCGAGCGATGCGCGTCTCACCAACCTGCTCGACGCCTCCAGCCGCAAGGCGCGCGCCGGTGCGCTGAAGACCAGCGGCAAGCGCGCGGCGGCGCAGGCGCTGGAGCGCGTCGCGAAGAAGCCGGCGCCGAAGGCAGCGCGGCCGGCGTCGAAGAAGATCGCGCGGACGCGTTCGTCCACGGCGTTGGCTATCCGCTGACGTGACGTGCGTTGACGTGCGGTGCATTCAGCCGACCTGGTTCAGCTCGAACACATAGTCGATCGCGTGGCCGTTCCAGTTGTATTCGAGATAGGCCGCGTGGTGGCAGTCGCGCAGCATCGTCGTGCGGAGGGCCGCGAGGCACTCGCCCTGCGGGTCGCGCACCGACGGATACGCAATCCCCGCCGCGCCGGCCTCACGCGCCGCACGGCCGAGCGCGCGGCCCGCGCCGTAATCGACGGGATCGAGCAGACGCGCATCCAGGCCATTCCGTGCGATGGCGTCCCCGCGCAAATCCACCACTTCACCGTACGCCGTCACCGAATAGAGGCGCATCTGCTGCCGCAGCGGCGCTTCGTTGGTGGCGCGCAGAAACAGGCTCGAGTGATAACGCGTTTCCTCGATGGCCGTCTGACGATCACGCGCGCAATAGAACACGCCGTAGTGTCCGTCGGAGAAACGGCTGCCGTTGGGATTCAGATGCGTGAACGCGGCCATGATCGGCCCGCAGCCCGGCCCGAAGCAGCGCTCGTCCGGCGGCACGAGATCCAGTTCGCCGAGTTCGGTCCGCAGGCGGTCGTTGGTCATGGCTTCCAGTGCGTACAACGCTTCGAAATCGTGCGGCGACGCCACGCGGTCGAACAGGTTCACAGCGGGAAAGCGAGTGGGAATCACGCGATACGCGGGCGACCAGTCGAGCAGGCCATGCGGCCAGCGCTCCCGCCAGTCGGACGGGTTCTTGCCGAATTCGATACCCATCACGCCCATCCGCCTCGCATCGCATCGAGGTACTGCCGAACGGCGAGCAGGTCGCTGATATTGCCTGCCAGCATGCGGTCGAGCGCCGGCTTGCCGCCGAAGGGCGGCGCGGTGTTGGGGCGGCGGATCCAGGTGTCGGCGGCGCCGGGGTCCGGCAGCAAGATCTGCAACGCCTTGTAGATGCCGAGAATGAGCGACAGGCGCTCGAGCTTGTCGCGTTCGAGCCGCGCCGATTCAGGCGCGTTCTTCCATTTGAAATATGTAGAACGCCCGGGCGAACCCAGCAGGATGATCTGCTCTTCGGCCGTTAGCGACCAGTCCCGGGCGATGTTGATGAAGGCGCGCAGGCCGGCGGCGGAAAGGTCGCCTGTACGCAGTGCCGGGGGCGGCGGCGTGTGGCCTGTCGCCGCTGAATGGGCGCGTGCGGCATGGGACATGTCATCAAGTCTCGAAAGGAACTTGATGACCATATTAGTCCATATGTGGATTAATTCAAGCGATGCATGAACTTTCGTGCTCGGCGCGACGGATCACGCGTCTTCATCGACGGGTCCGTAACGGCGGCCCGGCACATGCGCCCGCAACGCTTCAGCGATCTGCTTGGACGTGCAGTCGGCGGGAAAAATGCGGCACTGGACGCGCGGATCGTTCTTGCTTTCCCATTCGACCATCCGGTAGGCCGGACCGAACAACGGCTCGACCGGCGCCGACAGACGGCAGCGGCGCAACGCGAGCGCGTGCTTCTTGCGCAGCGTCGGAGCGAGATTGGCGAAAGACGGGCGCGCAGTGGTGTTGGCAGGCATGGCACATTCCTCATCGTGGGCGGCTCGGACCGTCATCTGACGGCGCCAGCGGAGCCGGATCGCGCTTGGAGTGTGTCGGCCCAGAATTAAGCGCGCCTTAATTTCGAGATGGCTGAAGACAAGGCGCGTCGAAATGTCACCGGGACGGGGGAAAAATGGCGTTGGCGCGCGGGTCAAGAGGGGTTGCTGCATTTTCACCACGCTGAAATCAGCAGGTTTGCCGGGGCGGTCGATTACTGTATATTCGTACAGCTTGTTCGTCACAGGAGCTTGCCGATGAATCGACACAGCGATTCGCTCGAAGCCGCCGCGCTCGAACGTTTCATGCGCGCGACGCGAGCCGTCCACGCAGCGTTCGACGCCACGCGAAGCGAGCCCGGATTAGAAGCAAGCGGCCAGTCCGCCGCGTGTTCACTCGGGCGACTCGACGCCGCGTTACACGAACTCGACACCTCCGAGCGCTCGCTCGACGCCATCCTCTCGCGCAGAGCGGGCCACTCACCGTTGGAGCGAAACCTTTGAAGCGCGCATTGCTCATTCTTCTGCTGGTCTTCGGCTCGTCGTCATTGTTCGCGGCCGAGCGTTACACGGAAGTCTGGAATCCGCCCGAGGCGCAAGCCGTGAAGGGCAAGCCGAAGTCCCACACGGGCAGCCCGGTCGCCGCGAAGAAAAAGCGCAAGAGCGCGACGGCGGTGAAGCAGGTGGCCGACAAGGCCGCGATCGAAGCGCCTGTCGTCACGGCACGGCCGAAGGCATCGTCGCCGAAACAATCCGATCCCATGATTCCGCGCAAGATCGAACCGAACGGGCAGGTCATGCGCGTCTGATAGCGCCGGACGGGTCAAGAAGATGAAAAAGGGGCGCCCGGTCGGGCGCCCCTTTTCATTTGCGCAAGTCGCGACCCGCTCAATGCAGCGCGGGCGCGCGGGACGTCACAGCCGTCCCATCAGCAAAAGCACGATCACCACGATCAACACGACGCCGACAATACCGCTCGGCCCATAACCCCAACTGCGGCTATGCGGCCAGGACGGAATGGCGCCGATCAGGATCAGGATCAGG
This sequence comes from Caballeronia sp. LZ043, assembly GCF_031451075.1. Taxonomy (NCBI): domain Bacteria; kingdom Pseudomonadati; phylum Pseudomonadota; class Betaproteobacteria; order Burkholderiales; family Burkholderiaceae; genus Caballeronia; species Caballeronia sp. LZ043. The sequence continues at coordinate 1,319,920 of NZ_JARUXT010000004.1, read as the reverse complement.
ATGATCAGCAGGATGGTTCCGATCGTCATTTTGACGTCTCCTTGTTAATTGATCGCGATTGACGAATCGACACCCGGCGCGGCCTCCCAACTGACTGCAACACAGTGCGCCGGGGCGGCGGAACTTGCTGCCGTCCGGTCCGAGGTGCGATCGACGAGAAAAGTAGAGCAATGGCTGTGCCAGTCAGCCTGAAACACAGGCGGCACAAGGCTTCGGGCGTTTCCCGGACAGACGTCGGAACAGGCGGATTGTCAAAAATGACGAGCGAACGATAGAGGAAGCGCAAAATTTGCAACCGGCGGGAGCGCGGATCGCCGCGCTCCCGCCACGCACGCGTTCAGGCAGCGATTCAGAAGATGCCGCGGAACACCCAGAACAGGAAGCCCGCGAGCGCGATCGAAACCGGCAGCGTCAGGATCCACGCCAGCGCCAGGCTGCGCACCGTGCGCCATTGCAGGCCGGAACCGTTCGCGGCCATCGTGCCGGCAATGCCCGACGAAAGCACGTGCGTCGTGCTGACCGGAAGGCCGTAGGCATCGGCGGCGCCGATGGTGAGCATCGCGACGAGTTCAGCCGATGCGCCTTGTCCATACGTCAGATGCGTCTTGCCGATGCGCTCACCCACCGTCACGACGATGCGCTTCCAGCCGACCATCGTGCCAAGTCCCAGCGCTACCGCCACGGCTACCTTCACCCACGTCGGGATGAACTTGGTCGCGTGATCGAGCTGCTTCTTGTAGTTGTCGAGAGTCGCGAGGTCGGGTTGCGAGAACGCGGGCGTCTTCTGCTTCTCCATGATGCGCAGCGCCTCGGACGCGACATACATCTCGTTGCGCACGTTGCGTACGTTGCCTTGCGGCAGTTCAGCCATGGTCTGACTCGGGCGAACCTGCGATTCGATCGAGTCGACGAGGCTGTTCAGCGAGGCCACCGAGTCCGGTGCCAAGGTTTTCGTCTGGACGAACTTCTCGACCTGGGCGCGGGCATCGGCGGCGGGCGCGACGCCGTTGCTGTAGCGCTGCAACGCTTCGGCCGCGCTGTGGCTCACGGCGAGGAAGGTCTGCGTTTCGTTGGCCGTCACGGCCTTGTTGAGCGCATAGGCAGTCGGCACGGTGCCGATCAGGATCAGCATGATGAGGCCCATGCCCTTCTGGCCGTCGTTGGAGCCGTGCGCAAACGAGACGCCCGTGCAGGTCAGGATCAGCAGGCAGCGGATCCAGAACGGCGGCGGCGCGTTCTTTTCCGGCTCCTTGTAGAGCGCCGGCACGCGCACGACGAGCTTCAGCACATACAGCAGGAAGCCCGCGAGAATGAAGCCGACGATCGGCGAAAACAGCAGCGACTTGCCGACCGACACCGCCTGGCTCCAGTCGACGCCCGACGTGCCGTTCGAACCATGCAGCATCTGGTTCATCAGGCCGACGCCGATCACGGAACCGATCAGCGTATGCGAGCTGGACGACGGCAGGCCGAGCGCCCAGGTGCCGAGGTTCCAGATGATCGCCGCGATCAGCAGCGCGAACACCATGGCGAAGCCCTGCGAACTGCCGACGCCGATGATCAGTTCGACCGGCAGCAGTTGCAGGATGCCGAAGGCCACCGCGCCGCTGGAAATCAGCACGCCGATGAAGTTCCACATGCCGGACCAGACGACCGCCAGATTGGGCGTCAGCGAATGGGTGTAGATGACGGTGGCGACGGCGTTGGCCGTGTCATGAAATCCGTTGACGAATTCGAAGCCGAGCGCGATCAGCAGCGCGACGCCGAGCAGCACATACGGAAGTACCGACGATTCCCGCACCGGCGCGAGATCTTCGAGCAGATGCATCACGCAATAGACGACGCCGGCCGCGATCACCAGCAGAAAGATCAGCAGGGCGTAGCGCTGGCCGGGAGAGCGGCCGCTCTCGGTTTGGGGAAAGACAACTTGATTCATGTCGCGTCCTTGAGGCTGGGCTTGTGCGCGTTGCGCGCGTGGGCGGCAAATAGGGAAACGGCGGATGGGTGCGTTGCGAAGCACAATCGCTGATGTTTCACCCGCCGGGTGTCGATTTCGTGAAACACGCATCAATCGCGGATCAATCGTGAATTCATATGATCTGAACGGCGGCGCAGGCGCGTTCGGGAGAAAGCATGACGATATGGATCGAAATCGCGTTGCGGGCGGTGCAGCGAGAGGAGGGGCGGGCCACGCTGATCGCGGCGCTCGAGCGGATCGCCGCATTTGCCGGGCATCCACCCACGCGTGGGTTGCTCCATGTACGCGAGATTCCGCTGAAAGCGCCGGACTGGCGGCTGACGGTCGAAACCCAGGACGGCGCGCGCACCCTGCGCGCCGTCCTGACGGAACAGCCGCCCGTTCCCGGCTTTGCGCGCTACCGGAGCTTCGCGCGACCGGCGGGCGATGATCTCGCCGCATCGCTGCGTGAATTCGCCGAAGCCGAGGCCGGTTTGCGCGTGCCGCTGGCCAAGGCGCATCGGGTGATCGGCTTTGCTGCCCAGGCGGCGCCGGCGGCCGCAGACGGTCGTGAAATCGAGCGTATCGCATGGCGCATCGACATCGAGGGCGTATTCCTGCGCGCGTTGCTTGAAACCGCTGCCGATGGTCATCCGGAACTGCGCCTCGCCGCGCCCGTCGATGGTTCGCTGGATGCGCTGTTCAGTCTCGCCGGCGCGGTCATCGACGCGACGCCTTTCGTCATCGCGTCCGGCGCGGCTTCCGCGCCGAGTGCCGATCCCGTTTGCGCAACGAGCCTCGATGTGCCTCCTTCAGCGACGCGGCGAGCGGCCTTCGTCGCGATGGCGACGTCGGTGGCCGGGCAGTGGTTCGGCAACGAAGCTGCCGCGCGCGACGGTCTCGGCGACGAGCACGTACATCAGTTGCGGGTCGCGCAGAGGCGTCTGAAGACGCTTCTGAAGCTGTTTCGCGACGATATCGACGAGACCTGGCACACGCACATCGCCCCGGAGCTTGCCTGGTTCGGCGGCCTTCTCGCCGATGCGCGCGACTGGGACGTCTTCGCCGGCACGACGCTGCCGGCCTACGCCGCTTCCGACGATGACGCCACCCGCTGGCAAGCGCTCATCGCGGCGGCGGAAGCGCGGCGGCAGGACGCGCGCGTAAGGCTGCGCGAGGCGCTCGCGTCGAAACGGCATGCGCGGCTCGCGCTGGCCTTCATCGAATGGCTCGCGCGCTTCGCGGTGCAGGAGGATGCCGCCCCGACGAGTTTCGTCGCGTTCGGGGCGAGGCGGATCCACAAGGACTATCGCCGGATCGCCAGCGTGCCCGATCTCGTCCGGCTTCCGGCGCAGGAGCGGCATCGCGTGCGCATTCAGGCCAAGCGGCTGCGCTACGCGCTGGAATTCTTCCGCTCGATCCTGTCGTCCCGAACCCGCAAGCACGCCGGCGCGCTGCTCGCGCAACTCCAGTCCGCGCTGGGCGAAGCCAACGATGCCGCCGTCGCCGCCGACCGCCTCGTCGCGCTGCCCGAAGCCACCGACTATCAGCGCGGTTTCGCGCGCGCGTGGAGCGCGGCCACGGCGCGCACGGACGCGCAGGAAGGCGAGCGCGTGTTGCGCGCGCTGCGTCGTCCGCGTCTGAAGGCGTCGTTATAATGCGGCACGCCGGATTGTTTCGATTTCAGTAACGGCGCGACCTCTGGAGACGATGCATGAACGGTGACGAACCGCTCGCACGACGCGAGCCGCTGGAAATCGGCGGTTCCGTGTGGCTGACGAACGGGGCGGAAACGTTGGGCGGCGCATCGCGCATTGCGCTGCTTGCCGCGATCCGCGACGCCGGGTCGATCACGGCCGCCGCCAAGCGGATCGGCATGAGCTACAAGGCCGCATGGGACGCCGTCGACACGATGAACAACCTCGCCGGCGAGCCGCTCGTGACCACGTCGAGCGGCGGCCGCGGTGGTGGCGGCACGACGCTCACGCCGGCAGCGCTGCGGCTCATCGAGACTTATCGCGTGGTGGAGCGCGAGCATCGCAAATTTCTGCAACGGGCGGGCGCGGCGATCGCCGGCTTTGCCCATGACTGGCAACTGATCGGGAGACTGGGGATGAAAACAAGCGCACGCAATCAACTGGCAGGCAAGGTGACCAAGGTCACGCGCGGTGCCGTCAACGATGAAATCGAACTCGGCCTGCCGGGCGGCCAGACCATCGTCGCGGTCGTGACCCATGAAAGCACGCAGGCGCTTGGCCTGAAGGAAGGCAGCGACGCCTTCGCGCTGATCAAGGCATCGTGGGTGATGCTGATGGAAGACACGAACGCCAGGCTCTCGGCGCGCAATCAGCTGCGCGGCACGGTCAGCAACGTGACGAAAGGCGCGGTGAATGCGGAAGTGTCACTGACGCTCGACGGCGGCACCACCGTGACGGCGATCATCACCAACCAGAGCGCCGACACGCTGGGACTCGCGCAAGGTCAGAAGGCGGTGGCGGTGATCAAGGCGTCGAGCGTGATCATCGGCGTGAACGACTGAGCCTCTGATTTCGACTGAATCTCAGGCGGCGTCTGGATCCGTCGCCTGAACCTCCGTCCGATGCTCCGGCGCACGCGGGCGTTTCACCTTCCAGCTGGCTCGCACATAGGGCCGTGCATGGCCCGACAAACCGAGGGCGATCTCGGTGATCCAGTGCTGCGTCGGCACCGGCACGCCGTGCAACGCGATGACGACCGCGGCGAAGCTCGCGGCCACGGGCATCGGCGCGAGCTTTCCGGGCTCGGCGCGCCACGCGAAGCGCACGAAAGCCAGCGCGACCACGGCGCCGAGCGCGCACCCCGCGACGACCTCCGACACCGAATGAGCGTCGAGCACCACGCGCGATACGCCCACGGCCAGCCCCAGCAGCAATCCGGCTGCGACGCCGAGCGCCCGCAGCGAATTCCGCGCGGGCAGCAGCGCGACGAAAACGGCCACCGGCAGCACCGACGTCGACATGAGCGCATGTCCACTGATGCCGGTGAAATCGAGATTGCGCATGCCGATTCCCCAGCCGATGAATGCGATCTTGCTCAGTGCGACCAGGCCGCTTGCGGTGCCAAGCAGCGCGAGCCATGCGCCCGCGTATTTCCAGCGATAGCCGAGCGCGAGCCACGCGGCAATGATGAGCGCGACCGGACCCATCACGCCGACACTGCCGAGCGCGGTGATCCAGTACCAGACGGAAACGGGAAGCTCCATGGACATTGATGGCTTGGGAATAGGGGTTGCTGCAGCGCGGTAGCCGACGGCTTGCACTGCCATCTCCTGTGTTGGCAGGCTAATCCTCAGCAGTATAACTGCCTGCTGCCGTACGCAATTATGTGACAACGTAGGCCGCGTTTACGGGTTACATCGCGTAACTTTCGTTTATTTTTCGCTATTTTGTTGAATTGCTGTTAATTCGTCCCGATATGTCATGCGTGGACGAGCGATCGCTCGGGCAAAAGATGTTATTGTGCATTGCACAACCCGGCGTGGAACTCCTGCTCGCGCCGTTCGATTGCCAGTTTCCAGAGGACCCAGCCGAATGTCGAAAAGCCTTACCAAGCTCTGGCTGCGCGGCTTGAGACGCCTGGTCGCCAGCCACGTTGAAGCGGTTCACGCTCCCAAGCCACGGACCAAACCCAAGGCCAAGCCCACGCCCACGCGGGCCAAGACCGTCAAGTCGAAACTTCAGTCGGGCGCGGCCGCCAAGGCGTCGTCGCCGCGTACCGGCACGCGCCCGGCCGCGCGCGAGTCGCGGGTGCGGCCGCGTGCGTCGGCCTGGGCGCGTGGGAAGTGGGCGCGCTCCTACCATTCGGCGCCACCGACTTCGGCTGGCCGGCTGGTGAATCACTTGTCATACGCGCTCTATCTGCCGCCGAACGAAAGCGCCGAGCGGATGCCGCTCGTCGTCATGTTGCACGGCTGTAAGCAGAACGCAGACGAGTTCGCCCAAGGCACGCGCATCAATCTCCTCGCCGATAAATACGGCTTCGCGGTGCTGTATCCGGAGCAGTCGAAGCACGAGCATGCGCATCGCTGCTGGCATTGGTACGACGACTCGGGCGGCGGCGGTGGCGGCGAGGCGGCTTCCGTGATCTCGCTCATTGACGCCATCGTCGCGGAGCACGATCTCGACGAAGAGCGCGTCTACGTTGCCGGGATGTCGGCCGGGGCGGGACTTGCCGCGCTGCTCGCGATCCGCCATCCGCAGATGTTCGCGGCGGTCGGGCTGCATTCCGGCGTGGTATTCGGCGAGGCGCATTCGGCCATCGGCGCGATGGATGTCATGCGCCGCGGCAGCCGCACGGATCCGGTCGCCTTGATCGATGCCGCCGTCGACGTTCGCGAGTACCCCGGCATGCCGGCGATCATCGTGCATGGCGAGCTGGATTCTGTCGTCACGGCCGCGAATGCCGAACAGTTGACCCGGCAGTTCTTGCGGCTGAACGGTTTCATTGATGCTGAAGGCAACCGCCGTGCGGGCGAAGTCCGCGAAGAGAAACTCGCCGACGGCGTGATCAGCGATTACGTCAAGAACGGCCGTCGGGTCGTGAAGACGTCGATTGTGCGCGGACTCGGCCATGCATGGGCCGGCGGCGATGACACCGTGGCCTTCCATTCATCGAAAGGGCCGGATTCAGCCGCCGTGATGTGGGAATTTTTCAAGCACCAGCGACGCTCCGGCGAGGCTGCCAGCAAGGCCCGCGTGGCGTAACGGGCGTCGAAGTGTCGCAAAATTGTGTTTGAGATCAGAGATTTATTTTGTCGGGGCTGGCGCTGGATCAGGGATTACCCTATAATCGCTTCATAGGTAGTAACCCTAGTATCCCAGCGAGGCCCACCATGTTCCTGCTCAGCCGCATTTTCCTGTTCCTGACCAAGTCTGCCGACCAGCGTGACCGCGAGCGCGACGACGCCTATCTCGCCGAAGCCACGGATGTCTACGATCTCGAATATCGTATGAAGAAGCTGGACCAGCGAGTCAAGACGCGTCATCCGCAGTGGATGTCGAACTAAGTCTCTGACTTGAGTTGTTCGCCGGATTATCTTCCGGCAGCAACGCATAAAAAAGCCGGCTCATTTGCTTGAGCCGGCTTTTTCTCGTCCCGAATTTTTGCGCGTGTCGTTCTAGACCTTGGGGGCGTCGGAGGTGTCCGGGATATCCGGCGTATCCGGCGACTGCACGCCGAAGCAGCCGCGATACGTGGCGTAGAACGAGCAATACAGCGCGGTAGTGACAAGAATCGACGCCGGCATCAGCACCGCCAATGCCATCTCCTGCCCGGCGCCGAGCGCCTGCATCAATGCGGTGAGGCCGAACGACACCGCAAGCGCAATGCAAATCCACAACACGCCGTAATAGACGAACGCCCCACGGTTGCGCCAGCACGACACCAGGCTGAAGAACAACGCCTTGGCGGGCGGCACGTCGTGCCATGCGACAAGAATCGGTGCGAACCAGAACAGCATCGCGAACGGGATGTAGCACACCAGCGCAACGAGCACCGCTAGCGGACTGAAACTCGCCGCGACAGTTTCGGGGTCGCCGGCGGGCGCGTCGCCCATCATGAGGTTCAGCAGCGTGCCGCCGTCCACCAGCGCCGACACCGCGAAGATCACGGCCATCGCCACGACATACAACGCGCCGAGCGCGAGCAACCGGCGCGCAACGACGCTCCCGTACGAGCGGAAGCCGTCGACGAGCACGGTCGGCCAGACGGGTTTGCCGGCAATCGTGTTGCGGCATGCCGCCATGAAGCCGACCGCCACGCCCGGAATGAACAGGAGCGGCAGCACCGGCCCGATCAGCGGCACGCGCGAAATCAGCGTCATCACGAACAAATAGGCGAAGAACACCGTGAGAAACGCAAAGGGATTGCGGCGAAACAGCCAGATTCCCTGGCGGAACCACACGTAGCCGGTCTTGGCGGGGACTTCGATGAGTCGCATAGAGAGGATTAGCCTTGTGCGGATGGAGCAGCAGCCTGGACGCGCGCGCGCAGGATGCGTTCGAAATGACCCGGATCGTGCGCGTTCAGCATCTGCGCTTCACGCGGCCGATGAAAATCATGCAGGCGCGACACCCAAAACCGCATCGCGCCTGCGCGCAGCATGTCGTTCCAGTGACGCTCCTCGGCGGGCGTGAACGGCCGCACGGTCTGATACGCGCGCAGCAACGCATCGACACGCGCGGCATCCAGCGCGCCCGTCGCGAGATCCGTGCACCAGTCGTTGACGGTCACGGCAACGTCGAACAGCCATTTGTCGACGCCCGCGAAATAGAAGTCGAAGAAGCCGCCGAGACGCGCATGTTCGAGCCCCGGCGCGAACAGCACATTGTCGCGGAACAAGTCGCAATGACACGGGCCGCCGGGCAACGCCGCGTAATCCGCGGAGCCGAAGAACGCCGCCTGCCAGGCCAGTTCGCCCTCGAACAACTCGCGCTGCTCATGGCTCAGGAATTCAACGATCGACGGCGCCTTCTCCTGCCACCACGACAGGCTGCGCAGATTCGGCTGATGCTGCGGGAAATCGCGTCCGGCAAGATGCAGGCGCGCAAGCATCTGCCCGACCTCGATGCAATGCGCGGGCGACGGCGCAAGTTCAGGCGCGCCGTCCAGTTTCGTGACCACCGAAGCGGGCTTGCCATGCAGCATGCCGAACAGCGTGCCGTCACGGCGCGGCATCGGATCGGGCACGGGCACGCGATGCGAGGCCAGATGACGCATCAGATCGAGATAGAACGGCAACTGCGTGGCGCTCAGATTCTCGAAGATCGTCAGCACGAATTCGCCGCGCGTGGTCGTGAGAAAGAAGTTGCTGTTTTCGATACCGGACTGGATACCGCGCAATTCGACGACATCGCCGAGATCGTAGTCTTGCAGCCAGTCGCCGAGCTCGGCGTGGGTGACGGGGGTAAAGACGGCCATGCAGGGAAGCGTCGGTCAGGTTGGACGGCCCGGAGCGGGCCTGTGAAGATCGGCGCGGCCTGTCGGACGCCGCGCCGCGAGACCGCGACTCGCATTCGTAGCGAGTCCGGCGCGATCAGAAAAGATCAGTAACGCAGGTTGATCGATGGCAGGCGGGTGCTGGCCTTGCCGTTGTCGCGTACTTGCGGCGAGGTATCGGCGGGCGAGCTCATCTGGTAACGCGTGCCGAAGTTGGAACGCACGTCGATCTCGACCGGCTTGCCCTTGTCGCGGAACTCGGTGATTTCAGTGCCGTTCGTGCTCAGTTCGTGAAAGCTCGGCGTGCGCGGCGGCGAGATTTCGACTTTCGAGCTGACATTGGCCGGCGGGCGGTTGATGGCTTTCAGATCCGGAAGTCCCGCTGCTTCTTCCGGCGACATTTTCTGCGTGGCGGGTTGCGGCTCGATTTGAGCGGCTTGCGGCGCCGGCTGCGCGACTGCGCCGAGGCTTGCGGCGGCGAGGACTGCCGCGACGGCGGCGCAAAGGTGCAGCTTCATGATGGTTCTCCAGGCGATGGCCGGATTCTAGCAAAAAGCCTTGCCGAATCAGTGGAACGCCTTATTGTGCGCCGGTTTTCAGCATTTCGACGTGGCGCCGAAAAAACACTGTTGCACGGTGTGATTGCACGCACTCACGTGATCAGGGGCTTCATGGATCGGGCATTCTTCCGTGTTAATGTCGATTCATCGAGGGCATCAAAAAAAGACACAAGATCATGACAAACGACCGGACTCAAAGCACCCAGGGCACGCCTGCCAACGACTTCCCGACCGAATCCTTCGAAGATCCCGTCGCGGCCGTCACGCGGCTTTCCGCCATCTACGAAGCCAACACCGCATTCCTGCGCGATGCGTTCGCGCGCTATCGACGCAATGAGCAGTTCACGCATCGTGTGCGTGCGTGTTATCCGTTCGTGCGCGTGCGAACCGAGTGGAATACGCAGATCGATTCACGCCGCTCGTATGGTTTCGTCGCCGGGCCGGGCATTTATGAAACGACGCTCACGCGCCCCGACCTGTTCGGCGATTATTATCGCGAGCAGTTGCGCCTGCTCGCGAAGAATCATCATGTAGGCATTGAAGTGGGCGTGTCGGCGCAGCCGATTCCGATTCACTTCGCATTCGCCGAAGGCATTCATCTCGAAGGCGATCTGGACCGCGACCGTCTGCTCGCGATGCGCAATATCTTCGACACGCCGGACCTCGCGCTGCTCGACGACCGCATCGTCAACGGCACCTTCGAGCCCGGTCCTGGCGAGCCGCATCCGCTCGCGTTGTTCACGGCGGCGCGCGTGGACTTCTCGTTGCACCGGCTGCGCCACTACACCGCGACCTCGCCGACGCATTTCCAGAACTACGTGCTGTACACGAACTACCAGTTCTATATCGACGAATTCGTGAAGCTCGGCCGCACGATGATGTCGCGTGCCGACGACGAAGCCACGCGCGCCTATCGCAGCGAGTATTCGTCGTTCGTCGAACCCGGCGACGTCGTCACGTATAACGCGAACCTCGGCGAACAGCCCGAGGAGGGCTCGGCCCCCGCGCGCCTGCCGCAGATGCCCGCGTATCACCTGAAGCGCGCGGACGGCAGCGGCATCACGATGGTGAACATCGGCGTGGGACCGTCGAACGCGAAGACGATCACGGACCATATCGCGGTGCTGCGCCCGCATGCGTGGATCATGCTTGGACATTGCGCGGGGCTGCGCAATACGCAGCGGCTCGGCGACTACGTGCTCGCCCACGGTTACGTGCGTGAAGATCACGTGCTCGATGACGACCTGCCGCTGTGGGTGCCGGTGCCGGCACTGGCGGAAGTGCAGGTGGCGCTGGAGAAGGCGGTCGCGCAGGTGACGCGGCTCGAAGGCACCGACCTGAAGCGCGTGATGCGCACGGGCACGGTGGCGAGCGTGGATAACCGCAACTGGGAACTGCGCGATCATCGCGAGCCGGTACGGCGGCTGTCGCAGAGCCGGGCCGTTGCGCTCGACATGGAAAGCGCGACGATCGCCGCCAACGGCTTCCGCTTCCGCGTGCCGTACGGGACGCTGTTATGCGTGTCGGACAAGCCGCTGCATGGCGAACTGAAGCTGCCCGGCATGGCTGACCAGTTCTATCGCGCGCAGGTGGATCAGCATCTGCAGATCGGCGTGAAGGCGATGGAGTTGCTGCGCATGAACGGGCTGTCGCAATTGCACAGCCGCAAGCTGCGCAGCTTCGCCGAAGTGGCGTTCCAGTAAGTCAGAAGCGTTGCATCGGGGCGAGCGGCGCTCGCCCCGCCACCCCTCTCACAGATAGAACATCCGGTCTTCGTCCGACTTGCCTTCGGCGGGCTGTTCGGGCGCGTCCTCGCGGTCTTCATAGAAGCGCAGCACCGCGTCGAGCACCTGATCGGGATCGTCGATGACCTGCATCAGGTCGAGATCCTTCTCGCCGATCACGCCATTGGTCAGCAGCGTCTTCTTGAACCAGTCGAGCAGGCCGGCCCAGAACTCCGCACCGACCAGCACGATGGGCACATGGCGCGACTTCTTCGTCTGGATGAGCGTGAGGACTTCGGCGAGTTCGTCGAGTGTGCCGAAGCCGCCCGGCATCACCACGACCGCGTCCGAGTTCTTCACGAACGTGACCTTGCGCGTGAAGAAGTGACGGAAGCGCAGCGAGATGTCCTGCCATTGATTGCCGGACTGTTCATGCGGCAATTCGATGTTGAGACCGACCGAAGGCGACTTGCCCGCGTGCGCGCCCTTGTTGGCCGCTTCCATGATGCCCGGGCCGCCGCCCGAGATCACGGCGAAGCCCGCATCGGAGAACTTCTGCGCGATTTCAATGGTGCGCTGATAGTACGGCGACTCGGGTTTGAGACGGGCCGAACCATAGATGCTGATGGCAGGCCGGATCTCCGAGAGGTACTCGGTCGCCTCGATAAACTCTGCCATAATCGTGAACATCTGCCACGATGCGCGAGCCTTCTTGGCTGTCGCGCGCTCTTGATCTGCGAGCGATCGCAGACTCGGAATCACTTTTCTCTTGTTCATAATGCCTGAAGAACTCAGTCTTGAAGGTAAGACCCTGCTATTGGTCGACGGTTCTAGTTACTTGTACCGGGCCTACCATGCGATGCCTGACCTGCGAGGCCCCGACGGCGGTCCCACTGGCGCACTGTATGGAATGATCAACATGCTGCGGCGCTTGCGGCGCGAAATCAATGCAGAGTATAGCGCGTGCATTTTCGACGCCAAGGGCAAGACCTTCCGCGACGACTGGTACGCCGAGTACAAGGCCAACCGGCCCTCGATGCCGGAAGACCTCTCCAGGCAGATCGAACCCATTCACGTTGCCGTGCGCGCGCTTGGCTGGCCGCTCGTCATGATCGAGGGCGTCGAGGCCGACGACGTCATCGGCACGCTCGCCGTGCAGGCCGAGAAGCGCGGCATGAAGGTGATCGTCTCGACGGGCGACAAGGATCTGGCTCAGCTTGTGACGGATCATGTCACCCTCATCAATACGATGACCAACGAAACGCTCGACCGCGCCGGCGTGCAGGCCAAGTTCGGCGTGCCGCCCGAACGCATCGTCGACTATCTTTCTCTCATCGGCGATACGGTCGACAACGTGCCGGGCGTCGAGAAATGCGGACCCAAGACCGCGCTCAAGTGGCTCACGCAATACGACACCCTTGATGGCATCGTAGAACATGCGGGCGAGATCAAAGGTGCGGTAGGAGACAATCTGCGCAAGGCTCTGGACTTCCTGCCCATGGCCCGCAAGCTCGTTACCGTGCACACGGAATGCGATCTTGCCTCGCAGATCGAATCAATCGATGCCACGCTCGCCAGCCGTCCCGAATCACGCGACGAACTGCGCGACGTGTTCCTGCGTCATGGCTTCAAGACCTGGCTGCGCGAGATCGAAATCGCCGATGCCGTCGAAGGGCCGAGCGACACGCCGCCCGCCGAAGTCACGGAGATCGAGCATCACTACGAGACCGTGCAGACGTGGGAACAGTTCGATGCCTGGCTCAAGCGCATCAACGAAGCCGAGCTCACGTCGTTCGACAGCGAGACCACGTCGCTCGATCCGCTGACTGCGCAGATCGTCGGCATGTCGTTCTCGGTCGAGCCAGGTCATGCGGCTTATGTCCCGGTTGCGCATCGCGGGCCGGATGCGCCCGAGCAGTTGCCGCGCGACGAAGTGCTCGCGAAGCTCAAGCCGTGGCTCGAAGATGCATCGAAGAAGAAGGTCGGCCAGCATCTGAAGTACGACGAGCAGGTGCTCGCGAACTATGGCATCGAGATGCGCGGCGTCGAGCACGACACGCTGCTGCAATCGTACGTGCTGGAGTCGCACCGTCCACACGACATGGACAACCTCGCGCTGCGCCATCTCGGCGTGAAGACCATCAAGTACGAGGACGTCGCGGGCAAGGGCGCGGCGCAGATCGGCTTCGACGAAGTCCCGCTCGAACAGGCCGCGGCCTACGCCGCCGAAGACGCCGACATCACGCTGCGCCTGCATCGCGCGCTGTATCCGCAAGTGGCGCAGGAAGAAGGGCTGCTGCGGGTGTATCGCGACATCGAATTGCCCACGTCGCGCGTGCTGCGCAAGATGGAACGCAACGGCGTGCTGATCGACCGCGAGCGGCTCGATGCGCAGAGCAACGAGATCGCGAAGCGTCTCATCGATTTGCAGGCGCAGGCGTATGAGCTTGCGGGCGGCGAGTTCAATCTCGGTTCGCCGAAGCAGATCGGCCAGATCTTCTTTGAAAAGCTGCAATTGCCGATCGTGAAGAAGACGCCGAGCGGCGCGCCTTCCACCGACGAAGAAGTGCTGCAGAAGCTCGCCGAAGACTTTCCGCTGCCGAAGGTGCTGCTCGAACATCGCGGTCTGTCGAAGCTCAAGTCCACCTACACGGACAAACTGCCGCGCATGGTCAACGCCAACACCGGCCGCGTGCATACGAACTATGCACAGGCGGTCGCGGTGACGGGGCGGCTGTCGTCGAACGAACCGAACCTGCAGAACATCCCGGTGCGCACCGGCGAAGGACGCCGCATTCGTGAAGCGTTCATCGCGCCGCCGGGCCGCAAGATCGTGTCCGCGGATTATTCGCAGATCGAACTGCGCATCATGGCGCACATTTCCGGCGACGCCTCGTTGATGCGCGCGTTCAAGGAAGGCGAGGACGTGCATCGTGCGACCGCCTCGGAAGTGTTCAGCGTGACGCCGCTTGAAGTCGACAACGATCAGCGCCGCATCGCCAAGGTCATCAACTTCGGCCTGATCTACGGGATGAGCTCGTTCGGTCTGGCGTCGAATCTCGGCATCACGCGCGATGCGGCGAAGCTGTATATCGACCGGTACTTCGCGCGCTACCCGGGCGTCGCCGCCTACATGGAGAACACGCGTCTCGCCGCGAAGGCGCATGGCTTCGTCGAGACGGTCTTCGGCCGGCGTCTGTGGCTGCCCGAGATCAACGGCGGCAGCGGTCCGCGCCGGCAGGCAGCGGAACGCGCGGCCATCAATGCGCCGATGCAGGGCACCGCCGCCGACCTCATCAAGCTCTCGATGATCGCCGTGCAGGACTGGCTCGAAACCTCGGGCACCGGTGCGAAGATGATCATGCAGGTACACGATGAACTCGTGCTCGAAGTCCCGGAGGAAGCGCTCCCCGAAGTCAGGAAGCGCTTGCCTGAACTCATGTGCGGCGTCGCGCAGCTGAAGGTGCCGCTCGTCGCGGAAGTGGGCGTCGGCAACAACTGGGAAGAGGCGCACTGACGCCCTGAGCTTCATCGAGGCCTGCTGACACACGCCGCGCGAAGGCCTATGCTGCTTCGGATGCATATGCCCGGCATGTCATCGACGCGCTTGTGACTGTCATCGGGCCTCGCGCACAATCCGTTCATCGAGGAAACAAGCACGAACGAACACAACGGGCACGACAGCGGACCGGTTATAAAAGCACAGGGAGAGTTCCATGCATCGCTTCATCATCGTCGGCGGAGGGGCCGGCGGCCTCGAACTCGCGACGCGTCTCGGCGACCGCTTCGGCAGCACGGACAGCAAGACGCCGCCAAAAGCGCAGATCACACTGGTCGACCGCAATCCGACGCACATCTGGAAGCCGCTGCTGCATGAAGTCGCCGCCGGCAGCATGGACCCGTTCACGCAGGAACTCGAATACGCGGCGCAAGCCCTGTGGCATGGCTTCGAGTTCCAGCAGGGCGATCTGATCGGACTGGACCGCGCGAACCGGCGCATCAGGATCAGCGCGCTGCGCGACGAGGAAGCCGGCGAACTGCTGCCGGAACGCGACCTGGAGTACGACACGCTGGTCATCGCCATCGGCAGCACGACGCATTTCTTCGGCGTCGAGGGCGCACAAGCCAATTCCATCGCGCTCGATACCGTCGGCCAGGCCGAGCTTTTCCGCAAGCGCTTGATCGCGGCGTGCATTCGCGCCGAGCACGTCGCGCCCGAGCCGGTGGCCGCAGGCATCGACGAAGCCGAAGCCGAAGATCCGCCGGGCGTCGATCCGGTGCCGCGCATCCAGGTGGCGATCGTCGGCGCCGGCGCGACCGGGGTGGAATTGTCGGCGGAACTGCGCAACACGGCGCAGGTGCTGTCCGCCTACGGGCTGCACAAGCTCGACCCGAAACATGACATCGGCATCGTGTTGATCGAGGCAGGACCGCGCATCCTGCCTGCGCTGCAGGAGCGCGTCTCCACCGCGACCGCCGAACTGCTCACCAAGCTCGGCGTGAAGCTACTGACCGGCGAAACCGTCGCGCAGGTGGGCCGCGACTCGATCCACACGGCGAGCGGCAAGATGATTCGCGCGGACCTCACGGTGTGGGCGGCGGGCATCAAGGCGCCGGCCATCCTTGCCAACCTGGACGGCCTGCCGACCAACCGCCTCGGCCAGCTGAACGTGCGCCGCACGCTGCAAACCGAAATCGACGACAACATCTTCGCCCTCGGCGACTGCGCCGCGTGCCCGTGGCCCGGCAACGAGCGCAATGTCCCGCCGCGCGCGCAGGCCGCGCATCAGCAGGCGAGCTTTCTGTTCAAGTCGTTCGAGCGGCTGCTGCAGGGCAAGCCGCTGCCGGAGTACACGTATCGCGACTTCGGCTCGCTGGTGTCGCTCGGGCATTACAGCGCGGTCGGCAACCTGATGGGCGGGCTGATCGGCGGCAACATGCTGATCGAAGGGCTGTTCGCGCGCTTCATGTACATGTCGCTGTACCGGCTGCATGTCGCCGCGCTGCACGGCTATGCACGCATGGTGCTCGACACCGTCGCGCACTGGCTGCGCCGCTCCACCGCGCCGCGCGTGAAGCTGCATTGACGCTCACTGGTCTGGAATAGAAGCGCTGCGTCGTTCGTTCAAAGCTGTTTAGAATGAGCGGCGCGCTTTTCCGGAAGCGCACGTTCTTCGTCGTGCAGCGCCGCGCGGCGTGCAGCCTTGGGCACGCCGCGCGGTTTCAAGGATCCGTGCCGCGCATTGCCACCGCCATCGAGCGTGCAATGCGACGGCCTCGCCACGGGAGCCACGCATGCTAGACCCAGAAGTCGACAGCCTCATTCCGCACGTCCCGTTCAATCGCCGCAACTTCATCAAGGCAAGTATCGGCACCGGCTTCGCGGCCGCCGTGCTGCCGGTCTCCGCGCAGACCATCCACACCGACAGCGACGGCCTCGAAGCCGGCGCCATCGGCGTGCGGGGCGCGGACGGCACGCTCGTGCCGGCGTATCGCGCGCAGCCCAAGGGCAAGACGCATCTGCCGGTCATCATCGTCATTCATGAGATCTTCGGCGTGCACGAGCACATCGCCGACGTGTGCCGGCGCTTCGCGAAGCAGGGTTATCTGGCGATCGCGCCGGACCTCTACACGCGCCAGGGCGACGCCTCGGCCTACAAGTCGATGCAGCAGCTCAACGAACAACTCGTGTCGAAGGTACCGGACGCGCAGGTGATCTCGGACATCGACCAGACCGTCAAGTGGGCGGGCGAGCATGGCGGCGATCCGAAGCGTGTGGGCATCGTCGGGTTCTGCTGGGGCGGGCGCATCTCGTGGTTGTACGCGGAGCACAATCCGTCGCTCAAGGCGGCGGTCGCTTTCTATGGACGGCTCGTCGGCAACAAGACGGAGAACACGCCGAGCAATCCGCTCGATCTCGCCAGCGGGCTCAAGGTGCCGGTGCTCGGGCTGTATGGCCGGCAGGACCAGAGCATTCCGCAGGACACCATCGAGCAGATGAAGCAGGCGCTCGCCAACGATCCGCCGCCCGCCCGCAACTCGCAGTTCGTCGTGTACGACGACGCCCCGCACGCGTTCTTTGCCGATTACCGGCCGAGCTATCGCAAGGCGGACGCGGAAGACGCCTGGAAGCGCGCGCTCGCGTGGTTCCGCGAGCACGGCGTCCGGTAAGGCGTCTCAGGGCTTCGCGCCGGTCGCGACGGGCCTGCCCGGATCGGCGCTCCACTCGCTCCACGAGCCGGGATAGAGCGCGGCGCCGTGCAGCCCGGCGATTTCCATTGCAATGGCGTTGTGACACGCCGTCACGCCCGAGCCGCATTGCAGCACGATGCGGTCGGGCGAGGTCGCGCCGATCAGCGTGCCGAAGGCCTCGCGCAGGTCGTGCGCGGTCTTGAAGCGGCCATCGGCGTTCAGGTTGTCCTTGAAGAAGTGATTCAGCGCGCCCGGAATGTGGCCGCCGACGGGATCGAGCGTTTCGTTCTCGCCGCGATAGCGGTCGGCGGCGCGGGCATCGATCAGCAGGTGATCACGCGTGCCGATGCTGCGCTCGATCGCCGCGGCATCGATGGTCACCTGCAGCGGCGCCGCCGCCTTGAACGTACCCTGCGTGCGCGCCGGCACGGCGGTCTCCAGCGGCTGTCCGGCGGCTTCCCAGGCGTTCAGCCCGCCGTCGAGCAGCGCGACGGAATCGTGTCCCAGCCAGCGCAGCAGCCACCAGAGACGCGCCGCATACATGCCGCCCTGCGCGTCATAGGCGACGACCTGGCGTCCTTCGTCCAGTCCGAAGCTCGCCAGTTTTTCGACGAGCGCCGCGCGCTCGGGTAACGGGTGCCGTCCGTTCGAGCCGGTTTTCGCGCCCGACAGGTCGCGATCGAGATGCAGGTAATGCGCGCCGGGAATGTGACCGGCGGCGTAGGCGGCCGCGCCTGCTTCGGGCGCGGCGAGGTCGAAGCGGCAGTCGAAGACCAGCACGCTGCCGGGCGCGGCCGCGTGCCGGTCGGCGAGGTTCGCGGCGGAGATGAGCGTGGTGTAGTGGGTGTGCTGCATGGCGGCTCCTGGAGCGACGCTCGTTTGGCGAGGGGAGTTGTCAGTCTAAACACACATGGGGTGGGTCGTCACCGGTCCAGGGACAAAGCGGCGCGGATCTTGCGGCTGCGTCCGGTATTCATACGACGGAGGCTTCAATGAAAACAACCAAACTGCGGGTTCTGCTGGCGACGGCGACCGTACTGGCCGCTCACACCGCATTCGCCGATACCCCCGGCGCGGACTGGATGCCGAAGGAACAGGCCATTCAGAAGCTGAGCCAACAGGGCTATGCCAACGCCTATCTGAAGGCCGATGACGGTCATTGGGAAGGCGAGGCCACCAAGGGCGGGCGGATCTACGAACTGCACGTCGATCCCCATTCAGGTGCAATCACGAAGAGCGAACCGAAGCACTGAAGCCAGACCGCGCGGCTGCCCTTAGTCCGCGCAGAAAGCAAATGGCCCGACCGGCTTGCACCGGTCGGGCCATTCGTCATTCTGAAGCTTGCGTCGCGACCTTCAGATCGTCCCGAGCTGATGCCGCAGGAATTCATGGAAATGCTGCATGCCGGATTCCATCGGGCTCTGGTACGGACCGACCTGGTTCTCCCCGCGTGACATGAGTGCGTGGCGGCCGGCGTCCATGCGTTCGGCGATCTCGTCGTCCTCGCGCGCGGTTTCCATGTAGGCGGCGCGCTCGGCCTCGATGAACTCGCGTTCGAACAGCGCGATTTCCTCGGGGTAATAGAACTCGACGATGTTCCGCGTCTTCTGCGTGCCCTCCGGGATCAGCCACGACACGACCAGCACGTGCGGATACCACTCGATCATCAGGCCGGGGTAATACACCATCCAGATCGCGCCGAACTCGGGCGGCGTGCCGTTGCGGAAGCGCAGGACTTCGTCGTGCCACTTGCGATACGTCGGGCTGCCCGGCTTCTCGAGATTCTTGTGGACGCCGACTGTCTGGACGCTGTACCAGTCGCCGAATTCCCATTCGAGGTTGTCGCACGACACGAAGCTGCCGAGTCCCGGATGGAACGGCGCGACGTGATAGTCCTCGAGATAGACCTCGATGAAGCTCTTCCAGTTGTAGTTGCACTCATGCACTTCAACGTGATCGAACATGAAATTCGAGAAGTTGAAATGCCGGGCGGTGCCAAGCCTGGCGAGATCCGCAGCGACGTTGCGGCCCTCCGATTCGAACAGCAGCCCCTGCCAGTTCTGCAGCGGGGTCTTGCCGAGGTTGAGGCAGGGCTTGTCCGCGAAATGCGGTGCGCCGAGCAGCTGACCGTCGAGGTCATAGGTCCAGCGGTGCAGCGGGCAGACGATGTTGTCCGCGCTGCCGCGGCCATTGAGCATGATGGCCTGACGATGGCGGCACACGTTCGACAGCAATTCGATATTGTTCTGCTGATTACGAACGAGCACGCGCCCTTCGCCTTCACCCGGAAGCGCGAAATAGTTTCCCGCTTCCGGCACCATGAGTTCGTGCCCGATATAGCGTGGACCCTGCTTGAAAAGTATGTCGAGTTCGCGCGTAAGAAGCGCTTCGTCAAAGTAAGCCGTGACTGGCAGTTGGCTATGAACAGCCTTGAGCTGCAATGCATTGCTCAGATTGGACATTCCCACTCCCGATGAAAACGTGAAAGCAGTGAACAACCCAACCATCGATGGATTCGATTTAGGGAGCCCGCGATTATACCGAAATCCCCCTCTTTGGGGAGCTTAAGGTCTTGATTTGGGTATAAATTGTGTCGGGAGTTCCGCGCAATCGCGTCGCGGGCAGACACGTTTCGCATTCCGCCGGCGAATTCACGAACGATGCGGCAACGCACTGTTAGCACTTCCGGATAGCCCGGATGCGGGTCGAAATTTTGTCTTTTGCCGTAGAATGTGCGACTTGGCTCCAAAAACTAAATTGCACATCCACGATTCATGGCGAAAACCGCTGTTCAGGACACAGGTGAGGTCACCGGCGCGAGCAGCGCCGAAGCGCCCGGCGCGGACGCCGCGCAGCTTCCGGAGAATTACGAAGCGGCGCTGGGCGAACTCGAATTGCTCGTGGCGCGCATGGAAGAGGGCGCGCTGAGTCTCGAGGAATCGCTTGCGGCGTACCGTCGCGGCGCCGCGCTTGTAGGGTTTTGCCAACAACAGCTCGAAAAAGTCGAGCAGCAGGTACGCGTCCTCGATGGCGAGACGCTCAAGCCGCTGCCCGCCGAGGTACAGCGCGCCACCCAGGGTGCAACGAAAGACAACGGGGACGACGACCTATGACCTTCGAACAATGGATGCGTGCCACGCTCGACCGCGTCGAGACAGCGCTGGAGCACTATCTGCCGGGTACCGATGTCGCGCCGGCGCGTCTGCACGAAGCCATGCGCTATGCCGTGCTCGGCGGCGGCAAGCGTGTGCGTCCGCTGCTGGTCCATGCGGCCGGCGAACTGACCGGCGCGAGCGCGCAGGCGGTGGAAGCGGCCAGCGCGGCGCTCGAAATGATTCACGTGTATTCGCTGGTGCATGACGACATGCCCGCCATGGATGACGACGCATTGCGTCGCGGCAAGCCCACGGTACATATCCAATATGACGAAGCGACGGCATTGCTCGTCGGCGATGCGCTGCAATCGCAGGCCTTCGTTGCGCTGACCGCGGCCGGCAACGGTCTGAACGATACCCAGCAGGCCGCGCTCGTGCGCGAGCTGGCGGTCGCGAGCGGTTCGCTCGGCATGGCGGGCGGGCAGGCCATCGACCTCGAAAGCGTCGGGCGCAAGCTCTCGCGTCCCGAGCTCGAGACCATGCATCGCAAGAAGACAGGCGCGTTGTTGCGCGCGTCGGTGCGCATGGGCGCGCTGGCGGGCGCAACGCCGGACGCAGAGGCGCTCGCGGCGCTGGATCAATACGCCGCCGCGGTCGGCCTTGCGTTCCAGGTGGTCGACGACATCCTCGATGTCACCGCCGACTCCGCCACGCTCGGCAAGACGGCGGGCAAGGACGCGCAGCATGACAAGCCCACTTACGTGTCGATCATCGGTCTCGACGCGTCGCGCGAACTCGCGGCGCAGCTGGGCCGCGACGCGCACGGCGCCATCCAGCCGTTCGGCCCGCGCGGCCAGCGGCTGGCCGAGCTTGCAGACCTGGTCGTGAACCGGGTGAATTGATTGTTGAACGCGTGACGAACCCCACGGCGCGAGCGGTCCGACCCGGAAGCATCGCGCTGAACGAATCACGCCAGTTTTCCTAAAATGGGACGACGATGTACGACCTGCTGAAATCCATCGACGATCCGGCCGACTTGCGTGCCCTCGATCGACGCCAACTGCAACCGCTAGCCGACGAGCTGCGAGCCTACGTGCTCGACAGCGTCTCGCAGACGGGCGGGCATCTGTCGTCCAATCTGGGCACTGTCGAGCTGACAATCGCGCTGCACTATGTGTTCGATACCCCTGCTGACCGCATCGTCTGGGATGTCGGCCATCAGACCTATCCGCATAAGATCCTCACCGGCCGCCGCGACCGGATGTCCGGACTCCGCCAGCTGGGCGGCATCTCCGGCTTCCCGCGCCGCTCCGAGTCCGAGTACGACACCTTCGGCACCGCGCATTCGAGCACGTCGATTTCGGCGGCGCTCGGCATGGCGGTCGCGAACAAGCTGCAGGGCGACAACCGCTACTCCATCGCCGTGATCGGCGACGGCGCGATGACCGCCGGCATGGCCTTCGAGGCGATGAACAACGCGGGCGTCGCCGACGACCTGCCGCTGCTCGTCATCCTCAACGACAACGACATGTCGATCTCGCCGCCGGTCGGCGCGCTGAACCGGCATCTCGCGCGTCTGATGTCGGGGCGTTTCTACGCCGCCGCGCGCGCGGGCGTCGAGCGCGTGCTGCGCGCCGCGCCGCCCATGCTGGACCTCGCGCGCAAGCTCGAAGAACACGCGAAGGGCATGATCGTGCCGGCCACGCTATTCGAGGAGTTCGGCTTCAACTACATCGGCCCGATCGACGGTCACGACCTCGATTCGCTGGTCCCCACGTTGCAGAACATCAAGGAACTGCGCGGTCCGCAATTCCTGCACGTGGTGACAAAGAAAGGCCAGGGCTACAAGCTCGCCGAAGCCGATCCGGTGCTTTATCACGGCCCGGGCAAGTTCAATCCGGCCGAAGGCATCAAGCCGTCGACGGCGCCTTCGAAGAAGACCTACACGCAGGTGTTCGGCGAATGGCTGTGCGACGCCGCCGCGCAGGATTCGCGCGTGGTCGGCATCACGCCGGCGATGCGCGAAGGCTCGGGCATGGTCGAGTTTGAACAGCGTTTCCCGGAGCGTTACTTCGACGTCGGCATCGCCGAGCAGCACGCGGTGACCTTCGCGGGCGGCCTGGCGGCGGACGGCATGAAGCCGGTCGTCGCGATCTATTCCACCTTCCTGCAACGCGCGTATGACCAGCTGATCCACGACGTCGCGCTGCAGAACCTGCCAGTCGTGTTCGCCATCGACCGCGCGGGCCTCGTCGGGGCGGACGGCGCCACGCACGCGGGCAACTATGACCTCGCGTTCCTGCGCTGCATCCCGAACATGACGGTGATGGCGGCATCGGACGAGAACGAATGCCGCCAGATGCTCTACACGGCGTTGCAGCAATCCAACCCGACGGCCGTGCGTTACCCGCGCGGCGCGGGCGCCGGTGTCGCGACCGTCAAGCAGATGACCGCGCTGCCGGTGGGCAAGGGCGAGATTCGCCGCGAGTCGTCGCAGAAGCTCGGCTCCGGCAAGCGCATTGCCATCTGCGCGTTCGGCACGATGGTCGCGCCGTCGCTGGCCGGGGCCGGGGAACTTGATCTCACCGTCGCGAACATGCGCTTCGTGAAGCCGGTCGACGCCGACCTGCTGCGCGAACTCGCCGCCACGCACGATGCCATCGTCACCATCGAGGAAGGCACGATCATGGGCGGCGCGGGCTCGGCCTGCGTGGAAGCGCTGCTTGCGGGCGGCGTGCTGAAGCCGGTGCTGCAACTCGGTCTGCCGGACGTGTTCATCGATCACGGCGATCCCGCGAAGCTGCTTGCGAGCGTGGGCCTCGACGCGGCCGGCATCGCGCGCTCGATTCGCGAACGCTTTCTCGATGCCGTTGAGAGCGAGCAGGCAGGCAAGCTGACCAAGCGCGTGGCCTGAAACAGTACGGCGCGCTCGGGGCGCACCGTATGGAATGACTCAAGTGATTCGCTTCACACACGGCGCGGGCTCCAATCCGCGCCGTGTGCGCTTCAAGCATTGAACCGCCCGCATCGTCATGACGCGCGGCGCATAAGGACATAACAAATGAACCAGATGAATCCCGCCTTCGTGATGCCGGACGTCCAGAGCACGCCGGACACGCGTCAGATCGTCATTCAGCGCGTCGGCGTGAAGGGCGTGCGGCATCCGTTGTCGGTGCGTACGGCGAATGGCGTGCAGCCGAGCGTCGGCGTATGGAATCTCGACGTGCACCTGCCCGCCGACCAGAAAGGCACGCACATGTCGCGCTTCGTCGCGCTGCTCGAAGACAATCGCGAGCCGCTCGACCAGCCCGCGCTGCGTGCGCTGCTCGCCGACATGCTGACCCGGCTCGAAGCGCATTCGGGACGTATCGAAGTGAGCCTGCCTTACTTCGTGATGAAGACCGCGCCGGTGTCCGGCGTGCGGAGCCTGCTCGACTACGAGGTGACTTACCTCGCCGAACGGCGCGACGGCGAAACCCGCCTGTCGATGAAAGTGCTCGTGCCCGTGACGAGCCTGTGCCCGTGCTCGAAGAAGATCTCGCAATACGGCGCGCATAACCAGCGATCGCACGTGACCATCACGGCCGAACTGGCGGGCGAAGTGGCGGTGGAAGAACTGATCCGCATCGCCGAGGAAGAGGCGTCGTGCGAACTGTGGGGACTGCTCAAGCGGCCGGACGAGAAGTTCGTCACCGAGCGGGCGTACGAGAATCCGAAGTTCGTCGAAGACCTCGTGCGCGATGTCGCCACGCGCCTGAACGCGGATGAACGCATCGTCGCGTACACGCTCGAAGCCGAGAATTTCGAATCGATTCACAACCACAGCGCGTATGCGGTGATCGAGCGGGACAAGCGCCGCGACGCCTGATCCTTCGCGCCATGTCTTCCAGAGAGCCGGTCTTCGCACCGGCTCTTTGCTTATGCGAACGCGGCTTCCGACGAAACATGCGCTTCCCGCACCGATTCCACCACCAGCGAGGCCAGCCGCTCGACCAGCGGCGAGCCGACACCCGACGCGCGATGCAGCGCCAGCGGAATGGACGGCAGCGCGGGCAAGCCGCCTTCGTCGGCGTCGAGCGGACGGACGGTCGCGGGCAGGCCGTAGCTCGTGCGCACCGTCACGCCCAGTCCGGCAGCCGCAGCCGCCCATAATCCCGACAGGCTCGGGCTCGTGAACGCCACGCGCCAGCGGATGCCGGCGCGGTCGAGCGCCGCGGCGGCCGCGCTGTGGAACAGGCACGGCCGGTCGAAGGCGATCAGCGGCAACGGTTCGTCGAGGTCGAAATGCCACGGCACGCTCGATGACGCGATCCAGCGCATCGGCGGGGCGGCGATTGCTTGCGGCAGATTGGCCGCCTGGCTTTCGTCGCTGACGCCTGCCGCGCCCCAGACGAGCGCGAGATCGAGCTGCGCGCCGTCGATGCGCTCCAACAGTTCGGTATTCCGTGCGACACGCGCCTCGATGCGCACTTTCGGATGCGCGCGCGCGAAACGTCCGAGTACGTCGGGCAACACCACTTCGCCGAAGTCTTCCTGCAGCCCGAGCCGGATCCAGCCCTCCAGATCGACGCCGCGCACCGCGACAGCCGCTTCATCGTTCAGTTCGACGAGACGCCGCGCGTAGTTGAGCATCACTTCGCCGGCATCCGTGAGCGCCAGTCCGCGGCCGGCCTTGCGAAACAGCGGCGTGCCGGCCTGTTCTTCCAGCTTGCGAATCTGTGCGCTCACTGCCGAAGTCGAGCGGCCGACACGGTCCGCCGCCCTCGCAAAACTCCCCAGATCCATGCCCGCGACGAAACTGCGCAGCACGGCAAGGTCGAAAGTCGTCTGGCTCATAGGATCATCCTGTTTATCTGAACGGATGGTGAAAAACTTTGCGATTTTCAGGATGATCCTAAGCCTTCAGACTGGTCGCAGTCAAACTTCATCCGGACTGCGTCATGGATATTTCCTGGGTATCGAACTCGATCAAGTCGCCCGCGCTCGACAGCCGGCATCGCTGGAAAGTGCTGGGCGTGGGCGTCGCGGCGAACGCGAGCGTGTCGGCGGCGGCGACCGGCTTTCCGACGACCGCCGTCTGGGTTCGCTCGGCGTATCACCTCAGTAACGGCCAATTGGGCGTTGTGCTGGGCGCGCTGGGGCTGGGCGTCGCATTGTCCGAACTGCCGTGGGGCGTGCTGACGGACCGCTGGGGCGATCGGCCGGTGCTGCTGACCGGCCTGCTGACGACCGCTGCGGCGCTCATCGCGATGGCCCTGTTCGCCACGCCCGCCACGGCGAGTTTTGCGTGGCTGGTCGCTGCGATGTGCGGCCTCGGGCTGCTCGGCGGCAGCGTGAACGGTTCGAGCGGGCGCGCGGTGATGGCCTGGTTCGGCGAAGGCGAGCGCGGCCTTGCCATGAGCATTCGCCAGACCGCCGTGCCGCTCGGCGGCGGCATCGGGGCGGCGTTGTTGCCGTGGCTGGCGTCGACGCACGGGTTCTCGGTCGTCTTCGGCGTGCTGGCCGCGATGTGCCTTTTGTCGGGCGCGTTCGCGTGGCGCTGGCTTCACGAACCGCCGCTCGCGCAGCACAAGCCGGCGCCGGGCAAGGTCCGGCCGGCGCAAGGCACGCCCTTGCGCGACGTGCAGGTGTGGCGCGTCGTGTTCGGCATCGGCGTGCTGTGCGTGCCGCAGTTCGCGGTGCTGAGTTTCGCGACGATTTTCCTGCACGACGCCGCGCGTTTCGGCGTGACCGCGATCAGCGCGACGATGGGCGCGCTGCAACTCGGCGCCATCGGGATGCGTGTCTGGAGCGGTCGGCATACGGACCGCCACGGGAATCGCCGCGCTTACCTGAAGATGTCCACGGTTGTCGCCTGTGCGTCGTTCGTCGTGCTGGGTCTCGCGACGGCGCTCGGCGCGGTCCATCTGCCGGTATTGCTGGCCGCGATGCTGATCCTGGCAGGCGTATGCGTGTCCGCATGGCACGGCGTGGCCTATACCGAGCTCGCGACGCTCGCGGGCACCGCACGCGCCGGCACTGCCCTCGGCATGGCGAACACGGCGGTGTTCGTCGGCTTCTTCCTGACGCCGCTCGCCATTCCGCATGTGCTCGCGCTGGGCTCCTGGCCGCTGGTCTGGCTGGCGGCGGGCGTGTGCGCGTCGCTTGCATGGCCGTTGTTCCCGAAGCCCGCACGCGCTTAAACTGGCCGTCCGACACAACACCCGTGGAGCGCATCTTGATCCTGATCGGCCAATACGATTCCCCGTTCGTGCGGCGCGTCGCCATCGCGGCGAGTCTTTATGGCATGGCGGTCGAGCATCGTCCGTGGTCCGTCTTCGGCGATGCCGACAAGATCGCGCCGTTCAATCCGCTGATCCGCGTGCCGACCTTGGTGCTGGATTCCGGCGACGTGCTGATCGAAAGCGCGATGATCCTCGATTACCTCGACGAGCAGGCCGGCGCGGCGCACGCGCTGATCGCGGCGGAGGGGCCGGAACGGCGTCACGCGCTCAAGATCTGCGCGCTTGCCACGGGTCTCGCCGACAAGGCCGTTGCGCTGGTCTATGAACGCGTGCTGCACAAGGAGCGGTCGCAGACCTGGCTCGACCGCTGCACGGGTCAGGTCGAGCGCGTGCTGAATGCACTGGAAACGGATCGCGCCGCGCGTCCGGCGGCATTCTGGTTCGGCGATGCGATCGGCCACGCGGATATTGCCGTGGCCTGTGCGCTGCGCTTCGCGCGCGAGGCGCATCCGGAGATCTTCACATCGACCCGATGGCCCGCGCTGATCGCCCACAGCGACCGGTGCGAGATGCTGCCGGCGTTTGCGTCGATCGTGCAGCCGTTCAACCCGCCGAGATAAACCGATCAGGCGCGCGCCAGCGAGGACAAGTCCCAGCGCGGCTTCACGGTGAACGCGTAGTCGCGCACGGCCTGCTCCGGCCAGCGCGACAGGCGCAACGCGCCGGCGAGCGCGATCATCGCGCCGTTGTCGGTGCAGAGCGAGAGATCGGGGTAATGGACGTCGAAGCGGCGCTTCTTCGCCGCCGCCGACAACGCTTCGCGCAGTTGCCGGTTCGCGCCGACGCCACCCGCCACCACCAGCCGCTTGAGGCCCGTCTGCTTCAGCGCGGCGAGCGACTTGGCGACCAGCACGTCGACGGCGGCATCGACGAAACCGCGCGCCAGATCCGCCTTGCCCTGTTCGCACACATTGGCGCCGAGCTTGCGGCTCTGCGTCAGCACGGCTGTCTTGAGCCCGCTGAAGCTGAAGTCGAGGTCGCCGGAGTGGAGCATCGGACGCGGCAGCACCACCGCGCCCGGCGTGCCGAACTCGGCCAGCCGCGACACTTCCGGGCCGCCCGGATAACCGAGGCCGAGCAGCTTGGCAGTCTTGTCGAAGGCTTCGCCGGCGGCATCGTCGAGCGTTTCACCGAGGGTTTCGTAGACGCCGACATCGGTCACGCGCATCAACTGCGTGTGCCCGCCCGAGACCAGCAGCGCGACGAACGGAAACGGCGGCGGCTCCGCCACCAGCAGCGGCGACAGCAGATGCCCTTCCAGATGGTGAATGCCGACGGTCGGCTTGTCCCAGGCCATCGCGAGCGCGTTGGCGACGCTCGCGCCCACCAGCAGCGCGCCCGCGAGCCCCGGGCCTTGAGTGAACGCGATGGCGTCGATGTCGCCGCGCGCCGCGCCCGATTGCTCCAGCACCTCTTCGAGTAACGGCAACGCGCGCCGGATGTGATCGCGCGATGCCAGTTCCGGCACGACGCCGCCGTAATCGCGATGCATCGCGATCTGCGAATGAAGGGCGTGCGACAGCAGGCCACGTTCGGTGTCGTAGAGGGCGAGGCCGGTTTCGTCGCAGGAGCTTTCGATGCCGAGAACGAGCATGGGAGTGAGACTTCGGAGGGAACAAAAAAGTATAGCAGCGGCGGCCCGTGCGCGTTCCGTGGCCCCGAGCCGTCCCGGCGCAGCGGTTAGAATGCGCGCCATGGAATCCTTCGATATCGCCGTCATCGGCGCGGGCGCGGCCGGCATGATGTGCGCGGCCGTGGCCGCCCAGTCCGGGCGCCGCGTCGTGCTGATCGACCACGCCGCGCGTCTCGCCGAAAAAATCCGCATCTCCGGCGGCGGGCGCTGCAACTTCACCAACAGCCACGCGCAGCCAGCCAACTTTCTCTCGGAGAATCCGCACTTCTGCCGCTCCGCGCTGGCGCGCTATACGCCCCGCGACTTTCTCGCATTGCTCAAGCAGCACCGCGTGAAATGGCACGAGAAGCACAAGGGCCAGCTTTTTTGCGACGACTCCAGCGAAACGATCATCGACATGCTCAAGCGCGAGTGCGACGCGGGCGGCGTGACCTGGCGGCGTCCGGTTACGGTTCACGAGATTCGCCACGACGGCGCGCGCTTCACGCTGGATACGAACGCGGGCGCGCTCGGCGCGGCGGCGCTCGTGATCGCGACGGGCGGGCTCTCGATACCGAAGATCGGTGCGACGGACTTCGGCTATCGGGTCGCGAAACAATTCGGCCACACGCTCGTCGACACCCGGCCGGCGCTCGTGCCGCTCACCTTCACGTCGACCGACTGGGAGCCGTTCGCGGCGCTATCGGGGCTGTCGTTGCCGGTGCGCATCGGCGCGGGCAAGGGCAAGACGCGCGGGGAGTTCGACGAAGACCTGCTGCTCACGCATCGCGGCGTGTCCGGGCCGGGCGTGCTGCAGGTGTCGAGCTACTGGAATACCTCTGAGCCGGTCGAGATCGACCTGCTGCCCGGCATCGACGCCACCGCCATGCTGCTCGAGGCCAAGGCGGGCTCGAGGAAGCAGATCGGCAACTTGCTGGCCGCGCATGTGCCCGCGCGCCTGGCGCAGGCGTGGCTCGCGGCGCACAAGGTCGCCCTCGATGCCCGTCTCGCCGATCTCCCCGACCGCACGCTGCGCGCGCTCGGCGCATCGCTGTCGAACTGGACGCTGACGCCGAGCGGCACCGAGGGCTATCGCAAGGCGGAAGTGACGCGCGGCGGCGTGAATACGCGCGAACTGTCGTCAGCGACGATGATGAGTGCGCGTGTCGCCGGGCTGTACTTCATCGGCGAGGTGGTCGATGTGACCGGCTGGCTTGGTGGCTATAACTTCCAGTGGGCGTGGGCCTCGGGCGTCGCGGCGGGCAAGGCGGCGGCGGAGCACGTGCGGAGCGAGGCGACGGCCGGTTGAGAATCGCCTGAAAGCTGCTCCGATCGCCGGTCAATTGTTCCGGAACGGGGGTTTTGGCGAGTCTCGAAACGCGAACCCGTTTGCTATACTAAACCGGTCATCGGAGGAAGCCCTCCGCTC
This sequence comes from Caballeronia sp. LZ043, assembly GCF_031451075.1. Classification (NCBI taxonomy): domain Bacteria; kingdom Pseudomonadati; phylum Pseudomonadota; class Betaproteobacteria; order Burkholderiales; family Burkholderiaceae; genus Caballeronia; species Caballeronia sp. LZ043. The sequence continues at coordinate 1,290,092 of NZ_JARUXT010000004.1, read as the reverse complement.
TGGCTGGCACGCGGGAGCGTCGTTGTGGCACGCCTTGCCGCGGCCCGGAATGGCCCGCAGAAAAGTCCCGCTTGAGGATGCGTTCCCAAGCGGGTTTTTGCTTTCACGATCACGCCACCGCCGGGCCAGCCGGAATCCAGTTATCGCCATTTATCGCAATTGCACCGGGTGAACGATGAGCCTCAAGGACCAGATCAACGACGACATGAAGACTGCCATGCGCGCGCGCGAAACCGAGCGCCTCGGCACGATTCGGCTGCTGCTCGCGGCAATCAAGCAGCGTGAAGTCGACGATCGCGTCACACTCGACGACGCCGCCATCACGGCCGTCATCGACAAGATGATCAAGCAGCGCAAGGATTCCATCAGCCAGTTCGAAGGCGCGGGCCGCACCGATCTCGCCGACAAGGAAAAGGCGGAACTCGCCATCCTGTCCGCCTACATGCCGGAGCAGCTTTCCGCCGACGCTATCGCCGCCGAAGTACAGGCCGCCATCGCGGCGAGCGGCGCGGCCGGTCCGCAGGACATGGGCAAGGTGATGGGCGTGCTGAAGCCAAAGCTCGCCGGCAAGGCCGACATGACGGCCGTTTCGGCACAGGTGAAGGCGGCGCTCTCCAAGTAAATCTGCTGCCGACTGCCCGGTGATTCCTCACGCTTTCCTGCAAGACCTGCTCAACCGCGTCGACATCGTCGACGTGGTGGGCCGCTACGTCCAGCTGAAGAAGGGCGGCGCGAACTTCATGGGCCTCTGTCCGTTCCATAACGAGAAGAGCCCGTCGTTCACGGTCAGCCCGACCAAACAGTTTTATCACTGCTTCGGCTGCGGGGCGCACGGCACGGCCATCGGCTTCCTGATGGAGCATACCGGCCTGACCTTCCCGGAAGCCGTCAAGGATCTCGCGCAAGGCGCCGGACTCACCGTGCCGCAAGAGCCGTCGTTTCGCGGCGGCGGATCCGGCGGCGAGAGTGCGCCGAGCCGGGCCGTCAGCGTCGCGCTGACCGACGTCATGCAGACCGCCTGCGATTTCTATCGCAAGCAGTTGCGGGGCGCGCCGAATGCGATCGCCTATCTCAAAAAACGTGGGCTGACGGGTGAAGTGGCCGCGCGCTTCGGGCTCGGTTATGCGCCGGATGGATGGCAGAACCTCGAAACCGCGTTTACCGATTATCGGGATGAGAACCTGGTCGAAGCGGGGCTCGTGATCGTCAGCGAGAAGACCGATGCGCAAGGGCAGGCGCGCCGCTACGACCGTTTCCGCGAACGCGTGATGTTCCCGATCCGCAATGTGAAGGGCAACGTGATCGGCTTCGGCGGGCGCGTGCTCGACGGCGGCGAGCCCAAGTACCTGAACTCGCCCGAGACGCCGCTCTTCAGCAAGGGCAGCGAGCTGTACGGATTGTTCGAGGCGCGGCTCGCCGTGCGTGAACTGGGCTACGTGCTGGTCGTCGAAGGGTATATGGATGTCGTCGCGCTGGCGCAGCTTGGCTTTGCCAACGCGGTCGCGACGCTCGGCACCGCGTGCACGCCGGTTCACGTGCAAAAACTGTTTCGCCAGACGGACACGGTGGTGTTCAGCTTCGATGGCGATTCGGCGGGGCGCCGCGCCGCGCGTCGCGCGCTGGAAGCGGCGCTGCCGCACGCGGCGGACAACCGCACGATCAAGTTCCTGTTCCTGCCGAAGGAGCACGACCCGGACAGCTATGTTCGCGAGTTCGGGACGGATGGTTTCGGCGAACAGGTTGATCGCGCGATGCCGCTGTCGCAGTTCCTGCTGAACGAGGTGCTGAACGACAAGGAACTGGAGCAGCCGGAAGGCCGCGCGAAAGCGCTGTTCGACGCCAAGCCGCTGCTTCAGGCCTTGCCCGCGAACGCGTTGCGCGTGCAGATCCTGCACATGCTGGCGGACCGGCTGAGCACGCCGTTCACGGAGATCGCCGCGCTGTGCGACATTGATTCGCGCGCGGCCGCCGTGGCCCGCGCGAACGTGCCGAAGAGCGAGCGTCGCCGGGTGACCGGCCAGGAACAGCGGGCGTTACGGAACCTGGTGATGTATCCGGGCATTGGCGTGGCGCTGGATCAGGAAGCCGAGCGCACGCTCGTCACCATGACCGAACACGGCGAGTTGTTCAGCGAGGTGATCGGGCACGCGCGTGAACTGGGTGGTGAAGCCGAGTTCCAAATGCTGTCGGACGTCTTGAGAAATGCAGCAAATGCGCCCACGTACGAAGATATCTTCCAGGAAATTCTCGCCTATGATGAAAACGTTCGCGATTTGCTGTTGCGCGATCCATCCGACGAGGATGCGGCGCAGCGGGTCGAGGAACAGAAGCGTTTGCTTGCCGAGGAGCTGCAGGCCACGGTCGTGAAGCTGAGGCATGACAGCTATCGCGCGCGGCTGGATCAACTGGCGCGGCAAGCCAACCTTTCGGCGGAGGAAGTGGCGGAGTTTTCGGATCTGTCGGCGCGGGTCGCGCAGATCAAGGCCGGGCGCCTTGCCAGTCCGGATAGCGGAAAGTGAAATGCTATAATTAAAAGTTCAAACGGAAGTGCTTTTTGTCAACTGCTTGTGTCGCCGAACTGTTGTTTAACGTCCACGGCGCAACCTCGGCGGAGTGGTTGAAAAAGGGCATTCGAAGGGCTTTCTGCAGGCCATGGAAGAAGCAGGCGGCACGCGGAGCCCGCGACGGCGCAGGCTGAACGGACGCTTTCACGGCAACTTCTGTTGCGAAGTTCGTCGATTTGCGTGGCGCAGGCCGCATAAGTCATACGAAAACGACTGAAACGCACGCCGGCGTACAGACGGGCGGAAGGGAAGCGGCTGCTATTGCGGGTAGGGCGAGACAGGCAGTTGATTCTTGTCGGATCGGCGGTAGCGCTCCGGGCAGGGCACGCAGGACGAAGCAGCGTGCGCATATTGGGTATTCACGGTTCCATCGGCTGTTGTCCAGCAGCCGCGAGTCGAGACTAAAGCCGGTATGGCGAACTCCATGACGAAAAAGCTGAACGATGTATCCGTCGAAGACGACGCAATGCAAAACGCAGAGTCTGGCGCCGCCGCTCCCGCGGCGAAGGTCGAAAAGGCCAGGGCTCGCGATCGCCGCGCGAAGGAGAAGGCACTTCTGAAGGATGCGTTCTCGTCGAGCGCGCCGGGCACGGTCGAGGAACTCGAGGAGCGGCGCGGCAAGCTGCGCGCGCTCATCAAGCTCGGCAAGGAGCGCGGCTTCCTCACCTATGGCGAGATCAACGATCACCTTCCGGACAACTTCACGGAAACCGAGGCGATCGAAGGCATCATCAGCACGTTCAATGACATGGGCGTGGCGGTGTACGAACAAGCGCCCGACGCCGAAACGCTGCTCCTGAACGACAACGCGCCGAATGCCTCTTCCGACGACGAAGTCGAGGAAGAAGCCGAAGTCGCGCTTTCCACCGTCGATTCCGAATTCGGCCGCACGACCGACCCCGTCCGCATGTACATGCGCGAGATGGGCACGGTCGAACTGCTGACGCGCGAAGGCGAAATCGAGATTGCGAAGCGCATCGAGGACGGCCTCAAGCACATGGTCATGGCCATCTCCGCCTGCCCGACGACCATCGCCGACATCCTGGCCATGGCCGAGCGCGTGCAGAACGAGGAGATTCGCGTTGACGAACTCGTCGACGGCCTGATCGATCCGAACGCCCAGGACACGGACGGCTTTTCCGAACAGGAAGCCGAGGCGATCGAATCGGAAGACGAGGAAGCCGAGGAAGAGAAGGACGGCGACGAGGAAGAGGAAGAAGAGGACGACGGAGCCGCGCAGGCCAGCGCCAACGCCGCCCAGCTCGAAGCCCTGAAGCTCCAGTCGCTCGAGAAGTTCGCGCTCATCAGCGAATGGTTCGACAAGATGCGCCGTGCCTACGAGAAGGAAGGCTACAAGTCGAAGGCGTATCTGAAGGCGCAGGAAGCCATCCAGACGGAGCTGATGAACATCCGCTTCACGGCGCGCACCGTCGAGCGCCTGTGCGACACGCTGCGCGCGCAGGTCGATGAAGTGCGCCAGGTCGAACGGCAGATCCTCCATACGGTCGTGGACAAGTGCGGCATGCCGCGCGCCGAGTTCATCACGCGTTTCCCGGGCAGCGAGACGGATCTCGACTGGTCCGAGAAAGTAGTTGCCGAAGGGCACGATTACAGCGCCGTGCTGGAGCGGAACATTCCCGCCATTCGCGAGCAGCAGCAGCGTCTGCTGGACTTGCAGGCGCGTGTCGTATTGCCGCTGAAGGATCTCAAGGAAACGAACCGCCAGATGGCGGCGGGCGAACTGAAGGCGCGTCAGGCGAAGCGCGAGATGACCGAGGCCAATCTGCGCCTCGTGATTTCCATCGCGAAGAAGTACACGAACCGCGGTTTGCAGTTCCTCGATCTCATTCAGGAAGGCAACATCGGCCTGATGAAGGCGGTGGACAAGTTTGAATACCGTCGCGGCTACAAGTTTTCGACTTACGCCACGTGGTGGATCCGGCAGGCCATTACGCGTTCCATCGCGGACCAGGCGCGCACCATCCGCATTCCGGTTCACATGATCGAAACGATCAACAAGATGAACCGCATCTCGCGCCAGATCCTGCAGGAAACCGGTCTCGAGCCGGATCCGGCAACGCTCGCCGAGAAGATGGAAATGCCGGAGGACAAGATCCGCAAGATCATGAAGATCGCGAAGGAACCGATCTCCATGGAAACGCCGATCGGCGACGACGACGATTCCCATCTCGGCGATTTCATTGAGGATACGAACACGGTGGCGCCGTCGGATGCCGCGCTGCATGCCTCCATGCGCGATGTCGTAAAGGACGTGCTCGACTCGCTGACGCCGCGTGAGGCGAAAGTGCTGCGCATGCGTTTCGGTATCGAGATGAGCACGGATCACACGCTGGAAGAAGTCGGCAAGCAGTTCGACGTGACGCGCGAGCGCATCCGTCAGATCGAGGCGAAGGCGCTGCGCAAGCTGCGTCATCCGAGCCGCTCGGACAAGCTGAAGTCGTTCCTCGAAGGCAACTGAACGGGCACGGCGGGCTTGTATTGAGAGGCGTAGTGAGGCACACTCGCTAGCCTTCGGAAACGCCCAGCGCACGGTTCAGACGTCAGGAAAGCGCCGATCGCGGCGCTTTCTTTTTGCCCGTCGCGTTTGAAGGCCAGTAGCGCCTGGGGCCGGAAGCTTAATTGGTATAAGCTGTCGACTCATAATCGACCGATAGTGGGTTCGAATCCCACCCGGCCCACCAGTCCCTCTGATTTCTCCAATTGACGCCCGAGCCCCGCTCGTACGCGTCGCCGCAAGCACCTCCTCCCAAACGCCTCACCGCTTCACTCAAAGCAACACTCAGGCATCCAGACGAAAATTCGTTCATCCGGTTTCTCATCAATACATTAAATCGTCTCGCGTTTTCAACACGATGCTCCGCTTTGTGAATTAGTGTCCTGATTTAAACATGAAGAAGTCGTGTGCGTAGCATCGATGACATTGATCGCACCGGCCGAGCCGGGAATCGATCGGTCAATCTGTAGCATGCCCGCAGTGATGCGACGTGTTTTCCAGGCCTGATATCCGTTTCCCAGTCGCTTTCGCATTTTGCGCTGGGCATCACTCGAGCTGCTTTTCTCTGACATCGATTTACCGATGCCCGTACAAAGCGAAGGAGCACGCGATGTGGGAATGGGAGAGGCGCGACGAAAGTCAGCCACGCCGCAGAGGCACAAGTTCGCCCGATGCTTCGTTCAACCTCTTCACGGACACGAGTCCGCACGCGTCGCGCGGGAGGCTTGAACACAATCCAATGCCGGATCAGGATGACACGCCCCCGAGCTTCGACTCCTCCGCTTCGCCAGACAGCATCTTCATCCGCACGGTGCAAGATCTGGTGACGCGTATCGCGCTGCGCTTCAGCCAGGACGTCGTTCAACACTGCTGCGCCGGCGAAACGGCCTTTCACGATCTCCAGCGCCTCTACACTCGACGCGAAGACTGGCTCACAACGCTCCTCCAACTCGGCGAGTTGCTGCCGGCCTACGCCGCTTACCTTCCTGAAACCTGCGGACCGCAAGCAACCCGCGCCGCCGCAAAGCTGAACGACGCCCTGACCCTCTGGCGCGCAGCCGACAGCTTCTATCGAACCATGCGAAGTGATGCCCGGGCCGACGCATCCTGGCTCGAAAGCTTCGCCGCGTGCCTCGCGCTTTTCGATCAATGCATCGCGGTGCTGCCGGATAACACGCGCGACGTCGCTCGAACTGCCATTGATTGGCTCAAGCGAGGACTGGCCTGCTACGCCGCCTTCGATGATCTCACTCAACGCCTCAAGGCCACGCAGACGAACGACAGCCTCTCGATGGCCGACAAGCTCGCGCAGGCCAGTCATCTGATCGAACTGCAAGCGGACCGGTTGCCGGAGACCTGGAACGCATCGCTGCGCGCCGCGCTGCGGTCGTGGGCGACGCTTAGAGCGTGCATGCGTCGTATGGACGACGCCCGCGCCATCTTCGAGCGTGCGGGCAATCTCACGGGTCTCGCTCAAGCCCTGCTCACCTTGCTCGGGGACGAAGGGAGAACGGGCTTCGCCTCCTTCGACCGCTTCATCACCTATTGCAGGGCGCTCAGCGAGGCCTATCTGGTGGTGAGCAATCGCCTCGGCGGAGACGGCTCCGCCGATGAACCCAGCGCAGCGGGCTCGCTCCATCACCGGCTTGCGGCGCTCGTCGGCTTCCTTGGGGGACCGGCAGGCGCGCCGTTAAGAAGCCACATACCGGAACCCGTATTGATCGTCATCGACACGGCCAACGTGCTGATGCAGCAATATCAGACGGCCGAGCGTCTCCATGGTGCGTTCCACGAGATCCACAACAGCGCTGACACGTTGACCGCGAAGCTCGGCGCATCGTCGAGTCTCATCAGAAGTCAAGCGGGCCGGCTTCTGCCTGAAGCCGCGCGCACGCCCCTCATGGCCATCGCCGAATTGCTCGATGGTCTGCTCGCATCGTGGAGGGGCAGCGACGGATCATCGGCGGAGTCGCGTGTCAGGTCGATCGAACGCGCCATCACGCAACTGGAACGCGCGGCGCGTGATCCGGGCCTGGCACGCGTGCTGCCCGAATCCGCGCGCACAGGCGTGCAGCACGTCCTGCGCTCCTGCCAGATGCTGACGGGACAACTCGGCGCGCTTCTCAAAGCGCACGGACACGGCAGCTTCGCCGAATTCCTGCAAACCTTGTTGAGGGAAGACGGACCCGCGGCATGGCTTCCCCAAGTGCTTCAGCCCGTACTGGAATGGGCGCGAATGCTCTCGCATGTCGCAGAGCAATCCGATACCTCGGATCTCCCCGCGTATCCCGCGCAGGCAGGCGTGCCCGAACAACTCGGCTGGCTTGCGCATGCACTGCAGAACCCGGACCGGATCGAAGTCTTGCTGAAGCATGTGGCGCCGGAAACGCGCAGCATGTTGCGGACCGGTTCTGTGCTGCTGCAACGCACCTTGGCAGGTCCGCAAAGCGACGCGCTACCCGCGCAGGCGCAATGGCTCCTGAGCCTGATACAAAGCGCCGAAATGCGCGAGCTTCTTGCGCTCGGCGGTGTGTCGCAAGACGAGTGGATGAATGGCTTCGTCGATACGGCGCTGGCCCAGGAACTGTTCAAGGGCTTCATCGAGGCGACGCGAGCAGATTCGGTTCTTGCCAGCGCTCAAGTCGCGCTGATGCCTCTGGCCAACTTCAAGGTAATGGCAAGCGCGGGCGCAACCGCTGTCTGGCACGCGCTGGGATACGCGCCATTGTTCGGGGTGGAGCGGGTCCTGCAAGGCTTGCTCGGCCAGGTGACGATAGAAGACTCATGGCAGGCCACGGTCAACAAGCTGCTATCGGGCATGGCTCAGGATGTCGCATCGGTCAAAGGGATCATCGACGAGATACACGGCATCGGCAAGGAGATATCCGCGCGCCTGCCGCGCATGCTGTCACACGCCGACAGAACCGACGTCGCGCGTACCGAAGACAAGCGTCTCGCAGAACGCGTCGGCGAGCTTCGTCGACGCATCCGCGAACGCGTGGAAGCGCTCGGCGACAACCCGAATCTCACCGACCTGAGAAGCAACCTCGTCGTCATTCGGGAGACGTTCGGCGAGATCAGGCAGATCGCACGCGATGTGGAAGTCGCGGACGACATCAAGCTGCTCATCGAGGCGACCAAGGACCTCTGCCCGCTGATGCTGGAGTCGTTCAGCGAGACCCACTTCAGTCACGCATTGACGGCGATCCGGCGCTTCCCGGCAAAGCCGGAAGCGGGCGACTGGCAAGCCATGTTGAGCGGATTCCAGGGGTTTGAGCAGACCAGACCGCTCTATCGCGCGTTCATCGTGGTCAGGCTCACGTGGCTGACGGCCCGGCTGGCCACGGCGGATCCCGCCGAGCGCGCATGTGGGCTCGATGAACTCACACGCGAATTGAGTCACATCGCCGATGCGTCCTTCGAGGGAAGCGACGCCATCGCCGGCTTGCGGCACATGCTGCCGCTGTTGCCCGATCTGCTGGCGGCGCGCGAGCATATTGAATTGCCGCAAGCCGGTTCCTGGCTCGAGTGGGCGTCCAGGCTGACGGGTGCGCTGGCCGCGAGCGAGGCGCCCGTCATCAGGCGGCTCAGGCATAACCTGGAGCAGCAGACCGAGGCGTGGATACTCGGGAAATTGCATCAGGCGACGAATGCGCTGTTGAACCGGTCTCCTGCACAGCGTGAAGCTGCGCCTTCGACACTTGCCGAACTGATGCCGCTCAACAGGGCATGGGCCGTTGATGTGTCGGTGCGCGATCTCATCGCCGAGCAGGGCGTCCATACGATACAGGGCAAGAGGTACATTGAAGAGCAGACCCATGTCTATCGCGTGCGTTACAGCCGCGAAGAAGGCGTTTTGTGCGTATTGTCGAATGGTCGGGAGCATGATCGGATGGCCTGGCATCCGCTCGAATTCAAAGGCGGGCATTGGTGGGTCAAGCCACGCACCGTCAAGCTTCCCGGGGGCGCGGCAAGCGATGCTGCATCAGCCGATGAGCATTCTTCGACTTCGGTACAGCAGATCGAGAGCGACGGCCTGACGATCCATGACTTCCTCGTCACGGACGCCGGCTCGAAGGAAGCCACCGGCCTCAACTGGACGCGAATAGTCGGCGCCGCTGGGCTTGCCGCCAGTCTCTCCGTGATGCTGACGCTGTTCTTTGTCTGGCGCGCGGCGCGTGGCGCTGAGGTGCATGCGTCGGAACGACGTGGAAGCGAGTCGTCGAGCGTCGAGCCCTCTGAAAGCGCGCCATTGTCCATGGAGTTTCAGTCGCTGCCTCGTGAAGTCAGCGAGATCGAAGTCAGCATCAACGGCAGCAGCAATAGCGCTTCGAGACGCAATAAGTACTTCGTTTTGATTGGCGCGCTGGCGGCGGTGATGGCGGCAGGATCGGTCTGGGCCCTCGTGACGCCACTCGACGAACCCCCTGTCGAAGACGACGCAACGCCCGACGGCGACACGGCCGGTAGGTCCGATCTTCTTGCGAGTGAATACCTGTGCGGCATCGAGTCGCCTTCAGTGCCGTCGCATCAGATTGTCATCGACGCTTCGATCGACCTGCGTCTGCTTCGCGCGGCACATCTGGAAGACGACGGAAAAGGTGACGCAGTCGAGGCGAGAGCTCACCGCTCGCGGCGATTCGCAGACGCCACGGCAGCAAGTCCTGAGTTCTGGCCGATGCCGGGTGACTCGGCAGTCGATGCCCAACTCGAAGCCGCCGTGACCAACATGTTTTCCGCTGCGAACGCTTATCCGCCGGAAGTCGAATACTTCCCGCAGATCGAAGACAAGCTGTATTCCAACAAGGCCGGCACGCGCAAGCTTCTTTTCGCAAGCGGGCGCTTCTGGGCCTGCCACAAGTTCGTTGATTTTTCGCCGATTACCGGAGCGGAGAATCAGGACGCGGCGAAGTCCACGGCTGCGGGGGAAAAGGGATCGACGAATCGTGACGCCATCCTCTCCGCAGGCGGCAAGCAACTCTACATCGCATTCGACGGTCACAACTGGAAGCTGAAGGCCGGCGCCAACACCGGTGTCAATACAACGAGCAAGTCCGTGCCGGAGCCTTTTGCCAAAGAGGTGATATCCGAAATCGGGCAGTGGAGCGAGCAATCGGTTTATCCCTACACCAGGGGCGCCGGCGTCGAAGGACGGCTGTATGCGGACCCCCAGGGAAACCGACTCATCTGCCTGAATCGACGGTTCTGGCGATGCGTATTGTTCCATCCAAACCTGATCGAAGTAATGGGGGGAACGGAGGCGCGTCCGGACACCGCTTATCTCGCATGGTCGACCGAAGAGTCCCGGTGGAATCTTGCGCAAGTCGCGAGTCCGTCGCCCTTGCCAGACCGCATCTATACGGATGAACTGAAGAGGGCGATTGTGGAACAGGTCGCGCCGGAGGATCCTGCCTACCCGTTGCACAGCGTGAAAGGTCATCCAGGCCTTTATTCGACGTCGGTCAGCCCGACTTCGCGGAAAAGCGAAGGCTGGTATCTCAAACTGGAAGCCGAATTCTACCGATGCGCCGAGAAGCTTCTGGTCATCTGTGTCAATACCCAGGGCGGGGATTCCGTCGAGGCAGTGTCGCTTGCGCCAAAAGAACGGGCCAGACCGACGATCCACGCGGCGTGGGACGCAAGCCTCGGACAATGGCAAAAAATCAGCTTCGACGGCAAGACAGCCTGCACGCCCGGATTCGACGCAAATGAACTTGCGTCGCATGGTCAATTCACGCGCGCCAACACGACGGCCGGAGCCGAACTGCTGACGCAGCTTTCCGATCTGGACGATACGGCCGCACTGGATAACCCGGACGTAGCTCAACCTCCTGTGCAAGGTGGGATTTACGAGTCTGATCGAAAGCTATACATGCACCTTCTCGAAAAGTTCTGGCCGTTCGTCATGCTCACGCCGGTGCTGGGCATTCTGTTCACCGGAAAGAAGATGACGCAGTCCCGGACGCTCGTCTGCATCAAGGGCGCATGGTTTCCCCTCGATGCCGGCGTGGCGATGCGAAACATCTACCAGCTTTTGCAGGGCTCGCGGATGTCGGAGCTTCTTGAATGGTCGGATTCACTGCTGACGCGTGCGGGGCCCATGACCTGGTCGCAGATGTTGATCGGACTGGATGATCTCGCCACGAAGTCGCTTCTCGAGAATGTCGATACGCCGGACACGGAGGCATTCAGGATCGCCTTGCTCAGGAAGTCCCTTGTATGGTTTCTTCAAAGGCTGACGCCTCCTGATAAACAGTGGTCGCTGGCCATCGCGGCAGGCAGGTCGCCGAGCAATGATCTGATGCAGCAGATTGGTCTGGAATTGGGACGCCACGAGCCAGTTAACGAACCGAATATCGCTTTTGCTGTTTCCGTATGTGATTCGACCGACCAGCAGATCCAGAGCGAATTGAATGATCTGACCGCGAAGATAACGGCAACGGAAGCGGCGCTCAAGCAGGCTGAATATCATGTTCTCGCGGAGAATCGGGCCAGGCCCGATCCGAATGCATGCTCGGATGGACCGATGGCCGAGCCGCTCGTTTTTATCCTGCTCAATGAGATCCATGAACTGGGCGCTGACATGGATGCCAAGGCCGAGTGGTGGATCGGCGAGTACAAACGTCTGCTACGCGTGAGCGAGAAGTTGAAGTGCCGGAGAGCGGACCTCTTCGCCCTGCAGGACGGAATCAGAGCGAACGATTACGTTGCAGGCTTCAGGCTTGCTCGAGGCAAGGAGAAGGAGGAACTGTCCAGGCAATGGATCAGTGACGACTTCGGCAAGAAGCTACGTCAGGGAATCGCCTATTCGCGCATTCTTGCGGACATCGAATGGGAGATCTTCAGGTTCTGGAACCAGAACAAGGGCGGCGAAAATCTGAGCGATCCGGCGATGGTCAGGATTGGCGATCTCCTCAATGCACGCCTCTACATTTCCCGGCAGTGGCAGCAAGCCGATAACTTTTCCGAAATTCTGTTCGAACTGAATCGCTTCGACGCCAAGCAGCTTGCGATCAGCCTCGCCGGAAACTATCTGGATATCCTTGCCTCGCTGGAGAAGGCGGACTGGATCATCGCATCATCACCGCAGTCATCCGGACTGAATGCATCGCACCGGACGATCATTGCCGCGATCGTGCTCTGGACCGGTGAGAAGGGCGTGTCGATTGCGTCCATCACGCCGCTGGATCACGCCCTCATTGCAGATCACTTCTCTGAACGCTCGCAAGCATTGCATCCATTGAGCGGCATCGGCCGCGCGCCTGAAGGCTACCGGACCTTGATGAATCTGAAGCCGAGTTCACTCTGTGCGAACGACACGGAGTTCTTCGCCCAATTCGAAAGTTATGAGGCGTACAGCCTGCCCTACGATGCGATGTGGACTGCAGCGACGCTGTTACTGCCGCTTCGGATTTCAATGCGTGAGTACTACTCGATCACAAAGGCGATTCACGTCAGCAACGAAATCGACAAGTCCGACGAGTACTTCATCAAGCTCGCAGGTGGCGACTGGATTCTGGCGAAACTTGGCGCGGACAGCGCTGACAGGAGCAGTCTCAGGATCGCGGCGAAAGATGCCAGAAACGCGCGGGCTGCTCCGCAATATCGATTCTGGAAGGATGTTCGTGTGCTGAGTGATTCCGGCAAGCAGATATTCGAATACACGTTCGAGGAAGTATTCATCTGCCTCGACCCCGGGATTCCCAGAAATTGCCCGAATGGGATCAAGCAGACTTCATTGAAACGGAACAGTGCCGAGTATCTGGACAAGACGAAGCACGCAAGCATCGCGGACTACCTGTCGCTTGAAATGGCAAAGCTGATCAAAGCCCGGGTCCCACAGTACAAAGACAAGCTCTATAGGCCGAGCTTCGCTCAACGATTGCTGTTCAATCTCGTGCCGTTCTACAAGATGGGATACATGATCTCGTTCGACAAGGACTATAAGGTCAGTCCGCTTGATGCCCTTGTCGATACGCTCACGGTCATGTTGTCCCTGTATCCGGCGGGCAGAGGAATCGGTGCGGCGATTTCCCGAGGCTCCTTGCGGGAAAGCGTACGTTCGGGCAGGGCGCTTGGATTGTCCGGAACGGCATTGGCCAATCACGTCCTGCGCGTCATCCAGGCGAGCGCAGTGGGGGCGGATGTATCCAGGATCGCCAAAACCATTGCGGCCGCTTTGCTGGACATTCTCGTTCCGCTTCCAATCGATATAGCGGATATCGGGCGGGCATCGAAGGCTGGAATCATCCGGCCCGCGCGACTGAAGGCGGAACTGTATTTCCCGGACGACTGGAGTGTGCGCGCCATGAGGGTCGACGATCAATATCTGACCTCCGTGGCATCCGAGCCCGGCCTGCAATTCAATGCCCCAAGCAATACCTATACGCTGCGCGGAGCCTCGCCCGTCCCGAGGTACGCGGAATATATCAAGGCTGGCGAGAAATTCTGCGAGGTCAGATTCAACTGGAGAACCAACACCTATAACGCCGTTCATCCGATGAGCCGTCTGGATGGCCCGTCGGTGAGGTTTTCCGGAGGAGAATGGAAGGTCGTGCCGGAGCCGACACCGCCGTGCACACCGATACGCAGATTTGCCATCACGCACATCGATGAAGGCATGAGCCTGCAAACCGCCAGGGAAATGCGCGACGTGTTGGCCAGAGCGAAGAATGAAGCGATGAGCCTGCTTGAGGATGCCAGCTTCGCGTTGCGGGAGAACCGTGAGGAACTGCGAATTGCGAGATTGTTCGAGATATTCTTCGGCGATTCCGTGGAGGAAGTGCTCGAACATTTCTTGGAGACACGCCTCCCGCTGTGCGGCGCTTCACTGGACAAGCTGAACGTTTCCACCACAACACGCTATGCGAAGCAGGGATATCAGAGCGATGTCCTGGTCACCACGTATCCATCCAACGCGCCGCCTCTTTACCAGCCCCATCAGGATTACTATCCCCTGAAAGTGACATCAAAGGAGGTGACGTTCCTGTTGACCGCATTCGAGAAAGGTTTCGACGAAGTGGCGATCATGGGCTCGCAGTTCGATCAGGTGATGTCACGGATGTTGATTCACGAGAGTTATCACATGTCGGCGGAAGACTTGCTGGACGTTTATGCGTCACGGACCGGAACGCGGAATACCGTGGAAAGACTCGTGGTGAACAGCGGCGAAAAGCTCAGGGGAATTCCAGTGGAAGATCTGGCAACCGATCCGAAGTTCAAGAGCGTCGTCTTGCAGACGCTCAGGTTCGCGATAGAAAAGGATCCGACCCGGCGGAAATGGAGGCTGCGTAATCGTATGCCCGGGACCGATCAGCCACTCGGACCCCAGGCGCTGGAAGCGCTCTACGCCGACAAGAGCGCGGTCAAGCGCCAGCTACAGGATGTCATCGACAATTTCACGCCCAAGCTGCCTTTCAATCCGGATAGCGTGAGCTTCGTCGTACTGGGCCTGGCCTATCTCAGGAAAGATCCGGACAGCCTGCAAAGTTTCTTCGCCAGGTACGAGAATTTCATGAACGGAGAGCTGGATTCGCTCGCATGGGATTACCGTTCCCTCTACTGATGTCTTCGGCCCCGCCTTGCCGATCATCCATTCATCCCGCCCTATATGAACGATAAGAATGTCTTGGTTTCAAGAATGATCTTTCTGGCTCACCATGACGGAGTCTGGAAAAGCACATGGAGCGAGACATGGAAAGCACGACGGACTTGAAGCGCTATGAATTGCTGATCAACGGCGAGTGGATGCCGCCAAGCGGCGGCGACTATTCCACCAACCTCGATCCCGCCACGGAAAACCCCATTGCCCATGTCGCGCAAGGCACCTCCGCCGATGTCGACCGCGCGGTACAGGCCGCTCGCGCCGCGTTGAAACCCTGGAACGCGATCCGCGCAGCCGAGCGCGGCCGCATCCTGATGAAGTTCGCCGATCTGCTGCGCCAGAATCAGGATGAGCTTGCCGCGCTCGAAAGTCTCGACGGCGGCAAGCCCATTGCGGCGGTGCAGCGTCAGGACGTTCCCGCCGCCATCACACGCTCGCGTACTACGCCGGCTGGTGCGACAAGATCAACGGTCAGGTCGTGCCCGCGCGGCCCGACGCTTTGACGTACACGGTGCGCGAACCGGTCGGCGTGGTTGCGGCGATCGTGCCATGGAACTTCCCGCTGATGATCGGCATGTGGAAGATCGCGCCGGCGCTTGCCTGCGGTTGCACGCTGATCGTGAAGCCCGCCGAGATCACGCCGCTGTCCGCACTGATGCTCGGTCGCCTGGCCCTCGAAGCCGGCGTGCCGCCCGGGGTGCTCAACATCGTGACCGGAAAGGGCTCGGTGGTCGGTGATTCGCTGGTCGCGCATCCGGGCGTCGACAAGGTGACGTTCACCGGATCGCCGTCGGTCGGACGCGGCATCCTGCAGGGCGCCGCGGGCAACTTCAAGCGCGTCACGCTCGAACTGGGCGGCAAGTCGGCCAATGTCATCTTCGCCGACGCCAACCTCGACGGCGCCGTGCGCGCGGCGGCATCGGGCATCTTCTTCAACGCGGGGCAGGTCTGTTCGGCGGGCTCGCGCATCCTGGCCCAGCGCGCCGTGTACGACGAGGTGGTCGAGCGGCTCGCGCAACGTGCCCGCACCATCAAGCTCGGCGATCCCACGCAGCGCGAGACCAACATGGGCCCCGTTATCTCCGCCAAACAGATGAAGACGATTCTGGAATACGTCGACATTGGCAAGGGCGAGGGCGCATCGCTCGTGACCGGCGGACGACGTGTCGGCGAGCGCGGCTATTTCATCGAGCCGACGGTGTTCGCCAACGTCGAGCACGAGATGCGCATCTCGCAGGAAGAGATCTTCGGGCCGGTGGCCAGCGTGATTCCGTTCGACGACGAAGCCGACGCGCTGCGCATCGCCAACGGCACCGCGTACAGCCTTGCAGCGGGCGTGTGGAGCGCGGATATCGGCCGGGTGCACCGGATGGCGGCCGGATTGAAGGCGGGCACCGTCTGGGTCAATACCTACGGCTACACCGACGTCCGGCTGCCGTGGGGCGGCAGCGGCGATTCCGGTTTTGGCCGCGAGCATGGCGATGTCGCGATCGAAAACTTCACGGAGCCGAAGGCCGTGTGGGTGGCGCTGGCGCCCTGAAGGGATGAACGCAAAGCGGGCGGCCCGGAGTGTCCGGGCCGCCCGCTTTCATTGGCAGAGAAGCTCAGAACTGCATCGCTTCCCGATCGCGCGCTCGCCAGAGCCGTGCGCGCTGCGTGCTGTCCTCATACTGGACGGTGTTCTGCCGGCACGCTTCGACCATCGAATTCTTCCGCTCCACGATAGCCTGGCAAAGGAACTCGGCGCTGTACGCCTTCAGCAGATGCGGACAATGCGTCTCGATGTACAACGCGATCCTGCCGTAGTCGCTGTCCGCTGATGCAAGCGAGCGGTACGTCTGCGCGTCCCAGCGGAACATCAGGTCGAGTTCTTCGAAAGCCGTATTGAATGCGCAGACCTGCGCCTGAACTTCGCGGTCATCGCCGTGAATTGCCTGGATCATGATCGTCTCCTGTTGGCCGGGGGGCTCCATCGCAGGATAGGAAAATCAATCCATACACGACAGTTAAACTTTCTTCGAGTATGTATTGATAAAGCCTTATGTGTTCGGCTTGCCCGTTGTCGCGACGATCTGCGTGATCGACTCGATTTGCGCAGCGCCTTCCTGGATCAGGAAGTCCTTGAATGCAAGCGCGACCGGCGGCAGACGTTTGTTGTTGCGATGCACGACGAACCAGTTGAGCATCACCGGAAAGTCCTCGATATCGAGCACGGCCAGCTTGCCCATCTGCAGTTCCATGCTGATGGTATGAGCAGAAAGAAAGCTGAGCCCCATGCCGGCGATCACCGCCTGCTTGATGGTCTCCGTGCTGGTGATTTCCATCGCCACGTTGAGGTTCGTCAGGCGTCCGGCGAAGCCTTCCTCCATCGAATTCCAGGTATCGGAGCCGCGCTCGCGGACGATGAACGGCTCGTCGGCCAGCGCTTCCAGCGGAAGATCGCGGCGCCCGACGAGCGGATGATCCGGCGGCGCGACGATCACATACGGATGCGGCGCGAACGACACGTTCACGGTATCCATGTCGCGCGGCGGACGCACCATGACGGCCAGGTCGGTGAGATTGTCGGATAGCTGATGCAGCAGTTCCTCGCGATTGTGCACGGCGAGGTTGAGCCGCACGTCGGTATTGCGCAGCGTAAAGGCGGCGAGCAGCCGCGGAAAGAAGTAATCGCCGGCGCTGATGACCGCGACATTCAGCGTGCCTCCGGAAATACCCTTGAGGCGGGCCATGGCGTCGTCGGCTTCGCGGAATTGCTCCAGGATGGCGCGGCTGTGATGGAGCATTTCGTTGCCCGCCGGCGTCAGGAAAATCTTCTTGCCCAACTGCTCGAACAGCGGCAGTCCTGCGTGTTCTTCGAGTTGCTTCACCTGCGTGGAAACCGCTGGCTGCGTGAGGTACAGCTCTTCGGCGGCGCGGGAAAAACTCAGTCGCCGTGCGACGGTTTCGAAGATCTTCAATTGACGCAGGGTGGCGTTGCGGAGCACGGCAATCCCTCATCCATTAACGATACTGAATTTATACAATAATTTTTTCTAACTTTCCTTAATCGTTTTTCTCCCCCACGATGCTTTCACGTCCCATCAGTTGTAAGCCGGACAGTCCCACCAGGCGCGAACGGCCATGCTGGCCCCAGGCATCGACCGGATTTCGCGCGGCATATCAGAAGCACCCCGCCTCACCGCACCACGCATCAATCAGCACGATCAGCAGCATGCGAAGCCTGCAAAGGCTGGTTCGAATCATCCGGACTCAACTGGGAATCGCTTGACATGATTCTTCGATCGCCTGACGCGGATGTTTGCCCCATGTGCGAATCGATCGCCCGCTGCATCGCGCGCGCCGTGCGCCGCACGCACGCCAACCGGCGGCCTCCCGCCCATGCCGCCTGGACCGAGCCCTTCTCCTGACCGACCGCCCGCCGCCGACGCAGCGCGCCGGCTTCTCGCAGCACATCAAGCGCCGTACGAGCGCTGAGAAACACAACGGAGACAGACATGGCAAGCGCAGACACGGTTGTGTCCGGGCAATCGCACGGGCGTCATCACAACAGATGGTTCCAGCTGGTGATCGGCATCATCTGCATGGGGCTGGTCGCCAACCTGCAGTACGCATGGACGCTGTTCGTCGTGCCAATGGACGCCAAGCACCATTGGGGCCAGGCGGCGATCCAGACCGCCTTCACCATCTTCATCGTCACCGAAACCTGGCTCGTGCCCGTCGAGGGCTGGCTCGTCGACAAGTTCGGACCGCGGCCGGTGGTCATCGGCGGCTCGATTTGCGCGGCGCTCGGCTGGATCATCGACGCCCACGCGACCAGCCTCGTGCATCTCTACATCGCGGCGGTCGTGGCGGGCGTGGGCGCGGGGTGCGTGTACGGCACCTGCGTGGGCACGGCGCTCAAGTGGTTCCCGGACAAGCGCGGCCTCGCGGCGGGATTGACCGCGGCCGGCTTCGGCGCGGGCGCCGCGGTCACGGTGATACCGATCTCGAACATGATCCAGCGCTCGGGCTACGAGCATGCGTTCATGTTCTTCGGCATCCTGCAGGGCGTCTGCATCTTCGTGCTCGCGCTGATGCTGGTGCGGCCGAAGCCGCCGGCGGGCATCGTTCCGGCGAAGCGCATCGTCGCGACGAAGATCGACTACACGACAGGCCAGATGGTGCGCGCGCCGATCTTCTGGGTGCTGTACCTGATGTTCGTGTTCGTTGCGGCGGGCGGCGTGATCGCGACCGCGCAGTTCGGGCCGATCGCGAAGGAATACGGCTTCGCGAAAATGCCGGTCAACCTGTTCGGCATCACGTTGCCGCTGCTCGCGATGACCTTGTCGATCGACAATCTGTGCAACGGCTTCACGCGTCCGCTGTGCGGCTTCATCTCCGACAAGATCGGCCGTGAAAACACGATGTTCATCATCTTCCTGGGCGAGGGCATTGCGCTGCTCGGGCTGATGGAGTTCGGCCACAACCCGTATCTCTTCATGCTGTTCGCGGCGCTGACGTTCCTGTGCTGGGGCGAGATCTTCTCGATCTTCCCGGCAACCTGTGCCGATACCTTCGGCAGCAAGTACGCCGCCGCCAATGCCGGCACGCTATACACCGCGAAAGGCACGGCGTCGATGCTGGTGCCGCTGGCGTCGGTGCTCGCGTCGATCGGGTCGTGGAACGCGGTGTTCACTGCGGCAGCGGTGACGTCGATCGCGGCGGGGCTGTGCGCCAAGTTCGTGCTCGCGCCGATGAGAAAGCGCTGGATCGACAACACGGTCGCGCAGGCGTCGAGTGAATCGTCGGTGAATGCATCTTTCCAGGCCGGCTGGGACGGATCGCACAAGACGGTGCAGTAAGCGGGGCGGCGCGGGCATGAGCGATCCGGACCATTCGAGCGATCACGCCGCGCCTGCGCTCAGTGTCTCGCTGCATCAACTGAGGTTGTTCGTGACACTGGCGCGGCATCGCAGTTTCACGCGCGCGGGCGATGCATCCGGCGTCACGCAATCGGCGGTCAGCCGGGGCATTCGTGAGCTCGAAGAAGAAATCGCGCTGCGGCTCTTCGATCGCACCACGCGTCACGTCACGCTCACCGATACGGGTCGCAAGCTGCTCGCGCGGGTCGCGCCGCTCGTCGAGGAACTGGAAGCGACGCTGCGGCCGCACGGCAAATCCGGCGCCGAGCCGGGCGTGGTGAATCTCGCGTGCGGCGGCGGCCTGGCGGCAGGCGTGCTGCCCGCGCTGCTCGCTTCGTGCCGTGCGCGTCTGCCGGATGTCACCGTGGTCGTGCTGGATCGGCCGCAGAATGCCGTGCTGCAACTCGTGCGTTCGGGTGAAGCCGATATGGGCCTCGTCATCGCGCCCGACACATTGGACGAACTCTCCGCCGAACCGCTTTATCCCGACGCATTGGCGGCGGTGGTCCCGGTATCGCATCGATGGGCCGGGGCCGCCGCGCTCGACTGGCGCCAGTTGCGCGGCACGTCCTTGCTGCTGCTCGACGACGACACCGGCAGTCTCGCTGCCATCGAGGCCGCGCTGGCGCTGCATGGCGTGAGCGGCGCGGTACGGCAGCGCTTCACCCAGGCGGCGGCGATCGCGCACATGACCCAGGCCGGCTTGGGCGTCGGCGTCCTGCCGATGCACACGCGCACGGCCTGCAATCCCGCCGCGCTCCATCTCCTTCCCCTCAACCCCGCCACCGCGCGCGCGCTGATGCTGGTGCGCCGTCGCGGCCACGCGCTGCGCGCCAGCGCGGCGAGCGTGTGGTCACACGTCGTGGCATCGTCGTCGCATACTGTCGGCAGCAGCCAGATCGCCGAGGTCTGAGCGTCGCACTCACCGACTCACTTTTACTCGCAGCGTCATCGGCGCATGCGGGTTTTTGCCTGTACGCCCAGACGCCTTTCGCCTTGTCCTTGGTCTATACGGAATGTAGTATCTTGTATATCAGATGGATCTCAGGCTATAAAACAGGAGACGAACCATGAAGATCTGCGTGTACGGCGCCGGTGCAATTGGCGGCTATATGGGCGCGCAACTGGCGCGCGCAGGAGCCGATGTCAGTTTTGTCGCGCGCGGGCCGCACCTCGCGGCCATGCAGGCGCACGGCGTGAAACTGCGGATCGACGGCGAGGAGCACACCGTCAAAGTGCGCTGCACGAACAATCCCGCTGAGCTCGGCCCGCAGGACTTCGTCATCATCGCGCTCAAGGCGCACTCGATTCCCGGCGTCGTCGACCTGATTCCGCCGCTGCTCGGTCCGGACACCGCGATCGTCACCGCGGTCAACGGCCTGCCCTACTGGTATTTCTACAAGCACGGCAACGAACTCGAAGGCACGACGCTGCAGAGCGTCGATCCCGGCGGACGGCAATGGGACGTATTCGGGCCGGAACGTGCGATCGGCTGCGTGCTGCTGCCGGCGGCGGAAATCGCGGAGCCGGGCGTCATCGAGCATCACTACGGCAAGAAGTTTCCGATCGGCGAGCCGAGCGGGGAGATCACGCCGCGTCTGCAGGCGCTGCACGATCTGATGGCGAAGGCGGACATGGAAGCGCCGATGCGCGACAACATCCGTGACGAAATCTGGCTCAAGCTGTGGGGCAATCTCTGCTTCAATCCGATCAGCGCGCTCACCGGCGCGACGCTCGACGTCCTCACCAGCGATCCCGGCACGCGCGCGCTGTCGAAGGCGATGATGCTTGAGGCGAAGGCCATCGGCGACAGGATCGGCGTGAATTTCAGGGTGGACGTGGAACGGCGCATCAACGGCGCGGGCGCGGTGGGCGCGCACAAGACCTCGATGCTGACGGACTGCGAGGCCAGACGGCCGATGGAAATCGATCCGCTGATGACCGTCGTGCAGGAGATCGGCCGTCTGGTGCACGTCGAAACGCCGATGCTCGATGCCGTTCTCGCATTGATCAAGCTGCGCGAAGGCGTGAACCAGGGCACCGCGCAGCCCGTGTCGCCTCCGCAGTCGCAGAAAGCGGCCTAAACTGAATCCATGGCGTCAGCTTTGTTTCTGATATACAAGATGCAAAATATGTTGCGTCCTGTTGCGACGCAGCATATACTCAGGGCTCTTGAGTGATTCGACTGGAGCCTGAAATGAGCATCGCCCTGTTGGTTGTCGTTGGTTTCGCGCTGATTGCCGTGGGTATGGGTGTTACGTTTATGATTGCATCGGCGGTGCCGCAGAGCATGCTGCAGCGCGCGCAGGATCACGGTCGCTTTGCCGGTCTCGCGGCGGACGACCAGAACGGCGGTTCGGGCAAGCGTATCGACGCTGGCCGTCCGCACTTGGGAAATCAAGCCATCAATGCCATCTGATACTCAATCCGTAGAACGGCCGGAAGTCCGCACCTCGGGGCTCACGCTCTCGCTGGAGCCGATCAACGCCACCGTGTCGCTGCGCGACCAGGCGTATGCCAAGCTGCGGCAGGCCATCGCCGAGGCGGACATCTACCGCTCGCGGGAAGAGATCCGTCTCGACGAGAAAGAACTGACCGAAGCACTGGGCGTGTCCCGCACGCCCATTCGCGAGGCCATGACGCTGCTGGAGCAGGAAGGTTTTCTGCGCACCGTGCCGCGTCGCGGGGTGTATATCCTGCGCAAGACGAAGCGCGAGATCGTCGAGATGATCCACATGTGGGCGGCGCTGGAAAGCATGGCGGCGCGGCTCGCCACGCAGCGGGCGTCGGACGAGGAAATCGCCCAGTTGCGCCATATGTTCGACAACTTCCGCGATTCCACGCCGGCCGAACATATCGACGAATATTCGGAAGCGAATATCGCGTTTCACTCGGCCATCGTGCGGCTGTCGAAGTCGGAGATCATCTTCGACACCATCAAGAACATCTTCGTGCACGTGCGCGCCATTCGAAAAATGACGATTGCGCAGAGCGACCGCGCATCGCGTTCGATCGTCGATCACATGCGGATCATCGAGGCGCTGGAGAAGCGCGATACCGAACTCGTCGAGCGGCTCGTGAAGCAGCATTCGCTCGATCTGGCCGCGTTCGTCGAGGCGAATTGCGACTTTCTGGATTGATCGTCGGACTACGTGGTTCAGTTGTGACGGAAGGCCGCCTGACAAACGTCAGGCGGCCTTTGTTTTTGATCTGCGTCGCCGTCAAGGCTTCGGACAGCCGGAACTCTTCGATTGCGCTTCGAGATCGCCGCGCTTGTCGCGAATGGACTGGGTCACGATGCGTTGATCGTCGAGCTTGCTGACGTTCACCGCGACTTGTCTATCGGGCGATGCCGTCGCGGCGGCAATCGACGACGCCAGTTCCTTGCAACGGGTGCTCATGCCCGTGCGCGACGCCGGGGTGGCTTCGGGCGGACGAGTGACGTTGGCGTTGCTGTTGCTCTGGAAGCGCGAGGACGAAGCGCTGTCAGCAAAGGAAGGACTGAGCGAAACCGCCGGCGCCTCCTGGCTGAATGCCGAAAGGGCCAACGCGGCGGCGATTGCGACAGGGAAGAAGCGGGTCATGTCGAAGCGGGGATCGTCGGACGAAATCCGTACGTTACGACTTCGGCTCGCATCGACTGACACAATCTGTAACGGCGGGGTTGGGCCGACCCCGCCGCGCTTCCGGAATGCCTAACGCATCGCGCGCAGCATCGTTTCGCCGAGCGCCGCGGGCGAATCCGCCACGCGTATTCCCGCCGATTTCATCGCGTCCATCTTCGCGCCTGCTGTGCCCGAGCCGCCCGAAATGATCGCGCCCGCATGGCCCATGCGGCGTCCCGGCGGCGCGCTCGTCCCGGCGATGAAGCCGACCACCGGCTTCTTCGTGCGCGCGTCCTTGAGGAACTGCGCGGCTTCTTCTTCCGCCGATCCGCCGATTTCACCGATCATGATGATGCCCTCGGTGGCGTCGTCTTCGAGAAAGAGCGTCAGGCAGTCGATGAAATTCGTCCCGTTCACCGGATCGCCGCCGATGCCGATGCACGTCGTCTGTCCGAGCCCGGCCGCGGTGGTCTGCGCGACGGCTTCATAAGTGAGCGTGCCCGACCGCGACACCACGCCGATCTTCCCCGGCTGATGGATATGGCCCGGCATGATGCCGATCTTGCATTGCCCCGGCGTGATGACGCCCGGACAGTTCGGACCGACGAGCCGGCTGTCCGAGCCGCTCAGCGCGCGCTTGACGCGCAGCATGTCGAGCACGGGAATGCCTTCCGTGATGCAGACGATGAACGGCACGTGCGCATCGATGGCTTCGAGGATGGCATCGGCGGCGAAGGGCGGCGGCACGTAGATCACGGAGGCATCGGCGCCGGTGCGGGCGACGGCTTCGGCAACCGTGTCGAATACGGGCAGATCCAGATGCGTCGTGCCGCCCTTGCCCGGGGTCACGCCGCCGACCATGCGCGTGCCGTAGGCCAGCGCCTGCTCGGAATGGAAGGTGCCCTGCGCGCCGGTAAAGCCCTGGCAAATCACTTTGGTGTTCCTGTCGATCAGAACGCTCATGTCGGTGTGCTCCTCAGTGACGTGCGCCAGCGACGGCGCTGACGATCTTGTCGGCGGCATCGGCTAGGTTGTCGGCGGGAATGATGGTGAGTCCGGACGTGCGCAGAATCTCGCGGCCGGCATCGACGTTCGTGCCGGCCAGGCGCACGACGAGCGGCACGCGCAGGTCGATGTCGCGCGCGGCCGCGACCACGCCTTGGGCGATCACGTCGCAGCGCATGATGCCGCCAAAGATGTTGACGAGGATGCCGCGCACCTTGGGATCGCGCAGGATCAGCTTGAACGCCGTCGCGACGCGCTCCTGCGTCGCGCCGCCGCCGACATCGAGGAAATTGGCCGGCTCGCCGCCATAGAGCTTGATGATGTCCATCGTGGCCATTGCCAGTCCGGCGCCGTTCACCATGCAGCCGATATTGCCGTCGAGCTTCACGTAGTTCAGCCCGTGCTTCGCCGCCTCGATTTCGGCGGGATCTTCCTCGTCTTCGTCGCGCAGCTTTTCGATGTCCGGATGACGATAGAGCGCGTTGTCGTCGAAGTTGAGCTTGGCATCGAGCGCGATCACGTCGCCCGAACCGGTGACGACCAGCGGATTCACCTCGACGATCGACGCATCCAGATCGACGAACGCGCGGTACAGCGCCGCGATGAATTTCGATGCCGCGCTCACCTGCTTTCCGGCGAGCCCCAGCCCGAAAGCGATCTGTCGCGTGTGGAACGGTTGCAGGCCGGTGGCCGGATCGATCGCGACCTTGAGGATCTTTTCGGGCGTACGCTGCGCGACTTCCTCGATCTCCATGCCGCCTTCGGTGGACGCCATGATGGTGATGCGCGACGTCGCGCGATCCACGAGCATGCCGAGATAGAGTTCGCGCGCAATGTCGCAGCCTTCCTCGACATACAGGCGCTTCACCTGGCGGCCGGCGGGGCCGGTCTGCTTGGTCACGAGCACCGACGACAGCATCTTCCGCGCGTTCTCGCGCGCGTCTTCCACCGACTTCACAACGCGCACGCCGCCCTTGCCCTCGGGATCGTTCGAGAAGCGGCCCGCACCGCGCCCGCCCGCGTGAATCTGCGATTTGACGACCCAGACCGGCCCGCCCAGGGCGCTGGCGGCATCGGCGGCTTCCTGCGCGGTGAAGGCGACGCGACCCTCCGGCACCGCGACGCCGTACTGGCGCAGCAGTGCCTTCGCCTGATATTCGTGAATGTTCATTTCGTCTCCGGAATCCTCTGATGGGAATGGCGCGGACATAAAGCACTGAGCCTCTCGATGCGCGCTGAAATACGATATATCACATATCAAGACGTGACAATTGAAATTGCTGGCTCGTTTTGAATTCATGGAAAGGGGCACAGATTTGCCGCGCTGCGGCACGTGTGAGACGCAGAGTCATGCGGGACGGCCTCATCGACCATTGACGCATCGCATCACAGGGTTTTCGCCGAGCGGGATACAGTTGACTAATACTGTGTGTGGAATATTGTATATCACAGCAACGGCGACCCGATCGAGGTCGACGGAACCGCACACCACCCCCATCGAGGAGGAGACAACAATGTCCGAAGTCGTCAGCAGCCGCCCCGAAATCGCTCCCGCCACCACCACCGCCGATGACACCCTGAAGGCGAAGACGCGCGGCGCCGGCGTGATTTCGGGCGGCCATCTGGTCGCCCGCGCGCTGAAGAACGAAGGTGTCGATACGATTTTCACGCTGTGCGGCGGCCACATCATCGACATTTACGATGGTTGCGTCGACGAAGGCATCCGCATCATCGACGTGCGTCACGAGCAGGTGGCGGCGCACGCGGCCGACGGGTATGCGCGCCAGACCGGCAAGCTCGGCTGCGTCGTGACGACGGCCGGTCCCGGCTGCACGAACGCCGTCACCGGCGTGGCCACGGCGTTCCGCTCCGAAAGCCCGATCATCCACATCGGCGGGCAGGGCGCGCTGACGCAGCACAAGATGGGTTCGCTGCAGGACTTGCCGCACGTCGACATGATGGCGCCCATCACCAAGTTCGCCGCGACCGTGCCGAGCACCGAACGCGTCGCCGACATGATCTCGATGGCCGCGCGCGAAGCCTTCAACGGCGCGCCCGGCCCGGCGTATCTCGAGATTCCGCGCGACGTGCTCGACCGCGAAATCGACCAGACCAAAGCCGTGATTCCGCAACCCGGCGGCTATCGGGCGTCGACGAAATCCGTGGGCGATCCGGCATCGATCGAGCAACTCGCCGACTTGCTGGTGAACTCGGAGCGGCCTGCCATCCTCTACGGCCAGCAAGTGTGGACCGCGCGCGGTCATGAGGAAGCCATCGCGTTGCTGCGCGGGCTCGACGTTCCCGGCTACTTCAACGGTGCGAGCCGCGGCCTGCTGCCGCCGGGCGACCCGCATCACTTCGACCGCACGCGCTCGCAGGCTTTCGCGAAGGCGGATCTGATCGTGATCGTCGGCACGCCGTTCGATTTCCGCATGGGTTACGGCAAGCGCATCAGCAAGGATCTCAAGCTGGTGCAGATCGACATGGACTACCGCACGGTCGGCAAGAATCGCGACATCGATCTCGGTCTGGTCGGCGATCCGGGCGCAATTCTCGGCGCCGCGCTGCAAGCAGCGAGCGGACGCCTGAAGAACGACAAGCGCCAGGCGCGCCAGGCCTGGATGCGCGAACTCTCGACGCTGGAAGAAGCCGCGACGGCCAAGCTGATGCCGCTGTTCACCTCGGACGCAAGCCCGATCCATCCGTACCGCGTCGCGCATGAAATCAACCAGTTCCTCTCCGACGACACCATCTACATCGGCGACGGCGGCGATGTCGTGACGATTTCCGCGCAGGCCGTGCGGCCGCGCCGTCCGGGCCAGTGGATGGATCCGGGCGCGCTGGGATCGCTGGGCGTCGGCACGGGCTTCGCGATCGCGGCGGGCTTGGCCAATCCGGAGAAAGAAGTACTCTGTTATTACGGCGACGGCGCGTTCTCCATGACGTCCTTCGACATGGAAACCGCGAACCGTTTCGGCGTGCCGTACATCGCGGTGATCGGCAACAACTCCGCGATGAACCAGATCCGCTACGGCCAGCTCGCGAAGTACGGCGACGAGCGCGGCAACGTGGGCAATTTGCTCTCGGACGTGCCGTATGGCCGCTTCGCGGAGATGCTCGGCGGCTACGGCGAGGAAGTCCGGGAAGCGTCGAAGATTGCCGGCGCGCTGCAACGGGCGCGCGAAGCGGTCGCGAAGACGGGCAAGAGCGCGGTCATCAACATCTGGGTCGATCCGACCGTGTACGCGCCCGGCACGATGGCGCAGACGATGTACAAATAAACGTCGAACCTACAAACATCGATTGAGTTTCGGAGACAAGCCATGACGGTGAAAGTGAACACATCGGGCAAGGCGCTGGACGGCGTGAAGATTCTCGACTTCACGCACGTCCAGTCGGGACCGACCTGCACGCAGCTGCTCGCGTGGTTCGGCGCGGACGTCATCAAGGTGGAGCGCGCGGGCGCCGGCGACATCACGCGCGAGCAATTGCGCGACATCCCCGACGCCGACAGCCTCTACTTCACGATGCTGAACCACAACAAGCGTTCGATCACCATCGACACGAAGAATCCCGAAGGCAAGAAGGTGCTGGAGACGCTCGTCAAGCAATGCGACGTGCTGGTCGAGAACTTCGCGCCGGGCGCGCTCGACCGCATGGGCTTCACGTGGGAGCGTATCCAGGAACTGAATCCGCGCATGATCGTGGCGTCGGTGAAAGGCTTCGGACCGGGACCGTATGAAGACTGCAAGGTCTACGAGAACGTCGCGCAATGCGCGGGCGGCGCGGCCTCGACCACCGGTTTCGACGACGGCCCGCCCACCGTCACCGGCGCGCAGATCGGCGATTCGGGCACGGGGCTGCATCTGGCGCTCGGCATCGTCACGGCGCTGTATCAGCGCAACACGAGCGGGCGCGGCCAGCGCGTGCTCGCCGCGATGCAGGACGGCGTGCTGAACCTCTGCCGCGTGAAGCTGCGCGATCAGCAACGGCTCGAACGCACGGGCGTCATGAAGGAATATCCGCAGTATCCGAACGGCAGCTTCGGCGAGGCGGTGCCGCGCGCGGGCAATGCATCGGGCGGCGGCCAGCCGGGCTGGATTTTGAAGTGCAAGGGCTGGGAGACGGATCCGAACGCGTACATCTACTTCATCACGCAGGCGCCGGTGTGGGGGGAGATCTGCAAGGTGATCGGCCGCGAGGAATGGATCGATCATCCGGACTACAAGACACCCAATGCACGCTTGCCGCACCTGAAGGATATCTTCGACGAGATCGAGCGCTGGACCATGTCGAAGACCAAGTTCCAGGCCATGGAAATTCTCAACAAGCACGACATTCCCTGCGGCCCGATCCTCTCGATGAAGGAAATCGCCGAAGAGCCGTCGTTGCGCAAGACCGGCACCGTGGTGGAAGTGGATCATCCGGTGCGCGGCAAGTACCTCACGGTCGGCAACCCGATCAAGCTCTCGGACAGCCCGACCGAAGTCGTGCGCTCGCCGCTGCTCGGCGAACATACCGACGAAGTCATGGCCGAACTCGGCTACACGCCTGACCAGATCGCCACGCTGAAGAGCCTCGGCGCGATCTGAACTCCTTTCAACTGCAATGACGCCCGCCTTCGAAAGAAGGTGGCGCAGGCCCCTGCACGCCCAGAAAAAACGGAGACACTCGACATGAACAGCACGGTGGTCCACGAACCCAGCGCAGCAGCTCATTCTTCTTCGCAGAAGCCCTACGTCGCGCCGCTCCATGCGCCCGATGCGAAACGCCGCGTCGCCGAAGTGTTCGAGCGCGTGAAGGCCGAAGGCCGCACCTCGCTCACGGCGCCCGAAGGGAAGCTCGTCTGCGATGCATACGGTATCGCCGTGCCGCAGGAAGGCGTGGCAAAGTCCGCGGACGATGCGGCGAAGCTCGCATCGTTCATCGGCTTTCCGGTGGTGTTCAAGATCGTATCGCCGGAGATTCTCCACAAGACCGAGGCGGGCGGCGTGCTGGTCGGCGTGAAGAACGAGGCCGAAGCAAAAGCCGGCTTCGACACGATCATTTCGAACGCACGCAAGTACGCGAACGACGCGACGCTCATCGGCGTGCAGGTCCAGCAGATGGTCGGCGCGGGGCAGGAAGTGATCATCGGTGCGGTGACGGATCCGTCCTTCGGCAAGCTGATCGCGTTTGGCCTCGGCGGCGTGCTGGTCGAAGTGCTGAAGGACGTCACGTTCCGCCTCGCGCCGGTCACGCATGAAGAAGCCGCATCGATGCTCGACGGCATCCAGGCCGCCGATGTCCTGCGCGGCGTGCGCGGCGCGGAGCCGGTGCAGCGCGAGGCGCTCGTCACCTTGATCCAGCGCGTCTCGCAACTCGTCGACGACTTCCCGCAGATCTCGGAAATGGACCTGAATCCGGTGTTCGCGAGCCCGAGCGGTGCGGTCGCGGCGGACGTGCGCATCGTGATGGACTTCGAGCCCGCCGCGCCGCGTTACCGTCCCACGCAGGAACAGATCGTCACGCAGATGAACCGCATCATGAAGCCGGATGCGGTCGCGGTGATCGGCGCGTCGAACGAGGACGGCAAGATCGGCAACTCGGTGATGAAGAACCTGATCAACGGCGGCTATCAGGGCGCCATCTACCCGATCCATCCGAAAGCCGACGAGATCATGGGCCGCAAGGCGTACCGCAGCGTGAAGGACGTGCCCGGCGTGATCGATGTCGCCGTGTTCGCGATTCCCGCGAAGTTCGTCGCGCAGGCGCTGGTGGAAGTGGGCGAGAAGCAGATTCCGGGCGCCGTGCTGATTCCGTCGGGCTTCGCGGAGACCGGCAATCACGAAGGGCAGGAAGAGATCGTCAAAATCGCGCGCCAGTACGACATCCGCATGATGGGCCCGAACATCTACGGCTTCTACTACACGCCCAAGAACCTCTGCGCGACCTTCTGCACGCCCTATGACGTGAAGGGCAAGGCGGCGCTGTCGTCGCAGTCGGGCGGCATCGGCATGGCGATCATCGGCTTCTCGCGCTCGGCGAAGATGGGCGTGAGTGCGATCGTCGGGCTCGGCAACAAGAGCGACATCGACGAAGACGATCTGCTCACCTTCTTCGAGCAGGACGACAACACCGAGATCATCGCGCAGCATTGCGAGGATCTGAAAGACGGACGGTCCTTCGCCGAAGCCGCGCGGCGCGTGTCGAAGAAGAAGCCGGTGGTGGTGCTGAAGGCTGGCCGCACGAGCCTCGGCGCGCGCGCGGCGAGTTCGCACACTGGCGCGCTCGCGGGCAACGACAAGATCTACGAAGACGTGTTCGCGCAATGCGGCGTGATCCGCGCGCGTTCGCTGCGCGACCTGCTCGAATTCGCGCGCGGCATTCCGAAGCTGCCGACGCCCAAGGGCGAGAACACGGTCATCATCACCGGCGCGGGCGGCTCGGGTGTGCTGTTGTCGGATGCGTGCGTCGACAACGGTCTCTCGCTGATGACCATGCCCGACGATCTCGACGCCGCCTTCCGCAAGTTCATTCCGCCGTTCGGCGCGGCGGGCAATCCGGTCGACATCACCGGCGGCGAGCCTCCGGCGACCTACCAGAACACGATCCGCCTCGGCCTGGAAGACGAGCGCATCCATTCGATCATCCTCGGCTACTGGCACACCATCATCACGCCGCCGATGGTCTTCGCGAAGCTGGTCATCGAGGTGAAGGAGGAGATGAAGGCGCGCGGCATCGAGAAGCCGATCGTCGCGTCGCTTGCGGGCGACGTGCAGGTCGAGGAAGCCGCCGAGTACCTGTACCAGCACGGCGTGCCGGCCTATGCGTATTCCACCGAGCTGCCCGTCGCGGTGCTCGGCGCGAAGTACAAGTGGGCGCGCGGCGCGGGTCTGATCTGAAGAGCATGGAGGAGGGGACGAGAGAGCGCGGGCCACGCATGCCCGCGCTCCTTTTTTTCCAAAGGGAGACAGAGATGACACACTGGATTCGTTTCCGCGACGCCGACGATCGCATCGGCTTCGGCATGCTCGACCCGCATTCGGGCCGCGTGGTGCAGCATGACGGTGCGATGTTCGACGCGCCGCGCCCCACCGACATCACCTGGGCCGTCGATGATCTCGCGCTGCTCGCGCCGTGCCAGCCGAGCAAGGTGATCGCGCTGTGGAACAACTATTACGCGCTGTCGCGCAAGCTCGACAAGGCGCCGCCGCAGCATCCGCTGTTTCTCATCAAGCCGCCGATGTCGGTCATCGGGCCGCACGAGTCGATCCGTCGGCCGCGCAGCTATCACGGCAAGATCGCGTATGAAGGCGAGCTGGGCATCGTGATCGGCAGGACGGTGAGCGGGGCATCGGTGGAGGAGGCCGAGGCGGCGATCTTCGGCTATACCTGCGTGAACGACGTGACGGCCATCGAATTGCTTCAGGAAGATCCCAACTTCGCGCAATGGTGCCGCTCGAAAGGCTTCGACACGTTCACCTGTCTCGGTCCCGCGATCGTCACGCCGGGCAACGGCTTCGACTGGCGCACCGCGAACGTGGTGACGACGCTCGAAGGCGTCGAACGGCAGAACTATCCGCTCGACGACATGATCTTTTCGCCCGCCGAGCAGGTGAGCCTGTTGTCGCAGGACATGACCCTCGTGCCGGGCGATGTCATCGCGTGCGGCACGTCGATCGGCGTCGGCTCGATCAAGGACGGTGCGCGCGTGGAGGTGTCGATTGCGGGCATCGGCACGTTGTCGAACGTGCTGGCGGCCTGAGGGAGCGCGGCATGTCGGATCTTCCGGGCGCAGGGTTGCTCGTGCTGGCGGTCATCGGCTGGCGGCGGCCGCAGGTCTCGCTGCAAAGCGTGCTGGTCACGCTCGCTTTCGTCGCCGCGCAATGGCCCGGTGATGCGCTTGTAATTGGCGCCGTCGGCTCGGCACTCGCGGCGTGCTTTCGTGTGCAGGACTGGACGCGCTGGCGCGGGTCGCTGCATCTCGCGATGGCCGGCGTCTGCGCGGCGCTCGCTTATGCGCTCGGCGCGCAGCCGGGCGGGCTCGCGGTGCTGATGGCCGTCGCGATGCTCATGCTGATCGGCGCGCATCTGGCGCTCGCGTTCGGCGTACCCGTGGCGAGCCTGTTGAGCGCGCTGGCGGCGGCGGGACTCGCCACGGCATTGACCATCGACGGTACGCACGGCGTGCTCGCGAGCGCCTGCGCCGTGCTCGGCATCGGTTGCGCGCGGGCTGTGTCGTTTGCAGGCTTCGCGCGCGAGGCGCCGTAAAAAACGAAGCCGGTGCAACGAGGCACCGGCTTGCGGGTCCATCTCTTCGGCGCGGGGCGAGCGCGCCGAACGCATCAGCGATCGCGATTCCACAACGCGCCGAGCACGAAGCCCACGGCGGCGGCAATCAGCACGCCCTGAATGGGCTGGCTGGCGACGGCCACGCGCACGTGGTCCACCGTCTGCCCGTAGCTTTCCTGAAGATTGCCGAAGGCCTGACGCACCTTGCCTTCGGCCTGCAACTGTTCATCGCCCGTCAGCGCGCCGACCGCGTCCTGCACCTTGCCGGCGACCTTTTGCGCCGCGCCTTCTACCTGATCCTGCACCATGGTGCCTCCATTTCGGTTGAGCGGTTCCAAGAAAACCCTCGTGCATTCCGCAACGAGGGAACGCATGTCAGCAGCACGGTTCGTGCCCAGCGTCGTCACGCCGGACCGATGAGCCCCCGGACCGTGTCGAGCAGGTCGTCGATGGAAAACGGCTTGCGGCGGAACTGCGCGTGCGGATGTTCGATCTGGGGCGCGTGGGCCGCCGCGCTCATGAGGATGACGGGCACGTGGGCCAGGCCGTCGCTGGCGGCGAGCGCGTTGATGAACTCGACGCCGTCCATGTGCGGCATCATCCAGTCGGTGATGATGAGTGCGGGCGCGCTGGAGCGCGCGGCATCGAGCGCCGTGCGTCCGTTCGACGCGGTCGACACCTCGTAGCCCTCCATTTCGAGCACGAGCCGCCACGTGGTGAGGATGTCGAATTCGTCGTCGACGACGAGGATCTTTTTCATGACCGCGCGCCGGGATCGGACACGGAGAGCGCGGGCCCGGCCGAAGGATGACCGGACAGGAGACCTGTCGGGCCGATGAAGCCGTCGCTGATGTGCAGGCCGCGTGCGTCGATGGTGAGCCTGCGAATGGCGGAATCGTGCGCGCCTTCGCGCTGCTTGATGATCGACACCATGCGGTACAGCGACGAATTCGCCTCGATGTAACGCAGCAGCACGATGTTCTCGGTCATCGCGGAGGCGCGCAGCGTGGACGGCTGCCTTGCCTCGCCGTAGAGCGGCATTTCCTCGGTCAGGACCGTGGTGACACCGGCTTCGCGCAGGCGGTGCGACAACGCGTTCAGGAACAGCCCGAAGCGCTCCACGCGGTTGGCCGACTGATGAAAACCGTCGATGCCGTCCACCACGAGGCGCGATGCCTTGGCGTTCTTCACGGCGCTCAGCAACTCGTTGGCGAGTTCGTCGATGGCCAGTTCCACGGCCGGATGCCAGTGGATCGTGAGCCGGCCGTCCTGCAAGGCGGGCTCGAGATCGACACCGACCGCGCGCGCCTTGGCGATCAGCCGCGACGGCGATTCATAGAAGCCGAAGTAGACGCAGCGCTCGCCACGCTCGATGCCCGATTGCAGGAACTTGAGCGACATCAGCGTCTTGCCGACCCCCGAAGGACCGACGAGCGTCGTGGTCGACCCGCGCACCACGCCGCCGCCGAGCATCTGGTCGAAGTCGGGGAAGGCAAAGCTGAGCCGGCTCGTGAAGTCCGGGATGTCGCCGTCTTCGGCGGCGGTCGCCTCGATGCGCGGGAACGTCACGAGGCCCTGGTCCGTGATCTTGAAGAAGTGCTTGCCGAGCAGATGATCGCGGGCGCGCAGCTTGTGCACCTCGATCTCGCGCGCGCGCCGCATGCCGGTGTTGTAGCGGTTCAGTTCGATGAGACCGTCCACCAGCGTGTGTTCGGGATGCGGCTCGTTGCCGGAGAGCGGCGCGAGAATCAGCGTGGTGCAGCGCGCGGCGCTGACGAAGGCGGACAACTCGTGTATGAACTGCGACAGTTCGAGCTCCGTCGAGCTGAACTCGCGGGCGCTGCGGAAACCGTCGATCACCATGAAGCGCGGCCGGCTGGTCTTGATCGTTGCGGCGATCAGCGACAGGAAGCCGGACAGGCCGTCGCGCATCAGCTCGTGATAGCCGGAAACGAACAGCATGCGGTCGGAGATCGCGTTGGCGTCGTAGAACGACAGCGGCTTCAGATGCGACAGCAGCTTGGTGTGCGACTCGGCGATCAGCGTGATGTACAGCACCATGTCGCCCTGCGCGACCCGGTGAAAGCCGATCTGCGACGACAGGATCGTCTTGCCTGCGCCGGCCATCCCTTCGATCAGGTACAGGCCGCCTTCGACGAGCCCGCCACCAAGGATATCGTCCAGCCCCGTAACGCCGGTCGTGACGTTGCCGTTGCGGTCGGATTCGGGTGCGGGTGCGGAGGAGTCGGCGGGCTGGTGGTCGTCTTGAGTCATGGAGTGTCGTTTTTACTTGGGCATCGGCGTTGGGCGAACGCGATTATGGCTGACTCTTGTCGCGGAAATGTCCGCTGGCCAGGACACGCGCGTCGCTCGCATCTGCGCGACGATCCTGCTGTGGCGCGGACTTGCGGGCGTCGCGGGCAATTCGCCCACCGTGCTGACGCAGCCAGCGCGCGAGAATGTCCCGGACAGGGATGGTCGTGTGCCGCATTTTCCGCGCCCGATGTCCGAAGTGCATGGCTCGATGCAAGGCATGGGTTTCGGACCTGGCTGCGATTGGTTCAGAACAGCGCGAGCTGCTCGCGTCCCGGTCCGCCTTCGAGCGTGAGCAGATGGCGCTTGCGTTCGACGCCGCCGGCATAGCCGGTCAATTCCCCGTCGCCGCCGATCACGCGATGGCACGGCACGATGATCGCGACGGGATTGCGGCCGTTCGCCCCGCCGACCGCGCGCGCGGCGCCGGGCGGCAGGCCGAGCCGGCGGGCGAGATCGCCGTAGGTCCAGGCGTCGCCGAAGGGAATTTGCTGGAGCAGTTCCCAGACGCGCCGCTGGAATTCGGTGCCGCCGAGCCGTATCGGCACGTCGAAGCTGGCCCGCTGGCCTGCGAAATAGTCGGCGATCTGTTCCTGGGCTGCCGCGATGGCGCGCGAGACCGGCGGGGAGTCGGACAGCGTTTGCTCTTGCACATGGGCGGGAAAGTGCTTTTGCCCGATGAAGAACAGGCCCGTCAGTGCGTCGTGCTCCGCGCGGTAGAGGATGTGCCCGAGCGGACTCGGGCCGACATGACATTCGATCACTTCGGTTCTCCGCGCCGCATGCTTCCGGCGCCTGGGGCTCAGATGAACGGATTGTCGGTCTTGCCGGCGGGCTTGTCCGGCTCGTCTTGAAGTTTCGCGGGCAAGGATGCGTCGCCTTGCAGCGTCGCGACGATGGCGCCCAGCGCCTTGTAGAGCGCGAGCGCGTTGGCGAGACCGGCCTTGTCGCGCGTGATGGTCAGGTCACCGCTGACGGTGACGCGGGTGGTGTCGTTGACGATGTTGATGGCATCGCCGGCGATGTTCAGGGCGTCGGTATCGTTCGCAAATGGCTTAAACACCTTTCAGTCCTCCGATTCGCTTGTCTTTCAGGCCGTCCGGGATGCCGGGAAACGCGAGGCCGCTCATGGCTTCGAGCTCGCGGACGGTTTTCATCGTGTAGGTCTCGGTGGAGGCATTGTCCACCAGGACCGCGTAGGCGATCTGCCGCTGCGGCAGATAGACCACCTTGTAGAGTTGCGTCGGCACGATGACGCGTGATTCGCCGATCGTCTGCAACTGGCGTCCCGAGAACAGCGGCCCGGTGACCACGAAGGCTTCGCCGGATTGCTCGGTCAGGCGGCGCACGGCTTCCTCGATGCGCGCCCAGATGCGCCGGTTGTTCGACGGGTCCTGCGGCACGATGTTGGCGAGCGAGAAGGACTCGGCCATGCCTTTCTTGCTGGCGCGGTCGCCGGCCGGGCTCATGTGGCCGCGATCGAAGCCGCTTTTCTTGTAGTCGGAGAGTTGCGCGCTGGCGCCGGGCGGCAGACGTTTCTCGACGAAGAAGCGGTTGGTGCGCGTGTTGTTCTTCGCCTGGTCGATGCCTTGCGCCGTCAGATGTTCTGCCGACCACAGCGGTCCGTGCGTGACCCCGGAGTGGAGCAGCGCAAAATCGGTGTAGCAGACTTCCTGGGTCGCCGCGCGCATCTTCGCGTTGACGACGACGGGCTCGCGCCCGCCGGGACTGAACTGCGGACAGTCGCTCGCGGCGGCGCTGATGCACACGAGGCCGAGCGCGGCGGCGAGTGCCTTGAAGCGGAATTGCATGCGGGTAGTGTGCCGGGTTGATGCACCGCGGACGGGTGCGGAAAGCGGGCCGCAAAGTATAAGCGCAGGACGCGCTGCGCGGGGTGCATCCGGCGTGCGCCGGAGTGGCGCGCTAGAATGCGTCGGCCTCGAAATTCGAAATCAACCCGTCAGGTCATCAGGTCATCCCGCGAACATGAATTCGTCCGTCTTCCGCTCTGTGTTGGTGTCGTTCATGGCGTGTGCCGCGCTGTCGTGCGTCGTTCCTGTTCACGCCCATGCCGATGAAACGCCGGTCCCGCCGTCCGGCAGTAGCGACGGCCCGGCCTACGGTCCGGAACTGCAAGGCTTCGATTATCCGTATCCGGTGGCGCGCTTCGCGTTCACGTCGCAGCGGCAGGTGGTGCGCATGGCTTATATGGACGTGCATCCGCCGCATCCGAACGGCCGCACCGCGGTGCTCCTGCATGGGAAGAACTTCTGCTCGGCGACCTGGAAGCAGACCATCGACGTGCTGACGGGTGCGGGTTATCGCGTGATCGCGCCGGATCAGATCGGCTTCTGCAAGTCCACCAAGCCCGAGCGTTACCAGTACAGCTTCCAGCAGCTCGCACGCAATACGCATGCGTTGCTGACCGCGCTCGGCGTGCCGCGTGCGACGCTCATCGCGCATTCGACCGGCGGCATGCTCGCGGTGCGCTATGCGCTCATGTATCCGCAGGAGACGGAGCAGCTCGTGCTGGTCAATCCGATCGGGCTCGAGGACTGGAAGGCGAAGGGCGTGCCGTCGGTGTCCATCGACGAGTGGTATGCGCGTGAGCTCAAGACGAGCGCCGATGGCATTCGCCGCTATGAGCAGAACACGTATTACGCGGGGCAATGGCGCGATGCCTACGAGCCGTGGGTGCAGATGCTCGCGGGGATGTATCGCGGGCCGGGGAAGGAGATTGTCGCGTGGAATTCGGCGCTGCTGTACGACATGATTTATACGCAGCCGGTGGTGTATGAGTTCGACAAGCTGAAGACGCCGACGCTGCTGATGATCGGCGACAAGGACACGACGGCGATTGGCAAGGAGTTCGCGCCTGCGGAGGTGCGGCCGACGCTGGGGCGGTATCCGGAACTGGCGAAGCTCGCGAAGGAGCGGATTCCGAATGCCACACTTGTCGAGTTCCCGGATGCCGGGCACGCGCCGCAGATGCAGGATCCGGAGGGGTTTCATCGGGCGTTGCTGGAGGGGTTGGCTGGGAAACTGTCTCATCGCTAAGCGTGAACAGGGTTCGCGTGTTGCGTGGAGTAGGCTCCCTCAGTCATATTGGCTCTGACTGCCGCAGATACAATGCGGCCTGAGTCCTGACGTACCCGTCCGCTTCAACGTTGGCTGACGAAGCCTTTGCGGACCGACTGCGGGCCGTCCCGTGCCGGTGATGGATCAACCGTGCCCGGATCCATGCGAGACCGTTCATGCTGAAACGACTGAAAATTCAAAATTTCACAGTACTGCCTCAGGCCGATCTGGAGTTCGGGAAGCATCTCAATGTGTTTGTCGGCGAGAACGGTGCGGGCAAAACGCATCTCCTGAAGCTGGCGTATTCAGTGCTCGCGGCCAGCTGGCAGGAGGGCATCAAGGGGCAAGCGGCATCGGCGCCCACCAAGACCATCCTGCAGACGCGTCTGGCCGACAAACTGGTCAACGTGTTTCGTCCAGAGTCGCTCGGCCGGCTGACGCGCCGGAAGCAAGGTAGGGAACGTTGCGATGTCCAAATGAGTTTTGCCGATACCGGGCTGGACATCGACTTTGGTTTCGCGACGAACAGCAAATCGGAAGTCAGCGTCACCCAACTGCCGAAGCACTGGCTGGGCACTGCTCCCATCTATCTGCCGACGCGGGAATTGCTGACGATTTATCCGAATTTCGTTTCGGTCTATCAAAACCACTATCTGGAATTCGAGGAAACATGGTTTGATACCTGCGTCTTGCTGGGCGCGTTGTTGCAGCGAGGTCCGAAGGAAACGCAAATACAACGCCTGCTTGATCCGCTCGAAAAAGCAATGGACGGCTCCATCGAACTCGACAAGAACGGGCGCTTCTATCTGCGCACGCCCAATGGGCGCATGGAAATGCCGCTGGTCGCCGAGGGCCTGCGCAAGTTGGGCATGCTGGCACGTCTGATTGCTACAGGCGCTTTGCTCGATCAGGGTTATCTGTACTGGGATGAGCCGGAAGCCAACCTGAATCCGCGCTTGATCAAACAGGTGGCGCGCACGATCGTGGCACTGAGCGCAAACGGCATCCAGGTCTTCATTGCGACTCACAGCCTGTTCCTGCTGCGCGAACTCGAAATCCTTCTGGCAGACAAGCAACAGCCTGCTTTGGACGCTCGCTACTTCGGTTTGCAATCGCGGGCGGAAGGCGTCGAGGTCGTGCAAGGGACATCGCTCGATGACATCGGCGACATCACGGCGCTGGAAGAGAGTTTGCAGCAATCAGATCGATATCTGGCGTTGTAGGGATCATGCATGCCGACTTTGAACGTCGATGGTTTGACATTTACTTTTCCGCAAACGTGGCAGGTCAGCAAGTATGACGAGTGGTCGTTCTACCGTTCGAGTTTCGCCAGGCAAGGAGAGGGCATCAAGGCCATCGATGTGTTGGCGATAACCGAAACGAATGTGGCGTTCTTCATCGGCATCCGGATACGGAGAAGCCCTCTCACCTGCCTGAAGCAATCGCAAGCAAGGTACTGCACACTTTGGCTGCCATGCTTCCGGCAAAGCTTCGTGCCAATGTCGATTCGGAACGGCAACTGGCGTCAGCTATCCTGGCGTGTGACTCGCTCAGCGTGATTGCCCATCTCGAACAACCGCAGAACCACCGTCCTGTCGTGGATCCCGCCGATATCCAGCAGAAACTGCGTCGCTTGCTGCGCGCAGTCGATGCCCATCCGAAGGTCGTATCCAAGAGCAATTTGCGGGGTTTGAACTGGACGGTAACCTAGCCGTTTCGGGAGAGGTTGGAAGCCTCGTTGCCGTCATTCCGAACAGCGCGTTCAATCCGGCGCGGCCCCGCCCACTCTCCGCTCCACCCCCGGCACCTGCACTGCCAACGTGACCCCTCGCGCGACCATGAAGATAGCAAGCGCGAGCCACAACCCGTGATTTCCCAGCGTCCCTGCCAGCCCCCACGCGGCGAGCAGGAACACCCCGAGCGACACCGCCATCGCCTGCATGAGTTCCCGCGTCCGAGTAGCACCGATGAACACGCCATCGAGCAGAAACCCCGCCACCGATACCACCGGCAGCACCGCCGCCCACGGCAGATAACGCACGGCGGCCGCATGCACGACGGCCTGATCCGTCAGCCTGCCTATGATCCACTCCCCGCCTAGCGCATACACGACCGAAAATCCCGCCGCGCCGATGACCGACCACAACATCGTGACCTTCACGGCCTGACGAAACGCATGCCGGTCACGCGCCCCCGCCGCCGCGCCGACGAGCGCCTCCGCGGCATGCGCGAAGCCATCGAGGCCGAACGCCATGAAGGTCTGAAAATTCAGCAGCACGGCGTTGGCCGCGAGCACCGCATCGCCCTGCCGCGCGCCGAGAT
The DNA here is from genome assembly GCF_031451075.1 of Caballeronia sp. LZ043. Classification (NCBI taxonomy): domain Bacteria; kingdom Pseudomonadati; phylum Pseudomonadota; class Betaproteobacteria; order Burkholderiales; family Burkholderiaceae; genus Caballeronia; species Caballeronia sp. LZ043. The sequence continues at coordinate 1,249,908 of NZ_JARUXT010000004.1, read as the reverse complement.
GCGCGAACCACGCGTAAGAACCCAGCAGGCAGATCGTGCGAACGAAGATGTCCCGATTGATCGCCACCAGCCGCTGCAACGCATGCCCGTCGAGCAGCATGCCCCAGGCGGGCGCTTCGAGCCCGCGCGGACGCAGGCGCCACAGGATCGCGACACCGAGCACGAAGCCGCAGAAGTCGGCGAATGCCGTGGCCGCGCCGATGCCCGCGATGCCCCAGCCGAAGCGATACACGAACAGCAGCACGGCAACGATGTTCACCAGATTGATGAAGATCTGCGTCACGAGCGCGAGCCGCACTCGCTGACAGCCGAGCAGCGCGCCGAGCACGACGTAGTTGCCGAGCGCGAACGGCGCGGCCCAGATGCGCGCGTGACTGTAGGCGCTCGCTGTGTCCTGGACCGCCGCACTGCCACCCAGCGCCGCGAGCGCATAGCGGATGACCGGCAGCTGCAACGCGAGCACCGCCATGCCGACCGCGAACGCCAGCAACATCGCGCGCAGGACGCTGGCGCGCAGGGCCGCGTCATCGTGCGCGCCGAAGGCCTGCGCGACCAAACCTGTCGTGCCCATGCGCAGGAAGCCGAAACCCCAGAAGACGAAACTGAACACCAGCCCGCCGAGCGCGACGCCGCCAAGATACTGCGGCCCGTCGAGATGACCGGCGACGGCCGTATCGACAGCGCCAAGGATCGGTTGCGTCAGATTCGCGAGGACGATGGGAAACGCCAGCGTCAGCACGCGTCTGTGCCAATGCACGGGCAACGCGGCCGGCTTGCCGGGTGGATCTTGCGAAGTTGTCTGCACAGCGGTCGAACGCGCGTTCATGCGCGCGTTTCGTGGATTCGTGGGGAAGGCGTCATTGTCCGGAGCGCAAGCCCGCGACGCAACCTTGCTTCAGCACCGATAATGCGCGTCATGAAAACCTTCGCGCTCTATGTCATCACGGCGGTCGCCGAGATCGCCGGCTGCTACTTCCCGTATCGATGGCTCAAGCAGGGCGGCTCGCCCTGGCTGCTCATGCCTGGCGCGCTGTCGCTGGCGTTGTTCGCGTGGCTGCTGACGCTGCACGCCGCAGCGGCGGGACGCGTGTATGCGGCGTACGGCGGTGTCTACATCGGCGTGGCGATCATGTGGCTATGGGCCGTCGATCGCATCCGGCCCACCGCGTGGGATCTCGCGGGCGCGGCGATCGCGCTCGCGGGCATGAGCGTGATCGCATTCCAGCCGCGCGTTTGAACCGTGACGCGCCCGGAACAAGTCAACCCGCTCAGGCCTCGAGCGCCAGCAGCGCAAACGTAGCGAGCCAGTGCTCGCCCATATAGTCCCCCGCGACATGCGCAATCCCCGACGCAAGATGCTCGTCCGCGCTCGCATCAAGCACGGCGATGCGCGCATCGCCGGCAGGCAAGGCGCGTGCGATGGTCCGCTGGCACCACGCACGGCTCAGATTCAGGCCGTCGAGATGCGCGAGCTTGCCGTCGCTCCGGTCCGTGACGGTAGCCGGCGTAAACAGCGTCGCGGGCTCGCGCGCCGCGATGTGCGGCAGAAAGCCGTCGAACCAACCGACGAAGTGCCCGTCCGTCAGCACATGCCGCATCAGCACGGCTTCCATCAGCGAGGGTGAGAGGAATTCGTCGCCGGCGGGTTCCCATGCCTGGCAGGCTACGTCCTTCTCGAACCAGCGCAGCGCGGTCGCGTTGAGCAAACGTTCGAAGTCCGCGTCCTGTGCCACGCGTGCATAGCCCAGCGAGAGCGTCAGCGCGAACGCCATGTTGAAGTGCGTGCCGACCCTGAGCGGATAGGTCGATTTCGGCAGGAACTCCGTAAAGCGCGCGACGAACGCATCGGCGAGCGGTTGCAGCGTCCGGGCCCAGCGCCGGCCATCGTCGGAAGTCATCGAACGCAGCTGGCCCGCGAGCGCGAGCAGCCACGCCCAGCCGTAGGGCCGCTCGAAGCCGCGCGCAGCGGGGCGCCGCAGATAGGCGACCTCAGCCGCGACGTTCGCCTCAGTGAAATGTTCGTCGATCACGGCGCGAATGCGCGGCGCCTCGGGCAGATCGGGAAAGCGCTCGAGCAGCCGCGCGATCAGCCAGTAGCCGTGCACGCAGGAATGCCAGTCGAAGCTGCCGTAGAAGATCGGATGCAGCGCGCGCGGACTTTGCACGTCGGCGGCGTCGGCCATGACGTGATCGAGCTTGTTGGGATACTCGCGGGTCAGGTGGCCAAGCGCGACCTGGGCGAATTTCGACGCCAGCGCGGCGTCGAGGATCGGAGCGTGTGGATTCATGCGGACCTCACGTGGGCTGTCTCTGGATTCCGAGACTTTATCGATAAATGATGGATAAAGTCTCGGATAAGGGTAATTACCTAAGTCGACATGTGGGACGCGGTCGGGTCATTGCCTGAAAGCCGCGAATCAAACTTCTGCAAGCCGCGCGAATGCCTTTGCCACAAGCCTGGGGGGACTTTCCGGAGCTGTCGTGCGGGTCATGCGAAGCGCCCAAACCCGCCGCCCGACCCGCCCGCAATGGGCGTTTGCCCGCCTGTCCGGCACGCGCCGCCGCGCGGATCGTCGTATAAACTGGCGCCCGAATGCCGCCAGGAGCATTCCGCACCGGGGTCACGAGCCCCGGGACGCGTCATTTGCACAACGACCAAGAGATCAAGACACGACATGAATGACTTTCCTGCCTACACCGCGGAGGACACGCGGCGCCGCGTTTTTGCGATCGTCGGCGCTTCGTCGGGCAACCTCGTCGAGTGGTTCGACTTCTATATCTACTCGTTCCTCGCGCTGTACTTCTCGGCGGCGTTCTTCCCCGGCGGCAATCCGACCGTGCAGCTGCTCAACACCGCAGGCGTGTTCGCGGCGGGCTTCCTGATGCGTCCCATCGGCGGCTGGATGTTCGGCCGTATCGCCGACAAGCATGGCCGCCGCAACGCCATGATGATCTCGGTCCTGATGATGTGCGGCGGTTCGCTCGTCATCACCTTCCTGCCGACCTACGCGAGCATCGGCGCGTGGGCGCCGTTCCTGCTGCTGATCGCCCGGCTGTTCCAGGGCCTGTCGGTGGGCGGCGAGTACGGCACCAGCGCCACCTACATGAGTGAAGTGGCCCTGCGCGGCCGGCGCGGCTTCTTCGCGTCGTTCCAGTATGTGACGCTGATCGGCGGCCAGCTCGGGGCGCTGCTGGTGCTCGTGGTGCTGCAGTTCTTCCTCTCGACCGACGAACTCAAGGCCTGGGGCTGGCGCATTCCGTTCTTCATCGGTGCGTGCGCGGCGCTGATTTCCCTGTACCTGCGCCGTTCGCTCGATGAAACCTCGACCGCCGAAACGCGGGATCGCAAGGAAGCCGGCACGCTGGCCGGCCTGATGCAGCACAAGGCCGCGTTCATGACCGTGGTGGGCTTCACGGCGGGCGGCTCGCTGATTTTCTACACGTTCACGACCTACATGCAGAAGTACCTGGTCAACACGGCCGGCATGCATGCGAAGACGGCCAGCAACGTGATGACCGCCGCGCTGCTGGTCTACATGTTGTTGCAGCCGGTGTTCGGCGCGCTGTCGGACCGGATCGGCCGGCGCACCTCGATGCTCTGGTTCGGCGGCCTCGCCACGCTCGGCACCGTGCCGCTGCTGCATGCGCTGTCGGGCGTCACGAGTCCGGTGATGGCCTTCGTGCTGGTGGTGGTGGCGCTGGCGATCGTGAGCTTCTATACGTCGATCAGCGGTCTCATCAAGGCGGAGATGTTCCCGCCGGAAGTGCGTGCGCTGGGCGTGGGCCTTTCGTATGCGGTCGCGAATGCGATCTTCGGCGGCTCGGCGGAATACGTTGCGTTGTGGCTCAAGTCGGCGGGCAACGAATCCGCTTTCTTCTGGTATGTCACGGTGATGTGCTTCATCTCGTTCGTCGTGTCCTTCCGCATGCTCGAGCCGAGCAAGGAAGGCTATCTGCGCAACGAACCGTAAGCGTCGCAGGCCGGCTGCCACGAATCACGGTGTGGCAGCCGCGCCGCGTCCGGACGGGCCGCGCACACCGCCGGGCTTGCCGATGGCGCCAGTATGGTGTTTGATGCGGGTTGTGACGGCGCGCCATGTGCAGCGCGCCAGCGTAATCGGGAACCGGAGTTGCATGCGCGCGCACTCCGCGCGCTACACCGATGGCGGGGTCGAGCCTCGGTCTGCCTGGAGCCTGTTCATGGAAGATTTCGACGAAACGCTGTTTGTCGTCTGGCGCGCCAATCTGAGCGTGCTGGTCGGCTCGCCGGGAGGCGCCGGACGCCTCGCGCGCATGATGAACTTCTCGCCGTCGTTCATGAAGCTCATCGTCGCGGGTCAGCGCGACTTCAATGAGGAATTCGTGCGCGGCATCGAGCTGGTGGCGGGTCTGCCGCCGCACTGGATGGATGAGCGCCACAGCCCGGCCGAAGTGCCGCCGGAAGTGCAGCGCGCGCTCGATGAAGAAACCCCGATGGCCGTATTCCGCGGCACCGCGCATCCGGCACCGAAGCGCTCGGTGCTGCGCGGCCCGGAGCCCCTGCTGTCCCAGACCGAGGCAACGCGACGGGTCGCCGACCTCGCGCAGCAGCAGGCGGAGAACAACCGGCGTGACTTGCTGTTCCGCAAGAATCGGGAATTGCTGTCTCAGGACCTGCGCCGCCTCGAACGGCAGCTCGGGCTGTTGCAGGTCGATGCGATGCAGCCGAAAGCGGACGAACTGATCGCCTCTGACCGCATGAGCGAAGCGGCCAAGGCGGATCTCACCGGACGCCTGGAGCAGATCGACAAGCACGTCAAGCTGCTGCATCAGCATGTCGAGAAGCTCGTGACGCTGCTCACGGCGCCCGACGAACCCGAAACGGGCGATTGATTTTCTACTGCTTCTTGTCCTCGTCGCGCCGTTCCCGCTCGGGATGCACGGCGATCGGATCACTGGCCGGAAAACTTTCTTCCAGCGCCTCGTCGAGCAAGGCATCTTCGTCGGGGAGGTCCTGCTTGACAGGGTCGTCGCGGCTGGGCTTCGTCATGGTGCGCTCCGTGCGGGTCGTCGGTTCATGCCGGTGAGGCGAGGCGAAAGTTCAATATAGCAGCCCCGCTGCGCCCCCGCAGTCAGCGCCCCCGACGGTAATCGGCGGGGCGCACGCCCGTCCACTTCCTGAAGGCGCGCCGGAATGCGCTCGGCTCGGCAAAGCCGAGTGCGTCGGCGATCTGCGGAATCGTTTCCCGCGTATGCGCAAGACGCGCGATGGCGAGATCGCGCTTCAGCGCGTCCCGGATCGCCCGGTAGGTCGAGCCTTCCTGCTTCAACCGCCGGCGCAGCGTCGCCTCCGCCATGTTGAGCGCGGCGGCCAGCGGCTCCGCTTCCGGCCAGTCGGCGGGCGGCGTCTCCCTGAGGTGCCGTCGGATGCGCGCCGTCAATGAATCCGGATTGCGATACTTCACGATGAAGTTGGCCGGCGCCGCGCGCAGGAAGCGTTTGAGCGTCGCGCGCGTCTGCACGACCGTCAGCGTCGCGCATCCGGCATCGAGATCGACGAACGAACGCGCCGCGCCGAAACGCATGTCGTCGCAGAACATCAGGCGGTACTCGTCGCCGGCCTCGGGTTCAGGGCAGCGCAAATGCGCGGCCAGCACCGGAATGCGCCGGCCGACCAGCCAGCACAGCAGCCCGTACACGAGAATGAAGCCGGTCGCGTAGGCGAACATCGTGCGGGCATCGCCACGGTCGTCGAGCCAGATGCGCACGCGTGTGCCGTCGATGTCGGGCGTGAAGCGCAGTTCGTCGAGCACCAGGCGCATGAAGTCCGCGATGCGCGTCAGCGCCTGCGTGCCGTCGCGTGCGGAGAGCGCCGCATGACACATCAGCACGAAGCTGCCGCGTCGCATCGGATGGGCGTCCTGGCCGAAAAACTCGTCGTCGAGGGCGTCGGCTACTGCGTGCCACAACTTGCCGTACTGCAGCGGCGACACGCGTGCACGCGGCGAGGCCAGCATCGTCGGGGCGATGCCCGCCGCGGCCAGCAAGCCGTCGCGCGCGACCCCGCGCGCTTCGGCGCAGCGCAGCGCGGCTTCGACGAGACTCACGGCGATCGAATCGCGTTCGACGTGCTCGACGTGCTCGAGGTGCTTGTCAGGACTTGGGGTTGTCACTAGGTGGCCAAAGCGCTCAGTTAGCGTGATCGTTTCGGGCATCGGCCAGGGTCCGGCGATTGCCTAGACTCGAACGGATGACCGCCGACGTCCACCAGCATGGGCGGCCAGCAAGCTTACACGATCGATGCCGCGCGACACGGCGCCGACCTCAAGACCTTTCAGACCAGGACCATGATCGACCCATTCCTCACCGAAGAGCAGCGCATGATCCGCGACGCGGCGCGCCAGTTCGCGACCGAAGTCCTCGCGCCCGATGCGGGCCAATGGGACCGCGAAGGCGCGCTGCCTGACAGCGTCATCCGGCAACTGGGCGAACTCGGCCTGCTCGGCATGATCGTGCCCGCCGAGCTGGGCGGCACCTTCAGCGACTACACCGCCTACGCCCTCGCGATGGAAGAGATCGCCGCCGGCTGCGCCTCGTGCGGGACGCTGATGAGCGTGCACAACTCGGTCGGCTGCGGACCGATCCTCGCCTACGGCACCGACGCGCAAAAGGCCGAGTGGCTGCCGAAGCTCGCGAGCGGCGAGGTCATCGGCGCGTTCTGCCTGACCGAACCGCAGGCCGGCTCCGAGGCCAACAACCTGCGCGTGCGCGCCGTGGAACGCGACGGCCAGTGGGTCCTGTCGGGCAGCAAGCAGTTCGTGACGAACGGCGCGCGCTCGGGCGTGGCGATCGTCTTCGCGGTCACGGACCCGGAACAGGGCAAGCGCGGCATCTCGGCGTTCATCGTGCCGAAGGACACGCCGGGCTTCAACGTCGGCGCGCCGGAGCACAAGCTCGGCATCCGCGCGTCCGACACCTGCCCGATCACCTTCGACGACTGCGCGATTCCCGCCGCCAATCTGCTCGGCCAGCGCGGCGAGGGTTTGAAGATCGCGCTGTCGAATCTGGAGGGCGGGCGCATCGGCATTGCGGCGCAGGCGCTGGGCATCGCCCGCGCGGCCTTCGACGCGGCCCGCGCCTATGCCCGCGAACGCGTGCAGTTCGGCCGGCCGATCCATGAACATCAATCGGTCGCCAACAAGCTGGCCGACATGCAGACGCAGATCAACGCCGCGCGCCTCCTGATCCATCACGCGGCGCGCATGCGCACGGAAGGCGTGCCGTGCCTGTCGGAGGCGTCGCAGGCAAAGCTGTTCGCCTCGGAAATGGCGGAGCGCGTGTGTTCCGATGCCATCCAGATCCACGGCGGCTATGGCTATCTGGAGGATTACCCGGTGGAGCGGCATTATCGCGATGCACGCATCACGCAGATCTACGAAGGCACGAGCGAAGTGCAGCGGATGGTGATCGCGCGCAACGTCTGAGCGGTGCCCCTATAAAAATCACGGAGACGCAATGAACGACGCCACGGCTTTCATCGAAGCACGAGATTTTCTGTTTGCGCATCGCACGGATTACGACACGGCCTATCGCGACTTCAAATGGCCCGTGCTCGACCGCTTCAACTGGGCGCTCGATTACTTCGATCCGATGGCCCGCGACAATCACGCGCCGGCCTTGCATATCGTCGATGAAAGCGGCGGCGCGACACGCCTTTCGTTCGCGCAGATGAGCGAGCGTTCGGCGCGCGTGGCGAATCATCTGCGCGGCCTGGGTGTCGCGCGTGGCGAACGCATCCTGCTGATGTTGCCGAACCGCGTCGAACTGTGGGATGTAATGCTTGCCGCGATGAAGCTCGGCGCCATCGTCCTGCCCGCGACGACGCAGCTCGCGCCCGCCGACTTGCGCGATCGCATCGCGCTCGGTCGCGTGCAGCATGTGATCGTCGATGCCGCCGATACGCCGAAATTCGACGGCATCGACGTGCCGGGGCTGCGCATCGCGGTGGGCGGCGCGCGCGAGGGATGGCTGGATCACGGCGCCGCTTACGAAACGTCGCCGGAGTTTGCTCCGGATGCCGAAACGAATGCCGCTGATCCTTACCTGCTGTATTTCACGTCGGGCACGACCTCGAAGCCGAAACTCGTCGCGCATACGCACCAGAGTTATCCGGTGGGACATCTGTCGACGATGTACTGGATCGGCCTGCAACCCGGCGACGTGCACTGGAACATCAGCTCGCCCGGCTGGGCGAAGCACGCATGGAGCTGCTTTTTCGCGCCGTGGAACGCGCGGGCCTGCGTGTTCATCTACAACTTCAGCCGTTTCGACGCCGCTCGCGCGCTGGAAGTGCTCGTCGAGCACGAAGTCACCACGCTGTGCGCGCCGCCGACCGTCTGGCGCATGCTCGTGCAGGAGCCGCTGGCGTCGTATGCGGTGAAGCTGCGCGAGATCGTCGGCGCGGGCGAGCCGCTGAATCCGGAGATCATCGAGCGCGTGCAGACGGCGTGGGGCCTGTCGATCCGCGACGGCTACGGTCAGACCGAAACCACCGCGCAGATTGCCAACACGCCGGGACAACCGCTCGTACCCGGCTCGATGGGCCGGCCGCTGCCGGGCTATCGCGTCGCGCTGCTCGATCCGGACGGCATGGAGACGGAAGAGGGCGAAATCGCGCTGGCGCTCGACCCGCCGCCGCTCGGCCTGATGACCGGCTATGCGGACAATCCGAAGGCCACGGAGACCGCAATGCGCGGCGGTTTCTATCGCACTTCGGATGTGGCGTTACGCGGCAGCGACGGCTATTTCGTCTATGTCGGCCGGGCGGACGATGTGTTCAAGTCGTCGGACTACCGGCTGAGCCCGTTCGAACTCGAGAGCGTGCTGATCGAGCATGAGGCGATCGCCGAAGCTGCGGTCGTGCCCAGTCCCGACCCGCTGCGCCTCGCGGTGCCGAAGGCCTTTGTCACGCTGCGTCATGGCTATGCCATCGGCCCGGATCTGGCGCGCAGCGTGTTCGCGTTTTCGCGCGAGCGCCTGGCGCCCTACAAGCGCATCCGCAGGCTCGAATTCGCCGAGTTGCCGAAGACCATCTCCGGCAAGATCCGCCGTGTCGATCTGCGTCGCCAGGAAGCGGCGCGTACGGAAGACGGCGCGCGCGGCGAATTCGAGTTCTGGGAAGAGGATTTCCCGGAGTTGCGTCAGACCAGCAAGGCAGGTTGAAACGTTCGGAAGCGCCGTATCGGCATGACGCGGCGCGCTCGCGGGATAACCCGCGCAAAACGCATTCCCCCGACGATTTTCGCAAGCAAATGTTTCCGCGCCGAACCGTCCTCCGGGCCGATGGTCGAATCGCCCTGATTCAGCATCGGACCCATCGAACAGGAGGACGGATCATGTCGAAACCCGCAGCGTGCCGCGCAATCATTGCATCGGGCATTGCATTCTCGTTGCTGGCTCCGGCCGCATCGTACGCGCAACTCAATCTGCAGCAGTTCGGCTTCGGCAGCGCCAAGTCGGATGTCGCCGGCGCGGCGTCGAATCAGGCCGCGCAGCCTTCGGCGCTGGGCTCGCTCGTGCAGAACTATCTCGGCGCGAATCAGCAAGTGCTGACGGGGCAGTCGAGCCTTGCATCGGCGATGGGCATGTCGAGCGCCGCGAGTCAGGCGCAGTCGGCGGCGGGATTGCTGTCGGGTGCAACGGCCGGCAGCGCGCCGAGCACGAGCGTGTTGTCGCAACTCGGCGGCACGCAACAGAGCGTGTCGCAATCGCTGCTGCAGGCATTCTCGAACGGCGCGGCCACGCCGCCGACGGCCGCCAGCAAGCAGACCTTCAGCGACGGCCTCGCCTCACTCGGTCAAGGCGTGCAACAGTACGCGGGCCTGCAATCCGGTCTCGGCGCGGTCAAGAACTCGATGAACATGTCGTCGCTGCTGCAGGCCGGCTCGAACCCGGGTACGGCACAGGCCGCGAGCTATATCGCGCAGTCCGCGCCGGGGCAGTTGCAGTCGCTGGTGCAGACGCTCACGCAGGCCGTGCAGTACGCGAAGGCCAATAACATCTCGGTGCCTTCGATCGCGACTTCGGCGTTGAGCGGCGTGAAATAAGCGCGCGCGGCGTGCAGCATGGTGAAGCAGAGCGGCGGAGCTTTCAGGCTTCGCCGCTTTTTTTGTCTCGGCGTCAGGGCTGCCGTCTCGCTACGTCCGCGAGATCACCAGCGGGCGCCGCGCCGCGCATCGCTTCGACTTGCGGCAGCGGCGGTTGCTCGTTGATCCACGCGTTGAGGATGGTCGACGTCACGGCGAGAATCACCGGGCCAATGAACAAACCGACGATGCCGAACGCGAACATGCCGCCGAGCACGCCGGACAGAATCAGCAGCATGGAAAGGTTCACGCCGCGCCGGATCAGGATGGGGCGCAGGAAGTTGTCGAGCATCGCGATCATGATCGACCACACGAGCAACAGGATCGACGCGACATGCGCGCCATGCCAGAACAGCCAGGCGACGCCGCCGAGCAGCGGCAGCAGCGGCCCGATCTGCGCGAGACACAGCATCAGCATGACGGCCGTGATGATGCCCGCGGCGGGCACGCCCGCGAGCGCGAGGCCGATGCCGCCCAGCGCCGATTGCGTGACGGCCGTGACCACGATGCCGAGCGCCACCGCGCGAATCGCAAGGCCGGCGAGCTTGACGGCTTCGGCGCCGCGCTGCGCGGCGATGCGCGTCGCGAAGCGCGTGATGAAGCGTCCCGCCGCTTCGCCGTTCATGTACAGGATGCCCGAGATGATCACGGTGATGACCATATGCACGACGAACACGCCGACCACGGCCGCGTGTGAAAGCATCCAGCGCGCGGCGACGGTCACATAGGGTTCGAGCTTGGCGAGCAGGCCGCCGGGGCCGGCGTCGGACAGCATCTGCCACTCCTTGGCGATGCGTTCGCCGGCGAGCGGCACGTCGTGGATCCAGCCGGGCGGCGGAGGCAGCGCGTAGGAAGGCAGGGTCTTGATGGCCGCCATGATTTCGCCGCCGTGCAGCGCGAGCGTCGAGATGGCTTCATAGAGCGGCAGCACGATGACGATCAGGAGCCCGAGCAGCATCACGCTCGTCGCTACCCAACGGCGGTTGCCGGCGCGGCGCTGCACCGCGACCATCAGCGGCCAGGTCGCCACGACAATCGTGGTGGCCCAGATGAGCCCCGGCAGGAAGGGGCGCAGCACATAGAGACTGCCGACGGTCAGCGCCGCGAGTATCGTGATGACGAGCAGGATTCGGGCGATGTCCACGGGCTGACGCGGCGGGGGAGTGTTGGCGGGATTGGGCGTGGTGGACATGATGGTATGGAGGGAAGTGGACGGGGGCGCGAGGCGTGCGGACGAAGCCTCGAACGTGCGCGCCTGAATTGAATCAGCGATAAGCGAAAGCCGGCGATCCGGCAAGCCTGAGCGCAGAAAAACCGCCGCCATCATAACGGCAGCTCAATCCATACTACTAAAAATGTGTCGCAGCCTTGCCGGACGTCAGGTTCGTGGCGCGTGCGATGGAACCAGAGTAGTTCAGCTTCTCAGCAAGCGTTCGCGCAACATTGCCGTGCTGCCTTCAGGAAACAGCGAGGCCGCCACGCGTTGCGGATCGATGCCGAAGCTTTCGCCCGCCGCGTGCGCGATCACGGCATCGAGTCCGAGGGTCGGCTTCAGGTCGCGCGCCTGATACAGCGATGCGTTCGCCAGTCCCGGCCAATCCGCGAGCACGCGTCCGCCTGCCACCGCGCCGCCCAGCAGCAGCGCCGCCGACGCCGTCCCGTGGTCCGTGCCGCCCGTGCCGTTGGCCGCGGCGGTGCGGCCGAATTCGGTCGCCACCAGCACGGTCGTGTCGGCCCAGTGTGTGCCGAGTCCATCGCGCAGGGCGCCGAGCATCGCGTCGAGCGCTTTCAGCTGCGTGGCAAGACGCGGGTTCTGCGCGCTGTGCGTGTCCCAGCCGCCGGTTTCGATCATCGCGATGCGCGGGCCGTCGGGCTTGCTCAGGAAGGTCGCCGCAAGCTTGCCGAGGCTGGCCGGATCCTGCCGCGCGCCGGCGTCGGCGGCGAGGCCGCGCGCCTGCATCGCGGCGTCCCATAACGGGTGCAGTTGCGCGTCGCCGGCATAGAGCTGCGAGACGCGCGTGATCAGATCGTCCGGAGCCTGCGGCAGTCCGGACGGCGCATAGGAAGTGACATCGGCGCGGCCGCGCAGCGCGAGCGGCACGGTCGGCGCGAGGGCGACGGCGTCGGCGCGCGGTGCGGGCAGCATCGACAGAAGACGGTTAAGCCAGCCGTCCTTCAACTGATACGGCGCGCTGCCGCCGGTTTCGAGCACGTTCTGGCCGTCGAAGTGCGAACGCTCGCGATACGGCGACGCCACCGCGTGGACGAACAGCGCCTGCTTGTCGCGATACATCTGCGCGGCCGTCTGCAAGGACGGATGAAGCGCGAACGTGCCGTCGAGCTTGGTGGCCGTCGCGGCGTCGATGGCGAGCGGTCCGCGCAGCGCCGCGTAGGCCGGATCGCCATAGGGCACGACGATGTTCAGGCCATCCGCCGCGCCGCGCTGGATCACGAAGACGAAGCGGCGTTCGGTTTCGGCGGACGCCAGCACGAGTTGCGGCGCAATCAGCATCGCGCCGGCGCTTGCGCCTGCGCAGCGGAGAAATCGGCGACGGGTCAGCATGCGTTCATCTCCTCAGAAAATCGGGCGATACCAGCAGCAGCGCCAGCGCGGTCTGCGCGCTTTCGGCGCGCGCCACCGCGCTGCCTGTCGGTTCCGACAGCGAGCCCGCCAGCAGTTGCGGACCGAGCGCGCGGGCGTCGAGCGTTGCGCTGCTGTGCGCGGCGAAGCGCTGCGCGATCTCGACGCGGCGCACCAGCGCATCCGGCGCGGCCCAGCTTGCGGCGGCATCGTCGTAGCCGGCAGGCGAGCCGGGTCGCCATACCGGCTGCCCGAGCTGCCGCAGCAATGGCGCGGCGTGCATGTTTTCCAGGCCGGTGCGGCCGAGTCCGCGTAACGAGGAAAGCGTCCAGTCCCATGGCGACTTGAACTTGGTCGGCGTCGCGGGCCACGCCTCCGGCGCTTCGACCAGCGCGCGATAGACCGCGGGCAGATCGCCGCCGCTATCGCCGAAAACCTTCGCGAGCCGTTCGACGAGCGCGGGCGGCGGCGTATCGGCAACGAAGTGACGCGCGAGCTTGTCGGCGATGTGCCGCGCCGTCGCGGGCGACGCGGCCAGATCGTGCAGCACCGCGAGCGGCTGCGCTTCGCCGTCCTGTGCGTACTGACGGCCCATCACCGTGCGCACGCCCGGTTCGTGCAGGCGCGGGCGGAATGTGTACTGGCCGGGCGGCGTCGGATCGGCGGGATTGCTTGCAACCTGCGCAGCCCGCGCGGACATCGCGCCGAGACTCCAGCCGGTGAGCGCGCGGGCGAATTCGGTCACGTCGCCCTGCGTATAGCCGGTGCGCGCGCCGAGCGTATGCAATTCCATGATCTCGCGCGCGAGGTTTTCGTTCAGGCCGCGCTTGCGGGCGGGATCGCGCATTTCGGCGCGTTCGGCGGCGGGGCTGTCAGGGCCGATCGAACGCGGCTGGTCCAGGAAGATCTGCATCGCCGGATGGCGCTCCACGGCCACCAGCATGTCCTCGAAGCGGCCGAGCACGTGCGGGCGGATCGCTTCGTTCTCGAACGAGCCGGCCAGCAGCGCGACCGGCGGCTTTTCGATCGACACCGCGAAGTGGTTCGCCCAGAAATGCACCAGGCGTTCCACGAACGGCGTCCCGGTGCCGAGCGCGCTCGTCACGCGGGCATCGACGGCGCTGACATACACCTCGCGGATCATGTCGCCGTATTGCTTGCGCAGCACGGGCCGGTCGGCGTCGCTGGCATCGCGCAAGGCCCGCTGGCGTTCCGCGAAACGTTCGGCGAGCGCCGCGCTGGCCGGCTGAGTGGCCAGCGCGGCAGGCATCGGAACGTACCCGCCGCGGGCGGGATCGAGCTGCTGCGTGAGCCAGCCGTGCGGGTCGGCGGGCAGCGGTTCGCCCGGACGCGCGCCCAGGCCGAAGCGGTTCACCGCGATGGCGGCAGGCGTGAGCGGCGGCGCAAGGCTCATGGTCGTCTCCGGAGGCAGGATGCTATCGGCAGCGTGCAGCCGTCAGGGCTGCCGTGGGGGCTGCGGCTGCGGCTGAAGCCGCGGCCGGTCCTCGGGCGGCACGGCGCGCAGCGGGCCGTTGCGCTCCATCGCGCCGACCAGCTTCAGGCGTTCGTCGAAGGTGAGCGTCGAGGCAAACGCGGCCACCGTGCCTTCGGTCAGCGCGCGCATGGTGACATCGGCCTGACGGGTGCGGGCGAGGGCGTTGTCGAGCGCCTGGCGGTCGAAGGTCGGCGCGGCGAGAATGTGCGCGATCTCGATCCGCCCTTCGCGCGATTCCCGTATCAGCGGCTGGTTCGCGAGGCGCATCTCGCGCAAGGCTTGGCGCAGCTGTTTGCGCCGGTCCGGGGAAAGGTCCGCCGCCGCGAAGCCGATGCCGCGCGGCGCCGCCGCCGGCTTGCAGAACTGTTCCTTGAGCGGACCGGACAGGTAGTACACGCCGCCCGCCAGCAAGCCGAGCAGGAACACGTTGAGCACGATCGACACGCCAGTCAGCGCCTTCAGCGCGCGTGAACTCATTCATCGCTCCAATCCGAAGCGCCGCCGAACGCGGTGCCCGAAAGGGTTTGTTCAAATCCGCCGTGTAGGTGTTCATACGTTACGGATGCGGGTGCAAGCAGCGTCACCAACAACGCGCCCGCCGCGATGCCGGCTGCGCCCACGCCGACAAAACCCACGCCCGAAAACCACAGGCGCGGATTGAGCCACGGCGCGCGCGCAGGCCGCGGCGGTGCGGAAGCGATGATGCGCCGCGCGAGTGCCGGCGCAGGTCGGGCAACGGCGTGGGCGTCGAGCATGCCGTCGAGCGTGCGTGCCAGGGCCAGTGCCGCGTGTGCGTCGGCGTTGCCGTCGGCGAGGAGGGCGAGGGCGGCGTTGCGTTCGCCGGCGGGCCAGCGTTCCGGGGACGCCCCATAAGCTTCAGTGAGGTAACGAAATCGGTCGGGGGTCATCGTTGCTCCTTGGGGGCTCTGTCATCAGATCCGCCCTGACCGCGGGCCAGGTCCTCGAGAGCGGTCCTGAGATTGCGGCGCGCACGGACCAGCAGACTTTCGAGCGCTTCGACGCTCACGCCCATCAGATCGGCGGTCTCCGCGTTCGACAGTTCCTGGTAGTACTGCAGCACCAGAGCCTCGCGCTGGCGCGCCGGCAAGCGTGCGAGCGCAGACGTGAGACGCTGGTTGGTGTCGCTTGCTTCGATGCGCTCGTCGGGCAGCGGCGCGGCATCTTCCTGTTCCGGAAGTTCGTCCGACATGGATGCCTCCCGATGGCGCCGCAGCCGGTCGTAGCACAGGTTCAGCGTGACGCGATGCAGCCAGGTATCGAAGCGCGCCGCGCCGGGCACCCAGTCCGGCGCGGCTTTCCAGATGCGCATGAAGGCTTCCTGGGCCACGTCGTCCGCCTCGTCGCGATCGCCGAGCATGCGCGTTGCAAGCGCAACGATGCGCGGCAGCTTCTTCTCGACGATCTCGCGAACGGCGCCCGATTCCCGCTTGCCGACGCGGGCGATGAGGCGGGTATCCGGATCTGGTTCGTTCAAGGTCGTGTCGGTTCCTGTTGCACGCGGTGAGCGGCCGGATTGTCATGGTTGTTGACATCGTCAATAGACGACGACCGGTCCGCGATAGTAGGCGGCGTGCGCCGGATACACGACGCACCCGGCGAGCGTCACGGCCGCGAGCGCCGCGGCCAGCAGTGCTTTCAGCATGATGCAGTCCTTCAATCAGATGATAGGTGCTCACGGCGGCGACGGTTGACGTGCTGCCGCGAGATGTGTCGCGGCGTGGGAAGCAGGGCGCCGGACTCAGGCCCAATGTCCTTCGACCCAGAAATAATTCGGCCCGCGCCGTGCCCAGTGTCCCGGGGCCCAGTGGTGGCCCACGCGTACCGCCTTCCAGTGGCCAGGTACCCAGACATAGCGGCCGGGTCCCCAGCGCCAGTGGCCCGGATCCCACGCATAGCCCGCGCGGGGCGGCGGCGGGGGTTCGACCCGGGGCGGCGGCGGCGGGGCGACCGGCGCTGCAACGACCGCCGGTGCAACGACAACGGCTTGTGCATGCGCGGCGACGCTGTGCAACGCGCCGAACGAAACGGCCAGGACCGGTGCTAGCAGGGCGGTGCGCAGGGGCAGGGATCGGTGGGTCATGAAGGTCTCGTCTTTTCAGAGTGGTGACGAGAACTTGAACGCAGCGGGCGCCGAAAATCCGTCGCGGTTTGCGCCCGGCAAATGTAACGATGTTTTACGGCGAAAGATCAGGCGAAGGCGTCGAGCCCGTCGACGAGATGCTTCGCGAGACGCGGCTGACGCAATTGTTCGATCCACCATTGCAGCGCACGTCCTTCGTGATCGCCGCGCCATGCCACGTACAGCACGTTGGGCTCGCGCGGATCGGCGGTAGGTTTCTCGATCAGTTCGCCGCGCGCCAGCAGCGACGCGATGCGATGGCGCGGCAGCCAGCCCGTGCCGAGCCCCTGACGCTGCGCGAGAATCTTCGCCCGCATGCTGGGTACCGCGAGCGCCGCCTGGCCGCCGAGCACGCCATAGGCGCGTCCTGTGGCGCGCGACGAATCCGCCACCACCACCGCCCGATGCGCCGCGATCTCTTCGCGCCGGAGCGGACCGGAGGTCTGGGCGAGCGGATGGCGCGACGCGACGGCGAACACCCACTCCATCACGCCCAGTTCGAACCAGCGCAGGCCCGGAATGGCGGGCGGCTCGTTCGTGGCGCCGACGATCAGATCGGCGCGGCCGTCGCGCAGGGCTTCCCAGGTGCCGCTCAGCACCTCGTGCGTCAGGCGCAGCGTGACGCCGGACCCGAGCGCGTCGAACGCCTGCACGACGGGGAGCATCGTCTCGAATTCGAGGATCTCGTCGCACACGATCCACAGCCGGTCTTCCCAGCCGCTCGCGATCTGCTTGACGCGCTGCGCGAGCCGGCCGACGTCGAGCATCAGGCGCGCGGCTTCATCGGCGAGCAGATGGCCGGCGGGCGTCAGTTGCAGGCGGTAGCGGCGCCGGTCGAAGAGCAGGGCGTCGAAGCGCGTTTCCAGTTGCCGCGCCGCGTGGGAGACCGTCGACGGCGCCCGTCCCAGCCGTGCCGCCGCGCGCGACAGGCTGCCGGTTTCGCGGATGGCGTCGAGCAGTGCGAGTTCGTCCTCCGACAACATGTTCGACTCCATCGAACGAGTTCATCCGCGGCATCGTACGGCAAAAGCAGGCGGTGCGCCGAAGATTGGAGCCATCGGATAACACTCTTTCGGCGGAACTAAACGATGAACTCATTGCTGCCTTTCCTGCGCCCTATGGTCGGCGCACTGCTCGCGGCGGCCGCGTTGCTGCCGGTCGCGCAGGCTGCATCCGCCTCGACGGCGATCCAGTCGCGCATGATCGATGCGAACGGTATGGAACTTCACTACTTGCAAGCGGGGAGCGGCGACGCGACGACGCCGGTCGTGCTGCTGCACGGCTACACCGAAACCAGCCACATGTGGCGGCCGCTGATGACGCGGCTGGCCGCCGACCGCCTGGTCCTGGCGCCCGATTTACCGGGTGCGGGCGAGTCCGCGATGCCCGCCACGGGCTACGACAAGAAGACGCTCGCGCAGGATATCCATGCGATGGTGCGTGCGCTCGGCTATCGCAAGGTGAAGCTGGTGGGGCATGACATCGGACTGATGGTCGCCTATGCCTACGCGGCGCAGTATCCGGACGAAGTGGACAGCATCGTGCTGATGGACGCTTTCCTGCCCGGCGTCGGCGACTGGCAGAAGGTCTGGCTGCTGCGCGGCAAATGGCACTTCAATTTCTACGGCGACACGCCGGAAAAACTCGTGCGCGGGCGTGAGCGCGTGTATTTCGAACACTTCTGGAACGACTTCGCCGCTGATTCCGCGCATTCCCTGAGCGAAGCCGACCGCCGTTATTACTCGGCACAATACGCACGCCACGGCCGCATGCGCGCGGGATTCGAGTATTTCCACACGTTCCCGCAAGACGCGGAGGACTTCGCCGCGTTCGCCCGGACGCCGCTGCCGATGCCGATGATCGTTCTCGCCGGCGAGCGGGCTTCGGGCACGTTCCTGCTCGACCAGGCGAAGCTCGTTGCGACGGACGTGCAGGGCGTGGTCGTGCCCGGCAGCGGACACTGGCTGATGGAAGAAGCACCGGACGTGACCATGGCGCAACTCGTGCGTTTCATCGACACGCCTGCGTCCAACTGATCCACCCGATTGCCGCGGCGCGCGTCTTGCACCGCGCTGCGGGAACACTACAGGGAGCGTGTGAAATGGGACTTCTGGTCGATGGCAAATGGCAGGACGGGTGGTACGACACGGCATCCACGGGCGGGCGCTTCGTGCGCAAGGAAGCGGCCTTTCGCAACTGGGTCACGGCCGACGGTGCGCCCGGTCCGAGCGGCGAGGGCGGGTTTCGCGCCGAAGCGGGCCGGTACCACCTGTACGTGAGCCTCGCGTGTCCGTGGGCGCACCGCGCGTTGATCATGCGGGCGCTCAAGGGCTTGCAGGGGATGATCGACGTTTCGGTCGTCCACTGGCTGATGCTCGAGAACGGCTGGACCTTCGCGGACGGGCCGGGCGTCGTGCCCGACGCGATCAACGGCGCGCGCTTCATGCATCAGGTCTACACCGCCGCAGATCCGAACTACAGCGGCCGCGTGACGGTGCCAGTTCTGTGGGACAAAGCGCGCGGGACGATCGTCAACAACGAGTCGTCGGAAGTCATCCGCATGCTGAATTCCGCGTTCGACGGCATCGGCGCACTGCCCGGCGATTACACCCCGCACGAACTCCGCGAGGACATCGACGCACTCAACGCGCGCATCTACGACACGGTCAACAACGGCGTCTACAAGGCCGGTTTCGCGACCACGCAGGCCGCGTACGAAGAAGCCGTGCTGCCGCTCTTCGACACGCTCGATTTCCTCGAAGCACGCTTGCAGTCGCGCCGCTATCTGACGGGCCCGCGCTTCACCGAAGCCGACATCCGCCTGTTCACGACGCTGGTGCGCTTCGACGCGGTGTATGTCGGGCACTTCAAGTGCAATCTGCGGCGTATTGCCGACTATCCGAACCTGTCGAACTATGCGCGTGAGATCTACCAGATGCCGGGCGTGGCAGACACGGTGAATTTCGTGCACATCAAGCGGCATTACTACGAGAGCCATCGGACGATCAATCCAACGGGCATCGTGCCCGCCGGACCGCTGCTCGATTTCACCGCGGCGCACGACCGCGCGCGGCTGCCCGCTGCGACCTGACTCAGTTGGACTCAGTCGTACCGGTATACGCCGTGCTTCGTCTTGCGGCCGAGCCGGCCCGCCGCAACCAGTTCGCGCAACAGCGGACACGCGCGATATTTCGAATCGCCGAAGTCCTTGAGGAACACGTCCATCACGGAGAGGCACACGTCGAGGCCGATCAGGTCGGCCAGCGCAAGCGGGCCGATAGGATGATTGGCGCCGAGCTTCATGCCGGCGTCGATTTCCTCGGCGCTCGCCACGCCTTCATACAGCACGAAAAAGGCTTCATTGATCATCGGCACGAGGATGCGGTTGACGACGAAGCCCGGCGAATTACGCACGCCGATAGGCGACTTGCCGAGCTTCTCCGTGAGTTCGCGCACGGCGGCGGCGGTGGCGTCGCTGGTCTGCACGCCGCGGATCACCTCGACCAGTTGCAGCAAGGGCACCGGATTGAAGAAGTGCATGCCGATGAAACGCTCCGGCGTGGCAAGCGTGGCGCCGAGCGCGGTGATGGAGATGGACGAGGTGTTCGACGCGATGATCGCGTCCGGGCGTGCCGCTTCCTCGATCTGCTTCAGGATGCGGTTCTTCAGTTCCGTGTTCTCGGTCGCGGCTTCGATCACGATGTCGGCGTCAGTCAGACGCCCGTAGTCGGTGGACGTGGCAATGCGCTTGAGCGCGGCATCGCGCGCGCCGGCCTCCAGCTTGTCCTTCGACACGAGCCGCTCCAGGCTGCCGGTGAGCGTGGCGACGCCTTTGGCGAGCGCGGCCTCGGTGACGTCGATCAGCACGACTTCGAAGCCCGCGACGGCCGCGACCTGCGCAATGCCGTTGCCCATGGTTCCCGCACCGACGATGCCGACGGTCTGAATCTTCATGCTGCTGCTCCCTGTGTGTGCGCCGGCTCGGGCAGCCGGCAAGCCTGAATGGTCGATGGCGCGGCGCGCGCCGGAAGGTTCGACGAGGGTTCGATTCTAACCAGCGAGAAAGCGGGCGGTTCTAGCCGAACGCCGTCAGGTCCCTGGCTTCGATGCCATTCGCCTGACAGTAAGCCGCATACCGATCCCAGCCGGTCTTCCAGTTCTCGCTGGCGAGCACCTGGCCGCGTTCGTTCACGAAGAGCAGTTCGCCCTGGATGATGTTGAGCGTGACGATGTCGTCCTGCGCGGCGTCATCGGCAAGCGCCTCGGGCGTATGGCTCGATCCGGCGGTCTCGTACACGATGCTGCCCGGCGCTGCGATCCAGTCGTGCTCGCGATACTTCCAGCGCCCCTGCACCGTATGGACGATCACCGTACCCGTATGGCGATGCCGCGGCATCTCGCCCCGCGGCGGCGCCTTCATCAGCGCGATGACCTCGCCGCGGACCGGGTCGAGCTTGAAGTACTTGACCAGGACGCGCTCGCTGTAGGGCGTGAACGGCACCCAGGGCAGGTCCGCGTCATTGAGGCAGGTGGTGTGAATCTGTTCGAACAGCATGATGTCGGCTCCGTGCAATCAGCAGTGCATTGTAGGCAGTGCGACTCCCGCTGAACATCGGCCGAACGGACGACCCGGGCCGACCCCAGCCGACCAAGCCGGATCGCGCCCGATCTGCTATCGTCCGTGCCATGCCAACCATCATCACCGTTTCCAATCTGTCCAAGACCTACGGGTCGGGCTTTCACGCGCTCAAGCACGTCAATCTCGAGATCCGGCGCGGCGAAATCTTCGCGCTGCTTGGGCCGAACGGCGCCGGCAAGACCACGCTCATCAGCACGGTCTGCGGCATCGTGAATCCGAGCGAAGGCCAGGTCACCGTGGCCGGTCACGACATCGTCACGGACTACCGCGCCGCGCGCGCCATGATCGGCCTCGTGCCGCAGGAACTCACCACGGACGCCTTCGAAACCGTCTGGGCCACCGTGTCCTTCAGCCGCGGGCTGTTCGGCCGGCCGAAGAATCCGGCCTATGTCGAGAAGGTGCTGAAGTCGCTGTCGCTGTGGGCGAAGAAGGACAACAAGATCATGACGCTCTCGGGCGGCATGAAACGGCGCGTGCTGATCGCGAAGGCGCTGGCGCACGAACCCGAGATCCTGTTTCTCGACGAACCCACCGCCGGCGTCGACGTCGAACTGCGCCGCGACATGTGGAACCTCGTGCGCGAGCTGCAGCAGAACGGCGTCACGATCATCCTGACGACGCACTACATCGAGGAAGCGGAGGAGATGGCGGACCGCATCGGCGTCATCAACCGCGGCGAGATCGTGCTGGTGGAAGAGAAGCGCGAACTCATGCGCAAGCTCGGCCAGAAGAAGCTCACGCTGCAACTCGAAACCCCGCTCGACGCCATTCCCGCGCCGCTCGCGCCGTACGGCCTCGCGCGTTCGGCGGACGGCAGCGAACTCACCTACACCTACGACGCCCACGACGAACCGGGCCGCATCATCGCGCTGTTGCGTCATGTGGACGAAGCCGGCGTGCGTTTCAAGGACCTGCAAACGACGCAAAGCTCGCTCGAAGACATCTTCGTGAGCCTCGTCAGGGAAGCCAAATGAATCTTCATGCCGTTCGCGCAATCTACCGTTTCGAGATGGCGCGCGCCGGACGCACGCTGATGCAGAGCATCGTGTCGCCGGTGATCTCCACGTCGCTTTACTTCGTCGTGTTCGGCGCGGCCATCGGCTCGCGCATCCCGGAAGTGGACGGCATCAGCTACGGCGCGTTCATCGTGCCGGGCCTCGTCATGCTGTCGCTGTTGACGCAGAGCATCGCGAATGCGTCCTTCGGCATCTACTTTCCAAAGTTCACCGGCACCATCTACGAACTGCTGTCCGCGCCGGTCTCGTACTTCGAGCTGGTGGTGAGCTACGTGGGCGCGGCCGCGACCAAGTCCATCATCCTGGGCCTCATCATCCTGCTGACCGCGCGCCTGTTCGTGCCGCTCAGGATCGACCATCCGTTCTGGATGATCGTGTTCCTGCTGCTGACGTCGGTGACGTTCAGCCTGCTCGGGTTCATCATCGGCATCTGGGCGGACGGCTTCGAAAAGCTGCAGATCATTCCGCTGCTCATCGTCACGCCGCTCACGTTCCTCGGCGGCAGCTTCTACTCGATCAACATACTGCCGCCGTTCTGGAAGACCGTCGCGTTGTTCAATCCGGTCGTGTATCTGATCAGCGGCTTTCGCTGGAGTTTTTACGGGCTCGCCGATGTCCAGGTGGGCGTGAGTTTCGGCATGACGCTAGTATTCCTTGCAGTGTTCATCGCGATCGTCGCGTGGATCTTCAAGACGGGTTACCGGATCAAGACCTGACCCGACGGTGGTTCTGGCCAGCAAAGAGGGCGTTCACCGGATGAAAATCATGAGACGCACGAAGCGGCATGTTTTCGGCGCAATGACCGGCTTCTTCGCGAGCGGCGCCGCGCGTTCCGCGCCCGCGCTGGCCTACGAGATCGATCACGGCGCGGCCGGCTGGCGCCGCCGTCTTTCGGCCGAGCAATTCCGCGTGCTGCGGCGCGGCGGCACCGAGGCGCCGTTCGCCAGTCCGCTGCTCAAGGAGCGGCGCGAGGGCATCTACCGGTGCGCGGGCTGTGCGCTCGAACTGTTTTCATCGGCGACCAAGTTCGACAGCGGCACCGGCTGGCCGAGCTTCTGGAAGCCACTCGACGGCTCGGTCGCGACGCACGCCGACGCCGCCGGCCACATGCGCAACGAAGTGCATTGCCGGCGCTGCGGCGGCCACCTCGGCCACGTGTTCGACGACGGCCCGAAGCCCACCGGTCTGCGCTATTGCATGAACGGCGCGGCGCTCGATTTCAGGCAGGAAGACGCCTGAAAGCGCGGGTTCAAATCCATGTTTCCTTCTTGCTACTTTTCATGAACGCACCTGAACTCAAGCTTGCCGCCGCGCAAAGCGCACTCGTGCTGATTGATCTCCAGGCGGGCATCGCCGCCTTGCCCGTGCAGCCGCACGATTCCGCCAGCGTGCTGGCCAATGCGCGCGCGCTCGCGGACCGTTTTCGCGCGCTCGGCGCGCCGGTCGTGCTCGTCAGGGTAGCGTTTCCGAACGGGCCCGGCGGCCTGCGCCCGATCACCGACGCGGGCCAGGCGCAGGAGACGCCCGAGCCGGCCGGCTGGAGCGACCTGTGTCCGGAACTCGCCGTGCAGCCGTCCGACATCATCGTCACCAAGCGGCAGTGGGGCGCCTTCTACAACACGGATCTGGATTCGCATCTGCGGCGACGCGGCATCGAGACGATCGTGCTGGGCGGGATCGCGACGGCCATCGGTGTCGATTCGACCGCGCGCGGCGCGCACGAACGTGGCTATCAGCAGATTTTCGTCGAAGACGCGATGAGCGATCTGAACGCGGCCACGCATGAATCGACCTGTCGTTTCATCTTTCCGCGCATGGGGCGGATCCGCTCGACGCAGCAAGTGCTGGCGGCGCTGGCCTGAAGTCGGCGGCGCGAGAGAACAGGGCTGGCTGTTTTTAGGATTATTCGTATGGCCTCGGCCGCGACGTTCCCGTAACTTGTTATAACCGGTTGACGGGACCCCGCCTGTCAGTCCCGGCGCATTCGTTCTACCCCTGTTCGAATGCAGCGCTTTCCCCGAGCGCAGGACGCGCGTCGCACACCGCGGCGCGTGTCCACCTTTCCATTGATTAACGTGTCACGTCTTTCGAGCGTCAAGCAGCCTACGTTGCTGCCGAGGGAATCAGTCTTATCCGTGTAATTTCCGAAGGTGCGCCCAGACGCTTCGGCGGTCCCCAGTAGCCGGTTCCTCGGCTCGTATAGACCCACAGTCCATTGAACTTGACTAGCCCGGCAACGAAGGGCTGCTGCAAGCGCACGAAGAAGTTCCACGGGAGGAACTGTCCGCCGTGCGTGTGGCCGGAAAGTTGCAGCGTAAAACCTGCGTCGGCTGCGGCTGGCGCGCTGCGCGGCTGATGCGCCAGCAGCACGCGTACGGCGGCGTCGGGCGGGGCGCCGCTGATCGCCTGGGCCGGATCGCTGCGGTGCGCGGGATCGAAGCTGCCCGCGCCGTAGTCCGTCACGCCGGCTACCACGGCCTGGGCGCCGTCGTGGTCCAGCACCACGTGCTGATTGAGCAGCACGTTGAGGCCGAGGCGGCGGAACTCCGCAATCCACTTGTCGGCGCCGGAGTAGTACTCGTGATTGCCGGTGACGAGAAACGCGCCATGGCGCGCGCTCAGCTTGGCCAGCGGGCGAGTGTGGTCGGCGAGATGGGGCACCGAGCCATCCACCACGTCTCCGGTCACCGCAATCAGGTCCGGCTCGAGTCCGTTCACGGCGGCGACAATGCGTTCCACGTAGTGCCGCTTGATCGTCGGCCCGACGTGGATGTCGCTGATCTGCACGATGGTGAAGCCATCGAGCGCGGCGGGCAGATTCTCGATGGGCACGTCCACGTCCACCACCGGCGCGCGGCGGCGCGCATTGTAAAAGCCGATTGCCGAAGACAGCACGGCCAGCAGCGGAACGATCAGCGCGCTGCGGGCCACCAGCGTGGGCGAGCCCACCGGCACGCCGCGCACCCAGTCGATGAGGTGGACACAGAACAACATGACGTCGCGTGCGAACGTCAGCAGCAACAGCGAGGAAAAGAAGCCGAGCGCGGTCAGGCCGAACCAGGCGAGACGATCCGCGAGCGGCTGGGTTTCGAGCGAGCGCGCGGCCATGCCGATGGGAATCAGGATCACGGACGCCACCAGCAGCGCCGCGGCCAGCACCTTGAGCGGCAGGCCCACCGGCGCGTCCGGGATGAGCCGCACGCCGACATAAATGTGAAACAGAATGCCGATACCGATAAAGCGGATGAAGAAAGCCGAGCGTCGCATAGCGCTCCTGGAAGATCGATGAAGCGGCGGGCGTGGGCTATGAGCGCCCGCGCTGCCGGGCACGAGTGCCCGCGCCGGATAGGGAACCAATTCTACCGGTTCGGTGCGCGGGACGCCGTCCGGCATGGCAGGACGGACCATCTGCGCGATGCGAAAAAAAGCCCCGGCACCGGAATGCCGAGGCTTGCCTGCATCGAAACGTTCAGCGTGTGATCAGACCGCCATGCACAGGTACTTGATGACGACGTAGTCATCGATGCCATAGTGCGAGCCTTCGCGGCCGAGGCCGGATTGCTTGACGCCGCCGAACGG
>NZ_JARUXT010000004.1:947985-1224234 GCF_031451075.1 Caballeronia sp. LZ043 | reverse complement strand
TTGGTTGTGCCGTCCCCGACGACACAACAACAAGTCATGCCTGATGACCATAGCGAGTCGGTACCACCCCTTCCCATCCCGAACAGGACCGTGAAACGATTCCACGCCGATGATAGTGCGGATCACCCGTGTGAAAGTAGGTAATCGTCAGGCTCCTCATGCTACAAACAAAAACCCCACCCCACAAAGGTGGGGTTTTTGCGTTTCAGGGCCTGGGCTGAGGTCGGGCCTGGCATTTGCATCCTGCTATCTCGTTCTGACACCATCTCGATGTCGGACCTTCGCTTTCTGTCGGTAGAATGACGACGAGAGCCATCATGTCGACCCTCACTGGAGCGCATATGAGAACGAGCCTGTTGATCGCAGCCCTGAGCGCCGCCTTGCTGGTTGCCGCATGCGGCAAGAAGAACGACGCGAGCGAGTCCAGCCTGGGCGATGCAATATCCGCCGACATGAAAACCAGCCGCGGTCTGCTCTGTCTGAACCGCAGCGGCCGCGGCCCTTATACGTTTCCATCGGTCTATAGCAACCAGGATCTCAACGAATACGCTGCCGGCGCCTTGCGCGAGCAACTCGCCGCGCTGGAGAAGGCCGGTCTGATTGCTCGCGCGGCAACCACGCCCGCGAATGCCAGCGCCAAGCAGAACGGCGTCGCCTACAGCCTGACGGGCGAAGGGCAGAAGTACGCGGTCGAAACGAATCGGCCGGCGGGCGATCCCAATGCCACGAACGACCCGCATACCTGGAAGATCTGCTACGCGCACGTCAAGCTCGACAAAGTCGCGAGCTGGACGGAGCCGGATCCCACTGCGCACCGCTCGGATGTCACTTACACGTACAAGCTCGAAAACGTGGCCCCCTGGGCCGATGATCGCGACGTCAAGCGGGCGTTTTCCGAAGTGACGGCGTCTGATCGGGAAGCGGGCGAGACAAAGCTGCACATCACGCTCGAACAACGCGAGGATGGCTGGGTGCGGGTGGATTGACCCGCTGTCTCAACCCTCCTACATCCGTGCGAGCGAACGCGCCGCGCATGTCCGACGTCGCTCGCCACGCGGGTGTGTCGAAGATGACGGTGTCGCGCGTGCTGGCGGGCCATAGCGTTGCGCTTGCCACGCGCGAACGCGTGCAGAAGGCCATCGATGAACTCGGCTACGTCGCCGATGCCGCCGCTGGCGCGCTCTCTTCGGGCCGGTCCGAATTCGTGGCCGTGCTGGTGCCGTCGCTCGCGAGCTCCAACTTTTCCGATACCGTCCGGGGCCTGTCAGCGTCGCTGGAGCCACATGGCTTGCAATTGCTGATCGGCGATACCGACTACCATCTCGACCGCGAAGAGCGCCTCGTGCGTTCAATGCTGCGTCATCAGCCGCGTGGCATCGCGCTGACGGGATCGCGCCACACCGAAGCGACGCGCACGCTGCTGCGCCGCTCGGGCGTTCCCGTCGTCGAGATGTGGGATGCAACGACAGATCCGATCGGCGCCGCCGTCGGGTTCTCCAATGTCAGCGCAGCACGCGAAATGGTCCGCTATCTGGCGGGCAAGGGGCACGAACGCATCGGCTTTCTCGGCGGCGCGAGCGAACTCGACCGGCGCGGCCTCGATCGCCTGAAGGGCTTCCGAGCGCAAATGAAGGCACTGGGTCTCGACGATCGTCGCGTGATCCGGCTGGGCGAATCGCCGATCACCATGAGTCACGGCGGCCCCGCGATGGCCGCGTTGCTCGAAGCCTGGCCTGACACGCAAGCCGTCATGTGCGTGAGCGACATGTCCGCCTTTGGTGCGATCATGGAATGCCATCGGCGCGGGCTCTCGGTGCCGGACGACGTGGCAGTGGCGGGCTTCGGCAATTTCGAGGTCGCGGCCTGCTCTAATCCGTCGATCACCACGGTATCCGTGGATGCATACGGCATCGGTGAGCGCGCGGGCGCGATGCTGCTTGAAGCGCTCGACATGCGTGAGAACGGCATCGTCGAGCCGACAGGGAAGCGTGAGCGCGTGGCGTACTACGTGGTGGCGAGGGAGAGCGCCTGAACCGCAGCAGGTTTGCTCACGCGTGCTACCATGCATCGCGATGTTACCGGTAACGGAATCATGAAAACAGCAGCGCCGGCATTCGGGCCGGACGAGGCGCATCACATGGAGAGACAAATCATGCCCCAGCAGAAGGTACAACGGCTGCGCAGCCAGGAATGGTTCGACGATCCCTCTCACGCCGACATGACGGCATTGTATGTCGAACGTTTCATGAACTACGGCCTCACGCGAGAAGAACTGCAGTCCGGCCGTCCGATCATCGGCATTGCGCAGACGGGTAGCGATCTCGCGCCGTGCAATCGTCATCACATCGAGCTGGCCGCGCGCACGAAGGCGGGCATCCGCGACGCGGGCGGCATCCCGATGGAGTTTCCTGTTCACCCACTGGCGGAACAGAGCCGCCGTCCAACCGCGGCGCTCGACCGCAATCTCGCCTATCTCGGGCTGGTTGAAATCCTGCACGGCTTTCCGCTCGATGGCGTCGTGCTCACCACCGGCTGCGACAAGACCACGCCGGCTTGTCTCATGGCGGCCGCGACCGTCGACATGCCGGCCATCGTCCTCTCGGGCGGCCCCATGCTCGACGGATGGCATGAAGGCAAGCGGGTCGGCTCCGGCACGGTCATCTGGCATGCGCGCAATCTGCTCGCGGCGGGCAAGATCGATTATGAGGGCTTCATGCAACTGACGACGGCGTCGTCGCCATCGATCGGTCATTGCAACACGATGGGCACCGCGCTCTCGATGAACAGCCTCGCCGAAGCGCTCGGCATGTCGCTGCCGACCTGCGCCAGCATTCCCGCCGCGTATCGCGAGCGCGGACAGATGGCGTATGCGACCGGCAGGCGCATCGTCGAGATGGTGCGCGAGGACCTCAAGCCTTCGAAGATCATGACGCGCGATGCGTTCATCAACGCCATCGTGGTGGCCTCGGCGCTCGGTGCGTCGACCAACTGTCCGCCGCATCTGATCGCGATTGCGCGTCATATGGGTATCGAACTGACGCTCGATGACTGGCAACGTCATGGCGAGCCTGTACCGCTGATCGTCAACTGCATGCCGGCGGGTGACTATCTCGGCGAGAGTTTTCATCGCGCGGGCGGGGTGCCGGCGGTCATCAGGCAACTGGACCAGGCGGGGCTGATCGCGGGGCAGTGCATGACGGTATCGGGCCGCACGATCGGCGATATTGCCAGCGACGCGCCCGCCGCCGACAACGACGTCATCCGCACGGCAAGCGATCCGCTGAAACATGGTGCGGGCTTCATGGTGCTGTCGGGCAATTTCTTCGACAGCGCGATCATGAAGATGTCCGTGGTCGGCGATGCTTTCCGCAAGACCTATCTGAGCGAGCCCGGTGCCGAGAACACGTTCGAGGCGCGTGCCATTGTTTTCGATGGTCCGGAGGACTATCACGCACGCATCAATGATCCGTCGCTCAACATCGACGAGCATTGCATTCTCGTGATCCGCGGTTGCGGCACGGTGGGTTATCCGGGCAGCGCGGAGGTGGTGAACATGGCGCCGCCGGCGGAGTTGATCAAGCAAGGCATCGATAGCCTTCCTTGCATGGGCGATGGACGGCAGAGCGGGACGTCCGCGAGTCCGTCGATTCTCAACATGTCGCCGGAAGCAGCGGTGGGCGGCGGCCTCGCGCTCCTGCGCACGAACGACATGATCCGCGTGGACCTGAACGCGCGTTCCGTCAACGTGCTGCTTGGCGAGGCCGAGCTCGAAAGCCGTCGCGCGGATAGCGCGTTCGCCGTGCCGGTTGCGCAAACGCCGTGGCAGGAGTTGTATCGACAGACCGTGGGGCAGTTGTCGACGGGCGGCTGTCTCGAGCCCGCGACGTTGTATCTGAAGGTGATCGAAACGCGCGGCAATCCGCGTCACTCACACTGAGCGCACCATCATGTCCTTTGCCATTTATCCGAGCTTGAAGGACCAGTGTGTCGTCGTGACGGGCGGCGGCAGCGGTATCGGTGCGGGGATCGTCGAGGCGTTCGCGCAGCAGGGCGCGCGCGTGTTTTTCATCGACGTGGCCGATGCCGATTCGCGGCAACTCGAACAGGCGTTGGCGGGTGAACCACACGCGCCGAAGTATCTTTACTGCGATCTGCGCGATCCCGCCGCCATCGAACAAACCTTCGATGCCATCGCGAGCGAAGCAGGGCGCATCGACGTGCTCGTCAACAATGCGGCGAACGACGATCGTCATCAATGGGACAACGTCAGCGCTGCTTACTGGGACGAGCGCATGGCCGTGAACCTGCGACATCAGTTCTTCTGCGCGCAGGCGGCGGCGCAACGCATGCGGACGCAGCGGCGCGGATCGATCATCAATATGGGCTCGATTTCGTGGCACCTTGCCTTGCCCGATCTCACGCTTTATATGACGGCGAAGGCGGGAATAGAAGGGCTCACGCGCGGGCTAGCGCGTGAGCTTGGGGAGCACGGCATTCGCGTGAATACGGTGATTCCGGGGGCGGTGCGTACGCCGCGGCAGATGAAGCTGTGGCAATCGCCGGACAGCGAAGCGAAGCTTCTCGCACAGCAATGCCTTCATGAGCGCATCGATCCGGAGCATATCGCGCGCATGGTGCTGTTTCTCGCCTCTGATGATGGCGCGCGTTGTACTGGGCGAGAGTTTTACGTCGACGCGGGGTGGTTCCGCGCTTGACGCGTCACGGCGGCGTTACGGCCGCGCGTTACGTAAGCGCCGCGGGTGTCAGATGCGCGCGTCGCACCGGCGCGAAGCCTGTACCGGCTTGAGCGTCGACACTGTGCCGTTCTCGATGTAGTGCTGCACGGTATGCGTCGCTTCGTCGTAACCGCGTCGTCGAGCCAGTGCCGGACGGCGGCGAGAAACAGCCCAAGCCCGGCATGCCCGCAATGGGCCATGACATCGGCGATGCCCTCGGCGAGTACTTTGGATCGCCCCTCTTCGCGCAGCGCGCTTGCCACGTGCGATGCGGCGCGTGAGACTGGATTTGCCCCGCATTTCCGGACACCATCTCACACCAAGGTTGATGAATCGGTTCTACGTCGGAACTCGCGCGGCGAGCGGTATTTCAGCGCGCTAGCCGCCGCTCGATGCCTGACCTCGCAGGCCTCCTGTGAAGCAGCGTAAACGCGCTTGGCGTTCACCGGAGCCGCACGTCGCGATTCCCGCTCGCACCGCAACATCCCCCAGACGCGTCGATAACCGTAGGTCGGCACGCCAGCAACTAGCGACCGAACTTCATCAACGAGGCCAGCATCATCCGTCCGGCTTGCACTACGGCCATCCCGCCAGTCAGCAGCACGTGCGAACTTTACCGACACATTTGAGCGCGCTACGCCGCGAACGTCGCAGATCTGCTTCACTGGCCGTCCCCCGGCAATGCGGGTGAGCGCGCAATCCATTTTCGCGACTTCGTCACCTCCACTGCTTCCCGGAGAAGCTCATTCTCCATTATCTTCTTGCCGAGCAGGCGCTGCAGCTTCTTTACCTGCTTGAGCGCATCGCTCAGCTCAGATACCGGAGCAACTTCTTCACCAGCGCTCACCGTCGACAGGCTGCCGTCCTGACGCAGCTTGCGCACTGAAACAGTTGATTCGGAGTGATGCCGTGCAGCCGCGCAACCATCTAAACCGTCTTGCCTGGCTCGAAGTTTCTCGAACCAGCGCCGCCGATGCTCAGGTCCGCGCAACACTTCCATTACTTCGTCCTTGTTGTTAGTCATATACACAGTCTTAAGCCTACCCACTATTGCAAGTGGGCGACTGTGTCCGGACTTTCAGGGGGTACTCCAATAACAATAATTTCCGAAATAGTGTCTGGTCCGCAGGCTTCATTCAGCAGCGTTCTTCGGTTTTATCACATTGTCTTCCACCACCCTCTTCGAGGCTGGATTTCAGATGCGAATCGTGTTTGCCCTGGTCTTAATGAGCCGCAATGCCGCTTGGCTCCCCAGGTAGATTTAATGCCTCGATAAATAATTCAGTTTACGGTTTCATTGAATCTGCCAAACTGTGTAATAGAAGAGTTATAAGGTAGATAAAGCGACTGAATGCATCTTAGATTAACAAGGCTTCATCTGGTGTGTTGAACAACCTTTACCAATCTAAGGAGTCGAAAGTGGATAAATCGGTCATTAATAAATTATTCATGTTTGCCGCGTTTTCCTGGTTATTGATTGATGCAACTGCCTCTCACGCACAAGCCAGTACGGCCGACGTAACAATGCAAAATTGGGCTGGCTACGTCATAAACGACGCAGCATATTCGAGCGTGTACG
This sequence comes from Caballeronia sp. LZ043, assembly GCF_031451075.1. NCBI lineage: Bacteria > Pseudomonadati > Pseudomonadota > Betaproteobacteria > Burkholderiales > Burkholderiaceae > Caballeronia > Caballeronia sp. LZ043. Next base: position 1,217,919 of record NZ_JARUXT010000004.1, on the reverse strand, counting down.
CGTCTTGGGTCGTACCGTCTGTGGATTGCAGCGCAATCGCTGCCGGCGGGGCATCTGCTTCCTACGCTTGGGTTGGGTTGGGGGGCTACAACGACGCAGTGCTGAAGCAAAATTCCCTGGAGCAAATCGGGACCGCCCAATCGTGCAACGGAACGACGCCATCATACGCGGTCTTTTACGAGTTTGTCCCGGCCGGTCCGCAGTTTGGAGGCGCCCAATATCCGCTTTCAGCGGGCGATACGGTGACGGCAATGGTCGTCCAAAACCTCGATGGAAGTTACACCCTCCTGGAATCGGCCACGGCCAAAGGCGCGACCTCACCGAAATGGACGTTCAACACGAAAGGTTCGGCGCCGGGCGCGAGTGCATTGGATCCGGGCAATAAATCGGCTGAAGTCGTCATGGAGCAGCCGGGCATTGTTGGATGGATTGGTCGCGCGCCCGTGGCGAACTACGGAAGTATCACCTTCTTCAACGTAGGATTCACGAAGGCCAATACTGCAAGCGACGAAATATCCAAGGTCCAGTATTTCGAACCGCTGAGCGGAAACACGCTCTCGAATTTCTTTGCGTTTCCGGCCACACTTTCGCCCACCAGCTTCATCGTGTATCAGATTTAAGGAGCGGACCCGCTCTGATATCGTCCATCGCCTGCCACTGGCGATGGACAGACAACACCTCCCTCCGCGTCATGCCTGAAGTCCCGGGAAGCTTTCCGTACAATCGGATTCATGCGCACATCAAGGCACAACGACATGCCGTGGTTTCCCAGTTTCCCGGCCGGCGCGCTGATGCAAACCACTCGCGTCGCCCTCTGCACGATCGCACTGCTGGCAGGTTGTACCCCGACTACCTCCGCGCAAGGCGATCAAACGTCCCAGCCACCCGACACCACCCAACCCCAGCCGCTGCATCACGCGAAACGCACGGCTTCAGGCTTCGAAAACAACTACGGCACCTTGCCGCGTGAATCCCTGTTGAAATGGCGCTGGGAACGCTTCACGCAGGGCTTGCCGAAGCCGCCGGCCAACGGCTATCACTTCCCGACGGCCCAGCCCGACGTCGCGTGGCTGAAGGCTAACCGTACAGCGAACACGCTCACATGGATCGGTCATGCGAGCGCACTCGTGCAGATCAACGGCGTGAACATCCTCACGGACCCGATGTTGTCCGAGCGTGCGTCGCCGTTCTCGTTCGCCGGCCCGAAACGCAAGACGCCGCCGGGGCTCACGCTTGAGCAACTGCCGCACATCGACGTCGTGCTCATCTCGCACAATCACTACGATCATCTCGACAAGCCCACCGTCGAGGCGCTGAATCGCCAGGCCGGCGGCCCGCCGCGCTTTCTCGTGCCGCTGGGCGTGAAGGCATGGATGAACGACATCGGCATCACGAACGCGCAGGAGTTCGACTGGGGCGATGAAACGCACGCGTCAGGGCTCGATATCTGGTTCGTGCCGAGCCAGCACTGGTCGGCCCGCACGCCGTTCGATCGTTCTGAAACGTTGTGGGGCGGATGGGTGGTGAAGACGCCTGAAGGCGCGGCGCATCCGTACTCGTTCTACTTCGCGGGCGACACCGGCTATTCGCCGGACTTTCGTGACATCGGCGCGCGATTCGGTGGTTTCGATCTCGCGCTGATTCCGATCGGCGCCTATGACCCGCGCTGGTTCATGCACGCGCAACACGTGGATCCGGAAGAGGCTGTGCGCATCTTCCAGGAAGTCCACGCGAAGAAGGCAATCGGCATTCACTGGGGCACGTTCGAACTCACCGACGAGCCGCTCGATGAACCTCCGCGTCGCCTGGCCGAAGCCGTGCGCCACGCCGGTCTGCCCGCCAATGCATTCACGGTGCTGAAATTCGGCGAAACCCTGCAGCTCGATACGGCCGCTCGCTGAACCATGCGGCCATAAAAAAAACGCGCGGACTCGAGAGAGGTCCGCGCGTCTTTTTTAACCTCAATGCAGCGTCATCGTCTGAACACGCCCAGCAGCAAGGTCGCAAGAAAGATCACGATGAAGATGAAGAACAGGATCTTGGCGATTTCCGCCGCGCCGGTCGCGATGCCACCGAAGCCAAAGAAGGCGGCGATGATCGCGATGATGAAGAAGATGACAGCGTAACGAAGCATGAAGTCCTCCACGGGATCGGTTGATCGAATGATTCGCAGCCGGGCGGATGCCGATGCCGCTTCGCTCATGGCGTGCATGCCGCGCGATGGCATGAAGCAACGCCCGTGCCCAGCAATGAAAACGCCGCAAGGCCTGAGCGGCAGTGCGGCGTCGCGGGATGCGCCATGGGAGACGCAAGGGGCACGGCAGGGAAGGCTAACGGCCTAGTGTGCGTTCGGAGTCGGATTCATCGTCGAGATCGTCTTCATCATCGACGCTGTTTAGCGCATCCGGCAGGTTGTTCTCCAGTTCATCGCGCTCGATCTGATCGGCGAGATCGAGGGATTTGCGCGTGGCGGGACCGGATGGGCGGTTGGCTCCAGACATGACGTACTCCTTGAACGGATTGCAAAGCCGCGCCGGAAATTCGACGCGAATTGACGAGCAAGCAAGGCATGTACGCGCCGGACTGTAACCGCCGCTAGAGCAGTCACGCAGGTGCTTGCTGGAAGCTTCTGTACCATCCTGTCCCAAACTTGCAAGCGGGACAGCAGATTTTGCGTGCCGGCGCGTCTGACCAGTATGCACCGGTCCCGGCGATCCGGCAAAGCGCGCGGCGCCTGGATGCATCATGCGAAAAAATGGGCCACGATCGGATACAGCGAAAGCACCAGCAGCAGCGCCATCGACAGATTGAACATGCGCAGCCAGCGTGGGTTGGCGAGAAAGCGTCGCAGTGACATGCCGAACGCCGCCCACATTGTGATGCAGGGCAAGCCGATCACGACCAGCACGAGCGCCATCAACGCCGCATTCAGCGAGAGACTGGCATGCAGGTGAATGGTGGTTGCGGCGGTCAGCACCATCATCCACGCCTTCGGGTTGATCCACTGGAACGCGATGGCTTCGTGAAAGCGCATCGGGCGGCTCTGGCCGTCGCGCAGCTGCACCGACGACGACGTACCGATCTTCCACGCCAGATACAGGAGATACGCCACGCTCGCGGCTTCCAGCACCGTATAGAGCCACGGCAAGCGTTCGAAGGCCTGCGCGAGGCCCAGCCCGACCGCGATCATCAGGATGGCAACGCCCGTGCTGATGCCAAGCACGTGAGGCAGCGTGCGCTTCAGGCCGAAATTGACGCCCGAGGCGAGCAGCATCGTGTTGTTCGGGCCGGGCGTAATGGTCGTCACGAGGGCGAACAGCGCGGCGGCGGGCAGAGCGTTGAAGAGTTCCTGTGGCATGGCGCGCTCCTTGAACTGGGATATCGATGAACCCAGTGTACTGGAGTGGTCCGGTACAGTACCGGTACAGATCGCCGACAGATTTCCAGTACGGAAAAGAAGCGCGCCTTCCTGCTCACTTACACCGGAAACGGATTGCGCTCCGCAAAGCCCTGCTGATGCCAGTACGGATAGGCCGGCCGCACCGTACTCGCTTCATCGAGCTTCTTGACCTGTTCCGGCGTGAGGTTCCAGCCCACTGCGCCGAGGTTCTGCCGCAACTGTTCCTCGTTGCGCGCGCCGATCAGCACGGTTGCGACCGTCGGACGCTGCAACAGCCAGTTGAGCGCAACCTGCGGAATGGTCTTTCCGGTTTCCTCGGCGACGGCGTCGAGCGCATCGACGACGCGGTACAGATAGTCGTCGGGCACGGGCGGCCCCATGTCGGCGGTCTTGTGAAGGCGGCTGGTCTCGGGCAGCGGCTGGCCGCGCCGGATCTTGCCCGTGAGGCGTCCCCAGCCGAGCGGGCTCCACACGACAGCACCCACGCCTTGATCGAGTCCGAGCGGCATCAACTCCCATTCGTAGTCGCGGCCGATCAGCGAGTAGTACGTCTGGTTCGCGACGTAGCGCGGATAACCGTAGCGCGCAGCGACATCTAGCGATTTCTGAAGATGCCAGCCCGAGAAATTCGACACGCCCGTATAGCGGATCTTGCCCGCGCGCACGAGGTCGTCGAGTGTGGAAAGCGTTTCTTCCACCGGCGTTTTTGCATCGAAGCCATGCAGCTGGAACAGGTCGATGTGATCGGTCTGCAAACGCTTGAGCGCCGCATTGACCGCCTCGATCAGATGAAAGCGCGACGAGCCGACGGCGTTCGGTTCATCGGGATCGAAACGGAACGTGGCCTTCGTCGAGATGATGGCCTTGTCACGACGGCCCTTGAGTGCTTCGCCGAGAATCGATTCCGATGCGCCGCGCGAATAGAGGTCGGCGGTGTCGAACATCGTGACGCCGGCGTCGAGACAGATGTCGATCAGCTTGCGTGCCTCGCTCACGTCGGTCTCGCCCCAGGCCTGGAAGAATTCGCCCTTGCCGCCGAACGTGCCGGTGCCGAAGCTCAAGACCGGAACCTTGAAGCCGGAAGCGCCGAGATGTCGATATTCCATTGCGTGTCCTCTCTGAGATGAAGTCGAAGAGACGCCGCTCATTGTCCATATCGATGACGAGCGGCGCGCGAGTGTTCAGCGGACGAGACTACCGCAACGGTCCGCGGAATGCAGAATGCAAAACGCATAATGCCAACGTGCAGCCCGCAGCCCGCAGCCCGCAGCCCGCAGCCCGCAGCCCGCAGCCCGCAGCCCGCAGCCCGCAAAACGCAAAACGCAAAACGCAAAACGCAAAACGCAAAACGCAAAACGCAAAACGCAAAACGCAGCATCACCGCTTGTCCGCCGCCGCGCGTTCCCCGAGCGAGTCGTAGATCGGCGGCACGCGCAACAGCATGGGCACGATCATCGCGGTGAAGCAGGCCGTGAGCATGGGCAGCAGCAGGGTGAAGCTGGCGGTCATCTCCGTGACGAGCACGATGCCCGTCAAGGGCGCACGCACCACCGCGACGAAGAACGCGGCCATGCCGACAACCGCGAACGTGCTGGTGTCGCCCGTCACCGCCGACATGCCCGGAAACCAGTCGAGACACAGGCGCCCGAACACGAGTCCGGTCTGCGCGCCGAGCACCAGCAGCGGCGCGAACAGACCGCCAGGCGTGCCCGCCGCATACGACACGGTGCCCAGCACGAAGCGCAGCGCGAGGGTTGCGAGCACGCCCGCGACGGTGCCTGCGCCGAGCAGCGCGCGTTCGGTGAGCACATCTCCGCCGCCCGCGAGATCCGGCGCGAACCACGCGAGCACGCCGACCGCCGCGCCGACGAGCGCCGCGCGCGCGGTCGCATGCGCGACCGTCAGCGGCCTCGAAAGCGACTCGGCGATATCGAGCGTCCAGAGAATTGCGCGGCAATACGCCACGCCCAGCAACCCCAGCAACACGCCGAGCAGCAGATGCGCGCCCGTCATCGCGAAGCCGGGGAACGGTTGCGCGGGCACGTGGAAGTCGGGCAGATCGCCGTGCAGCAGACGAGCCATTGCGATGGCGCTTGCGGAAGCGCCGAGCGCCGCGACCGCCGTGCGCGTGTCGAAACGCCGCATCAGTTCCTCGAGCACGAAGACCGCACCGGCGATGGGCGCATTGAAGGCCGTCGCGAGTCCCGCGCCCGCGCCTGCCGCGAGCAGCACGCGGCAATCGCCGGCGGTGCGCCGCATGAACTGGCCGATGGCATGCGCGATCGATGCCCCCATCTGCACGGTCGGACCTTCGCGTCCCAATGCAAGACCTGCACCGATGGCAAGCACGCCGCCCACGAACTTGATGGGCACGAGCACGAGCGGCGCGGGCGGCAGCTTGCCGTGCAGCACGGCTTCGACATGAGGAATGCCGCTGCCGCTGGCCATCGGCGCGAAGCGCGCGACGAGCCAGGTCGCGAGCCCGGTGCCCACGGCCGCCGCGAGCACGACCAGTACGAAAGCGGCCTCATGTCCCGCGTGGCCCCACGCGACGAATGCAGTGCGCCACGCCTCCGCGCGTTCGAGGGAAAAGCGGAAGCCCACGCCGATGGCCCCCGTCGCGGAGCCGACGATGACCGAGGCCGCCGCGAGTGGAACGAGTCCTGCGCGTTCGTCGTGCTGTTCGAGGGAGTCGGTGTCGTTCATTGCGCATGAAGCTCCGCATCGGCATGTGCTGCGAAGGGTAGCATCGCGCCGGGCATGCTGCTTGCAAAACGAAAGACATTTGACGCAAGGAAACACGGAGGCGTGAGACGCGCATGAATCAGGCAAGCGACGACGAGCCGTTTTTCCAGCCCGGACGCAACTGCGCGAGCGTGCGTCACGCGGCGCGCTTCAGCTTGCTGATCGATGGCGCGGATTATTTTCGCGTGCTGCGCGAGGCGATCACGCGTGCCGAGCGCACCGTGTTCATCCTTGGCTGGGACATCGACAGCCGCATGAAGCTCACGCCCGAAGGCGCGGACGACGGCTTCCCCGAAGCGCTCGGCGACTTCCTGCATGCGGTCGCGAATCACAAGCGGCGTCTGCGCATCTACATCCTGGCGTGGGACTTCGCGATGCTCTACGCGTTCGAACGCGAGTGGCTGCCCGTCTACAAGATGGGCTGGCGCACCAGCCGGCGCATTGCGTTCCAGATGGACGGCAAGCATCCGATGGGCGGTTCGCAGCATCAGAAGCTCGTCGTCATCGACGACCGGCTCGCGTTCGTCGGCGGTCTCGATCTCACGCGCTCGCGCTGGGACACCACCGCGCATGCACCCGACGAACCGCTGCGCCGCGATGCGAACGGCACGCGCTACCAGCCCTTTCACGATGTCCACACGATGTTCGATGGCGCGGCCGCGCGCGAAATCGGCCTGCTCGCGCGCGAGCGCTGGGCGCGCGCCTGCGGCAAACAGCTCGCGATCCGCGCGCATCGGGCAAACCTCGAACACGATGCCTGGCCGCCGTCGCGGCGTGTCGATCTCGAAGATGTCGAGATTGCCATCTCGCTGACCGAGCCCGGTTATCTCGGCCGCGAGCCCGTGCAGCAGATTCGCGCGCAGTATCTGGACGCCATCGCGCGGGCGCGGCACAGCATCTATATCGAGAACCAGTACTTCACGTCGGGCACCATCGGCGCGGCGCTCGCGAAATCGCTCGGGCGAGAGGACGGACCGGACCTTGCCATCGTCGTGCCGCGCAACCAGAGCGGCTGGCTTCAGGAAGTCACCATGGGCGTGTTGCGGGCGCGGTTGCACGCCTTGCTGAAGGACGCCGACACGCATGGCCGCTACCGGCTGCTGTGTCCGAGCGTGCCGAAACTCGGCGACGAGATCGTCAACGTGCACAGCAAGCTGATGATCGTCGACGACGAATTGCTGATGGTCGGTTCGGCCAACCTGAACAATCGTTCGATGGTGCTGGACAGCGAATGCAACATCGCCATCGATGCTCTCGGCGATGCACGCATCCGCCGCGCCATCGCCACCATGCGCGACACCTTGCTCGCCGAACATCTCGGCTGCGATATCGCGGACATCGACCGTGAACGCGCCGCGCATGGCGGCATGAACGCGGCGATCCAGGCGCTGCTGCGCGAGCGCGACGAACATCGCACGCTGGTGCCGCTGGATCCGCTGGTGTCGAGGGAACTCGATCAACTGATTCCGACCGAAGCGCTGATCGATCCGGAAACGCCGATCGCCGCCGACGAACTCGTCGACCAGTTCGTGCCCGCGGAAAAGACCCGGCCGCTCATCGGCCGCTTCGCGCTGCTCGGTGTACTTGCGCTGATGGTCGTGGTGGTCGCGGGCTTGTTGCACTGGACCTCGCTCGGCGACTACGTCAACCTTCGCTCGCTGACGAACGCGACGCGCCGCATCGACGCGCTGCCGCTCGCGCCGCTCTGGATCGTGCTGGCCTACGTCGTGGCGGCGGTCATTTCCGTGCCGATCACCTTGCTCATCGCGGCCACCGGTCTCGTGTTCGGCGCGGCATGGGGCGGGCTGTATGCCTTCCTCGGCACGATGGCCGCGGCGGCCGTCTCCTATTCGCTCGGCAACTGGCTCGGGCGCGATGTCGTGCGCCGAGTCGCGGGTGCGCGCGTCAACCGGCTGTCAGAACGTGTCGCGAAGCGCGGCATCGTGGCCGTCGTCGTGCTGCGTCTGCTGCCGGTGGCGCCGTTCTCAATCGTCAATCTCGTCGCGGGCGCCTCGCATATCCGCATGCGCGACTTCATGATCGGCACGATGCTCGGCATGGGGCCCGGCATCTTCCTCACGGTGGCGTTCGCCCATCAGCTGGTCGCTTCACTGCACCGCCCGACGATCGGCTCGTTTGCGGTGCTGATCGGCATCGGCGCGGCGCTGATCGGCGTGTCGCTGCTGTTGCAGCGTTTCCTCGGCGGCGCTCAGCCTGATGCGCACGAAGGCGCACCCGGCGATGCCGACAAGCCGCGCGCCAGCGAAGAAGCGAAGCGCGCGAGCGAACTGCACGAGAGCGGCGCGATGCCGCGCGATCCAGCGGCGCGCAACGCGCGGCCCGACGAGGTCAACTCATGACGCCGCTGCACGAACCCGTGATCGACTTGCAGGACACGAGCGAAAGCCGCGCGCGCGAACTGCGTATCGCGACATACAACCTGCATGGCGCGGTGGGCATCGACGGAAGGTTTTCGCCGCAGCGCATCGGCGAAGTGCTCGCGGAGATCGACGCCGATGTCTTCGCGCTCCAGGAAGTGCCGCTTGGTGGCCGTGGCGCGCATGACGTGCTCGACGTGCTGCAGCGCATGACCGGTCTGCATGCCGTCGCGGGACCGACGCTCGATACGCCCGAGCGCCGCTATGGCAACGCGGTGCTCACGCGCTATCCGGTGCGCGCGGTGCGCACGCTCGACCTGTCGTTCCGGAGCCGCGAGCCGCGCGGCGCGCTGGATGCCGACATCGATTGCGGCGGCGAGGTGTGGCGCGTGGTCGCGACGCATCTCGGGCTGGCGTCGAGCGAGCGGCGCGCGCAAGTGGAGCAGGTGCTGCAGAGCTTCGATACGCCCGCGCTGCCGGTGATCCTGCTCGGCGATCTCAACGAGTGGTTCGTCTATGGCCGCACCCTCCGTCGACTGGTCACGCACTTTCATCGCGCCACTGCGCTGCGCACCTTTCCGACGCGCTTTCCGCTGTTCGCGCTCGACCGCATCTGGGTGCATCCGGGCGAGCGTCTGATGCGCGTGGACGTGCATCGCACACGTCTGTCGCGTGTCGCGTCGGATCACTATCCGCTCATCGCGCACATCGCGCATCGATGATGAAAGCGCCTGCATGGCGTGCGGTAAACATCAAGGAAGCATGCATCGAGATGGCTTCATGAGCCGCATGTCTGCGCGGCACCACGAAAAACCCCTGTAAAAGCGATATAAAAACGCAAAAGACTCGCACGAACTCGCTTGGCGTATGTAGAATCCGGCGTGATACGAACGCATCGGTGCGAACGTATTCGAATATCACTGACCAAAAAACAGGTAGGAGAAACATGCCGACTTCCGCTAAAACCGCTGCCAAGAAAGCCCCGGCCAAGAAAGCCACGGCGAAGACTGCCGCACCGGCGAAGAAAGCTGCAGCACCGAAGGTTGCCGTCAAGAAAGTCGCTGCCAAGAAGACCACCACGGGCGCACTGTCGCCGGTCAAGGATACGTTCACGAAGGCATCGCTCGCGAACCATCTGGCCGAGCGCGCAGCAGTGGACGTGAAGGCAGTCAAGGCCGTGATGGTCGCGCTGGAAGACACCATCCTCGGTTCGATCCACAAGAAGGGCGCCGGCGAATTCACGCTGTCGGGTCTTCTGAAGATCTCGGCTCAAGCCGTTCCGGCCAAGAAGAAGCGCTTCGGCAAGGACCCGTTCACGGGCACCGAGCGCTGGTTCCCGGCCAAGCCGGCAAGCGTCCGCATCAAGGCACGCGCGCTGAAGAAGCTGAAGGACGCAGCAGCATGAGTGCTCTGATGCTCTGATGCTCTGATGCTTTGACGTTGCGTTCGAAGTTCGCGTCCGTCAGGTTCGGCGCACGCGAAGCTTCGTGAAAAGAGGCCAGTACCCCATGCGTGGGGTACTGGCCTCTTTGACTTTCATGCTTGCTTTCAAGCGTGATTCGACGCCAGGCCAAGCAACGCGTGATCGGTTTCGCTGAAGACCGCGCTCACCCAATCCGCGAAAACCCGTACACGCGCCGACAACTGCCGGCTATGCGGATAGAGCACCGAGACAGGCATCGGCGGCGGCGCGAAGTCCGGGAGCACGAGCTGAAGGCGTCCTTCCGCGAGCGCATCATGGATGTGATAACGCGGCACCTGCACGATGCCGAAGCCTGCGAGCGCCGCCTGCGTGTACATCTCGACGCCGGTCACCGAGACCGTCGCCTTGAGTTCGACTGCCTCGATGCGGTCTCTCACGCTGAACTCCAGCGGCACCACGCGTCCCGTCGCACTCGACACATAGTTCACCGCGCGATGCGACATCAGCGCTTCGAGATCGTGCGGCATACCCGCCCGCGCGAGATACGCGGGGCTCGCTACCGTCACTTGTTCGAGCAATGCAACGCGCTTGCCGATCATCGAAGAATCCTGCAACGTGCCCGCGCGCAGCACGCAATCCACGCCTTCGCGCACGAGGTCGACGAGCCGGTCGTCTTCACCGATATGCAGCTCGATCTCTCCATAGCGTTCGATGAAGGCCGGCAGCCCCGGCATGATGAAGGTGCGCGCGAGCGTGCCTTGCAGGTTCACGCGCAGCAGGCCCTTGGGTTCGGCGTGACGGAACGATCCTTCCGCTTCTTCGAGATCGGCGATCAGCCGCACGCAGCGCTGGTAGTGCGCTTCGCCGTCGTGCGTGAGGCGCACGGTGCGCGTCGTGCGTTCGAGCAGGCGCGCGCCGAGCCGTTCCTCCATGCGCTTCATCAGATTGGTGACGGTGGCGCGGGGCATCTGCAGGTCGTCGGCGGCCTGCGTGAAGCTATGGCGCTCCGCGATGCGCACGAAGACCTGCATTTCCTGGAAGCGATCCATGGCGGTTCGATATCGATGAAGGATTGTTGAAGCAGATGGAACGATGATACTAAGCCCCGCCCGATGATCGCGGAAACGGAATGATTCATCATGCTGCTCATCGAACCTCACTCTTCAAGGAGCAGCAGCATGAACAAGACGGAACGTCAGCGCGTGGCCATCGTCACGGGTGCATCGCGCGGTATCGGTGCGGAGCTTGCGCGGCGTCTCGCGCGCGATGGCCTTGCCGTCGCGGTGAACTATGCATCGAGTGCGAAGGAGGCGGATGCGCTCGTCGCCGAGTTGCGCGAAGCGGGCGGCGTGGCGCTTGCGGTGCGTGCGAACGTCGCGAATGCCGAGGAAGTGCGCAGCATGTTCGCGACGGTCGAGGCCGAGCTCGGGGCGGTCGATGTCCTCGTCAACAACGCGGGCGTGATGAAGACGATGCCCATCGCCGACACCAGCGATGCCCTCTACGACCAGACCTTCGACATCAACGTGCGCGGCACCTTCAACACGTTGCGCGAGGCTGCGGCGCGCATGGGCGAGGGCGGACGCATCGTCAACTTCTCGAGCACGGCGCTGGCCCTCAACATGCCCGGCTACGCGATCTACAACGCGACCAAGGCAGCGGTCGAATCGATGACGCACGTCTTCGCGAAGGAACTGCGCGGGCGCGGCATCACGGTGAACGCGGTGGCGCCAGGGCCGGTGGCCACGTCGCTGTTCCTCGACGGCAAGACCGACGAGCAGATCGCGGGCATGGCGAAAATGGCGCCGCTGGAGCGGCTCGGGCAGCCGGACGACATCGCGTCGGTGGTTGCGTTCCTGGTCGGGCCGGACGCGGGCTGGGTGAACGGCCAGGTGCTGCGCGCGAACGGCGGACTCGCGTAAACGGGCGTTCCGAAGCTCAGAAGCTCAGCGCGAACTGTGCCTCGGCGGGGGCGCGGCGTCGTGCCGGGTGCGTTGCCTTTACTTTTGCCGCATGGGTCGCGCGGCGCACGCTTGCGGGCGGCTCCTGGGCGATGAGATGGAATCCCGGCCGCGCATCGCACGCGATCCATTCGAGCCGGCCCGCCGCGAGGCGTTTAGCGATCAGCGCATACACGTCGGAATCGAACGGACGCAGGTCGGGGGCATCGTCGAGCAGCGCGGCGATGTCCTCGCGTTTGGCACAGGTGCCGAGGTAGCACCAGCGATCGATCACATGCCACGCTTCCTGCGTCGAACCTTCGTTGCGTTCGGCAATGGCGATCGGTCCTTCATGCGGCCAGCGCACGAGACGTGCGTTTTGCAGCGCGTCGAGCGCGCGCGTGGCGTGATCGGCGAAGCTTTCCATGCCTGCACACGAACCCCGGCAGCGCTTCACCTGATAGCCGAAACAGCCGCGTCCGCGCGATAGCGGCGCTTTCTCGAGACCGAGTGTCACGGGACAGAGCGCGTGTTCATCGGCGAGATGGCGCAGGAAGGCATGCGCTTTTGCGCGCGTCGCGAAGACGCCGAACAGCTGATCCTCCCGCGACAGATCGCGCCGGCTTGCTTTCACGAGCACCGGCGCGGGTGCGCCCGGCAGCCATTGCCAGGCGCACGCGCCCGACGCGCCCTTCAACAGCCGGTTATGCGCCGGTTTCAGATCCTTCACGAGCTTCGCTTCGAGCAGCAGCGCGCCGAGTTCTCCGACCGTCTCACGGGTTTCGATGCGGCGGATGGACTGCGAGATCGCCAGATCCTTGGCAAGCCTGTGATCGCCCGAAAAATGCGCCGTGACGCGCTGTTTCAGGTTGATGCTCTTGCCGACGTAAAGCGGAATATCGTCGTCGCCGTGGAAGAGATAGACGCCGGGCGTCGCGGGCAGCGTATCGAGCGTGCCTTCGGGCAGCGCGGCCGGCAGGCTCGCGCGGCGCACCAGCGCCTTGATGGCGCTATTGACGAGATCCTGCGAGTACAGCGCGTGGATCTTCTGCCAGAACTGCCAGAGCAGATCGGCGTCGGCGAGCGCGCGATGGCGTCCCGTCGGCGCGAGGTCGAGCCTTGCGATGAGCGCGTCGAGGCCATGCCGCTCGACCGACGGAAACAGCGCCCGCGACAGCCGCACCGTGCACAAGGTATCCGCACGAAAGGCGATGCCCGCGCGACGGAATTCGTTCTTGAGAAAGCCGTAGTCGAAGCGCGCGTTGTGCGCGATGAAGAGCTTGCCTTGCAGCCGCTCGGCCAGCGCCGGGGCCAGCGATGCGAAGCTCGGCTGGCCGCGCAACATCGCGTCTTCGATGCCGGTCAGCCGCGCGATGAACGGCGGCACCGGCACGCCGGGATCGACCAGCACGCTCCAGCGCTCGATACCCGCCGTGCTCGCTTCCACCACGCCGATTTCGGTGATGCGGTCTTCGGTCGCATTCGAGCCGGTGGTTTCCAGATCGACGAACACGATGGGACGCGCAAGGCCGGCGAGGAGGGCATCGGCGAGAGCGTCGCTGATTTCGATTGCTTCGGGGACTTCGGACATGATGAGGCGCGGGGCGTGAAGCAGGAAGTCTAGCGCGAAACGCCTTTTGGTCTCGCCAACGCCCTGAAAAAACGGTCGTGCCGTGCCGTTAAGCGCTCGGAAGCGCGCTGGATGAAATGCGCAGGCGCGCTCAGTACAATGACGTTTTGCTTGCTTCAGGATGGATCGACATGACTTATTGCGTGGGTATGTGCGTGGACGAGGGACTCGTGTTCCTCTCCGATACCCGCACCAACGCCGGCGTGGACCACGTGAGCGCCGCGCGCAAGATGGTGGTCTTCGAACAGCCGGGCGAGCGCGTCCTCGTGCTGCTCACGGCGGGCAACCTGGCCATCACGCAGGCCGTCACGCAACTGCTCGCCGAACCGTCCGATCCGAGCGCGCCCACGCTCTACAGCGTCGCGACCATGCCGGAGGCGGCGCGGGTCGTCGGCGACGCGGTGCGCGAGGTGCATCGGCGCGATGCGTCGTCGCTCGCGGAGTTCAGCGTCGACTTCAATTGCAGTTTCATTGTCGGCGGACAGATTTGCGGCCAGCCGCCGCGCCTGTTCATGATCTACGCGGCGGGCAATTTCATCGAATCGACGCGGGTGTCGCCGTATTTCCAGATCGGCGAATCGAAATACGGCAAGCCGATCATCGACCGCGTCATCACGCCGGCATCGCCGCTCGACGAAGCCGCCAAGTGCGCCCTCATTTCGATGGACTCCACGCTGCGCTCGAACCTGTCCGTTGGCTTGCCGCTCGATCTGCTGGTGTACGAGAAGGACGCGCTGTGCGTGACGCGCTTCGCCACGCTCGACAGCAACAGCGCCTACTACCAGATGATCAACAAGACGTGGGGCGAGCGCCTGCGGCAGTTGTTCGGCGAGATCCCTAATCCCGCGTGGACCGAGCCCGGCAACGTGCCGCTGCGTCCGCGCGATGCGCGCAACACGGTGCCGCGGCTCGTTATCGGCGATCTGCCGTGTCCCGAAGCGCCCGCGCAGACATTGGCCGAAGACGTGCCTTCGGGCAGCGCGCCGCGGCAATAGTCATCAGCTCATGCCCGCCGCACAGGACGACGGCAGCGCCGCTTTCACGGCGCTCATCTTCGACGGCGAATCCACCAGTACGGCATCGATGCCGAGACACGCGGCGGCGCGGTAGTCCTCCGCCGTGTCGATGCCGATCGCGACGATCCGGGTCTTGCCTCGCGCGCCGAAGCAGCGCACGGCGTCGGGCGTCCAGAGCTTCGCTGTCACTGCCGTGCGCGCTTCGCCCAGCGTGAAGGTTTCGACGAGCTCCATCTTTCTTTCGAACTCGAACGCGGTCCATGTGCCGGGAGGCGGGGGCGCTTCGCAGGTCTGTTCCAGTGCGACGGCCGCGAGCCGCGCCCGGGTGGCATCGCGCGATTCAAACAGCACGGCTTGCGGCCACGCAGCGAAGGCCTCCTGATAGGACGCGTCCGTCGAGTAGATCAGCACGCGCGTCCAGGCGGCTTCCTCGTTCAGCACGCGCGCTACCGCTGCGGCTTGCGGCTCGGCCGGCAGCGCCTTCATGTCGAGCATGACGGGCACGCCGGGCGGAATCGCGCGCAAGGCTTGCGCGAGCGTGGGAATGCGCAGCGGTGTCTCACGGTACGGATAGCGCGTTACGCCAGCCGCATCGATGCGCGCAAAGCGCCAGCCTGCATTGAGACGTTCGAGCGAGGCGAGATCGGTGTCAGCGACCGCGCCCTGGCCTTCGGTATTCGCCGACAGATCCGCCGGACGATACAGCACCGGCACGCCGTCGCGCGTGAGCTGCACGGTCAGCCAGATGGCATCGGCATGATTCTTCAGCGCGCCTTCGATGGCGAGCAGCGTGTTCTCGGGGAAATCGGCTGCGCCTGCGCGATGCGCGATGATCATCGGCGCGGCGGGGGAATCGTCGCTGCGGGCGGCCCCGCATCCCGCCACGGCGATGCAGATAACAAGGGCAGCGGCGAACGCGGCGGCGTGGCGAAACGGCATCGAATCAGACTCCGAACGGCTTGAGGTTCGGGAGATTCTGCCGCGATCATCGAGCGATGTGATCTTCCACCCGCTCGATTCAACCATTTGTCACGTTACTGACGCGCAAAAAAAACAGCCATCGGCATGCCGATGGCTGTTCGAGCGTCTTGCGGTCCTGCCAGCGCGACATCTGCATGTCGCGCGAGCCGGTTGTTCTTAGAACTTGTGGCGAACGCCGACGATGACCATTTCCTGGTGGCTGCGGCCGCTTTCGTAGCCGTACGAGCCGATCGACGCTTGTGCCGAGTTCACCGTACCCGTCGTTGCATCGCGCTGGTCGCCGCTTGCGTGCTGGTAAGCAGCAACAGCGTAGAAGTCCGTGCGCTTCGACAGCGAGTAGTCGGCGCCGAGGCTGACCTGATGGTAGGTCGCCGACGTATCGCCGCCTGCCTTCGTGTAGGTGTAGCCCAGACCCGTCAACAGAGCCGGCGTGACCTGGAAGTTCACGAAGCCGTTGCCGGTGTTGAAGTGTTCCGAACCGAAGCGCGAACCACCGTCAGCCTTGAATTGCGAGTTGCTGTACGAACCGCCGACCGTGAATGCGCCGATCGAGTACTGCACCGCGCCGCGAGCGATGCCGATGGCATGAGCCGAAGCGTAGGCGTTGTTGATCGGGCCGTCGAACAGTGCGTCGGACGTGGAGCTGGTCCAGCCGCTTGCGCCCGTCGGCGGCGTGCGGCCGGCGCTCGGGTTGTTCGCGTAGAAGTAGCCGCCTGCGATAGCCAGCGGGCCGTTGTTGTACGTCGCTGCACCCGACCACGTCTGACCTTGACCGGTTGCGCCGGCAACGCCCGACACGCCGTACAGACCTTCAACCTGGAAGCCTGCGAAGTTCGGCGAAACGTACTTGACCGCATTGCTCACGCGCAGCGAGTTGTCGTAGTTGTCGATGTCGCCCGGCGTTGCGAAGATGGCGCCCCAGTAGTTGTCAGCCGTGATGCCCTGGACCATGTCAACCAGCGGGTCGTATTGACGACCGAGGGTGACCGTACCCCACTGATTGCCCGACAGACCGACGAATGCCTGACGGCCGAATTCGCGACCGCCCTGTCCGAGTTGGCCCGTGCCAACGTCAAAACCGTTTTCCAACTGGAAGATTGCCTTCAGACCGCCACCCAAGTCTTCTTGACCCTTCAGGCCCCAACGGTCGCCGGACAGGTTGCCGTTGATCATGCCGACCAGCTTGTCGCCGTTCGCGTTTGCATGGCTCACATAGCCAATGCCCGCATCGATCACGCCGTAGAGCGTCACGCTCGTTTGGGCCTGAGCTGCGCCAGCCGCGCCGAGCAGTGCCAGCGACAGGGACGTCAGTGCGAATTTCTTCATCGAATTCTCCACGCGAATGTTTAATATGTTGTTGCTGGCGCAGAGAATAACGCAACGTTTCGAAACTTTAGAAATGAAAAAATATAGATTGTCTCGAAAAACACACACTTGATGCAACACAAGCCAGTAAAGGGTTTGCGGCAAGTTTGAAAGCAGATGACCGACGACAGAAGGCACCTCGAAAAGTTCCGCACGAGCGCCGGCATGGCGAAACTTCAACTGCGCTGCTTTATTCGATTACCTTCTGTTTGAATAACAAACGGCCTTTTCGAGTTTGCTTTTTTGGGCCGTTGCGGATGATTGGCGCACGAGATCAATCGCGGGTTATTTCTTCTGACGATCGTGACGTGTCGCGACGCGATAGCAGCGCCACTGCCATGCCGGCGCTCGCCGCCACCAACACTGCGCGCCACGGATGCCGGCGCACCGCCTGGTTGGCGTTCGACGCCTTGCGGGTCGCGCCGATCATGGCGATTGCGGTGGCGCGTGTCGCTGTCGATTCGGCTCGCGCGAGCTTGCGCGACAACTCGAGCGCCCGCGCAACCGCCGATACTTTCTTGCGCGCCTGACCGGTCAACTGCTGGGCATGCTGGGCGCGCGCACCGATGACGCGTCGCGCGCTCGCGCTCACAGGGGCATCCGGACGCATGCTGGCGGCCGTGGCGGGCAGGGCGGCGGCACTTGCCGCATTGGCGGGCGTTGCGGGACGCGTCGAGGACGCGAGCAGCGAGCCGATCTTCGCGCGGCTGCCGGGCGGCACCTTGCCATTGTTCTGCATGCCCCATGCGCCGCGCGGATCATGCAGACGCGCCCGCGCCGCCGAGAATTCCGCGCCGAGCAGCAGGACAGCCGCCGAAAAATACAGCCACATCAACAGCACCGCGAGCGAACCCGCCGCGCCGAATGCGCTGGCCGTGCCCGCATGCGTCAGATAGACGGCGAACAACTTCTTGCCCGCGGAGAACAGCACCGCGGCCACCAGCCCGCCGACGAGCGCATCGCGCCATTCGACCGGCGCGTCGGGCAGGAACTTGAGCAGTCCGCCGAAGGCCGCCGACAGGATCACGAGCCCGACCACCATCTGCACGATATCGCCGATGATCACAAAGGGCGATTCGCCCCACAGCCACATCCCGACGGCCTGGATGGCGGTATCGAGCACCAGCGACACGATCAGCAGGAAAGCGACACCCAGCACCAGACCGAACGACACGAGCCGCACGCGCACCATCGCGAAGACGCCGGAGCGCTGTTCGCCGGTCATCGGCCACACGAGGTTGAGCGCGGTATTGAGTGAAGAAAAAGTAGCCGACGCACCAATGGCCAGCAGCGCGAACGAAATGATCGCGGCGATGCCCGTGCCGCTGCTGCGGTGCGCATTCTCGACGATGCTCTGCACGCCCGCAGCCGCCTGATCGCCGATCAGGCCGTTGACCTGATGGAACAACTGCCCGCGCGCCGCCTCCGGCCCGAAGATCCAGCCCGCGACGGCGATCACCATGACGAGCGTCGGCGCGAGCGAGAAGGCGGAATAGAAGGCAATGCTTGCCGCCATGGCGGCGCAGCGGTCTTCGGAAAACTTCTTGAGCGCGCCGACGGCCCAAGATGCATCTTTCCTGACGGCGGCTTCGATCTTCTGCGTTGACACGGAACTCATGGCGGACCTCTCGGTTCGGTAAGACGCGCAGGGCGCCCGGACTTGAGGTCGGGAGAGCAGGTTCCATTCCAGAACGTTCAGGAGGCATGCGTCTCAGGCGCGTACATTGCTTCATCGGGACGTTCCGGACATGAAGACGCTGCCGCCACTGCATCTTTACTGCAGGTGTCACCGAGCACCCTTACACTCTGGAAACCCACTTTACGACACGCCGAGGGCAATCATGCTCCAAATGTCACGGCGACAGTTCCTCAAGGTCTCCGCGAGCACGCTCGCCGGATCGAGCCTGGCGGCAATGGGCTTCTCTCCGGCTCCCGCGCTTGCCGAAGTCCGGCAATACAAACTGTCGCGCACCACGGAAACGCGCAATACCTGTCCGTACTGTTCAGTCGGATGCGGCATCCTGATGTATGGCCTCGGCGACAACGCCAAGAACGCCAAGGCCAGCATCATCCACATCGAGGGCGACCCGGATCATCCGGTCAATCGCGGCACCCTCTGTCCGAAAGGCGCCTCGCTCATCGACTTCATTCACAGCCCGAGCCGTCTGCTTCATCCGGAATACCGCGCGCCTGGATCGAGCGAGTGGAAACGGATGTCGTGGGAGGACGCGCTCGACCGCATCGCTACGCTTCTGAAGGAAGACCGCGATGCCAATTTCGTCGAGAAGACGGCGGACGGCAAGACGGTCAATCGCTGGCTGACCTCGGGCTACCTGGCGGCGTCGGCGGGCAGCAACGAGGTCGGCTATCTGACGCACAAGACGGTGCGCAGCTGGGGAATGCTCGCATTCGACAATCAGGCGCGTGTCTGACATGGCCCGACGGTGGCAGGTCTTGCCCCGACGTTTGGCCGTGGAGCGATGACGAACCATTGGGTCGACATCAAGAACGCGGACGTGATTCTCGTGATGGGCGGCAATGCCGCCGAGGCGCACCCGTGCGGCTTCAAGTGGGTGACCGAAGCGAAGGCGCATCGCAAGACGCGTCTCATCGTGGTGGATCCGCGCTTCACGCGCACGGCATCGGTCGCGGATTTTTACGCGCCGATCCGCACCGGCTCGGACATCGCGTTCCTGGGCGGCGTGATCAACTATCTGCTCACGCACGACAAGATCCAGCACGAGTATGTGAAGAATTACACGGACATGTCGTTCATCGTGCGCGAGGACTTCGTGTTCAAGGACGGCCTGTTCTCGGGCTATGACGCCGAGCATCGCAAGTACGACAAGTCGACTTGGGACTACGAGCGCGGCGACGACGGCTATGTGAAGACCGATCCGAGCTTGCAGCATCCGCGCTGCGTCTACAACCTGCTGAAGCAGCACTACGCTTCGTACACCCCGGAGATGGTGACCAAGGTCTGCGGCACGCCGACCGACAAGTTCCTCAAGGTCTGCGAGATGCTCGCCACGACCGCCGCGCCGAATCGCGCGGGCACGATTCTCTACGCGCTCGGCTGGACGCATCATTCGGTCGGCGCGCAGATGATCCGCACGGGCGCGATGGTGCAGCTTCTGCTTGGCAACATCGGCATAGCGGGCGGCGGCATGAACGCACTGCGCGGGCACTCGAACATCCAGGGCCTCACCGATCTCGGCCTGATGTCGAACCTCTTGCCCGGCTACATGACCCTGCCGATGGAAGCCGAACAGGACTTCGACGACTACATCACGAAGCGCGCGTCGCAGCCGTTGCGGCCGAACCAGCTGAGTTACTGGAAGAACTATCGGGCGTTCCACGTGAGCTTCATGAAGTCATGGTGGGGCGAGAACGCCACCGCCGACAACAACTTCGGCTTCGACTATCTGCCCAAGCTCGACAAGTCCTACGACATGCTGCAGGTCTTCGAGCTGATGGCCGCGGGCAAGATGAACGGCTACATCTGCCAGGGCTTCAATCCGCTGGCCGCGGCGCCCAACAAGGCGAAGGTCGGGCTCGGGCTGTCGAAGCTGAAGTGGCTGGTCATCATGGATCCGCTCGCGACCGAGACGTCCGAGTTCTGGAAGAACCACGGCGAGTTCAATGATGTCGATTCGTCGACGATCCAGACGGAGGTATTCCGGCTGCCCACGACCTGTTTCGCGGAGGAACGCGGCTCGCTGGTCAGCTCGTCGCGTGTGTTGCAGTGGCACTGGCAGGGCGCGGTGGGACCGGGCGAGGCGCGCAGCGACCTGGAGATCATGTCGGGTCTGTGGCTGCGCATGCGTCGCGCTTATCAGGAAAAGGGCGGCGCGTATCCCGATCCGATCCTCAAGATGAGCTGGCCCTACGCCGATCCGGAAAGCCCGACGCCGGAAGAGATCGCGATGGAGTTCAACGGCCGCGCGCTCGCCGATGTCACCGATCCCGCCGACAAGACCAAGGTGCTCGCGAAGCAAGGCGAGCAGCTGGCGAGTTTCGCGCAATTGCGCGACGACGGCTCGACCGCGAGCGGCTGCTGGATTTTCTGCGGTTCGTGGACGCAGGCGGGCAACCAGATGGGCCGGCGCGACAACGCGGACCCCACCGGCATCGGCCAGACGCTCGGCTGGGCCTGGGCGTGGCCGGCGAACCGGCGGGTGCTGTACAACCGCGCGTCGTGCGACGTGAACGGCAAGCCCTTCGATCCGTCGCGCAAGCTGATCGCATGGAACGGGCGCGCGTGGACCGGTCCGGATATCCCCGACTTCAAGGTCGACGAACCGCCCGACAAGGGCATGAGCCCGTTCATCATGAACCCCGAGGGCGTAGCGCGTTTCTTCGCCCGCGACGGCATGAACGAAGGCCCGTTCCCCGTGCATTACGAGCCGTTCGAGACGCCCATCGGCTATAACCCGTTCTTCCCGGACAACAAGGCGGTGACGAGCAATCCGGCGGCGCGCGTGTTTCCGGATGACCGCGCGGCGTTCGGCACGGCGGACAAGTTCCCGAACACCGGCACGACCTATCGTCTGACCGAGCACTTCCACTACTGGACCAAGCACGCGCGCCTGAACGCGATCGTGCAGCCGCAGCAGTTCGTGGAGATCGGCGAGGAACACGCAAAGGAAGTGGGCGTAGTGGCGGGAGACCGCGTGAAGGTATCGAGCAATCGCGGACATATCGTCGCGGTGGCGCTCGTCACCAAGCGCATCAAGCCATTGATGGTGGAGGGCAAGAAGGTCCATACCGTCGGCCTGCCGCTGCACTGGGGCTTCAAGGGCCTCGCGCAGCCGGGCTATCTCGTCAACACGCTGACGCCTTCCGTAGGCGACGGGAACTCGCAGACGCCGGAGTTCAAGTCGTTTCTCGTGAAAGTGGAAAAGGCATAGGGAGGACGGCATGGCATTGCAATCGCTGGATATCAAGCGCCTCTCGGCCACCACCACGCCGCCGCCCGGCGACCGCGTGCCCGTCACGGGCACGGTCGCGAAGCTGATCGACGTGTCGAAGTGCATCGGCTGCAAGGCGTGCCAGACGGCCTGCATGGAGTGGAACGACCTGCGCGACGACATCGGTCACACGACCGGCATCTACGACAACCCGCGCGACCTGACCGAGCACTCGTGGACGGTGATGCGTTTCACCGAATACGAGAACCCGAAGGGCGATCTCGAATGGCTGATCCGCAAGGACGGCTGCATGCACTGCGAGGATCCGGGCTGCCTGAAGGCGTGTCCGTCGCCGGGCGCGATCGTGCAGTACACCAACGGGATCGTGGACTTTCACGAGGAGAACTGCATCGGCTGCGGGTATTGCATCACGGGCTGTCCGTTCAATATTCCGCGGCTCTCGAAGGAAGATCATCGCGTGTACAAGTGCACGCTGTGTTCGGACCGCGTCGCGGTGGGACAGGAGCCCGCGTGCGTCAAGACCTGCCCGACCGGCGCAATCATGTTCGGCACCAAGGTGGACATGCAGCAGCAGGCGGCGGAGCGTGTCGAGGACCTGAAGGAACGCGGCTTCGAGCATGCCGGACTGTACGATCCGGCGGGCGTGGGCGGCACGCACGTGATGTACGTGCTGCACCACGCGGATCAGCCGGAGCTTTATCACGGTCTGGCGAAGGATCCGCATATCAGTCCGCTGGTGTCGATCTGGAAGGGCGTGACGAAGCCGCTGGCGATGATCGGCATCGGCATTGCGGCGCTGGCCGGGTTCTTCCATTACACGCGTATCGGGCCGAACGAAGTCAGCGACGAAGACGAAATCGAGGCGCAGCGCGAGGCGGATGAAGTGCGTCACCGCCGTGAGGGCGGACAGGAGCGAAGCGATGAAACACGATAGCGAACTGCGTGACGTCAAGGGGCATCGGCTGATACAGCGCTACACGCCGAACGAGCGCACGAATCACTGGATCACCGCGATCACCTTCGTGCTGCTCGCGCTCTCCGGGCTCGCGATGTTTCATCCTTCGATGGCGTGGCTTTACGCGGTGTTCGGCGGCGGACAGTGGACGCGCATCTTGCATCCGTTTGTGGGCTGCGTGATGTTCGTGTCGTTCCTGATCCTCGCGCTGCGGTTCTGGCATCACAACTATCTGGACCGCAACGACGTGCAGTGGATGAAACAGATCGGCGACGTGCTCACGAACCGCGAGGACCGGTTGCCGGAGATCGGCAAGTACAACGCCGGGCAGAAGCTGCTGTTTTTCGTGATGGTGGCGAGTCTCGTGCTGCTGCTGCTGAGCGGGATCGTGATCTGGCGGCGTTACTTCGCGTTCTATTTTCCGATCACGGTGGTGCGCGTGGCGTCGATCGTGCATGCGGCGACGGCCTTCGTGCTGATCGTGTCGATCATCGTGCATATCTATGCGGCGCTGTGGATCAAGGGATCGATCGGCGCGATGACGCGCGGCACGGTCACGTTCGGATGGGCGCGGAAGCATCATCCGAGGTGGTTTCGGGAGATGATCGGGAAGTAGGGGGTTCGTCTCAGGCTCAGGCGGGAGCAGGATGTTTTACGTCCCGCGTCCTTGATGCTGATCCAATTCACCAGGTCATCGGAAACCGGTGCCTTGGAGTCGCAGCGCGCGATAAGCTGATCCAGAGAGTATCGGGGTCGTGCCGGCGCAAGCACGATTCCCTCCGAACGGATCTCAACGACGAGCCTGTCACCTATGGTGACGCGAGCTTGCTCGAGCAGCGCGGCGGGCAAACGCAAAGCGGCACTATACCCCCACTTCTGAATCGACAGTTCCATCTTGATTTCCTCAACGTGTCTTGACTCAAGCTACGCGAAATCGTAGCGCTCATCGACGCGATGTCTTTCTCTCAGGCGGCCCTTGCAACGTGTTTTTAAGCAAAACACAGTGATTTCAGACTGCTCTGAGCGCGCGCATGGATACTGCTATGCTTGACGCGCGTGTCCGTTCGAACAGACTGCCTTGTTGCCCGATACTTCCATCCAGGAGCCGCCGTGGTCCAACGCATCATCGAAGCCGCTGAGATCGAGTCGCTCGATCCCTCGGCGATCCCTAGATTGCGCATGCCCGAGCGTGCCACGGTGTTCGCTTCACGCGCCGCACGGCTGCTGCAACTCGCGGATGCGAGCAGTCCCATCGGCGGCTATCTGCGGCTGATGTCCGCGCTCGCTGACACGCAGCAGCGCGTTCTGTCCCAGTTCCAGGCGCCGATGCCCGCGCGCGAATCGATTCAAATGAATCAGCGGCATTCGATGCCGATCATCCCCGCACTCACCGATCACCGCGATCCCGCCTGGCGCGACGTGTTGTTCATGCTGCTCGACGGCATCGAGGCGGCTGGCGCGCTGACGCCCGCGCTCGTGCAACTGGTGGCGCGTCTGCGCACGATGGACACCGCCACGCTCGACAATCAGGCCGACGCCATCCTTGCCTTGCGCTTCGCCGAGATCGATCCGGCCGCCGCGCCCTTCGTCGCGGCGGCGCTGCAAGTCGTCTGGACCGATCTCGCGAGCCGCGTCAACATGCGCGACGTGCCCTACCTCGACGCGCCCGGCGTCTGTCCCGTGTGCGGCTCGGTGCCGGTGGCGAGCATCGTGCGCGTCGGCGGTCCGTATGAAGGGTATCGCTATGTGCAGTGCGGGCTGTGCGCGACGGAGCTGCACGTGGTCCGCGCAAAATGCACGAACTGCGATTCGACCAAGGGCATCGCTTATCACGCGATGGGCACGGGCGACGAAAGCGAGGACGACAAGGCCGAGCAGGCGAAACGCGCGGCGCTCAAGGCTGAGTCGTGCGACGAATGCGGCACGTATCGCAAGATCGGCTACCAGGACAAGGCGTTCGACTTCGAACCCTACGCCGACGATCTCGCGAGCCTCACACTCGACCTGTTGATGGGCGATGCCGGTTATCGCCGTGCCGCGCCGCATCCCTGGCTGTGGCCCGAACAGCCTGACGAATCATGAGCGACGTCCGGGGAAGCGACGGCGGTGAACTGCGTGCGTTGATGGCGCGCGTGCCGTCGGTCGAGCGCGTGCTGGGCGCGGCGGAATTCGCGGACGTGATCGCCGCCCATGGACGCACACAGACGCTCGCGGCCCTGCGCGCCACGCTGGATGCTTGGCGCAGCGATGCGCAGGCCGGCCGGGCAACCGTCGATGCATTGAGCGACGCCGCACTGGCGCAAGCGGTGAGCGCGGTGCTTTCGGCTCGGGCGCGCAGCGCGGTGCGCAGCGTCTTCAATCTCACCGGAACCGTGCTGCATACGAATCTGGGCCGCGCGCTGCTGCCGGACGAAGCCGTCAGCGCGGTGACGGAAGTCCTCACGCGGCCCGCGAACCTCGAATTCGATCTCGACACCGGAGCGCGCGGCGATCGCGATGACCTCATCAACGGCCTCATCTGCGAGTTGACGGGCGCGGAGGCAGCGACCGTCGTCAACAACAATGCGGCGGCCGTGCTGTTGACGCTGTCGGCGCTTGCGTCGCGCAAGGAAGTGATCGTGTCGCGAGGCGAACTGGTGGAAATCGGCGGCGCGTTCCGCATTCCCGACATCATGAGCCGCGCAGGCGCAAGGTTGCGCGAAGTCGGTACGACGAATCGCACGCATCTCAAGGACTATGACGAAGCCATCGGCCCGAAGACCGCCCTGCTGATGAAGGTGCATTGCAGCAACTACGCCGTCACCGGCTTTACCAGGGAAGTGACACTCGCCGAACTCGCGCCGCTGGCCAAATCGCGTGATTTGCCCATCGCGGTGGATCTGGGCAGCGGCACGCTGGTCGATCTCGCGCAGTGGGGCCTGCCGCGCGAAGCGACGGTGCGGGAGACCGTCGACGCCGGCGCGGATCTCGTCACCTTCAGTGGCGACAAGCTGCTGGGCGGCCCGCAGGCCGGGCTGATCGTCGGCCGTCGCGAGCTGATCGCGAAGATCAAGAAGCATCCGCTGAAGCGCGCGCTGCGGGTCGGCAAGCTGACGCTCGCGGCGCTCGAAGCCGTGTTGCGGCTGTATCGGGCACCGGAGAATCTCCGCGAACGCCTGACGACGTTGCGCCTGCTCACGCGTCCCGCCGACGCCATGCGTCTCTGCGCCGAACGCATCCAGCCCGCGCTGCAGCAATGGATCGGCGATGCCTTCGTCGTGAGCGCCGAACCGATGTTCAGCCAGATCGGCAGCGGCGCATTGCCCGTCGATGTCCTGCCGAGCTACGGCCTGGCCGTGCGCCTCGCGAACGGCAAGCGTCCGGGCAGCCAGTTGAACCGCATCGAGAAGCGGCTGCGCGAGTTGCCGCGGCCCGTGATCGGACGCATCGCCGACGGCGCCTTGCGGCTCGACCTCCGCTGCCTCGAAGAAGGCGACGAAACCTTGTTCATCGCGCAACTGCGAGGGCCGGGCGCGCGAGGCGAAGAAGGATGATCGTCGGCACGGCGGGACATATCGATCACGGCAAGACGACGCTCACGCGCGCGCTGTCGGGCGTCGATACCGACCGTCTGAAGGAAGAGAAGGAGCGCGGCATTTCCATCGAACTGGGCTATGCGTACATGCCGCTGGCAGGCGGCGGCGTGCTCGGGTTCATCGACGTTCCCGGGCACGAGAAACTCGTTCATACGATGGCGGCGGGTGCGTGCGGCATCGACTTCGCGCTGCTCGTGATCGCCGCCGACGACGGCGTGATGCCGCAGACCCGCGAGCATCTCGCGATCCTCGAACTGCTCGGCGTGACGCGGGGCGCGGTGGCGGTGACGAAGGTCGATCGCGTGGACGCCGCGCGCCGCCGCGAGGTGCAGGCGGACATCGACGCGCTGCTCGCGCGCAGTCCGCTGCATGCGGCGCCGCGCTTCGATACCGACGCCACGCGCGAATACGATGCCGGCGTCGCCGCGCTGGCCGCGCATCTGCACGAAGCGGCGGCGCACGAGCGCGCGCGCCGCGACGACGGCTGGTTCCGGCTGGCGGTGGATCGCGTGTTCACGCTGGCGGGGCAGGGCACGATCGCGACCGGCACGGTGTTCGCGGGCCGCGTGGCGACGGGCGACGTGTGCGCGCTCGCGCCGCGCGGAACCTCGGGCGAGGCCGTGCGGGTGCGCAGCATTCATGCGCAGAATCGCGCGACGCAGACGGGCCGCGCGGGCGAACGCTGCGCGTTGAATCTCGCTGGCATCGAGAAGGATGCGCTGGGTCGCGGCGACTGGATCGTCGATGCGCGGCTGGCGCGTGCGTGTGAGCGTATCGACGTCGAACTGAGCCTGCTCGACGATGCGGCTCTCACGCTCCAGCACTGGTCGCCCTTGCATGTTCATCTCGGCACGACGCATCGCGTGGCGCACGTCGCGCTGCTCGACGGCGACACCTTGCAGCCGGGGCACACGGCGCGCGTGCAGCTCGTCTTCGATACCCCGGTGTGCGCGCTGCCCGGCGACCGCTTCATCGTGCGCAATGCGCAGGCGAGCCGCACGGTCGGCGGCGGCCGCGTGCTCGATCCGTTCGCGCCTGCCAGTAAGCGCCGCACGCCGCAACGCCGCGCCTGGCTCGATGCGCTCGCGGCGTGGCTCGATACCCAGCGTGTGGATGCGCTGTTCGAACAGGCGCCTTACGGCCTGCCGCGTTCGCTGATCGAGCATCTGTGCGGCGTGCCGATGGCGGCGCTCGCCTTGCCGGCCGACATGCGCGAGATTCCGCTGCAGAACGATGTGCTCTACGT
The DNA here is from genome assembly GCF_031451075.1 of Caballeronia sp. LZ043. Classification (NCBI taxonomy): domain Bacteria; kingdom Pseudomonadati; phylum Pseudomonadota; class Betaproteobacteria; order Burkholderiales; family Burkholderiaceae; genus Caballeronia; species Caballeronia sp. LZ043. The sequence goes on along the minus strand of NZ_JARUXT010000004.1, from coordinate 1,190,334 downwards.
GTCGGCTGCTTACTGGAACGTGCTGAACGCACGGCTCATCGACGCGCTGGGCGCGTTTCACGCACGCTTCCCCGATGAACAGGGCCCTGACGTCGCGCGCCTGCGCCGCATGGCCGCGCCGCTCGCGCCGGATGCACTGTGGCGCGCGCTCGTCGACGACGCCGTGGCGCAGAAGACGATTGCGCGAAGCGGTCCATGGCTGCATCTGCCGACGCACGCGGTGACGCTCGATGCGCGCGAGGAAACGCTGGCGCACGCGGTGCTGGCGTCGCTGCAACAAGGCCGGTTCGATCCGCCGTGGGTGCGCGATCTTGCACGAACGCACGGCGTCGCGGAAGAGGACATGCGCCGGCTGCTGAAGAAACTCGCGCGGCGTGGCGACGCGCATCAGGTGGTGCGCGACCTGTTCTACGACCGCGCGACGATCGGCGCACTGGCGCGGCTCGTGGCCGAACAGGCGGCGGCGCAGGGCGGCGGGCTGGGTGCGGCCCATTTCCGCGATGCAACGGGTCTCGGCCGCAAGCGCGCAATACAGCTTTTGGAGTTCTTCGACCGGGTTGGATACACTCGATTCCATCGCGACCTCCACCTGTTGCGCACCGACAGCCGCTGGCACGAGTCCGTCTGATGTCCGTCTGATCCGTCCTGTCCCTGGCCGGGTTCACCCTTGATCGCGATGGAGCATTACTACTTCAAGCTCTTGCATGTCCTGGCGAGTTACCCGGAATGGGCGCTCGCCGTGGTGCTGCTCGCGTCGTTCCTGGAATCGGTCGCGTTCATCGGCACCTTCGTGCCCGGCAGCACGGCGATGTTCATCGCGGGCGCGCTGGTCGGCACGGGCGCGTTGAATCTCGGCTGGGTATTCGTCTGCGCGATCGGGGGCGCAATTGCCGGCGATGCCGCGAGCTTCTGGTTTGGTCAGCGCTACGCGGACCGCATTGCGCAGATGTGGCCGTTCCGGACGCATCCCGGCGCGCTCACGGCAGGCAAGAAGTATTTCGAGAAGCATGGCGCGAAGAGCGTCGTGCTGGCGCGTTTCGTCGCGCCGATGCGCGCCGTCGTGCCGGTCGTCGCGGGCCTGACGGGCATGACGCCCGCGCGCTTCCTGGCCGTCAACATCCTGAGCGCGCTGGTCTGGGCGCCGACGCATATCCTGCCGGGCGTGGTGTTCGGCGCGTCGATCGAACTGGCGGGTGCGGTTTCGATCCGGCTCGTCGTGATCCTCATCATCCTCACCGCGCTCGCGTGGGTCGTGTTCAACATCGTGCGCGTGCTGGTTTCGCATGCGATGCGCTGGAGCATCCTGTCGCGCGATGCGCTGCTCGCCTGGGCCCGCAACAGCCGCGGACTGCCGGCGCGGCTCGTCGCGCGCGCGCTCGATCCGGCCAATCCGGCCACCGGCCTCATCGTGATGATCTCGACGCTGCTGCTTGCCTCGGCGGTGCTCTTCTTCTCGGTGCTCGCGAATGTCGCGCGCGGGGCGTCGATCGTGCAGGTGGATGTGTCGGTGTATCGGCTGCTGCAATCGTTCCGCTCCACCTGGACCGACTCCATCCTCGATGCCGCCGCCACGCTCGGCAGCACCGAGACGCTGCTCGTGCTGGGCGTGATGGTGATCGTGTGGATGAGCATCGAGCGGCGCTGGCGCACGGTCGCCTACTGGGTCGCGGCGCTGGCGTTCTCGCAGTTGCTGGTGGCCGCGATCCGCTTCACCGCGCACGAGCCGCTGGCCGTGTCGTTCGCGCCTTCGACGCACCGCTTTCCAAGCAGTCACGTCGCGGCGACGGTCGTGATCTACGGCTTCCTCGCGTTCCTGCTGCTGCGCCGCGTGCGGCTGCTGACGGGCGTGCTGGTCGCGATGGGGACGTCGGCGATCGTGACGGCGGTGGCGTTGGCGGGGCTCTACTTCGGCCGCTTCACGATCTCGGATGCGCTCGGCAGCGCGGCGCTCGCGGCCGTGTGGGTGTTCCTGATCGCGTTGACGGCCGTGTGGCGCAATCCGGCCAAGCCGAAGCCGCGGCCGTTGATGCCGGTCGCGGTGCTGGTCGTGATCTGCGCGAGCGTGGCGCTGCAACTGAGCGACGACACTGAAGCGCGCAGCGCGCCGCCCCGGTCCGTCGTCATTACGCCGATCCAATGGACCGATTCGGTCTGGCGGACCTTCTCGTGTTATCGCGCGAACATGGAAGGCGACCGGCGCGAGCCGATCACCGTGCAGTGGGCCGCGACGCCCGCGCAGATCCGCGCGCAGTTGTTGAGCCGCGGCTGGACCGAGGTGTCGCATGTGTCGCTGAAGAGCGTGTTGTCGGTGGTGCTGCCGAATGCGCCCGCCATCGATCTGCCGGCGCTGCCGCGCCTGAACAATGGCGAGCCGTCGAAGCTCGTGTTCGCGCGCTCGCCCTACGGCGCCGACGAGCGCGACGTGCTGCGCTTCTGGTCCACGCCATACGAGGTGCGCGAGCGTCCGGGCGTCGCGCCGACGCCCATCTGGCTCGGCGCCGTGGTGCACGAGCGGATCCGCCGTCCTTCGTGGCCGTTCAATGTGCTGAGGCCCGACCGGCGCGTCGATCCGATGGCCTTCGACCACGGCAAGAATTCGCCGTGGCAAGGCATCGAAATTGCAAGTAGCGCGGGATGCGGCAATGTGCCGGTGATGCTCGTTGAGTCGAGGGCGGAATGATGCGTTGGAACCAGCGTTCGCGAGGTGTTGTTTGATTCAGATCCCGCCGTCGGCAATCGTGCAATGGGGCGGCGCGGCCGTTTTTGCGAACGTGCTGCTCACGCGACTGGGCGTGCCGTTGCCGTCCGCGCCGTTGCTGGTGTTCGCGGGATCGGCGGTGGCGAGCGGGCGGCTCGCGTTCTCGCATGTGCTGCTCGCGGCGGTGTGCGGCGCGTTGCTCGGCGATGGCGTGTGGTTTGCCGCAGGGCGCATCTATGGGCGCAAGCTGGTCGCGGCGCTCTCGCGCAGATCGTATGCGGTGGATTCGGGCATGCGCACGACCGGCGAACTGTTCGAACGGCATGGGCCGCCGATCGTGGCGCTGTCGAAGTTCGTTCCGGGACTTGGACTCGTCACGCCGCCGTTGATGGGCACCACGCAGATCGCGGTGCCGGCGTTCTTCTTGTGGGACACGGCGGGGATCGTCGCGTGGGCGGCGTTCTGGCTGCTCGGCGGCGCGCTCTTCGAGCATCAATTGCACCTCGCGCTGCTCGAATTGCAGGCGCACGGCACCACGGTGGTCGATCTGCTCGTGGCCGTGGCGTTGCTGTACTGCGTCTATCGGCTGTTGCGGAGGCGTCAGCCGCGACGGCACATGAAGGACAAGGGCGGCGGACCCTGACTCATGCTCGACGAATGACGTCGTTATAATCGGTCGCCCCCCGCGAAGTTTTGACGGCGGCGCAGTGTGACGCACGGAAGGCATCCGCATCCGGTGGTGCGGCTGGGCTTCAAACCCAGTTGGGGATGTCAGACATTCCCAGGTCGGTTCGACTCCGGCTGCCTTCCGCCATGTGGCTCGTGGCATCTTCTCGCTCACCCTTTAGTCCCACCGAAAGAGATAGTGTTTTCCCTGATGGGAGCGACCCCTTTGCGGACGTACTCTTTGTATACAGAATTTAGAGTACCGTAGTCACGGCGCCTCAAGCCATGACGATCACACGTCTCCACAGCGCCAGTCGACAGATCCAAAAATGGACGTCCCCAACTATCTCATTCTCCGGTCCGATGCAGGCCCTCCCGTCGAATGTCAAACCCTGAGCCATAGCGATGGCGCTTTCGGCGGCCTCCGCCGGCCGCCTCATGCCCTCGCACAGTGGACAGACTCCGACGCGTTTCCGGCTTCGGCACAATGCGTTTTGAATGCAAAATCCTCATTGAGGGAACTCGAGGGGCTCTCGCGCGTGCTCATGCGATCTGAAACGCGTACGGATTACGACGCCGCCTGGATACTGGCCCGCGCGAGAATCGGGCTGGTGTCGATCCTGGTACGCGACGCGCGCGACTTCACCACAGCGGCATTCATCGAGGATGCGAGTTTCGTGCTGAAGCAGGCGAGACGTTACTTTGCGTCGCAATCGCTCGTGCTGGTGCAGGCCCATTCCGAATCCGGCCTGGCACGCGCACGCGCGGTCATGGAAGAGGTCTTGCAGATGCGTGATGTCGCGCCGGACGTGCTCTATGAGAAGCATGCCGCCGAAAACGAAACGCTTGGCGTCGCGCTCCTGTCGATGAGCTGAGCGCCCTCGACGTGGCAATTTGCCGGAGCAAAATCCCTGTGGAAAGCTGATAGGATTCGGTATTCAATATCGATTCTGATTTGCCATGCCGGCCAAACTCGTCAAGATCCAGGCTCGTACCGATTACGTCGACGAGGTCTACAACATCCTTCTCGACGCCATCAGCGAAGGCTCCATCGCCCCTGGAACGCGCATCGTGCAGGAGGAGATTGCCGAACAGCTCTCGGTATCTCGTTCGCCCGTGCTTCAGGCGTTTCGTTTGCTCAAGAAAGACGGACTGGTCGAGGACGCACCCGGGCGCGGCTTGCAGGTCACGCCGCTCAACGTCGAACGGGTCGGGCATCTGTATGAATTCAGGGAAGCGCTCGACGGTCTCGCCGCCAAGCTCGCCGCCCGGCGTTCCGTGCGGCTCGACAAGTCGCTGATCGCCAATGGCCGCAAGGCAATGCGCGGCGACGACATCAAGGCCATGGTCGAGGCCGACATGGCATTTCATCTGGCCATCTATGCCGCTTCAGGCAATCCGTTGATCCTGGAAAATGCCCGGCTGCACTGGATGCATCTGAGGCGCGTGATGGGCGCGGTGCATCAGGTCGTCGGCCAGAGGAAGGTGGTCTGGGACGAGCACGCGGCCATCGCCGACGCAATCGCCGCAGGCGACGAAGAACTCGCCGCGCGCCTGAGCGTGCTGCACGTCGAGGCGGCGCGAGCGAATCTCGTGAAGCACATGAGCACGAACAGCGAAATCGCTCAGGCTACTTCCTGAGTCGCAATACCGGCCGCTTAGGTCCTGCGGCCGTCATCTCTTCTGAAAATCCCGCGTTTCTGCACCTGTCTGCATTGCCACCAACTTCACGTCCTCGCGACGTGCGCGTGACACTTCCCGCGCAACGCTAATGCGTCTCCGGCAACGCCCGGAAACACTCTTATCCGTGTTTACCCATAGAGACATCGCTCTCGTATGCGCATAATCTTTGGATACAGAGTTCAGAGCACGGAACACCGACGACGGAAACCGCTCTGACAAGAACAACCGATGTGGTCCCTAACAATCATTGGAGGCAGGACATGAGCGTCAAATCGGACAAGATGGACGACCAGAAGCGCACCGGAGGTTCGGCGCCGGTGGCGAAGAAGCTGATTCCATTCGGGGGCTATTACGCCAACAAGACGCCGGAGCATGATCCCGAGCTGACGGAAACCGGCCCGGGCACGCCGACTGGCGAATACATGCGCCGCTTCTGGCATCCGGTCTGCATGTCGATGGAACTGACCGACACGCCGCGCTTCCTCAAGATCCTCAACGAAGAGCTGGTCGCCTTCCGCGACAAGAGCGGCCGCGTCGGCGTGCTGCATGCGCACTGCGTTCACCGCGGCGCATCGCTCGAATACGGCGCGATCCAGGAGCGCGGCATCATGTGCTGCTATCACGGCATGGTGTTCGACGTGGACGGCGCCTGCCTCCACGTGCCGTTCCCGAAGGGCGAGGAAAAGGAAGCCGAGCGCTACGCGTGTTCGATCCGCCAGGGCGCCTACAAGGCGGTCGAGCGCAACGGCCTCGTGTTCGCCTACATGGGACCGCCCGAAGAGGAGCCGCCGTTTCCGGAATGGGAAGGCGACTACACGGTATCGCCCGGCGACGAGCTCGTGCCCTACAGCAACTTCCAGCACTGCAACTGGCTGCAGGTCCAGGACAACGCGGCGGACAACTACCATCCGACCGCACTGCACGCGGGCAAGAACGTCGTCGACGGCAACTATCAGGGAACGACTTTCGACGAAGTCGGCGCTGCATCCATGGAAGTCGCGCCCGACATGAACTTCGTGCCGGTGCAGGGCGGCCGCAGTCTGGCGTGCGCCGGTGCGCGTCGCGTCAACAAGGACCGGCTGTTCGTCCGCGTCCAGCATCAGGTGCTGCCGAACCTGAGCCTGCATGCCTACACGTCGGAAGACGGCTCGAAGAAGAAGTACTTCAGCCGCTTCCACATCATCCGCTGGACCGTGCCCGTCGATGACGAGAACAGCAAGATGATCGGCTGGCGCGTCATGGGCCCGGGCATCGATACACGCGGCATCGGCAACAAGGAGATGGTCGGTTACGAAACCATCGACTTCCTGGAAGGACAGGTGGCGATGCGCCGTCCCGAGCGCTTCGGCAAGTACAAGCTCGAAGACATGCCGCCGATTCCCCCGAACCATCGCGAACGCGACATCTACAAGCAGGCTCAGTACGCACCGGGCGACTACGAGGCGATCATCAGCCAGCGTCCGATCGCCGTTCATGCACTCGAGAATCCGACCAAGTTCGACGCGGGCCTGTATCAGTTCCGCAAGATGCTGCGCGATGCAGTGCGCGGCACAAACGCAGCGGCCTCGGCGCAGGGCTTCGCCGAATGGTTCCGCGCTTTGGGCGGTGCGCCCAACAGCTTCTGCTCGGGCAACGTGTTCGAAATCGAAGAGGGCGCGACGGTCGAAGAAGAAGTGGCGCGCCGTCGCAAGGTGCTGAAGACCGTCGTCCAGATCCTGACCGAGAGCGACAGCCTGAAAGGCGAAGCGCGCGGTGAATTCGTGCGCAACAAGTTCAAGGACCTCGAACAGTCGCTGAAGAGCTAATCGGCGCGCCGGGTGTCGGCCGTCTGTACGCGCGGCCGGACATCCGCCACGGAGCAAGGATCATGGACACGGTATTGGAACGATTGGAACAGGAAGAAGCGGTCGCGGATATCGAAGCCGGTACGCTCGATGTCCGCGTCAAGCAGATTCGTTACGAAGGCAAGGGCATCAACTCGTACGAACTCACGAACCCGAGCGGCCAGGCGCTGCCTCGCTTCGAGGCGGGCTCGCACATCGACGTTCATCTGAAGAGCGGCGTCATCCGACAGTACTCGCTGTGCAATTCACCTGCCGAGCGCAACCGGTATGTCATTGCCGTGCTCAAGGACGAGAGCGGGCGGGGCGGTTCGCGCGCGGTGCACGAAAGCATCGGCGCCGGCGACATCGTCACCATCAGCAAGCCGCGCAATCATTTCGCGCTGGCCGAGGGCGCACGCAAGGTCGTGCTGATTGCGGGCGGTATCGGCGTGACGCCCTTGAAGGCGATGGCGCATGAGCTGGAACAGCGCGGCGTCGATTTCGACATGCACTACTGCACGCGCAGCCAGGATGCAGCGGCATTCGGTCCTGAGTTCGCCAGCATGTTGCGCGCGGGCAAGCTGCACTATCACTTCGACGATGGCGCGGAAGCCGATCGCCTGGACTTGCGTGCGCTGCTCGCCGAGCCGCAGCCGGGCACGCACGTCTATTACTGCGGGCCGGGCGGATTCATGGCGGCCTGCGCCGACGCGGCGAGTCACTGGCCGAAGGGCACGGTGCACTTCGAGCACTTCAAGGCGCCGGAGCAGCCGAAGCGCGAGCCTTCGGGCACCGAGAACGCCGACGGTTGCGACGTCACCATCGCCAGCACGGGTCAGGTCATTCATGTGCGACCGGAGCAGAACTTCAGTGAAGCGCTGGGCGAGGCGGGTGTCGAAGTGCCCACGTCCTGCTGTGCCGGCCTGTGCGCAACCTGCAAGGTCCGCTATCTCGAAGGCGAAGTCGAGCACAACGACTTCATTCTGGACGAAGACGAACGCAGGGAATTTCTGACGGTATGCGTCTCCAGGCCCATCAGCAAGACATTGATCCTGGACCTGTAGACCACGCATCTCGCGTGGCCGACATCAACCCTTCCATCGCACCCATCTGGAAACCGCATGAAAGTCTTTTACGACAAGGATGCCGACCTTGCCCTTCTGAAGAGCCGCAGCGTCGCCATCATCGGCTACGGTTCGCAGGGCCATGCGCATGCCCTCAACCTGAAGGACAGCGGCATCAACGTCTGCGTCGGCGTGCGCCAGGGCCCTTCGTGGGAGAAGGCGCAACGCGCCGGCCTGGCCGTCAAGCGCATCGCCGATGCCGTCAAGGAAGCCGACATCGTCATGATGCTGCTGCCTGACGAGCAGATCGCCGAGGTCTATCGCACGGACGTCGAACCGCATGCCCGCGAGGGCGCGGCGCTCGGCTTCGCTCACGGCTTCAACATCCATTACGGGCAGGTCAGCCCGCGCGCGGATCTGGACGTCATCATGATCGCGCCGAAGGCACCCGGCCACACGGTCCGCAGCACCTACGCCGCAGGCGGCGGCGTGCCGCATCTGATCGCCGTGGCGCAGGACCGCTCGGGCTCGGCGCGCGACATCGCGCTCGCGTATGCGGCGGCGACGGGCGGTGGCCGCGCCGGCATCATCGAGACCAGCTTCCTGGAGGAAACCGAAACCGACCTGTTCGGCGAGCAGGCCGTGCTCTGCGGCGGTCTGGTGGACCTCATCAAGGCGGGCTTCGAAACGTTGGTGGAAGCCGGCTATTCGCCCGAGATGGCGTACTTCGAATGCCTGCACGAAGTGAAGCTCATCGTCGATCTCGTCTACGAAGGCGGCATCGGCAACATGAACTACGGCATTTCCAACAATGCCGAGTTTGGCGAATACGTCACTGGCCCGCGCATCGTGACCGCGCAGACGAAGGCCGCCATGAAGGACGTGCTGCACGACATCCAGACAGGTGAGTACGCGAAGCAATTCATCCTCGAAAGCAAGGCCGGGGCGCCGACCCTTCAGTCGCGCCGACGTATCACCGCCGCGCATCCGATCGAAATCGTCGGCGCCAGGCTGCGCGCAATGATGCCGTGGATCGCCCGGGACGCACTGGTCGACCGCTCCAGGAACTAGGCCGCCGCTCTCGTGAAGTTCCAGTGTCCCCCAATCAACAACAGGAGTATCTGATGTCCACCATCGATGAACCGAAGCAAGCCACGCAGGAATCGATTCTGAAGCCCGGCAAGATCTCGATCTACGAGCCGGATCAGGAAGGCGTGATTTTCCCGCGCATGCCCGAGTTCAAGGACCACGCCGAGCATCGCAAGTATCTGAAGGAACGCCTCGTCGCCGCATGCCGCGCCTTCGCGCTGCAAGGTTTCGACTACGGCTTCGCGGGCCACCTGACGGTGCGCGACCCGGAGCATCCGGGCCTGTACTGGACCAATCCGATGGCCGTCCACTTCTCGCAGGTGAAGGTGTCGAACCTCATCTGCGCGGACCACGAGGGCAAGGTGGTTGAAGGCGAATACGCGATCAATCGCGCCGGCTTCGTCCTGCATGCCGCGGTGCATGAGCAGCATCAGGACATCGTCGCGATGTGTCATGCGCACACCACCTACGGTACGGCATTCGCCTCGCTCGGCAAGCCGCTGGCGCCGATCTCGCAGGATGCGGCCGCCTTCTTCGAGGACCACGTCGTCATCGGCGATGAGGCAGGCAAGGTCGCGGTGGAGGTGAAGGGCGGCAACAAGGTCGCGAACGCGTTCAAGGGCGTGAAGGCCGCCATTCACCAGAACCACGGTCTGCTGACGGCGAGCCGTCACAGCATCGACTCGGCCGCGTTCTGGTTCATCGCGCTCGAGCGCTGCTGCCAGCAGCAACTGATGATCGAAGCCACCGGCATCACGCCGAAGGAAGTCACGCCCGAGCGCGCGCGCTACAGCCGTGAGCACGTGGGCAGCGACTACATCGGCTGGCTGCACTTCCAGACCATCTGGAGCGAGCTGGTCGAAACCCAGCCGGACATGTTCGACTGAGTACGCAGGGTAGTGCGGGATGCGCGCGCCAGGTCTGGCGCGCGCATCTCAAGCGCTGGCGGAGAACCGTCCGGTACAGGACACCGCTGGTCACTCGATGGCCCCACAGGAGACACAACTTGAGTTCCCAAAGCCCAGCCACCTTCGTGGAAGGCGCCGACACGTCCGTCTTTACCAAAGCCGCGTGGCGTCTCGTTCCCTTCCTCTTCGTCTGTTACCTCTTCGCTTATCTCGACCGCATCAACGTTGCATTCGCCAAGCTCCAGATGCTGAGCGACCTCGGCTTCAGCGAGGCCGTCTATGGCTTTGGCGCGAGTGTGTTTTTCGTCGGCTATCTGCTGTTCGAAGTGCCCAGCAACCTGTTGTTGCTCCGCGTGGGTCCGCGCCGCTGGATCGCCCGGATCATGGTCACGTGGGGGCTAATTTCAGCGGCGATGATGTTCGTCAAGACACCGACGATGTTCTATGTCATGCGCTTCTTCCTCGGTGTCGCGGAGGCGGGCTTCTTTCCGGCCATCGTGCTCTATCTGACCTACTGGTTCCCGGCTTCGCGGCGCTCGAAGGTGACGGCGTTGTTCATGACCGGCATTCCGATGTCCGGGGTGATCGGCGGGCCGTTGTCCGGCTGGATCATGACCGCGATGAACGGCTCGCATGGTTTTGCGGGATGGCAGTGGCTGTTCCTGGTCGAAGGCATCCCGACCGCCGTGCTGGGCGTGATGGCGTTCTTCTACCTCGACGACCGGGTGCGCGACGCGAAGTGGCTCACGGAATCGCAGAAGGACACGCTCGAGACCGCGCTCAAGGTCGAACAGCCGAAGAGCGGGCTGCATTCGATGAAAGACGGCCTGATGAACCCGAAGGTGCTGCTCGTCAGTGTCATCTACTTCTTCTACACCATGGGGCTGTACGGGGTCAGCTTCTGGCTGCCGACGCTCATCAAGTCCAGTGGCGTGGCCGACCCGCTGCATGTCGGCTTGCTGACGGCGATTCCGTATGCGGCCGGCGCGCTGGCGATGGTGTTCGTAAGCCACAACTCGGACCGGACCGGTGAGCGTCGCTGGCATCTGATCGTGCCGGGTCTGGTTGCGGCCTTTGGCCTGACGATGAGCGTCGTGTTCTCTCACTCGACCGTGCTCGCGATGATCGCGCTGACCATCGGCACGATGGGCGTCATGACCACCATCTCGCAGTTCTGGGTGATTCCGCCGTCGTTCCTGGGCGGGGCGGCGGCAGCAGCGGGGCTCGCGCTCGCGAATTCGGTCGGCAGTATTTCGGGTGTGGTGAGTCCGTCGCTGATCGGGTTGGTGAAGGAAGCGACGGGATCGGCAGGGGCGGGCGTGCTGGCGCTTTCGGTGAGTCTGGTGATCGGCGGGATATTGGTGCTGCTGGTGCCTGCTGCACTGGTGAATAGCCGCAGGCGGTAACTTCAGATTGCACACCTGAAAAGCCGGCACAGGCTGAACGCCGTGCCGGCTTTGCGCTTTCTTGTGCGTCGAAAGCCATTTGCTGAACGCTCAGATTTCCCCGGTGGCCCGCAGATGCGCGAGCCGCTTCTTCATGTGCATGACATCGCGCGTGTGGTTCTCACCGCGCCTCAATGCGACGCTGGTCGAAAGAATGTCGATGACGACCAGCGCCGCGAGCCTTGAGGTAGTCGGCGTATAGACGTCAGTGTTTTCGAGCGTCTCGGCGATCACCGCGACGTCGGCGTAACGCGTGATCGGGCTATCGGAACCGGTGATGACGACCACGCCCGCGCCGCGTTCGCGCGCGGTGCGGGCAATCTCGATCAACCCGCGCGTGGAACCCGTGTTCGAAATGGCAACGACCGCATCGCCCGCTTCGAGCATCGAGGCCGCGATGAACTGCTGATGCGAATCCTGATGCGCGACGCACGGCACGCCGAACAACGGAAACTTCTGCTGCGCGTCCTGCGCGACGATGCCCGACGCCCCGAAGCCGAAGAACTCGATACGCCGCGCCTTCGCGAGCAGATCGACCGCGCGTCCGACGGCCGCGAAATCGAGCTTCTTGCGGGCCCAGTCGAGGCTCGTGATCGTGTAGTCGAAGATCTTGGTGGCGACGGCCTCGGGCGTGTCGTCGTTGGAGAGCACCGAGTGCGCGGCGGGCGCGCCGAGCGCGAGGCTCTGCACCACTCGAATCTTGAAGTCGCGAAAGCCGTTGCAGCCGAGCGTCGTGCAGAAGCGCAGCACGGTCGGCTCGCTGACGTTGGCGAGCCGCGCGAGTTCGGCGAGGCTCAGATCGGGGAGGGTATCGAGATTCGAAAGGATGAACTCGGCGACCTGCCGGCTGCCGCGCTTCAGGCCCGGCCGTGCGCGGTCGATCAGTTCGAGAACGTTGATGTCGGACACTCGATGTTCCTTTGAAGGACGCCGGACGCGCGGGCTTCAACGGCGGCGCGTCCGGCGGGGTCACGCGAAAGGAACAGTTTATCGGAACGAGAAACGGCGCCAGAAGCCGCCGCCGCGCTGCGACAGCACCGCCGCGACGATGATCACGCCCATCACCACCTGCTGGTGATAGCCCGGCACGCTCGCCAGATTCATGATGTTGCCGATCACGCCGAGGATCAGCACGCCCATCAGCGTGTTGAGCGCGCCGCCCTTGCCGCCCGCGAGACTCGCGCCGCCGATCACCACCGCCGCGATCACGGTCAGTTCGTCGCCCACGCCGACGGTCGGCGCGCCGACACCCGCGCGCGAGGTCGAGATGATGCCGGCCATCGCGGCGAGCACGCCCGACGCCACATAGGTGCCGAGCACGTGGCGTGCGACCGGCACGCCGGAGAGACGCACGGCTTCCTCGTTGGAGCCGATCGCGCGCACCACGCGGCCCGCGCGCAGCCGGTTCAGCGCGATGCCGCCGCCGACGAACACCAGCAGCATCACGAGCGTCGGTCCCGGAATGCCGAGATACGAATGACGGCCGAAGTCGAGCAGCGCCTGGCCGGGATCGTCGACGAGAATCGGCGAGCCGTTCGACACGATCAGCGCGATGCCGCGCGCCACGGTCATCATCGCGAGGGTGACGACGAACGGCGTGAGCCGGAACCACGCCACCAGCGCGCCCGAGACGAAGCCGCACAGCGCGCCGGTCAGGAGCGTGGCGAGCAGCGCGAACCAGAGGCCGTGTTCGGGGATCAGCAGCGCGCACAGCACGCTGCCGAGCGCGGCGACGGAGCCCACCGAGAGATCGATGCCGCCCGTGAGCACGACCAGCAGCATGCCCACCGACATGATGCCGACGCCCGCGACCTGCCGCGAGATGTTCGCGAGGTTCGGCACGGAGAGAAAGTCGCTCGACACGAACGATGCCGCGATCACGAGCACGACGAGGATTGCGACCGTATTGAAGCGGCGCGCGGCGGTCCACCATGAGGCGGCCGCGGCGCGCTGCGTGCGCGCACTGGACGATTCCGGCGTGGCGGCGCTGTGATTCATGATGTCATCTCCGCATGGGTGTGAGTGAGCGAGGGCGCTTCGCCGGCCTCGCGTTGCAGCGACAGCGCGAGGATGCGTTCCTCGCTGTAGTCGTCGGGATTCAGTTGTCCGCGAATGCGGCCTTCGCCCATCACGAGGATGCGATCGCACAGGCCCATCAGTTCCTGATGATCCGACGAGATCACCAGCACGGCCTTGCCGCGTTCCGCCAGTTGATTGACCAGCGTGTAGATTTCGACCTTCGCGCCGACGTCGACGCCGCGCGTGGGTTCATCGAGAATGATGAGATCGCCGTCGGCGTGGAACCACTTCGCCAGCACGACCTTCTGCTGATTGCCGCCGGACAGCGTGGAGACATCCGCGTCCATCGAGCGGGCCTTGATGCGCAGCGCGTCCATCAGCTTCGCCACCGCCGCGCGTTCACGCCGGAAGGCCAGCCAGCCGAACGGCCCACTCACCGAATCGAGCGCGGCGAGCGTCGCGTTGATGCGGATCGGCATCCCGAGCACCGCGCCCTGGCCCTTGCGGTCCTCCGGCACGAAGCCGATGCCCGCGCGTACGGCGGCCATCGGCGAGCGCGCATGGAGCGGCTTGTTCTTCAGTTCGATATGACCTGCGTCGCGCGTGTCCGCGCCGAAGATGAGCCGCGCGACTTCCGTGCGCCCCGAGCCGATCAGCCCGCCCAGGCCCACCACTTCGCCGGCGCGCAATGAGAACGACACATCCTGCACGGCGCGGCCGCGCGTCAGCCCCTCGACCTTCAGCACTTCTGCGCCGGGCGTCGCATGGCGTTCGGGAAACAGCACGGACAGCGGACGGCCCACCATCTTGCGGATCAGTTCGTCGCGCGTGATGTCGCCGGGCGTAACGGTATCGACGCGCTTGCCGTCCTTCAGCACCGTGATGCGGTCCGCGATCGCGAAGACCTCTTCCAGCCGGTGCGAGATATAGACGATGCCCACGCCGCGCGCCTTCAGGTCGCGCACGATATCGAGCAGACGGTTGGCGTCCGAGGGCGCGAGCGCGGCGGTCGGTTCGTCGAGCACCAGCAGCTTGAGCGTACCGCTCAGCGCCTTGGCGATCTCGATGACCTGGCATTGCGCCGCCGACATCGTTTCGACGAGCGCGGCCGGATCGATCTCGAAGCCGAGGCTCTCGATCAACGCACGGGCCTTCATGCGCAGCGCGCGCCAGTCGAGCACGGCGGGCATCGCGCCGAGGAACACGTTCTCGGCCACCGAGAGATCGGGCGCGAGCGCGGTCTCCTGATGAATCACGGCGATGCCTTCGGCCAGCGACGCATGCGGATTGCGGAACGTGATCTCGCGGCCTTCGACGCGTATCGTGCCCGCATCCGCCTGATGGCCGCCGCCGATCACGCGCATCAGCGTGGACTTGCCCGCGCCGTTCTCGCCGACGAGCGCATGGACCTCGCCCGCGTGGACGTCGAAGTCGATGCCCTCGATGGCGTGCACGCCGCCGAAGCGCTTGGCGATGCCCGAGAGAGCGATAAACGGAAGCATGTTGGGTTCTCCACTCCAGCACGCTGCGCGCATGACGGCGCGCGCAGCGTGCGGTCGGTCCGGCTTTAGAAGATCGCCTTCGGGTTGTAGAACTTGTCGACGTTGTCCTTGCTGATGACCGCCGAAGGCGTATAGGAGATCTTCGGCACGCTCACGGCCTGTCCTTGCGCCGCCTTCACGCCGATATCCACCGCCGTGCGCGCGACCAGCGCCGGGTCGTTGAGCGCGGTGGCGCCGTACTTGCCCTGCTTGATGAGCGCGAGCGCTTCCTTCTGGCCGTCCGCCGCCGCCACCAGCGTGATGCCCTGGCGGTTCGCGCTTTCGATCGCGCGGCGCGCGCCGAGAACCATGCTGTCGTTTTCGCCGAGCACCATGTTGATGTCCTTGTTGGCGACCAGCAGATCTTCCATCGCCTTCAGGCCGCCTTCGTCGGACCAGTTGCCCCAGCCTTGCCCGACCACCTGCACGTTGACCTTGCCGGTCTTCGCGAGCTGCGCTTCCATGATCCCTTCGAGCACGCCGTCGCGACGTTCCTTGCCCACCGGGTTGCCCTTCTCGCCGGAGATCAACGCGATCTTGAGCGGCTTGTCGCCCATCGTGTTGACGACCCACTGGCCGACCAGCGAGCCGTTCTCACGGTTCGACGACTGCACCAGCGTCAGGTAGTTGGCCTTCGGATCGAGCGTGCTGTCGATCACGACCACTTTCACGCCGGCGGCGGTCGCGGCGTTCACCGCGTTGACGAGGCCTTTCGGATCGGCGGGATCGATGATGAGCACCTTGATGCCGCGCGTCACGAGATCTTCCACAT
Organism: Caballeronia sp. LZ043; assembly: GCF_031451075.1. NCBI lineage: Bacteria > Pseudomonadati > Pseudomonadota > Betaproteobacteria > Burkholderiales > Burkholderiaceae > Caballeronia > Caballeronia sp. LZ043. The sequence continues at coordinate 1,174,626 of NZ_JARUXT010000004.1, read as the reverse complement.
CAGCAATCTGCTTCTGCATCTTGCCCTGCGCGTCGGCGACGATGACGTCCTGACCCAGTTCGGTGGCGCGTGCCTTCGCGGATTCCATCGCGGCGGCGAAGTAGGGCGCGTTGAGCACTTTCATCGAGATGCCGACCTTGATCTTGTCGGCGGCGAACGCGGACGACGACAGCGCAATGGCCGCGACCGCAAGTGCGATGGCGCCGGCTGCTTTCTTCATGACACGGGACATGTCTCCTCCTTTATGAGCGCGAGCGCGCGGGTGTGATGCGAGTGATCGACTGCTGCGTCGTCGAATGAAGCGGGTCAGGCCGGAAGCAGCTTTCCGGGATTCAGCAGGTTCAGCGGGTCGAGCGCGTGTTTCACCGCGCGCATCGCGGCGAGTTCGGCGGGCGTGCGCGACAGCGCGATCACGCCGAGCTTCTTCAAGCCGATGCCATGCTCCGCCGACACCGAGCCGCCGAACTCCGCCGTGACGCCATACACCACGGCCTGCACGCGCGGCGCGGTATCGGCGGGCCAGTCGGGTTCCTGCACGACGATATGCAGATTGCCGTCGCCAAGATGGCCGTAGATGAGGATCGTCGCGCGCGGCCATTGCTCGCGCAGCTTCGCTTCGGCACGGCGCGCCGCTTCGCCGACATCGGCGATCGAAAAGCTCACGTCGAAGGACACGCGGCCCGGAATCAGGCGCGGATATTCGCCGGGCGCGTCGCGGATCGCCCAGAACGCGGCGGCGTCCGCTTCGCTCGCGGCCAGCGCCGCGTCCGCGATCACGCCGTTTTCGAGCATCTCGCCGAGGAAGTCCTCGAAGGCTTCCGCCTGGCGCGCCGGGTCCGCGCCGCTGCTCTCCAGCAGCACGTAGTACGCATGCCGTTCTTCGAGCGGCGCGCGCAGTTCCGGAAGACGGCCGAGCACGAAGTCGTAATAGCCCGGCCACATCACCTCGAATGCGGAGACGCCCGCAGGCAGCCGCTCCTGCGCGGCGTGCAGCAGCGCGGTCACGGCGTCGTAGCTGCCGACGCCGCAGAATGCGGTCGAGACGGCGCGCGGCTTCGGACGCAGCCGCAGCACCGCGCGCGTGATGACCGCGAGCGTGCCTTCGCTGCCGATCAACAGATTGCGCAGGTCGTAGCCGGTGTTGTTCTTGATCATCTTGCGCAGGCCGCCGACCACGGTGCCGTCCGCCAGCACCGCTTCGAGGTCGAGCACCTGTTCGCGCATCATCCCGTACTTGATGACGCGGTTGCCGCCTGCATTGGTCGCGAGATTGCCGCCGATGGTCGCGCTGCCGCGCGCGCCGAGATCGAGCGGGAACATGAAGTTCGCCGCATCGGCTGCTTCCTGCACCGTTTGCAGCGGCGTGCCGGCCAGTACCGTCATCGCGGCGCCCACGGCATCGATCTCCTCGATGCCGGTCATGCGCTCCAGACTCAGCGCGACTTCACCGCCCAGCATGCATGCGCCGCCCGCGAGGCCCGTCAGGCCGCCTTGCGTGACTACCGCTTGCCGGTGCACATGACAGATGCGCAGCGCCGTGGCCACCTGAGCGGTCGTGCGCGGCCGGATCAACGCGATGGGATCGGCGCTCGGCGTGCGGCTCCAGTCGGCGTGCTTGCGGCCGGCGAAATCGGCGGGCAGCGTCACGATGCCGGCGCCGAGCGCCTCATGCAGCGCGGCCACTACCGCTGGCAAGTCTGAGTTGTGCATGGATGTCTCCCGGCGAGGCCAACAGGCTTTCCCTGGCGCCAGTGAATATCGTTAGTTATGTGAACGTTGACAGATCGTATCACTAGCGTTTGTGTGCTGTGAAGCAGCAATTTCTCGGGGGAAAACCCGGTCATAAAACGTCAAAACTTATCTTTTAACTTTACTAAAAGTAACGTTAGAATCGGCGGGACATTGATCCTGGAGAGCGCCTCATGAGCTGGCCTGAACCCCGAGCATTCGACGTCGATCTGGAAACCGGCCTCATGGACGGCACGGACACGCGTTACCGGAAGCATCTGCGCGATCTCGACGGCCTCTATGCCGATGCCGCCGCCTTCGCCGCGCTCGCGGCCCAGCGCGGCGACGACGTGGTGTACGACGTGACCGACCATCGCCCGAGCGCGGCGCCCGGCGATCTCATTACCGGCGTGACGCGCATGAGTCCGGGCAAGGTGGGCAACGAGTACTTCATGACGCGCGGACATATCCACGCGAACATCGACCGGCCGGAGCTGTACTTCGGCCTGAAGGGCACGGGGCTGATGCTGATGGAGTCGCCGGACGGCGACACGCGCATCATCGAGATACGCGCGAACACGGTGTGCTATGTGCCGCCGCGCTGGATCCATCGTTCGGTAAATTTCGGCGGCGAGGACTTCGTGATGCTGTTCTGCTATCCCGCCGATTCGGGCCAGGACTACGCGATCATCGAGAAGTCGAACGGCATGAAGCTGCGCGTCGTCGATGACGGCGCGGGCGGCTATCGCACCGAACCCAATCCGGCGTATGTGGCGCGCAGCGGCGCGGACATCGACCAGTTGATCGAGCGCGCAAGCGAAGGAGCCACGCGATGACCCAGGTTGCCACGACGACATACGAGGCGGCGCGCCGCCCGACCTTCTATTTCATCGGCGTGACGACGGCGCAGAGTTCGATCATGCGGGTGTTTCCCGCATGGGCGAAACATCTGGGTTTGGGCGATGTCGAGATCAGGGGCATCGACTTCAAGCCGCATTCGAGTCCGGAAGCGTATCGGGAAGCGGTGCGTTTCCTGCGCGACGATCCGCTCTCGCTCGGCGCGCTGGTCACGACGCACAAGATCGACCTGTATGCGGCCTGCCGCGACCTGTTCGACGAGATCGACGACTACGCGCGCATCATGGGCGAGACCAGTTGTCTCTCGAAGCGCGACGGCAAGTTCGTCTGCCACGCCAAGGATCCGATCACGTCGGGCTTCGCACTCGACGGCTTCCTGCCGGAGGGGCATTTCGCGACGACCGGCGCCGAAGTCTTCTCGATGGGCGCGGGCGGTTCGACCATCGCGCTCACCTGGCATCTGATGCAGCGCAGCCGCGGCGCGGACCGGCCTTCGAAGGTGATCGTGTCGAACCGTTCGGCGGGGCGGCTGGAGGAAATCGAACGCATCCATCGCGAACTGGATCTCGGCGTGCCGTGCGAATACGTCACCGCGCCGCGCCCCGAGGACAATGATGCGGTGCTCGCGCGGCTGTCGCCCGGCGCGCTCGTGATCAACGCAACGGGTCTGGGCAAGGACGCGCCCGGCTCGCCGCTGACCGATGCGGCGGTGTTTCCCGAACGCGCCATCGCGTGGGATCTGAACTATCGCGGCGATCTGGTGTATCTCGATCAGGCGCGCGCGCAGGAGCGCGAGCGGCGCTTGCAGATCGAAGACGGCTGGACTTACTTCATTTATGGCTGGACACGCGTGATCGCGGAAGTGTTTCATCGGGATATCGCGTCGAGCGGTCCGGCCTTCGATGAAATCTGCCGCATCGCCGCCGACGCAGGCAAGCCCGCGCCGCGCGCAGCCTCGTAAAAGCACTCGTCATCAAGGGAACGCTGAACATGTACATGGACAAATTCCGGCTCGACGGCAAGATCGCGGTCGTGACGGGCGCGGCACGCGGCATCGGCTTTGCGATTGCGGAAGCGCTCGGCGAAGCCGGCGCGCGCGTCGTGCTGACGGACTTCGACGCGAAAGCGCTGGACGAAGCCCTCGCGAAACTGGCGTCGTCAGGCGCGCAGGTGGAAGGCGAGCTGTTCGACGTCACCGATCCCGCCGCCGCGCAACGCGTCAACGATGCCGTGGTCGCGCGTCATGGACGCGTGGACGTGCTCGTCAACAACGCGGGCATCGCGATCTCGAATCATCCCGCTGAAACGATGAGCGACGAAGTGTGGGACCGCGTGATCGACGTGAACCTGAACGGCGTGTTCCGTGCCTGCCGCGCGTTCGGCAAGGGCATGCTGGAGCGCGGCGGCGGCAGCATCGTGAACGTCGGCTCGATGTCGGGCTTCATCGTCAACCGGCCGCAGGAACAGGCGAACTACAACGCGTCGAAGGCGGGCGTGCATCATCTGACGCGTTCGCTGGCCGCCGAATGGGGCGCGCGCGGCGTGCGCGTGAACGCGGTCGCGCCGACTTATATCGACACGGAAATGAACCAGTACGTGTACAAGAAAGAGAACGAGGAGATGTATCGCCATTGGGTGGGCGGCACGCCGATGAACCGTCTCGGACGCGTCGATGAAGTGGCCTCCGTGGCGCTGTTCCTCGCCAGCGATGCGGCGAGCCTGATGACGGGCGCCATCGTGCTCGCGGACGGCGGCTACGTGTGCTGGTGATGCACGCCGAATCCTTCGATACGCCGCTCGCCGCGCGTCTGGCCGATGCGCGTCATGCGCCGCGCGCGGGCGAGGTCGTGTTGTACTGGCTGGGCCAGGCGGGCTTCGTCATCGATACGCCGGAAGCGCGGCTGTTGATCGATCCGTATCTGTCGGACTCGCTCGCGCAGAAGTATCGCGGCACGCGCTTTCCGCATGAGCGCATGATGCCCGCGCCCATCGCGCCGCATGATTTCGATCGCCTCGATCTAGTGTTGTGCACGCACCGGCACACGGATCACATGGACCCGGGCACGCTGCAACCGCTGGCGGAACGCTTTACGTCGCTGCGCTTCGTGGTGCCGGAAGCATCGCTCGATGAAGCGCTCAGGCGCACCGGCGCGAGCCGCGAGCGGCTGATCCCGGTCGAAGCAGGGCAGCGCGTGCCGCTCTTCGATGGCTGCACGGTGTCGCCGATCGCGTCCGCGCATGAAACGCTCGACACGGACGAAGCAGGGCGCCATCCGTGGCTCGGCTATGTGATCGAACTGCATGGCGTGCGCCTCTATCATTCGGGCGATTGCGTGCCGTATCCGCAGTTGCACGAGCGCGTGCGGCAGGCCGCGCCCGATGTCGCGCTGCTGCCTGTGAATGGCCGCGACGCCACGCGCAGCGGCAACGGCGTGCCGGGCAATTTCACGCTCGACGAAGCCGTGGAACTCGCGCGCGCCGCGCACATTCCCGCGCTGATCGCGCATCATCACGGCTTGTTCGGCTTCAATACGCTCGCGCCCGAAGTGATCGACGCCCGTATCGACGATGAACGCGAACACGGCGCATTGTCGATACACCGCGCGCAGACCGGCTGCGCGTGGCACATCGGCGCATCGACGCCTCGGCGCGCACGAATGGGTGAATGACATGGAGACCTTCTATCTCGCGATCGACGTGGGCACGGGCAGCGTGCGCGCCGCGCTCGTCGATTCGCGCGGCGTGGTGCGGCACATCGCGGCGCATGAGCACGAGCAGATCGTGCCGCGCTATGGCTGGTCGGAGCAGCGTCCGGCCGACTGGTGGGCGGGCGCGGCGCGTTCCATCCGCGAGGCGCTCGACAGCGTGCCCGGCGCGGCGGCGAACGTCGTGGCGGTGTGCGCGTGCGGGCAGATGCACGGCACGGTGCTGATCGACGCCGACGGACAACTCACGCGCGACACCGCGCCGCTCTGGAACGACAAGCGCACCTTCGGTCAGGTCGCGCAGTTCCGCGCGAGTCACGATGCACAGCGCTATCTGCACAAGACCGCGAATCCCGCGACGCCCGCATGGCCCGCGTTCAAGCTGCAATGGATCAAGGAGCACGACCCGGAGGCGTACGAACGCGCGGCCACGGTGTTCATGCCGAAGGACTACGTGAACTTCCGACTGACCGGCGAGCGCGCCTGCGACTGGAGCGATGCATCGACGAGCTTCCTGATGGACCCGGTCACGCGCACGTGGTCGCGCGACATGCTCGACCTGCTCGGACTCGATGCCGCGAAGCTCGCGCCGATCCGCGCGCCGCTCGACCTGCTCGGCGCCGTGACCAAGGAAGCCGCCGCGGCGACCGGCCTGCGTGAAGGCACGCCGGTGCTGGTCGGCGGCGCGGACTATCCGGTGTCGGTGCTGGGCTCGGGCGTCTATGGCGCAGGGCAGGCTTCGGACATCACGGGCACGTCGTCGATCATCACCGTCATCGCCGATACGCCGATGCTGCATCCCGAAGTATCGAACCTCGTGACCTGCGACGGCTCCTGGGGCCGTTTCATGCTGCTCGATTCCGGCGGCGATGCGATGCGCTGGGCGCGCCGCGCCTTCCACGAAAACGCGCTGTCCTACGAGAACGTCGCGCAGAAGGCGGCGAGCGCACCGGTGGGCGCCGAAGGGCTGTTCTTCCTGCCGTACCTGACCGGCGAGCGTCTCGGCGAGCACACCAATTCGCGCGCGCAGTTCTTCGGCATCACGGCGAAGCATGGGCTGGCGCATCTGCATCGCGCGGTGCTGGAAGGCGTCGCGTTCGGCGTGCGTCGGCATATCGCGCTGCTGCAACCGGACGGCGCGAAGACGGAACGGCTCGTCGCGGCGAGCGGCGGCGCGAAGGCGTCGCTGTGGCTGAAGATCAAGGCCAGCATGTATCGCACGCCGATCCTGGTGCCCACGCAAGTGGAGTGCGGCGTGACGGGCTGCGCGATTCTCGCCGCCACCGCGCATGGACAGTTCGCGCGTCTCGCCGATGCCGTCAGCGCATTCGTGAGCTTCGAGCAGGAAGTGCTGCCCGACGAACGCGCCAGCGACACCTACGATCGCATGATGCCGATCTTTGAGCGCCTGTACCTGAACGCGCAGCAGTTCTACGACGACCTCGACCGGCTCGCCCTCGACTCTCAAGAACCCACACGATGATCAAAGCCATTCTCTGGGACATGGACGGAACCCTCGCCGAAAGCGAGGCGCTGCATCTCAGCACCTTGATCGCGGTGCTGGCGGAACATGGCATCGAAGCCGGCGACGAAATGCATCCGCTGATCTTCGGCAAGACCGGGCGCGAAGTGCATGCGCTGTGCTGCGAGCGGTTCGGCCTGTCCACGCCGTTTGCCGCGTGGTCCGCGTTTCGCGCCCGCGCCTATCTCGACGGCGCGCCGCATCTCGTGCCGCGTCCGGGTGCGCTGGAGGTGTATCGCGCGGCGCAACGGGCGGGGATTGCGCAAGGCATCGTGTCGAACTCGTCGCGCATGTTGCTCGAAGCCAATCTGCGCGCGCTCGGCCTCGAAGAGCCGCAGCTCGTGACCGTGAGCGCCAACGACGTGCGCATGGGCAAGCCCAGCCCCGAGCCCTACGAACGCGCCGCGTGGCTGATGCGCGCGCTGCCCGCCGAGGTGATCGTCGTCGAAGACAGTCCGACCGGTGCGCGCGCGGCCATCGCCGCGAACATGCGCGTGCTCGGCTGGCCGCCCGACGAAGCCGGCGCCGCGCTGTTTCCGCCGCAAGCGCAGATCGTCTTCACGCCGGAAGAACTGGCGCGGGCGCTCGGCCTGACTGATGTCTCCCTCTCCGGACAGACGGACGATCATGCCTAGAACCAGCATCTTTCCGTCGCGCTATGTGCAGGGCGCGGGCGCGCTCGAGCAAGTTGGCGCGGAACTCGCGCGCCTCGGCACGCACGCGGCGTGTCTCGTGGACAGAAGCGTTGCCGCGTTGATCGAACCTGCACTGGCGAAGACCGACGGCGTGCGCGTGCAGATGCGCAAGCAGGACGCGGCCTGCACCGAACGCGCCATCGCCGATGCGGCCGCGTGGGTCAGGCAATGCGGCGCGGATATCGTCGTGTCGTTCGGCGGCGGCAAGGTCGTGGATATCGGCCGCGCGGCGGCGGACGATCTGCGGCTGCCGTTCGTCTGCGTGCCGACCATCGCGGCGTCGGATGCGCCGTGCTCGGCGCTCGCCGTCATCTACGACGAAGCGGGGCACGTGGTGCGCGACCGCTTCGTGCGGCGCAATCCCGATCTCGTGCTGCTCGACACTGCGTTGATCGTCGCGGCGCCGGTGCGCTTCTTCATCGCGGGGATCGGCGACGCCCTCGCGACCTTCTACGAAGCCGATGCCTGCCGGCGCTCCGGCGCGCGCAATCTGTGCGGCGGCGTGGGCACCGCGCTCGCCTTCGAGGCCGCGCGGCTGTGCCGCGACACGCTGTTCGCTCATGCGGTGGACGCCGTCGCCGATTGCAGGCGCAAGACCGTGACGCTGGCGTTCGACGCGACGCTGGAAGCCACCGTGCTGCTGTCGGGGCTCGGCTTCGAGTCGGGCGGCGTCGCGGCGGCGCATGCGATCCATCACGGACTGGCGCAACTCGACAGCACGCACGGCGTCCTGCATGGCGAGAAAGTGGCGATCGGCACGTTGGCTTCCTTGTTCCTGTGGCCGTGCGCGGACAGAGAACGCCGCCGCGTGTTCACGTTCTGCAAGGCGGTGGGCTTGCCGACGCGTCTCGCCGATATCCACGTGGACGCGGCGGACCGTACGGCATTGCTGCGCGTCGCGGAGCGTGCGTGTCGCGAGGGCGAAATCATTCATAACGAACCGTATCCGGTGAACGCCGGCATGGTCGTCGCCGCGCTCGATGCGATGGATCGCTACGCCGCGTTGATGGATCACGCCGAACCCGCCACCACCCTTTGAACGAGGACGATCACATGGAACAGGCATTTCGCGCAGGACTTTTCGAAGGCAGGACCGTGCTCGTGTCGGGCGCGACGAGCGGTATCGGCCTCGCGATTGCAAGCGGCTTTGCGGCGCTCTCGGCGCGAGTGATCGCCACGGGTAGTTCCGATGCGAAGCTCGCTTCCCTGCGCGCGGATCGCACGCTGGAAGGCATCCGTTTCGAGAAGCTCGACGTGCGCAGTCCCGGCGACATCGTGGACTTCGTCGCGCAACTGGATGAACTCGATGTGCTGGTGAATGCCGCGGGCGTCGCGCGTCCCGCCGACGAATACACGGACGCGGTGTTCCAGGAAGTGCTCGACGTGAACCTGAGCGCGGCGATGCGTCTTTCGATGGCGGCGCGCGACCGGCTCGAATCCCGGCGCGGCGCGATCATCAACATCGCCTCGATGCTGAGTTTCATGGCCGACGCCGACGTGCCCGCGTATTGCGCGAGCAAGTCGGGCATCGTCGGGCTGACGCGCGCGCTGGCCCATGCTTTCGGACCGGCGGGCGTGCGCGTCAATGCAGTGGCGCCGGGATACCATCGCACGGACATGACGAAGGCGCTGTGGCAGGACCCGGCGAAGGCGGACAAGATCGCGGCGCGCAGCGCGCTCAAGCGCTGGGGCGAGGCGGAGGATCTGGTGGCGCGGTGACGTTTCTCGCATCGCCGGCTGCGGCGTTCGTCACGGGCGTTACCTTGCCCGTGGACGGCGGCTATCTGACCGGCGCGTGAGGCCGCGCGCGGGTCATAGCTGTTGCGTGATTTGCGGAACGGCCTCGAACAGATCGCCGACGAGTCCATAGTCCGCGATGCTGAAAATCGGCGCCTCGGCATCCTTGTTGACGGCGACGATGACCTTCGAATCCTTCATGCCGGCCAGATGCTGGATCGCGCCCGAGATGCCGACCGCCACGTACAACTGCGGCGCGACGATCTTCCCGGTCTGTCCGACCTGCCAGTCGTTGGGCGCGAAGCCTGAATCCACGGCTGCCCGCGACGCGCCCACGGCCGCACCGAGCTTCTGCGCGAGCGGGTCGAGGATGGCGAAGTTATCCGCGCTGCCGAGTCCGCGCCCGCCCGACACGACAATGCGCGCCGAGGTCAGTTCGGGCCGCTCGCTGACGGCAATCTCGCGGCGCACGAAGCGGGCGCGGCCGTTCACAGCCACCGCGTCGCGCGTGTCGATTTGCGCGTTGCCACCTGACGCGGCGGCAGCATCGAACGCGGTGGTGCGGATCGTCGCGACCTTGATCGCGTCGCCGCACTGCACGGTGGCGATCGCATTGCCCGCATAGATCGGGCGATCGAAGGTATCGGCGTCGTGAATGGCGATGACATCCGAGATCTGCGACGCATCGAGCTTTGCGGCCACACGCGGCGCGACGTTCTTGCCCGCCGCCGTCGCCGCGAAGAACAGATGCGTGTACGACGGCGCCAGCATCAGCACCTGCGCGGCGAGCGCTTCGGCGAGGCCGTCGGCGAGTTGCGGCGCGTCGATCAGGATCACGCGCTCCACGCCCTCGATGGCGCTGGCCGCTTCCGCCGCACCGCGTGCATCATGACCCGCGACCAGCACATGCACACCGTTCTGCAACTGCTGCGCGGCGCTCACCGCGTTGAGCGTCGCGGCCTTGATGCGGGCGCCTTCGTGTTCGGCAATGACGAGAGTGGTCATTCAGATTACCTTCGCTTCGTTGCGGAGTTTGTCGATGAGCGCGGCCACGTCGGTCACGCGCACGCCGGCCTGGCGCGCGGGCGGTTCCTTCACGGTGAGCGTCTTCAGGCGCGGCGCAGGATCGACGCCGAGTTCCGCCGGGCTCAGCGTATCGACCGGCTTTTTCTTCGCCTTCATGATGTTGGGCAGCGTCACGTAGCGCGGCTCGTTCAGGCGCAGGTCCGTCGTGACGATGGCCGGCAACGTGAGTTCGATCACTTCGAGCCCGCCGTCCACTTCACGCGTAACCGTGGCCGTGTCCGTGCCGATCTCGATGCGACTGGCGAACGTGGCCTGCGGCCAGTCGAGCAGCGCGGCGAGCAACTGGCCGGTCTGGCCCGCATCGTCGTCGATGGCCTGCTTGCCGAGAATCACCAGCTGCGCCTCTTCGCGCTCGACCGCCGCCTTCAGCAGCTTCGCGACGGCCAGCGGCTGCAATTCCGCATCGGTGTGGATGTGCACGCCGCGATCCGCGCCGATGGCCAGCGCCGTGCGCAGCGTCTCCGCGCTCTGCGCCGGGCCGCAGGTCACCGCGATCACTTCGCTTGCATGACCGGCTTCCTTCAGCCGCACGGTGGCTTCCACGGCGATCTCGTCGAACGGGTTCATCGACATCTTCACGTTGCTCGTCTCGACACCGCTGTGGTCCGCCTTCACGCGGACGTTCACGTTGTAATCGACGACACGCTTCACTGCTGCCATGACTTTCATGCCTGGACCTTCCTCAGGAAACCGCGCCGACGCCGTACTTGCCGGTCAGCAAGGCGCCAGTCGCAAAACGTTCGATGGAATACGGCGCGAGCGAGACCTCGGTCGGCAGGCCGAGCGCGGCTTGCGCGAGCACCAGGCCGACGGTCGGCGAGAGCTTGAAGCCGTGACCGGAAAAGCCATAGCCGATCACCAGCCCTTCGATGCCAGGCAAGCCGCCGAGGACAGGATTCCAGTCGGGCGTGACGTCGTACACGCCGGTCCACGACGAGGCAATGCCCGCCGCCTCGTAGGCCGGAAAGCGCTCGGCGACCTGCGCGCCGACTTCGACGACATAGTCCATCGGAATGTCGCCTTGTTCGGTGTCGGCGTGGTCGAGCTTTTCGCCGGCGGTGCCTTCGCTCACCAGCATCTGATTGCCGCCGTAGCTGCGGTAGTAGAGCATGCCCGGCGACGCGAGGTCCTTGAACACCGGCATCTGGTACGTGTAAGCGGCGCCTGCGCATTCCAGCGCGAGCACCGCATGACGTTCGGGCGAGACCGGCAAGGCCTGGCCGGTCCAGCCGGCGAGTTCGGGCGTCCAGATGTTCTGCGTGCTGACGACCATCGAGGCGGCGAAATCGCCCGCGCTGGTCGAGACGCCGCGCACCTTGCCGTTGTCGATCAACAAGCGGTTCACCGTGACGTTCTCGCGTATCGTCACGCCGCCGCGCCGTGCGGCGCGCGCAAAGCTCGTCGCGGTCAGATAGGCATCGGCGAAACCGGCTTCGGGTTCGAAGCCGATCAGGGCGGCATCGTCGAAGCGGGCGATCGGCATCAGTTCGTGCGCCTGCTGCGCACTCAGCAATTCGAGCGGAATGCCTTGTTGCTGCTGCTGTTCGAGCGAGGCGCGCAAGGGTTCGACCTTGTCGCCCTCGGCCGCGACGATCATGTAGCCGCTCTTCACGAGGCCGCATGACGCTTCGTCGTCGCCGAGATATGCCGCGAAGTCGTTGAACACGGCCCACGACTTGCGCGCGAGCTGGACGTTTTCCTTCACCGAATAATGCGTGCGCAGAATGCCGGACGATTGCGAGGTCGTGCCCGCGCCGATGGTCGCGCGGTCCAGCACGAGCACGTTCTTCGCGCCGAGCTTTTGCAGGTGGAACGCGACCGACGTGCCGACTACGCCGGCCCCGATCACCACCACGTCATAAGTATTCACGGTTGCGCTTCCTTTGCGATGCGGATGATGGATGCAGTGTGCCGCGCCGCCTGCGCCGCGCGGCGTTCATAAGGAACAACGATGCTAAGCAGAAGCGCGGGCACGCCACGGGTGTCAGGCAGCGCCTTCCAGCCCCTTCATGACTTCGGCCTGCACGGTTTCCCAGATCGACTTCTTCATCTCGAGATACGCGGGCGAGAGCTGCACTTCGGCGGAGCGGGGCATCGGCAGGTCGTTGCGGATGTCCTGCACGATGCGTCCCGGCTTCGCGCCCATCACGATCATGCGCGTGGAGAGCATCAGCGCTTCGTCGATCGAATGCGTAATGAAGACGATGGTCTTGCCGCTCTTCTCGTACAGCGAAAGAAGCTGTTCCTGGAGCACCTGGCGCGTCATGGCATCGAGTGCGGCGAAGGGTTCGTCGAGCAGCATCACGTCGGGGTCGTTGGCGAGCACGCGCGCAATCGACACGCGCTGCTTCATGCCGCCCGAGAGCCTGCCGGGATAACTGTCCTCGAAGCCCTTCAGGCCCACCGCCTCGATATGACGGCGCGCGGCCTCACGCCGCTCCGCCTTGCTGACGCCGCGCATCTTGAGACCGAACGCCACGTTCTCGCTGACCGTCTTCCACGGGAACAGCGCATATTGCTGGAACACCATGCCGCAGGCCGGCTCGATGTCCTTCACCACCTTGTCGTGAACGAGCACGCGGCCTTGCGTCGGCTGCTCGAAGCCGGAGATCATGTTGAGCATCGTCGACTTGCCGCAACCCGATGCGCCGAGCAGCACGACGAATTCGCCCCGGGCGATATCGAGGTTGACTTCCTTCAGCACCTGCAACGCGCCATAGCTTTTCGCGACGCCTTCGAGGCGGATCATCGGCGCATTCATCGTTGCCATGACAGCACCCCGCGTTCGATGAGGCGAAACGCGGCATCGGTAATCAGCACCGTGATGCTGATGAGCACCATGCCGAGCACGACCGTGTCGGTCTGGAAAAACTCGCGTCCGTTCATGATCATGAAGCCCAGGCCTTGCTGCGCGGCGACGAGTTCGGCGGAGATCACGCAGGTCCACGAGAGGCCGAGAATCACCTTCATGCCGGACAGGATCTGCGGGATGCAACCCGGCAGGATCACTTCGACCATCACCTGCCAGCGGTTCGCGCCGAGATTGCGCGCGGCGCGGATGAAGATCGGATCGATACTGCGTGTGGCGTCGATCACATACAGCAGCGCGGGCGCGAACGAGCCCATGAAGACGATGCTGTACTTCTGCGTTTCGGTGATGCCGAACCACAGCAGCGACAGCGGGATCCAGCTCATCGAGGGCAGCGGGCGCAGGAACGACAGCAGCGGATCGAACACGGCGCGCGCCACGCGTGACGTGCCGAGCACGATGCCGAGCGGGATCGACACCAGCGCGGCCGCAAGGAAGCCGACCATCACGCGGCGCGTCGAGGCGAGCACGTGGTCGAGCAGCGCATGCTGGTTCCACATGCGGATGCCGCGCGCCAGCACCTGCGACGGCGCGGGCAGGAACACGGGATCGACCAGGCCGGCGCGGCAGATGAGTTCCCACAGCAGCAGGAAGCCGATCAACGAGCAGGCGCTGACGACGAACAGACCGCCGCCGTCACGCCATCTACGATTGGAGGCCATCCGCGCGCGCTCAGAGATAAGTTGCGTTGATCCAGTCCGCCACCTTCGGCGACTGATCGATCTGCTTCAGGTCGACGAGCATGTCCGAGAGCTTCTGCACGCCATCGACGAACGGCCCCGGCTTGCCGCCGTTGCCCGCGAAGAGCGCCTTCTGCTGCGCGTGCGAATACCACTGGGTCTGCTTGAGGACGGCCATCTGTTCGTCCTGGGACAGGCTGGTGAGCGTCATCAGGATCGGCGCGGCTTTTTCGGGCTGTTGCGTCATCAGGTCGTTGGCTTGCGCGATGCCTTGCAGGAAGGCCTTCGGCACTTCCGGATGCGCGCTCGCGAAGGCCGTGCGGACCAGCAGCACGTCCGGTCCCGGCGTCAGCTGGAACTGCTTGTAGAGCGAGAACGACGAATCGTCGAGCAGCAGCTTCGTGTCGGGCAGGGCGCGGATGCGGTCGAAGGTCGGCGTCCATGCGGCGGCGGCGTCGATCTGGTTGCCGCGATAGGCGGTGAGCAGTTCAGTGGCCGGCAGATTGATGATGCTGACGTCCTTGGTCGGGTCCATGTTGGCCTGGCGCAGCACGTCGAGCAGCAGCACGTGCGAACTCGACGCATAGGTGACGCCGATCTTCTTGCCTTTCAGATCCGCGAGCGACTTCACGTTCGCATGCACCAGCAAGCCTTCGGACTTGCCGAAGTTGTTGGGCGTGGTGATGAGCTGAAATTGCTTCGCGCCGTTGGCCATCAGCGCGAGCGCCGAGACGACGCCCGTGCCGGCGATATCGAGGTTGCCCGACATCACCGCGCCCATGCGCGCGGAGGAGGTCGAGAACGACTGCCAGCGACAGTCGATGCCGAGCTTCGTGAAGATGTCGGTCTTCATCGCGACATAGGCCGCGTAGTGCCCGAGCCATGCCGAGCCGCCGTAGTTGACGGGGACAGCCGCCGCGCGCGCCAGCGGCGCGAAGCCTGCCGAGATGCCCGCCGTGGCGGCGGCCGCGCCGATCCAGGAAGCCTGCTTCAGAAAAGTGCGGCGACTGCTTGTCATCGTTATGTCCGTCCGAATGAGAGGTTTGAACCGGCGGCGTGCCCGGGGTGATCTGGTCCGCCATCGATGGTAGTGGCGAACGCGTGCTCGCCATAAAGCGGGTTGCCGAATCAGCAACTCTTATGTTTTGAAGCAGTTGCGCTAATTCGATGCTGCATTGCCCACTGCTTCGGCTTCTGCCGCGTGGGTATCGAAGAGATGGGCGGGCATGCCGGGCAGGGCCGCATGCAGACCGGGCGCGATCACGTCGCGCGTCACGGCGATGGACTCGCGCGACACGGCTTCGGCCATCGCGGACCATTCGGAACGCCGCGTGAGGATGTAGAAGTCACGGTGTCCGATGCGCGTGAGAGGCAGCGGCACGACCGTCACGTCCGGCAGATGTGCACGCGATTGCCACAGGCACAGCGGCGAAGTGATCGCGCAACCGAAGCCGGACGCGACGAGACTGAGCAGCGGATCGGTGTCATCGAACTCGTAGCGGTTCGGCGCGTGGAAGTTCATGTGCTTGACGAGCCGCTCCACCTGTTGCCCGATCAGCGAGCGCCCGGTGTAGCGCAACAGCGGCAGTTCACGCACGACGTCGTGGAAGTTGCGCGGTGGGTGTTCCGCGCAGAAGGCCTTCGGCGCGACGGCGACAAAGGTCTCCGAAAACAGCGGACGCAATTCGACACGGCGCGGATCGAGTGTCGCGTCCGTGCAGATGGCGAGATCGAGTTCGCGGTTGGCGAGTTGTTCGCTCAGGATCGGCGTGAGACCGGACCACATCGAAAGCGTCTTCATGCGCTCCGCCAGCCGCTGCACGATGAACGGCCCGACACTGGCGGCGAACGAGTCCACGCAGCCGATACGCAGGCTCGACACGCCTTCGCTCGTCGCCGTCCGCACGTTGTGCGAGACCGCCTGCGCATGTTCGAGCAGCCCGCCCGCCTGCTCGAACAGGATGCGTCCCGCCGCGTTGGGCCGCACGGGCCGGAACTCGCGGTCGAACAGCGCGACGCCCTGTTCGCGCTCCAGCGCGGCGATCAGCTGGCTCACCGCGCTCTGCGTGACGCCGAGCACGCGAGCGGCTTCGGTCATCGAGCGCGTCTCGCATACCGCGACGAACGCCTGCAACGCGCGCAGGTCCACCCCGACGAATGTATTTCGCATGGCATCCTCCTGCGCGCCATAATAGCGGGCACAAGCATCGAACACGGCGTCTTCGCGGGTGCGCTTGCTGCTCAGCGAAGGCTTGCATCGTCAACCCCACGTCGCGCGCCTTGGTCACTCACTCTTCTTCATCCGCCGCCGTGCCGCCGCGCCGGTTCGTGTTCCTGCTGGCCGAAGGCCTCTCGATGATGAGCCTCTCGTCCGCCATCGAGCCTTTGCGCTCGGCCAACCGCCTCGCGGGAGAAACACTCTACGGCTGGACGCTTGCGAGCCTCGATGGCGAGCCGGTCGAGTCATCGAATGGCATTGCGCTGGCGGCGCGCAGCTTCGACGACGTGTATAAGGAGGCCGACTACGTGTTCATCTGCGGCGGCCTGCGTCTCGCGCCCGCGCAGGAACCGGCCTTCGTCGCGGCGCTGAAGCGCGCGGCGCGCACGGGCGCGGTGATCGGCTCGCTGTCGACGGCAACCTGGCTGCTCGCGCTTGCTGGCCTGCTCGACGGCTATCACTGCACCATCCACTGGGAGAACCTGCCGGCCTTTACGGAAGCCTTTCCCGATCTGCTGTGCAGCAGCCGGCTGTTCGACATCGATCGCGACCGCATGACGTGCTCGGGCGGCATCGCGGCGATGGACATGATGCTGCAGCTCATCAAGACGCAGCATGGCAGCGATCTGGCGGTGCGCGTCGCCAACCAGTTCCACCACGAACGCATGCGCGACACCGCCGACAACCAGCGCGGCTGGCGCGACCAGAATCACGCGAGCCTGCCGCGCGGCATTCGCCGGGCCATCGAGATGATGCGCGCGAACGTGGAGACGCCGGTGCAGATCAACGATATCGGTTCCGCGATCGGCATGACGTCGCGGCAGATGGAGCGCCTGTTCCTGCGGCATCTGAACGCGACGCCCGCGCGCTATTACGTGCAGCTAAGGCTGGAGCGCGCGCACGACATGCTGACGTATTCGAGCGTGCCCGTAGCCGATGTGGCGGTGGCGACGGGCTTTGCGTCGCCGTCGCATCTGGCGCGCTGGGTGCGCCGGGCGTACGGCATCAGCCCGACGGAATTGCGCGCGGCGCAGCCGCGCTCCTGAGCTTCTACGCGGCTTCCAGTACGGGCGCCGCAGCGCGCAACGGCAACGGCAGCCAGCCCTGCAATTCGCGCCAGTTCGGCTCCAGTTCGGCGAAGCGCGCGAGCGAGAGCGATGACAGATCGGCGAACCCGCAATGCCCGTCCACGACGAGATCGCGGATTGCGTGCCCGCTCGCCGGCGACAAGCCAAAGCCCACGCTCGACAAGGTCGCGACCGTCACGTTGCTTTGCGCCGCCGGCCGATCGATCACGGGCCGTCCATCCGGCGTGTTCTCGATATAGCCCGCCCAGCTGCGGATGACCTTCGCATGCGCGGCCTTCGGCAGCAGGGCCGCGAGCCGGGCCGCGATGCTGCATTGAAGCGGCGTCGAATGCGGGCGGACTTTCGGGACGTCGTCGAGCGCGAGCCATTCGTGCGGTCCGCCGCCATACGCAAGATTGCCGCGCAGCGTCTGCCGTCCATACAGTCCGTTGCCGTCGATACCGCCCAGCGGCATCAGCGGCAGCGGCTCGGTGACGATCATCTCCGCGCGCGCGGCCGCCAGCGGCACGTCGATGCCGAGCTGCGCCGCCAGCACGCCGGTATGCGGTCCGGCCGCGATGACCAGATGGTCGCAGGCAAACTCCCCTGCGGGCGTCTGCACCGCGGAGACGCGTCCGCCTTGCGAGACGAAACCCGTCACCGGCGTGTGTTGCAGGATGCGCCCGCCGTGATCCTCCATGGCCCACGCATAAGCCTGCAACGTGCGATGCGGATTCGCATGGCCGCCGAAGTGATAGAAGTAACCGGCATGCACGTTGTCGCCCGCGAGCGGCACGAGTTCGCGCACCTGCTTCGCGTCGAGCACGTCGGAGCGCAGTCCGTGATGTTCGCCGTTCTCCAGCGCGCGCCGGTAGAGGATGAACTGCTGTTCGTCCAGTGCGATGCGGATGCGTTCGCGGCAGAACTCGGTCGGATAGCCGAGCAGTTCGTCCATCATCGGCCAGAGGCGCTGCTCTTCCATGAAAAGCGGGCTGTGATGATGCGAACAGCCGCCGCCGTTGCGCCCCGACGCGCCCCAGCCCAGCATGCCTGCTTCGAGCACCAGCACGTCGATGCCCTCGCGCGCGAGCCACCATCCCGCCGACAATCCCGTCACCCCGCCGCCGACGATGACGACCGATGCGCCCTTGACCGTGCCGCCGTCCGTGGTCTTGCCTGCTGCCGATGTATTCATGCCTGCGTGCCTCGATTGCGATTGGGAGTTGCCTTTGGATGCGATGGAGTCGACGTCATGTTATTCGCTCGCCACTGCTTCGCCGACCTGGCGCGTGCCCGCGCGATAGAGCGGCTCGACGCGCCAGAACGGCACCCATTGCGAGGCCATGCCGAACCAGCTGTCCCAATGCGCGGCGGTCGATGAGGCTTCGGCGACTTCGGCCAGCTGGCGCAATGCGAGCGGACGCACCGGCGCGCGGAAGGTGGCGAGCGGAATCTGCGGCAGCGCGCAGCCCGAACCGATGGCCAGCAGCGCCGCCACTTGTTCGCGGCAGCGGCGACCCTGACACGGACCCATGCAGGCGCGTGTCAGGCGCTTGACCGCATCGGGATTCGGCGGGCCGCTCTGCGCCAGCCCGGCGACGCCGCGCGTGTCGTGCGCGGCATCGGCGGGATGCCAGTCGAGATAGCGCGGCGGACGCACATCGAGGATCTCGCGCGCGGTTACTTCCTCGCACTGGCACACGAACGGCTCGCCCGCCGCGCCGATGACGCTCGCCTGGACCCATGCCACGCGTGCCTGCGCGATGTCGTATGCGGGCGTGTCGGGTTCAATCGGCTTGGTCGCGGCAGTTTCGTCCCGGGAAGCGCCCAGCGCTTCGAGCGCCGCGCGCGCTGCGCGCCGGCCTTCCTCTCGCGCGACATCTTCATCACGGCTCTTGCTTGCCCACACGCCCGCGCAGTCGCCGGCCGCGTGAATGAACGGCAGCGATGTGCGTTGTATCGCATCGACGATCACGACATGACCGCTGCGCGCGGCATCGAACGTCGTTGCGCAGCCGGCTGCTTCGGGCAGTTCGATCGCGGGCAGGGCGGCGATGCCGAGCAACACCGTGTCGCACTCGAACGCGGTCGATGCGCCCGTATCCAGCGACGCCGCTTCGACCGAGGTCACGCCGTAGGCGTCGCCGTGCGCGTGCCGCACCGCATGACGCACGAGCAGCCGCGCGCCGCCTGCCTCGAGTTGCGAGGCGAGCGCCGGATCGCCGAGAATCGCCTCCGACTGTTCGATCACCGCGACAATGCGCACCCCGCGCGCCATCAGTTCGACGGCCACGTTCAGTGCATCCGTATCGCTGCCGACGAGCACCGCGCGGCGCGCATCGAGTGCGCCGTAGAGCACCGCGAGCCGCCATGCGGCGCTCGCGCCCATCACGCCGGGCCGCTGCCAGCCGTCGAAGGCGAGGCCCATGTCACGCCGTCCGGACGCGACGATCACCTGTTTGAAACTCATCAGCCACGCATGCGAGGCATCGGCGAGACCGGCGGCGTGGGTGTCCATCCACGCGCGCGCCGGGCCGTGCGGGAAAAGTCCCCAGACCGCCGTGCCGAGCCTGACGTCGACGCCCGCTTCCAGCGCGTCGCCGAGTTCGGGACGCGCCTCCAGCATCGCTTCGAGCATCGCGTTGGCATTGCCCGCTGTCGCGCCCATGCGTCCGCCGAAGTGCAACGGCACGTCCTCGCCCATGGTTTCCAGCGGCACCGGATTTTCATCGACGAGCGTCACGCCGATGCCGCGTCCCGCCGCTTCGAGCGCGGCCGCAATGCCGGCGGGACCCGCGCCGACGATGAGCAGATCGGTCGCTTCGCCGACCGGCGGCGCCTTGCCCGCGACGCTGGCGGGATCATGGAACGGCGTGTGCATGGCTTCGTTTTCCACTGTTTCGGTTCGATCGTTCAGGAGGGGACGGCCTGGTCGTCGCAGGCGCGTGCATCGGCTTCTTCGATGGCGGGCGGCGCGTTCAGCACGAGTTCGCACAAGCGGGCGGCACTTGCATCGGGTTCGGCGAGTGCATCGACGGCGGCTTCGAGTTCGCTCGCGAAACGAGCGCCGAAACGCGCGCCCGTCAGGCTGCGGTATTTGTCGCGTTCGACGCCGGGCGGCAGCGGACGCGCGGGGTCGCCGTCCGCCTGCATCGGACCGGAATCGAGGCGGCGTCCGTCGCTCAGTTCGACGCCCACACGCGCCCAGCGCTCGGCGGGAAAGGCTGCGTTGAAGTCCGCGTGTTCGCGCGTGACGAGCCGCGGCAGCAGTGCGCGCACCGCGGGATCGGCGAGACCCGCATCGCCGATGGTGTCCGCATCCACGCGTCCATGCAGCAGCGCGTCGGCGACCGGGAACAGCACGCCGTATTGCGCTTCTTCGGTCGTGCGCGGCGCGTCCGACCACAGGCGCGCGGCTTGATGGAAGGTCTCGATTTCCACGCGCACGATGTCCGCCGCATCGAAACCGGCCTGCGCGCGCACCGCGAGCGCCGCCGCAATCGAAGCGTGCGCCCAGCGGCACACCGGATACGGCTTCACATACTGTTCGAGGATCAGCCAGCGTTCGCCGAGATCGGCCCAGACGGCGGGCGCATCGCGTTCGACGGTCGTGGCCGGCGCGCCGGTGAAGCCGCGCGACGCGAGCCACGCCGCGCTGATGCCCGCGAGCGCGCCCCAGCACGAGCCGTCCTTCAGCATGGTCGGATGATCGATACAGCGCATCATGTCCGAGCGCGGTCCGTGATACTCGGCGATGCCGAGCGCGTGACGCGTCGTCGGCAGATCGAAGCCGAGCGCGCGGCTCGCGATGGCCGCCGCCGCAAGCGCATTCCACGCGCCCGACGTGTGATATTCGCGGCTCGTCGCGTGCAGCGCGATCCCCGCGCGCGTGCCGAGCTCATAGCCGAGCACCGTCTGCACGATGAACTCGCGGCCGCTCATGCCGGGCGCGCGTTCGGTCATCGCGAGCAGTGCGGGCAGCACCGTGACGCCTGCGTGGCCCTTGGTGAGGGCGTGGCCGTCGTGGCCGTCGAAACTGTCGATGGTCGCCGCGCCCGCGAAGGCCGCGCCCGCCGCGCTAGCGAGCCGCCCGTCGAACAGCATGCGCGCCGGACTGCGGCCGGCGGCGAAACAGTCGAGCGCATGTTCGCGCGCAATCGACGACATCCGCGTGCTCGTGCCCGCCGCCGCGATGCCGAAGAGATCGAGCAGGCGGCGCTGTGCGTCGCGGACCACCGTATCCGGCAGCATGTCGAAACGCAACGCGTGCGTGAAGCGGCTGGCGTCGTCTTGCAAAGGAGCGGCGGTGCGTGTCATCTGAGCGCGATCTCGATGTCGGTGGAAGGGCGGCTGGAGCACGCGAGAATCCAGCCTTGCGATTCCTCGGCGGCGGACAAACCGCCCGCGTGCTGCATCGAGACTTCGCCGGAGAGGCGGCGGACCTTGCATGTGCCGCACATGCCGCTCGCGCAGCCGCAGGGAATCACGACGTGCTGACGCGTCGCCGCGACGAGCAGCGTTTCGCCCGCGCGCACGTCGAAGCGCTTGTCGCCGAAGGTGGCGTGATGGATGACGCCGGTCGTGTCATCGGGCGTCGGTGTTGCCGGATCGACGGGTGCCGGTCCGAAATGCTCGATATGAAACGCCGCGCGTCGCGCGCCTTCCGCCGCATGAATCTGCCGGATGCCTTGCATGAAGCCCGCCGGGCCGCAGCAGTACACCGTGCGGCGGCCGAAGTCCGGCGTCATCGCCCAAAGCGTGCCGCGCGTCATGCGTCCGCGCAGGCCGAACCAGCCCGGCTCCGGCGCACTGAGCCAGACGCTGATCCGCAGGTTCGGCATGCGCGCCTGCAGCGCGGCGAGTTCGGCCGCGAAGAGGATGTCGTCGGCATGACGCGCGCTGTGCAGCCAGGCGACGTCCGCATCCGGCCGGCTGTGTGCGAGCGTGCGCAGCATCGACATCAGCGGCGAGGCGCCCGATCCCGCCGACACCAGCGCAAGCGGCTCCGGATTTGCCACGTCGAGCGTGAAGCGGCCGAGTGGATAGCGTGCCTCGATTTGCAGGCCCGGCACGCAGTGTTCGTGCAGCCAGCGCGTCACGACGCCGTCGCGCTGCGCCTTGATGGTCAGCTCGATCACGCCGCGCCCGAGCGGCGACGACGCAATCGAGAAGGTCCGGTCATGCCGCACGCCGTCGATATCGAGCGTCAGCAACATGGCTTGTCCGGGCGCATGGCGGCGCGCGCCGTCGGCATGGTGATCGCGCAGGAAAAAGGTCCGCACGCCCGGCGCTTCATCACGCACCCCGATGCATTCGAGCGTGCGCGCGGCGGCTTCATCGAATGCATTCACGGTGTCGGGGTCGATCAGCACGTCAGCCATTCGACACCTTCAGTTCAATCGAGCGATGCGGATGCGAGCCGTCCAGATACGTCGCCAGCTTGTTCGCGTACCAGTGGGTGAAGTTGCGCAACATGAATTCGGATGGCGCATACGGTCCCGGCGTGTAGCCGATCGAGCCGACGCCCAGCTGATTGTTGGCCGCGAGCCGCGCGTCCTGCGTGTTGGTGGCGTTCCACACGGAGGTCAGCGTATCGACGTCGTAATCGACGCCTTCCACCGCGTCTTCATGCACGAGCCAGGTCGTGCGCAGCATCGTGCGCGACGCCGACAGCGGCAGGATCCGGAAGTGGATGATGTGATCGGCGAGGAAGTGATTCCAGTTGTTCGGCACGCGGAACATGCGTACCGAGCCGAGGTCGGGCTCGGTGAGATCGCCGAGCAGCTTGCCGCAGGCAGGCGAGCCATCCGGCGTGAACGACACCGCGCCGCGATGAAACGGCAGGCGGATGCAGCGGAACTCGTCGCCGCCATCGGCCGGCAGATGCGGCAGGCCGTGCCGTTCCCACTTGGCGGCCTGCGTGTCCATCAGCAAACGGAAGTCGCGCGAGCCGGCGGGATCGTCGGGCAGCGCGAATTCGACCAGCGTCGCGAGCAGCTCCGGATGATTGCCTGCGCAGTGATAGCACTCGCGATTGTTCTCGATGACGAGCTTCCAGTTCGCGTCCTCGATCATCGTCGAGACGGCCGCTACCTTGGTGCGCCACGGCTGATGCGGTGCGATGTAGGGCGTCACCGCTTCGCGAAAGCGCGTGAGGTCCGGCGGCGTATCGGCGAGGCAGAGGTAGACCATCCCGCACACGATCCCGACATGCACCGGACGCAGTCCGTACGCTTCGCGCTCGAAGTCCGCGGGCATCTGCCGCGCATGCAGCAGCGAACCGTCGAGTTCGTAGACCCACTGGTGATAGGCGCAGGTGAGGCGGTGCGCATGGCCCTTTTCGTCGAGACAGATGCGCGAGCCGCGATGTCGGCAGGTATTGAAGAAGGCGCGAATCTCACCGTCCCGGTCGCGCAGAACAATGACCGAGGTCGCGCCGATTTCGAGTGTCAGGTAATCGCCCGGTTCTCGCAGTTCGCAGCTATTGCAGGCGAAGAGCCATTCGTTGTTGAAGACGGCGTCGATATCGAGTTGATGAAACGCGTCGTCGGTATAGAACGGCTGCGGCAGCGAGAAGTTGTCACGGCGTTGCGCGAGGGCGGCGCGCACGCGTGTCGGGTCGATCATCGTCGTGTTCTCCGTGCGAACGATCAGTTAGACCGATTGTCTGCCGCTGATTTGGCGCATGCCGACAGCCACACGACCTACCCGATCACGAAACCGACACGATGTCGTTTTCATCGTTTCCGGAAGCGTGGCGAGACAGAGCCGTGTCGATGGCGCGGGCATCGCGGACCGTCGGCAGGTCGAAGCGGGCGTTGCGCACCGCGCCGTAGTCGAGGTCGGCGATCACCAGTTCCTCGTGCGCCGTCTCGCTTTGCGCGAGCACCTCGCCGCGCGGGCCGACGATGCGCGAGCCGCCCCAGAAATGCAGCGCGCCTTCGCGTCCGACGCGATTGGCGAACACGATCGGCAGCCCATAGACGAGTGCATGGGCGCGCAACACGGTGTCCCAGCCGCGCGGGTTGTCGAACTCGGTGCCGACTGCTTCCACCGCCGAACTCACCGGCGCGGCGCACAGCGTGGCGCCGTCGCGCGCCAGCCGATGCATCAACGCGGGGCTCCACAAGTCCGCGCAGATCGGCGTCGCGACACGCCAGCGCGGGTCGTCCGGCAGCGCAAACTGATCGAGGCGCTCGCCGTGTCCGTAGTACTTGCCGTCGTCGAGTTTGCCGTAGGTCGCGAGCGCAATCTTGCGATGCACCTGCACCACGCGTCCCGCATGCAGCGTCGCGACGCTGTTGTAGAACAGCGCGCCCGGGGCTTCCTCGATGAACCCGACTACCGCCGATAGCTCCGAGCAACCGCGCGCGAGTTCGAGCAAGGCTTCGTCATCGCGGGTGAGGGCGAGCTTCAGCGCGTGCTCGCCGGCGCCGTGTCCGGCCAGCGACAGTTCTGGAAACACCAGCAGCCGCACGCCGCTTTCCGTCGCCTGTTCGATCACCCGCCGATGCACGGCGAGATTCGCCGCGAGATCGCCGGGAACGGTTTCGATCTGCGCGGCCGCGACGCGCAAGGCTGGCTGCGCGCGCATGGATCAGAGCAGGCCGGCGGACTTGAGGAACGCGCCGGAGACGTCGCTGAGCGACTTCTTCTGCACGTCCACTTCGGCGTTGAGACGGGCCATGGTCGCGTCGTCGAGCTTGGCGGACAGCGCGTTCAGGATGCCCGCCAGGTTCGGATTGGCGTCGAGCGTCGCCTTGCGCACCACCGGCGTCAGCGCATAGGCGGGGAAGAAGTTCTTGTCGTCACGCAGGACGATGAAGTTGAACGCGGGCACGCGGCCATCGGTCGTGAAGACCAGCGCGGTATCGACCTGACGATCCTTCAGCGCCTGATACGTGAGACCCGAATCCATCCGCTTGATCTGCGCCGGGCCGAAGTGGAAGCCGTACTCCTTCTCCAGCGGACGCAGGCCGTCGGGGCGCGCGTAGAACTCGGAATTGCACGCGAAGGTGAGTTCCTTGCCGCTGTTCAGCACCTTCGCGAGATCGCTGAGCGTCGCGATGCCGAGCTTCTGCGCGACATCGCGGTTCATCGCGAGGCCATACGTGTCGTTCGCCTTCGACGGGTCGAGCCACACGAGGCCCTTCTGCGCATCGAGTTCCTTCACGCGCGCGTAGGTTTGCTGCGGATCGAGCTTGTCGGTCACCTTGTTGTAGGTGATGAGCGACGTGCCGGTGTATTCCCAGTACACGTCCACCTGACCGTTCTCTTGCGCCTGACGCAGCACCGTGCTGCCCATGCCGTCCTTCTTCACGACATCGAAGCCCTTGGCCTTCAGCAGTTCCGTGGTCATCTCCGCGAGCAGGACCTGCTCGGTGAAGTTCTTCCCGCCGACCGTAATGGTCGATGCGGCCTGCGCCGCCTGGCTCGCGCCCAACGCACTGAATGCGCCGAATGCGAGCGTGAACAGGGATGCGCCGAGCAGGCGTGACCACGACGTGCGTGACAACAGCGGCTTGAACATGGGCTTCGGTTCCGGGAGAAGGATCAACGTTGAGGACTGACGCCGCGCGGCACGAGCCAGTGCTGCAGCTGCGCGACGAACAGGTCGGTGGCGACCGCGAGGAGGGCGGTCGGGATGGCGCCGGCAAGCAACATCGTGAAGTCGTTCAGGTCGATGCCGGTGAAGATGAGTTCGCCCAGTCCGCCGCCGCCGACGAGAAACGCCAGCGGCGCGGTGCCGACGGTGATCGCCAGCGCGGTGCGCACGCCGGCGAGAATCACGAACATGGCGTTGGGCAGTTCGACCTTGCGCAGGATCATCCACTGCGTCATGCCGATGCCGTTGGCCGCTTCGATCAGCGCGGGCGGCACGGCGCGGATGCCTTCGTAGGTATTCATCGCGATGGGCAGCAGCGTGGCGAGCCACAGCGCGAGAATCGCGGGCTTCGCGCCGATGCCGAGCACGCTCATGGCGAGCGCGAGGATCGCGAGCTTCGGCACGGCCTGGCCCGCGTTCAGCGTGAACATGACGAAATGCGCGGCGCGGCCGTTCTCCGGACGGCTCAGCCAGATGCCGGCGGGCACGGCCACGAGAATGGCCGCGACGCCCGCGATCAGCACCATCAGCATCTGCTGGCCGGCCTGATAGACGATGTCCGCGCGATACTGGCCGATCGACGCCAGCCAGTTGTCCGCATGCGCCGATGCGCTGACGCATGCCACCGCCAGAGCACACGCAAGGCGAGCGGCGCGCGGCTTCATCGCACGGCTCCGGCGACGAGCGCGATATCGTCCGCCCGCGGCGCGGCGGCAACCTGCGGCGATGCTTCGCCCGAAACGCATGCCGCGCGCGCCATCAAAGCGATGCGTTCATGCGTCACATAGCCGATGAAAGCGCCCTCGGCATCCACGGCCGGCAGCCACGTCACGCCGTGCGCGAGCAGCATCGACATGACGGAGCGCAGGTCGTCGGTTGCACGTATCACGGCGGGTAGCGGACGCAGCCGCACGGCCTCCAAGGTTGCGCCTGCTGCGGCGAGTTCCAGCGGCCCGACATGGCCCACCGGCTGGTTCTGCGCATCGAGGACGACCAGCGTGTCGGCCAGATGATCGCGCAGGAGCGTGCGTGCATCGGCGCTCGCGTAACCCAGTCGCGCGACGCGTGCCGGTTCCAGCGCGGCATCGGCGGCGCGCATCAGGCGCAGGCGCTTCAGCGCCCGGTCCGTGCCGACGAAATCCGCGACGAACGCACTCGCCGGACGCGCCAGCAACTCGTCGGGACTGGCCATCTGCTCGATCTTGCCGTCGCGAAAGATGGCTACCTTGTCGCCCATCTTCATGGCCTCGTCGATGTCGTGGCTCACGAACATCACGGTCTTGCGCAGGCTCTTCTGGATATGGCGGAACTCGTCCTGGATCGACGTGCGGTTGATCGGATCGATCGCGCCGAACGGCTCGTCCATCAGCATCACGGGCGGATCGGCGGCGAGCGCCCGGGCCACGCCGACGCGCTGCTGCTGGCCGCCCGACAAATCGCGCGGATAGCACGGCATGAAGGTCGCCGGATCGAGCGAGACCATCGCCAGCAGTTGCTCCGTACGCTCGCGGATGCGCGTCTTGTTCCAGCCGAGCATCTCCGGCACGAGCGCGATGTTGTCCGCCACCGTCATGTTCGGAAACAGGCCCACTTGCTGAATCGCGTAACCGATGCGCCGCCGCAGCTCGACGATATCGAAGCCCGCCGTGTCCACGCCGCCGATCAGGATGCGGCCCGAGGTCGGCTGCACGAGCCGGTTGACCATCTTGAGCGTCGTGGTCTTGCCGCAGCCGGACGGTCCCAGCAGCACGCACAGTTCGCCTTCCTCGACCGTCATCGAGATGTCGTCGACGACCGCCTTGTCGCCGCGCGCAGTGAAGCGCTTGGTCAGGTTTCGAAGCTCGATCATCGTCCCTCCGCCGGAGTGGCAGGCGTGTGTGCAAGAGGCGCCGCGAGCGGCGGACGGGCCGTGGCGCGGCGCCACAGGAAGCGCGCCCGGCGCGGCCGCATGCCTTCCGGCGTCAGCCGCCATTGCAGCGCGGCCAGGCCGAGATCGGCGAGGATGGCCAGCAGCGCGACGATCAGCGCGCCCGCCACCAGCTGCCGCGGGTCCGACTGCGAAATGCCGCGGCTGATGAGCCGCCCGAGTCCGCCGGCGCCGATATACGTCGCAATTGCCGCGATGCCGATGTTCATTACCACCGCCATGCGCACGCCGGCCATGATGATCGGCACGGCAATGGGCATTTCGACGCGCCGCAGCCGCTGCCACGAAGTCATGCCCATGCCTTGCGCGGCTTCGCGCAGCGCGGGATCGAGATTGCGGATGGCCGCGTAGGTGTTGCGCAGGATCGGCAACTGCGAATAGAGGAACAGCGCGATGGCCGCCGGCAGGAAGCCGATGCCCTGGCCGATCAGCGACAGCACCGGGATCAGCAGCCCGAACAGCGCGATGGACGGAATCGTCATCAGCATCGCGGCGGTATAGAGCACGACGCGCGCGAGCCGCTCGTTGAGCGTGATGACGATGCCGAGCGTGACGCCCGTCACGATCGCGCAGCCGACGCCGGCCAGCACGATCAGCACGTGATCGACCAGCATTTGGCCGATCGATGCCGCATTACTCCAGATGAAAACCAGCGTATCCAATGCGGCCTCCGTGCACCCGATGCGGGTGTGGATCGAATGTAACGGGCCAATAACCCGTGAACCAACACAAACTCGACATCAACTGTCACCAAACCGACCGGGCCTGTGCGGGTGCATCAAAGCGCTGGACTCTGTTTTAAAGTGCGCGTGGCGATTTTGTAGAAGGCAAACTGATGATGAGCGCCGCGCGGGCGGCCGTTCTTCTTGCGGAGACTTGATGAGACGCACCCCAGCCCCGATCGATTTGCGCGCGTTGCAGGCGTTCGTCGCCGTCTGCGAAACCGGCTCGATGACGGCCGCCGCCCGCCGCCTCGGCCTGAGTCAGAGCGCGGTGAGCCAGTCGATTGCCGCACTGGAACGCGAACAGGGCGCCGATCTCTTCGATCGTGACAGCCGTCCGCCGCGTCCGAATCGCGCCGGGCGCGCGCTGCTCGAACTCGCAGGCCCGCTGCTGGAACATGCGCAGACGGTGAGCGCGCGGCTCGGCGCCGAATCGCTGGCGGGGACGTTGCCTTTGCGGCTCGGTTGCGTCGATTCCTTCGCGGCGACGGTCGGCCCCGAGCTGATCCGCGCGATGTCCGGTCCGGCGCGACAGATCACGCTGTGGTCGGGCCTGACGCCCGGTCTGGCGGCGCAGCTGCACGCGCGCGAAGTGGACGTCGTGGTCTGCACGCAGACGGCGTTGACCGACGCGCGCATCGTCGAAGTGCCGTTGTTTTCGGAGGCGTTCGTCGCGGTGGTGTCGCGGCGCTGGCTGGAGGAACGCGCGGCTGGTCACGCGCAAGGCAGCACGCCGGACTGGCGCACGCTTGCGGACGAACTGCCGCTGATCCGCTATACGGCGCGTTCGGTGATTGGCCAGCAGGTGGATCGCTTTGCGCGGCATCTGGGTATCGAAAGCCCGCGCCGCTACGAATTCGACGCCACCGATCCGCTATTGAGTCTCGTCAGCGCGAAGCTCGGCTTTGCCATCTCGACGCCGCTGTGCCTGTGGCAGGCACGGCATTATCTCGACGAGATCGCTGTGTTGCCGCTGCCCGAAGGACGGCTCGCGCGGCGCGAGTTCTTCGTGCTGCATCGGCAGGGAGAGTGGGACGGTTTCGTCGATGAGACCGTGACGCTCACGCGACGTGTGCTCGAGCATCTGATTCGCCCGGCGCTCGTGCGCGCCGTGCCGACGTTGCCGGACGACGCGTTGCGCCAAGCATGATGCATGGGTCGGCGATGCCGTCAGCCGCGCGTGTCGATCCAGTCGCGCGCCCAGCGGCGCGAATACTCGATCGCATCGGATTCCTGGGAAAAGTAATCCAGCGAGAAAAAGCGATAAGTGGATTCGTCCGATTCCGTTTCGGGACGTTCCAGCATGACATTCGCGGAAAACGTTTTGTCGTGCAGGCGATGCGTAAAGGCGTGTACCGCATAACCGCGGTATTGATTGAGTTGTGTCATTTTAATTTTAAGAGTGAGTGTTTCCGGCGCAACCAGAGAACACGAGGCGATGCGCGTCTTTAACGCGATCGAAAGATGGCGGCAACCAGGGCCAGGCCGAAGGAGTGTCGCGGAGCCGCGAAGGTGAACCGGAGGAAGCCGGAAGCCTTGTCTTGAAGGCTCCCGGCGTGCCGCGAATTAACAGCGGCAAATCTGCAGCGGCAAATTTACAGCGGCTTGATGTTCGAAGCCTGCATGCCCTTCGGGCCGCGCTTCGTTTCGAAGCTTACCTTCTGGCCTTCTGCCAGGGTCTTGAAACCGTCAGCGCGAATTTCCGAGAAATGCGCGAAAAGGTCATCGCCGCCTGCGTCCGGCGTGATGAAACCGAAACCCTTGGTGTCGTTGAACCACTTGACAATACCGGTGTCCATGAAAATCCTGAATTGAAATACAACAAAAAAAAGTGCTCGATTGAGCGGGGCGAAGCAGCAAGGAGGGAATGGACAACGAATACCGCAAGAGATAAACGGACTATTGATGAACAGCAATCGACTTCTTGTACTCCAGCCACGGATGCTACCAAATCCTTAGTGAATTGGTCAACAATTTTCGAACGAAAGTTCGTCGGCCTTGCCGGGCGAAGCACGGTTCTTGCGCCATGTTTTCGCTGGAGGGCGAGCCGTTCGTGGGAGACCGAAAGCGGTTTGCCATGTCGATCATCTTCGATTTCAAGCTCAAGGCTCACGACTCCGCGCCGATAACCATGGGCGATGTGACGCCCGCGACAACGTCACGCGCTTTTGCTTTCGGTACCGTAAGGCGGTGTCGCCCAGGTGAGACTATGTCCGGTTTGCCCAACACAACTCAGGAGCCCGCGGATGGCGTGACGATCTGCGTCGCTCTCTTCGCGCGCGATGCGCACGGTGCTTTTGTCATCAACGCTTGCAATGACGCGTTCCTCGCGATGGCGGGCGTGGCGCACGCCGAGCCGCTTTCATTTCCGTTCCTGTTCGATACGCTGATTCCGGATCACGGATGGTCCGCATTGCGCGAGAAACTGAACGCAGGTTTTACGTCGGGCGATGTGCAGGAACTGGCGCATCCCGCGATGCGCGGCGCGAATGAACCGCTATGGCGGCTCACGCTCAAGCCGCTCGGCGGTGCGGACGCGAAGGAGATCCTGCTGACGGGCTTCGTGAATCCCCCGAAGCGCGATCTGACCCACGCACTCGAAGTCAGCGACTCGCGTTTTCGCGCGGTCGTGGATTCGGCCTATGACGCCATCGTCACGATCGACGAGCAGCACAACATCACGCTGTTCAATCGCGCGGCGGAAAACCTGTTCGGCTATCGCTCCGACGAAGTGCTCGGCCGACGCATCGAGACGCTGCTGCCCGAACGCTTCCGCGCGAACCACTCGCGCAATGTCAGGCAGTTCGCCGACTCCGACAAGATGAACCTGCGTTCGATCACGCCGCCGCGCATGGACGAAAGCAACAGCGTGTACGGACGGCATCGCGACGGGCGGATCATTCCCGTGGAGATCGCGATCTCCAAGATCAAGGTGGATGGCGTGATCGAATTCACGGCGGTGATCCGTGACATTACCGAGCGCGCGCAACTCATGGAATTGCTCAGGAAGCAGGCCGCGACCGATGCCTTGACCGGCCTGCCGAACCGTCGCGAATTCCTGGATTTTGTCGAGAAGGTGCTGGGCACGGATCAGGTGCTGTCCGTGTTCATCCTCGACATCGATTACTTCAAGAAGATCAACGACAGCCACGGCCACGATATCGGCGACGAAGTGCTGTGCGTGCTGGCGCAGGTCGGCATGTCGATCCCGCATGCGTCGAAACTGTTCGCGCGCTGGGGCGGCGAGGAGTTCGTCGCGGCGCTGCCGGGCGCGGATGCGCGGCTCGCCTGTGAGATCGCCGACACACTGCGCCGGCGCTTCGAGCAGCAGGACTTCGAGCACGCGTGGCGCGTGAAGCCGATTCCGTTCACGGTGAGCATCGGCGTGGTGACGCGCGAGCCGGGCGAATCGGATGTCGATGCCTTGATGCGGCGCGCCGACCGCGCGCTGTATCAGGCGAAAGAGCGCGGGCGCAATCGCGTCGAGGTGGGATAGCGAGGCGTACGGCTTACGGCAACAGGCACCAGACGGCGATGAACGGTTCGCGGCCGGAGCGCATCGCATGACGGCTGCCCGGAAAGTTATGGATGCCGCCGCCGATGCCCGGATTGAACCAGTCGCCGTCGCGCTGGCGAAACTCGCCGGCACTCAACAGCACATAGGCTTCTTCCGGTGGATGCGAGTGATCCGGATAGCGGACTTCGGGCGCCATCACGGAGAAGCCGAGCCGCACGTCATGACGGCTCTCGGCGCCGCCCGTTCCGCAGATCATGCCGTGTACGTGACCTTCGATGTAATTCTCGCTGCCGTTCTCACCCGAATTCCGGCGCGACCAGCCCAGAGAAGGTTCCAGCGCCTTGAGCGCGCGCGCGGCCGCGCCGAGGTCCGTATCCTCGCCGATGCGCGGTGCGAGCGCGGCATCGAACCACGCGCAGGCGGGGAAGCGGTCCGTACGCCGCGTGCCGTCGTCGGACGGCGTGCGTAATTTTTCAAACACCTTTGACGCAACCACGCGTCCGCCTTCGGGAAGCTGCGTGGACTGGAACAGGCGTTCCGCGATGGCAATGAAGGTCGATACGGCTTCAGGTCGCTTCGTCATGGTGTGCTCGCGCTATAGCCAGTCGGTTTCGAAGGGGCAGGAAGTGAGCGGCTCGCAGCCATGCTCCGTCAGGACGACCTGTTGTTCGAGCTTGACGCCCTGCGTGCCGCCCTCGGCGCCGATATAGCTTTCGACGCACACCGTCATGCCCGGCTCGAAACGGCCATCATAGCCCGCGCTGTCCCAGTCGACCTGATGGGCGATCGACGGATATTCATCCACCATGCCGATGCCGTGCGCCAGACAGCAATAGCGGTTCTTGATGAAGCGCTCGGGAATGCGCCACGCCTTCTCGGAGAACTCGCGAAACGTCATGCCGGGCTTCAGCAGATCCATGTTGGTGTGGACTTGCGCATAGGCCTGTTCGTAGAGGGCGCGCTGTTCGCCGGACGGGCGTCCGTCGCCGACCAGCCACGTCCGCGAGATATCCGAGCAATAGCCGTGCGGGCCGACCATGTCGGTATCGAAGGCGAGGAGATCGCCGTTTTGCAGCACGCGCGCCGAGCATTCGTGCATCCACGGATTGGTGCGCTCGCCGGAAGCGAGCAGCCGTGTTTCGATCCACTCGCCGCCGTGGCGGATGTTCTCGAAATGCAGATGCGCCCACAGTTCGTTTTCGGTGATGCCCGGCCGAAGCGCTTCCCGCATGCGTTGGATGCCTTGCTCGGCGGTGCGCAAGGATGCGCCGATCAGCACGAGTTCGTCCGGCGACTTGATGAGGCGCGCGCTTTCCATGAGAAGCTGGCCGTCGAATAGCGCGATGCCGTGTTGCTCGAGATAAACGGTGCCGAAGGGATCGAGCCGATCGACGGCAAGGCGCGTCTCGCCCGGCGCATGGGTGCGCAGCACATCGACGATCTCCGCGCCCCAGGTCTCGGCGCGGCGTTCGGCTTCGTGACCGGCATTGAAGAAGGTCCAGCTGGTGGCGCCGCGCCACTCCACGTCGAGATCGATGCCGTCCCACACATGTTCGCTGCTGTGGAATTCCCATGCGACGATCCGGCCGTCCGCGAAGATCATCACGTAGCGCGCCGGATTGCGGCCGCACCACACCTGCATGTTGGAGGTATCCGTCGCGTAACGGATGTTCACCGGGTCATACAGCAGCAGCGCGGGCACCGCGTGTTCGCGCATCTGCTCCAGCACGCGCGCGAACCGGTAGGTCCGCACGTCGCGCATGTTCGCTTCGACCGCCATGCTGTCGCTCCTCAAAAGAATATTCGTGGATGGCGGCGCAGCTTCAGAGTTCGAGCGTCAGGTCGGAGGTCGGCCGGCTGCAGCACAGCAGCCGGAAGCCCTTCTGGATCTCGCGCTCGCGAATGCCGCCGTTGTGCTTCATGTCGACCGTGCCGTCCAGCAGTTTCGTCTTGCAGGTGCCGCATACGCCCTGACTGCACGACGACGGGATCGCCACGCCCGCCTTGCGCGCCGCCGCCAGCACGGTTTCGGACGGGTTCATCGTGAAGCTCTTCGACGAGCGGGACAGCTTCACCGTGAAGCTTTCCTGTGCAATCGACGGCGCATCGTCTACCGGCTCCGGCGCGACCCCCGCGCCGAGATCGAAGCTTTCCTGGTGATAGCGCGCAGGGTCATGACCGCCTTCGCGCAGCAGGTCGCGCACGGCGCTCATATAGCCGGCGGGACCGCAGGTGAAGACTTCGCGCTCGGCGTAGTCGGGCGCCCACTCGGACAGCAAACGCAGACTCAGCCGGCCGATGGCGCCGCGCCAGTCCGCTTCGTCGCCGCTGCCCTCGCACACGAAGAACGTCCGCAGGCGCGGCGACTGGGCGGCAAGGCGCCGCAGTTCGTCACGGAAGACGATGTCGGCCGGGGTTCGCGCGCTGTGGATGAAGATCACGTCGCGGTCGAGTCCGAGATCGAGGGCGGCGCGGGTCATCGACATCAGGGGCGTCACACCGGACCCGGCGGAAAGATAGAGCGATTTGAGCGACGCAGCGGCCGTCGCGGTGAAGCTTCCGGACGGCCCGTACGCGCGCAACGCGTGGCCCGGCTTCAGCGTGTCGTGCAGCCAGTGCGAGACGATCCCGCCCGGCACGCGCTTCACGGTGATCGAGACGAGCCACGGACGCGTCGGCGGCGAGGAAATCGTGTAGCAGCGCTCCACCGGCATGCCCGCGACGTTTGCCCGGATGGTCAGGAACTGGCCGGGTTCGAAGCGCACGGGCGCGCCATCGCCGACGCGGAATTCGAAGCTCCTGACGTCGTGGGTCTCGTCGGTGACGCGGCAGCACGTCAGCGTGCGTTGCTCGCTGCTGGCCCACGGCTCGCCGCCGCGCTCCCAGGTGCCGGGACTCGAAAACACGCTGTCGGCGTCCGGGGCGGGGGCAAGGCTTCTCTCGGGCATGTTGATGGCGTCGGAACGGTCGGAGCGCCTTGTCTGGCGCGGGTTTGCGGGGCGGCGCGGGGCCGGGAGGGGCTGGCATCGAGTATCGATTTGCGCCCGGACAGCGTCAATGCGCTTTAATTTCGCGCTGTCATTACATGAGGTTATGCGTCCGCGTCGTTGGCTCAGGGCCGCTGCGCGCCGCTGTGGGATAATTCAGCCTTTGCTCAAAAGCGGCGCCCAAAAGGCTGTCCGCAGGCCGTTCAGGCAAGGGCAAAGGGCCTTTATCCTCGTGGCCCGCTTTCATTTTCGCGACAATTTTCAAAGCCACCCACGATGCCCACTTACCGTTCCAAAACCTCCACCGCCGGCCGCAACATGGCGGGGGCGCGCTCGCTGTGGCGCGCCACCGGCATGAAAGACGAAGACTTCTCGAAGCCGATCATCGCGGTGGTCAATTCGTTCACCCAGTTCGTGCCCGGCCACGTGCACCTGAAGGATCTGGGACAGCTGGTCGCGCGCGAGATCGAGGCCGCGGGCGGCGTGGCCAAGGAATTCAACACCATCGCGGTGGATGACGGCATCGCCATGGGTCACGACGGCATGCTGTACTCGCTGCCGAGCCGCGAGATCATCGCGGATTCGGTGGAATACATGGTCAACGCGCATTGCGCCGACGCCATGGTGTGCATCTCCAATTGCGACAAGATCACCCCCGGCATGCTGATGGCTGCGATGCGCCTGAACATCCCGGTGATCTTCGTGTCCGGCGGTCCGATGGAAGCCGGCAAGACGCGCCTCGCGAATCCCGTCACGAAGGCCATGGAGTTCAAGAAGCTCGACCTCGTCGACGCCATGGTGATCGCCGCGGACCAGAAGTACTCGGACGCCGAAGTGGCTGAAGTGGAACGCTCCGCGTGCCCGACGTGCGGTTCGTGCTCGGGCATGTTCACGGCCAACTCGATGAACTGCCTGACCGAGGCGCTCGGCCTCTCGCTGCCGGGCAACGGCACCGTGGTCGCGACGCACGCCGACCGCGAGCAGCTTTTCAAGCGCGCGGGACGCGAGATTGTCGGGCTGGCGCGGCGTTACTACGAAGAGGAAGAAACGCGTCTGCTGCCGCGTTCGGTGGGCTTCAAGGCGTTCGAGAACGCGATGACGCTCGACATCGCGATGGGCGGTTCGACCAACACCATCCTGCACTTGCTGGCGATTGCGCAGGAAGCCGAGATCGACTTCACGATGGCCGACATCGACCGTCTGTCGCGCACGGTGCCGCAGCTGTGCAAGGTCGCGCCGAACACGAACAAGTACCACATCGAGGACGTGCATCGCGCGGGCGGCATCATGGCCATCCTGGGCGAACTGGAACGCGCAGGCAAGCTGCACACGGACGTGCCGACCGTGCACGCGCCCACGCTGGGCGACGCGCTCGCGCAGTGGGACATCAAGCGTACCGACGACGAAGCCGTGAAGACCTTCTACATGGCGGGCCCGGCCGGCATTCCGACGCAGGTGGCGTTCAGCCAGAACACGCGCTGGCCGAGCCTCGACAGCGACCGCGCGGAAGGCTGCATCCGCTCGTACGAGCACGCGTTCTCGAAGGAAGGCGGTCTGGCGGTGCTGACGGGCAACATCGCGCTGGATGGCTGCGTGGTGAAGACCGCGGGCGTCGATGAAAGCATCCTGGTGTTCGAAGGCAGCGCGCACGTCACGGAATCGCAGGACGAGGCCGTGGAGAACATCCTGAACGACAAAGTGAAGGCGGGCGATATCGTGATCGTGCGCTACGAAGGTCCGAAGGGCGGCCCGGGCATGCAGGAAATGCTCTACCCGACGAGCTACATCAAGTCGAAGGGCTTGGGCAAGTCCTGCGCGCTGCTGACGGATGGCCGCTTCTCGGGCGGCACGTCGGGACTGTCGATCGGCCATTGCTCGCCGGAAGCGGCGGCGGGCGGCGCGATCGGCCTGGTGCGCGACGGCGACCGCATTCGCATCGACATTCCGAATCGCCGGATCGACGTGCTGCTCTCCGACGAGGAACTCGCGCAACGCCGCGAGGAGCAGAACGCCAAGGGCTGGAAGCCGGCGAAGCCGCGTCCGCGCAAGGTATCGGCGGCGCTGAAGGCGTATGCGAAGCTCGTGATGTCGGCGGACAAGGGCGCGGTGCGCGATCTGTCGCTGCTCGACGACTGATTGTGTCGCTCTGCGTTCAGGCGCGCAGGCCGCTCCTTCAGGAGCGGTTTTTTTTCGCCTGCTTCGGCGTGCGTCGAGGTACGGGGTTTGCTCGAAGCCTTGCGCACTGGCCGCACTCGGCGGACGGGCATATGAGCCGCACGCATGAACGACCCACACGCCCACGAAGCACACAGCGTACGCAGCGCACGAAAGCGCAAACCGCTCGACGACGAACTCGAAAGCGCCTTGCGCCGCGTCTTCGGCTTTCCGAACCTGCGGCCGGGCCAGGACGAGGTGATCCGCAGCGTGCTTGACGGCCACGACACGCTCGCCGTCATGCCCACCGGCGCCGGCAAGTCGCTGTGCTACCAATTGCCCGCGCTCCAGTTCGACGGCATGACGGTGATCGTCTCGCCGCTCATCTCGCTGATGCGCGATCAGGCGTCGAAGCTCGCCGAGGCCGGCATCGCGGCCACTGTGCTCAACAGCACGCTGACGGCGCGCGAGGCGCGCGAGGCCATGGAAGCCGTCGCCAGGCATGCGGTGCGCATGCTCTTCGTTACGCCCGAGCGGCTCTCGAACGCCGACTTCACCGCCGAACTCGCCGCGCCCGGCATGCCGGCCATTGCGCTCGTCGTGATCGACGAAGCGCATTGCATCTCGCAGTGGGGTCACGACTTCCGCCCGGCCTATGTCGAACTCGTGCATGCCATCAAGGCGCTCGATCGGCCGCCCGTGCTCGCGCTGACCGCGACGGCGACCCCCGCCGTCATCGAGGACATCGTGCGCGAACTGGCGATGCGGCACGCTCGCGTGATCCATACGGGCGTCTATCGCGACAACCTGCACTTCAGCGTCGAACAGCTGACCAATCCGGAAGACAAGCGGCGGCGCGCGATCGAATGCGTGCGCGAGGCGCAGGGCAGCGGCATCGTCTATTGCGCGACCATCGCCGAATGCGAGGCGCTGCATGCCGCGCTCGTCGAGGCCGGTGTCGAGGCGGGGCGCTATCACGGCAAGCTGTCGTCGGCCGAGCGGTCGGAGTCGCAGGACGCGTTCATGGAAGACCGCGTGCGCGTGATGGTCGCGACCAACGCATTCGGCATGGGCATCGACAAACCCGATATCCGCTTCGTGATCCATGCGCAGATGCCGGGCAGCCTCGATGCCTACTATCAGGAAGCCGGCCGCGCCGGCCGCGATGAACAACCCGCGCGCTGCACGCTGCTGTTCGAGATGAAGGACCGGCACGTGCAGCAGTTCTTCATGAGCGGCCGCTATCCGAGCCGCGAGACCATCGCGCGCGTGGCGGCGAAAGTGCATGAGTTCGCGCAGGAAAGCGGAAGCGGGACGCTGGAGAGACCGCTCGCGCGTCTGCGTGAAGCGCTGCCGGATATCGGCGCGAACAAGCTGCGGGTCGCGACGGCGCTGCTTGGCGATATCGGCATGACGCGGCGCACGCAACGCGGCGGACTCAAACTGAGCGATGGACACTTCGACGAATCCCGGCTCGATGCCGCCGCCGAAGAGTATGCGGCGCGCTCGGAACGCGATCGCGCCGTGCTCGAACGCATGATCGGCTATGCGCAGGGCGCGCAATGCCGCTGGCGCACGCTGCTCGACTACTTCGCGGAAGACATCGAGGCTACGCGTTCGGCGGCGCCGCGGCAGGCGAGCGAGATCCGCTATCGGAAGCCCGAGGACGAGCTCGGCGGCGAGCGCTGCGGCACCTGCGACAACTGCCTGCATCCGCCGCAAGTGAGCGAGAGTCCGCGCGAACAGCGGGAACAGGAACGCGCGGAACAGAGCAAGTCGACGCGTCCGGAAGCAGCGCGCTTCAAGGAGGGCGATCGCGTGCGCGTGCGCCGTTATGGCGAGGGTGTCGTCGAGATGATCAGCGGCGAGCGTGTCGCGGTGCGCTTCGCGGACGACGCTGTGCGCACCTTCATCGGCGAGTACGTGAAGCGCGCACGCAAGGCGTCCTGACGCACGGCTTCAGCGGGCTTTGCTCGCCGGGCGCTCGCGGTCGATGCGCAGCCGGTATTGAAACGTGTCGCCGCGAAAATAGAGGTACTCGAAATCGACCGGCATGCCGTCCGCCCCGTGCGTAAGACGCTCGATGCGCAACAGCGGCGCGCCTTTCTTCACATCGAGCGACTGCGCGATCTCAACCGGCGCCGCGATGGCGTCGATGGCGAGATCCGCGCGGCCGAGCGGCACGGCGCAATCGTTCTCGAGGATCAGGAAGATGTCGCGCGTCACGAGGTCCGCGCGCGCGAGCGGTCGCGCGAAGTGCTCGGGGAGAAAGCTGATCTCGTATGAAACCGGCGCGCGATTCAGCAACCTCACGCGATGAATCTCCGCCACCGGACTGCCCGGCGCAAGACCGAGCCGGGCGGCGACTTCGTCGGCCGCCGGCACGATGTCGAAGCTCAGCACGCGGTTGAGGATGTCGTGGCCGCCTTCCGACATCGCCTCGGCAAAACCCTGCAGCGACGTCACGTTCTGGAACGCTCGCGGCTGGGAGACGAACGAGCCCTTGCCGTGTACCTTGAAGATCAAGCCTTCCTTCTGCAGATCGCCGAGCGCCTGGCGGATGGTGATGCGGCTTACGTCGAACATCGCCTGGAGCTCGCTCTCCGACGGCATGCGGCTGTGCGGCGGATAGCGTCCGTCGAGAATCCCGGCGCGCAGCGTGTCCTTGATCTGCGCATACAGCGGCACCGGCGAGTCCGGGAAAACAGCGGGGGGAGCGACGGATCGGCGGGTGGGCATGAGGGTGGCGGGGCAGAAGGCGGGCGCATGTGCGCGACCGGACGCGGCGTGCAGCGATTATAGCGATGCCTGCCGCGCGGCCCGCCGGTCATAAACAAATGACGAAAAATTGCTTAGCCCACGCGGTGCGCTCGCTGAGAATGAGGCCTGATCGATTCGGGTCGCAGCGAGGATGAACATGAGCGAACGCAGCGCGGGTGGAACACGGGAAGCGGAAGTCTCGCGGGCGGCCGTCACGCTCGTCACCGTGCCGGGTCTGTACGGCAGCGAGGACGCGCACTGGCAGAGCTGGCTCGAAGGCGAGGTGGCGTCGGCGCGGCGCGTCGAGCAGCGCAACTGGGACCTGCCGCATCTCGACACCTGGAGCGACGCGGTACGCGACGAACTGGCGGACCTCGACGGTCCGGTGGTCATCGCGGCGCATAGCTTCGGCTGTCTCGCGACCGCGCATGCGCTTGCGCATCTGAAGCCTACCGGCGCGCAAGTGCAGGGCGTGCTGTTCGTCGCCCCCGCGAGTCCGGCGAAGTTCCGCTTTGCCGGCAACTTCAGCGCACGGCGTCTGGACACGCTCTCGCTCGTGGTGGGCAGCGAAACCGATCCGTGGATGCCGCTCGACGAAGCACGCACGCTGGCGCAGCACTGGAACAGCGCGTTCATCAATCTCGGCGACGCGGGGCACGTGAACACGGCGGCGGGTTTCGGACCGTGGCCGCTGGCGAAGCATTTCGTCGAGACGCTCGCGCGGCGCGCACCGTCCGGCGACGAACACGAACACGAACATGAAGACGAGACGGAGCAACGGCGCGCGTACGGATAAGCGCTGTTGATCCTGCCGTATAAAAATGGCCGCCTTCGAGCGGCCTTCGTCTGTTGTGCAGTATCGAAACCCTGTCACTGGAGAACAAGAATGGCGGTACACAAGAAGCTGCTGATCGCAGCCGCGGTTGGTGTCACCCTCGGTATCACACTCGGCATGACCGGCGTCGCGCATGCGGACACGACGCTCCTCAACGTGTCCTACGACGTCACGCGCGAGCTGTACAAGGACATCGATTCCGCGTTCATCGCGGACTACAAGAAGAAGACCGGCGAGACGGTTTCGGTGCGGCAGTCGCATGGTGCATCGAGCGCGCAGGCGCTCTCGGTGACGCAGGGTCTCCAGGCGGACGTCGTGACGATGAACCAGCCGAACGACATCGACCTGCTCGCCGAACGCGGGCAACTGGTGCCCGCCAACTGGCGCAGCCGTCTGCCGGATGCCAGCGCGCCTTACACCACGACGATGGTGTTCCTCGTCCACAAGGGCAATCCGAAGAACATCAAGGACTGGAACGATCTGGCGCGCAACGGCGTGCAGGTGGTGATCGCCAATCCGAAGACTTCGGGCAACGGCCGCTATACCTATCTCGCGGCGTGGGGCTACAAGAAGCAGCAGGGCGCCACCGACGCGCAGGCGCAGGCCTTCGAAAAAGCCATCTTCAAGAACGTGCCGGTGCTCGACACCGGCGGCCGCGGCGCGACGACCACCTTCACGCAGCGCGGCATCGGCGACGTGCTGGTCACCTTCGAAAACGAAGTGGGCCTGATGAGCGCGGGACCGGGCGCGAAGGACTTCGAGGCGGTGTATCCGTCAGTGAGCCTGCTGGCCGAGCCGCCGGTGTCCATTGTCGACAAGGTGGTGGACAAGCGCGGCACGCGCAAGCAGGCGCAGGCGTATCTCGACTTCCTGTACACGCCGGCGGCGCAGGAGATCATCGCGCAGCATCATCTGCGTCCGCGCGATCCCGGCGTGCTGGCGAAACATGCGAGCGAGTTCAAGCCGTTGAAGACCTTCACGGTCGAGCAGTTGTTCGGCAACTGGCAGAACGCGCAGAAGCTTCACTTCGCCGATGGGGGCACCTTCGATCAGGTCGTCGCCGACAAGAACTGAGCGCGCTGCACTTGCGATTACTGCCCGCCGCGCGGCGCCTGGATCATCTTCCAGCCGTTGCCGGCGGGATCGCGAAAACCCGCATCCACGCTGCCGTAGCGCTCCACCGGCTCCTGCGTGAATTCCACGCCGCGCGCCTTGAGCCGCGCGTAAGCCGCGCGGCAATCGGCGACCGCGAGCACGAGCGGCGGCATCGCGCCCTTGGCGATCATCGCGCGCAGGGTTTGCGCGGTGGCGTCGTCGTGAATCGGCGGGCCGGGCGCGAACAGCCCCAGCTGGAACGCCGGCTGGTCCGGATGCTGCACCGTGAGCCAGCGATAGTCGCCGTTGCGCACGTCCGTATGAACGCGGAATCCCAGCTTGTCGACGTAGAAATCCAGCGCTGCGTCCTGATCGTCGACATACACGCCCACCACATTGATACCGTCGCTCATGTTTCCTCCTGGGTTGATGAGCGCACTGTAGCCGTGGCCGAACGGCGGCGCTTCTCCAAAACTGCCATCGTCAGATCGGGACGCAGCGCGGCCTTCAGGACACAGGCGGGCACCTGCCGCAGCGGACTGTCTGCGGCGCGCAGCGCGCTGCGCACGGCGCCGGGGCTGCTGCCCTTGATGTCGCGGAACACGCGGCCGAACGTGCCGAGGCTTTCCCAGCCGGTGGCGAAGGCGATCTCGGTAATGCTCAGTTCGGTATCGCGCAGCAGGCTGGTGGCTTGCTCGATGCGCCGCGTCAGCAGATAGCGATGCGGCGGTAGCCCGAACGCGCGCTTGAAGGACCGCGCGAAATGCGCTTCGGAGACGCCGCTCACGTTGGCCAGCCGGGCGACCGGCCAGGCCTCGTGCGAGGCGGCGTCCATGCGGTCCTTCGCGCGCAGCAGGCGGCGCAGCAGGGCGGGGTCTTCGAGCGGAGCGGCGGAGGGAAGCGGGCGAGGTGGCATGAATCCGGAACGGCAGGCAAATTTCGTTTAGTGTAGGCGCGAACGCGGCGTCGTATAAGCATGTGCACGAATCCGTGCGATTCCGCAAGCATGGCATGTGTGCGAAGCAGCGCACGAAGCAGCACCCGCCCGCGTGGCCTCAGGCTGATCCCTGTCCATTCTTCTGTTCACAAGGTGAACGCGATGTCCACGACTTCGAATCCGGCCGCGAAACTCGTCGTCGTTACCGTGCTCGTCGGCGTGGGCGCGGGGCTCGGCGGCATGTTGCTCGCGCTGCTGCTGCATGCGGTGCAGCATGTCGCGTTTGGCTATAGCGTCGATTCGTTGCCCGGCAAGGAAAGCTTCCTTCAAGGCATCAGCAGCGCGTCGCCGCAACGCCGCTTCATCGTCCTGACGCTGTGCGGCGTGATCGGGGGCGGGGGCTGGT
The DNA here is from genome assembly GCF_031451075.1 of Caballeronia sp. LZ043. Taxonomy (NCBI): domain Bacteria; kingdom Pseudomonadati; phylum Pseudomonadota; class Betaproteobacteria; order Burkholderiales; family Burkholderiaceae; genus Caballeronia; species Caballeronia sp. LZ043. Next base: position 1,131,516 of record NZ_JARUXT010000004.1, on the reverse strand, counting down.
GGCTCCTGTATCGCTTCGGCAAGCCGCTCGTCAGCGTCGCGGACGCCATCAAGGCCGACGGTCCGCGCATGCCGCCCGCCAGCACCGTCGCCAATTCGCTTCTGCAGATCGTGACCGTCGCGATGGGCTCGCCGCTCGGCCGCGAGGTTGCGCCGCGCGAAATCGGCGCGCTGTGGGCCGGCTGGCTCGCGCACTACGCGAAGCTCACGCCGGCGCAAGCGCGGATCATGATGGCGTGCGGCGCGGGCGCGGGGCTCGCGGCGGTCTACAACGTGCCGCTCGGCGGCGCGGTGTTCGTGCTGGAAGTGCTGCTCGCCACGTTCGAAGCACGCATCGTCGTCGCCGCGCTGCTGACGTCGGCTATCGGCGCGTTCGTCGCCTGGATCGGACTGGGCGATGCGCAGACTTATCGTCTGCCGGTCTATTCGCTCGATGCGCAGCTGATCGTCTGGGCCGTCGTCACGAGTCCGCTGTTCGGCGCGGCCGCGCGGCTCTTCGTGAAGTTCACCAAGGCGGCGCGCGCGAACGCGGCGCGCGGCACGTCGCTGCCCATGCTGCTGATCCTGAACTTCATGCTCGTCGGCGTGCTCGTCGTCTATTACCCGCAGCTTGCGGGCAACGGCAAGAGCGCCGCCGGGCTGTCCTTCGAGGACCATCTCGGGTCTGCGCTCGCCGGCGTGCTGCTGGTGCTGAAGGTGATCATCGAGGTGAGCTCGCTGCGCGCGGGCGCGCAAGGCGGCTTGATGACGCCGAGCCTGACGAACGGCGCGCTGCTCGGCGTGGTGCTCGGCAGCGTCTGGAATGGGTTCTGGCCGGGCACGCCGCTGGGGGCGTTCGCGGTGATCGGCGCGGCGGCCTTCCTGGCCTCGGCGATGCAGATGCCCCTGACCGCGCTGGTGCTGACGCTCGAGTTCACGAACATCGAGCAGGGCTTCCTGATTCCGCTGGCGCTGGCGATCGCGGGCGCCATGATGACCTTCCGCGCGCTGGGCGAGACGCGTCCGGCGTCGGCGCTTGCGCCTGCGACCGCGCCGGCTCCTGCGCCCGCGCAGGGACTGCACGGGGTGTCGGATTAGGCATGGTGAAGCGCGTTGCGCTCGACCTGGAACACCGACACCGCTTCACGCAGCGACTCAGCCTGTTCGGCGAGCGACTGCGCGGCCGCCGAAGCCTGTTCGACGAGCGCCGCGTTCTGCTGCGTGACTTCGTCCATCTGGGCCACCGCCACATTGACCTGATCGATGCCCGTGCGCTGCTCCCCGGATGCGGCGGCCACTTCGCTCATGATGACCGTCACGCGGTTCACGGAAGCCACCAGTCCTTCGATTGCGCTGCCTGCATGCTCGACGAGCGCCGAGCCGCTGGCCACGCGCGTGGTGGAATCGTCGATGAGGGTCTTGATCTCCTTCGCGGCCACGGCGCTGCGCTGGGCCAGCGCGCGCACCTCGCCGGCGACGACCGCGAAGCCGCGTCCCTGATCGCCGGCGCGGGCGGCTTCCACTGCGGCGTTGAGCGCGAGAATGTTGGTCTGGAAGGCGATGCCCTCGATCACGCCGATGATGTCCGCCATGTGCGACGAGCCCTGCGCGATGCCGCGCATGGTCGCGACGACCTCGTTGACGTTCGCGCCGCCCTGCGTGGCGTCGCCGCACGCCTGGGTGGCGGCGTGCGTGCCCTGGGCGGCGTTGTCGGCATTCTTCGCGACGGTGCTGGCCAGTTCCTCCATGCTCGCTGCGGTTTCTTCGAGCGAAGCCGCCTGCGATTCGGTACGCCGCGACAGATCCACGGTGCCCTGTGCGATCTCGCGCGCCGCGCCGGCAATCGTGATGCTCGACGACTGAATGCCCAGCACGATCGCATTGAGGCGTGCGCGCATGCTTTCGAGCGAGACCATCAGGCTGTCGGGATGACGATGCGCGGTCGCGACCGGCTCGCGCAGATTGCCTTGCGCGATGCGCGCCGCCAGCGCCTTGGCTTCGTCCGGCTCGCCGCCGAGGGCACGGGTCAGCGCGCGTGTGATGAGCAGCGCCGCTGCTGCGCCGCTCAGCGTGGCCAGCACGCCGAGCGCGATCATGATGGCTTTCGCGCGGGCGTAGGCGGCGTCGGCATCGCGATTGGCGCTCGCGTTCTGCTGGTCCTGCAACGCCACCATCTCTTTCGCGGCGTTCATCCAGCTGCGCTGCACGGGACGCAGTTCGTCGATCAGCACACGCGTCGCGCCCTGCTGGTCGCGTGCCTCGGCGAGCGTCACTGCGCGCTCGATGATCGGCGCGGCAGCGGCCGCGTTCGTGCGCAAGGTGTCGAACAGCGCGCGTTCGCGGGCTTCGGTGTGGTCGTTCTGCGCGAAACGCTTGCCGAGCGCGTCGAAGGCTTCCGCATAACCCTGCGCCTGCGTGCGGATGCGTTGCTTCTCGGTTTCGATCGCAGCGATGTCGCTCATCAGCGCGACGTTGCGCAGCGCGATCATGCGGTCGCTGATCGAGAGCGTCAGCGCGTGTGCGAGCCGGGCTTCCTCATTGTTGACTTCGACTACTTCGTCGAAGCGCGCCTGGATCTGCGCCATGCTGAAGAGTCCGTAGGCGAGCACGGCGAGCAGCATCGACAGCACGATGCCAAAGCCCAGACTGAGTTTGGTGACGACCTTCATGTTTTGACTTCTCCGTGGACGGTTTGACGCAGATTTGCGCGCAAGAGCAAATCCTATTCTTTCAAAATGTTTACGGAGAAGATTCGTTTTACTTTAGGCCGTTTGAATTCGCATTCGTCACGCTTTGCGCGGCGGCGAGCGGTGAGCCCATCGCCTGGAACAGCGCGGCCGTGTCGCTCATGCGCGCGCTGCCGGCCCGGATCGCGGTCAGGCGCGCGTTCAACGACTGCTGCTCGCTGCTACGCGCGGCGCGCGGCGGAATGGCGCCGAGCCGCACCCGCGCGAGCGCATCGGCCGAGGCATCGCGCGCCTTGCTGCTCGCGCTGTCCGCGAAGGCGAGCGCCTCGGCGTCGTTTTCCAGCGACGCCAGCGTATCCGCGACGTTGCGGAAGGCCGCCAGCACCGTCTGCTTGTATTGCTCGACGGCGGCGTCGTACGTGGCGATGGCCGCGCGCCGCTGCGCGAACAACGCGCCGCCGTGGAAGATCGGCGCCGACAGCGAAGCGCCGATGCTCCACAACGCGCCCGCGCCGGACAGCGCCGTCGGCCAGCTGAAGCCGCCCCGGCCCATCGATGCCGATATCGACAGGCTCGGGAACAACTGCGCCGTCGCGACGCCCACTTGCGCGGCGGCGGCCTTCAATGCGGCGTCGGCGGCCTGGATGTCGGGGCGCGTCTGCAGCAGCTCCGACGGCAGCACGAGCGGCACGTCGGGCGGCACGGTGAGGCACGCGAGCTCGAGATCGTCGGGAGCCTGGTCGGGCGTGCGGCCGAGCAGCACGGCCAGCGCATGACGGTTCGCGAGCCATTGCGCGCGCAAGCCGGGCAGTTGCGCCGCGAGCGAGGCCGCGTTCTGCTGGGCCGTGAGCATGTCGGCGCGCGACGCCGAACCGAGCGCATAGCGGCGTTCGGTGTCATGGGCGTCGTCGCCCGCGAGCGCGATGAGCCGTTCCGTGATGTCGATCTGCGCATGCAGAGAAGCCGCGCCGAGCGCGCCCGTCACGATGTTCGCCGCGAGCGCGCGCCGTGCGGCGTCGAGCTGGAAGGCCTGCTGATCGACCTGCGCCGCCAGCGACGCGTTCGCGAAGCGCGCTGCGCCGAACAGGTCGAAGGTGTATTGCGCCTGGATCTGTCCGACGAAGAGGTTGTACAGCGCGGTCGGCGGGCCGAAATCGGGGATGGTGAGGGCGCGCTGGCGAGTGGTCTGTGCGCCCGCGTCGATGGACGGCAACAGCGACGAGCCCACCTGTGCGCGCAATTGCTCGCGTGCGGCGACGAGCGTCTTGTCCGCGGCGGCGAGATCCGGGCTGTTGCGCAGGCCTTCATCGACGAGCGCGTTCAGCGTGTCCGAGCGATACGCCTTCCACCACTCGGGCACCGCATGCGCACCGCCGACGAAACGTTGCGATGCGCCCTCGGCGGTGACGGTGGCGTCGGCTTGCGGCTGCGCGCCGTAGTGCGCGGGCGTGGGCATCGCGGGCGGCTTGCCATCCGGGCCGAACGCACAGCCGGCGAGCACGGCGCTCGCGGCGAAGATCAGCGTACGAGTGCGGTTCATGACGAGGCTCCCTCGCGTTCGTCGAGCTTCACGCGGAACCACGCGGCATAGAGCGCGGGCAGGTAGAACAGGGTGAGCACGGTCGCGCTCGTGATGCCGCCCATCAGCGCGGTGGCCATCGGGCCGAAGAAGTTGCTGCGCAGAAGCGGGATCAGCGCGAGCACGGCGGCCGCGGCGGTCAGCGTGATCGGGCGGAAGCGTCGGACCGTTGCGCCGATGATGGCGTCGAATCGCTTGTGGCCGGAGGCGATGTCCTGCTCGATCTGGTCGACGAGGATCACCGAGTTGCGCATGATGATGCCGAACATGGCGATCACGCCGAGCATCGCGACGAAGCCGAACGGCTTGCCGAAGGCCAGCAGCGTGACGACCACGCCGATCAGCCCGAGCGGCGCGGTGAGCACGACCATCATCACGCGCGAGAAGCTCTGCAACTGGATCATCAGCAGCGTCAGCACGACGATCACCATCACCGGAATCTGCGCGTTGATCGACGCCTGGCCCTTGCCGCTTTCCTCCACCGGTCCGCCCACCTCGATGCGATAGCCCACCGGCAGCGCGCGGCGAATGGCATCGAGCTTGCCGTCGATGGCCTTCGTCACGTCAATGCCCTGCGCATTGCCCGTGACATCGGACTGCACGGTCAGGGTCGGCTGCCGGTCGCGTTCCCAGATCACGCCGTATTCGAGCGTATCGACGACGCGCCCCAGCGCGCCCAGTGGCACCGGCCCGTTCGGCGTGGGCATCGCGAGCGTGGCGAGGCGCGCCGGATCCACGCGTTCCGCGCGTGGCGCGCGCAGATCGACGCCGATCAGCTTGTCGCGCTCGCGATACTGCGTGACGGTCGTGCCGCTTTGCGTCATCGCGAGAAAGCTGGCGGTGTCCTGCGACGTGACGCCCGCCGCGCGCGCCTTCTGCTGATCCACTTCGAAGCGCACCGAGCGTTCCGACGGCTCGTCCCAGTCGAACTGGACATTGGTGGTGCGCGTGTCGGCGCGCATGTCGGCGGCGACCTGCTCGGCGATGTGCCGCACCGTGCCGATATCGTCGCCACTGACGCGGAACTGCACCGGATAGCCGACCGGCGGCCCGTTTTCCAGGCGCGACAGACGCGTGCGCACGGCGGGAAAGCGTTCGCGCAGCATCGGATCGAGCCAGCGCGCCAGTTGTTCGCGCGCCTCCACCGACTTCGCCGTGACGACGAATTGCGCGAAGTTCGGCGTCGGCAGTTGCTGGTCGAGCGGCAGGTAGAAGCGCGGCGCGCCGGTGCCGACGAAGCTCACGACATGATCGATTTCCGCGCGGCCCTTCAGCGCGGTTTCGAGGCGCTTCGCTTCGCGCAAGGTGGCGTCGAACGACGCGCCTTCCTGCAGGCGCACGTCGATCAGCAACTCGGGGCGATCCGAGCTCGGGAAGAACTGCTGCGGCACGAGCGTGAAGCCCGCCATCGCGATGACGAACAGCACGACCGTGACGGCCAGCACCACGAAACGCCGCCGCACGCACCAGCCCACCCAGCGGCGCAGGCGGCCATAGAACTTCGTGTCGTAGATGTCGTGTTCGTGATCGTCGGGCAGATGCGCTTCCTTCTTGCGCTCGGGCAACAGCTTGTAGCCCAGCAGCGGAATCAGCACGACTGCCGCGAGCCACGACGCGATCAGCGCAATGGCCGAAACTTCGAAGATCGAACGCGTGTACTCGCCGGTGCTCGACTTGGCGAGCGCTATCGGCAGGAAGCCGGCGACCGTGACGAGGGTGCCGGTCAGCATCGGGAACGCGGTGCTGGTGTAGGCATAGGCCGCCGCTCGCGTGCGGTTCCAGCCCTGCTCGAGCTTCACGGCCATCATCTCGACGGCGATGATCGCGTCGTCCACGAGCAGGCCGAGCGCCAGGATCAGCGTGCCCAGCGACACCTTGTGCAGGCCGATGTCGAACAGATACATGAAGAGCGCGGTGACGGCGAGCACGATGGGAATCGAGATCACGACGACCATGCCCGTGCGCACGCCGAGCGACACCAGGCTCACGATCAGCACGATGATGACCGCTTCCGCGACGGCTTCGAGGAAGTCATCGACGGAATGCGACACCGCATGCGGCATGCTGGAGACTTCGGTGAGCTTCAGGCCCGCGGGTAGTTGCGCACGCAACCTGGTCATCTCGGCATCGAGCGACTTGCCGAGACGCACGACGTCCTCGCCGGGCTGCATCGTCACGCCGATGCCCAGCACCGGCGCACCGGCCGAGCGCATTTGCGTGGCGGGCGGATCCACGTAGCCGCGCGTGATCTTCGCGATGTCGCCGAGCCGGAACGAGCGGCCATTCACGGCGATGAGCGTATCGGCGAGCGCGTCGATGCTCTTGAACTGGCCGCTCGGGCGCACGAACACGCGGTCGTTCGGCGTGTTCATCACGCCGGCGGGCGCGACGGCGTTCTGTCCGTCGATGGCCTGCGCGATCTGCTGCGGCGAAAGGGACAGGCGCGTGAGCGTCGTGTTGGGACTCTCGATATAGATGCGTTCTTCCTGGTCGCCGAAATAATCCACCTTCGCGACACCCGGCACGCGCAACAGCACGGTGCGCAGCGAATCGGCGTAGTCGTGCAGTTGCGCGGGCGAGAAGCCGTCGCCTTCGAGCGCGAAGATGTTGGTGTAGACGTCGCCGAACTCGTCGTTGAAGAACGGGCCCTGCACGCCGGGCGGCAGCGTCGCGGCGATATCGCCGACCTTCTTGCGGATCTGATACCACTCTTCCGGCACGTCCTTCGCGGGCGCCGAGTCCTTCATCTGGAAGAACAGCAGCGATTCGCCCGGGCGCGAGTAGCTGCGCATGAAGTCCGTGTACGGCGTCTCCTGCAGCTTGCGCGCGATGCGGTCGGTCACTTCTTCCTGCACCTGACGCGCGGTTGCGCCCGGCCAGAAGGTGCGGATGACCATCACGCGGAACGTGAACGGCGGGTCTTCCGACTGCGCGAGGCGCGTGTACGAAAGGATGCCGAAGATCGTCGCCATCGCGATCAGGAAGATCACCAGCGCGCGATGCCGCAGCGCCCATGCCGACAGGTTGAAGCGGCCTTCCTCGTGACGCTGCGCGGCGTCTTCGCCGGACGTGGAATCGCGCGCGCTCATGAAGCGAAGTCCTCGGGATGCAAGGGCGCGACCACGCGCACCTTTTCGCCCGCCGAGACGGTATGCACGCCTTGCCACACGACGCGGTCTCCCGCCTGGAGGCCGCTCGCCACCGTCACGGTGCGCTCGCCGAAGCGCGCGATTTCCACGCGCCGCAGTTCGAGTGCGTCGCCGGGTTTCGTCACGACCCATACGCCAGGGTGGCCGTTGTCGTGGAACAGGGCCGTCGACGGCAGCGTGAACGCGCCGCCGGCCGTCTGCACCGGGGTGAACGCGATGTCGGCCGTCATGCCGAGCCGGACTTCGGGCGTCGGCGCTTCGAGCGTGAGCTTCGCGCGCCAGGTGTGGCTCTGCGTGTCGGCGGCCGGGGAGAGTTCGCGCACGCGCGCCTTGAAGGTGCGCGCGGGAAGGGCGGTGAGCTTCACGTCCGCTTCATGACCGACCGCGAAGGCGCCGAGCGAAGACTCGGGCACGTCGCAGATCACGTCGATGTCGCCGCTCCATGCCAGCGTGTAGACGGCCTGACCCGCGTTGACGTTCTGGCCGGTGTCGGCTTGCTCGGCGGTGATGACGCCGGCGTGATCGGCGGCGAGCGTCGCATAGCGCAGCTGGTCGCCGGCAAGCGCGGCCTGCTGCTGCGCCTGATTGCGCTGCGCCAGCGCCGACGCATAGGCGTTCTGCGTCTGTTCGAGCTGCGCGGGCGCGATCAGGTTTTCGGCGGCCTGGGCGCGGTCGCGGTCGAGCTGCTGCTGGGCGTAGACGAGTTGATGCGAGGCGGCGTCGAGTTGCGCGCGAGCGCTGGCGCTGTTCTTTTCGACATCGGCGGGATCGAGTCGGGCGACGGTCTGTCCCGCCTTCACCGTATCGCCGATGCGCACGCGCCGCTCGAGAATCTTGCCGTTGATGCGAAAGGACAGCGGCGTCGAATAACGCGCCTGCACTTGACCGGGCAGCGTGGCAAGCGGTGCAGCGTTATCCGCTTTGGCTTCGACCGCGACAACGGGGCGGGGCGCGGGCGCGGCAGCCTCATGGCGCTGACAGGCGGCGAGCGCGACGCAGAGGGTCGTGCAGATGATCGGAATGGCTGCCGCGCGCGAGAAGGCTGGCGTGGTCAAGGAAAAGCGCTTCACAGGAACCTCGGCGCCCGTCGGGGCATGAGTGCGCGCGTGCCGCAACGAACGAAGCGCGCCGCTTGGTGGCGAAGCAAAAACCGGAAAGAGCCGCTGAAACCGGGGATGTCCGTGAGACCTGGCGCGACGGATGGCTTATTCCATGCGTCTGTCAGGCCCGCCCGCAAAGGGCTTCGGTCATTCCGAAAAGAAACTGCGGTGGATTCTAATACACACCTGTATCCGAATGCAAAGCAGAATGTGCAAGCTGGCCGATGCTACACTTCGGCCCATGAAACCCGTACGACTGACCCGTGAACAGAGCCGTGACCAGACGCGCCAGCGTTTGCTCGACGCTGCGCAAGCCGTTTTCATGAGGAAGGGTTTCGGCGCGGCGAGCGTCGAGGACGTGGCCGCCGAGGCGGGCTATACGCGTGGCGCGTTCTATTCGAACTTCGACAGCAAGGCGCAGTTGCTGCTCGAAGTGCTCAAGCGCGATCACGACACGACCATGGAGCACCTCTCGACCATCTTCGAGGACGGCGAGGCCTCGCGCGCTGATCTCGAAGCGCGCGTGCTCCAGTACTACAGCGAGTGTTACCAGGACAATGCCTGCTTCCTGCTGTGGGTCGAGGCGAAGCTGCACGCGAGCCGCGACGCCGCTTTTCGCACCAGCTTCAACGCGCTGATGCGTGAGCTCAGGCAGACCACGACGGACTATATCGAGGCGTTTTCAGAGCGGGTGGGCACGCCGTTGAGCATGCCCGCCGGGCAAATGGCGCTCGGGCTGATTGCCTTGTGCGACGGCGTGCAATTCTTCTATTCGTCGGATCCGCAATCCGTGCCGGCGGAGTTTGCCCAAAGCGTGCTCGGGCATTTCTTCCGGCGCGTCGCGCTGAATGGCGGCACGGAATAACGCCATAACTTTGCAGCGGGCTTTCGCCTTCAATTCGCATCCGCGCAGCCTGCCATTCCGATAAGTGGCTGATTTACCACGAGGGTAATCATCGACAGTATCCGTACTGCTGATGGACGTATCATCGGAACCCGAGTGCGGGATCCCATTCTCAGCCTTACAGGCATTCGATGACACGCGTTATCCGGAACATCTGGATTGCCGGCGTCGTGATGATCGCCAGCAGTCTGGTTTCAGCCAATGAGCAGGCCCGCTTGTTTCCTCTGGAACGAGCCGCCGCAGGCATGGTGTTCTTTCCTTATCCGGCCGTGGTTTCAACGGCCGGCGTGCGCACCGTTCGAACCGTGCATGCACGCTTCTCATATGGGGTTTCCGAGAAACATGCAGGCACGGCGCCCTTGTCCGGCGCCGGTGTCAGTCTCGCCGATCCGAATACGGCGGATCGGCAATATCCGCAGGCATTGCCTGCCTATTCGCTCGGCAATTCCGGTAAAACGCGTAGCGATTTCGCCAGCGATGAAGACGACTGGCATTTTCAGGCCAATCCGCAACTCGGCGTGAATCACGAGCACGAGAAAGGATTGACCTTCCTGATGCGCCGGGGTTTCTGATTCTCTTCATTCCCGGGGTCAATCTTCCTGAAAGAAGCGGCTATTTGCCGCGCGCTTCGGCATAGCGCCGCGCAACCTCGGGCCAGTTGATCACGTTATAGAAAGCCGCGATGTATTCCGGCCGGCGATTCTCGTATTTCAGGTAATAGGCGTGCTCCCAGACGTCGAGGCCGAGAATCGGCTTATTGCCCGATGCGATGCTGCTCATCAGCGGATTGTCCTGATTCGCCGTGCTGCTGACCGCGAGCTTGCCTTGCTTGTCGACTTCGAGCCACGCCCAGCCGCTGCCGAAGCGCGTCAGCGCGGCCTTCGTGAACGCATCCTTGAAGGCATCGAAACCGCCCAGATCCGAGTCGATCGCCCGGGCCAGTTCGCCGTCCGGCTGGCCGCCACCCTCCGGCGACATCACGGTCCAGAACAGGCTGTGATTCGCATGGCCGCCGCCGTTGTTGCGCACGGGCGCGCGCAGCGCTTCGGGCAACGCATCGATATTCACGATCAGGCTCTCGACCGGCTCGTCCTTGCGGTCGGACTTCTCCAGCGCCGCGTTGAGGTTGTTCACGTAAGTCTGGTGATGCTTCGTGTGATGGACCTCCATCGTGCGGGCGTCGATGTTCGGTTCCAGTGCGTCGAAGGCATAAGGCAGGGGAGGCAGGGTGTAAGGCATCGAATGCTCCTTTCGGTTCGAAGTGGGGATCAGTGCCGCGCGGTGTGGCTGGGGTGAAGCGCGGCGTCGCCGTCGGCGATGGCGTGTGCAATGAGCGGATGCGGCCCGTGACGGGCGAGATGGCGAATCAGCGCGACATAGGTTTCGCGGCTGTGGCGCAAGGCGGCCTGGCGCAGCGTTGCGGGCCGGTCGGCGGCTTGCGTCAGTGCGATCAGGGTCGCGTGCGCGCGGCACAACCAGGGCGCCGCGCGATCGGGTGCGCCCTGCGCGACATGCAGGTCCGCGAGATTGTGATGCGCGACGACCAGCGCGGCGAGGCAATCGTCGGCGCGGCCGGCGGGCGGCGCGTCGATCAGCCGAAGCGCGATCGACAACGCCCGCTCATAACCGGCGAGCGCCAGTGCGGCGCGTCCGTCGCGTTCGTCCTGGACGGCCTGACGCATTTCGGCTTCCCACAACGCGAGGGTCGGCTGGCAGGGAACGGACGTGTCCGATGAGAGGTCGGCAATCTGCTGATGCATGGCGAGGGCTCCTGTTCCATCGCCCTTTGCGTCGACCTGGCGTCTGCGTACTCGGGTGAGTCAATGATAACCATTATCATTTGGCCTTGCCAACCCCGTTCCCGACGTGGACATACGCGCGGCTTTGGCCTCTACTGGAGCGGTGTCCACAAGACGGGGAAGGCATCTTGGCCAGCGCATCCACCGAAAGCCACGAACTCCGCGAACGCCCGCATGCGGTCGCGGCGCAGGCGAGTCCTTGCGACGAAGGCATCATCCGCGTGCAGCCGTGCGCCAACGACGCGCCGTGTACCCGCAAGCGGCTCGCCTTGTCCGCGACGATTCTCGGTTCGAGCATGGCGTTCATCGACGGCTCGGTCGTGAACGTCGCCTTGCCGTCGATCCAGAGCGAACTGGGCGCGAGCATCGCGGCGATGCAGTGGGTCGTGAACGCCTACCTGCTGTTTCTCGGCGCGCTCGTGCTGGTCGGCGGATCGCTGGGCGACAAGCTCGGACGGCGCACGATCTTCGTCGCCGGCATTGCGCTGTTCACGGCGGCGTCGGCGGCGTGCGGCTTCGCGCCGGACACCGGCTGGCTCATCGCGGCGCGCGCGGTGCAGGGCATCGGCGCGGCGCTGCTGGTGCCGAGCAGCCTCGCGATCATCGGCGCGGTGTTCGACGGCGCCGAGCGCGGCCGGGCCATCGGCACGTGGGCGGGCGTGGGGGCGATCACGTCGTCGGTGGGACCGGCGGCGGGCGGCTGGCTCGTCGATGCGTTCTCCTGGCGCGCCATCTTCTTCCTCAACGTGCCGCTGGCCGCCGTGACGATCCTGCTGGCGCTGCTCTCGGTGCCCGACAGCCGGAAGGCCGACGCGCCGTCGACGCTGGACTGGCCCGGAGCGGTGAGCGCCGCCGCCGGACTTGCTGCACTGACCTACGGGCTGACCGAAGCGCCTGCGCACGGTTTCGGCGCTGCGCGGGTGCTCGGCATGATCGGCACGGGCGTGCTGTTGCTTGCCGTGTTCCTGGTCATCGAGGCCAGGAGCCGCGATCCGATGATTCCCCTCGACATCTTCCATTCCCGCGACTTCACCGGCGCCAACGTGGTCACCTTGCTGCTGTATTTCGGGCTGGGCGGGGTGCTGTTCTTCCTGCCGTTCACGCTGATTCGCGCTTATGGATTCAACGCGGCACAGGCCGGGGCTGCGCTCCTGCCGATGCCGCTCATCATCGGCCTGCTGTCGCGCTTCACAGGTGGACTGACGGGCCGGCACGGCGCGCGGGCGCTGCTTACCGTGGGGCCGGGCATCGCCGGCATCGGGTTCGTGATGCTGGCGCTGCGTGTCGCGCCGGCCAGCTATTGGCTGGGGTTCCTTCCGGCACTCGTGGTCCTCGGCCTCGGCATGACAATCACCGTCGCGCCGCTGACGACGACCGTGATGGCGTCGGTTCCGGGCGCGCGCGCGGGCATTGCTTCAGGCATCAACAACGCGGTGGCGCGCGTGGCGGGCCTGCTGGCGATTGCCGTGCTGGGCATTGCGTTTGTATGGTCGCGCGACGCCGTGTTGCGCGTCGGCGGCGCGGAGGCCGGCGCCATTGCCGCAGGCCTGCGTGCCGTTGCGTTGCTCTCCGCGCTGTGCGCATTCGCGGCATCCGGCGTTGCGGCGGCAACGATACGAAAACACGCTTGAATGCGCCGGGTCGACGTGATTTAGCAGAGTCGAACGGCGAGAACAATAGGCGGTTTCCGACCACTGCGTAAATTGTGTGGGATAACGAAATGACATACAACCACCCGGTGTTTTGAGAGTTTTCACGAAGTTGAACGCTCAACTTCAACCTTACAATGGCTTCACATTCCTGATGTTTCGATTTACTGACTAATTGGGAATGTAGAGGCAAAGATCCCGAGTTTCGGGTCAACGGCTGATCGGCCGTTTTTATCTGACTAAGGAGTAGAACAACATGATCAAGATCGAAAGAAGCGCTCTGGGTGTGTCCCACGTTGCCGGCGGCGCGAGGAAGCAGTCGACCACGACCATCATCGAAGTGCCCGGCGTTCCCAGTTCCACCACTACGCCGACCACGGGCACGACCGGCAGCGCAAGCTCGACCATCTTCGTCAACGGCAAGGAAGTGATCAGCCAGTCGGTCACGTTCTAAGCTTCGCCCGCCGAGATGCAACGTGGGCGGAAGATGCGTTCCGCCCACGTTGTTTCGGTCCCGCGCTCGCTCAGGCGTTCTTGTGTTCCAACGTTTTGGCACGCTTCTGAAGTGCTTCGGTTGTGTGTCCCTCGCCGTTCGGCAGCCAGCCGGGAGGACGCAGCACGAAGCCGATTGCATCGGAGACGCTCTTCGCCCGCACCACATCCTTCACGAGACTCGCCCAATGCTCCAGTTCCACGACCACCGGATTATGCGAAGTTGTCGGCGTCGTGAGGCCGTAAACGCAGGGCTCTTCAGCGCGTTCCTCCACATAGGTGCCGAACAGCCGGTCGAAGACAATCAGCACGCCGCCGAAGTTGGCATCGAGATAGGTGGCATTCGAGGCGTGATGAACGCGGTGCGCCGAAGGCGTGTTGAGCACATATTCGAGCCAGCCAAGTTTCGGAATCCAGGTGGCGTGCAGCCAGAACTGATAGAGGAGGTTGATGGACACCACCGCCAGCACCACGTCGGGCTTCACGCCGAACCACACGAGCGGGGTGAAGAACAGCGCCGAACCGGCAAGCTTGGTCAGCCAGCCAAGACGGTAGGCGGAAGACAGCGTCAACTGGTTCGGCGAATGATGCACGGCGTGATTCGCCCAGAAGAAGCGGATCGTGTGCGAGGCGCGGTGATACCAGTAGTAGCAGAACTCCTGTCCGATGAAGAGCAGGAAGATCGTGAGCGCCGTGTTGCTCGTGACCGTGTGGATCCGGTGCTCCCATGCGAAGTTGAAGACCGGCGTGGCCAGCGAGATCGGCACGAATGCGAGCAGCTTGCGGCCGACGAGATCGGCAAGAGAGATCCAGGCTTCATGCCAGTCGAAGGCGCGGTCGGTGCCTTTGTGTTTGAAGTGCAGGACGAGCGCTTCGATCAGCGACGCGGTGAGCACGATGCCCATCGCGTACAGCGAGATTTTTCCAAGCAGTTCCAGTTCCATGATGGTTCGCCTTGGTGGGTGGATTGTGAATGAACCCATTGTGGCGAGCGGCCCGGTCGAAATCCACGCGCAAACTGTTTCATCTCATGTCAGCGCGTCCGTTCGATCCCGCGTGCCTTGTGGGACAAGCGTTTGCGGCGAGTCATGTCACGAAGGTTCAGGCGCGGCAAGCGAAGATGCGCCGTCGCCGGAAGAGATGCTAAAGTCTCGCTCGATGGGGATGGGGTGCCCCCGATAACCGCCGTCCGGCTGATGACTCCTGTTGAATTGCGTTGCGCGACCTCGTTGCCTGCAAGGGTGCGCGCACGTCCGACAGGAGTTTCCTCGTGCAATCGTTTCTTTCCCTCGTTCTGGTCTTTGTCGGCGGCGGCCTCGGCTCGATGGCGCGTCACCTGGCCGGGCGAGCGTCCCTCGCGTTCTTCGGTCCGTCATTTCCCTATGGAACGCTCGGCATCAACGTCCTCGGCTCGTTCGCCATGGGCGTGGTGGCCGGCTGGTTCGCGCTGCGCGGCCACGCCGACCAGAGCGTGCGCCTGTTCCTGACCACGGGCATCATCGGCGGCTTCACCACCTATTCCACGTTCTCGCTCGAGACCGCGCTGCTCTGGGAGCGCGGCGACGTGCTGTCCGTCATGTTCTATGTCGGCGGCACGCTGCTGCTCGGTTTCGTCGGGATATTCGGCGGGCTGGCGCTCGCACGCGCAGCCTTGGGCGCGTGAAGTGCCGTTACGCGGACTGCCTCGCCGCATCGAACACTTCGCGTGCCGCCTTGACCGCCGCATGATTCTCGTCGGCCCAGCGCAGCAGCACGTGCAGCGCGGCGTACATCGAGCGGCCCAGATCGGTCAGGCTGTATTCAACGCCCGGCGGCTTGGTCGGAAATACCTCACGGTGGACATAGCCGTCGCGCTGAAGCTCGTGCAACGTCTGCGTCAGCATGCGCTGCGAGATGTCCGGCACGAGCCGCCGCAGTTCGCCAAACCGATACGGCTGCTCGGCCAGCGCCATCATCAGCAGCGAAGTCCATCGTCCGTCGATCACGTCGATGACATCGCGCACCGGACAGTTCGATACATCACCAAACTTCGTCCGCGCGGCATCCAGCATCGTCTTGACTGCGCTGGGCGCGGCCTTGGAACTGACCTTGGTGGTTCCCATTCGGTGCCTATCTCCTGAAAAACTGCCTTCTTTACGGAAGACGATCGACGCCCGATCATCGAGGCGCTCTCAAATTGAGAGTATCACCCGGAATGAGGCAGGACTATGAGCGATACGATTTTCGTGACCGGTGCAGCCGGTCAACTTGGGCGGCTGGTCATCAAGCATTTGCTGGCGCGCGGCGTCGGGCCAAGGCGCATCATCGCGGGCAGCCGCAGCCCGGACAAGCTCGCCGAGCTCGCCGCGCAGGGCATCGACGTGCGCCGCGCCGATTTCGACGATCCCGCCGCACTGACCGATGCCTTCAAAGGCGCCGGCACCGTGCTCATCATCTCGACGGATGCGCTCGACGGCGCCGATACGCGCCTCAAGCAACATCGCAATGCGGTGGCGGCGGCGGTAGAAGCAGGTGCCGGACGGCTTGCCTATACGTCGCTTCCCAATCCGGGCAGTTCGCTGTTGAGCTTCGCGCCGGATCACCTCGGCACTGAACGGGCCATCAAGCAGACCGGCCTGCCGTACGCGATTTTCCGCAACGGCTGGTATCAGGAAAACCTGCACATGGCATTGCCCGGCGCGTTTGCGAGCGGCACATGGCATTCGGCTGCGCGCGGTGGCAGAACGTCCTATGTGGCGCGGGAGGATATCGCCGAGGCCATCGCGGCCGCGCTCGCCACGCCGGACGCCGGGCGCCACACATACACGCTGACGGGCGCGGAAGCGCTGAACCGCGAAGAGATCGCTGAACTCGCGCGGCGGGCGACGGGCAAGCCGCTGGCGCTCGTGGAAGTAACGGACGAACAGCTCGCAGCGGGCTTGAAAGCGGCCGGTGTGCCGGATGTATTCGTCGATGTCCTCGTCTCGGCCGATGTGGAAACCCGCGCGGGCAATCTTTCCATCGTGACCGATCATCTCGAATCGCTGATCGGCCGCGCGCCGCGGCGGCTGGCGCGTCATCTCGAAGAAGCCGGCGCCGGATACGCGGGCTGACGCGCGCAGTGGCTTTACTTGGCGTCGTTATAAACGGTCGCGCGCGACACGCCGAGATGTTGCGCGACCGTTTCCATCGAGCGCCGCAAATCCAGGAAGCCCTCCTGTTTCAGCGCCTGCATCAGCGCGCGGCGCTGGTCGGCGCGCAGGGCCTGCGGCGTGGTCGCCTGACTCACGGCGAAGCGGTCGATGCGCTCACGCAGCGAATCCGCACTCGACGGATCCAGCGATTCCCGCACGCCGTCCGTACCCAGCGACGAAAACTGCTCGAGCATATTGGTCAGGCTGCGGAACAGCGTGACATCGACATTCAGGCAGAGCGCCGCGATATAGCGGCCGTCCGAATCCTTGATCCCGATCGACGTGCTCTTCGCCTGCCGGCCGTCCGCGAAACGGTTGGCGTAGTTCGCGAGAATCTGCGGATAGGCGTCGTCTGCGATGCGGGCCAGGCCGAGTTCCGTTGCCGGATCGCCGACCTTGCGGCCCGACAGATTGTTGTGAATGGCAAGCACCGCGTGTTTCGGCGAGCGCAGGTCATGCACGACGACCTCCGTGAACGGCGCCAGTGTTTCGCCCAGACCCGCGGCGATCTGCTTGACCTGTTCGAGAATGGTCCGCTGTTCGACGGTGAGCTTGGCTTGGGTCATGGTGTCTGGACGGGTCGGTCGCGTCGGGTTGCGTCAACGAGTACAAAGCATGCCATCTCAAGCCGTCGCGCGCATTGATTTTTTGTACAAAAATAGACATAATGTTGAAAATGCGCGACGCGTCCAGTGCACGGAATCGTGACGTGCCATGCGCAGTGTGACCCTGGCCAACCCTTCTCACGGCATGTCCGACATGACGACTCCAAGCCTCCCCACCTACGCCGACGTCGAGGCTGCCGCCTCGCGCATTGCGGGCGTCGCGCATCGCACGCCGGTTCTGACTTCCAGCACGCTCGATGCGCTGACCGGCGCCGAGTTCTTCTTCAAGTGCGAGAACTTCCAGCGCATGGGCGCGTTCAAGTTTCGCGGTGCGTTCAATGCGCTGTCGAAGTTTTCGGCCGAGCAGCGCAAGGCCGGCGTGGTGGCGTTCTCGTCCGGCAATCACGCACAGGGCATCGCGCTGTCCGCGCAGCTGTTGAACATTCCGGCCACCATCGTCATGCCGCACGATGCACCCGCCGCGAAGGTCGCCGCCACCAAGGGCTACGGCGCGCAAGTGGTTGTCTACGACCGCTACAAGGAAGACCGCGAAGCGATCGGCCGCCGTCTCGCGGAGGAAAACGGTCTCACGCTGATTCCGCCATACGATCACCCGGACATCCTGTCGGGCCAGGGCACGGCGGCCCGGGAACTGTTCGAGGAAACCGGTGCGCTGGATCACCTGTTCGTGCCGCTCGGCGGCGGCGGGCTGCTGTCCGGCACGGCGCTGGCCACGCGTGCGCTGGCGCCGCAATGCGTGCTGCATGGTGTCGAGCCCGAAGCGGGCAACGACGGCCAGCGCTCCTTCCGCACGGGCGAAATCGTTCATATCGACACGCCGGTGACCATTGCCGACGGCGCGCAGACTCAGCATCTCGGGCACATCACCTTCGGGATCATCAAGCGCGATGTGAACGACATCCTCACCGCATCCGATGCCGATCTGGTCGGAGCCATGAAGTTCTTCGCGACACGCATGAAGATGCTGGCGGAGCCCACCGGCTGTCTCGGCCTTGCCGCTGCGCTGAACCTGCGCGAGCAACTGGCGGGCAAGCGCGTGGGCGTGATCATCAGCGGCGGCAACATCGACCTGGAACGCTTCTGCTCGCTGGCGGCGGTGTGATGGTCACGTCCGCCATGAACACGCCGTTCGATCAGCTGATCGACGCGCTGGAGCGGGAAGGCGCGCGCTATCGCGTGCTCGAGCATCCGGAGGAAGGTCGTTGCGATCTGGTGGCGGCGTTGCGCGGCACGGAACCCGGACAGGGCGCCAAGGCGATGCTCTGCAAGAGCAAGGACGCGGACGGCCAGATGATCCCCGCCATTCTTCCCGGCGACAGGAAACTGGACTTCAAGAAGGTCGCCAAGGCAGCGGGCATCAGGAAGGCCACACTCGCCACCCCGGAGGAAGCGCAGCGCGAGACCGGCTGCGTGATCGGCGCAATTCCGCCGTTTTCTTTCTCGCCCGCGGTGAAGTTGATCGTGGATCCGGAACTGATCGAACGCTTCGACGAAATCGCGTTCAATGCGGGCCGGCTCGATCGCTCGATGCTGCTCGCGTCGGACGATTATCTGCGCATCGCCCGGCCGCTTGTCAGTCCGTTGTGCGCATGATGCGCATCAATCACGCTTCGGCGGGCGGTCGAATGACGCGCAGCGCCACGCAAAGGCACAGCACGAGCAGTACGGCGACGTAGGCCGCCACGGCGGGCCATGCGCCGTGCTGCCAGAATGCGCCGCCAATCGACCCGAGCACGCTCGACCCGAGGTAATACGCGAGCAGATAGAGCGAGGCCGCGTGACCCTTGGCCGAACCGGCCAGCCTTCCGACCCAGCCGCTCGCGACCGAATGCGCGATGAAGAAGCCGATCGTCACGAGCACGATGCCCGCGATCACCGCCACGAGCGATGCGGATAGCGTCAGCGCGAGACCGGCGGCGAGCACCACGACGCCGCTGATGAGCACCGGCGCGCGGCCCAGCTTGTCGGCCAGCGCGCCCGCGCTCGACGACGACACCATCCCGAACAGATACGCGCCGAAGATGAGCCCGCACTGGGTCGAATCGAGATTGAAGGGCGGGGCGATGAGGCGGAAACCGGCGTAGTTGTAGACCGTCACGAACGCGCCCATCACGAGAAAGCCGATCGTGAAGACGAACGGAAGACGCGTGTCCAGCAGTTGCGCCTGCCACAGCCGCAGGTGATGGCGCAGCGTCAGGTCGGTGCGCCTGACGAAGCGTCGTGAAGGCGGCAGCAGCATCACGAAAGCGAGAGCCGCGATGAGATCGATCACGCCGATCGTCGACATCGCCGTGCGCCACGAAAAATACTGCTCCAGCGCGCTCATGCCGATCCGTCCGATCATCCCGCCGAACGCCGTGCCGCCCACATAGAGACCCATCGAGAGGCCGAGTCCTTCGGGCGCGATTTCCTCCGCGAGATAGGCCATGGCGACAGCCGGCACGCCGCCGAGCGTGAAGCCTTCCAGCGCGCGCCAGACGAGCATCAGGTCCCAGCTCGACGCGCTGGCGGCCAGCAGGTTGAACAGCGCCGCCGAGGTCATTGATGCAAACATCAGTCCGCGCCGTCCGACGCGTTCGGACAGCGCGCCGGCGCACAGGATGGAGACCGCGAGGAAGCCGGTCGAGAGCGACAGCGATAACGAACTCGCCGCCGCGCCGATGCCGAATTCACGCGAGAACGCAGGCAGCAACGGTTGCACGCAGTACAGCAGCGAGAACGTGGAGAAACCGGCGAGAAACAGCGCGAGCGCGATGCGCCGGTAGGCGGACGAACTGGGCAGGACGCCGTTCGAGGGCGCGTCGCGCCGCGTGCCATCCACCGGGGATGTGAGGGAAGGGGAGGACATCGCCTGATTGATTGAAGAAGAAAGTTGACTTCATTCTTGCCAATGTCGAGCCATATGTCCAATATATGAAAACATGGGCAGCGATATGTTTCAGCACTGGCCTTTTCGAATGTTGAGCGGCATCGGGGATTAAAAAGGATGGAGCTTCGCCACTTGCGCTATTTCCTCGCCGTCGCCGAGACGTCGAACTTCACCAAGGCGGCCGAGCAGCTGGGCATCGGCCAGCCGCCGCTCAGCCAGCAGATCAAGGCACTCGAGCAGGAACTCGACGTGGAACTGTTCAGACGCAGCGCGCGGGGCGCCGAACTCACACAGGCCGGAAAAGTCTTCGCAGATGAGGCGCGGCGCGTGCTCGACGACGCCCAGCGCGCGGCGCGGGCGGCGCAGCGTGCCGCACGCGGGGAGACCGGACATCTGCGGGTCGGTTTCACCGGCACCGCTGCGTTCAATGAACACGTCTCAGGTCTGATCCGGCGCTTCCGCGAACGCTATCCCGAAGCCGAGCTGGCGCTGCACGAGGCGGCCTCGGGCGTGCTGCTGGACCTGCTCGAAGCGGGCCAGCTGGACGTGGGAATCATCCGGCCGGTGCGGCGTGTCGCCGATGCGCTGCTGCAAAGCGACTGGCGCGAGGAACCCATGCTGGTGGCGCTGCCGGTCGCGCACCGGCTGGCGTCGAAGACACGCATTGCGCTGGCCGATCTCGCCGACGAACCCTTCGTGCAGGTGCCGCGCGTGGCGGGCGGCACGCTGTTCGACGACATCGTCGCCGCGTGCGCCGCCGCCGGGTTCCAGCCGCAACTGGCGCAGCCCGCGCCGCAGATGGCGTCGGCGGTGACGCTGGTGGCGGCGGGGCTGGGCATTTCCATCGTGCCGAAGTCGATCACGCAGGTGCGCGTGCGGGGCGTGGTGTATCGGCCGCTGCTGGCGCATGGCTTGCGCGCGCGGCTGGCCATTGCGTCCCGGCGCGACGATCCGTCGTCCGTCGTGCGCAACTTTCTCGAACTCGCCTGAGGAACGCCGGAGGGGTGTTCGAAGTCCATTCGCGAATGTCGTAGAATTTCGAACGCCGAACACAACACAACAGTCGCCGGATCGCGGCGAATCTTCAAGAAGACCATGGCATATCAAAGCGTTGAAATCGCCAAACTGAGGGCGCAGCAAGAAGCCCTGGACAAACAACTGGCCGAAGCAAAAGAAAAGGAAACCCAGCATGTGCTGCGCGAAATCGTGCAAAAAATGCGCGAGTACGGCATCTCGCTGGCCGAACTGATGGGCCGCAAGACGGTGTCGGAATCGTCCGGGCAAAGCGCGCAGACCCCGGCGGCCGAATCTCCGGTGAAATATCGCGACCCGGTCAGCGGCGCCACCTGGAGCGGCCGTGGCCGCGCCCCGACGTGGATCGCGGGCAAGAATCGCGACGAATTCCTGGCGGACCGGCACGCCGCCGCCCGCGCGATGGTTCAGGCAGCGCTGTTCCCGGAAGGTCATTGAGGCATCGGGCGGCGCAAGGCTCGTTTCACGCACCGAGCGCTGCATACCTCTCGAAACTTCGTCAGCACCTTACGAAAGCCTTGTGAATCAGGCTTGCCGTCGATAAACTTGCGAACAATTCCTATTTACGCCGCAAGATTTCGATGAAACCCGTCGCGCACGACCGTTGTTCCGAGGACCCGCAGGCATGAGGCCGGTCATGGTTCGCCTGCATCGCTGGCTTGGCGTCGCCACAGCGTTGTTCCTGTTCGTCTCGGGCCTCACGGGCGCCATCATCGCGTGGGATCACGAGATCGACGCGTGGCTCAATCCCGCGTTCTTCCACGCCCGCACGGACGGCCCCGCGCTGCCGCCGCTCGAACTCGCGCGCCGTATCGAAGCCGCCGACCCGCGCGTGGAAGTGACCTACATGCCGCTCGGCGTCGAGCCGGGCCACACCGCGCAGATGATGGTCATGTCGCGCACGAATCCGGCCACCAACGCGCCGTTCGAGGTCGCGTACAACCAGATCGCCGTCGATCCCGCGACTGGCCAGGTGCAGGCGCAGCGCATGTGGGGCGCCGTGTCGCTCGCGCGCATCGACCTGATGCCGTTCCTCTACAAGCTGCATTACACGCTGCATCTGCCGTTCGTCGGCGGAATCGACGTGGGCACCTGGCTGCTCGGCATTGTCGGGATCCTGTGGTTCTTCGACAGTGGCATCGCGCTGATCCTGTCGTTCCCGAGCGTGAAGGCGTGGCGCAAGTCGTTTGCGTTTCGCGTGAAGCGCGGCGGCTACGCGCTGACCTTCGACCTGCACCGCTCCGGCGGCGTCTGGATCTGGGGCCTGCTGCTGACGATGGCCCTCACATCCATTTCGATGAACCTCTCCGAACCGGTGGTGCGCCCGGTTGTCTCGGCGTTCTCGAAGCTCTCGCCGTCCTTCCTCGACAACCCCGCGCTGGTGCGCGCCGGACCGCCCGGCCAGCCGCTGGCCACGCGCGAGGAGATTCTTCAGAAAGCCGCGCAAGACGCGCAACGTCAGAACCTCACCCAGCCGATGGGCGCGCTTTACTACGCGCCGATGTTCAAGGCCTACGGCGTCGGCTTCTTCGCGCCGGGCCACGATCACGGCGACATGGGCCTCGGCAACGCCTGGCTCTACTACAACGCGCAGACCGGCGCGCTGGCCGGTTCGACCATTCCCGGACGCGGCTCGGCCGGCGACATCTTCATGCAGGCGCAGTTTCCGCTGCATTCGGGGCGCATCGTGGGCATTGGCGGGCGCATTCTCGTGAGCGCGGTGGGCATCGCGGTGGCGGTGCTGAGCATTACCGGCCTGATGATCTGGATTCGCAAGCGCGCCGCACGCCGGCAATCGGCGGCGGCCTCAAGCGAAAGGGCGGCGCGCGGCCGTTCCATCGCTTCCTAGCGTGTTGAGCGCTGGCGACACTCTTCAAGCCAGCGCCCATCCCTCGAATAAAGCTCGACGCGGTAGTTTCTGCCGGGTGGGATGTTGCGCGGATGCAAATCGCGCAATCAATAAATGATAACGACTCGCATTCACTCTATAATCCGGCGCACAACGCCAGTCTCATCCGTCGCGCCTCGTGCGCGCCCGGTCTTGCGACGCAGAACAATGCCGCCCGGATTCCAGACGATGCCCCGGGACGGAAGACCGACCATCACCGAAGCCCTTTCCTGATTCATGTCCGCATTCCGTTCTTACACCTCGCAGGCCATGCCTGTGCTGGCGCAGCGCGCCGCGATCGTCGCCGCGGTGGCGATGGTTTTTTCCCTGTCGGCTCACGCGCAATCGGCTGATACGAGCAATACCGGCAGTACCGGCACGGCGGCTGCCGCGCCCCAGGACAGCGCGCTGCCGGCCGTCAAGGTGCAGGCGAGCAAGGAACAACTGCCCGGCGATCTCTCGCCGACCTTCGCGGGCGGCCAGGTCGCGCGCGGCGCCGATTACGGCGTGCTCGGCAAGCAGAAGAACCTCGACATGCCGTTCAGCATGACAACCTACACATCGAAGCTGATCGAGGACCAGCAGGCGCGCACGATCGGCGACGTGCTGGCGAACGATCCGTCGGTGCGGACGGCGTTCGGCTTCGGCAACTTCGCCGAAACCTACGTGATCCGCGGCTTCGAACTCCAGGGCGACGACATCTCGCTGAACGGCCTGTACGGCATCACGCCGCGTCAGCTCGTGGCCACGGATGCGCTCGAACGCGTCGACCTGTTCAAGGGCGCCAATGCGTTCCTGAACGGCGCGTCGCCGAACGGCTCGGCAGTGGGCGGCGGCATCAACCTGCAACTGAAGCGTGCCGACGACAAGCCGCTCACCCGCGTGACCGTGGACGGCGAAGCGTCCGGCATGATCGGCGCGCACGTGGACGTGGGCCGTCGATTCGGCAGCGAAGGCCAGTTCGGCATTCGCGTGAATCAGGCGAATCACGATGGTGAAACGGCGATCGACGGCGAGCACAAGCGCGACAACACCACGGCCGTCTCGCTCGACTGGCGCGGCGACAAGCTGCGTCTGTACGCCGACTTCCTGTATCAGCGGCAGCGCATCAACGGCGGACGTTCGACCGTCTATGACTACGCCAACTATGTCCCGGCGCCGCCCGCCGCGACCTACAACTACGGCCAGTCGTGGGGCTACAGCTCGATCGAGGACACGGTCGGCATCCTGCGCGCCGAGTACGACTTCCTGCCCGGCTGGACCGCGTATGTCGCGGGCGGCATGCGCCACACGGACGAGCACGGCGAATATGCGTCGCCGAGCATCAACACGACCGGCATCACGCAGTCGCGCCTCGGCGTGCCGCACAAGGAAGACGGCAGCTCCGCCGAAGCCGGCGTGCGCGGCCGCTTCAACACGGGCCCTGTGTCGCACTTCGTGACGGCGGGCGCGTCGATCGTGCGCGTCGACTCGATGTCCGCCTACACCTACAGCAGCTCGTTCCCGTCGAGCATCTACGACACGCCGCGCGTGCCGTATCCGGCGACCGTCGGTTCGGCAGGCGATCTCGGCGACCCGCAGACCGTCTCGCTGAGCCTGCTGCGCAGTGTGTCGGTGTCGGATACGCTCGGCTTCCTGAACGACCGCGTGCTGTTCACGGTCGGCGTGCGTCATCAGGACCTGCACGCGAACAACTTCGACTACACCGGCAAGCAGACCGAAGCCTATAACGATTCGGTCACGACGCCGTTGTTCGGCCTCGTCGTGAAGCCGTGGCAGAACGTCTCCTTGTTCGCGAACCGCAGCGAAGCGCTGACCATCGGCGATTCGGCGCCGTCCACCGCGGCCAACACGGGACAACTGCTGCCGCCGGAGAAGTCGAAGCAGTGGGAAGTCGGCGCGAAGTACGACAACGGCCAGTACGGCGCGACGGTCGCGGCATTCCAGATCGAGAAGCCGCTGACCTACACGAACGCGGCCAACTTCTTCGTCGCGGACGGCACGCAGCGCCATCGCGGCATCGAGGCGTCGGTGTTCGGCGAGCCGGTGAAGGGCGTGCGCCTGATCGCCGGCGGCACGTATATCCACGCGACGCAGATCGACACCGGCAGCGGAACGACGGACGGCAACAAGCCGATCGGCGTGCCGACCTTCATGTTCAACGTGAACGCGGAATACGACGTGCCGATGCTGCAAGGCCTCACGCTGACGGCGCGCTGGATCTACACGGGTTCGCAGTATCTGAACACGATCAACACGCTGTCGATTCCGCACTGGAACCGCTTCGACCTGGGCGCGCGCTATGCGACCGTGGTGTTCGGCAAGCCGACGACCTTCCGCGCCAGTGTGCTCAACGTGGCGAACAAGTCGTACTGGGCCTCGACGATCGGCGGATATCTGACGCAAGGCGCGCCGCGCACCTTGCTGCTTTCGATGACGACGGACTTCTGAACGTAGCCTGAAGACGCAAGCTGAAAGCACACCCCGAATGTCGGATGGCGATCCGGCGTTCGGGGTGTTTTCATTGGCGCGGGGTTGTCCGCTTCAATCGACGACGGCAGGCCCGATGTAATGCGCGCGCGGCCGCAGCAGCGTGCCTTCCTCGATCTGTTCGATGGCATGCGCCATCCAGCCGACGCTGCGCGCAATGGAGAACAGCGCGAACGCCGCGCCTTCCGGCAACGCGCAATGCTCGACGAGCGCGGCGAGCGCGATGTCGATGGCGGGCGGCGTGCCCGTCAGCCGCCCGACGCATTCGATCAACTCGCGCGCGGCGTGAGGCGCGTCGAAGGCGGAGAGGAGATTGGCGGCGCGCGGATCGCCTTGCGGATAGAGTTCGTGGCCGAAGCCCGGCAGCGGTTCGCCTCGCGCGACGCGTTCCTCTACGGCCCTTCCGGTTCCAACGCGTCGTGCTTCGTCCATGAAGGCGCGCACGCGCACGATGGCGTTGCCGTGCATCGGTCCCGAGAACGCAGCCAGTCCCGCGATCATGCTCGCGCCCAATGATGCCCCGGTCGATGCCGCAACGCGCGCCGCAAACGACGAACTCGTCAGCTCCTGATCCGCGAGCAGCACCAGCACGCGGCGCAACAAATCGGCGTGACGCGGCACACCCCACGCATCCGCGATGCGCGCGTGCAGCGGCCCTTCATCCGAACGCGATGTGAAGAACTGACTCGCGAGCAATCCCACGAGCCGCGCGGCTTCGCCGAAGCGGTCGGCGTGGTCGCGCGAGGGACGGGCGGCGTCGTGCGCCAGCGCCGCATAGACCCGCGCTTCGGCGGGCCCGTCGAATGCGACCGGCTCGAACGAGGGAAAGTGCGGCGGCCCGGACGTGTCCCACAGCAGCTGCGCGGCGTCCTCGAAACTCGCCGATGCCGCCAGATGCACCGCATCCCTGCCGCGGTAATAGAGCGTGCCGCGCGCAATGGTGGAGATGCGCGTATCGATGATCGGTTCGCCCCAGGCCATCGTGCTGGCCGCGATTTTCTTGCGGCCGCGTCCGAGGCTGCGCTTCTTCAGCAACCCGGCGATATCCGTCGCGCGATAGAGGTTGCGGTTCGCCTGCTGCGGGTCGTCCCGCACCTCGATCTGGCCGCGGCTGACATAGGCGTACAGCGTCTGCTTGCGCACGCCGAGGGCTTCGCAGGCTTCTTCCTGCGTGATCCAGTTCTTCACGTTGATCGAATCAATCAAGATTGACGCTCATGCACCACGCCGGTTTAATCGGCTAAACACACCACCCCGAAGGAAGACCCGGCAGTTCGAACAAGGGCATCGGGCGGCGCGTTCAAGCGACCGCTTCAGGGACATGGAAACAGGAGATGACAGTGGCAACAGATCGGACGACCCAGTATATAGCGGGCACGACGGCCCGCACGACGCGCACGCGTTACTCGATTCTCGCGATGATCCTGCTGCTGGCGACCGTCGCCTACGCGGACCGCGCGATCCTCTCGATTGCAGGCCCCGGCATCTCGAAGGAATTCGGCCTGAATCACGTGCAGCTGGGCTACGTGCTGTCCGCGTTCAGCTGGGCCTATGTCGTCGGGCAGATTCCCGGCGGCCTGCTGCTCGACCGCTTCGGCACCAAGACCATGTACGGCGCGACGCTGATCCTGTGGTCCATCGCCACGATGCTGGTCGGGTTCATCGGCAACTTCACATCGGATCTCTCGATCGCGCTGAGCCTGCTGTTCGCGCTGCGTTTCGCGCTCGGGCTGATCGAGGCGCCCAGCTTTCCCGCCAACGGCCGCGTCGCGGTCATGTGGTTTCCGAAGGAGGAACGCGGGCTGGCGACGTCGCTGTTCGCATCGGCTTCGTATTTCGCGGTGGCGATCTTCTCGCCGTTCGCCGGCTGGCTCACGTCGCAGTTCGGCTGGCCCGCACCGTTCATCGCGCTCGGCGTGATCGGGATCGCGGCGGCGGGCGCATGGGCCGTCGTCATGCATGAGCCGCGCAATCATCCGCGCGTGTCCAGCGGCGAACTCGAGCACATCATCGCGGGCGGCGCGATGATCGATATCGATTCGAAGCAGTCGCTCAAGGCGCGTCCGCCGCTCTCGCGTGGCGTCATGCGCATGCTGCTCGGCAATCGCATGCTGTGGTGCGCGTATGTCGGGCAGTATTGCACCATCGCGCTGAGCTATTTCTTCATCACCTGGTTTCCCATCTACCTCGTGCAGGCGCGCGGCATGAACGTCATGCAGGCCGGCTTCGCGACGATGGTTCCGGCCATTGCGGGCTTCGTCGGGGGCATTGCGGGCGGCACGATCTCGGACTGGCTGATCCGGCGCGGCTGGAGCGTCTCGTGGGCGCGCAAGACGCCGTATATCGTCGGCATGGGGCTGGGGTGCAGTCTCGTGTTGTCCGCGGTGGTCGAAAGCAATGCCGTGATCGTCCTGCTGATGACGCTGGCCTTCTTCGGCAAGGGCGCGGCGGCGGGCGCGGGCACCTGGGCCGTGGTCAGCGACACCGCGCCGCGCGAAGCCGTAGGCCTCGCCGGTGCGATCTTCAACTGCATCGGCAATATCGGCGGCATCGTCACGCCCATCGTCTTTGGCTACATCGTGCAGGCGACGGGCGGCTATACGGCCGGACTATACTTCGTCGCCGCGCATTGCCTCGTTGCCGCGATGGTCTACCTGTTCTTCATGGGCAAGATCGAGCGCGTGAAAATGGCCTGAATCGCCTTGGCGGGCAGCGCCTTCAACATTCATTCCGAACCATGACCCGACCTATCATTCTCAATGCGGCCGACCTGCCCGAGTGGACTCACGAGGAGTTGAGAACGCACTTCACGGTGCTCGACCTGCCCGACGATCCCGCCGCCGCGCACGCGTTCCTGCAAGAGCAGGGCAGCAGGATCCGCGGCATCGCGCTGCGCAAGACGAAGATCGATGCCGCCTTCCTCGATGCGCTTCCCGCGCTGGAAATCATCTCGAGTTACAGCGCGGGCCTGGACAACGTGGACATCGGCGCGGTGCGTGCGCGTGGAGTGAGCATCGAAAACACCTCGCACATCCTGGCGGAAGACGTGGCGAATGCGGCGGTGGGTCTTGCGCTGGCGCTCACGCGCGACTTCGTGAACGCCGATGCCTTCGTGCGCTCGGGCCAATGGCTCACGCAGAGCCAGTACCGGCTGGGACGCTCGATTTCGCGGATGAAGGTTGGCATTGTCGGGCTGGGGACGATCGGCTCGGCGATCGCGAAGCGGCTGCATGCCTTCGGTTCGACCGTCGCGTATTTCGGGCCGAGCCGCAAGAATGTCGAGCTGCCCTGGTACGACGACGTGACCCGGCTCGCGCACGACAGCGACATGCTGATCCTCACGTGCCCGCTTTCGCCCGCGACGCATCATCTCGTGAATGCGGACGTGATTCGCGCGCTCGGGCCGGCTGGTTTCCTCGTGAATATCGCGCGCGGTCCGGTGGTGGATGAACGCGCGCTGGTCACGGCGCTGGCGGCGGACGGACTGGCGGGCGCCGCGCTCGATGTCTTCGAGCATGAACCCGAGGTTCCCGAGGCGCTGCTGCGCGATCGCAGGCTGGTGCTGACGCCGCATATCGGGTCGGGCACGCACGAAACGCGTCACGCGATGGCGGAACACGTCGTGGATGCGCTCGCCAGGCATTTCGACATCGACGGTCCGCGCACCCGCGCGACGGGCACCGCTTCACTCCAGTACACGTAACGCTGCTCCGTGTCCGTCCGCAAATGCCGTGCGCTTTCGAAAGAAGGCGTGCGGCGTTCGCCCTAACATGCGGGTTGCCTGACATCGCCCGCGCCGTATCGACGCTGCTCGCCGGCTTCGTCACGCCAGACGCCCTGACGAACCCTGACTTGGTGGAATCGATTCCCGTGCCCCGGGATTGCGCCGATGCCGAAGCCATCCTGATGTCGCGCGAGCTGTCGTGCGAACTGAACCGGGCGCAGCTCATCAAGAAGTTCATGCGGATCGCGGTGACGAAACTGGGCGTGGAACGGGCGGTCCTGATCCTGTTGATCGACGGTATTGCCGAAGTGGTGGCGGAAGCCGTGGCCTCGCCGCAGCGCGTGGAAGTCAGCTGTCGCGCGAACGAAATCTTCAGTGCCTTGCTGCCGATGACGATCGCTCATACGGTCATGAACAGCCGAGAGCGGTTGCTGATCGATCAACCCGAAGCCTTTCCGGACGATCCGTATGTGCATGCTCATCGTCCGAAGTCGGGCCTGTTTCTCCCTGTACTGAGACAGGACCGCCTGGCTGGCATTTTGTACGCGGAGAACCGTTCGACATCCACGCCGATCGACCGCGCGAAGATCTCGCTCGTCGAAATCCTGGCGGCGCAGACTGCGGTGTCGATGGAAAACGCCCGGCTCTACGACGCGCTCAAACAAGAGAATCGCGAGCGCACGCTGACCGCGGAACGCTTGCGGCGCAGCGAGGCGCTGCTCGCCGAGGGCCAGCGGATCAGCAAGACGGGCGCGTGGACCTGGAACGCCGATTCCGGCGACATGCAGTGGTCGGAGCAGGTGTACGACATCTGGGGCTTGCGCGTAGCCAACGGCATTCCCACCTTCGACGCGCTGATGCAACACGTGCATGCGATCGACCGTGAGCGGGTCATCGGCCTGCATGGGCTGGCCATCATCAGCGATGTGAAGGACGAGATCTTCACGACTGAATTTTCCATCGACCGGCCCGACGGCGCATGGCGCCGGCTGCAGATCGTGTTGCGGCCATGGAGCCGGCCCGGCGAGCGTCCGCGGTTGTATATCGGCACCACGGCGGAGGTCACCGAACGGCGGCTGTCGGAAGACGCGCTCAGACGCAGCGAGGCGCATCTCTCCGAGGCCCCGCGCCTGAGCAACATCGGCAGCTTGAGCTGGATGATCGATTCACGCATCCTGCACTGTTCCGCGCAGTGCCGCCGCATTCTCGACGCGGACGACACCGCCGACATCGAGATCGAGGACATTCTCGCGAGGATCCACGCCGATGACGTCGAAAGCGTCGGCGCCGCGTTCTTCCGCAACAAACCCAGCGACGACGCGATCCAGCAGGAGTTCCGGCTGACGGCGAGATCAGGCGCACTGCGCTATCTGCGCATGGTCGCGCGATCGATCCGAGCCACGAGCGGGGCGGTCGGATATGTCGGCGCGCTGGCCGACGTCACCGACTCCCGCAACGCGCAGAACGCGCTGATGGAAGCACAGACCAACCTCACTCACGTGACCCGCCTCTCGGTGCTGACGGAACTGACGGCCAGCATCGCCGACGAGATGAAGCAGCTTCTCGCGAGCATCATCGCGAATGGCGAGGCGGGCTTGCGCTGGCTCGACCGGCGCTCGCCTTCAGTCGGCGACGCGAGCCGCAGCTTCGATGAAATCGTCAAGTCGGCGCAGCGCACCAACGACGTCATCAACCGCATTCGTTCGTTTGCCCGCAAGAGCCGCGCGGAACGCAAGATGATCGATCTCGCCGACACCCTCTACGAAGTGCTGCCCCTCGTGCGTCAGGAACTGGATCGTCACGCCATCACGCTGCGCACCGCCATTGCATCGCCTGCTCCGATGGTCTGCGCCGACAACCTCCAGATGCAGCAGGTCCTGATGAACCTCATCACGAATGCCATACGTTCGATCCAGCGTGCGTCGGGCGAACGGAAGGACATCCTGATCACGGTGGATACCGTCGGCGACAGCTACTTCAGGGTGGCCGTCACGGATTCGGGCGCGGGGCTCTCGGTGGATGCGAGGCAGCATCTCTTCGAACCCTTCTTCACGACCGAACCCGAAGGCATCGGCCTCGGTCTGTCCATCTGCCGGTCCATCGTCCAGGAACACGACGGCATGATCGGCGCGGAAGACTGCCAGGAAGGCGCCCGTTTTTCTTCGACATCCCGCGTTGCCCGGTCCGCGAAGCCGCGCACTGAAGCGTCATCGGCGCAGCGGTTCCAGCGCCTCATGCACGAGGCCGAAGAATTCGCCGGCGTAAGCGGAGTCGAGCCAGCGCACGATCAGCGCGAGGCGGCTTTGCGGCTCGATCCACATGAACGAGCTGCCCGCGCCCACGCCGAAATAGCTCGATGCCGGCACGCGCGGGAACATCTTCTGTCCGCTGTTGAGCCACACGAGATAGCCGTAGTAAGGCGCGAGCGCCACCGGCGTGCGCATGCGCGCGATCCATTCCGCCGACAGCACGCGCCGCCCGTTCGAGACGCCTTCGTCGAGCAGCATCTGCGCGATCTTCAACTGATCGTTCGCGCTGATCGACATGCCCGCGCCCCAATGCGTGCCGCCGGGCACGGACTGCATGCGCTTGCCGTCGATCTCGGTCCACGCGTGGTCATAGCCCGCCCAGTTCCATTTGCCGGAGAGGCCGCAAGGCTCCGCGATGGCCGCGCGGAAGACTTCCGGCAGCGGCTCGCGAAACAGATGCAGCAGCGCCAGCGAAAGCTGGTTGATGCGCACGTCGTTGTATTCCCAGTACGTGCCGGGCGTGTTCAAAGGCCGGCGCTCGCCCTTCTTGCCGGCGGGCGGGTCGCCGAACGTGACCGCGCGATAGTGGTCCGCCTGATCCGGAAGACCGAAGCATTCGCCGGTCCATTCGCTCGTCTGCTGCAGCAATTGCGTCCAGGTAACCTGCGCGTTGTGCGCATCGTCGAAGCCGATGCCGCGAATGCGTTCGCGCACGGGTTCGTCGGGATCGGGCAGCAGGCCGCGATCGAACGCGACGCCCGCGAGCAGCGCGAGATACGTCTTGGCGATGCTGAACGTGAGATCCGCGCGGTCCGGCTCGCCCCAACTGGCGATGAGCTTGCCATCGAGAGCGATGGCCCCCGACACGCCGCCGCGATCATGGACGGGACCGAGCAGCCGGTTCCACGGCGGCGGATCGTTGACATGCACGCCCCAGTTGCCGTCGACCTTGCGATCCCAGGCGGATTCATGGTCGATCGAAAAGCGGATCGCGCGCTGCAAAGCCTCATTCATGCTGCTGACTCCTTCGGTACTCAACGAATGTTCAGGCGCCGCTTTGCCCACACCAGGGTGAACAGGCTCAGGACGGCCGCGATCATCAGATACAGGCCGGGCGCGAGATTGTTGTGCGTGACGGCGATCAGCGACGCCACGGCGAGCGGCGTGAAGCCGCCGAACACCGTGGTGCCGATGTTATAGCCGAAGGCCATGCCGGTCGTGCGGGTGGCGGTGGGGAACAGCTCGGCCATCAGCGCGGGAATGGGCGCGAAGTAGGTGGCCTTGAGCAACGCGACCCAGACGACGGCCGCAATGAGCGTCGGCAGCGAAGGATGCGCGTTCATGAACATGAAGGCCGGATACACGGTCAGGAAGAACACCACGCCGGTCGTGATCATGATGCGATAACGCCCGTACTTGTCCGACAGATGCCCGACCACCGGCACGAGCACCATCATGATGAAGCCCGCCGAAAGCGTCGCGATGAAGCCCGACGAAGGCGACAGCCCGAGTTGCCGCGTGGCGTAGGTCGGCATGTAGAGCAGCATGTAGTTGGCCGTGGTCGTGAGGATCAGCGAGCCGATGGAGACCAGCAGCCGTTCCTTCTGCGTGGCGAGCATCACACGCACGGGCGAGGCGAGCTTCTCTGCGTGCTCGAACTCCGGCGTCTCGTCCATGCGGCGGCGGATATACAGCCCGATCGGCCCGATCAGCATGCCGAACAGGAACGGGATGCGCCAGCCCCAGCCTTCGAGTTGTGCGGGCGTCAGCGTGCTCGTGAGGACCGCGCCGAACAGCGAGGCGAGCAGCGTGCTCGCGCCCTGACTGGAGAACTGCCAGCTCGACATGAAGCCGCTGCGTTCCGGCTTGTGCTCGACGAGGAAGGCTGTCGAACTGCCGAACTCGCCGCCCGCCGAGAAGCCTTGCAGCAGGCGCGACGCGAATATGAGGATCGGCGCCGCGATGCCGATGGTTGCATACGGCGGCATCAGCGCGACGATGCCGGTGCCGATGGTCATCATCGCGATGGACAGCGTCAGCGCGGCCTTGCGGCCGTGCCGGTCGCCGTACGAGCCGAGCACGAGCGCGCCGACGGGCCGCGCGAGATACGACAGCGCGAAGGTGCCGAGCGTCAGCAGCAGCGAGACCGTATGGTCCTGCGCTGGGAAGAACAGCTTCGAGAGAATCCCGGCGAAGTAGCCGTACACGACGAGGTCGTAGAACTCCAGCGCATTGCCGATCGAGGTCGCGACGATGAGCCGCGCAATCTTGCTCTGCTCGGCCTGCCCGGAGGCGGGCTGGGTCATGCCGACGGAATCAGTGCTCATGAAGAAGCCTCACTTCGCTTGGCGGGGAAGATGAAACGCGGGATTGATCGCGGCTGCGTCGCCTTCGCGCGCGCCGAGATCCCAGAACAGGCCGGCCATGATGCGCAGGCCTTCGGAGACGACAGGCCCGAGCAGATGCTCGTCCGGCGCATGTTGCGAACAGCCGGGATACGAATGCGGCACCCAGAGCGTGGGCATGCGGAGAATGTCGGCGAAGACGTCGTTGGGCAGCGTGCCGCCGAGATTGGGCAGCAGCACGGGCGTAGCACCCGTGGTCTCGGTGAGTGAGCGCAACGCCCATTGGACCCAGGGATTGTCGGGATCGACCCGCGTGGCCGGCATGCCGCGTTCGATCTCGACCTCGACCAGCGGAAAGCCGTGCGCATCGAGATGGCGGCGCACGATGTCGCGCAGATTGAGCCAGTCCGTGCCGACGACAAAGCGGATCTGCATGTGCGCGAAGGCGCGGTCGGGAATCGCGTTGACGGGCTTCTCGGGGTTGCCGGTCTTGAAGGCCAGCACTTCGATGTTGTTCCAGCCGAACACGCGTTCGGCTGGCGTGAGTCCGGGCTCGCCGTAGTCGGCATCGACTTCCGGCTCGCCCGGATTGCCGCCCACTTCGATGTCCTGCAACGCGCGCCGCACCGAATCCGGAATCGGCGGCGGACGCAGTCCTTCGATCAGGATCTTGCCGCGTGCATCGACCATCGAGGCGATGGCGTTGGCGAGCACCACGGCCGGATTGCGCAGCAGGCCGCCCCAGTTGCCCGAATGATGCGCGCCGTCGCGCAGCTTCACGTCGAGCCGGAAATTGAGGACGCCGCGCGAGCCGAGGAACAGCGTCGGACGATGTGCGGCGAGACGCGGACCATCTGAGGCGATCAGCACGTCGGCCGCGAGTTCATCGCGCAACTGCTCGCAGATCGCCCACAGCCCTGGCGAGCCGACTTCCTCGCCGGTCTCGAACAAGAGCTTCAGATTGAAGCCGAGCTTGCCGCCGCGCGCGTCGAGCACGGCCTTCAACGCGGCGAGATTGATGCTGTGCTGGCCTTTGTTGTCGGCGGTGCCGCGTCCGTACCAGCGCTCGCCTTCCACCTTTACTTCCCACGGCGAGAGGCCCGTGCGCCATTGCGCATCGTAGCCGCGCACGACGTCGCCGTGACCGTAGCTCAGCACCGTCGGCAGGTCGTCGCTCTCGTGCCGGTGCGCGATCAGGAACGGCCCGGCGCCCTCGTGCGGATTCTCGGCGATGCGGCAGGTGAAGCCCCACGCGTCGAGCGTCGGCATCAGGTCGTCGGTGAGATAGGCGCGCAGGCGCGCGCCGCTGTCGGCCTCCTGACTGTCCGTGCGATGCGCGACGCGGCGCTGCAGGTCTTCGAGGAACGCGCCCGAGTCGAAATGGCGGGCGGCAAGCTGAATGGCGGTATCGCGGCTCACGTCGTCTCTGTCCAGTAGGTTCGATGACGACCCATGCTGACCTCGCCGATATTTCTGAACAATTACAATATTTCACTGCGACCGTTGCCATTTCGGCAAGGTGATTACGTTCTGAAAGCTCATGGATCAGACCGCTTTGCGCTATTTCCTTGAAGTCGTCAAAAGCGGTTCGCTGAGCAAGGCGTCCGAGCGCTTGTTCGTGGCGACCTCGGCGTTGAGCCGGCAGATCGGCAAGCTGGAAGAACAGGTGGGAACGCCGCTGTTCGAGCGGCGTCCGCGCGGCATGGTGCTCACCGACGCAGGACGTTTGCTCGCGAATCACGCGCGGCGCAGCCAGTTGGAGGAAGAGCGCGTGGTCGAGGAGATCATGGGACTCAGCGCCAGCGGCCGCGCGACCATCCGTATCGCGGCTTCGGAGGGCGTCGCGCCGGACTTCCTGCCGCAGCTGTTCGCGCATTTTCGCAGCACGCATCCGCGCGCGCATTTCGCGCTCGATGTCTCGGCGCCGTCCATCGCGACCCAGCGCGTGCGCGACGGCACACACGACATTGCCGTGTGCTTCAGCATGGCGCCTGAAGAAAACGTGCAGGTTCACTATGCTCAGCGCGCGCCGGTTTATGCGCTGATGCGGCGGGGTCATCCGCTGGCTTCGCAATCGATGCTGTCGCTCGCCGATCTCCTGAAGTGGCCGCTTGCGATGCACAGTCAGGGCGTGACGCTGCGGCAACTGTTCGACATTGCATGCAGTCTCGAAGGACTGGTGTTCGAGCCAGTGTTCACGAGCAACTACCACGTGGCGCTACAGAGCTTCGTGCGGCGTACGGATGCGATCACGCTGACCGGCTATGTCACCGTGCGCGGCCGGCTCGATACCGACGGGCTCGCGGCGATTTCGTTGAGCAATCCCGAACTGCATCAGCGCAGCCTGCAAGTGCAGACGATGGCGGGGCGGCTTCTGCCGCAGCCGGTGCAGGCGTTCGTCGAGTTGCTGAAGGAGGCGATCGACAAGCCGGAGGTGATGGAGCCGGGGTCGTGAGCGTCACGCCCACCGTTCCCACGGCGTTTCAGCAAGACAGTCGACAAAACGCCTGACCTTGACCGGTATGTGCCTCGTGCTCGGATAGACGGCTTGAATCGTGAGGTCGGCCGCGCGATAGTCCGGCAGCAGCGCGATCAGATCGCCGCGCGCAATCGCATCGCCGAACACGAAGGCGGGACCATATGCGATGCCCGCACCGGCAAGGGCGGCGGCCAGCAGTATCTGCATGTCGTTGGCGGCCATGCGGCACGGGCCGTCGATGACATGCGCGCGCTGGTCCGCGTCGAGCAGTGTCCAGTCGTTTGCCGACACGGCTTCGCTGAAGGCAAGGCGCGGCGCTTGCCGCAGATCGTCGGGATGGCGCGGCGTGCCGTACTGCTTCAGCCAGGCCGGCGATGCACACACCACCATTCGGCATGGCGCAAGCTTGCGCGTCACGAGCTGCGGATCTTGCAGGCGTCCGATGCGGATGGCAACGTCCACGCCCGCCTCGATCAGATCGATGTAGCGATCGGCCAGCTGCACTTCCACGTTGACATGCGGATGCGTCTCCAGAAAGCGCGCCAGCACGCCGCCCAGATGCAGCGCGCCGAAGCTCACGGGCGCGGCCACGCGCAACACGCCGCGCGCGGTGCCTTGAGCGTCGCTGGCCTCGCGATTCGCCTCGTCATAGGCCTCGAGAATGCGCCGGGCACGCTCGTAGTAGGTCTGGCCGATGTCGGTCAGGCTCAGGCGCCGGGTGGTCCGTTGCAGCAGGCGCGCGTTCAGTTCGGCTTCGATGGCGCTGACGTGCTTGCCCGCCATCGCCGCCGATAAGCCGAAACGGCGCGCAGCCGCTGCGAAGCTGCCTTCCTCCACTGCGGCGACGAACACGCTGAGGCTCATGAGCCGGTCCATACGCCCTCCCATTCGATAATTTGATTATCGACTGTCAATAGGAAAGCGTCAATTATCAATCCGGGCGATTGATTCCAGAATGCAAACTCAACCTCCGGAAAAGGACTCGGATCATGGACATCGATACGAACGGCGTGCGGATACACGTCGAGGAACGGGGAAGCGGCGGGCTCGCCTTGGTGTTCCTGCACTACTATGGCGGCTCGTCGCGCACCTGGAATGCGGTTGCCGGCGATCTGAGCAAGCGCTTCCGAACCGTGGCGACGGATCATCGCGGCTGGGGCGCTTCCAGCTCGCCCGCCGATGGCTATCGCATCGCCGATCTCGCCGCCGACGCCGAAGGTGTCATCGACGCGCTGCGCCTGACACGCTATGTGATCGTCGGCCATTCGATGGGCGGCAAGGTCGCGCAATTGATTGCATCGCGCAGGCCGTGCGGGCTCGCAGGTCTGGTGCTCGTCGCGCCTTCTCCGCCGACGCCGACCCTCCTTCCCGATGAACAGCGCGAGACTCTGGCCGGCGCGTATCAGTCGCGCGAAGCGGTGGAGTTCGTCATCGATCACGTGCTGACCGCAAGACCGCTCGATGCCGCGCGGCGTGAGCAGGTCATCGAGGACAGTCTGAAAGGCGCGCCGCAGGCGAAGCTGGCGTGGCCGAACGTGGCGATGCGCGAAGACATCGGTGTGACGGCGGGCGCGATCGACGTGCCGGTGATCGTCGTCTCCGGCGAACTCGATCAAGTGGACCCGCCCGACACGCTGCGCGCGGAACTGATGCACCGCATTCCGCAAGCGACGATGCACATCCTGCCGGGCACGGGACATCTTTCGCCGCTGGAAGCGCCCGGCGAACTGGCGGCCATCATTGCGCGCTTTGCGGAAGCGGTCGGGGACGGCCGTTAGCGCAAGCGCAGGTAAGGTTATGCGAGCAACTCGCGCAGCCCCGTCGCAGCGGCCTTCGCGACCTTCACGAGCCGCGCCGCGCTCATGCCCTCGCGCGCGCAGCCCGACAAGCCGGACATCACCACCGACACATAGTCCGTCGCGCCGTTCGCCTGACGCGGATGCGTCTTCGCGACGAATTTGCGGATCTGCGCCCGACGACGTTCAGCAGCTTGTCGCGCGAGTGAAGCACTTTCACTGTCGCCGTTGCCGCGCGCGCTTTCCAGCACGAGGCAGCCGGTGCATTCGGGATCGCGTGCATAACGCCGGGCCGCGCGTTCGAGCAGATCCGCAAGGGCTTCGACAGGCGGTCGACCCTCACGCAGGATCTCCGTCAGCGCAAGTTCGCTGCCCGCATAGCGCGCCAGCACGTGCTCGAAAAACGCCGCCTTGCTGCCGAACGCCGTATAGAAACTCGGCGGCGTGACGCCGAGCGCATCCGTGAGCGCGCTCAGGCCCACGGCATCGTAGCCGGCCGCATGGAACATGCGCTGGCCGATTGCGAGCGCCGCGTCGGGATCGAAGGCGCGTGGACGCCCGCGCCCCGGCTTCACTTCCCTTTTTAAAATAGTGGTCACTATCAAAACTCCTTGCGGCCCGGTTTCCGGAAATATATAGTGGCCACTAGTTTAATTCAAGCTGCTTGACAACAGGAGCGATGTCATGGAAATCGGCATGATCGGACTGGGCGCGATGGGACGCGCCATGGCGCGCAATCTGGCGCGCGCGGGACATGCGGTGAAGGCATGGAACCGTTCGGGCGGATTCGTTGAAGGCGTCACGATGGTGGCATCGCCCGCTGAAGCTTTTCAGAGCGACGCGGTCTTCACCATGCTCGCAGACGACGACGCCATTCGCTCGACGTTGCTCGTCCCCAACGTGCTCGCTCACGCAAGACCCGGATTGGTGCACGTGCTTTCATCGACGATCTCGGTGGCGTTCGCGCGCGAGCTGGTCGCGGCGCACGAGGCGGCGGGCATCGCGTATGTTTCCGCGCCGGTGCTCGGACGCCCCGACGTAGCGGCGAAAGGCGAACTCAACGTGCTGGCAGGAGGACCGCCCGATGCATTGGCGAAGGTGCGTCCGCTGCTTGAAGTGATCGGCGGACGCATCTGGGACATGGGCGATCATGCGCCGACTGCGAACGCCGCGAAGATCGCCTGCAACATGATGATCACGATGGCGATCGAAGCGATGGCCGAAGCCGTGGTGCTGACCGAGGCGAACGGGCTGCCGCGCGAACGCTTCTTCGACGTGATCCTGAACACGCTGTTCGGCAGCCGTTCGTATCAGGTCTATTCGGCGAACATCGCGAACGAAAACTACGAGCCCGGCTTCAAGGCGACGCTCGGGCTGAAGGACTTGCGGCTTGCATCGGAAGCCGCGGACGATGCCGGCCGCATCCTGCCGATGCTGTCCGCCGTGCATGGCCGCATGCGCGAAACCGTCGAGGCGGGCTTCGGCGAACGGGACTGGTCGGCGATGGCGGCATTCACGATTGCCGCGCCGGGGAAGTGATCGAAGCGGCTGCGCTGATCACGCGTTGACGCACCTGAATCCGGCGTACACATACTGGTAATGCCCCTGGAACCAGTTGCGGAAGCTCGGCCGCAGCATGCAGGCGGCCGTGCGCGGCGAGCCGCCCTTGATGACGAAGTGCTTGCCGTCGAAGAAGTTGGCCGAATAGCCCAGGTAGAACGGAAACGGTTCGAAGCCGTCCAGCGGCGCGAATTCCGTCGAGGTCCATTCCCAGCCATTGCCGAACTGGCCTTCCACGCCGAATTCGCTGCGGTTGTCCGGATGCGCCTGTACCGGCGACGGATCCCAGCGGCGGAAATCGAAGTTGCCTTCCGCGACATGCGGCGCACCCGAGGCCGCGCGCTGCCATTGCGCCTCGCTCGGCAGCTTCTTGCCAGCCCAGCGGGCATAAGCCTTCGCCTCGGCATGACTCACGAACACCGGCCAGTCGAGCGGCAGCGCGATCTCGTCGAACATCGTGCGAAGCGTCCACGCGGCGCCCGACGGAATCCAGAAGGCCGGATGCGCGATGCGCTGTTCTTCCTTCCATGCCCAGTCGGCATCGTCCCAGACGGCGCGGTTCGAATAACCGCCGGCCTCGATGAAACGCAGCCAGTCGCCGTTCGTGACCATGTGGCGGTCGATCTCGAACGCGGGCACGTCGACGCGCTGTTCACCGAATTCGTTGTCCCAGCCGAACAGGCCGCTGTCGCGCGCCAGACCCAGCGTCACCGTACCGGCCGGCACGCGCACGCTTTCGTGCGCGAGCGGACGGTCCGAGCTGCGGTCCGACAACGCATCGGACGGCGCAATTTTTCTATCGACCGGCAATTGATGCAGCATGTACGCGAGCGTTTCCGCATGCATCAGACGATGCTCGATGGCGACTTCGAGCAGTTGCGCGGGTGATTCGTCCGGAGAAAGCGGGGCTGCCGCCAGTTCGACCGGATCGAAACAGGCGTCGATCGCCGCCCGTACCGTGTCGCGATAGGCGCGCACTTCGTCGAGCGTGGGCCAGTCGGCGGGTTGATCGGTGGGCAGGCCGCCGTCCACCGGATCGATGCCGAACGCGAACAGCTGGTCGTAGGCGGGATTCGGGCTCGGCAGGTCGAACAGGCGCTGGTCGAACAGATTGCGGTCGAAGGCTTCCAGATGCCCGATGTAGAACACGATCCGATGCCGCTCGGCAATCGGCCTGTCATACAGATGTTCGGGCTTGACGACGCCGAAAAGTTCGTCGGTGACGCGTCGGGCCTCGGCGAGGCGTTCGAGCAGAGGGTGACGCAGTGAAGGTTCGCGATTC
This sequence comes from Caballeronia sp. LZ043, assembly GCF_031451075.1. Taxonomy (NCBI): domain Bacteria; kingdom Pseudomonadati; phylum Pseudomonadota; class Betaproteobacteria; order Burkholderiales; family Burkholderiaceae; genus Caballeronia; species Caballeronia sp. LZ043. The sequence goes on along the minus strand of NZ_JARUXT010000004.1, from coordinate 1,090,666 downwards.
ATCTCGCTCATTCTCCTTGGCAGGCCAGCTAGGCTAAAGAGCCTAATGCGTAGCGAGCAGCGTGCCAACTGAAAAATGAGCGCCGATTATTCTCACTCTGGAAACAATCGGCGGCGGATCCGCGCCAGGCGGGGCGGAGATCAGACGGCGCGCAGGCCGTCGAAGTCGCGGATGCGGATGAATTTGCCCTGCGTTTCGATCAGCCCCGAGCGGTCGAAGCGCGACAGCGTGCGGCTCACGGTTTCGAGCGTCATGCCGAGATAGCTGCCCATGTCGTCGCGCGTCATGCGCAGCGTGAACTCGGACGCCGCATAACCCCGCCGCGAAAGTCGCGAGGAAATGTCGAGCAGCAGGCGCGCGACGCGTTCGTCGGCGCGCAGCATGCCGAGCCTGACGACGTGATTCACTTCCCGGTTCAGCGCGTGACTCATCATGCGGTGCAGGCGCTTCTGCAAGGCGTCGGTCTCGCGGCACATGCGCTCGAACAGCGGGTAGGGCACCACGCACACGGTGCTGTCCTCCAGCGCGACGGCGTCGCAGGTATGCACGCCTTCCTCGATGCTCTCGAAGCCGACCGCGTCACCGGCCAGCAGCAGGCCGGTGACCTGTTCGCGGCCGCCGTCCTGCGCGACAACCTTCTTGAGCGAGCCGGCGCGCAGCGCGAACAGGGCGTCGAAACGGTCGCCGGCGCGAAACAGCGCTTCGCCCCGTTTGACCTTGCGCGTGACGGAGATGATGTTTTCCAGCTTGGCGACGTCGCTGGTGCAGAGTCCTTCAGGCATGCAGAGATGACGCATGGCGCAGGTGGAGCAATTTGCCGCGTTGCGCCGCGCGCGGTGGGTGTCGGACAGTGCGCTCATGGGCTTCGTTTATTGATGAAAGACAAACGATTTTCCCACGCTGCTTTCCGCCCCCAGCGTGGAAAATTGACGCAGGCTGCAACCCGTACAGCAATTTTTACATCAGGCGTCCGCGGCTTTCTCGTCGGCTTCCTCGTCGGCTCCCGCGGCGGATGGAATCAGCAAGACCGGCAGCGTCGCCTGGCGCAGGCAGCGTTCGGCCACGCTGCCGAGGATCAGCCGCCGGAAGCCCTTGCGGCCGTGCGTGCCCATGATCAGCAGGTCGGCGTTGAAGGCCGCGGCCGCCTGGATGATGAGCGTCGCGACGTCATCGCTGGCGGTGGCCTCCACCGTCACCACATCGCCGGCAATCCCGCGCGCCTGCATGGCGGCGGTGGTGTCGCGCGCCAGTTCCGCGCTTTGCTCCATCAGGCTCTTTTGCAGCGAGGTCGGATCGTAACCGGGCACGTCCATGTACATGGGGCCCGTCTCGACGACGTAGTACGGCTGCATGACCGCGTGATGCGTGGCGGCGAGATCGAGCGCGGCCTCGAACGCGTGTTGCGAGGTGCGGCTGCCGTCAATGGCGACGAGAATGCGTTGGAACATGACGATTTCCCCCTGAAGACGATCGAGTGGCGTACGGCGGGCGATGCGTATGTCCCGCCGTGCCTTCGGATGATAAGGCGCGCGTCTTGCCGTGCCGTGCGGCTTTTTGGCGAAAGGTCGATCCCGCGCAAGGCAGGCCGTACAATTCGTCCTTCTCGGCATCAGCGGCCGCTTAATTCGGCGGCCGCGATCTCCTTGTAGCATTTCTTCCGCCTGCCTGCCTGACTCACCGTGACCCAGACGCCGCCCGCCGCACCCGCCCTCGCTTTCAGAACCGCCCTCTACGCGATGCTCGGCATCGGCCTCGTCAACATGCTGGTCGCGCTCGACCAGACCGTGGTCAGCACGGCCTTGCCGTCGATCGTGGCCGAGCTGCACGGCTTCGAGTTCTACGCGTGGATCGCGAGCGCCTATCTGCTGGCGTCGGTGGTGACGGTGCCAGTGTTTGGACGGCTCGGCGACTACTTCGGGCGCAAGCGCTTCGTGGTGGCGGCGGTGATCGTGTTCACGCTGGCCTCCGTCTTGTGCGGACTCGCGCCGAACATGCTGTTCCTCGTGCTCGCGCGCGGCCTGCAAGGCGTGGGCGGCGGCATGATGGTGGGCACGGCGTTCGCCTCGATTCCCGACCTGTTTCCCGATCCGCGCACCCGCGTGCGCTGGCAGGTGGTGCTCGCGGCGGCGTATGGCATCGGCACGGCGGCCGGGCCTTCGCTCGGCGGCTGGATGAGCGAGCACTGGGGCTGGCGCTCGACCTTCCTCGTCAATCTGCCGGTCGGCATCGCGGCGCTGTACTTCATCTGGTCGCACCTGCCGAACCTGCACCGGCCGCGCGCGGGCGGCGTGAAGATCGACTGGACTGGCGCGGCGCTCGTCGGACTCGTGCTCGGCGGCTTCCAGGCGCTGATCGAGGCGCTGCCGAAGGACGGCTTCACGACCGGCAACATCGCGCTGGGCGCGGGCGTGGCGGTCTGCGCGGCGGCGCTGCTGATCTGCGAGCGGCGCGCGACGCATCCGATCATCCCGCTCGACATCTTCCGCGACGCCCAGCTCAACACGCTCTTCACGCTGTCGTTCCTGGCGGGCTTCGTGATGTTCTCGCTGATCTTCTTCGCGCCGCTGCTGCTGCAGGGCGGTTTCGGCCTGTCGCCGCAGCAGGCGGGCCTGCTCGCGACGCCCATCGCCGCGTGCATCGCGCTCGGCAGCTTCATCAACACGCGCATCGTGATTCACATGAAGAAGCCGGTGAACATCCTGTCGATCGGCTTTACGCTGCTGCTGGTCGCGTCCGCTGCGCTGGCATTCGCCCGCATCTCGACGCCCCATGTCTGGATCGAACTGCCGATGGCCGCCATCGGCATCGGCCTGGGCTTCATCCTCAACAACATGAACATCTTCGGGCAGGAGATCGCGGGCCGCGAGCGCTTCGGCATCACCACGGCGCTGCTGCAATCGACCCGCATGGTCGGCGGCATGATGGGCACGAGCATTGTCGGGACGATCGTCGCGCATCATTACGCGAGCGTCGTCGAGCGCACGGTCAGCGTGCTCGGTCCGCAGGTTTCGGCACAGTGGCTGCCGCGCATGGCCGATCCGCGCATTCTCGTCGACGAAGCGCTGCGCGAACATCTGCTCGGCGAACTCAACGCAGCCGGCCTGGACGCGCCCGCGCTGTTCGACGCCGCCCGCGACGCCCTCGTGCAGTCGATTCACATCGGCGTGATGCTGACGGCCGTCGCCGCGCTGGTCGCGGTGCTGCTGGTGCGGCGCATCGCGCACATCACGTTCCGCAAGCCGGCGGCGAAGGCCTGAGCCCGCATTGACGCGCCGTTCTCAGGGCCTGTAGCTTCTGCCTGGTGCAGGTGTGCACGTCTGGCCGCCGCGACCGTGCATCGCGTTTGCTTCACCCCTTTCCATCGCGGATTGCATGGAACGCCTGGCGCAACCCGCGAGTCTTCGCATTAGCGGGCGGCGCGAGCGCAAGGCTGGCCGCTCCCCCTGCCATCACCATGAGGAGCTGACATGAAGATCACCGGAGAGATGCTGATCGGCGCATCGGCCGTGCGGGGCACCGACGCCACGCTCCGCGCGTTCGACCCCGCGCGCAACGCGGACCTGGAGCCGACCTTCGGCGGCGGCGGCGCGGCGGAAGTCGCGCGCGCCTGCGAACTCGCGGACGCCGCCTTCGACGCCTACCGCAACGCCCCGTTCGAAACGCGTGCGCAGTTCCTGGAGGCGATTGCGGACAACATCATCGCGCTCGGCGATCCGCTGATCGAGCGCGCCATGGCCGAATCCGCGCTGCCGAAGGCGCGTCTCGAAGGCGAACGGGCCCGCACGGTCGGGCAGTTGCGCCTGTTTGCATCGCTCGTGCGCGAGGGCCGCTGGCTCTGCGCGACGCTCGATTCCCCCCAGCCCGAGCGCAAGCCCTTGCCCCGTTCCGACCTGCGTTTGCAAAAGATTCCCGTCGGACCGGTTGCCGTGTTCGGCGCCAGCAACTTCCCGCTGGCGTTCTCGGTGGCGGGCGGCGACACCGCGTCGGCGTTCGCGGCGGGCTGTCCCGTTGTCGTGAAGTCGCATCCGGCGCATCTGGGCACCGCCGAACTCGTCGGGCGCGCGGTGCAGAAGGCGGTCGCCGACAGCGGCCTGCCCGAAGGCGTGTTTTCGCTGGTGGTCGGCGAAGGCAATGCGATCGGCGAGGCGCTCGTCGCGCATCCGGCCATTCAGGCGGTCGGCTTCACCGGTTCGCGGCGCGGCGGGCTGGCGCTCGTCGATATCGCGGCGAAGCGTCCCGTGCCCATTCCCGTCTTCGCCGAGATGAGCAGCGTCAATCCGCTGTTCGCGCTGCCCGCCGCGCTCGACGCGCGCGGCACCACGCTGGCGGCCGCCTTCATCGATTCGGTCACGCTCGGCGTCGGCCAGTTCTGCACCAATCCGGGCCTCGTGATCGGCCTCGACAGCCCCGGTCTCGACGACTTCATCGACAGTGCCTCGGCCGCGCTGGAGAAGAAGGGCACGCAGACCATGCTCACCGCGGGCATCGCGGCGGCTTATGCGGACGGCGTCGGCAAGCGCGACGAAAGCGCCACGCGCATTGCCACGGGCACGCAGAACGAGGCGCACAGCGGCGCGTTGCCGGCGCTGTATCGCGTGAGCGCGGACGAGTTTCTCGCGCGGCCGCAACTGGCCGAGGAAATCTTCGGGCCGACCTCGGTGATCGTCGTGTGCCGCGACGAAGCGGAGATGAGCGCCGTTGCGCGCCATCTCGAAGGCCAGTTGACCGTGACGCTGCTGATGGACAAGGAGGACATCGACCTCGCGCGGCGGCTGTTGCCGGTGCTGGAACGCAAGGCCGGGCGCATCCTGGCGAACGGCTTCCCGACCGGCGTCGAGGTGTCGTACGCGATGGTGCATGGCGGCCCGTTTCCGGCGACCTCGGACAGCCGTTCGACGTCGGTCGGCGCGATGGCGATCGAGCGTTTCCTGCGCCCGGTGTGCTATCAGGATCTGCCTGCGGCGCTGCTGCCGGCCGCGCTCGCGGATGACAATCCACTCTCGTTGTGGCGGCTCAGGGACGGCGAGCTCGGGCCGAACTGAAGCGAGGCTAGCGGGCGATTATCTGTATCGAGAATAAACGACGTTTATGCGCGACACAGATAAGCGGCGTGGTTTGACGCATATCTGCGTGACGCATAAACTGCGTTTATTCTTCTCGCAGATATTGCCCGCCATGCATCAAGTCATTGCAACCGTGGGACACATGGGCCATGTGCTCGCTGCCGGCCGCAGGCGCGCCGGCCTGACGCAGGCGCAAGCGGCGGCGCGCCTGGGCATCAGCCAGAGCCGGGTATCGACACTCGAACGGGACGCCCGCGCGCTGACGCTGGATCAGATGCTGGCCATGTTCGGCGTGTACGGCCTGCAATTGCTGGTTCAGGACCGGCCCGAAGCGGGGTTGCTCGAGTTGCGCGAGCCGGACGGAGCGAACTGGTAATGGCCGGACGCCGGCCTCATTCCCGGGCCTTGTCCATCTGGGCCAACGGTCTGCGCATGGCCACCTGGCGTCTGCCCGCACGCGGCCCGGCCGAACTGCTGTACGACGATGCGTGGCTGCGCTCCGACGAGGCGCGCGCGCTGTCGCTCTCGCTGCCGGTGCCGCTGGACGGCGCGCCGTTGCGCGGCGAGGCCGTGCTGAACTACTTCGACAACCTGCTCCCCGACAGCGAAGCGATCCGCCGGCGCATCGCCCAGCGCTTCCAGACCGGCAGTCTCGATGCCTTCGATCTCCTGCAGGCCATCGGCCGCGATTGCGTGGGCGCGGTGCAGTTGCTCGGCGAAGACGAAGTGCCCGAGGGCGTCGAGCGCATCGAGGGCGAGACGCTCGGCGAGGAGGACATCGAGCGGCTGCTGAATCAGGTGGCGGGCGGCCCATCATTCGGCGTCGACGATGAAGACGACTTCCGCATCTCGCTCGCCGGCGCGCAGGAAAAGACCGCGCTGCTGCGCCACGACGGGCGCTGGCTCAGGCCGCACGGCGCGACGCCGACCACTCACATCCTGAAGCTGCCGCTCGGCTTGGTGGGCAATCGCCGTGCGGACCTGACCACGTCGGTCGAAAACGAATGGCTCTGCATGCGCCTGCTGCGCGCGTTCGGTTTGCCGGCAGCGCACGTGGAAATCGCGACCTTCGGCGCGCGGCGCGTGCTGGTGGTGGAGCGTTTCGACCGCCGCACGCATCCCGACGGCGCCTGGATCCTGCGCCTGCCGCAGGAGGATTTCTGCCAGGCAAGCGGCCTGCCGCCGCATCGCAAGTACGAGCACGACGGCGGCCCCGGCGTGCTGGATCTGGCGCGCGTGCTGCAACAGTCGAGTGCGGCGCGGCGCGACCTCGAAACCTTGCTCACCACGCAACTGCTCTTCTGGCTGCTCGCCGCGCCGGACGGACACGCGAAGAACTTCAGCCTGCATCTGCTGCGCGGCGGGCTGTATCGGCTCACGCCGCTGTACGACGTCATGTCGATCTGGCCGGTGGAAGGCGATGGCGCGAACCAGTGGTCGTGGCACAAGGCCCGGCTCGCGATGGCGCTGCCGGGCAAGAGCCGGCATTACGCCTTTCGCGACATCCGGCGGCGGCATTTCAACGCGCTGGCGCTCAAGTCCGGTTACGGCGAAAACGCCGAGCCGGTCATCCAGAGGATCATCGAGATCACCCCGGCGGTCATCGACGAAGTCACGGCGCAGTTGCCCGCCGACTTCCCGCCGCGCGTCGCGCAGCGCATCTTCGACGGACTGCGCCGGTCCGTGGCCGCGCTCGACGCCATGCCGCCCGCATGACGCCGCGCTCATGAACGCATTCAAGGAGACGAACAACCATGTCGAGTGATTCGCGCCGCTATCCCGACCCCGCCATCCGCGTGCTGGATCCGCGCTTCAACGCGTTGCGCGTGGCGGCGGCATCGGTCGAATGTCTTTATCAGGGAACGCGCTGGTCCGAGGGACCGGTCTGGTTCGGCGACGCCCGCGCACTGCTGTGGAGCGACATTCCGAACAACCGCATCCTGCGCTGGGACGAAGAGAGCGGCCAGGTGAGCGTGTTCCGCAAGCCGTCGAACAACGCCAATGGCAACACGCGCGACCGCGCCGGACGCCTCGTGACCTGCGAGCATCTGACGCGGCGCGTGACGCGCACGGAATACGACGGCTCCATCACCGTGCTCGCGGACCGTTACGCGGGCAAGCCGCTGAACTCGCCGAACGATGTCGTCGTGAAGTCGGACGGTTCGATCTGGTTCACCGATCCGGCGTTCGGCATCGACGGGTTCTACGAAGGCGAAAAGGCCGCGGCGGAGCTGAAGCCATGCGTCTATCGCGTGGACGGCCAGAGCGGCGAGATCACGATGATGATCGACGACTTCATCGGACCGAACGGCCTGGCGTTCTCGCCGGATGAATCGGTGCTGTACGTGGTCGAGTCGCGTTCCGCGCCGCGCAAGATCTTCGCGTTCGACGTGCTCGACGGCGGCCGGCGCCTCGGCAAGCCGCGCCTGGTCATTGACGCGGGACCGGGTACGCCGGACGGCTTTCGCGTCGATATCCACGGCAACCTGTGGTGCGGCTGGGGCATGGGCGACGCGGAACTCGACGGCGTGCGCGTGTTCTCGCCGCAAGGCGAAGCGCTGGGCCATATCGACTTGCCCGAGCGCTGCGCGAACGTGTGTTTCGGCGGGCGGCACCGCAACCGTCTGTTCATGGCGGCGAGCCATGGCCTCTATGCGCTCTACGTCAACACGCAAGGCGTGCAGGGCGGCTGAAAGCGCTCACGTGCGGCCGATCTTCTCCATGATGCGCTCCGGATGCGGGCTGGCCGCGAAGCCGTGGCGCGCGTAGAGGCGGTGGGCATCAGACGTGACGAGCATCATGCGCCGCAGTCCTTGCAGGTCGGGATGCGCCATCACGCAATCGATCAGCCACACGCCCAGACCCGCGCGGCGATGCGCGGACAGCACGAAGACGTCGGCGAGATAGGCGAAGGTGGCGGTATCGGTGACCATGCGCGCGTAGCCGATCTGCTCGTCACGCAGGAACAGCCCGAACGCGAGTGAATGGCGCGCCGCGCGTTCCACCTTCTCGCGCGCGATACCGGGCGACCAGTAAGCCTCTTCGCTCAGGTAGCGATGAATGACATCGAAGTCGAAGCTGTCGATGTCCGTGCTCACGCGGTAGTCGTCCCGGGTCCATAGCATGGCGCCGCTCCATTCGTCATGAAGCGCCGAGCTTAGACGATCGCCTTGTCATGCTCCATGCACAGTTGGCAGCGAACAGCGGCGTCACTCAATGCACGCAGTACACGCGGCCGGTTTCGGCGCCCTCGACGCTGCGGCTGTATGCCAATGCCACGCGCGCGCCGCTGGCAGCCTCGAAGCCGCGGAAGTAAGGGCCGAAGCTTTCGCGTGCTTCTTCGAGCATCGTTGGGCTGACGGCGTTGATGCGCAGGCCGCGCGGCAGTTCGATCGCGGCGCCGCGCACGAAGCCTTCGATCGCGCCATTGACGGCGGCCGCGCTCGCGCCTTGCAGGATCGGTTCCGCGCCGACGATGCCGCTCGTCAGCGTGAACGAACCGCCGTCGTTGAGATGATCGCGCGCGGTGAGGACGAGATTGACCTGACCCATCAGCTTGTCGTCGAGGCCGAGGCGGAATTGCTCGGGCGTCATCTTCACGAGTTCGCCGAAATGGACGTGACCGGCGGCGGCGACGATGGCATCGACCCGGCCGATGGATTCAAAAAGGCGTTTGATGCTGTTGAGGTCCATCAAGTCGACGCGATGTGCGCCGCGCGTGGCGCCGATCTCGATGACTTCGTGGCGGGCTGTGAGTTCGTTGGCGACAGCCTGGCCGACCGTGCCGGTCGCGCCGATGACGGCAATTTTCATGATGTGGGCTCGCAAGCTAGGGCGTGAGTAATAACGATAAACCGCCTTGCATTGTGCGAGCCGGCGGACGCGCGAAACAGCCACGCCCGCTTCATGGATTACAAACGTGCGGTTTCGAATGCGCCGGCGTTAGCGGGTGTCAGCGCTTTGCGATACGCGGCGGCATCGGCGAGACGAGATACAGGGACGCTGCCAGCTTGCAGACCAGACCGGCGCCGCAGACCAGTGCGGCGGCGGGGAACGCATGCCATTGCATGCCGATCGTCGGCGCCACCAGCGCCACCGAAAGAATGCCGATGGCGACTGTAAGCCAGCGCGCCCATTGCAGCCGCGATGCAACGCACACATACAGCATGCCGATCAGCACACGAGAAACAATCGACGCCGCCACCGGATGGCTCGATGCATCGCCCGGCAGACCGATGGCAAGCGCCAGCGCGAATTCGGCCCATGAAAGCGCGTAAGCGGCGCCGAGACACGCCATCGCGGAGGTGAAGCGTTGTTCCGGCGCGGTCAGCGGCTGCTGCGTTGCAGGAGGTGCCTGAAGGTCTTCCGTGTTGTTCTGATAGCCGTCGTACGCATGGATCGTCGTCATTGGCCTTCCCCTTTATCGATCTACGGTCAGTCGCGTTGTTTTTGTGCGGCGCATGGTCGCGAGGAAGCATGCGCAACCATCGTGCCTGCTGCGACAGTTCACTTTGCCGCCAAGGCACGCGCGTTGCAGGTATCCGGGGCACGCACCCCAACCCAAGGAGCCAGCAATGAACACCAAGGAACAACACCCGCATTCCGAACGTGACGAAGAGGATCTCGACAAGGCCGTCGAGGATACTTTCCCGGCGAGCGATCCTCCCGCGACGGGCGGCGTGACCCGCATCGAGTCCGATGAGGAGTCGAAGGAAAAGAAGTGACGCTTTGGGTTCGGCTTCGGCCGAGACTGCAATTGCATGTGCAAAGCCGCATCATCGATGCGGCTTTACTCTTCCCATGAGCCTCAACCCGCCTTAGCCGCGATCGATTTCGAACAGCCTGGAAGGACGCAGGTGATTGAGCGCGTAGTGCTTGCGACCGCGCAAGGTATGACCGTGCGCATCGCGTCCTTCGAAGCGCACGCGGTCTTCCACTTCCGGAACCGTCGGCGCGACCATGCCGCGATCGATCAGCCGATAACCGCGCTCCAGCGCCAGCAGCAGGCCATTGCGCGCCGGACGGCTATCGAAACCGCCGAGCCCGTCGCCGGGTTCGGGCACATGGTTCACCGGCGTCGCGTTCGAATTGATCACCGCGTCCGGTTGACGCGCGCGCATTTCCATGTCGCGCTGTGCCTCGCGATTCTTGCCGTCGGCGTCGACGGTGTCATCGGGTCCGTCGTCGTTGGCGACATCGACGCCGCGCGGCGGCTTCTCATACGTGCCTTGCGGTCCGATGTGCATGCCATCGCGGGTCGTCTCCGCGCGCACGCCGCTCTGGGCACCAGCGCCCGCATGCGCTTCGCCGCCCGCGGCGGCCTTCTGCGCATCGTCCATCCGCACGTGCGCGGTTTCGGCGCCGGGCGTCTTGATTGGACTGTCGGCGGCGCGCTTCGTCTGCTTGTCCTGCGGCTCGTTTGCTTCAGCGTTGTTCATCGCATTGCTCCGTTGGATCTGAACCAGCCGATTGGCTCGCAAGGTTCGTTCCGGCTTTTTGGCGCCGGAACCGCCGCCCTTGTCGTAGCGCGCCTTGCAGGCAAGCGAAAATTTTCGGGATTTTTTTTCAACCCCAAGCCGATTTCCAGCAAGTATCATTTGGAACCTGTCGGCGGCAAACTGCAAGACGGGATGCGGGCAATCAGGAGGACGCATCCCACACGCCGTCTACGAAGCGCATTGCCATTCGAACGAGCAGGGCACTTTCATACAGGTGACTCATGCAACACGATGCAGCCTTTTCACATCGAGGCTACCTTCTAAACTGCGCGCCCGCCCGGGCCGGAGATGGCAGCTACCAGCCCTACGTGGTGATCTCGCGATCGAGCGACGGTGAACTCGTCGCGAACCGCTTCTTTCCCACCGACCTGCGCTTCCGCGACGAACATGAGGCCATTGCGCACGCGCGCGACTGGGCGGTGCGCTGGATCGACGCAAGTAACGTAACGGTGTGACGGTGTTCACGTAACAGCGCGACACGCGGCGCATCAGGCGCTGTGCGGCAAGTCTGGGCAAAACCGGTTACGCTTGATCTTTCATCCGCCGTGCGCGCTGCGTGTCATGGCGGCGGTTTTCCCTCGATCCATGCCCGCCCATGCAGAACACGCCCAAGTTCGGCGCCGTATCGCCGCTCGAACCTTCTCACGAGATCTCCCGCGACGCCGCCCAGGAATGGGGCCTCGCGCGAATCGTCGCTGACCTGCGCCAGTCGCGCGAGGAACTGCATCGCACGCGTCATCCGCTGGGCATACGCGAATTGCCCTCGCGCGAGGCGATCGTCAGGATCGTGAACGGCCTGCGCTCCGCGCTCTTTCCCACGCATTACGGCGCGCCCGATCTGACCGACGAAAGCGTCGACTATTACGTTGGCCAGACGCTGGAGAGCACCTTGCGTCTGCTGCACGAGCAGATTCGCCGCGCATTGCGGTTCCTGCCCGAGCATCGCGACACCGCTGACGCCGAAGTCAGCGCGCGCGCCTTCGCGATCGCACGCGAGTTCGGCGGACAGTTGCCGGCCATCCGCGCGCTGCTCGTCAGCGACATTCAGGCAGCCTTCAGCGGCGACCCGGCGGCACAGCACATCACCGAAATCCTGTTGTGTTATCCGGGCATCTGGGCGATGACGCATCATCGTCTGGCCCACGCGCTGCACAAGCTCGGCGTGCCCTTGCTGGCGCGCTTCATCAACGAGATCGCGCATTCGCTGACGGGCATCGACATCCATCCGGGCGCGACCATCGGGCCGAGTTTCTTCATCGACCACGGGACGGGCGTCGTGATTGGCGAGACGGCGATCATCGGCCAGCACGTGCGCGTGTACCAGGCGGTGACGCTCGGCGCGAAGAGCTTCCCTTCGAGCAGCGACGGCTCGCTCGTCAAGGGCAACGCGCGCCATCCTGTGGTCGAGGACGATGTGGTGATCTATGCGGGCGCGACCATTCTCGGTCGCGTGACGATCGGCCGGGGTTCGGTCATCGGCGGCAATGTGTGGCTTACGCACAGCGTGCCGCCGGGAAGCAATGTGTCGCAGGGCAAGGTGCGCGAAGGGTCGGGCGCCGATGCGCCGGGCAGCGGCTACGGCGCATGAACCCGCAGCGTGCGCGATGAAACGAAAAGGGCCTCGCAGCGAGCGAGGCCCTTTTCACATGCGGGATCGGCCGATCAGGTGTTGGAGACGCTGAACGCGTTCTGATTGCCGACGATGGACAAAAATTCGCGCCGCGTGGACGGGTCGTCGCGGAATGAGCCGAGCATGCGCGACGTCACCATCGAGACGCCGGCCTTGTGTACGCCGCGCGTGGACATGCATTGATGCGCGGCTTCCAGAATCACGCCGACGCCGAGCGGCTGCAAGACTTCGTTCAGCGTGTCGGCGATCTGCGCGGTCATCTTCTCCTGAATCTGCAAACGCTTGGCGAAGGCATCGACGAGCCGCGCCAGCTTCGAGATGCCGACGACGCGTTCATTCGGCAGATACGCGACGTGCGCGCGGCCGATGATCGGCACCATGTGATGTTCGCAATAGCTTTCGAAACGAATGTCCTTCAGGACGATCATCTCGTCATAGCCCTGCACTTCGGAAAATGTGCGCGCCAGGATCTCATGCGGATCCTGCGTGTAGCCCGCGAAGAATTCTTCATAGGCGCGTACGACGCGGCCCGGGGTGTCGAGCAGGCCCTCGCGAGCGGGGTCGTCGCCGGCCCAGCGCAACAGCACACGCACGGCGGCTTCGGCTTCCTCGCGGCTTGGACGATCATCGGCTTTGTCAGCGGGGATGTCCAAGCCTGAAAGATGGTTCTTGCGCGGGGCGCTCATCGAAAACTCCTGTCGGTCGAATGCGAGACGCGCCGGTCATGGAAGGAGACCGGCACGCCGCCATTGTTCCACGTTTTCGATGGCCGCTATGCGGGTCAGGTCTTTCCGCCCCCGTCGATGCCCGAGCCCGTGCGCCATACCTGCTTGCCTTCCTCGGTCAGTTCGCCGCTACTGCGGTCGCGGTCGGGCTCGGTTCCGGGCTGCGCCATGGAGCCGCCTGTCTGCTCCTGCGACGTTTGCTGCTTGCCCTTGCGTTGCGCGATACGGTCTTCCTGCGAACGTCCGGCGTAGTTGCTCATATCGCTTCTCCTTTCGGTTTGAGGCGATAAAAAGCGCGCAAGCCGTGTTCCCGCTGTATGTGTCTAGCGTTGAGCGGGCGGATGTTCCAGGCCGCCGAGCACCATCCACGACACGCCGAACCTGTCCGCGACGATGCCGAAGCGCTTTGCGAAGAAGGTGGGCGCCATGGGCATCTGCACCTGGCCGCCGTCCGACAGCGCGCTGAAATACTGCTCGGCCTGCTGTTCGTCGTTGGCGGTGAGCGAGAGCGAAATGCCCTTGAATTCCGGCTTGCCGTTGCACCAGCCGTCGGATGCCATGACGACGGAGTCGCCGATGGTCAGCGCCGCGTGCATGATCTTGTTCTCCGATCCGGGCGGCATGTTGCAGCCGCCGTCGCTGCCCTGATCTTTTCCGGCTTCGGGATTCTCGCTGTAGCGCATCATCATGACGACCTGGGCGCCGAGCTTCTCGCGATAGAACGTGATCGCTTCTTCACAGCGGCCTTCGAAAAACAGATAGGGTTGCACTTGCATGTCCGCTCCCTGGGTTATGACTTCTCGTCCGGGTCCATATCCATCATCAGCGGCACGGAGGCGTGTTCATGCACGACACGCCATTCGCCGCCGATCTTCCTGAAACATACGGTGGCGCGCACGATGTCGTCCTGCTCGCCTACGGCGACGCAGTTGACGGAATGCGCGAAGGCCAGGTCGCCGCTTGCCGCGACCTCCACGTCCCGCATCTCGAATGCAAGCGGACCTTTCATGCTGTCGAACCAGTGCTGCCAGTGCTCGCGATACGGCTCGACGCCCTTCAGCGATGCAGGCGGCACGACGTCGAACACGACGACATCTTCTGCGTAATGACGCACGAGCGCATCGACATCCTTGGCGAGCACCGCTTGCCGCCATGCTTCGATCAAGGCGCGAATGGCGCGTACCTCTTCCGTTTCCTGCGCACGATCGTTCGACGGGTTCATGAGCGTCTCCTTCCGCCTGCGTTTGCCTGCGACGCGGATTTATTTTTGCTTGTGTACACCGTCCACAAAAAGTAGCAGAGATAATGGACAGTGTCCACATCGGCAAACACCTGAATAATCTGAAATAACATGCCGCCCATGACGAACGGAATGCAGCGCAGCACGTATCGCCACGGCGACTTGCGACGCGCGCTGATCGATGCAGGAATTGAACTCGCTCGCGAAGGCGGGCCGGATGCCATCGTCCTGCGCGAGGCCACGCGCCGCGCAGGCGTCGCGCCGAACGCGGCGTACCGGCACTTCGACAGCCGTCAGGAGTTGTTGTCGGCGGTGCGCTCGGCGGCGCTGTCGTACGTTGCGCAGGCGATGGAGGAAGAGCTGGCGGCGCGGCCCAGGAAGCGCAGCCGTGCGGACGCGGCCCGCGCCGGATTGCGGGCGGTCGGCGCCGGATATCTGCGGTTCGCGCAGTCAGAAACGGGGTTGTTCCGCACGGCCTTTGCGGCGTCGCGCACGGAATGGGGCGAGCATGCGGAAGCTTACGGCGCGGGTCCGGGCGGACTCGATCCCTTCCAGTTGCTGAGCCGCGCGCTCGACGACATGGTGACGACCGGCGCCCTCGATGCAGCACGGCGTGTCGGCGCGGAGTATCTGGCGTGGAGCGCGGTGCATGGCTTCGCGCTGCTGCTGATCGAAGGCCCGCTGCAGGGGATGGACGACGCGCAGATCGGGCCGTTGGCAGAGCGCCTGCTCGCGATGGTCGAGCACGGTCTCTGAGACCCAGGCGGCCCTCTGCGCGAATCTACTTCGCTGACGATTCCTCGCCCGCCACCGGCTCGACTACGCTGATGAGCAACAGCAGGCACAGCAGCGCAGTGCCGACCATGTACAGGAACACGGCGGTCCAGCTATAGCGGTCGAGCAGCAGGCCGACAGCGAGTGGTGCGCACGCGCCGCCGATCTGTCCCAGCGAATTCACGATGCCGAACGCGGTGGGGTAGGTGGCTTTGGTCGCAAGGCCCATCGGATAGGCGGAATAGCCCGCGAAGCCGATGCCGAGCATGAGGCCCGCGAGCATCAGCGCACCACCGAGATAGGCGACGCTGTCGGGTGCGTCGATCAGCAGGAAGGTCATGATCATCGTGCCGAGCGCGCCGAGCATCATCATCGGCTTGCGGCGGCCGCCGAGCAGGCGGTCCGAGATGATGCCGCCGAGCATGTTGCCCGTGACTGCGCCGATGAACGGCGCCGACGCGAGAAAGCCCATCTTCACCGAGGCGAAGCCCTTCACCGTGACCAGATAGGTCGGGATCCACGAGATGAAGATGTTGCTGATGCCGATCATGCAGCCATAGCCCAGCGCAATGCCGAAGATATTCCATGAACCGAACACCTGGCGGATTGTCTCCAGCTGCGGCACGCGCTTCGTGCGGTTGATGGCGTCGAGCCGGGGCATCGGCGTCATCTGCGTGCGGATGGGCGCGCGTCCGCCATGCTGGCCGTCGTTCGATTCATCGGCGATATAGCGGCGCTCGGCGGGCGAGCAGAAGCGGTTTTCATCGGGCGAGTTGGTCACCAGCACGAGCCACACGAGCGCCAGCACGATCCCAGGAACGGCGAAGACGTAGAAGATCTCGCGCCAGCCCCACAGATTGATCACGATGATGCACACCGAAGGCACGATCAGCGGCCCGAGCTTGGACGCGGCGATCCACAGGCCGGCGGCCGTGCCTTTCTCGCGCTTGGGAAACCAGCGGTTGATGACGTTGGTGCAGCCGATGCCGAGCGGTCCTTCCGACAGCCCGAGCCCCACGCGATAGGTCATCAGCAGCAACACTGAAGAGGTCGTGCCCATCAGTCCCGTGAACACCGACGTCAGGATCATGAAGACCGAGAACAGCAGCCCGGCAGTGCGTTCGCTGAGCCGCTTGTAGAGCAGGCCGACGGGAATCTGCACGAAGCCGTAGGCGAACGAAAAGAGGCTGACGATCAGGCCGGCCTCGGTGTTGCTGATGTGATATTCCTTCTTCAGATACGGCAATGCGATGCCGAAGTTCGCGCGATCCGCGCAGGCGATGGCCCAGATGCAGAAGATCAGGCCCATCACGACCCAGCGATGTTTCGTGCGCTTCTCAGTGGTGGCGTCCGCATTCGACGAAGCGACGATGCCGTCGGCGTTGCTCATCGTGCTGCCTCCTTGCCGGACGGCGCAGCGACAGTCAGAAAAGGGGGAAATGAAGGGCAGTCAGGGCGCAGGCTCACGCTGTTGTCTCCGGATCGTTATGGAGGCTTTTTTATTGATATGCCTTCCGATGTTTCAAATTGTGGAGACGCCCTGCAAGAGCGTCCAATCTTTTATTGCTATTACCTGATTCCCGGATTGAATCGATGGGCGTTGCATCCAGGAGTGGATCAACTGATAGCGTTTTGGGATTGGACGCGTGCGGACAAAGCACGCATGATGCGCTCCACATCGGTCATCGAATGAGAGGAAGCGCATCACATGAAGCCGCATATTCTGCAACTCAATCCCATCCTCGTTCCCGCGATCAACCAGAAGCTCGATGCCCTCTACGTCATGCACCGGCTATACGAGCAGGACGACAAGGAAGCCTATATTCGCGAGCACGGCGCGGCGATTCGTGGCGTAATCACCGGCGGTCATACGGGCATTTCGAACGACATGATCGAACGCCTGCCGGGTCTGCAGGTGATCGCGGTGAACGGTGTCGGCACCGACGCCGTCGATCTCGCCTTCGCGCGCTCGCGCGGCCTGCCGGTGACGGGCACCTTCGGCGCGTTGACCGAAGACGTCGCCGATCTCGCCATCGGACTGATTCTCACGGTGCTGCGCGAGATCTGCTCCGGCCACGACTTCGTCAAGACCGGCAAGTGGCCCGCCAATCCAAGCCCCGCGGCGATTCCACTGTCGCGCCGTTTCAGCGGCAAGCGCGTGGGCATCGTGGGCCTCGGCAAGGTCGGCCGCGCCATCGCGCAACGGGCCGAAGCCTTCGGCTGTCCGATTGCCTATACCGACGTGCGCGAGATGAACGACGTCGCGTATGCCTATGTGCCGGACCTGCTGTCGCTGGCGCGGACCAGCGACATCCTGGTGCTCGCCGCGGCTGCGGACAAGGCGCAGGGCATCGTGAACGCCGCCGTGCTCGATGCGCTGGGCAAGGACGGATATCTGATCAACATTGCGCGCGGCAAGCTTGTGGTGGAGAGCGACCTGTGCGACGCGCTGGCAAGCGGCGCGATTGCAGGCGCGGGCCTCGATGTGTTCGTCGACGAACCCAACGTGCCGGCTGCCTTGCTGGCGAGCGAGCGCGTCGTATTGCAGGCGCACCGCGCGAGCGCAACGGTGGAATCGCGCACGGCGATGGGCGAGATGGTGCTCGCGAGTCTCGCGCAGGCACTGGCGGGACAGCGCCCGGAAGGCAGCCTGACGACCTGATGCCCGCATGAGCCGCGCCGCGACGAACCTATAATGATCGGCACCTCCATCAACGTCGATGACGAATGCTCGATCTCGGACAAGTACGTTGCTTCGTCGCTGCGGCGACCGAACTGAACTTCAGGCGCGCCGCTGCGTTGCTCAACATGACGCAGCCGCCGCTTTCCCGGCAGATTCATCTGCTCGAAGAGAACCTGGGCGTGCAGCTGTTCGAGCGCATCGGCCGCACGGTCAGGCTGACCACGGAAGGCCGCGTGTTCCTCGCCGACGCCACGCGTCTGCTGAATCTCTCCGAACAGGCCGAGAGCACGGTGCGGCGCGCCAGCACGGGCAAGACCGGGCGGGTGCGCATCGCGTTCACCGGCGCGGCGGGCTACGAGCTGATTCCGGGACTGCTCGTCGCGGCGAAGCAGCACCTGCCGGATATCGATGTCGTGTTGCTGGAGATGATCTCGGTGGCGCAGATCGAGGGCTTCGAGGCCAATGCCATCGACCTCGGTTTTCTGCGGCCGTTGCCGTCGCGGCAGAAAGTGGAGTTCATGCTGGTCGAGCGCGAGCCGATGATCGTCGCGCTGCCCGCCGGACATGCGCTATGCGCCTTCCCGCAGCTGGCACTCAGGCAATTGCACGAGCAGGCGTTCATCATGCACTCGCCCGCGCACGGCAAATATTTCCACGACCGCATCATGGGCCTTCTCGCCGCCGAGGACGTGACGCCGCATTTCACGCAATACATCGACCAGACGCCGACCATTCTCTCACTCGTGCGCGCGGGTCTGGGCGTGTCGATCCTGCCGGCGTCGTCGCAGCGCTTTCACTATGACAACGTCGAGTTCCGGGAGATCTCGGGCCACACCGTTCACGCGGAAATGAGCATGGCGTGGCGCACGGACCAGGACAATCCCGCCGTCACGGCCTTCCGGCACATGGCGGCGGACTACTTCGTCAAGCAGCGCGATTGATGGCGCGCGCGGTCGCGTCGATGGCAGCGCGCGCCTTCTGCACGATCTCGTCGATCTCCGCATGCGTGACCACCAGCGGCGGCGACAGCAGCATCCGGTCGTCGCTCGCGCGCATCACGAGATTGCCTTCGAGAGAGAAGTCGCGACATAGCGTGCCGATGGCATCGGCGTTGTCGAAACGCTTGCGCGTGGCGGGATCCTCCGCGAGCTGAATGCCCGCGACGAGTCCCGTTCCCGCAATCTCGCCAACGATCGGATGATGCGCGAGCGTCTCTCTCAGGCACCGCTGGAAATAAGGCCCGGTGTCGTGCCTGACGCGCGTCACGATGCCTTCGTCGCGCAGCAGGTTCAGATTCGTCACGGCCACGGCGGCCGCGAGCGGATGCCCGGAATACGTGAAGCCGTGATTGAACTCGCCCCCCTCGATGATTGCATCCGCGATGGCATCCGAGAGCGCGACGGCGCCCATCGGCACGTAGCCGCTCGTGATGCCCTTGGCCATCGTGATGACATCGGGCTCGAAGCCGAAATGCTCATGCGCGAACCATTCGCCGGTGCGCCCGAAGCCGCCGATGACTTCATCGGCGATCAGCAGCACGTCATGCTCGCGGCAGATGCGCTGGATCTCCGGCCAGTAGCTCGCGGGCGGAACGATCACGCCGCCCGCGCCCTGGAACGGCTCGCCGATGAACGCGGCGACCTTGTCCGCGCCGAGTTCGAGAATCTTCGCTTCGAGCTGGCGCGCGCATTCGAGTCCAAAGGCGTGCTGATCCATCGTGCCGCCTTCACCGAACCAGTAAGGCTGGCCGATATGCGCGACGTGTTCGAGCTTCGACAGCATCTGCTCGTGCATGCCGGTCATGCCGCCGAGCGTCGCCGCCGCGATGGTCGAGCCGTGATACGCGTTGTGGCGCGCGATCACATGGCGCTTCTCCGGCTTGCCCTGCACGGCCCAGTAGCGATGTACGGCACGCAACGCAGTATCGTTCGCTTCGGAGCCGCTGTTGCAGTACAGGAAGCGGTTGAAGCGCGCGGGCATGAGTTCCGCGAGCAACGCCGAGAGTTCCGCGACCGGCGGATGCGTCGTCTTGAAGAAGGTGTTGTAGTAGGGCAGTTCGTGCATCTGCCGGCAGGCGGCATCGATGAGTTCCTGCCGTCCATAGCCGAGGTTCACGCACCATAGGCCCGCCATGCCGTCGATGATGCGCACGCCTTCCGAATCCCGCAGATACACGCCTTCGCCCTGCACGATCACGCGGCTGCCCGTGCGATTGAGCGCGCCCATGTCGGAGAACGGATGCAGGTGATGCGCGGCGTCGAGCGCCTGGTAGTGAGCGGTCCAGTCGATACGATCGTTCATGTCTCTATCTCCCTGAGTCAGACGTGCAGCAACAGATGCTTGCGTTCCCATGAACTGATGACACGGAAGAACGCTTCGTTCTCGGTTTCCTTCAGCGCGAGATAGGCGCGCACGAAGGTTTCGCCGAGCAGTTCCGCCAGCGGCTGGCATGCGCCCATCAGCGCGAGGCCTTCATCGAGATTGCGCGGCAGCTGATACGGCTGGCGATACCCGTCGCTCGCGAGCGGCGCGGTGGGCTCCAGATGCTGCGTCATGCCGAGGTAACCCGCCGCGAGCGTGGCCGCCATCGCGAGATACGGATTGCAGTCGACGCCTGGAATGCGGTTCTCGACGCGTCGCGCCTGCGGTGCCGCATGCGGCACCCGAAAGCCCACGGTGCGGTTGTCGTAGCCCCATTGCACGTTGATCGGCGCGGCCATGAAGCGCGACAGCCGGCGATACGAATTGATGTAGGGCGCAAGAATGGGCATCAGCGCGGGCGTGTACTTCTGCAAGCCGGCGATATAGCTGTAGAACAGGCCAGTCGGTTCGCCGTCGCGGCCGGAGAAGAGATTGCGGCCGGTGTCCGCGTCGACGATGCTCTGATGCACGTGCATGGCCGAGCCGGGTTCGTTTTCCATCGGCTTGGCCATGAAGGTGGCGTACATCTGGTGGCGCAGCGCCGCCTCGCGCACCGTGCGCTTGAAGAGGAACACGCGGTCCGCGAGATTCAATGCGTCGCCATGCATGAAGTTGATCTCCATCTGCGCCGCGCCGACTTCATGGATCAGCGTGTCCACCTCCAGTTCCTGCACCTCGCAATACTCGTAGATGTCCTCGAAGAGCGGATCGAACTCGTTGACGGCGTCGATCGAATACGCCTGGCGTCCGGTTTCCGCGCGACCGGTCCGGCCGACCGGCGGCTTGAGCGGCAGGTCCGGGTCGCGGTTCATGTCGACCAGAAAGAACTCCAGTTCGGGCGCGACCACCGGACGCCAGCCCCTTGCCGCGAACTGTTGCAGCACCTGGCGCAGCACGCGCCGCGGCGAGATGGCGACCGGCGTGCCGTCGAAATGCACGCAATCGTGGATGACCTGCGCGGTCGGATCGGTGGCCCAGGGAATCAGGCGGATCGTGTCGGGATCCGGTACGCAGATCATGTCGGGATCGGTGACGCCGGTGATGCCGGTCTCGGGGTAATCGCCCGTCACGGTCTGCAGCATCACGGCTTGCGGCAGGCGCATCGGCTCGCCCGACTCGAACTTGCTGCGCGGAATGATCTTGCCGCGCGCGGTGCCGGCCATGTCGGGAATGATCGCTTCTACTTCGGTGATGTGATGGTGTCGCAGGAATTCGTCGATGCGGTCCATGGGTGTGCTCTCGTAGATTCAGGGCGTGCGCGTCCCCAGCGCCCGCGAAGCATCGCGAGCGCGCAAGGCAACGACGCGCGCGGGTTCCGCGTGCGGTGCGGTCAGCTAAAGCCAGTCAGAAGGGGAAGGAGAGAGGCGCTACGGCAGCAGCGAGGCCGCGCCGACGCAATGCACGGCGATGAACGCGCGCGCGGCAATGGCGTTGCGCCGCCGCACGCCGCGGCGGGACAGGGCGGTGAGATCCGACAGGAAGCGGCAGTCGGGAAGCATGCCGCAGCGATCGGTGCAGGCGCGGCGCATGGGCCGGCGTGCCAGAGGGCTTTGGACTTTCACGATGACACTCGTTGAGCGAGTTGAGTCAGGCGCCATCGCCAGGCTGACGATGACCCTACAGCGAGCATATACGAGCCATGCATGCCGTCAACCCCGGTTTTCCATTCGTCCGGGGCGACGGATTTTTGCTTCGCGCGGGCGTCGTTGCACAATTCATCGATAATGTCGGCTCTTTTGTCCGTCATCGGCCCTTCGCCCTTCGTCATCGAGCCTGATGCTCTCGAACCTGCTCGTCCAACTCGTCAATGGCCTGGCCGACGCCTGCGCGCTGTTCCTCGTCGCCTCGGGACTCTCGCTGATCTTCGGCGTCACGCGCATCGTCAACTTCGCGCATGGCTCGCTGTACATGCTCGGCGTGTATCTCGCGTACAGCCTCACGAGCCGCTTCGGCGCGAGCGTCGCGGGATTCTGGGCCTCGCTCGCCGGTGCGGCGCTGGCGGTCGGCTTGCTGGGCGCGGCGATCGAGGTGACGGTGCTGAGGCGCATCTACCGCGCGCCCGAACTGTTTCATCTGCTCGCCACGTTCGCGCTGGTGCTCATCATCCGCGATGCCGCACTGTGGCTCTGGGGCCCGGAAGACCTGTTCGGCCCGCGTGCGCCGCATCTCGAAGGCGCGGTGCAATGGCTGGGCCACGCGTTGCCCACTTATGACCTCGCGTTGATCGTGATCGGCCCACTGGTGCTGCTCGCGCTCTGGTATGCGCTCACGCGCACGCGCTGGGGCACGCTCGTGCGCGCGGCGAGCGCGGACCGGGAAATGCTCGGCGCGCTCGGCGTCAACCAGGCCTGGCTCTTCACCGGCGTGTTCTGTGTCGGCGCGATGCTCGCCGGCCTCGGCGGCGCGTTGCAGGCGCCGCGCATGTCGGCGAACCTGTCGCTGGACCTCGACACCATCGGCAATGCGTTCGTGGTCGTCGTGGTCGGCGGGATGGGCTCGATTCCGGGCGCGTTCGTCGCGGCGCTGCTGATCGCCGAGATCAAGGCGCTGTGCATCGGCATCGGCCATGTGTCGATTGCGGGCATCGACTTCTCGCTGTCGAAGTTCACGCTGGTGGCGGAGTTCGTCGTGATGGCGGTGGTGCTGGTGCTGCGTCCGTGGGGGCTGTTCGGACGTCCTTCAAGCGTCGCGCGGTCGGCCGCGCCCGCCGAGCGGCCGCTCGTGCCCGCCACGCGAGCGATGAAGCTGGCCGCCGCGGCCGTGGTGCTCGCGCTGGCCGCCGCGCCGCTCGCCGCCGGTGCGTTCCCCTACATGCCGGTGCTCTTCGTCGAGATCATGATCGCCGTGCTGTTCGCCGCGAGCCTGCACTTCATCATGGGCCCGGGCGGCATGCATTCGTTCGGACACGCGGCGTACTTCGGTCTCGGCGCGTATGGCGCGGCGCTCGTCCTCAAGCTGTTCGCGCTGCCGATGGAACTCGCGCTCGTGCTCGGCCCGCTGCTCGCGGTCATCGGCGCGCTGGTCTTCGGCTGGTTTTGCGTGCGGCTGTCAGGCGTCTATCTCGCGATGCTCACGCTCGCGTTCGCGCAGATCGTCTGGTCCGTGGTGTTCCAGTGGGATGCGGTGACGGGCGGCAGCAACGGCATCCTCGGCATCTGGCCGGCGCCATGGCTGTCGTCGCCGGTGGCGTTCTATTACCTGACGCTCGGCTTCGCGGTGCTCGGCGTGTGGCTGTTGCGCCGCATGCTGTTCGCGCCGCTCGGCTTCGCGATGCGCGCGGGCCGCGATTCGCCGTTGCGCGCCGAAGCGATCGGCGTGAACGTGGCGCGCGTGCAATGGGCGGCGTTCGTCGCTGCCGCGCTCGTGTGCGGCTTCGCGGGTTCGCTGTATGCGTTCTCGAAGGGCAACATCTCGCCCGAGGTCATCAGCGTCGGGCGCTCGGTGGACGGCCTCGTGATGGTCCTGCTGGGCGGCATCCAGACACTCGCCGGGCCGCTCGTCGGCGCGAGCGTGTTTACGTGGCTGCAGGACACCGTCGCGCGCCAGACCGACTATTGGCAGGCGCTGCTCGGCGCAGCCATCCTGGTGCTGGTGATCGCGTTTCCGCAGGGCATCGCGGGCTTCGTGCGCGAGCGCTTCGCGAGGGATGCGTCATGACTCTCCTGAGCATCGCGCATCTCTCGAAGTCCTTCGACGGCGTCAAGGCCGTCGACGACGTCTCCTTCGACCTCGAAGCAGGCCAGCTGCTTGCGCTGATCGGCCCGAACGGCGCGGGCAAGTCCACCTGCTTCAACATGATCAACGGCCAGCTGAAACCGACCTCGGGCGCGATTCATTTCGATGGCCACGACATCGCCGGACTGCGACCGCGCGAGATCTGGCGGCGCGGCGTGGGCCGCACGTTCCAGATCGCCGCGACCTTCAATTCGATGACCGTGCTCGAGAACGTGCAGATGGCGCTGCTCTCGCACGAGCGTCGGCTGTTCAGTCCGTTCGGCCGGGTGGCGTCGTGGCGCGAGCAGGACGCGCTCGATCTGCTCGATCTCGTCGGCATGGCCGGGCATGCGCGGCGCAGTTGCGCGGTGCTGGCGTATGGCGATGTGAAGCGCGTGGAACTGGCGATTGCGCTGGCGCACGGTCCGAAGCTGCTGCTGATGGACGAGCCCACCGCCGGCATGGCCCCGCAGGAACGCAACGCGTTGATGGCGCTGACCGCGCGGCTCGCGAAGGAGCACATGATCGGCGTGCTGTTCACGGAGCACAGCATGGACGTGGTCTTCGCGCATGCCGACCGGCTGATCGTGCTGGCGCGCGGCCATCTGATCGCGCAGGGCGACGCCGCCACCATCCGCAATGATGCCCGCGTGCGCGAGGTGTATCTCGGCACGGGCGCGTCGTTCACTCCGCGTGGGGAATCGGCATGAGTCTGCTGAAGGTTGCCGGCCTGAATGCGTTCTACGGCCGCGCGCAGATTCTTTTCGACGTCGGCTTCGAAGTGGCGCGTGGCGAGGTCGTTGCGCTGATGGGCCGCAACGGCGCGGGCAAGTCCACCACGATGAAGGCCGTGATGGGCCTGTTGCCGCGGGTGTCGGGGGCGGTCTCGTTCATGGGCGAGGACATCGCCGGCATGGCGCCGCACCGGATCGCGCGCAAGGGGCTGGGCTACGTGCCGGAAGATCGCCGCGTGTTCGGCGATCTGACCGTGATGGAGAATCTCGCTACCGGCCGTCAAGCGCCGCGCGAAGGCGCGCCGCGCTGGACGCCGGAGAAGCTGTTCCACGTATTTCCGAATCTCGGCGAAATGCGCGAGCGTCGCGCGAGCCGCATGAGCGGCGGCGAACAGCAGATGCTCACGGTGTCGCGCACGCTGATGGGCAATCCGCGCCTGGTGCTGCTCGATGAACCGTCGGAAGGCGTGGCGCCGGTCATTGTCGAACAGATGGCGGACATGATCCTGACGTTGAAGCGAAAAGGCCTCGCCATTCTGTTGTCCGAGCAGAACCTGCATTTCGCGGAGCTGGTCAGCGACCGCGTCTATGTGCTCGAACGAGGCCAGGTGCGCCATGCCGGCGCGATGAACGCATTCGCGCGCGACGACGCCGCGCGCCGTGAATTCCTGGGCGTATGACCCCATCCGCCCGAACCGGTTATCCAGAAGAGGAGAAGCATCCATGACAATTCGTGCGGGCATCCCGCTGCGCCTGACGCTTGCCGCGACCGCGGTGCTTGCCGCGAGTATCGGCGCCGCGCGCGCCGATACCATCAAGATCGGCGAGATCAACAGCTACAAGGCCCAGCCGGCGTTTCTCATGCCCTACAGGAACGGCTGGAATCTCGCGCTGGACGAGATCAACGCGACGGGCGGCGTCAACGGCAACAAGCTGGAAGTCGTCTCGCGCGACGACAATGGCAACCCCGGCGACACGGTGCGCGTCGCGCAGGAACTCGTCACGCGCGAGCAGGTGAAGCTGTTGTTCGGCGGCTATCTGTCGAACACGGGCCTCGCGCTCGCGGACTACGCGAAGCAGCGGCGCATCTTCTTCCTGGCGGCGGAACCGCTCACGGACAAGATCGTCTGGCAGGACGGCAACAAGTACACGTATCGTCTGCGGCCGTCCACCTACATGCAGGTCGCGATGCTGGTGCCCGAAGCGGCGAAGCTCCACAAGAAGCGCTGGGCGCTGGTGTACCCGAACTACGAGTACGGGCAGTCCGCGGTGGCGACCTTCAAGCGCCTGTTGAAGGCCGCGCAGCCGGATGTCGAGTTCGTCACGGAACAGGCGACGCCGCTCGGCAACGTGGACGCCGGCGCGGTGACGCAGGCGCTCGCCGACGCGAAGCCCGACGCCATCTTCAACGTGCTGTTCAGCGCAGACCTGGGCAAGTTCGTGCGCGAGGGCAATACGCGCGGCCTGTTCAAGGATCGGGCGGTGGTGTCGCTGCTGACGGGCGAGCCCGACTATCTCGATCCGCTGGGCAAGGAAGCGCCGGTCGGCTGGATCGTGACGGGTTATCCGTGGTATTCGATCGATACGCCCGAGAACAAGAAGTTCGTCGCCGCCTATGAAGCGAAGTATCACGACTATCCGCGGCTTGGCTCGGTGGTCGGCTACACGGCGATGATGTCGATTGCCAACGGCCTGAGACGAGCCGGCTCGCCCGATGCCGACAAGCTCGCCGCCGCCTTCAAGGGCCTGCCGGTGAACACGCCGTTCGGGCCCATCACGTACCGCCCGCAGGACAACCAGTCGACCATGGGCGCATACGTGGGCGTGACGGGGCAGAAGGACGGCAAGGGCGTGATGACCTCGTTCCGCTATGTGGATGGCGCGAGCGTCCAGCCCTCGGACGCCGAGGTAAAGAAGCTGCGTCCGGCGGAGTAAGGCGTCAGGACTTCGGAAAGGGCTTGCTGACGAATTTCGAGCCGGCAAGCCCGAAGCGCCAGGGCACGTCGATGGCCTTGGTCAGGCCGATGCGCGGGCCGCTCACGATGGGAAACTCTTCCTCGGGCGGCTCGATATGAAACGGCGGCTCGAACAGCGACATGCCGTTGTTCCGGTGCGTGATGGCGAGCGCTTGCGCGAGGCGTCCCGGTCCCGAGCAGAGCAGCTTCACGGGTTCGAGCCCGCGCCGTTGGCGCATGGCATCGAGGCCGGTCAGCGGTTCGATGGCGCGGATCAGCACGCCCGCGCCGTGGCCTGGTTCGCGGCACACGAAGTTCATGCACCAGTGAATGCCGTACGAGCGATAGACATACACATGCGCGGGCGGCCCGAACATTGCTGCATTGCGCGGTGTCGGGCCGGAGAAGGTATGTGACGCGGGATCTTCGCGGTCGTAGGCTTCCGTCTCGACGATGCGGCCGCCGACGCCGTCCACCGTCACGATCGCGCCGATCAGGCGTTGCGCGACGACCTCGGAGGGCGCGTAAAAATCGATGGGAGTGGGCTGGGTGTTCACGAGCGCTATTCTAAGTCGTGCGTGGACGCCGCGTCCGCCAACGACTCAGGAGACGCCGAATGAAGACTTCATGGTTTCTGCGATTCTCGAATGCGCTCGCGCAGGTGGCGGGCCACGCATCGACCTTTGTGATTGCCGTCGTGCTGGTGATCGTCTGGGCCATCTCGGGCCCGATGTTCCATTTCAGCGATACGTGGCAGCTCGTCATCAATACCTCGACGACCATCGTCACGTTCCTGATGGTGTTCCTGATCCAGAACACGCAGAACCGCGATACCGCCGCGATGCAGATCAAGCTCGACGAGCTGATCCGCGCGATGGACCGCGCGCACAACGCGCTGCTGGATCTGGAGGAACTCGACGAGAAGGAACTCGCCGTGTTCCGCAAGCGTTACGAGAAGCTTGCGCAGGAAGCGCGCGAGGATCTGCGTTCGGCGGGTAGCGATATCGAGATGCCGGCGTTCGAGCGCGCGGATGCACGCTCCAACGGGAAGCAGACGTGACGGCTTACTTCGTGAGACGCAGCACGCCCAGATTGCCGGCGATCTGCTGGAAGATGTTGTCGAGCGTCGTATTGTCGGGCGCGTGATAGTAGTTGCCCGGGCTCGCGCAGTTCTGCATGGTGACCTGCGCACTCGAACTCGACGCCGCCGCGCCGAAGGTGATGGCGTAGATCGTGATCCCTTCCGCCTTGATCGCCGTGCAGATGGCCTGCTGGAACGTATTCACGTCGTCGGGATAGCCGGCGCCGTTGCCGCTCGAATCGTCGACCGGATCGCCGCCGTGCAGCTCGGATGAATCCGTGAGCGCGTTGGACATGGTGGTGCCGTTGGGGCGGATCACCGTCGGCGCCGAGAGGCTGTTGGTGCCCACGCCCGACAGTCCATTGAAATAGAGCGTATTGGGAATGGAGCCCGTTGCGCCGATCTGATTCTGGCCGTCGGTGAGGACGATCATCACGCGCTGCAGGTTCTGCACCGAGCCATCGGTGGGCTTCGGCAGGCTTGGGTCAGTGGAAGTCCAGCCGCTCTTGGCGCCGGCCACGTTCTGCGACCACGACGGCTCCAGCATGCGCCAGCCCCAGAGCAACCCCGTCGGAATGATGGTTGAACCGGACGGCGTCATCTTCTTGACCGCGGCCGTCAGCGTGCTCGAGCTCTGCGTGAGGAAGGTCATCGAGGTGGCGAGGCAGCCCGAGTTCTGCGTGAGCGTCTGTCCGCTGCTGTTGGTCTGATCGAACTGATAGCCGATGCCGGTGCCTTTTCCCGTCGACGGATACGAGCATTGATTGGCCGCCCCCGACGAGCCGAGCGTCACCGGCACGGACGAGCTGGTCGAGGTGGTCGAGTCGGTCGTGGTGCAGCTCTTGTAGCGACTGCTCGAGCTGTAGGTGATCATCTTCAGCTTGCTGGTCGGGACGTTGTAGTAGTAGCGCTGGAACTTGCGCGTGTCCGCCGGCGAATAGGCCTCGGGCGAAAGGTTGCCGCCCGTGCGCGGCTCGATCACGCAGCCGTTCCAGGTGCTGGTCGAGATGTTCGACGTGTTGTACGTGGGCAGCGTGCTGCTGAGCCAGGTGCCGGTCGAGGGCAGGGCGCCGGTCGTGTTGACCGTGCTGGCGAACGGCACGAGTCCGATGAAGTTCTTGTTGGTCGCACTGGTCGTTCCGGACGGCAGAAGGTCGCCGATCAGCGAGTTCGCCGCTGCCTGGAGGCCGCTCATCTTGGTGGCGCCGCTGATGCCGTTGGCGGGGTCCTTCATGGAGCCGGTGTTGTCCAGCACCATCACGAGTTCGAGGGTGCTTTGCGGCAGCCGCGTTGCGGTGTTGGTCGCGGATACCGTCGACGTATCCGGCGTGGGCGTGCCGCTGCCGGAACCGCTGCCACTGCCGCTACCTGATGTTTTCGTGAAGACCTTCGGCGCGATCAAAGGCAGTGATCCCGAAGCCGTGAGCGAGATGGTCTGTCCGGTGGCCGGCGCGCCCGTCACGGTCGCCGAGAAGTTCGCGTCGGGCATGGTAAAGCCCATCATGCCGGAAGGGCTGTTCGCGTCGTAGTAGGCGCGCGCGTCTTTTTGCCAGGTAGCAAGGCTGGTGCCGGTCGGCGTATTGCCGTAGCGCTGGAGATCGACGCCGGCCGAGAGCGTGGCCACGTCGAGCGCCATCTGCATGTGGCCCTGCGTCATCACGTAGTTGATCGAGTCCAGCGCCAGGCACATGGATCCGATCATGGCGCTCGCGCACATCGCGAACATGATCGCGACGCTGCCTTCCGCGTGTTTGCGCAGCCGGTTGCATGCACGCAGCGTCGACGAAATCGTCATGAAGCAGTACCCCGTTCTTTTGATTTTCATGGGCGAATCCGTGGTTCCGCGAGCCTCAATAGAACGCTCGCGGCGCACGCGGGCGCACGAACACGCGGCGGTACACCGTCTGCTGACCGGGCATTCCAGGCACCAGTCTGGAGGTCATGAGGAACGGGTTATACGACAGGAACACTTCGACGATGATGGCTGAATCGCCCGTGCGGAAGGGCCATGTCGTGGGCAGCGGCGCCGCGCTCGACACCCGCGACGCCATGCTCGAAGCCTTGCTGTTGGTCCATGAAGGCGGGGAGGCCGTCCACTGAACCTTCGGCGTGGCGGTCGTCATGGAGGTATCCATGTCCTTGCACTTCTTGCTGGAATCGGGATCGCACACGAAGGTCACGTACACCATGCCGTTGGCCTTCAATTGATACGGCGCGGCGAGGAGCGCCGCATCCTGCCACAGCGAGCCATAACTGTTGGCATCGGTGGTGTCGCTGTTGTCGGCGATGACGGAGGTCATCTGGCCGATAGTATTGGCGAGCGTGAAAGCCGTGCGATCGACCGCGCTGACCGCCCGGATATACATGTAGATTTCGGTGAAACCGAGCAGCACGAGCAGCATCATCGGCACGATGATCACGAACTCGATCGACACGCTGCCACGATCCGAGCGCAGCAGGCGGCCCAGTTTCGTCGCGATGGATCCGGCTGGTTCGCGGGTCGTTGTCATTTTTCGTTCAGCACGATGTAGTTGCGCTCGAAGGTCAGTTGGCTGATGCCGAACAGTTTCGGAACGCCGGTGATGCCGGGCATCTTGAGCTGGATGTTGTAGACGACCACGTCGCCGTATCCACCCATGTCCGACGTCGGCGCGTAGCTCGCGTTGGCGACGTTGTTATAGCCGTAACTGCCGTAGTTCTGTTCGGTGACGGCGATGGTCGCGCCGACGTTGCGCCATCCGCCGAGGATCGATTCGACCTTCGCCTGCGCCTCCTGCGACCGCGTGCCCGAAGTCGGCGCGGTCGTGGTCAGGCCGACACGCGACGCAACCTGTGCCGCGGCCTGCACCGATGCATCGGCGATCATCTCCAGTGCAATCTCGACGGTGCCGATGAAGAGGATCATCGCAATGATCCCGACGAACGCAAATTCGATCGACGCGATGCCGCGCTCGTCGCGCAGCAGTGCTTTCGCGAAGGCCGGTGAGCCCGGCCGGCGGCGCGCGGAGTGATTCATTTGAGGCGCGTGGTCTGCACCTGGGCCGTCGGAATGGCGGCGGGCGTGGCGGAGCCGGAGGGCGTCGCAGGGAAGACGGACGACGTACGTTGCAACAGCAGCTCGCGCTGCAGGTCGTAGTAGCGCAGGTTGTCCTCGACCGACGCCTTCGGCAGATCGCGCGACAGAATCTCGGCGGCCGCTTCGCGGTTGCCGAGCAGCCCGTAGGCGAGCGCGAGGTCCTGGCGGGCTTGCGGCGGCGCGGCGGGGAAGCGCGTGACGTCGAGCAGTACGTTCGCGCCTTCGCGCGGATCGCCGCCGAGCACCAGCGAGAGGCCGAGGTTCACCGAAATCAGCGGATCGCCTGCGTTCTTCCTGAGCGCCTGCCGCAACACGGCCTGTGCGCCCCGGTGATCGCCGCTCATGTCGAGTGCGGCGCCCAGTCCGGCCGAAGCGAGCGGATCGTCCGGCATCAGCGAGAGCAGGCGGCGGTACGTCGCGATGGCGTCGTCGAAGCGGCGCTGGCGCATCGCGACGCGCGCGATGCCGATGAGCGGCGCAGGCGCGTTCGCATCGTTCTTGCTGGCGCGATCGTAATAGACGCCCGCGCGCGTGAAGTCGCCGACCGCGTACAGCGTATTGCCCAGGCCCGTGAGGCCCGCGACCGAGTGCGGGTCCGCTTGCACCACTTTTTCGTAGAGCGACGTCGCGAGTTCGATGTTGCCGGAATCGAGCGCGGTCTCGGCGATTCGCATCTCGCTCATCGAGCTGGGCGCCGAGTTGCGCATCACCGGGCGGCTATCGACGCTCTGGCGGGACGTGGTCGTGCAGGCGCCGAGCAGGATCGCGAGCGTGGCGCAGCAGGCCGTCACACTCAGGCGGCGCACGGCGGGATGGGAGAACGGTGTGGTCTTCATCGTTTTGTAAAGACGCTGATGAGTTGGATGGCAGCCGGGCCTGCGGCGATCAGCATCACCGCGGGCAGGATGAAGAGCATCATCGGCACGGCCATCTTGGGGGCGAGCTTCGCAGCCTTTTCTTCGAGCGAGACGATGTGCGCGAGCCGCTCGGTGTGCGACAGCGTGCGCAACGCCTGCGTGATCGGAGTGCCGTAGCGCATCGATTGCGTGAGCGTGGAGATGAGCGCGCGAATCGACGGCAGATCGATGCGGTCGGCGAGCGCCTGCAAGGCGCGCGTGCTTTCACCCGAGAGCTTGAGCTCGTCGGCGGTCAGCGAGAATTCGCCCGACAGGGGCGGGCAGATGGTCTTCAGCTCGTCGGCGACGCGCCGGATCGACACGCCGAGACTATTCCCCGCGTTCGTGCAGATGACCAGCAGGTCGAGTGCATCGGGCAGGCACGAGGCCATGGCCTTGCGGCGCCGCGCGGCGAAGAAGCCGATCACGTATTCCGGCAGGATCATGCCGACCACGAAAACGAGCAGCATCATGACGCCGCGCACGGCCGGATAGCCGCCCACCACGGGAATATGCGAGCCGAGCATCACGGTGAACGCGGCGCAGACAAGCCCGACGACGAACTTGATCGCGAGCAGTACCGAGACCGCCGACTGGCTGCGATAGCCGCTGCGGATCATCTGCGTGCGCAGTTTTGCGCGGTACTTGGCGTCGAACAGCGGCAGACGGTCGCCCAGGCGGGCGAGGCGCTGCGCGAGGCGCGCCATGCGGCCGTCGTCGGTGTCCTCTTCGACCGCCATGCGTTCATTGCGCTGCACGACCGCGGCCTGACGCGTGCGCTCGGCGATGCGCCCGCGAGTACCGCCGTGCTTGGTCGCCCACCAGATCACGATGCTGACGACGAGCGCCAGCAGCATCAGCAGGTTGATCAGTGTTTCGAGGTTGTCCTGACTCATCGCGCCGTATCCAGTTTCGACATCTTTTGAACGATGATCAATCCCATCGTGAGGCAGACTGCCGCGCACATCAGCACCTTCTGGCCCGCCGAGGTATCGAACAGCACCATCAGATAAGCGCGATTGAGCATGAACATGCTGCCCAGAATGAAGAACGGAACCGAAGCGAGAATCTTGGTGGTGATGCGTGCCTCACCCGTCAGCGCCTTCGTTTTCTGGCGAATCTCACGGCGCTTGCGCACGATGCCCGCGAGGTTTTCGAGCGTCTCGCCGAGCTGGCCGCCGGTTTCGCGCTGGAGCAGCAGGCAGACGCAGAAGAACGAGAAATCCGCGATGCCGATGCGTGCAACCGCCGTGTCGAGCACTTCTTCGAGATCGAGACCGACCTTCAACGCGTCGCCCATCAATTTGAATTCGCTTTTGAGCGGCTCGGCGCATTCGCTGGACGCGACGCCCATGACGTGCGTGACCGGCACGCCGGCGCGCACCGCGCGCACGATCAGGTCGATCAGATCAGGGAAGCCCTCGAGGAAGCGCCGCTTGAAGCGCTCGACGAGAAAGCGGTACGACTGCATCGCGCCGAGCAGCGGCAGGCCGGCGAGCAACGCGGGCTTGGCGACGTCGGGCAGCGGCAGCAGATTCGTCATCAGCAGCGCGATGATTTCGGCCACGACCGTCGCGATGATCACGATGCGCAAGCCGTTCGCGCCAGCCACGGTCTTGAGGCGTGAGATCTTCGGTCCGAACCAGCGCGTGAACAGATTTTCGTTACGGCTGACGGTGAAGAGGTCGGCGACGTCATGGCGCGCGTCGCGGATATGCGAGCCGGTCGCGGGGAAGTCGGCCTTGACGCGGGCCTGGATGCGTGCGTCAGGCTGCTGCTTGCGCATGTCCTGCAGCATTAGCAGCATGATGCCGGCCAGCAGGGCGACGGCGAACACGCCGAATGTGATCAGATCGACGTTGCTCATGGGCGCATCGCCTCCAGCAGTGCGTCTTCGAGTCCGTAGTAGGCGGCGCGGGCCGCGAACGCCGGCCGCACCGACCCCGTTTCGAACACGCCTTTGACTTCCTCGCTGTAGGCGCTGGCGTCGTAATGGAACGCGAACAGGTCCTGCGTGATGATCACCTCGCCTTCCATGCCGACGAGTTCCGTGATGCGCGTGACGCGGCGCATGCCGTCGCGCATCCGTTCGATCTGCACGATCATGTGCACCGCGCTTGCAATCTGGCGGCGGATCGACAGCAGCGGCAGGTTGCCGTTCGCCATCATCACCATCGATTCGAGACGCGTGATGCCGTCGCGCGGCGTGTTCGCGTGGATCGTGGTCATCGAGCCGTCGTGGCCCGTGTTCATGGCCTGCAGCACGTCGAAGGCTTCGGAGCCGCGGGTTTCGCCGAGGATGATGCGGTCAGGACGCATCCGCAGCGCGTTGCGCACCAGATCGCGCTGCGTCACCGCGCCGAGTCCTTCGGCATTCTCGGGCCGCGTTTCCAGGCTGACCACGTGCGGCTGCACGAGCTGCAGTTCGGCCGCGTCCTCGATCGTCACCGTGCGTTCGCCATGGCCGATGAAGTGCGACAGCGCGTTGAGCAGCGTCGTCTTGCCCGAGCCCGTGCCGCCCGACACGATGATATTGAGGCGGCAGGTGCTCGCGAGCTTGAGCACGGTGGCCATCGCGGCGGACAGGTTGCCCTGCTGCGCCATGCGATGCAGCGTGATGTTGCGCTTGGAAAACTTCCGGATGGAGATCGAGGCGCCGTGGATCGCGAGCGGCGGCAGCACGACGTTCACCCGGCTGCCGTCGGCGAGACGGGCATCGACCATCGGGCTGCTTTCATCGACGCGACGGCCCACGCCCGCCGCAATGCGCTGCGCCACGTTGGTCACGTGGGTGTTGTCGCGGAACTTGCAATTCGTGAGTTCGAGACGGCCGTGCCGTTCCACCCAGACCTGATCGGGGCCGTTCACCAGCACGTCGGTGATGGTGTCGTCGGCGAGCAGCGGTTCGATCGGACCGAGGCCGAACATGTCGTTCAGCAGTTCGCCGACGATCTGCGCCTGTTCCGAGATCGTGATGTTGAGCCGTTCGCGCTCCGCGACTTCGAGCACGAGCTGTTCGACGCCCGGCTTCATCTGCTCGCGCGTCTTGCCGACGGCCGCGGATGCATTCATCGAGGCGAACACGCCGGTGCGGATGAGCCTGAACAGGTCCGAACGCACCAGCACCTCGTTGCCTTCCGGCGCCTGCACGCGCGGAGGCGGTGGCGCCGGGGCGGGAGCCGGCGCGAGCGCGGCAGCGTCGGCTGCCGCTTCCGTGTCGGGCTCCGGGCGGGTAACCTGTTTCTGTCCGAACATCAGCCTCTCCTGAGCCGGAGCTTCTGGAAGAACGAGCGCTCGGCGTTCATCTGCTGACCGGTCAGGTCGCCGCCGATACGCGTGATCATCTGATTGAAGCCGTTCGCGTTCTTCTCTTTCGGCGCTTCGCCGAGATTCTCGGCCGTTGCGAGCGCCTTCGCCTCGAACGGGATCTCGTACAGCACGTTGCGGCCGACCGCCGTCATGAAGTCGTTCAGTTGCACCTTGCCGCTCGAGACGGCATTCGGGTTGTTGACCAGCAGCGAGGTCGGCGGATTGTTGTCACGGTCCTCGATGTGACGCAGCAGGCGAATGGTCTCGCGCGTCGAATGCACCGAACGGTCGGCGATCAGATAGACGCGCGCGGCGTGATCCAGCGCTTCCTGCGCGAGCGGATCCGTCATCGGGCCGACGTCGAGAATCACGTAGTGAAAGCTGTCGCACAGCAGTTCGAGCACGCGCGGCAGCGCACCGGCGCCGAACGGCCGCGCGGCGCCGTATTCGAGTTCCGCGGAGAGCATGAAGAGCCGGGTGCCCTTGGCGACCAGTGTGCGCTCCACGTATTGCGGATCAAGGCGGTGCACGTTCTGCAACACGTCGACCAGGCCGTTGTTGCTTTGCAGGCCGAGCATCGAGTTGGCGGCGCCGCCGTTCAGGTTCAGGTCCACATAGGCGACGCGGCGGTGCGTGTCTTCGGACAGGTGACGCGCCACGTTGAGCGCCAGCGTCGTGACGCCGACGCCGCCCCGCGAACCCGCAAACGCGATGGTCTTGCCGGCGCGCGCCAGCATCACCGGGCTGACCTTGCCTTCCGAGACGTTCACCGTGCGCTTGAGCAGTTCGACGGTGATCGGCTTGACGAGATAGTCGCGCACGCCAATCTTGAGCAGGCTGCGGAACAGGCCCACGTCATTGCGCTCGCCGAGCGCCACCACCTGCACCGAGGGCTCGCACACTTCGGCGAGACGGCCGAGGTCGGAGAGCGGCATCACGGATTCCTGCAGATCCACCAGCAGGAAGAGCGGCGAGCGGTCGACCTTGGCGAGATACGCAATTGCGTCGTCGACGTTGCCCACGACGATATGCGCGTGCGGCATCGCCTGTTCGAGCACGAAGCTCTTCACGATCTGTTCGGTCTTGCGATCGGACACGAACGCGATGAAGTCCGCATTGCGCGCGCTCGACTTGGTCTTCGAAAAGGAAAGCTCTGTGCTCATGGCTGGCCTGGTCTGACTTGGGCTGAATTGCGTTGCATCACTTGCTGCTGCGCGAGGTCGACGTGTCGAGCGGGATCACGTGACCGGTCTCGTAACGCCTAACCGCGCTCGCCGCCACGGCCGCGTCCGCCGGGCCGAGCGTCTGCGGATGCACGGCGTCTTCGGGACGTGCGAGTTGCGCGGCCAGGTTGGTGTACGTGGCGCAGCCCCATTGCATGCTCGGCCGGCGGATGCCGGCGTCCGTCAGCAGCGACGGGCGCGAGAGGCTGGCGCAGTCGGGCGGCACGGCGTTCGTGCCGTCGTAGCCGATCACCGTTTCGTTCGGCATGTTGCGCGGCGGCTTGAAGCAGCCGCTGGCGGCGACGGCGAACACGCCGGCGATGAGAAGGGAAAGCAGTCGTGTGTGTTTCATGACGGGCTCAATAGACGTAGCCGGCCGCGCCGACAAGACGCGGCTGTCCGGCCTGAGCCGCCGCGTCGCCGTTCTGGCGCCGGAAGCTGTATTCGACATCGCTCGACGGCGAGATCAGCGAATCGAGCGGGGTACGCAGTTTCGACGGATCGGTCGGCTCGACCAGATACGGCGTGACCATGATCACCAGCTCGGTCTTGTTGTTCTGGTAGTTGGTCGACGAGAACAGCTTGCCGAGCACCGGGATCGAGCCCAGGCCGGGCACCTGCGAAACCACGTCGCTGGTATTGCTCTGCAGCAGCCCGCCGATCGCGAAGCTCTGGCCGCTCGCCAGTTCCAC
The DNA here is from genome assembly GCF_031451075.1 of Caballeronia sp. LZ043. Classification (NCBI taxonomy): domain Bacteria; kingdom Pseudomonadati; phylum Pseudomonadota; class Betaproteobacteria; order Burkholderiales; family Burkholderiaceae; genus Caballeronia; species Caballeronia sp. LZ043. Next base: position 1,053,952 of record NZ_JARUXT010000004.1, on the reverse strand, counting down.
GGTGGTGTCCGCGCGGCGCACCGACAGGCCCGGCACGGTGATGCCGCCGGTCGTGACGCTCGCCGTCGTGTCGATCTGGCTGACCTCGGGGCGCACCTTCAGGCTGATGCGGCGGTCCGTCATCACGGTTGGCGTGAAGTCGAGCTTGACGCCGAACTGCTTGAACTCGACCGTGATCGCGCCGTTGACTTGCGACACCGGAATCGGGAATTCGCCGCCCGCGAGGAAGCTCGCGGTCTGGCCCGAGAGCGCGACGAGATTCGGCTCGGCGAGCACGGTGAGCAGACCTTCCTGGTTCAGCGCATCGACGAGCGCGCGGATGTCCACGTTGTTCGTCTTGAAGGCGCCCAGAATAGAGTAAGCGTTGTTGGTCGGCAGGTTGACCGGATAGGTCACGGCGCCGTTGGCGGCGGTGAGCGGCTGGTTCAGGTTGTAGATCGAACGGCCGCTGAAGACGCCGCCGTAGAAGTTGCCGACCGCGTTGCCCATCGCCTGCCAGTTGATGCCGAGCTGCTGCGTGACGTTGCGGTCCACTTCCGTGATGCGCACGCGCAGTTGCACTTGCAGCGGCCGGTCGATCGTCATGCGGTTGACCAGCACTTCCTTCTCGGCGAGATAGGGCGTCACCGTCTGCACGATGGCGTCGGCATCCGCCGGATTCGATGCCTGGCCGCTCAGCGTCAGCGTGCCCGGTCCCGTACCGATCTGCACGTTCGCGTTAGGGAAGCGTGCGGTGAGCATGCCGCGCAGCATGGTCAGGTCGCGCGAGACGATGATCGTGCGCTGCACGAGCGGCCGGTTATTGGCGCCGAGCACGTAGAGCGTGGTCGAGCCGGTTTTCTTGCCGAGCACGAACACCGCGCGCGGCGAGGGTACGTGCACGTCGGCGATGGTCGGATCCGCGACGAACACCGATACGGCGTTCTCGTTGAGCGACAACATCGTGCCCTTGCTCGCGTCCAGCACGAGCGGGCCTTGCGGCGCGGCGGGCGACATCGCGTCCGTCGAAGCGGTGCGGACGGGCGAGGCTGCGCCGGCGTGCGGCGGCAGCTTCGCCGGCGGCGCGGCGTGGGCGACCGTGCACGCGAGCAACGCTGCGCACGCCAACGCCGGCGCGCTGCGCGTCTGATCGATACTTCCCGCGATACCGCTCGCGAGCCGACTCCAACTGAACTGCGTTTTCATGAATGTGAATCCTGGCGATGGCGCGCGTTCGAACAAGGGCACGGGATCAACGCTCCGCGGGCACGGAGGGCAGCGGCGGAACGCCCTGGCCGGAGCCCGCCTGCGCGACGGTCGACGTATCCGATTTCTCGGAACCGCGGTAGATGGTCACCATGCGCGGGGCGGCCGGCGTGGCGCTCGGCGTACCGGACTGAGCCGGACGCGGGCGCGGCAGGTCCCGGACGGCGCGTGAAATGTCACCGGCCCAGATGGGCTTGCGCTCGGGCGCCGATGCGCCCATGGGCGCTGCCGGATCGCGGCTGACGGTGGCGAAGCTGCGCAGCGCAAGCGACAGGCTGCCGAGCCGCGCCGCGACCGCGACGACTTCGCCCATGCGCGGCGTCACTTCGAGGGTGACAGTACGGGCGCGCACCACGGCGACATCCGCGTCAGCGCCACCGCTGCCGCTGTTGTTGGGCCGCTTGATTTCAGAGCCGACGGCCAGCACGCGTACGTGCTCCACCACCGTTTCGCTCGATACCGCGAGATCGGGGGAGTCGGTGCGGCGCTCCATCTGCTGGGTGAGCAGCAGATCGACGTAGTCGCCCGGCTGGATCAGGCCGGCATTGCCGGACACATCGTCGACGGCGACCGAGACCGCGCGCATGTCGGGCTTGAGGGTCGCGGCGAGGAAGCCGGGCGCGCTCGGCAGAAAGACGTCGTCGGACACCAGCACGGTGCCGCTCGTGACCGGATGGCGCAACAGCGCGCCCTTCAGGCTGGGCGCTCCCTCCACGCCGTTGACGATGGCATTCGGCGGCAATTGCGCTTTCGGGATCTCCTTCCAGGCGAGATCCTCGTCGCGCAGCAGCAGGCCCTGCGGCAGATCCGCGGCGCTCACCAGCACTTTTTCGCTTGTCACGACCGGCTTCGACGGGTGCGAAGCGCCCGCAACGACCACGCGCACGATCAGCGCGATCAGAAGCGCGCCGACCAGCAGTACGGCAAATTTAATGATATTGGACATAGGGACGCCGTCCTATCGCGTCGAAATGAGGGGCAGCAGGGCAGGCAGCATGATCACGAGGCCGCCGCCGAAGGCAAGCGCCACGCCGTACGGAACGCCGCGGGCCGCGGAAAACATGGCGAGGGCGCGAAGCGGCATGGAGCGATGAGACGGATTCATGTTGCGGGTGGCGAGACTCACGAGCGACACCACGGTCCCGATGACCGAGACGAGTGTCAGCGTGGCGAGCGAAAGACCGAATCCCACCCACAGAAAAATGACTGATGCGAGCTTGGCGTCGCCGCCGCCCAGCATCTTTGCAGCGAACAACAGCGCGCAGGCCAGAAACACGATGACCGCGAGCACCAGATGCGAGATGACATCGTCGAGCGACATGCCGGCGACGAACGCATCGAGGAAAAACAGTGCGCCGATCGTGAGAACTATGCTCGTCGGCAAGCGTCGGGTGCGCACGTCGGCGATCGCGAGCCAAAGCAAGGCGCCGAGCACGGCAAGACGAATGATGAGAGACAGGGCGGTCACGATGGGCTCGATTCGGGGGAGGGCAGGTTGAGGTCCGGGCGTGTGAAGACCGGACCTGTGGCTCGACTGCTTAGCCCGCCGCTGCCTTGACCTTCGTGGTCAGGTTCGAGAAGACGTCTTGCATGTTGGTGCTGAAGGCGCTGCCGACAGCGACCAGCGCGACCACGACGATGCCGGCGAGGATCGCGTATTCCATGGCGCTGACGCCACGTTCGTCACGGACGAAGGCTTTGATGAATTTCTGCATGTTGCTTCCTTGATGAGTGAGGTTTGGGCTTGCAGTACCAGAGGGATTTGCTTACCGATTTGGATCATATCCACGGCGGCCCTGGCCAATCGCTGGAACAAAAGGCGAAACAGGCCTTAATTCAACTCGACTTGGGTGCTATGGATAAGCCCGTTAACGGCATGCGTCTGAGTGGCTTTAACCCTGTTTGCAGAAAAGATTCGAACGTTTGCTTCGGCTGAGATGAACGCCTTTGACAACAGAAAACGATTGCGTTTTTTGTCTCTTCAGCAAGCAAACGATTGGCGTGCTGATCCGTTGCATCGAACGGATCCGGGCGGACGGCGAGCGGGTCGACCGTCGTCGAGACGTGTCGGCGCGTAAAACGTTTGCGGGCACATGCGTTGCTCGCGGGATCAGCGCAGTTTCACTTCACTCGAGGAGGTCTGACATGCCCGAAAGGAAAACTCTCGCGCGCGCTTCGCAAGCGAAGCGCGCAGGCAAGTCCGGTAGCACCCAGGCAGGCGCGTTCGTGAAGGAGCAGATCGACCATATTCGCGAAGGCAAGCACGGCGCGAAGTCGGCGAAGCAGGCCATCGCGATCGGGTTGTCCGAGGCCCGACGCTCCGGCGTCAAGATGAAGGCGCCCAGCAAGAGCACGACCTCCGCCGCCACCCGCAAGAAGGCCGCGCAGGACACGAAGGCCGCGCATCGCACCAAGAAGAGCCCCAGCACCGAGTCGAAGGCGAAGCGCTCGGCGGCGTCTACCCGCGCGTTGAAGCGGGAGAGCACGAGGGCCGCGTCGCCCAAGGCGCTGTCGCGGCAGACCCATGCGGCGTCGAGCAGGCGCTCGGCTGCGGATCGATCGGCGGCGGCGAAGAAGGGCTGGGCGACGCGCCGCGCCAATGCAGCGGCGGCATCGAAAGGAACACGCGCGCGTCACGCGTCGCGCTGAGCGCGGCGCTTGCGGGCGATTCGCGAGTACGACAGCGCCATCGTCGCGAGTTCCTGGGCGGCGGGCGTCAGCGGCACGCCCGCTCGTCGCACCAGGCAGACCGGCGTGCTCGCAGCCCGCTCGGCTATCTTGAGCACGGTCACGTGGTCGCGGAAAAACGGGTGAGCCGCGAGGCCCGCCGGTTCCAGGCCGAGATAGTCGCTCGCGGCGATGCAATGCAGCGTATCGAACACGGCTTCGGTCGTCGCGGCGATGCTCGGCGCGGGCAAGCGCGCGTCTTCGAAGAGCGCGGAGAGCCGGTTGCCCGCGGTCTCGCCGCTACGTTGCCGCGTGCTGACCCATTGTGCGTCGCGCAGGTCGGCGAGCATGCGGGCCCGCGCGAGCGGATGATCGCGCCGCGCAATCACCGCGACGTCCGATTCGAAGAGCGGCGTCGTTCCCATGTCGTGAACGTCCGCGTCCGGCGCGATCAGCGCGAGCGCGAAGTCGAGACGGCCTTCGCGGACCCACGAAGTCAGCATCCGTGAAGTCGCGCTGGTCAGGTGCACGTCGATTCGCGGGCAGCGCTCGCGATAGCTCTCCAGCAACGCGGGAAACAGCCGCATCGTGGCTTCGGCCGACAGTCCGAGCGCCACGCGGCCCGTCAGATCGCCCTGAAGCTGACGCATTTCGTCTTCGGTCTTGCGGCACTCGCCGAGAATCAGTTCCGCGCGTACGCGCAATCGCTCGCCGATTGGCGTCAGGCGCGCTCCGCGCACGTCGCGCTCGAACAGCGGGCCGCCCGCCTGTGCCTCCAGCTTGCGCATGTGCTGCGTGACGCCGCTCTGCGCGACGTCGAGCCGCCGCGCCGCCGCGCGTACACTGCCCGCGTCCGCCACGGCGATGAACATGCGCAATTGGGTGAGAGTCAGTTCCATCGTCAGGTTCGCGACAGGGCGATCACGAAAAGTGAACATGATAAGCAAATTGCCTCTTCTGGTGGGCATCGGGCGCTCGTAGTATCGAGACCCTGAATAACCTCTTCACCGCGCCCCATGCCCCGATTCCACGCTCTCATGCTGGCCGCCATCCTCGCGGCTGCCGCACCCGCTCATGCCAAGGACGCCGACACCCTGCGGCTCGGCATCGACCCCGGCTATCCGCCGATGGACGTCAAGACGCCCGACGGCCACGTCGCCGGTTTCGACGTCGATCTCGGCGACGAAATCTGCCGCCGCATCGCCATGCATTGCCAGTGGGTCGAGCTCGAATTCTCTGGGATGATTCCGGCGCTGCAGGCGCGCAAGATCGACGGGATCATGTCGTCGATGGCGATCACCGACAAGCGCATGAAGCAGATCGCCTTCTCCAACAAGCTGTTCCAGTTCCGCTCGCGGCTGATCGCGAAGCAGGGCGCGCCGCTCACGGCCAGCGCGGACGGCTTGCGCGGCAAGCGGATCGGCGTGCAGAGCGGCAGTCAGTTCGAGACCTATGCAATGAAAAACTGGGCGCCGGGCGGCGTCGAGGTGGTTCCCTATCAGAGCATGGAAGGGGTGCTGAACGACCTCACGGCAGGCCGTATCGATGCCGCGCTGCTCGGCTCGGTGGAGGCCGAGCACGGTTTTCTGAAGACGCCGCGCGGCGCGGGCTTCGGGTTCGTCGGCGAGCCGCTTTCGATGGGCGATCACGGCGTCGGCATGGGCATGCGGCAGGACGACGCCGCGCTCAAGGCGAAGGTCGATCGCGCGGTGAAGGACATGCGCGCCGACGGCACGTATCAGAAGATCGCCCGCAAGTATTTCGACTTCGATGTCTACGGCGACTGATCATGCACATCCAGCGCGATTCCCTCCTCTCGACCACGCTCGGCACGACGCGCGAACTCGTCAGCTTTCATTTCGGCGACGCGCGGGGCGCGGGCGAGCAGGTCTATATCCAGGCATCGCTGCACGCCGACGAAACGCCCGCGATGCTCGCCGCCTGGGCCCTCAAGAAGCGTCTCGCCGGACTGGAGGCGCAAGGCCGCCTGCGCGGCGCCGTGGTGCTGGTGCCGGTGGCGAATCCCATCGGGCTGTCGCAGCATGTGCTCGGGCAGTTCCTCGGGCGCTTCGAGGCGAACAGCGGCCAGAATTTCAACCGCGGCTTTCCGCTGCCGACCGCGGCCGCGTTGATCGAGCGGGTCGCGGAGCCGTTCTCGCCGCACGATGGCGCGCACAACGCGCGTCTGTTGCGCGCCGCGTTGCTCGCGCTGCTCGGCGAGACGACGGTGAAGAACGAGTTCGAAGACTTGCGGCTCGTGCTGCTCAGGCTCGCGTCGCAGGCGGATATCGTGCTCGACCTGCACTGCTCGCTCGAAGCGACCGTGCATCTGTATACCAGCCCGGCAAGTTGGCCGGCGCTCGAACCGCTCGCGCGCCATCTCGACGCCAACGGCGTGCTGCTCGCGACGGATTCCGGCGGGCAGTCGTTCGATGAAGTCCACGCGCTCCTGTGGAACCAGGTTCGGGAGCGTCTGGGCGACGCCGTGCCGCTCGCCGCGCCGAATCTCGCGGCGACGGTGGAATATCGCGGCCAACGCGACGTCGATTACGACACCGCTGCGCACGATGCCGAAGCCATCGTCCAGTTCCTGATCGGGCGCGGCGTGATCGAGGGCGAAGCGCAGACGCCGCCGCCGCTCGAACAGCCCGCGACGCCGCTCGCGGGCAGCGAGCAGCTGACGGCGCCGGTGAGCGGCATCGTCGTGTATCGGGCGAAGGTGGGCGCGCGGTTGCGGGCGGGCGATCCGGTGTTCGATATCGTCGATCCGATCACGGACGCGGTGACGACCGTCACCACGCGCAATGACGGCGTGTTCTACATGCGGCGCGCGATCCGCTTCGTGCCCGCCGGAGCGCCGATGGGGCGCGTAACAGGCGAGACGCCGATCAGGAGCGGCGTGTTGATCGGGGCTTGAGCGGGGACGGGCACGCCAAGCACGCCCGACGCCGCGTCGCTAGAATGACCTTCCCCCATTCGCGTTCCCGTTGAGGAGTCTCGCCATGCTTGACTTCGCTCTCCACGCCCGCACGCCGACGCTCGACATTTCCTTCGCCGATTCCGGCCCCCGCGACGGTCCGGTCACGCTTCTGCTGCACGGCTGGCCCGATGCCGCCCGCGCCTGGAACCCGGTCGCCGCGCGCCTCAACGACGCCGGCCGCCGCACCATCGTGCCGGAGCTGCGCGGCGCGGGCGGCACGCGTTTCCTCTCGCCGGACACGGTTCGCGACGGCTCCGGCGTCGCGCTTGCCCAGGATGCAATCGATCTCGCCGACGCCCTCGGCATCGCCCAATTCGATGTCGTCGGCCATGACTGGGGCGCGCGCGCCGCTTACACGCTTGCCGCGCTGTTTCCCGAGCGGGTGCGCCGCATGGCCGCGCTCGCCTTGGCCTACCAGCCGCGCGGCGCGTTCCGCCTGCCGGATTTTTCGCAGGCGCGGCGTTTCTGGTACCAGTGGTTCATGTCGCTCGATGGCGGCCCGGACGCCGTCGCCGCCGATCCGAAGGGCTTCGCGCGCATCCAGTGGGACACGTGGTCGCCGCCCGGCTGGTTCGACGAGGCCGAATTCGACATCACCGCACGCGCCTTCGAGAATCCCGACTGGGTGCCGATCACGCTCAACGCATATCGGCGGCGCTGGCGCGGCGATCAGCCGTCCGATCCGAGGCTGTCCGACCTGTACGCGCGTCTCGGGACGATCGAGCGCATCAGCGTGCCCGCGCTGATGATCCAGGGCGGCGCCGATGCCTGCGACGAACCCGCCAGCTCGGAAGGCCAGGAGTCCCACTTTCAGGCGGGCTACCGGCGCGTCGTGATCGACGGGGCGGGGCATTTTCCGCTGCGCGAGGCCCCCGACGCCGTGGCTGCCGAAGTGCTCCGCCATCTGGAGTGACCCGTCGATCAGGCGAGCGTCTTGCGCACCCCAGACGGACACTCCCGACACGTTTGGCGACAACCACTGTATGCGTGTACAGTACTGTTCGCTGCGGCAGCTGTGCGCTTCCGAACTCGCGCGCACCTCGCCCGAGGCCGTGAACGGCCGCCCAACTCATTGAACCGGTTGACAAATTGGCATCGAACAACGCAATCCGCATCCGCGGCGCACGTCAGCACAATCTCAAGAATCTCGACCTCGACCTGCACACCGGCCAGATGACGGTCGTGACTGGCCCGTCCGGCTCCGGCAAGTCGAGCCTCGTGTTCGACACGCTCTACGCGGAAGGCCAGCGCCGCTACGTCGAAACCTTCAGCGCCTACGCGCGCCAGTTCCTCGACCGGATGGACCGTCCGCAAGTGGAGCGCGTGGACGGCGTGCCGCCCGCCATCGCCATCGACCAGACGAATCCGGTGCGCAGTTCGCGCTCGACTGTCGGCACGATGACCGAGCTGAACGACCATCTGAAACTGTTCTACGCCCGCGCCGCCGAGCTGTTCGACAAAAAGACCTCGCACCGCGTGCGCCACGACACGCCCGAGACGATCTACGCCGAACTGCTCGAACGCACGCGCGCGGACGATCCGCGTCTCGCGATCACGTTCCCCGTCGAATTGCCCGACACCGCCAGCGACGCGGAAGTCGAGCAATGGCTGTCCGCGAGCGGCTACACGCGCGTGCAGGCGAAGCGCCACATCGAAACTGCGAGCGGCGGACGGCAGATGCTCGACGTCGTCGCGGACCGGTTCCGGCTCCAGAACACCGAGCGCTCGCGCGCGCTGGAGGCGATCGAAAGCGCGCTGCTGCGCGGCACCGGCCGGGTGGACGTCTACGTGCTGAAGGACGAGGGCGACCCCGACATCTGGCGCTTCTCCACGGGCCTGCACAGCCCGGAGAGCGACCTGCGCTACGCGGACCCGCAGCCGGCGCTGTTCTCGTTCAACTCGGCCTACGGCGCGTGCGAGACCTGCCGGGGCTTCGGCCGGGTGATCGGCGTCGATTACGGGCTCGTGATTCCCGACGAGAAGAAGACCTTGCGCGAAGGCGCGGTCAAGACGCTCCAGACGCCCGCGTGGAAAGAAAACCAGGACGATCTCGTGCGCTACGGCGCGAAGGCGGGCATCCGGCTTGGCGTGCCCTGGAACGAGCTGTCGCAGGAGGAGCGCGACTGGGTCATCAAGGGTTCGCCCGACTGGACCGGCAAGTGGCAAAACCAGTGGTACGGCGTGCAGCGCTTCTTCGACTATCTGGAGTCGAAGGCCTACAAGATGCACATCCGCGTGCTGCTGTCGAAATACCGCAGCTACACCCCGTGCCCGGTCTGCGCCGGCGCGCGCCTGAAGACCGAATCGCTGCTGTGGCGTCTCGGCACGAAGGAACAGGCGGATGCCGTACTGTCGCCCGCACATCGCTTCATGCCGCAAGGCGTCGATTGGACGCGCGCGCAGCTCGAGGCGCTGCCCGGCCTGACCGTGCACGACCTCATGCTGATGCCGATCGAACGCATCCGCCGCTTCTTCGATTCGCTGACGCTGCCGTCCACGTTGCTCGACGAAGCGCTCAAGCTGCTGCACGCCGAAGTGCGCACGCGCCTCAAGTATCTGTGCGATGTCGGCCTGGGCTATCTGACGCTCGATCGCCAGAGCCGCACGCTCTCCGGCGGCGAAGTGCAGCGCATCAACCTGACCACCGCGCTCGGCACGTCGCTGGTGAACACGCTGTTCGTGCTCGATGAACCGAGCATCGGGCTGCATCCGCGCGACCTGAACCGCATCGTCGAGGCCATGCACCGGCTGCGCGACGCGGGCAATACGCTCGTCGTCGTCGAGCACGATCCTTCGGTGATGCTCGCGGCGGATCGTCTGATCGACATGGGACCGGGGCCGGGCGAGCGCGGCGGGCAGATCGTCTATGACGGCACGCCCGGCGACATCCAGTCCACCGATACGCTCACCGGCGCCTATCTCGGCGGCCGCAAGCAGGTGGCGCATGCGTCGGACTGGAACCGGCGCGCCGTCGACAGGAACACGCCGCGCCTCGTGCTCGAAGGCGCGAGCGATCACAATCTGCGCGACGTCACCGTCGAGATTCCGTTGCAGCGGCTCGTCTGCGTGACGGGCGTGTCGGGCTCGGGCAAATCGACGCTGATCCAGGACGTGCTTGCGCCCGCGCTGATGCGCCATTTCGGCAAGGCGACGGAAGCGCCTGGCGCATTCCGCGACCTGAAGGGCGCGGAGCAGCTGAGCGATGTCGTGTTCGTCGATCAATCGCCGATCGGCCGGACGGCGCGCTCGAACCCGGCGAGTTACGTCGGCGCGTTCGATGAAATCCGCAAGCTCTACGCGAGGGCGCCGCTCGCGCTCCAGCGCGGCTACAGCGCGAGCATGTTCAGCTTCAATTCCGGCGATGGCCGTTGCCCGACCTGCGGCGGCTCGGGCTTCGAGCACGTCGAGATGCAGTTCCTGAGCGATGTCTACCTGCGCTGCCCGGACTGCGATGGCCGCCGTTACCGCGCCGAGATTCTCGAAGTGAAGATCGAGCGCGGCGGGCGGCACCTGAGCGTCGCGGATGTGCTCGAACTGACCGTCAGCGAAGCGGTCGAGCTGTTCGCGGAAGACAAGGAAGTGCTGCGCGTGCTGCAGCCGATCGTCGATGTCGGGCTCGAATACGTGAAGCTGGGTCAGCCGGTGCCGACGCTGTCGGGCGGCGAAGCGCAGCGCCTGAAGCTGGCGGGCTTTCTCGCGGAGACGTCGCAGGGCACCAAGGGCAAGAAGGGCGGCGAAGCGGAAAGCCGCCTCTTCATGTTCGACGAACCGACCACCGGCCTGCATTTCGACGACATCGCCAAGCTGATGCGCGCGCTGGGCCGGCTGCTGGAACGCGGCCATTCGCTGATCGTGATCGAGCACAATCTCGACGTGATCCGCGCCGCCGACTGGATCATTGATCTCGGTCCTGAAGGTGGCGACGGTGGCGGTCAGGTAGTGTGCGTCGGCACGCCGGACGAGGTGGCCGCCTGCGAACACTCGCATACCGGCCGGGCGCTGCTGGACTACGAGGAAGCCATGGCCCCGGGCGCAGCCGAGCGCGCCGGCGTGCCGCTGCAACTCGCCGCCGAAGTGGCGAGCGCACGGCGCGCGTTGCAGGGCGAGGACGTGGTGCGCATCGTCAATGCGCGCGAGCACAACCTGAAGTCGCTCGACGTCGATATCCCGCACAACAAGTTCAATGTGGTGACGGGCGTGTCGGGCTCGGGCAAGTCGACGCTCGCCTTCGACATCCTGTTCCACGAAGGCCAGCGCCGTTATCTCGAATCGCTGAACGCGTATGCGCGTTCCATCGTGCAGCCGGCGGGCCGCCCCGAAGTGGACGCCGTGTACGGCATTCCGCCGACGGTCGCCATCGAGCAGCGCCTGTCGCGCGGCGGGCGCAAGTCCACCGTCGCGACGACTTCCGAGGTTTGGCACTTCCTGCGCCTGCTGTACGTGAAGCTCGGCATCCAGCACTGCATCCACGACGGCACGCCGGTGCAGTCGCAGAGTTCGGAATCGATTGCCGCGCAGATCATGCGCGACTTCAAGGGCGCGCACGTCGGGCTGCTTGCGCCGCTCGTCGTGAACCGCAAGGGCGTCTATACCGATCTGGCGAAGTGGGCGAAGGCGCGCGGCAACACGCATCTGCGCGTGGACGGCGAGTTTCTGCCGGTGAGGCCGTGGCCGAAGCTCGACCGCTTCCGCGAACACACGATCGAACTGCCGGTGGCGGATCTGATCGTGACCCCGGAGAACGAAGCCGAACTGCGCCGCCTGCTCGACGACACGCTCGAAATCGGCAAGGGCGTGATGCATCTGCTCGCGCCGCTCGATGATCTGTACGGTTCCTGGGCCGACGGCAAGCGCCGTGGCGCGGAAGGAATGCGCATGTTCTCGACCAAGCGGGCGTGTCCCGTGTGCGGCACGAGCTATCCTGAACTCGATCCGCGCATGTTCTCGTACAACAGCAAGCACGGCTGGTGCAACACCTGTGTGGGCACCGGCGTGAAGCTGACGCGCGAGCAGCGCGCCGCGTTCGACGACACGCTGTTCGCACAGGACGATCGCGGCCGCGAACAGACCATCGGCTCGGTGGATCAGGAGCCGGACGACATCGTCGATCAGCCGTGCCCGGATTGCGAAGGCACGCGGCTGAACGACGTCGCGCGCGCGGTCACGTTCGGCAATTATCCGATCACGGAAGTGGGCCGCTGGACCGTCAGCGATACGCGCGAATGGATCGCGACGCTTCGGCTGACAGGACGTGACGCGGATATCGCGCGTGACGTGGTGAGCGAGATCGAAGGGCGCCTGCAGTTCCTCGAAGAAGTCGGGCTCGGCTATCTGAGCCTCGACCGCGCCGCGCCTACGCTCTCCGGCGGCGAAGCGCAGCGCATCCGTCTTGCCGCGCAACTCGGCAGCAATCTGCAAGGCGTGTGCTATGTGCTCGATGAGCCGACCATCGGCCTGCATCCGCGCGACAACCTGATCCTGCTGTCCGCGCTCAAGAAGCTCAACGACAAGGGCAATACGCTCGTGGTTGTCGAACATGACGAGGACACGATCCGCCGCGCGGATCACATCATCGACATCGGGCCCGGCGCGGGCAAGCGCGGCGGCACGGTGGTCGCGCAGGGCAACGTGACGGATCTCGCGGCCCACAAGGCGTCGCTGACCGGCCAGTTCCTCGCCAACCCGATCGTGCATCCGCTGCAGCCGCGCCGCGAAGTGCGCGCTGCGACCGCGAAGCGCGCCGCCGTGCCGGAGCAATGGCTGACGGTCGAAGGCGCCACCTTGCACAACCTGCGCGACGTGACGGCGAGCGTGCCGCTGAACCGGCTGGTCGCGATCACGGGCGTGTCCGGCTCCGGCAAGTCGACGCTCGCGCGCGACGTGCTGATGACCAACCTGCTCGATGCGGTCGGTCGCTCGGTGCTGTCGTCGCCGGCGGTGCGGCGCGCGCGCAAGTCGGCGCAGGCCGACAAGCCGGCGCCGGGATCGCGCGCCAGCGTGCTCGCGCGCGAAGCGCCGCGGCCGAAGTTCGACGTCAAGCATGCGTGGCAGGGGTGCAGCGGCGTGAGCGGTTTCGAGTCGATCGACCGCGTGCTCGAAGTGGATCAGACGCCGATCGGCAAGACGCCGCGCTCGTGTCCGGCTACGTACATCGGCATGTGGGACACCATCCGCAAGCTGTTCGCCGATACGCTCGAAGCCCGCGCGCGCGGCTATACGCCGTCGCGTTTCTCGTTCAACACGGGCGAGGGACGCTGCCCGGCCTGCGAGGGCCAGGGCGTGCGCACCATCGCGATGAGTTTTCTGCCGGACGTGAAGGTGCCGTGCGACGTGTGCCACGGCCAGCGCTTCAATCCGGAAACGCTGGCGGTGACGTGGCGCGGCAAGAACATCGGCGAAGTGCTGACGATGGAGATCGACGAAGCCGTCGAGTTCTTCTCGTCGATGCAAAGCATTGCGCATCCGCTGCAATTGCTGCGCGATGTCGGGCTCGGCTATCTGACGCTCGGCCAGCCTTCGCCGACGCTCTCCGGCGGCGAGGCGCAGCGCATCAAGCTCGTGACGGAACTGTCGAAGGTGCGCGACGACATCACGCGGCGCGGCCAGAAGCCGCCGCATACGCTCTATGTGCTCGACGAGCCGACGGTCGGCCTGCACATGGCCGACGTCGCGAAGCTGATTCGCGTGCTGCACCGGCTGGTGGACGGCGGGCATAGCGTGATCGTCATCGAGCACGATCTCGACGTGATCGCCGAAGCCGACTGGGTGCTCGATCTCGGTCCGGAAGGCGGCGTGAACGGCGGCATGATCGTCGCGGCGGCGGACCCGGACACGCTGGCGACGCATCCGCGCAGCCACACGGGCACGGCGTTGCGGCCGGTGCTGGCACGTGCGAGGCCCGCTGAAAATGCTGCGTGACCTCAGTGCGCTGCTCGCGTCGATGGAGCCCGAGCTTCAGCCGGGCGTGTATGTGTTCGCATCGGTGACGCATGGAAGCGCGCCCGCGAGCGCTGACGTCATCGCGACGTTTCGCGAGCGCGAGGGCCTGACGGTCGTGATGGAGGAACACGCGGCGCAGGCGGCGGGCCTGACGCCGCTGTTCCGCGCGGCGTGGATCACGCTGACCGTGCACTCGGACCTGCATGCGGTGGGACTGACGGCGGCGTTCGCGCAGGCGCTCGGCGAGGCGGGCATCAGCTGCAACGTGATGGCGGCGGCGTATCACGATCATCTCTTCGTGCCCGCCGACGATGCCCCGCGCGCCATGGACGCGCTGCTTTCCTTGCAGAAGCGGGCTGGTATGCTGGCGGCCTCTTCGAAACCCTGAAAGCACACCAGATGGAAACGCAGGACAAAGCCGTTGCGCTAAAAAGAATGAAGTGGTTCGCCTTCGCGTTGCTGATCGCGGCGGGCGCGTTGTTCGCGCTCGCCAAGAGCCGGCACGATGAGGGGATCTGGGCGTGGGTATCGTCGTTCGCGGAGGCCGCAATGGTCGGCGCGCTCGCCGACTGGTTCGCGGTGGTTGCGCTGTTCCGCCATCCGCTCGGCGTGCCCATTCCGCACACGGCGATCCTGCCGGCGAACAAGGCGCGCGTCGGCGACAACCTCGCCGCGTTCGTCCGCGACCGCTTTCTCGGCACCGATGCGCTGGTGGCGCGCGTGAACGCGTTCGATCCGGCGAGCCGTCTGTCGCTGTGGCTCGCCGAGCCGAAGAACGCCGAGCTGCTTGGCAAGAAGGCGGTGACGGCGGTGGGCCAACTGCTGTCCTTCGCCGATGACGACCGCATCAAGACCATGCTGCACGACACGCTGCGCCGCCGCGCGGACCAGTTCGATCTGGCGGGCGCGGCGGGCGGCGTGCTGGCGTCGCTGACCTCGGATCGTCGGCATCAGCTGCTGCTCGACGAAGGGCTCGCGCAGATGGCCGCGTGGCTCGACAAGCCCGAAGTGCAGGAGATGCTCGCGGCGCGCATCGTCGCGGTGGCGGGCGAGGAGTATCCGAAGCTGGTCGGCATGCTGGGCTTCGTCGGATTGAACGCCGAGGATCTCGGCAGCAAGTTCGCGGCCGGACTGGTGCGCGGCGCTAACCAGTGGCTGCACGACGTCAGCAGCGATCCGGAGCATGAACGCCGCCTGGCCTTCGATGCAGCCGTGGCGCGGTTTGTCGAACGCCTGCGTACGGACCCGGCGTTCAAGGCGCGCATCGACGAGCACAAGCGCGAATGGCTCGAACGGCCGGAACTGCGGGATTACGTGAACGGTCTGTGGGACGAATTCGTCGCATGGCTCGATGCCGACATCAGGCGGCCCGACTCGGCGCTGCACATGAAGGTGGTTGCAATGGCGGGCGGATTCGCTTCGGCGCTCGGTAATGATCCGGCCTTGCGCGATTCGATCAACGAGCACATGCGCGACGCGCTGAAGGCGCTGGCGCCGGAACTGCGCGACGGCATCGCGAAGCATATCGCCGCCACGGTCAAGCAATGGGACGACGCGACGCTCGTGCGTGATGTCGAGCTGAACATCGGGCGGGATCTGCAGTTCATCCGCGTGAACGGGACGCTGGTGGGCGGCGCGGTCGGTATCCTGATTCACGCGGTCACGGCGTTGCTGTGAACGCCTGCGGTTCGTGCGGATCAGCCGGCGTCGGGGTCGGTGTTGCTCGCGGCGCTGGGTTCTTGGACGCCGTCATAGGTTTGCGCCGCCTCCGTTGACTCTGGCAGTGCCGAGGCAGCCGGGGTCGCGCCAGGCGGTGAGTTTGATGTGACCGCGTCGCCTTGTGGCTTGCCGGAAGAATCGTAGGCCTGAGTGGTTTGCGTGCCGTCCTTGCCGTACGTGTAGGCAACCGACGCGCCGTCCTTGTCGAAATCGTCCTTCTCCGTCACCACGCCTTGACCGTCGGAAATCGTGGCCGAGTAGGCGCCGCCCGTCTGCCGCGCATACTCGATGTGCTGTTGCAGGTTGCCGTTGGCATCCCTGAGGTCGGCGGAGGTGAGCTTGCCATCGGCCCCGAAATGCTGCGTGCCCTGCATGCCGGATGCATAGGTTTCGTTCATCGACGTGATCTTGCCGTCACCAGCCGGATCGCCCAGTTGCGCGGCGGTCGGTGAACCCAGTCCGGGCGGCACGACTCTCCTGTTTGCGCCGCCGTAGTAGTCGTAGTAATCGCTCGATGCGTTGCTGGGCGTTTCCGTGGCGTTGAGGCTCGCCGCTCTGTCGATCAGTCTGTTCTTGTCCTGTTCGTCGGACAGGCCCGACTGCGTATCGGACGCGTGCAGACTGTCGAGCGCTTGCTGGGTTGGGCCGCCTGGTTGTTCGCCCGCCATGTTGATGAGCATCCCGGGATGCTCCGGCGTCGAGGTGTTCCGCAAGATTTCCTGGCCGACTTTCCAGTTGTTGTAGATCGCCTCGCCTTCGCCGCGCAAACCCAGCATCGCTTCCACGTCGAACGCCTCGGGATCGCGTGGATTGACGCCGTAGCGGGTCGCAAACGCCCGGTCGTTGCTGCGACTCTCGAAATGGCCGAGCTCGTGTGAAAGTGCCCCGATCCAGTTGCCGTCGGATAACCCGGCAAAGTTGTGGGCGAGTACGATCCGGTGCTGCGTAGCGTCCTCGAAATAGGTCCCTTTGTCCGGGCCGACCGCAATCGGCTGGATATCTCCCGAGCTGACTGCCGCGCCGTAATCCTGGAGGTCTGCCTGCATCGTTGGACTCTGGTTGATGAGCCTGACCTGGTTCTCTGTCGGATGCACGTCGCCCCAGTATGACTCCTTGCCGGTTACCGGTTGTATGGCCATGCGGGCTCCTGTTGCGTTCGGCTCATCTGGCCGCGCCAATGAGCCAACTGATGGAAGTGCGCGGATGGAGCACTATTCCCTGCGGAGCCACTGCCCGGGCGGTAATGGAATATTTCGCGGACGCTTCACGGAACCCGCCTGGTCCGCCAGCGATATGATGTGTGCACCCGGCCCCCTGAGCAGCAGCGAGCCGGACGTCGCACCTCAACCTCTTGCGCGCGCAACGTATCCCATGCCCCAGCCCAACAACGCCCTGATCGAACAGTTCTACACCGCGTTCCAGCGTCTCGACGCCGAAGCGATGGCCGCCTGCTACGCGCCCGACATCCTGTTCCAGGATCCCGCGTTTGGCGTACTGCGCGGCAAGGAGGCCGGCGACATGTGGCGCATGCTGCTCGGCCGGGCCGCCGACTTCTCGCTGTCCTTCGACAGCATCAAGTCCATCGGCCAGGTGGCCAGCGCGCGGGTGGTGGCGCGCTATACGTATTCCGCGACCGGCAGGCCCGTCGTCAACGAGATCCAGGCGCGCTTCGCGATCCGCGACGGGCTCATCGCCGAACACACCGACGTCTTCGATCTCTGGCGCTGGAGCCGCCAGGCACTCGGGCCGAGCGGCTGGCTGCTGGGCTGGACGCCGCAGATGCAGCACGCCATCCAGAGCCGGGCGCGCCGCACGCTGAACGACTATCGCCTGAAGTACCGCAAGGCCGCGCCATGACACGCATCGAAAGCACGGACCACGCGCCCCTCGACGACGCGCGTCTCGAAGACGAATGGCTCGAGGCGGACGCCTTCGGCGGCTTTGCATCGGGCACCGTGGGCACCGTGCGCACGCGGCGCTATCACGCGCTGCTGCTCGCGGCCACGCAGCCGCCGGCAGGACGCGTCACGCTCGTCAACGGCGTCGAGGCATGGCTCGAAGCGGACGGCCAGCGCTATCCGCTGACCATGCAGCGTTACGCGCCGGACATCCTTTATCCCGATGTCCGCGCCAGCCTGCTTTCCTTCGACACATCGCCCTGGCCTACGTGGCGCTTTCGCGTGGGCGTCGACGCGGTGATCGTGGCGGAGGTGTTCGTCGCGAAGGAGAGCCGCGCGACCGTATTGCGCTGGCGTTTCGAGGGCGCGACGCCGTCCGCCTGGCAGAACGGGAACGCGCGTCTGCACGTGCGGCCGCTGGTCTCCGGACGCGACTACCACGCGCTGCATCACGAGAATGCCGCGTTCGGCTTCGATGCCACCGTCGAGGGCGAGCGCGTGCAGTGGCGTCCGTACTGCGATCTGCCCGTCATCGATGTGAAAGCGAACGGCGAGTATGAACATGCGCCCGACTGGTATCGCAACTTCTGCTATGCCCGCGAACGCGAGCGCGGTCTGGATTTCATCGAAGATCTCGCGGCGCCGGGCGTCTTCCATTTCGACCTCGCGCACGCCGACGCCGTCATGATCCTGCACGCCCACACCGGCGCGGAGCGGCCCGACACGGAGGCCGCGCTCGCGCATGCGGCGCGTCTCGCCGCGACCGAAACGCAGCGGCGCGCGGCGTTCGGCTCGCGGCTCGCGCGCTCCGCCGACGCCTACGTGGTCAATCGCAGCGGCGGCCGCACGATCATCGCGGGCTTTCCGTGGTTCACGGACTGGGGCCGCGACACCTTCATCTCGATGCGCGGCCTGCTGCTGGCGTCGGGCCGTCACGATGAAGCCGAGTCCATCCTGCTCGAATGGGCCGGCACGATCTCCGAAGGCATGGTGCCGAACCGCTTTCCCGATAGCGGCGGCCTGCCGGAATACAACTCCGTCGATGCATCGCTGTGGTTCGTCGTCGCGGTGCAGGACTATCTCGCGACGGGCCACGCGCGTGCCGCAACGGCAAGCCGCCTGCAACGCGCGGCCGGCGCGATCCTCGACGGCTATGCGCGCGGCACGCGCTTCGGCATCGCTGCCGACAGCGACGGCCTGCTGCGCGCGGGCGTGCCCGGCGTGCAGCTCACGTGGATGGATGCAAAGGCGGGCGACTGGGTCGTGACGCCGCGCATCGGCAAGCCTGTGGAGGTGCAGGCGCTGTGGATCAATGCGCTGTCGGCAAGCTCGGCGTGGAGCGCGCAATGGCAGACGCTGCGCGACCGGGCGCACAGCGCGTTCACCGCGCGCTTCGTCGATCCGGCCACGCACACGCTCTACGATGTCGTCGACGTGGACCACGAGCCCGGCAAGGTGGATCGCGCGGTGCGTCCGAACCAGATCTTCGCGGTGGGCGGGCTGCCGTTCGCGCTGGTGGACGGCGAGGTGGCGCGCGCGGTCGTCGCGCAGGTCGAAGCGCAACTGCTGACGCCGCTTGGCCTGCGCACGCTCGCGCCTTCGGACCCGGCGTACCGGCCGCATTACGCGGGCGGCGTGCTGGACCGCGACGGCGCGTATCACCAGGGCACTGTGTGGCCGTGGCTGCTGGGGCCGTTCGTCGAGGCCTGGGTGCGCGTGCATGGCGTGGCGGGCGCGCGCGAGCGCTTCCTGACGCCGCTGTATGCGCATCTCGACCGCTACGGGCTGGATCACATCAGCGAAGTCGCCGATGGCGACGCGCCGCACACGCCCGGCGGCACGCCGTTCCAGGCGTGGTCGCTGGCGGAGTTGCTGCGCATCGAGAAACGGCTCGGCACGGACTGAGCAGGGCGCGCGCGCCGCGTGCCCAAACGCGCTAAATTACGGCTCTTGCCAGAGGGTTCGCGCATGGCCTGGACAAGGTCCGGGCGAGGTTCAGCGCGCCCGCACTTCAGGAGACGTTCATGCCGAAATCGCGCCCCGTCAATCAGATCGACACCGTCGAGGGCTCACGGCTCCATTCGGCCGATTGCGCGCACTGGCAGCGCTGGGGACCGTACCTGAGCGAGCGTCAATGGGGCACGGTGCGCGAGGACTACAGCGAGTTCGGCACCGCCTGGGAATACTTTCCCCACGATCACGCGCGCAGCCGCGCCTACCGCTGGGGCGAGGACGGTCTCGCCGGGTTCGGCGACGACAAGCTCAACTGGTGCGTGTCTTTGGCGCTGTGGAACGGCGCGGACCCGATCATCAAGGAGCGGCTCTTCGGTCTGACGAACCAGGAGGGCAATCACGGCGAAGACGTCAAGGAGCTGTACTTCTACCTCGACGGCACGCCGACCCATTCCTACATGCGCATGCTCTACAAGTATCCGCATGCGGCATTTCCCTACGCCGATCTCGTCGATGAAAACGGCCGGCGCAGCGCGGAAGTCCCCGAGTACGAAGTGCTCGACACCGGCGTCTTCGACGGCGAGCGCTACTTCGACGTGCAGGTCGAATACGCGAAGCACACGCCCGACGACATCGTGATGCGCGTGACTGTCGAGAATCGCGGCGCGGTGGCAGCCGCGCTCGACGTGCTGCCGCAGATCTGGGCGCGCAACAGCTGGTCGTGGCGGCCGACGCCTGTGAAGCCGTCGCTCACGCAGGAGACGGTGGAGGGCCAAGGCACCTATGTGCTCGCCGAACAGACCGGCCACGAGCCGATGGTGGTGACGGCGTGGTCGGCGGACGACGCGGCGGTGGACTGGCTCTTCTGCGAAAACGAAACCAATGTCCGGCGCCTGCACGGCATGGACGGCGAAGGGCCGTTCAAGGACGGCTTCAACGATTACCTGGTGAACGGCGACGAGACCGCCATCCGCCGCGCCTCCGGCACGCGCGCCGCGGCTCATGTGCATCTCGCGCTGGAGCCGCACGGCCGCGCAGTGGTCTATCTGCGCTGGCGGCCCGAATCGGCGCCCGATGCCGTGCCGCTCGACGCGGATGCCCTGTTCGAGCGCCGCATCGCCGAAGCGGACGAGTTCTATGGCGCGCTCCAGCACGACATCGCCGGCGTGGATCAGCGGCTCGTGCAGCGGCAGGCGCTGGCCGGCATGCTGTGGTCGAAGCAGTACTACCAGTTCGACGTCACCCGCTGGCTCGACGGCGATCCCTTGCAGCCCACGCCGCCGAAACAGCGGCGCTTCGGGCGCAACGTGGACTGGCGGCACCTGTGCAATGCGGACATCGTGTCGATGCCGGACAAGTGGGAATACCCGTGGTATGCGTCGTGGGATCTCGCGTTCCATGCAGCGGCCTTCGCGCTGATCGATCCGGAATTCGCCAAGCGGCAATTGCTGCTGCTCGTGAAAGACCGCTATCAGCATCCGAACGGACAATTGCCCGCCTACGAATGGGCCTTCGGCGACGCCAATCCGCCCGTGCATGCGTGGGCCACGTGGCGGGTCTACGAGATCGATCGCGCGATCACCGGCAAGAGCGACCGCGACTTCCTCGAACTCGTGTTCCACAAGCTGCTGCTGAACTTCTCGTGGTGGGTCAACCGCAAGGACGCCGACGGCAAGAACATCTTCCAGGGCGGCTTTCTCGGGCTGGACAACATCGGCATCTTCGACCGCTCGTCGCCGCTGCCGACCGGCGGTCACATCGACCAGGCCGACGGCACCGCGTGGATGGCCGCCTATGCGCTCGACCTGATGCGCATCGCGCTCGAACTCGCGTATGCGAACAAGGTGTTCATCGACATCGCGGTGAAGTTCTTCGAGCACTTCCTGTACATCGCCGAGGCCGTGAGCTGCGAGGACGATTGCGATACCGGCCTGTGGGACATGGAAGACGAGTTCTTCTACGACAAGCTGCGCCTGCCGGATGGCAGCAACGTGCCGATGCGCATCCGCTCGATCGTCGGGCTGAGTCCGCTGTTTGCCGTGCATGTGCTGGAGCCGCGCGTGCACGGCTCGCTGCCGGGACTGCGCGACCGCATGCACTGGTTCCTCGAACATCGTCCGGATCTGGCCAAGCTCGTGTCGCGCTGGAATATCGCGGGGCGCGGCAACAGCGTGCTGCTGTCCCTGCTGCGGGGGCATCGCATGAAGGCGCTGCTCAAGCGCATGCTCGATGAAACCGAGTTCCTCTCGGATCACGGCGTGCGGGCGCTGTCGCGCGTCCATCTCGACAACCCGTTCGTCTTCTATCACAACAGCGAAAGCTTCAGCATCCGCTATCTGCCGGGCGAGTCGGACTCGCGCGTGTTCGGCGGCAATTCGAACTGGCGAGGCCCGGTGTGGATGCCGGTCAACTTCCTGCTCATCGAATCGATCCGCGAGTTTCACCGCTATTACGGCGACGACTTCCGCGTCGAATATCCGACCGGGTCAGGCCAGAAGTTTTCGCTCGCGCAGATCGCCGATGAACTCGCGCGCCGCGTGAGCACGCTGTTCCTGCTCGACGCGAACGGCGAGCGTCCCGTGATGCGCGCCTATCCGCAATTGCAGGCAGACCCGCGTTCGCGTGACCTCGTGCTGTTCCACGAATACTTTCATGGCGACAACGGGCGCGGCGTCGGCGCCTCGCATCAGACGGGCTGGAGCGGGCTCGTTGCGTTGCTGTTGCATCCGCATGCGTCGGGGCCGTCGGGCGTCGTGCCGCTCGCCGGCGAAGCCGATGCCGAAGTCCAGGAGTTCGCCGGCGCCAAGTAAAGCGGCGCGCGGCGGTTTCGGAATCGTCCGATGGTGGCGGGTTCTCCGTTTTCGTATGGTTGCTTCGAAACAATCGAAGCGAGACCACGGAGAAAATGATGAGTCATGCCATCAACCGGCACTCCGTGAGCGGCTACCGCCAGCGGCTGGGCGCCTGGAGCCAGGTCAGGATCGAACATGAGCATTGCCCGCCGTTTGCCATCGTGATGACGGTGTTCGGCTCGGCCATGGCCGGCATCGTGTGGTTCAGCGGCAGGCTCCATAGTTTCGCCGGCGGCTGGATTGTCGGCCTGACGATCTTCGCCGCACTGGGCGGGTTCATCCACTGCCGTTTCAGTGGCGCGCGGGCGTTCGAGCGGCGCATCCTCCGGCGCCGGCGCGCATGGCTCAAGCAGCCATCGCAGCGACAGAGCGGCTCAGCAGCACCGGAATGGACTTCGAGGTCGGCGTGCCCGCGCCATCCGCGACGGAAGACAGCGGCACGAGCGGATTCGTCTCCGGGTAATAGGCACCGAGACAGCCGCGCGGAATGTCGTATTCCACCAGGGTGAAGCCGTTCACGCGGCGCTCCACGCCGTCGTCCCACACGCTCGTGATGTCCACCCGCTCGCCCGGCTCGAAGCCAAGCAGGTCGATGTCCTCGCGGTTCGCGAACAACACGTGACGCTGGCCGTACACGCCGCGGTAACGGTCGTCGAGGCCGTAGATGGTCGTGTTGTACTGGTCGTGCGAACGAGTGGTCATCAGCGTCATCAGGCGCTCGCCGTGACGCGCGCGGGCCCGGTGAATCGGCGTGTCGTGCGCAATGGCATGCACGATGAACTGCGCCTTGCCGCTCGGCGTCTTCCACACCCGCTCGCGCGAGGCCACGCCCAGATGAAAGCCGCCCGGCTGCTTGAGGCGCTCGTTGTAGCGCGCGAAGCCGTCGATCACCTTTTCGATGCCGTCGCGGATCAGCGCGTAGTTGCCCGCCTGCGCGAGCCAGTCCACCTTGCTTGAACCCAGTGTCGCCTGCGCCATGCGCGCGACGATCGCCACTTCCGAAAGCAGGTTCGGCGAGGCCGGCTTGTTCATGCCGTACGAGATGTGCACCATGCTCATCGAGTCCTCCACGGACACGCCTTGCGGCACGCCGTTCTGCAGGTCGATTTCGGTGCGGCCGAGCGTCGGCAGGATCAGTGCGTCGCGGCCGTGCACCAGATGGCTGCGGTTGAGCTTGGTCGTGATGTGCACGGTGAGGTCGCATGCGCGCATCGCTTCCCAGGTGCGCGGCGTGTCGGGCGTCGCGATCGAGAAGTTGCCGCCCAGCCCGATGAACACCTTCACCTTGCCTTCGAGCATCGCGTGGATGGTTTCGACCACGTCATAGCCATGCTCGCGCGGCGGCTCGAAGTCATAGGCCGCGCCGAGCCGGTCGAGAAAGGCCTGGGTCGGCTTTTCTTCGATGCCCACGGTCCGGTCGCCCTGCACGTTCGAGTGGCCGCGCACCGGGCACAGTCCCGCGCCGCGCCGGCCGATATTGCCGCGCATCATCATCAGGTTCGACAGCAGCTGGATGGTCGGCACCGAGTTCTTGTGCTGCGTGAGGCCCATGCCCCACGTCGAGATGACGGCGCGGCCCTTCACGTAGATATCGGCGAGATTCAGCAGGTCGTCGCGCTCGACGCCCGATTCCGCGAGGATCGCGTCCCAGCTTTCGGCGCGCAGGTCGTCGGCGAAGGCGTCGAAGTTCACCGTGTGCTCCGCGATGAACGCGACATCCAGGACGCGCTCGCCGCCGTTCGCCACGGCCGCATCGTCCAGTTCGATCACGCGCTTCGCCACGCCCTTGATGAGCGAGAAGTCGCCGCCCACCTTCGGGCGGATGAACACCGAACTGATCTTCACGCCCCTCGGCGACAGCATGTCGAGCGTGTGCTGCGGGCTCGCGAAACGCTCGAGGCCGCGCTCCTTCAGCGGGTTGATCGACACGATGGTCGCGCCGCGCTTCGCACACTCGCGCAGTTCGCCGAGCATGCGCGGATGGTTCGTCGCGGGATTCTGGCCGAACAGCAGCAGCGTGTCGGCGTGCTCGAAGTCGTCGAGCGTGACCGTGCCCTTGCCGACGCCCACCGTATGCGGCAGGCCGCGGCTCGTCGCCTCGTGGCACATGTTCGAGCAGTCGGGAAAGTTGTTAGTGCCGTACATGCGCACGAACAACTGATACAGGAACGCGGCTTCGTTGCTCGCGCGGCCCGAGGTATAGAAGGCGGCGCGGTCGGGATCGTCGAGCTGCTTCAGGTGCGACGCGATCAGCTCGAACGCATCGTTCCATTCGATCGGCACGTAACGGTCGCGCTTCGCGTCGTAGACGAGCGGGTCGGTCAGACGGCCGTGTTGTTCCAGTTCATAGTCGGTCTGCGCCATCAGCGCGTGTACCGTGTGCTGCTCGAAGAATGCAGGCGTCACGCGCTTGCTGGTCGCTTCGGCGGCGACGGCCTTCACGCCGTTTTCGCAGAACTCGAAGGTCGAGCCGTGCTCGCGGTCGGGCCACGCGCAGCCGGGACAATCGAAGCCGTCGGGCTGGTTCTGCTTGAAGAGCGTCCGGTAGTTCCCGCCCGCCACGCGCTCCTTGACGAGGTTGATGGCGACCTGCTTCAACGCGCCCCAGCCCGCGGCCGGGTGCGTATAAGGTTCGATGCGGGCTTCGGGCTTCTTCATGGCGTTCGGATCAGGCTGAGCATGCAATGAGAGAAGCCTACTGTGTTCCGAAACGAACGCGGCGCACAGAAAAAGCGAAATTCGAGGGATACAGTTGCGGCGTTTTGCCCTAGACTGCACAGTCAGGCCCGCCGCGACGTCTCCAGGGAAAGCGCCATTGAAACTCTACGAAAAGCTTGCCGACGAAATCGAGGAAGCCGTGCGCCGCGGCGTGTTCGCGGCGGGGGAGAAGATCGCGTCGGTGCGGCAGGCGAGCCAGCAGCACGGCGTGAGCATCAAGACGGTGCTGCACGCCTACGCAATCCTCGAAAGCCGCGGCGTGCTGGAGACGCGGCCGCAGTCCGGCTATTTCGTGCGCGCGAAACCGCCGGCGGGCGTGGCCCAGGCCGCGCCGAAGCGGGTGAGCGCCACGGCATCGGAGGTGGACGTGAGCCGGCTGGTGCTGTCGACGCTGCGCAGCATCCGCGCGCAAGACGCCGTGCCGTTCGGCTCGCCGTATCCGGATCCCGAGCCGTTTCCCTGGCGGCGCATCAACCAGTACGCGAACGCCATCGCGCGGCGGCATTCGAGCTGGAACCTGATCGACGACCTGCCGCCCGGCAATCCCGAGCTGATCCGGCAGATTGCGCGGCGTTACGCGGAGAACGGCGTGCCGGTGAATCCGGAGGAGATCGTGATCACCGTCGGGGCGACCGAGGCGATCAACCTGAGCCTGCAGGCGGTCGCCAGGCCGGGCGATACGGTCGCGGTCGAGTCGCCCACGTATTACGCGATGCTGCATGCGATCGAGCGGCTCGGCATGCGCGCGATCGAAGTGCCGACCCATCCCGTCGACGGCATCGATGTCGAGGCGCTCGCGCAGATTATCGCGAAGCGCAAGATTGCCGCGTGCATGGTGATGCCGAACTTCCAGAATCCGCTCGGCTTCCAGATGCCCGACGAACGCAAGCGCGCGCTCGTGGAACTGCTCACGGAGCACGATATTCCCGTCATCGAGAACGATGTCTATCACGAGCTCTACTACGGCGACACGCGCCCGACGACCCTCAAGAACTTTGACACCAAGGGCCTCGTGCTGCATTGCGCGTCGTTCTCGAAGAGCCTGACGGCGTCGTACCGGATCGGCTGGGCGATGCCGGGGCGCTACCGGGCGCAGGTCGAGAAGCTCAAGTTCCTCAACACGCTGACGACGCCGTCCGTGCCGCAGATCGCCATCGCCGATTATCTGCGCCAGGATGGCTACGACCGGCATCTGCGGCGCGTGCGGCGGCTCTACCGGCAGCAGGCGCGCATCATGACCGCGCTGGTCGAACGCTTCTTTCCGGCGGGCACGCGCACCTCGGCGCCGCAGGGCGGCTATGTACTGTGGGTGGAACTGCCGAAACACGTCGATTCGATGCGGCTTTATCGCGCGGCGCTCGATTGCGGCATCACGGTCGGGCCGGGTTACATGTTCTCGACGCGCAATGCCTTCAGCCATTACATCCGGCTCAACTACAGCTATCCGTGGACGGCGCAAAGCGAAGCCGCGTTGCGGCGGCTGGGCGCGCTGGCGGGCGAGATTGCCGCGCGCAGGGAGAAGGGAGACAGAAGATGAGCGATGACATCGATCCGGCGCTGGTCGCCGTGCTGGAACAACTGTGGCGCGCGCGGGAAGGGTCGCCGCAGCGGGCCTGGTCGCTGGCGAAACTGGCGAAGCAGTCCGGTCTGCCGATGAGCACGCTCAGGCGTCAGCTGACCGGGCTCGAAGACGCGGGGCTGGTGCAGGTGACGATCAACGAGGACGGCACCGGCAGCGCGTGGCTCAGCGAGCAGGGCGAGACCTTGTGCCAGGCGGTGTTCGGCGCGGCGGGATAAGCCGGTCAGCGCGTTCGTCGCAAGCCCATTCAACACCGCGCGTACTCTCGAAACCGTGGACATCCATATCACGCTGCACGGCCGTCGCGACCTCACCGGCCAGATCTATGCGCAACTGCGCGCGGGCATCGTCGAAGGGCGCCTCGCCGCGCATGCACGCCTGCCTTCCACGCGTAATCTCGCCGCCCAGCTCGGCGTGTCGCGCAAGACCACGCTCGACGTCTTCGAGCGCCTGATCGCCGAGGGCTTCCTGCGCACGCGCGCGGGCGACGGCACCTTCGTCGCCGATGGCCTCGCGCGTTTGCCCGGCGCGCGCGCCGAACCGCAGTCGGCCCGTGCGCGTGCCGCCGGCATCTGGCGCCAGCTGCCCGAGCGCATGACCATGCCGATGCCGCCCGCCGGCGAACCGCTCGACTGCGACTTCAAGGGCGGCGTGACCGACCGGACGCTGTTTCCGCACGACGCATGGCGCCGCTGCGTCAACCGCGCGCTGCGCACGCAGGCGCGCGCGGACGGCGGCGTGGCGGGCTATCGCGACCCGGGCGGCGAGCAGGAACTGCGGCTGGGCATCGCGCGCTATCTCGCGTTCAGCCGCGCGGTGACCTGCAACTGGCAGGACGTGCTGGTCACGCAGGGCGCGCAACAGGCGCTCGATCTGCTGGCGCGCGTCGTGGTCCGTCCGGGCGATGTCGTCGCCGTCGAGGAGCCCGGTTATCCGCCGGCACGCGCCTTGTTTGCGTCGATGGGCGCGCGGCTCGCGCACGTGCCGGTGGATGGCGAGGGCATCGTCGTGAGCAGGCTGCCGCGCAACACGCGGCTTGTCTACGTGACGCCGTCGCACCAGTTCCCGCTCGGCATGCCGATGAGTCTCGAACGGCGCGTCGCGTTGCTCGAATGGGCGGCGCGGCGCGGAGCGGTGATCGTCGAGGACGACTACGACGGCGAATTCCGCTTCGAGGGACGGCCGATGGAGTCGCTGAAGAGTCTGGATCATGCGGGCGTCGTGGCGTATGTCGGGACGTTCTCGAAGACGCTGTTTCCCGATCTCAGGCTGGGCTATGTGGTGCCGCCGCCGAGCCTGTCCGTGCCGCTATGGCAGGCCCGGCAAATCTGCGACTGGCACGGCTGCATGCTCACGCAGACGGCGCTCGGCGCCTTCATGCTCGACGGCGAATTCGCGCGGCATCTGCGGCGCATGCACAAGGCCTATGCGGGGCGGCGTGCCCGGTTACTCGTGCATCTGAACGGCGCGCTTGCGCCATGGTTCGAGCCGCTGCCGGCGTCGGCGGGCATTCATCTGGCCGCGCGGCTCAAGGCGCCGGGGCGCGAGGACGAAATCGTCGCGGCGGCGCGGGGCGTGTCGGTCGGAATTGCCGGGATACGCAGGTTTTATGCAGGCCAGCCGACGCAGCAAGGCGTGCTGCTCGGTTATGGCGGAACGGCGGAAGCGGTCATCGAAGAAGGCATGACGCGGCTCGCGGCGTTGTTGAGCGCCGGAAGAGTCAATCGACGTTCGTGACCATGCCGGGGATTTCGAGCAATGGAAGGTCGCCCAGGTTTTCCTGCGCCAGCCGTATGGCTTCGGCGATGAGCGCCTCCTTGTTCGCATTCGGAAAAGCGGCCCTGCTCTCGCCCTGGGCCCGAAAGATCGCCGCGATTTCGACCGGCCCGGTCTTGATGAGCCTTTCGCCGTCGAAGGCGCCGCGCTGGATGAAGACATCGGGCCGCGTCATCACGATGACTTCGTTGTGTTCCTGATGGAGCCTTTTAGTGCTTGCGAGTACTTCCTCGGGCGAAATGATCGGATACCGGTCCGCCTGATCGAGAATGTGCCGCATCAGAAGACCGTTGCGCCCATGAGCGGGCATCGCCTGGATTCGGGCGGCCTGACTCGGGATCAGCCAGTTTTTCTGACGATCGAGATTGCCCTTGTTGCCATCGAAATCCATGTCCTTGAACGACGTCAGCAGAATGTTCTGCTTCGGAGCGCGCAACACGACGCCCACCGTCGCATAGGTGAAGCGGTTGTTTTCGTCGATGACGCTGGCGCTGATCGTGTCCCACTGATTCAGCGCCTTTGTACCCTCGCGGAACAGCTGCATGCCGTTCTCGCGTTCGAGTTCGCCGCAGTTGACGGTGTGCACGAGCAGGCGGAACGCAGCGTAATCGCTGTTTGCAAGGGTTGCGGGATCAGAAAATGCCGATTCGTCCCACGCGTCCACACTAGCCGATGAAACGCCCGGCAAAGGCTGGGTATGGGTGCGCTGGATCTGCGGCTCGAGCTGGCTTCGGCGCGTGCGCTCTCCGGGCGCGGCAGCCTTCTTCTTGCGAAACGAGGCGCGGCACAGCGGCGCGCAATACTGGGATCTGGGCACGGTCACGGCTCCTTCGGGTCATCGCCGACCCGTAGGCAGGTTTTAACTCGAAACCGTGTCTCAAAAAACGCTTTTCTTGTCGATGCGGACGCACCACCGCGACTGTTTCCGCTACACGGCATGCCTCCGCGGATCATTCCACTCGCGCTGCCGGCCACGCGCGTCGATCACGGTGGCCGGTCCGGTTCGCGCAACAACGAATCACTGATCGCACAACAAGAGCAACTTCTCCTGCGCCGAACACGTCGCCTTCTTCACACGCTGCATCGCGCCATCCTGCTGACGGGCCGACACCTGCCGCGTCGGGTTCTGCGACTGCTCCGCCGCCGCCGTGCGTTGCGCAATGCAGGCGCGCAGGTGCTTTTCCATCGGCGGATAGTATTTCCAGCCGCGGGTGAGCGGCGGCAGTTCGAGATGCACCTGCTTCCACTTCGGATGCCCTTGCGCCTGCAGCGTGTCGAAGTTGGTGCACAGCGAATCCGCGAACTTCGACAGCGCGCCCACCGTGCCCTTCAGACCGTAGTCGTAGGTCACGAGGAAGGCCTTGACGGTGAGCGTCGGCGTGTCTTCCTGAATCCAGTTCGGATAACTGGACGTGCGGATCGTGGCCGGGAAGTAGGTCTGTTTCGCGCGGGCGGTTTCGGGTGCGCTGGCATCGAGGCGCAGCAGCTTGATCTGCTTCAGCAGTTCCGGATTCATGTCCTGGAACAGCTTGGCCGGCTGGCCCGCGACGATCACCGCCACATCGATCTTGCCGACGATCAGCTTCGCAAGCGAATCCTCGTTGTTGAGATGCTGCTCGTTGGCGTCGGCGATCGGTTCGCCGAACATCAGCCGGTACAGCGTTTCGGCCGACTGCGCCGTGCCGCTGCCGATCGGCCCGACGCTGATGTTCTTGCCCTTGATTTCCTGGATGTTCTTCATCGGCGAATCGGCGCGCGCGACGAAATAGATCTCCTCGTCGTAGAGCGGCATGATGAGCCGCAGCGGCTTGATGATCTTGCCGGCTTCCGCGTTGCCGGAGGTCGCCATGTCCATGTATGCCTGATACACGTCCGACTGCACCAGCGCGAACTTCACGCCCGGCTCATAACGCATGCGCTGGACGTTTTCGGCGGAGCCCTTCGACGGCAGCACGTCGAGCTCGATGCCCGCCGGTTCGGCCACAAATTTCGACAGATCCTGTCCGATCTGGATATAGGTGCCGCGCTCCTGACCTGTGGTGATCTTGTAGGGAATCGGATCGGCTGCGAAGCTGAGCGGTGCGCCGGCGAACCCGGTGATCCCCGTGACGGCGACGAGCGCAAGCAGGCCCCGTGCGGCATTGCTCATGCGTTGTTTGATGAACATGATTGTCCCTTGGTCGGAGTTGGACGTCTGCTCTGAAACTCGCGCGTTGCCGGTACAGGAGAAGGTGGCGTACGGTTGGCGCGCAATCCGGTCGTGCGTGGTCACTCACATGCGGCCCAAGGCGCGTTGCGCGAAAGGCGGTGTGTGCCATGCGTCGTCGTTGTCGGTGCTTTCGGTGCTGTCTCTGCTGTTTTTTGCTGCTTTTTTGCTGCTGCCGCTGTCTCTGCTCGTTCTTGTTCTGCGTGCTCTGCTTGTTTTCGTCGTGGCGCTCGTGATTCTTTTTCTTGTGCGCGGGTCAGGCTTGCTGCTTTTTGTCGTCCGTCGCTTGCTGATCGCTTATTGCGAAGGCTTCTGGCTTCGGCTCGAGTCGCCGTTGCTGCTCCAGCCATACTGCTTGATGGCGCGTTCGAGCTCCTCGGATTTGTCGGAGTCGAGATGCGCGCCCGCCGGCATCGGCGCAAATTGCGGCGAGGCCGCGGTCGCAGCGGACTGCGCACTGCGCGTCGCGACGGCCGGCGTCGTCGCGGGGCTTACGGTCGCGGCCGCTGGTGTCCCCGTCGCCGCCGTTGCCGTTGCCGCGGCGGCCGCCGCGCGCGGCGCGACGACGTTCGGCATGGGCTGCGCGACCGCCGCCGGCGGCTTCGGCGCGGCGGCCGTGGTGGCCGCCGGTGTTGTCGCGGCTGTCGTGGGAACGGTGAGAGCGGATGGCTCGATCGAACTGCTCTGTCCCGTTGATTGCGGCGGCCGCGGCACCGCCGATCGCACGGCGGGCGCTGCCTGCTGCGGCGGGTCCTCGCCGAGGTAGTAGGGCGTGCGCGGATTCGCGGCGCGCGTGGCGGGCTGGGCGGACGGCGCGGAGGACTTCGGCTCTTCTTCGCCGAGATAATAAGGCGCGCGCGGCGCGGCAGCCTGTGCGGCTGGAGCCGGGGCTTTGACGGCCGGCTGTGCCTGCGTTGCTGACTGGGTTGGCGCGGGCGCCTGCGTCGCTGCCTGCGCGGCCGGAGCCGGCATGGTTCTGACAGCCGGCTGCGCGGGCGGTTGTGCAGCAGCCTGCGTTTGCGCGGGCGCCTGCACCTGTGCCGGAGGCGCCACAACCGCAGGAGCGGGCACCTTCGTGACAACCGAGGGCGACGGCGCGACCGTCGCCGCCGTGATCGCATTGGTCGCGACTTGGGCGCGGGCAATTTTCTCCGCACGCGAATCGTAAGCGGCGTCGGCGCGCGCCTCTTCCGCCGCCGCGCGCGCGGCCGCGCTGCGTTGCGCCGCGCGCTGCCGCTCGGCCGCTCTCTGCGCGGCGCTGTTCGGCTTCGCCGCAGGGGCCGCTGCTGCAACGTTTGCCTGCGCAGGAGCGCCGACAGCCGGCTTCGGCGTCGTGTTCGCGGCGTTCGCGGAGGGCGCGGGAGCGGTGGCGTCGGCCGTGGGACCCGACGGCGTCTTCTTCGCCAGCGCCGCCGATGCGCTCGGCGCCAGCCAGCCCGCATGCGAGATCACATGTTCCAGCATGGCCTGCGATTCGACGTTGCCGCCATCGAGCGCGAGGGCCTCACCCGCGTTCTGCTGCACGCACGCCCATGCGGACGTGCGTTCGCAGGCGCGCGCCAGTTGCAGCGCGGCGTCGCGCTGCAGTTCGCGCTTGACCAGTTCGTCCTTGAGCGTTTCATACTCCTCGCGCGCCTTCTGCTGCGCGGGAAGCGCCTTGAGACGCGCGCGGGCCGCGCCGAGATCGTGCTGGTCGAGGGCGGTGCGCACGCTGCTCAGCGGATCGCCGGAAGCCAGCGCGCGGGGCTCGGCCGGCGCGCGCCGGGCAGGCGTGATGGAATTGTTAGCCGGGTTGCCCGTGTCGATTGCGCCGCGCACCAGCGGACCGACCTTCGAATCGATGGCGCCGGAGACGCTGTGATCGGCGGAGGCGGCATTGTCGCCGTCGGAGTTGCCGGACTGTTGCAGATAGAACGCCGCGCCAGCCAGCAGCACGACGCCGCATGCCGCCGCGATGAATGTCTTGTTGCGGCTCCAGCGGTCGGAACCGGGCAGGGCGTCGGGGTCGTTGCTGGAGTCGGCGTAGGCGCTGCGGGCGTGCATTTCCGCGCGCCGCGCGCGGTATTCCGCCGCTTTCTGCGCGATGCGTTCGCTCGCGCGCTTGGCGTCCCAGGCCGGCCAGCCGGGCCGCAGCGAGGGTTCGGCACGGTCTCCACCGCCGAGGGACGCGCCCGCCGAAGCGGACGCCGCGGCAGAGGCCGAAGCCGTCTGCTCGAACATGCCGGTGTTGGCCGAAGCCGGGGCGGCGGCGCGCCTTGCGCCGAGCGCGGCGGTGCGGTCCGCGCCGCAATTGGGACAGCTGTCGGCGTTCTTGCGCATCGTGCTGCCGCACCGCTGGCAGACGACGGAGAACATCGATGCAGGAAACGTCAAACGCGTGGTCATGCTTGAAGCCCTCGAAGGACATGTGCGTGAGGTTGCCTGTTCGCGTGGCCGCCGGATGCGCGCTTGCGCGGCATCTGAACATCGGGACGAAGTCCCGCAGCAGCAATCCTTCGTACGGTTTCCTCGCGTGGCATACCGCGAGTGGAAACGTCAGCCCGAATATGGTTCAACCGCTTTCGGACGTCAATTGCCTTTCGCACCTATCTCGGGCCGTCGAAACCTGCATGACTCACGCGGCAGAACGGCCGGCTGGCCGTCTCGCCACCTCGTATCGTGCCCGGACACGTCACACGTGCCCGGCACATGGCCCGGATATGGATGTGAAAGCGTCGGATCGCTACGGATGGGCGGCGCCGGAGCAGGCATCGCGCGATACGTCTCGCTCTCTCGCTCACTATGTTTCTGACATTTTGGGATCGGCCCGGCGGTTTTGAGCCGCCATTCCTTAGCCGTTTGCCGACAAGGGGGCGTGACTGAAGGATAAACCACTGATGGCAAAGCAAATCGCGCATGTCATGGCTGGCGACATCTGAAACGTCTTGTTGCATCTCGCCGACGCATCGCTCAAGCCCCTTGAGATCCCGGCGAAAAAACAGCTTTCTCAGGGTTCCGAAGCATCGTCCGGAAGGCGATCGTTATTGCTGCATGCGCTCCCCAAAAGCAACACGGGCCGCAGCGCGCGTGACGCGCAGCGGCCCGTGCTGAAACTTTGGAAGCGCTTACTTCGCCAGTTGCAGCGTACCGTCGATACGGCGGTTCAGGCCGAGCGGGTTCTCCGTCTTGAGGGCGTCGGGCAGCAGCGCGTCAGGCAGGTCCTGATAGCTGACCGGACGCAGGAAGCGGTTGATCGCGAGGCTGCCGACGGAGGTCGAGCGGCCATCCGCCGTCGACGGATACGGGCCGCCGTGCACCATCGCGTGTCCGACTTCCACGCCCGTGCCGAAACCGTTCACCAGGATGCGGCCGGTGCGGCGTTCGAGCGCGGGCAGGAAGCTGCGGGCGTCGGCGTGATCGGCTTCATCGATATGCAGCGCCGCCGTCAGCTGGCCTTCCAGCGATTCGATCAGCTCGCGCATCGCGGCGAGGTCCGGGCAGCGCACCACCAGCGACGACGCTCCGAAAATCTCTTCCTGCAGTTCATGGCTCTTGCGGAAGGCATCGGCAGTGGTCACGAACAGCGCCGACTGGCCCTGGTTCTCGCCCTTCTGCTCGACGCCGCGCGCGGCGGTCGTCACGCCCGCGTGTTCGGCGGCGCGCGTCACGGCGCCTTGATAGGCCTTGCAGATGCCCGGCGTCAGCATGGTTTGCGCGGCCGTTTCCTTGAGCGCCGTAGCGGCGGCTTCGATGAACGCGTCGAGTTCCGGACCGTCGATGGCGAGCACCAGACCCGGATTCGTGCAGAACTGGCCTGCGCCCATCACGAGCGAACCCACGAACGCCTTGGCGATGCCTTCTGCGCGGTTCTTCAGCGCGCTCGGGAACAGCAGGACCGGGTTGATGCTGCTCATTTCGGCGTAGACGGGAATCGGTTCGGCGCGGGCCGCGGCGAGCTTCATCAGCGCCGTGCCGCCGCCGCGCGAGCCCGTGAAGCCCGCCGCCTTGATGCGGTTGTCCTTGACGAGACCCTGGCCGATGTCGCGGCCGCTGTCGAACAGCAGCGAGAAGGTGCCTTCGGGCATGCCGCAATCCTTCACGGCCTTTTGCAGCGCGCGGCCGACGAGCTCCGACGTGCCCGGATGCGCCGAGTGCGCCTTGACGATGACCGGGCAGCCGGCGGCCAGCGCCGATGCGGTGTCGCCGCCGGCGACCGAGAACGCGAGCGGGAAGTTGCTCGCGCCGAACACGGCGACCGGGCCCACGCCGATGTGACGCAGACGCAGGTCGACGCGCGGCAGCGGCTTGCGTTCCGGCTGGGCCGGGTCGATGCGCACGCCGAGGAAATCGCCGTTACGGACCACGCCCGCGAACATGCGCAGCTGGCCGACGGTACGGCCGCGCTCGCCTTCGATACGCGCGCGCGGCAGGCCGCTTTCCATCATGCAGCGCTCGATCAGGTCGTCGCCGATGTCGAGAATGTTCTGCGCGATGGTTTCGAGGAAAGTGGCGCGGGCTTCGGGCGAGGTTTCGCGATATTGATCGAACGCCGTCCACGCGAGCGCGCAGGCCCGTTCGAGGTCGTCGGCCGTGGCGCCGCCGAAAGCCGGTTCGATGGCCGCGCCGGTCGATGCATTGACGGCCTTGATGGAGCCGTTCGAGCCGAAGCGCGATTCCTGGCCGATGAGCAGGTTGCCTGTGAGTTGCATGATGTCTCGTCCTTGCTTGAATGGATTCATGGCGGCCCGTTGGTGCCTGTCGGTGCCAGTTGTACGATGACCGCTCCCTGCGCCGACTATACGGCCTCCGACGCCGGGCTGTATAGTGAAACCTTTCCATCGCATGATCGCTTTCAGGAATCACCCCGGGCGCGGCGGCCACGTCGCGCGGGGCGCCAGACCATGAAGAACACACTGGACGTGCTGATGTCGCGGCTGCGCATGAAGCAGCTGCAATTGCTGATCTCGCTGGACGACCACAAGTCGCTGCACAAGGCGTCGAGCGCGATGGCCATGACGCAGTCCGCCGCCAGCAAGGCGCTGGCCGAGCTCGAATCGATGCTGGAAGCGCCGCTGTTCGAGCGCGCCAAGACCGGGCTGATTCCGAATCCCTTTGGCCGCTGCGTGGTGCGTTATGCACGCGTGCTGGCCGCCGATCTGAACTCGCTCTGCCATGAATTCGCGCAGATCCGCGCAGGGACGGGCGGACGGCTGACGGTCGGGACCATCATGGGCGCGGTGCCGGGCGTGGTCGCGCCGATCGTCAACGAAATGCACGCGAAGCATCCGGATCTCGCCATCGAAGTGCTCGAGGACACGAGCGCGCGCATGCTGCCGATGCTCGACGACGGCCGCGTCGATCTCGTTATCGGCCGCTCCAGCGTGTCCGATCAGCCGTCGAAGTATCACTACCAGCCGCTGATGGACGAACCGTTGTGCATCGTCGTCGGGCAAAGGCACGAGCGCACCGGCGCGCGCGAAGTGGGCTTCGCCGATCTCGCGCACTACCGCTGGGTGACCTATCCCACCTATATGCCGATGAGCGCGCTGCTCGAACGCGAAATGGACCTTGCCGGCCTGCCGATGCCGGTCAATCCCATCTCCACGGCCTCGCCGCTGCTGACGGTGAGCCTGCTCAAGCAGAGCGCCGAGCTGGTGTCGATCCTGCCCGCGAGCGTGGCGCGCGAGTTCGAGCGCCACGGCATGCTGCGCATCCTGCCGGTGCGGATGAAGTCCAAGTCGCAAACGTTCGGCATCGTGACGCGCAAGGGCGGGGCGCTGTCGCCGGCGGCGCGGCAGTTCGCGCAGATGCTGCGGGAACAGAGCCGCGTGCAGTGACGTTCAGCGCGCTCAGCGCGTCGCGACGATGAACAGCCGCGGAAAGGGCAGCAGCACCGTGCCGTCGTCCTGCACCGTGTAGGCGGCGCGCAGGCCTTCGCGATAGCGGTCGAGGAAGGCCTCGGCTTCGTCCGCATCGAGCTTCGCGAGGAACGGCCGCAGCGCGCTGCCCTTGAACCATTCCACGATGCCTTCAATGCCGCCTTCGAGCGGATGGTGATACGTGGTGCGCCACACGTCGACTTGCGCGCAGTGCGGCTTGAGCCGCGTGTAGTACCACTCGGCGCCGTGCCGCGCCGTGCGCTCGACGCCTTTGAGCTTGCCGCGCCAGGGGCCGTCGGCGGCGGCTGCGCGCATCGCCTGGTGCGCGGGTTCGTCGAGATTGTCGGGCATCTGCACCGCGAGCCGCCCGCCCGGCGTCAGCCGGGCCGCGAGCGACGGAAACAGCGTCGCGTGATCGGGCAGCCATTGCAGCGAGGCGTTCGCGAGAATCAGGTCGTACAGGCTGTCGGTGCACCATGCGCCGATGTCGGCAAGCTCGAACGCAATCTGCGGCAGGCGCTTGCGCGCGGCGTCGAGCATGTCGGCGGAGTTGTCGATGGCGGTGATGTGCGCGTCGGGCGCGAAGTCGAGCAGCGTCTGCGTCGAATTGCCCGGGCCGCAGCCGAGGTCAACGGCCGTGCGCGCCGTCGCGGCATGCGTGGCACTGAGCAGATCGCGCACGGGGCGCGTGCGCTGTTCCTCGAACACGGAGTATTGCGCGGCTTGCCAGTCCGACGAGGGCGTCGTCATGTGAGGCTCCATTCATGTGGGTCGAAAGATGGCTATATCCGAGAGGATACATATCCGTACGCGTGATTTGGTTCCCTGCCAGCCGGCGCTCTTGAAGGACATGTTGACCTGGCGCACGTACAGCTTACCGATACGCCCATCGTAAAGCCCAAGTTAACGCTCGGAATTACCCCTTTGTGAACAGGCATCGTCCTATACTGGCGTGGCGTTCGCGGGCGCTGGCCGACCCCAGGCAAGCCGCCCCGGCGCAGTGCTTTCGACTGTGAATCAGGGTTCCTTGCGCGGCTTCATGCGGCGCCCTCAAACGGAAATCGGCAGATGAGCGACACGTCAGTCGGCAGCTCGAACGGCCTCGTGGCCGCGCTGCGCGCACAGCAGCAGACGCTTACCGAGCAATGGATGAAGCTCGTGTTCGGCGATCAGGAAGTCGAACACTCCGACCAGCTCACGTACCGGCAACTCGCGGATCATCTGCCGGACATCTTCAATGAAATCTGCATCGTGCTGGAATCGCGCAATATGCGCGACCAGGAAGGCGCCATCGAACGCAATGCGCGCCAGCATGGGCAATGGCGCTGGCAGCAGGGCTATCGTGTCGATGAACTGGTGCGCGAGCTCGATCTGTTCCGGCAAGTGCTGCTGCTCGCGATCGGCGAGTATGCGAGCACCCATGACGATTTCTCCCGCGCCGACGAAGAACATGCACGCCTGATGACCGACGAAGTGGTGAGCTTCGTCACGCTGGCGTCGATCCGCGAGGCGGTGGGCGAGCGCGATCGCAAGCTCGACGAATACACCGGCATGCTCGAGCGCGCCAACTACGAGCTGACGCTCAGGCAGAAGCTCATCAGCGAACTGTATGAAACGCGCATGCAGGTGACGCGCCGCGTCGCTCACGACCTGCGCAATTTTCTCAACGTGTTTTCCACGGCGCTGCAACTGGCATCGCGTTCGCCGGCGAAGCGCGACACGGCGCTCGGACTCGCGAACCGCCAGGTCGCCGACATGGCGACGCTCGTCGACGAAATGGTCGAATACTCGAAGGTTCTCGGCGACGATTCGCTGCTGACCGTGGAGTCGTTCGATCCCGTCGGCCTGTTCGACGAACTCATGCAATCCTGCCGCGTGTCCACCGAGGCCAAGGGGCTCAAGCTCATCGGCCAGCTCGACGCCGATCTCGGCGCGGTGACCTCCAACCGCCTGAAGGTGAAGCAGGTTGCGCTGAATCTGCTGTCGAACGCGATCAAATACACGTCGGCGGGAGAAATCGTGTTTTCCATGTCCGCCGTGCCCGGCGAGCGCTGGAAGCTGCTGGTCGCGGACACGGGCGTCGGCATTGGTCCGGACGATCAGGAGCGCGTGTTCGAGGAGTTCGAGCGCGCCGCCGATGACGATATCCCCGGCGCGGGACTCGGCCTGGCGATCGTCAAGGAACTGTCGCGGGCGCTCGACGGCGAGTTGCGTTTCGACTCGGCGAAGGGCCGCGGCAGCGTGTTCGAGGTGACGTTCCCGCTGGTGCTCGAACCGAAGCCTGCCAACGGCGCTGCCTCATGAAACAAAAAAAGCGAACGGGCTGCCCCGTTCGCTTCCGGTCCTCGTGACAACAGCCCGCATGCGAGGCATGCGGGCCGCGAGCATTACGCCGTCACGGCTTCTTCGACCACTGCTTCATCGTCCACCGACGAGCGGATCAGGTGATCGAACGCGGAGAGCGATGCCTTGGCGCCTTCGCCGACCGCGATCACGATCTGCTTGTACGGCACCGTGGTGACGTCGCCGGCGGCGAACACGCCCGGCAGCGAGGTGGCGCCCTTCGCATCGACGACGATCTCGCCGTGCTTCGACAGCTCCACCGTGCCCTTGAGCCACTCGGTGTTCGGCACCAGGCCGATCTGCACGAACACGCCTTCCAGTTCCACGCGATGGCTTTCGCCCGAGGCGCGGTCCGTATAAGCGAGCGCGTTGACCTTCTTGCCGTCGCCGAAAATTTCCGTGGTCTGCGCGTTCGTCACGATGGTCACGTTCGACAGGCTGCGCAGCTTCTTCTGCAACACGGCGTCGGCGCGCAGCTCGGTGCCGAACTCGATCAGCGTCACCGCCGCGACCAGACCCGCGAGGTCGATGGCCGCTTCCACGCCCGAGTTGCCGCCGCCGATCACCGCCACGCGCTTGCCCTTGAAGAGCGGGCCGTCGCAGTGCGGGCAATAGGCCACGCCGCGGCCGCGATACTCGCGCTCGCCCGGCACGTTGATTTCGCGCCAGCGCGCGCCGGTCGAGAGAATCACGGTCTTCGCCTTCAGCACCGCGCCGCTCGCGAGATGGATCTCGTTGATGCGGCCCGGCACGAGCTTGTCGGCGCGCTGCACGTCCATCACGTCGACTTCATGGCTCTTGACGTGCTGTTCGAGCGCGGTCGCGAACTTCGGTCCTTCCGTTTCCTTCACCGAGACGAAGTTCTCGATGGCCATCGTGTCCAGGGTCTGGCCGCCGAAGCGCTCCGCGACGACGCCCGTTGCAATGCCCTTGCGCGCTGCGTAGATCGCGGCCGCCGCGCCGGCAGGGCCACCGCCGACGATCAGCACGTCGAACACCGGCTTGTTTTCCATTTCCTTCGCGGCGCGGGCCGGCGCGTCCGTGTCGAGCTTCGCGAGGATTTCCTTCACGCCGCTGCGGCCCGAGCCGAAGCTTGTGCCGTTGAGGAACATCGTCGGCACGGCCATGACCTGGCGGTCTTCCACTTCCTTCTGGAACAGCGCGCCGTCGATGGCCACGTGCTTGATGCGCGGATTGATGAGCGCCATCATGTTCAGCGCCTGCACGACTTCCGGGCAGTTCTGGCACGTCAGCGAAAAATACGTTTCGAAGGCGAAATCACCGTCGAGATTGCGGATCTGTTCGACGGTCGAGTCGTCGAGCTTCATCGGATGGCCGCCGGTCTGCAGCAGCGCCAGCACGAGCGACGTGAATTCGTGGCCCATCGGGATGCCGGCGAACTGGATGCCCGCAGGTTTGCCCGGCTCGCCGATGGTGAACGACGGCCGGCGTGCGCCCGCATCATCTTTCTGGACGACGCTGATCCGCGAGGACAGCGAGGCGATGTCGTCGAGCAGGCCTTTCAGCTCGCGCGATTTGTCGCCGTCGTCGAGGAAGGCGACGAGTTCGATCGGCCGGGTGACCTTTTCCAGATAGGCTTTCAACTGATTCTTGAGATTGGCGTCGAGCATGGCGAGGTCCGTTCCGTGACTGGTACAGGCGTGCTTCGATACGGCACTGAAGTTTTCAGCGCCGCAGCGTAAGCGTTGGGGTGTTGCTGGACGCGCCGCTTGCGCGCGGTGCGTCCCATTCGACTCGCTGGAGGCGCGGGTCTTAGATCTTGCCGATCAGGTCGAGCGACGGGGTCAGCGTTTCAGCGCCCGGCGTCCACTTGGCGGGGCACACTTGACCCGGGTTCTTGGCGATGTACTGGGCTGCCTGAACCTTGCGGAGCAGTTCGCCAGCGTCGCGGCCGATGCCGTTGTCGTGCACTTCGCACAGCTTGATCTCGCCTTCCGGGTTGATCACGAACGTGCCGCGCAGCGCCAGGCCTTCTTCCTCGATCAGCACGTCGAACGCGCGCGAGATGGCCAGCGTCGGATCGGCGATCATCGGGTACTCGATCTTCTTGATCGTGTCCGACGTGTCGTGCCATGCCTTGTGCGTGAAATGTGTGTCGGTCGACACCGAGTAGATTTCCACGCCGAGCTTCTTGAACTCTTCGTAGCGGTCTGCCAGATCGCCGAGTTCGGTCGGGCACACGAACGTGAAGTCCGCCGGATAGAAAACGAACACCGACCACTTGCCCTTCAGGTCTTCATCGGTGACGGTCACGAAATCGCCGTTGTGGTAGGCGGTTGCTTTGAACGGCTTGACTTGGCTGTTGATGATGGGCATTACCAGTTTCCTTTTGGAGTGGTGTTGAAGAAGTAAGTGAACTATACAGTAAAGCTATCGTTGCTGCGAAGTGGATTGATTTTATTGTCGGGATAGGGCGAGTCTATCGGGCCGATATTGGATGTTTTCCCGCATACGGCATTCTGATTGCACGCATCCGTCGCGGTTCCTTCTTAGCAGCTTTTTACATTGTCAATATTCAAGGAGGCGTCATGAAAATCGGCATCATCGGAGCGGGGAATATCGGGGCGGTGCTGGCGCTGCGCTGGAGCGAGAAGGGGCACGACGTGCGTATCGCCAATTCGCGCGGCCCGGCGACGCTAGCCGACGTGGCGCGCGAGACCGGCGCGACGGCGGCCGAGGCGCGTGACACGGTAGCGGGCGCGGAAGTCATCGTCGTGACGATTCCCGAGGCCAAGGTGCCGAATCTGCCGAAGGACCTGTTCGCGGGCGTGGCGGCGGGTGTCGTGGTCATCGATACGGGCAATTACTACCCGCGCCAGCGTGACGGGCGTATCGACGGAATCGAACAGGGGCTGCCGGAGAGCCGCTGGGTCGAGCAGCAGATTGGCCGGCCGGTGGTGAAGGCGTTCAACAACATTTATGCGGACCATCTGCGCAATCGCGGCAAGCCGGCGGGCGAAGCGGGGCGTATCGCGCTGCCGGTCGCGGGCGACGACCCTCAGGCGAAGGCGCTCGTCATGCGGCTGGTGGAGGAGATGGGCTTCGATGCGGTGGATGCCGGAACGATCGACGATTCCTGGCGCCAGCAGCCGGCTACGCCCGTCTATACCGCCGATCTCGACGCCGCCGGCTTGCGGGCCGGGCTCCAGCAGGCGGATCCGGTGCGCAAGCCCGAATGGCGCGCCACCGACGCGAGTCCCGGCACGTTCGACGCGCCCGCCTGAGGCCGCGCGGGGGTGAGGGTGTTTCGTGCGTTGGAACGTTCGTACGGGTAAATGCGGGAGACGGCGCACCTCATGAGACAATCGGGCACACTTTCCTGATGGGCTTTATCATGGCAACCCCGGCTGGCGCGTGCTGTCTGGCCTGACCGGGCGTCGTGGACTTGCTGATTGACTATGAAAACCGCTTCTCCCTCGCAGGATGTGCAGGATCCCCAGCCCCGTTTTGGCGAGTGCGACGCATGCGCCGATGTCGAACTCGTCGCCACCGCCACCATTCCCACCCGCTACGGCACCTTCGGTTCGTATGTGTATCGCGTGAAGCATACGAACGTCGAGCACATCGCCTTCGTCATGGGCGACGTGAGCAACGGCGATTCGGTGCTGACGCGGCTGCATTCCGAATGCGTGACCGGCGATGTGTTCGGCTCGTATCGGTGCGATTGCGGCGAGCAGCTGGATCTCGCGCTGCGCTACATCGCCGCCGAAAGCCGCGGCATCCTGCTGTATCTGCGTGGGCATGAGGGCCGTGGCATCGGGCTGGCCAACAAGATCCGCGCGTATGCGCTGCAGGAGCAGGGACTCGATACCGTCGATGCGAACCTGCACCTCGGCCTTCCGGACGACGCGCGTGAGTACGACTCCGCCGCGGCCATCCTGCGGGCGATGAAGGTGAAGTCCGTGCGCCTGATGAGCAACAACCCGTCGAAGTTCGACACGCTGCTCAAGCATGACATCCCGGTATGCGAACGCGTCGCGCTCGCAATCCCGATGCGTGAGGAAAACGAGCGCTATATCAAGACGAAGCAGGCGCGGTTTGGGCACTACTTCGAGGAGAACGAGTAGCGTGAGTAAGCTCGACTGGGCGCCCCCTCAACTCGCGTCGTGAAAAATCACCCCGAGCATATGCCGCCGACCCGAGCGCAGGCGGCTCACGCCATGCCGGAGGTTCACCCGATACGGCCCGCGCGTCCCCTGCACCGGCCGATGATGCACGGCAAACAGCACCGCATCGCCCTGACTGAGCGGCACCACTTCCGCGCGCGATTGCATGCGCGGCCGCTGTTCCGTCATCACGAACTCGCCGCCGGTGAAATCGCGTTGCGGCGCTGACAGCAAGATGGCCATCTGGATCGGAAAGACGTGCTCGCCGTACAGGTCCTGATGCAGGCAGTTGAAGTCGCCCGCCACGTAGCGCAGCAGCAGCGGCGTGGGGCGCGTCTGCCCTGCGCGATGACAGCGGTCGATGAACGCATCGTGTTCGCGGGGATAGCGCGTGTCGATCCCCATGATCTCGTTCCACCGGTTCGCCACCGGCACGAGATGCGGATAGACGGCGCGGCGCATATCGCCGATCACATCAGGCAGCGGATGCGCGAAGTACTTGTATTCGCCGCGCCCGAAACCGTGCCGCTCCATCACGACGCGGCTGCGGAAGCCGCTTTCGCGATCGTAAAGCGCGGCCAGCGCCTCGCACTCCCCGCGCGAGAGCAGGCCTGGCGCGGTCGCTGAACCGAATGCATCGAGTTGTGCTTCGAGGCTGGCCCAGTCGAGCGCGTCGATGCGCTCGCTGACCGCCGGCGGCGCTGACACAGACAAGTTCATGCTGGATCTCCGAAAAAGCGTGATTCTGCTCGCCACGCGCGCGTCACGCACTCCGGGTCTTGCGCCGCAATTCAAGAACGCGAATGGTCTAGTGCGGCAGCGCCGTCATGGCTGTCTCGTCGATACGCCCTCGCAGCGCGTTTCGCCGCGCGTCCATCCGGGCGCCGAGCGTGACGAGATCGAGTTGCGCGCGGCGAAGTTCGGGAAAGAGCGTCGTTTCTTCTTCCGCGACATGACGCCCCGCATGTTCCTTGAGCATCCTGAAGGTGGCGTCGAAGCCGTCTTCGCCGGCCGTGAGCGACGCCAGGCGATCGATCAGCGAAGTCATCAGGAAATGCTCGACATAAGCTTCGTCGACGTCGATGTTCCCCTGTGCGGCGAGCGCATCCTGAGCCATCGGATAGAGCAGTTCTTCTTCGACGATCGCATGGATCGTCAGCAGTTCGCAC
Organism: Caballeronia sp. LZ043; assembly: GCF_031451075.1. NCBI lineage: Bacteria > Pseudomonadati > Pseudomonadota > Betaproteobacteria > Burkholderiales > Burkholderiaceae > Caballeronia > Caballeronia sp. LZ043. The sequence goes on along the minus strand of NZ_JARUXT010000004.1, from coordinate 1,009,923 downwards.
GCGCGCTGCACCAGCGATTGCTTGTGTTCCGGCGCGGCGGCGCCGGCGCGGTCGAAGGCATCGAACAGCTGTTCGAGCGCACGGTGATCGGCTTCGAGCATGTCGAGCGCGTCCGGATGTCGCGGGGAGTGAACGGTGGACATGTGGGGGTTCTCCAGATGAGGGCTCTACGGCCTGGCAGGGATCACGTGTGTTCCCGAGGTGCCGGAGAGAAGCAAAGCGAATGCCCGCGATTGCATCGGTTAACGGCGGCATCGCGCCGGTCTAAATGGTCGCTGCCGATCTGCGCCAGGTCACGATGTCGCAGCACCTTCACCTGCCACCACGCCGGCAGCAGACGCCGCACCTCGGCGCGTGCGAAGCGATCGTCGATCAGGTACAGCACGCCGCGATCGAGCGGCCCGCGTATCACGCGCCCGGCCGCCTGCACTACTTTCTGCAGGCCCGGAAACAGGTACGCATAGGCATAGCCTTCGCCAAAGGCTTCGTGCATGCGCGCGCGCATCTGCTCGTTGACCGGATTCAGCTGCGGCAGGCCGAGCGTCGCGACGAACGCGCCGACCAGCCGCGTGCCCGGCAGATCCACGGCCTCGCCGAACGCCCCGCCCAGCACCGCAAAGCCGACGCCGCGTCCGTCCGGCACGAAGCGCTCGAGAAACGCGTGCTGCTCCGCCTCGCTCATCGCGCGGGATTGCTGCCAGCAGGGAATCGACGGATGCCGTTCGATCAGCGCGGCCGCCACCTGCGTCAGATACTCGAAGCTGCTGAAGAAGCTCAGGTAATTGCCCTCGGCCTGGAAGAACTGGGCGGCGATCAGATCGGCAATGCGCGCCACGGAATGGGCGCGGTCGCGATAACGCGTCGAGACATCGGCGATCGCGCGCACGTCGAGTTGCGTGGCGTCGAATGGCGACTCGACGTCCACGCGCACGCACGACTCGGGCAGGCCGAGCGTATCGGCGTAGAAGTGCGCGGGTGTGAGGGTCGCGGAGAACAGCGCGACGCTGTGAGCGCGCGCGAAACGCGGCGCCAGATGCGGCCCGGGCACCACGTTGCGCAGGCACAGTACAGCCGGACGCTTGCCGCCGTGCGAGCGCTCGAGCGCGATGTCGAAGATCGAATGCGCGCCGAAGCGTTCGGCGATGCGCGCGAAGTGAATGGCATCGAAATAGAAGCGGAGGATCTCGGGCGTGAAGCTGTCGGGCTGTTCGGCGAGCACCTCGGTCATGTGCGAGACCGCCTGAGCCAGCGCGCCGAGGAAACTGGCGGGCGCTTGCGCGTAGGCAACGTAGTCGGTGTCGGCTGCGCGCTGCTCGCGCGCCGTCTCGTTCCAGCAGCGCGCGACGCGACCGAGCGGCTTCTTCAGCCACGCAGGCGCGCCGCGGCGCATGGCGTCGAAGGCGCGCTGGTCGAGTGTCGCCGAATACATGCCGCGCGCGCGTTCGACGAGGTTGTGCGCCTCGTCGACGAGCACCGCGACGCGCCAGCGGTTCGCCTCCGCGAGCGCGAACAGCATCGCGCTGGTGTCGAAGTAATAGTTGTAGTCGCCGACGATCACATCGGCCCAGCGCGCCAGTTCCTGACTCAGATAGTACGGACAGACGTCGTGCGCGCGCGCCACTTCGGCGATCGACGCGCGGTCGAGCAGAGGACGCTCGAGCGCGGCGGCGCGCGCGCCGGGCAGGCGATCGTAGAAGCCGCGCGCGAGCGGACACGCATCGCCGTGACAGGCGCGGCCCGGATACTCGCAGACCTTGTCGCGCGCGACGAGTTCGATGACGCGCAACGGACGCGCGGCCAGCGTCGTCAGCGCGTCGAGCGCGAGTTGCCGGCCGGCGCTCTTGGCGGTGAGAAAGAAGATCTTGTCGAGGTGCTGCCCGTGCCAGGCCTTCAACAGCGGAAACAACGTGCCGACCGTCTTGCCGATGCCCGTCGGCGCCTGCACGACGAGCCGCTTTCCCGACACGGCCGCCCGATACACCGCCTCCGCGAGCGTGCGCTGGCCGGGCCGAAAACCGGCATGGGGAAATGTGAGTGAATCCAGGGCTTGATTGCGGGCCGCGCCGTGCGCCAGTTCCTGCCGCGCCCAGGCGATGAAACGTTCGCATTGCGTGTCGAAATGCGTGGCGAGCGCGTGCGCGGTCTGAGTCTCGACCAGCACGGTTTCGGTTTGATCGACGATGTCGAAGTACACGAGCGCGATGTCGATTTCGGCAAGCCCGAGCTTGCGGCACATCAGATGTCCGTAGACGCGCGCCTGCGCCCGATGCAGGTGACGATGATTGGCCGGCATCGCGTCGAGCTTGCCGCGATGCGTCTTGATCTCTTCGAGCCGGTTCAGCGCGGGATCGTAGCCGTCGGCGCGGCCGCGCACGCTGAGCGGGCCGTGTGTTTCCGCGAGGGAGATTTCCTTCTGGTAACCCGCGGGGCGCCTTGCAGTCACGGTCAGATGACCGGCGATGCCTTCCTGAGCGCTCGGCGCGGGTGTGAAGCGCAGGTCGAGATCGCCTTGCTTCGCCGTGAATTCGCACAGCGCGCGAACGGCAACGGTGTAGGCGGGCTCGGGTACTGTATGCATGTACAGCAGTCTAGCATGGGGAAAATGCGGCGAAGTGACATTCAGGACGCCCCCCGCACCCACTCCCCCAACGCCTTCACCGCCCCTTCAATCTGTCCCGACCACGGATGCCCGAAGTTGATCCGCACGTAATTGCCATGCGCATGACGCGCGGAGAAGATCGGCCCCGGCGTCACGTTGACGCCATGCTCCAGCCCACGCCTGTGCAACTGCATCGCATCGACGTCCGCCGCCAGCCTGAGCCACAGAAAATAGCCGCCCTCCGGCCGCACGAACGACACCTCCGGCGGCAGCCAGCGCGCAATCGCCGCTTCCATCTCGCCGCGTTGGGCGAGCAGGGCGCCGCGCAGCTTGCGCAGATGCCGGTCGAAGCCGCCATGCTGCAAATAATCGGCGATGCCCGCCTGAACCGGAATGCTGGTCGACAGCGTCGTCATCAGCTTGAGACGGCGCACCGCCTGCGCGTAGCGGCCCGCCGCGACCCAGCCGAGCCGGTAGCCCGGCGCGAGCGTCTTCGAGAACGACGCGCAGTGCATCACGAGCCCCTGGGTGTCGAACGCTTTCGCGGGCGGCGGCCGGTCCTGCGCAAAATGCAGCTCGCCGTAGACGTCGTCTTCGATCATCGGCACGTCGTGCCGCGTGAGCAGTTCAACCAGCGCGCGCTTCTTCGCAATCGACAGCGTCACGCCGGTCGGATTCTGGAAATTCGTCATGAACCAGCATGCGCGCACCGGATGCCGGTCGAGCACTTCGGCGAGCACGGCGAGATCCAGTCCTTCTTCGGGATCGACGGGAATCTCGACCGCCTGCAGTCCCAGATGCTCGATCGCCTGAAGCGCGGCGTAGAAGCAGGGCGATTCGATCGCGACGACGTCGCCCGGTTTCGTCACGGCCATCAGGGAGAGCGTGAGCGCCTCCAGCGCGCCGTTCGTCACGATGAGCGTGTCCACCGGCTGCGCGATCCCCATGCCGACGTAACGCAAGGCGATCTGCTGCCGCAGCGTTTCATTGCCCGGCGGCATGTCAGCGACCGTGCTCCACGGATCGAGCCCGCGCGCCGCCTGTCCGAGCGACTTCGCGAGCCGCGCCAGCGGGAACAGTTGCGGCGCGGGGAACGCCGAACCGAGCGGCGCGACATCGGGACGCTTGAGCGCATCGAGCACGGAGAACACGAGGCTGCTGACGTCGATCGGCGCGGGTTCGGCAAGCGCCGTCTGCGCGGCGCCGGCGCGCGGCGCGTCGAGCGTCGCGCCCGGCGTGACGTAGTAGCCCGAGCGCTCGCGAGCGCGGATGAGCCCCCATTCCTCGAGCAGGTAATAGGCGCGGAAGACCGTCGACTGCCCGACCCCGTATTGCGTCGTCAGATGCCGCACCGAGGGCAGGCGCGCGCCAACAGGCAAGCGGCCCGCGCGGATCTCGGCGGCCATCGTGTCGGCCAGGGCCTGGTAGCGCTTCATCGCGTGGTGTGCTGGAGTGGACGCGCATCGGCCGATGCGCGGCGCGAATTGTCGCACGGCGCGTGCGGGGAATATCGCGGCGGACTCGCGCGTTTGATCAGGGAGCGGCCCATGCGCCGCGCCCATTCTTAACTCGTCCGGAGGTGTGTCATGAAGTGCGCCAGAATCGCCGCGATCGTCGTCGCCTTGCTCGCCGGTCTGCTCGCGGGATGTCAAAGCGATGGCAGCGGCATGCCGCAGGGTTCGTCTTCAGGCAGCAGCAGCGGCCGGTACTAGGGCCGCCGGTCCGCGAGGCAGGCGCGGTCCGAAGGATAGAATCGGCGTTCCGCACTACGCCGCGCAGGAATGACAAGATGGACGCGAAGCACACCCGCAGCATCACCGACTGGCACGCCCACGTCTATTTCGATGCACATACGCGCGATGCCGCCTGGCAACTCCGGCTGGTCATCGAAGCGCATTTCTCCGATCTGCTGGAAGGCGGCGCGTTGCGTCTGGGCCGTTTTCACGAGCGACCGGTCGGACCGCATCCGGTGTGGTCGTTCCAGCTCGCCTTCGGCAGCGAACTGCTCGCGCCGATGCTCGAATGGCTGACCCTCAACCACGGCGCGCTCGATGTCTTCATGCATCCCAACACCGGCAACGCGCTGGCGGATCATCGCGATGCAGCGGTGTGGATCGGGCGTTCGCATGAACTGGTGTTGAAGACGCTGGGCGGCTGAATCCCCAGGCCTGCCTCTCAGACGCAACAAAGGCGGGTCATGCCCGCCTTTGTTTGTTCTCTTGATTGCCGCTGAAAGAAGCTTACTTCTTCGCGGTAGCCGCCTTGGGCACGGCACGCACGACGGCGCCGCCGGCCACTTCCGCGTCGCTCTGCGCGGCGTCCACGACCTGCTTGGCGGCCTTCCGGGCGGCTTCGTACGCGGAGTTGGCGGATTCCGTCGCAGCGTCGATGGCGGAGCGCCACGCATTCACCACGGCTTCGCTGCCGGCGGGCGCGTGGCTCGCGAGGCTCTCGACAAACGCCTGGACGTTGCGCTGCGATTTGCCGAGCTGATCCTGCACGGCTTCGATGTAGTCGCCACGGACGCCCGCGGCGATTTCGTAGACTTGCGTCCAGTAAGCCTGCGTGCGCTGGGCGGCGTCCTGCAAATTCTGGTTATGCAGCGTGAGGAATTCCTGCGGACCGCGCGCCGAGAACGCACGGAGGACGAACGCCTGCTGTTCGTCGAGCGCGGTCCTGATGGTGCGCGTGTTCAGATCGACCAGTTGTTCAAAGCCACCGACAGCCCGCGTGGCGAGGCCAAACGTGGCGTCTACTCCCGCCTTCTGCGACTCGACTACCTTTTCCGGCGCAAGACTGCTCATTCTCGACTCCAGGTGGTTTGATGCGTGATGGCGCGGGGCGCGCGATGATTGGTGCGGTGCAGCGAGCGACTCATTTTAATGAAACTGCTTCGCGTGTCAATTACGTGTTTCCGACCAGACATTAAACTAGTCCGATATTCGTCAAAATAATCGAAGGGAAATAAGCAAATGCGCTCGGACGATATATACGGTTTGATCACACATCACGTCATCAGACGTGTGCAACTGATCAATGGTTAAATTCTGAACAATATTTCAACTGCTGATAATTTATTCAGGATGGTCCGGAACGCACGCTCGTTCGGTCAAACCCTTGTCCAGCAGGACTTTGGGCGAGATGCTGGTAAACACCTAAGCCAATTATTACCGAATGCGATGTTTCCCTAGTTGACGCATTGATGTCGGAATTGAAAAAATCACGCACCGCAGCAAACGAGGGAAAGGCGTAATGCCGGGTAAGAATTTCGACGTAAATCGTGTCACCAGCCCGTCACTTCGCCTGTATAGGATTCACCCTCGCGCAAATCAGCCGGCGCTGAACGGCATATATATAAATCGAGAGACTTGAAGAAGATGGGGCAACATTCTCAAACCCTGGGCCACCTTGAACGCAGCGAAGAAGACAACACCCTGCGGCGCGCCATGGCCGCGCGTCTGGACCGGGCCATGCACAAGGCAAACATCAGTTCCGCAAAAGCCGCCAACTGGCTCGACGTGAGCGAGCACGACGTGCAGTACTGGCGTCGCGGCATCACGGTGCCGCCGCTGGCGGCGTTCAATCGCATCGCCCGCGCGCTCGACCTCGACGTGCACTGGCTGTGCACCGGCCAGAGCCGCCAGGCTCCGGTGCATGCGCAGTCTCAGGCAGTCAACTGAGCGCGCTTTCCCGCCGCATTTTCCGCGTCATCAGGCTTCCGGCGTCATCGCAGGCGCCGCCTGCCCGCGCCCGTGCAGCAGCACGGTGCCGATGCCGCTCGCCGCGATCACGCACATCCCGAACGCCATCCAGCCATCCGGCACCTGGCCGAACAGCAGCCAACTGAAGAACGCCGCGAGCGCCAGCTGGCCATAGGAAAACGGTGTGAGCACGGCCAGCGGCGCGCGCCGTAACGCCTGCAGCATCAGCAACTGGCCGACCGTCGCGAAGGTCGCCATCAAGGCCACCAGCATCCAGCTTCCGGGCCGCACGCGTGCAATCGCCGGCAGCGTCTCCGCCTGATCCATCCAGACGAGCACGCACAACACCAGCGTCGCGACGAACGCCGTGAGGAAGTTGGTGGTGATCGCATCATCGACCCGGGAGAGGTGGCTGGAAATCACCTGGAAGCACGCGAAGGTCGTCGCCGAGCCGATCGGATAGGCGATATTCCAGTTGAACTGGCTGCCGCCCGGACGCACCACCAGCAGCATGCCGATGAAGCCGAGCACGACCATCGCCCATTTGCTGCGCGGGACATGATCCTTCAGCACGAGCGCGGCGAGCAGCGTGGAGATCAGCGGCGCCAGCATGGCGAGCGACGTGGTCACCGGCAGCGGCAGATGCCGCAGGGCCGCGAAGGTACACGCCGAATTGGTCAGCAGCAGCACGGCGCGCACGATCTGCAGCTTCACGCTGCCCGTTCGAAACAGGCCGAACGCGCCACGCCGCACCTGCCAGACGCCCAGCACGACCATCTGGAACAAGTACCGGACCCACAGGAGCGCAAGCAGCGGAACCGCCGTGCCGATCAGCTTCACCGTCGAGTCGCTCGCGGCGAAGGTCGCCGTGGTCAGGATCATGATGGCGATGCCGGCGCCGGTGTTATCGGTATCAATGCGGTAACGCGCCTTGCTCTCCAAGCTTGCCATCGAATGTCCGTGGTTGGTTTGACCGGTTGCCGCGGAACCGCGGATCGTGGAACGGGATTCTGAAGATGAACGGCCTTTCGAGCCTTGCATCATTTTCCAGTCATCGTCAGGGTGCTGCAAGAACGCAGTCATGTCGTGTGCTGTCTTGTTGCGTCACCGTCACGGACTGAAAAAATTAACTAGACGGTTCGGACACAGATGCGATGCGGTTCGATGTCTCATGATGTTTTCGTCATTTTTCAGACTTCGACTAGATCATTCCTAGTGCGCTGTCTCTACGATTCGCTGGATGTCGGATGTCATGCAACCTGTCGACCCTTAACAAAGTTGCTTGGCAAACATCTGGCGTCAGAAGCAGCGATACGGCACGCGGGCCGCGCGTCCCGATCGCACAGGAACTCACCCGTCCCAGTTGTGGAGCACACCATGCAGAAGCGCTTTTCGGTCGCAGCAGCGATCCTGTCCGGAGCGTTCATCGCTCTTTCGTCGACGATCGCACAGGCCGCCGACGGCACCATCACCATCAACGGCGTCATCACCGACACCACTTGCTCGATCAATGGCAAGGCCAGCGGCACGCAGGCCGACATCAGCGTGCTCTTGCCGACCGTGACGGCGGGCTCGCTGGCGTCGGCGGGCACGACGGCCGGCACGTCCAATCTCGGCGACATCAAGCTGACGCTGAGCGGCTGCACGGGCGCTGCGACCAAGGCAGTCGCGCGCTTCGAGAACGGCCCGACGGTGGACCAGGCAAGCGGCAATCTGGTGAACAAGGCCGTGACGACGCCGGCGACCAATGTCCAGGTCCGCCTGCTGAACGTGAACATGCAGCCGATCAACATCCTGACGAACGCGAACAACGACCTGGCCACCAACGGCGCGACGATCGCCAGCGGCGCGGCCACGCTGAACTACTTCGCGCAGTACTACGCGACCGGCAAGGCCGCGGTGGGCAACGTGACGACCTCGGCGCAGTACACGATGACCTATCAGTAACCGCGTCGCGGCAAGCAGGTTCCGGGCGCGCGCGTGGGCGCGCCCGGCATGGGTCAGTCATAGCGTGGTCATTGAAACAGGCACTCGACATGAACAGCAACAGGCGGCTGATCGCAGCGGCCGCATGCCTCGGCATCTGCTTCGCGAGCGTAGCGGGCACGGCGGGCGCGAGCGTGACGATCGGCGGCACGCGGGTCGTCTATCCGCTGGATCAGCGTGAAGTCACGGTCAAGCTGAACAACGACAGCCGCAGCCCTTCGCTGGTCCAGGTGTGGATCGACGACGGCCGGGCCGATGCCGCGCCCGACGACGTCAAGACGCCCTTCGTGATTACTCCGCCGATCTTCCGCATGGACGCGGGCAAGTCGCAGACGCTGCGGGTGATGTACGGCGGCGACGCGCTGCCGCAGGACCACGAATCGGTGTACTGGCTGAACGTGCTCGACGTTCCGCCGAAAGTGCAGCCCAAGGCCGATCAGAACACGCTGCAACTTGCCTACCGGACGCGCATCAAGGTGTTCGTGCGGCCGGTGAAGCTGCCGGGCGTGCCCGAGGATGCGCCGCGCGCGCTGACCTGGAAGATCGTGCCCGCGCCGCAGGGCGGCGGCGACGCGCTCGCCGTCTCGAACCCGACCGCCTACTACGTGTCGTTCAGCGAGATCGGGGTGCAGGCGCAAGGCAAGCACTACAAGAACGAGATGGGCGGCATGGTCGCGCCGCGGGGCACCGAAATCATCGCGGTGCCGAAGATGAGCGGGGTGCATGCCGGCAAGGTCCATTACATGGCGATCAGCGATCTCGGCAGTCCCATCGAGGGCGATGCCGACGCAGCCGATTAGTCATCCTCCGCGCTCCGGCTGAGCGCATCCCCGTCCGTCAACCGGATCGAATCCCGACACACGAGTTCGACGCGCTGCGCTGCGGGCGCGCGGCGGGCGCTCGCGTGCGCGTCGCACTTCGAGCCGACAACCATGGATTTGAAATTCGATGCAGGAGACATGCAGTGTGAAGCGAGGCACCTTGCGCCGGAAGCTTCGTTTGCACGCCCGGTGCGGCGTGTTCACGCTGACGCCGGCGACGGCGCTCGCGCTGTCGTCATTCGCGTCCGCGGCAACGAGTCCGGCGGCGGCGCCGGAGCCGGGCGTCGAGTTCGACACGACTTATCTGCGCGTCGATCCCCAGCGTGTCGATATCGCGCGTCTTGCCCGCAGCAACTATGTGTCGCCGGGCGCGTATCCGGTGGAGGTCTGGATGAACGGCAACCGCGTCCTGCGCGATACGGTGCGCTTCCTCGAGCAGGGCAAGGACGCGAGCGCCGTGCCATGCCTGACGCGCGGCATGCTGGAGCGGGCCGGCGTCGACTTCACGAAGCTGGCCGGCGCACGCGAGACGCAGGCCGACGCGTGTATCGACCTGCGCGCGCTCGTGCCCGAGGCCGCTGTCGATTTCGACTTCGGCGAGCAGAAGCTCACGCTCTCGGTGCCGCAGAAATACATGCGCAACCAGGCGCGCGGCTATGTGCCGCCCGAGCTATGGGACAAGGGCGTGAACGCGGCCTTCGTGAGCTATGGCGCGAACGTCTATCAGACTTCGAACGACGGCGCGCATTCCACCCAGAGCTATCTGGGCCTGAATGCGGGCGTGAATCTCGGCGGCTGGCATCTGCGGCATCAATCGTCGCTGACCTCATCGACCGGTCAGCCGACCCAGTTCGACGACATCGCCACCTACGCCCAGCACGACGTGCCGCGTCTCCAGGCCCAGGTGACGCTGGGCGAGAGCCAGACGACGGGCGACGTGTTCGACAGCGTCGCGTTTCGCGGCGCGCAGATCGCGACCGACGACCGCATGCTGCCGGAGTCGCTGCGCGGCTATGCGCCGGTGGTGCGCGGCATGGCTGCATCGAACGCGCGCGTGACGGTGCGCCAGAACGGCCAGGTGATCTACGAGACGAGCGTGCCGCCCGGACCGTTCGAAGTGCGCGACCTGTACCCGACGGGTTACGGCGGCAATCTGGATGTGACCGTCACGGAAGCCGACGGACGCACCAGGTCGTTCAGCGTGCCTTACGCGGCGGTGGCGCAGTCGCTGCGTCCAGGCACCACGCGCTTCGCGTTCACCGCGGGCCAGTTGCGCGACGACTCGCTGCATTCGCGGCCCACCTTCACGCAGTTCACGCTGCAGCGCGGCCTGACGAATCTCGTCACGGCGTATGGCGGCGCGATTGCGGCGAGCGGCTATATGGCGGCGAACCTCGGCGTCGCGTTGAACACGACGTTGGGCGCGTTCGCCGCCGACGTGACCGCCGCGCGCACGGACATTCCCGGCTCCGGGACGATGAGCGGGCAGAGCATGCACATTGCCTACAGCAAGCTGATCGACTACTCGAACACCAACTTCACGCTCGGTGCGTACCGCTATTCGAGTTCGGGCTATCTGGGTTTCGCCGACGCAGCCCGCGCACGCGACTACGCGATGAACGGCGGCGCCGTGAGCGACCGTCAGCGCGGGCGTCTGCAATTGACGGTCAATCAGCCTCTGAAGAACTACGGCACGGTCTTCGGCACGCTGACCTCGCAGAACTACTGGAATCGTTCGGGACACGACACCTTCTATCAGCTCGGCTACTCGAACAGCTTTCGCTACGGCAGCTACAGCGTGACGGCGGGCCGCACGATTTCGACGGACGGCGAGGCTTCGGACGAGATCATGGTGAGCGTGACGTTGCCGCTCGGACGCTCGCCACATGCGCCGCTAATGAGCGTCAACCTGAACACCGGCGACGACGTCACGAGTCTCCAGGAAAGCGTGAGCGGGTCGGCGGGCGAGGGCAACGAGATGTCCTACAACCTCTACGCCGCGCAGACACGCGCGAATGGCTCGAGCATCAGCGGCAACGGCGGCGCGAGCGGCGTCTATCGCGCGCCGTATGCGCAGATCACGGCCTCCGCCAGCGGCAGCGCGCACACGTCGCAGTTGTCGGCGGGCGTGAGCGGCTCGATCGTCGCGCATCCGGGCGGCGTGACCTTGTCGCAGACGGTCGGCGAGACCTTCGGGATCGTCGAGGCGCCCGGCGCAGAAGGCGCGACGGTGGCGGGCACGCCGGGCACGAAGATCGACGGACGCGGCTATGCGATCGTGCCGTTCCTGACGCCGTACGACATGAACACCATCGACATCGATCCGAAGGGCACGTCGCCGGATGTGGAATTCGAATCGACTTCGGATCAGGCTGCGCCGCATCTCGGCTCCATCGTGATGCTCAAGTACCGCACGATGACGGGCCGCGCGGTGCTGATCCGCGCGCCGCGCATCGACGGCGAGTCGCTGCCGTTCGGCGCGGAAGTATCGGACGGCAAGGGGCAGGTGGTGGGCGTCGTTGCGCAGGACAGCCGCATTTTCGCGCGGGGTGTCGAGGATCAGGGGAGCCTTGTGGTGAGGTGGGGCGAGCAGGCGTCCGAGCAATGCATCGTGAGCTATGCGCTGCCGGCGCGGACGACGCAGAAGAACGCGCTGTATGCGTCGGTGGAGACGCATTGCGTGGATGCGCCTGTGGCGGTGAGCACGGGAACGGATCAGGTGAGCAAATGAAGGATGTGGGAATGGCCCGCGTTCGGTCGAACTGTTTGGCTGGCTTGCTGGCGATCATGTTGCCGATGTTGCACGCGGAAGCCGGGACGCTTACTTATCCCAGCCATGGGATACAGGTACTGAATGTCCCCGCGAGCCTCTCGGTTGGTCGGGACATCCCTGTTGGAACCACGCTGTGGCAGCAGATGAACAACGCAGGTGTCGCGACCAACGACGTGACCTGCCTGGTCCAGAAAGATGTCACGGTAACCGGAACACTCGTGCCAGGCTATACCAACATCTATCAGTCAGGGGTGCAGGGCATTGGCGTACGCTTCTACGTAACCAGTAATTTCTTGGGACAACTCGTGGCGGTGCCGGTGTCCCAATCATTCACGAGTCCTCCCAACAGCTCGATGGAGTACGACGTCCGCGCGGACTACATCGTGACCGGGCCCATCAAGAGCGGGACCACGCTGAACCTGCCCTCCATGCAGATTACGTTTTCCGGCAGCTGTTTCAACACGGTGACCGCCACACAGACGCTGACCGGAAACACGGCCGTAACCGGCAACACCTGCAGCGTCACGACGCCCACGCTGACTTTCCAACTGCCGCGCGCGTTTTCGAAAGACCTCGCGAGCGCCGGGGCGACAACCGGCGACACGGTCGTCCCGCTCGATCTCAATTGCCCGGCGGGCGTCAAGGTCGGCATCACGATCACCGATGCCGTGAATCCCGCGAATCGTTCGTCCACCTTGAGTCTTGCGGCGAATTCTTCGGCGGCGGGCGTCGGCGTGCAGATCCTGAACGGAACAACGGCCGTGTCCTTCGGTCCGGATTCGGCTGCGGCGGGGACGGTCAATCAATGGATTGCGGGGACATCGGCGGGCGGTGCGATGCGCATTCCGCTCACGGCGCGCTATGTCCGCACTTCGAGCACGCTGGTGCCGGGCAGCGTCAACGGCAAGGCCACTTTCACGATGTCGTATCAATGATCCGTTCGAGACATGCAAAGCGTGCAAGGACGTTTCTCCTCATCGCGCTCGCAAGGCGTCTGTGCGCGTCCTGTATGAAGCGCAATCGCAACACGTTCGGTCTGCACGCATTGCTCCTTCCCGCCTGGCAGGCCATCGCGGGCACGCTCACGTTCCCGAACGGGGGCAGCATGCCCTTGCTGAGCTTTCCCGCAAACGTGTCGATCGGACGCGATACCGCAGTCGGCACCAATCTGGCGAGCGTGAGCGGCAATGCGGGCATTGCCACGAGCGGCGTCGACTGCACGATCCAGAAGGACGTCACGGTTAATGGAACGCTCGTGCCCGGTTACACGAACGCGTATCAAAGCGGCGTGCCGGGCCTCGGCGTGCGCTTCTACATCACGAGCAACTTCTCCGGCGGCCTGGCGGAGGCGCCGCTGTCGCAGTCGTTCTCGCGGCCCGATGGCCGCGCCGTTCACGACACCAAGGCCGAGCTCGTAGTCACCGGCCCCCGTCAGCAGCGGCGTCACGAGCAACTTGCCGAGCATGAAGATCAATTTCTCGGGCAGTTGTTTCGCGACGGTCACGGCCACCCAGACCTTGACCGGCTCGACGACGGTCAGCGGCAACCCCTGCCGGCTGCTGACGCTCGCGCTGTACTTCCTGCTGCCCAACGCATTGACGACTGACCTGTGGAGCGAAGGCGACAGCACCGGCGACACGCTGGTCCCGATGGGACTGGACTGCCAGCCGGGCATCAAGGTCTGCATCACGATGACCGACGCCATCGACCCGGGAAACCGCTCCACCGATCTGGCGCTCGCGCCGGGTTCGACGGCAGCGGGCGTGAGCATCGAGATCCTGAACGGCGCGGATCCGATTGCGTTCGGACCGGATTCGCAGGCGGCGGGCACGCTGAATCAGTGGTCGGCGGGCACGTCGGCGCGCTACGTGCGCACGGCCGGCGCGCTGGTGCCCGGCAGCGTTCACGCCAGGGCGACCTTCACCCTGTCGTACCAGTAGCGAACGCACCGGTCTTGGCGGGACATTGTTTCACGCTTGCTCCTTGCCATCATCGTCCGGGCGCCTAAACTTAAAGTAGTTTCTGAACATTATCGAGATGGAGACGTCGATGAGAACCAGACCGCGTGAAGTCGTGCGAATGCTCGCCACGCTCAGGCATTCCGCTCATTGCAGACGGTTGCGGGCGGCATCGGCCGCGCAGGCCGCCCGTGATCTCGCGAACGAGGCGGCATCGGCGGACGCGCCCGAAGACGACGACCAGGCCGATGCCGCCACGGATACCGAAGGACCCCGGTCAGGCATCCATTGATGGGTTCAGACGCGGGCGGCGTTCCGGTACGGTGAAAAGCGCCAGTGTCCGCTGGCGTCCTTCACGGCAATCGCGCCATGTTCGTGCATCAATTCGCCAATGGCCGCGGGTTTGATATCGCCGGTGATGCGGATCACGAGCAGCGTGCGCTGCAGCAGAGCGGCATCGGCTTCCGTCGGCGGCGAAGCCGCGGGCTTCAGCAAGGGCTCGTCAGGCACAAAGCGATTGCGCGCGATCACGCCTTGATGCTCGCCGTGTGCAACATATTCGGCTTCGTCTTCGTCGTGCGCGGGTTGCCATGGCATATCGATATCGACTTCGCCGCGGCGTGCCTGGTAAAGATGAGCGTCGTCGCGTCGCAAGCCCGCAAGCTGCAATGCGCGAAGCGCCTCGTGTCCGTCGCGATAGGAGCCGAACACACCTACTATGACCTGATTCATCGTCGCCCCCTCTGTGGAATCGTCTTTACGCGATCCAAGCCTCGGATGTTGTTGCGCGTTGCTTGAGTTACTCAATCCGGGTAAGCAATCAGCGCTCGTGTAATCCTCATATGATCCGCAGCAACACCCGTTCCCGCATGACAGGTCTGAAAGGTGTCGGCAGTGAAGGGGCCGCGTGCTTTCACCGGGTTGCGACCCCACGGCCGATACCCTAAAGTGACAATGCTTCCTGCCAACATGGCGCGTCTACCGACGCGTTTTCCGCGAGGTCCGAATGATTGCGAAAGCCTGCGCATTGACGATCTTGCTGGTGGTGGCGCGTGCGGCATCGGCGGCGCCGTGCTACAGCGATGGCGATGTCGTGACGCTCGAAGGCACCGCCACGCGGCAGGCGCCGCATGAGGCGGCAGGATCGGCCAAGCCCGCATGGGTGCTGTCGCTGGCGAGTCCGGTATGCGTCCTGAGTGCAGGCGCGGGACAGAATGCCCGACAGCAATCGAATGTATCGGCGGTGCAGATCATCGATGCCACGCCTACCGAGAACGCCCGCATCCAGTTGACGGGCAAGCTCGTCACCGGCAATGTCAGCGGCTACTACGCGGTGCCTACCGCGATCTGGGTGCTCAAGGAGCGCGTGCTGTCGAATCAGTGATGACAGCGCGCTGCATCACCGCATGACGCATGTCGTTGCTTTAGGCGGCTTTCGCATGCGCATGGAAGCGCCAGAAGGCCTCGACCACCACATGCAGCGGCTGTTGATCGAGCCTGCGCTCCTCGGCGAAGCGCATGATGGCGTCCAGCTGCTGGCCTGTGCAACGGAAAGCTGCGCGTCGCGGCGCAGCCTGATTTTTCTTGTACGTGTTCATGGCAATCCTTTTTCCAGGACCTTCCCCCGACAGGGCAGGATCGTTCAACGGGGCGACCCGTGAGCGCGCTGCCTTCTGCCTTCGCATTGAACCCTAGCGGCGGCGCGCCTACCGGCTGTTGCCGCACATAGCCGCCAGGATGTGTTCGTTAGCGCAATGAGCGGGCCTGACCCGTCTGCGATAAAAGCTTTCGGATTGGAATAAATCCTTCGGGTCGTGCGTTCAGCAAGAGGGAAACGCGGAGGACGCACACCGTGAGCGCCGATCACTACGCGCACGAGGAACTCGTGCATATCGGGCGAATGATTGCCGAGCTGGCGCGCGTCGCGACCAGCGGGCGCCGCATGCCGGCGCACCATGCGGTGTTACGTCCGGAATACTGGCGGCGGCGTATCGATGCCTTGATCGACGCCACCGCCAACGAGCCCTTGCGGCGCGATGCCGCCGCATTGCGCGAGCGCCTGGTGAAAGTCTTCGCTGTTTCGACAAGACCGGTCACGGGGGACGGGGCTCAAGCCGCGCGTGAGACCAGCCGGGAAGCATGAAGTGAACAGGCGTACGGCGGCGCGTGCCGTCGTACGCTGCCTATGCGGCTCGAGCCATCAAACGGTCTGCTCGACCGGCGTGAGATCGATCTCGACCTTCTGCGTGCCGCGCAGCACGGCCACCTTCACGGGCTTGTCGATGCGCGACGCATCCAGCGTGCGTTGCAGGCCGTCGACGCTGTCCACGGCGACCCCATCCACTTCGACGATGCGATCGCCCGTCCGCAATCCGCCGATCGCAGCCGGGCTGCCCTTGACGATTTCCATCACATGCACGCCGCTCGCCGACGCCAGCCCGAAGTAACGCTGCACGCGCCGCGAGATGGGCGTGGTCGTGCCCGCCACGCCGATATACGCGCGCCGCACGCGCCCGTGCGCGAAAATCTGCATGATGACCCACTTGGCCGAATCGATCGCCGTGGCGAAGGAAATAGCCTGCGCGCCGGAAATGATCGCCGTATTGACGCCGATCACCTGTCCCGCCGAATTGATGAGCGGTCCGCCTGAATTGCCCGGATTGAGCGCGGCGTCGGTCTGGATCACGTCGTGAATCAGGCGGCCCGAGGTGGAGCGCAACGAGCGCCCGAGCGCGGACACGACACCGGTGGTGACCGTCTGCGCGAGGCCCAGCGGATTGCCCACGGCAATGGCGATCTGCCCGACGCGCAAGCTGCCCGATTCGCCCAGTTGCACATGCGGCAGCGGCTCGGGCGAACCGATGCGCAGCACCGCGAGATCGCTGGCGGGATCGTCGCCGACGAGATCGGCGTCGAAGCGCGTGCCGTCGGCGAGCGTGACGGCGAGTTGCGTGGCGCCGTGTACGACGTGGCTATTGGTCAGCAGATAACCGTCCGGCGTGAAGATGAAACCCGATCCCGTGCCGCCCGCCTGACGGCGCGACCCGCGCGCGTCGGCAAGTTCACGCTCCACCGAGATGAACACAACAGCTTGCTGCACGCGTTCGAGTGCGCCGATCACCGTGCGCGAATAGGCGTCGAGCAGGGCGGTGTCGTCAAGCGGCGCGGCGTGTGTGGATGACGCTGACGACGCGGCGGCGTGCGGCGCGCGCCCGAGGTCATCGATGAATTGTGGCCGGCTTCCCATGTTGGCATGACTCCAGATGTCTGGATGCGGACATGCGGGGCACGCCGGCCGATTTCAAGAGATAGTTGCGTTCGCAAGTAATTGCATCGGACCGAGTGTTTCGACGATGCGCCGCTGGGCGTCGTCGCGTACGAACAGCGAGCCCGCGAAGCCGAGCGCGTTCACCGCCACGCCTTGCACGTCGGGCACGCTGCGCGGCACGGCCAGCATCCAGCGGCGCGTGACCAGCAGGTTGTATGGCGCACTCTGCCGCGCGACGCCTGCAATTTCGACCCGCTCGACGCCGATGGCCTTCAGCAATTGCAGATACACGGTGTGGGCGCGGACGGGATCGTCGTCGGCGAGCCAGGCGGCCGCGTGCCTGAACGCAAGCTGCGGCGCTTGAAAAAGCGCGTCCGTGCGCGCGGCTTCGATGCACGGCTCGATGGGCAGGACGTGGCCGTCGAGCGGCAGCGGCACCAGTTGCAGATGCTTGTGCGGCTGGCTCGAACCGGCGATCGTGCCGCCGTTGTAAAAGCCCAGCGCCTCGAAGCGCGCGAGACACGCGAACAAGGCGGCGAAATCGCTTTCGTCGATCAGCGACTCCTGCGTCTCGAAGTCGTTCGTCACGATGAGCAGATGATGCGCGAGCACGTTGAACTTGTTGAGCAACAGGAAGTGCCGCGCGCCGATATCGCCGACACGCAGCGCCGCCTCGCACGGCGAGAACGGATCGCGCCATGCACTGGCCGATCGGGCCGCGAGCGTCGCTGCTTCCTCCTTGCGTCGAAGGTTCGCCGCCTGCCGGATCAGGAAGCGCACGCCGCCGTCGTCGATCACGCTCTGCGTGGTGTCGAAGGAGCGCAGTGCGCCGCACGCAAGCGCGCGTTCTGTCTGCGTGACAACGTCCTGCCATGAAGGGGCGTCAGGATGCACCAGGTTGCGTGGGTAGGCGGGCATGCGAAACATCGTCGCACAGGCGCGCGCGGCGTGCAGCGTCGAAGAGCGGTCATTTTGATGCGCTAAGATTTGCCACCGGGCACCGGTCGACCCCGTGAAAAGCCACCGAAAGCAACATGAACAAACGACCGTTCACAAACCGAGGAAGAATAAGCCGATGCGCCGAGTGGTCTTCAATCAAAAGGGTGGGGTGGGCAAGTCCACCATCGTCTGCAATCTGGCGGCCATCAGCGCGTCGCGCGGCGTGCGCACGCTCGTCATCGATCTCGATCCGCAAGGCAACGCCAGCCAGTATCTGCTCGGCGCACAGGCCGCCGAGGCCCAGCCGAATCTCGCGAGCTTCTTCGAGTCCGCGCTGAGCTACAGCTTTCGCGAGCCCGCCTTCGAGTCCTTCATTCACCAGACGCCGTTCGAGCATCTCGACATCGTGCCGTCGCACCCGAATCTCGAAGCGCTGCAAGGCAAGCTCGAATCGCGCTACAAGATCTACAAGCTGCGTGACGCGCTCAGGAATCTCGAACACTACGACGCCGTGTACATCGACACGCCGCCCGCGCTCAATTTCTTCACGCGTTCCGCGCTGATCGCGGTGGAGCGCTGCCTGATTCCCTTCGATTGCGACGACTTCTCGCGTCGCGCGCTCTATTCGGTGCTCGATAACGTGCAGGAGATCCGTCACGATCACAACCCGGACCTGAGCGTGGAAGGCATCGTCATCAACCAGTTCCAGCCGCGCGCGAGCCTGCCGCAGCAACTCGTCGATGAACTGCGTGGCGAGGACCTGCCGGTGCTCAACTCACATCTGTCCTCGTCGGTGAAGATTCGCGAGAGCCATCAGCACGCGCGGCCGATGATCTACCTCGAACCGCGTCACAAGCTCGCGCAGGAATATGTGGCCCTGCATGAGGAACTGAACGGCTGAAGCGCCGCCGTCGGTCATGACGGCGCCGGGGAATAAAAGCCGTGCGTGCACGTTCATGCAGAGAACAGGGCGCAATCGTCGCGCCCCATCTTCTCGCTGGATCACGCACATGACTCAGGTTCCCGCCGCGGCCGCATCCGTCACGCACGGTTCTCTTTCCACCGAAAGCCTGTCCGGCATGGTGGCCTTCGTGCGGGCGGCCGAAACCGGCAGCTTCGTGGCGGCGGGCCGCGCGCTGGGGCTGTCGGCGTCGGCGGTGGGCAAGAGCGTGATGCGGCTGGAGGCGAAGCTCGGCGTGCAACTGCTGAACCGCACGACACGGCGCATCGGCCTCACGCACGAAGGCGCCCGCTTCTTCGCGCGCTGCAAGCGCATGCTCGCCGATCTCGAAGACGCCGAGAACGAGTTGTTCCATTCCACTTCCTCGCCGCGCGGACGCCTGCGCATCAGCGCGCCGTCGCTTGGCGGCCGGCTGTTGTTGCCGCTCGTGCCGGAGTTCAGGCGGCGTTATCCGGACATCGAACTGGAGATTGACTTCAGCGACCGTCTGGTCGACGTCACGCAGGAAGGCTATGACGCGGTCATCCGCACCGGGCGTCTCGCCGATTCGCAATTGCTCGCGCGTCCGCTCGCGCAATATGGCCCGGTGATCGTGGCGGCGCCGGCTTATCTTGCGGCACGCGGCGATCCGGCGACACCCGAGGAACTCACGAGCCACGCCTGCATCCGTTTCCGCTCGCCGGCAAGCGGCCGGCCCGAGCCGTGGCGCTTCGCCCGCGGCGATCACAGCTATGCGCTCGATCCTCACGCCATCCTCGCCTTCAACGACATGGAAGCGGTGCTGGCCGCCGGCGTCGCGGGGCTCGGTCTCGCCTGCGTGCCGGATTTCGTCGCGAAGCATGCGCTGGAGGCGGGTCTGTTGCGGACGGTGCTCGGCGCGCACGTGAGCACGGAGGGGACGTTCCAGATCGTGTGGCCGCAGAGCCGTCATGAAGCGCCGCGGCTGCGTGCCTTCATCGATCACGTTGCGGCGCGCCTCGGGGGCTTGCCGTCGCACGGCGCGCGCGTCCGTGCGGCTTGAGCAACGGACGCGGCGCGTCTAGCTGATGACGCGCCGTGCGAGCGGCGTTTCCGGCGTCGGATAGCCGGCCTGCTTGAAGGTCTCGATGATCGCGCGATTGGTGTCGAAGTAGACCTGCCAGTAATCGCTCGTGTTGGTGTAAGGGCGCACGCACAGCAACGGGCCTTCGGGCGTGAACGACAGCACTTCGACGTCCGGCGGCGGCGTCGTCGCGACGTTCGGAATCCGGGCGATGGCTTCCTTCAGCCGCGCAATGGCGTCGAGCGGATCGACGCCGTTCGCGATCTTCGCCGTCAGCTCCACGCGGCGGTGCGGCAGCAGGCTGAAGTTCCAGATCGTGTCGGAGAAGATCTTGTTGTTGCCGATGATGGCCGCGACGTTGTCGGGCGTCGTGATGGTGGTGCCGAACAGGCCGAGTTCGGTGACGGTGCCGGTGACGCCGCCCGCCGTCACGAAATCGCCGACCTTGAAGGGCCGCAGCACCTGCATGAAGATGCCGGCGGCGAAGTGCGCGAGCAGCCCGCCCCACGCCGTGCCGATGGCGAGACCCAGGCCCGCGAGCAGCGCCGCGAACGAGGTGGTCTGGACGCCGAAGATCTGCAGGATCGCGAGGACCAGCAGCAGGTTGAGAATGACGCCGACGATGGAACCGAGGTAATGGGCGAGCGTCGGATCGACGCGGCCGTTGCGCGCCAGCAGCTTGCGCATGCCGCCGGTGACGAGACTGATGAGCCAGCGTCCGATGATCCACAGCGCGATGGCGCCGACGACCATGATCGCCAGATCGACGCCACGCGTCATGATGAAAACACGTACCGTCTCGAGGTTCATTTTGTTGTTCTCGCGTGGCGCTTCGTGGTAGGAACGCGGATTCGCGGGTGGCAGGCCGCGTGGCACACGAGTTATAGATGACACTCCGAGTCATGGCAAGAGTTACTCTTGCTGTTGATTTAATCGGAAGAATTGACCTTTTTGGCGAAACAATCAAGTCCATTCCGTTTCGGCGGCATCCGGATCGCGCAGGGTCAGACCAGAGGCGGGCAAGGGCAGCGCCGTCTTGTAGCGCACCTGTTTCAGCGCAAAGCTGGAGCGGATGTTCGACACGCCCGGCAGCGTGGTCAGGCGCTCCAGGATGAAGCGCTCCAGCGCGGCGATGTCCGGCAGCACCACGCGCAGCAGATAGTCCGCGTCGCCCGTCATCAGATAGCACTCCATCACCTCGGGACGTTCGCTGATCGCGTGCTCGAAGTGCGCCAGTGCGTCCTTGACCTGCTTCTCCAGGCTCACCTGGATGAACACGTTGATCGACAGGCCGAGTGCCTCCGGATCGAGCAGCGTGACGTGCTGGCGGAACAGGCCGGCCTTCTCCAGCGCGCGCACGCGGTTGAAGCAGGGCGTAGCCGAGAGATTCACCGCCCGCGCCAGCTCGGCATTGGTGATGCGCGCGTTGTGCTGCAACTGGTTGAGGATGCCGATGTCGATGCGGTCGAGGCGTTGCCGGGTCGTCGTGCTCATGGTCGAGAAATTCCGGTTTCGGGCGGTTTGAAAGAATAAATACACTATCGCAAAGCGCAGAAACAGCCAAATGAGACGCACATTTTGCGCAAGCATGGATATGCTTGTGTGATCCATCAGTCACCATCAGCCACCATCAGCCAGCGCGCGGAGTCTCCATGACCGATTTGTCGAGCGGAACCACCCAGCTTCTTTCCATCGCGAAAGGCCGCGAGGACGTCGATCCCGCGGAAACCGCCGAATGGCTGGAGGCGCTCGACGCCGTCGTGGAGCACGTAGGCCGGGAGCGCGCGCAGTATCTGTTCGACCGGCTTGCGGAACACGCGCTGTCCGTCGGCGTGGAATCGGCGCGAGCGCGCGCGACGCCTTACACCAACACCATTCCCGTCGCGCAGCAGCCGCCGTATCCGGGCAAGCTCGACGTCGAAGAGCGGCTCGCCGCCGTGCTGCGCTGGAACGCGCTCGCGATGGTCGTGCGCGCGAACCGCGCCTATGGCGAGCTGGGCGGTCATATCGCCAGCTATGCCTCGGCGGCGGATCTGTTCGAAGTGGGCTTCAATCACTTCTTCCGCGCGGCCGGCGCGAATCATGGCGGCGACCTCGTGTACTTCCAGCCGCATTCGTCGCCGGGCGTGTATGCGCGCGCCTTTCTCGAAGGCTTCCTCGACGAGCACCACCTGAAGCACTATCGGCGCGAGATCGCGGGACCGGGACTCTGCTCCTATCCGCATCCGTGGCTGATGCCCGACTTCTGGCAGTTCCCGACCGGTTCCATGGGCATCGGGCCGATCAACTCGATCTACCAGGCCAGGTTCATGCGTTATCTGCAGAACCGCAACCTGCAGGTCACCGAAGGCCGCAAGGTGTGGGGCTTCTTCGGCGACGGCGAGATGGACGAGCCGGAATCGATCGGCGCGCTGTCGCTCGCGGCGCGCGAGCAGCTGGACAACTTGGTGTTCGTCATCAACTGCAACCTGCAGCGGCTCGACGGTCCCGTGCGCAGCAACGGCCGGATCGTCGATGAACTCGAAGCGCAGTTCACCGGCGCAGGCTGGAACGTCATCAAGGTGCTGTGGGGCTCGGACTGGGACGGGCTGTTCGCGCGCGATCGCAACAACGCGTTGCTGCGCGCCTTTGCGCATACCGTCGACGGCCAGTTCCAGACCTTCTCGGCCAACGACGGCCGCTACAACCGCGAACGCTTCTTCGGCCAGAACGCGGAACTGGCGGCGCTGGCCGCGCATCTGTCGGACGAGGACATCGACCGTCTGCGCCGCGGCGGCCACGACGTGCGCAAGCTGCACGCGGCGTACGCGAAGGCGCTCGCGCACAAGGGCCAACCGACCGTGATCCTCGCCAAGACCATGAAGGGTTTCGGCATGGGCACGGTGGGACAGGGCCGCATGACGACGCATCAGCAGAAGAAGCTCGATCTCGACGACCTCAAGGCGTTTCGCGATCGTTTCCGCCTGCCGCTCTCGGATGAAGACGTCGAGCAGGTGAAGTTCTACAAACCGGCCGACGACGCCCCGGAGATGCGCTATCTGCACGAGCGGCGTGCGGCGCTGGGCGGCTATTTGCCGCGCCGCCGGGCGAAGGCGACACAGGGCGTCACGCCGCCCGCGCTCGCCAGTTGGGGACAATTCGCGCTGACTGCCGCCGGCAAGGAAATGTCCACGACGATGGCCTTCGTGCGGATGCTCGGCAGCCTGCTGAAAGATCCGGCGCTCGGGCCGCGCGTGGTGCCGGTGGTCGCCGACGAGGCCCGCACCTTCGGCATGGCGAACCTCTTCAGACAGGTGGGCATCTATTCGCCGCTCGGCCAGTTGTACGAGCCGGAGGACATGGGCTCGATGCTCTATTACCGCGAGGACACGCGCGGCCAGATTCTCGAAGAAGGCATTTCGGAGGCGGGCGCGGTGTCGTCGTGGATCGCGGCGGCGACGTCCTACAGCGTGCACGACCTGCCCATGCTGCCGTTCTACATCTACTACTCGATGTTCGGCTTCCAGCGCATCGGCGACCTGATTTTTGCGGCGGCGGACCAGCGTTCGCGCGGCTTCCTGATCGGCGCGACGGCAGGGCGCACGACGCTCGGCGGCGAGGGTTTGCAGCATCAGGACGGCACGAGCCATCTGAGCGCATCGACGATCCCGAATTGCCGCGCCTACGATCCCGCATTCGCGTACGAAGTGGCGGCCATCGTCGATGAAGGCATGCAGGAGATGATGGAGCGTCAGAACGACGTGTTCTATTACGTCACGGTGACCAACGAGAACTATGCGCAGCCTTCCGCGCCGGGCGGCACGCTGAGCGATGCCACGCGCGACGGCATCCTGCGCGGCATGCATCGGCTCGGCGACGCTGCGGAGAGCGCGGCGCAGGTGCAGTTGCTGGGATCAGGCGCGATCCTGAATGAAACGCTCGCGGCGCGCACGATGCTCGCGGAAGACTGGAACATCGACGCCGCCGTGTGGAGCGTGACGAGCTACACCGAGCTGCATCGCGACGGCGCGGCCTGCGAACGTCTCGCGCGCCTGAGCGACGATGACGCCCCCGAGCCGTTCGTCACGCGCGCGCTGCAAGGCACGCACGGACCGGTGATCGCGGCGACGGACTATGTGCGCGCGCTGCCCGAACTCATTCGCGTCAGCGTGCCGCGCCGCTATGTGACGCTGGGTGCCGACGGCTTCGGCCGCAGCGATACGCGGCAGGCGCTGCGTGCGTTCTTCGAGGTGGACCGCGTGTCGATCGTGCTGGCCGCGTTGAAGGCGCTCGTGGATGACGGCGTGATCGAGCGCTCTGTGCTGAAGGATGCGCGCGCGCGTTACGGCCGCAGCAACGAGGATTCCGGCGCACCCTGGACGCGCTAGGCGTCGCGCCGCGCGGCGTCGAGCAGGTCGCGGACTTCGTCGTCGCTGGTCTGGTCGAAATCGGCGTAGAACTGGCCTACGCCGAAGAAGGCACGCGGCCGAAGCACGCACACGAACTCGTCCACGACGTGTTCCACGCGCGCATCCGAATCGAGCGGCGCGACCGGTAGCGCCGCGACGATCCTCGCGGGATGCGCGTGCCGCAGCGACATTGCGGCGGCCTTCAGCGTCGCGCCGGTTGCCATGCCGTCATCGACGAGAATCGCCACGCGGCCGCTCACGTCGAGCGGCGGACGCGCTCCCCGATACAGCCGCTCGCGCCGGAGCAGTTCGGCACGTTCCCCGGCGATTACGCGCTCGAGTTGATCCTCCGACACGCCTGCGTAATCCACGATGCTCCGGTCCAGAAAGAACGCTTCTCCCGAGGCGATCGCGCCCATGGCGAGTTCGGGCTGCGCCGGCACGCCGAGCTTGCGGACGACGAGGATGTCGAGCGGCGCGTCGAGCGCGCGGGCCACTTCGAACGCAACAGGAACGCCGCCGCGCGGCAGCGCGAGGACGATGACGTCTTCACGATGGGCGTAGTGACCGAGATGAGTCGCGAGGTCGCGGCCTGCGTGCCTTCGGTTGTCGAATGTGGAGTCCATGCCGGATGCCTCCCGAACGTTGCCGCGCGGTTTCAGGATACTCGCGGGTCAAGTCAGGGGGGCGCCTTGTTGCAACGCTTGCAATGTCCCTTCATCAGCCTTCACGATGAAAACCAAAGCACGAAATCGGTGCGTTTCATGCGACATGAAAGAGCATTGCACCAAGTTCGATAACACCCGTTGATCGTTCGCGGCGCACGCCGCACCACCTTGTTCGCCCGTGGGCCAAACGTACGCACCGCTTCGATGCCTCATGCGCCAACTTGGCCCGGAACTTGCAAATTGAGCGCCTTTCGTCAATCGACCGCTCCACCATGCAGGCACTTCAGTCCGGAACCAACACACTTTTTCTGCTGCTTGGCGCCGCCATGGTGCTTGCGATGCATGCGGGCTTCGCGTTCCTCGAACTCGGCACGGTCCGCCGCGAGAATCAGGTCAACGCGCTGGTCAAGATCCTGGTGGACTTCGCCGTCTCGACGCTCGCTTACTTCTTCATCGGCTACAACATCGCGTACGGCGTGCAGTTCATGCATGGCGCCGATATCCTCGCCGAGCACAACGGCTATGCGCTCGTGCGCTTCTTCTTCCTGCTGACCTTCGCAGCGGCGATTCCGGCGATCGTCTCCGGCGGCATCGCCGAGCGCTCCAAGTTCAATCCGCAGCTTTTCGCGACCTGCGTGATCGTCGGCTTCCTGTATCCGCTGCTCGAGGGCATGGCGTGGAACGAGCGCTTTGGCATCCAGGCCTGGCTCACGCAGGCCTTCGGCGCACCGTTTCACGACTTCGCGGGTTCCGTGGTCGTGCATGCGTTCGGCGGCTGGGTGGCCCTGCCTGCGGTCGTGCTGCTCGGGCCGCGTCATGGGCGTTATCACAAGGACGGGCGCATCGCCGCGCATCCGCCCTCGTCGATTCCCTTCCTGGCACTGGGCGCATGGGTGCTGGCGGTCGGCTGGTTCGGCTTCAACGTGATGAGCGCGCAGACGGTCGACAAGATCAGCGGCCTCGTCGCGGTCAACTCGCTGATGGCGATGGTCGGCGGCACGCTCGCCGCCTGGTTCGCAGGCCGCAACGATCCGGGCTTCACCTATAACGGACCGCTCGCGGGCCTGGTCGCGGTGTGCGCGGGCTCGGACCTGATGCATCCCCTCGGCGCGCTGATCGTGGGCGCGGTCGCGGGCGTGCTGTTCGTGCAGATGTTCACCTGCGTGCAGAACCGCTGGCGCATCGACGACGTGCTCGGCGTGTGGCCGCTGCATGGCATGTGCGGCGCGTGGGGCGGCATCGCGGCGGGCATTTTCGGGCAGAAGGTGTTCGGCGGCATTGGCGGCGTGTCGATCTTCTCGCAGGTGATCGGCACGGTGGGCGCGGTGGCGCTCGCGCTGGCCGGCGGCACGGCCGTCTATGGGGCGATCAAGCTGACCGTGGGCCTGCGGCTGGATCGCGAGGAAGAGTTCAATGGCGCCGATCTGGCCATCCATCGCATCTCGGCGACGCCGGAGCGGGATCTGGCGGGCTGACTGGCCGTTCCAGCCGTTGCGGTCTTTGCGCCTGTGACGCGACTCAACACAGGCGCGCCGATTGACGGGTCTCGGGCATTGACAGAGAATGCCCCGCCCGGCGTCTTTCAGGATCTTGTGCCGTCCCGAGCGCGCGCCGGTTACGATATACCGGTCGACATCCCCGGAGGCGCAACGCTTGGACTCCACCGAGACCGCGACATACGATCTGCCGCTGCCCGCACGCAATTTCGCTTCGACGCGAAAGATGCTGCTGCGCGTGCTGGCTGCGTCGATCGTCATTCCGCTGGCATGCCTGGCCCTGTATGGCTACTACGACCTGCAGCGCCGCTTTTCCGACGCGGAAGACTTCACCGAGCGCCTGACGCGCGTGGCGGACGAGCATGCGCTGAAGGTCATCGACCTGAACCAGCAACTCGAAACCCGTATCGTCGATCTGCTCGGCGACAGCAACGACGACGCCATTCGCGGCCGCGAGGCCTCGCTTCATCACACGCTCGACGAGATGGACAGCACGCTCGCGCAGATCGCGGCCATCTCCGTGTTCGGCGAGCATGGCAATCTGCTCGCGAACAGCCGCTATTTCCCGGCGCCGCCCGTCTCGATCGCCGAGCGCGACGACTTCCAGTCCGCGCGTTCCGTCGCGCCGGTCACGTACTTCTCCTTGCCCCTGCGCGGCAAGGTGGCGCGTTCGGATGTCTTCACCACCACGATGGGCCGCATTGCCAGCAATGGGCGCTTCCTTGGCGTGGTGTCGATCGCGGTGAAGCGGGGCTACTTCGTCGACTTCTATCACGAGCTGGTCGGCGGCGATCAGGCAGTTGTGGTGGGCCTGTACCGGCGCGACGGCGGCATTCTCGCGCGCTATCCCGCCAAGCCCGACGACGCCGAGCCCGCCGCCAACACGCCCTTTACGAACGCCTTCCGCAACAACGAGCTGTATGGCCGCATGCGCGTGGAGTCGAGCGTCGATCACGTCGAACGGCTGTTGGCCTTCCGGCGCGTGGGCGATTATCCGCTCTATGTCGCGGTGGGCTACGCGGTCTCCGCGATCTACGGGAACTGGCTTCACGGCCTCGCGCTCGCGGCGGCGGCCGCGCTGGGGCCGTGCATCGCCGTCTGGCTGCTGATCCTGTTCTCCATTCGCCGGCTGAACGCCGAACAGGCCGCGTGGGAACGCTGGCGCGCGGAGGTGGCGACGCGGCTGTCCATCGAGGCGTCGAGCCGACAGCTGCGGCGCATGGGGGCGCTCGGCAACCTCGTCGCCAATGTCGCGCACGACTTCAATAACCTGCTGATGGTGGTGGCGTCGAACATGGAGCTGGCGCGGCGCAAGCACTTCAACGGCGTCGAGCCGGAAGTGCTGGCGGTGGAGCGCGCGACTTCCGGGGCCGAATCGCTGGCGCGGCGCCTGATGAGCGTTGCGCGCAAGCAGCCGCTCAAGCAGGAACTGATCGAGCCGGCGGCGTGGTTGCGCAATCTGCTCGGGCTTGTGAAGACCTCCGTGCATCCGTCGGTGTCGGTGACGCTGGAACTGTCGCCCGACTTGTGGTGCGTAACGGCCGATCCGGTGGAACTGGAACTGGCGCTCGTGAACGTCGCGGTCAACGCCAGCGAGGCGATGCCGCACGGCGGGCGCGTGCTGATCCGCTGCCAGAACGCGCGCGTGCGGGGCGCCGAAACCGATATCCCCGATGGCGAGTATCTGCTCATCTCGATCACGGACAACGGCGAAGGCATGAACGAGCAGACGCTGCGGCGCGCCTTCGAGCCCCTCTTCACGACGAAAGTCCGTGGCATGGGCACGGGCCTCGGCCTGGTGCAGGTGCTGGCGGCCTGCGAGCAGGCCGGGGGCACCGCGCGCATCACCAGCGTGGCGGGATCGGGGACGACGGTCCGGCTGTATCTGCCGCGGCATCATGGGCCGGCGCCGGTGACGTCGAAGGCCTACATGCCGCCGGAAACCGAGATCGAACCGCTGCTGTCCGCGGCCCGTTCGACCACTGACGCCAACGACGAAGCGCATCCGCTGCGCGGCACGTCGGTGCTGCTGGTCGAGGACAACCAGGATGTGGCGGCGGGCGTGTTGGCCGTACTCGAAGTGTTCGGCTGCGCGGTGCATCACGAGGACAGCGCCGATGGCGCCTTCGCGCTGCTGGGCGAAGGCTACGCTTTCGATCTCGTGCTGACGGACGTGCAGATGCCGGGCCGCATGAACGGCATCGACCTGGCCGAGCAGATCACGAAGCGGCTGCCGGCGCAGAAGCTGATCCTGATGACCGGCTACGCCGACGAACTTGAACGCGCGAAGCATCTTGGCGTGCCGATTCTCGCGAAGCCGTTCGACATGGACGATCTGCTCGAACTGATTGCGCCGGGCGTGGCGCATTGAATGGGCTTACTTGTTATGACTCGGCACCGAGCGCGCGCCGACTAGCGGATTGAAGCCGGCTCGCTTCGGAGAAGGCTCGGTTTTCTTCGCTGCACGGGTTGACGAACGCGTGCCGTCGCCGCCCAATTGGCTCAACAGGTCTTCGTCGTCGGGCGCGTCTTCGGCTGGGTCCGTAGGTGACGACGCGCCCGCGCGATGCTCGACCACCGAGATGAAGTCCTTGCGCGCCGTCTTCAGCGCGCGTCCCGGCATCATCACGATGACCACTGCTTCGTGCACGCCATGGCCGTCCACGGTGCGCAGCGTGCCGTCCTCGTTCCAGTCGATACCACTCTCCGCGTAAGCCGCGACGAGATGATGCAGCACGGCGGGCGACATCACGCCGGCATCGTAGAGCCCGACGATCTGCCGCTCCGCAAGCGCGAACAGGCTGCCCGGCCCGCGCGCGGGTTTGGTCTTTGGCTTGCGCGCGGCCACTTACTGCGGCTTCCCGGCGGGCGCGACGCGCCACACGGCGTTGCCGACATCGTCGGCGACGAGGAGGCCGCCCGCATGATCCACCGCCACGCCGACGGGCCTTCCGCGCGCATGGCCATCCGACGAAAGAAAGCCGGTGAGGATGTCTTCCGGCGGTCCCGAGGGCTTGCCGTCCTGGAAGGGCACGAAGACGACCTTGTAGCCGCTGCGGGGCTTGCGGTTCCACGAGCCATGCTGGCCGATGAACGCGCCATTGCGATAGCGCTCGGGGAAGGCGCTGCCGTCGTAGAACGTCAGGCCGAGCGACGCGGTGTGCGCGCCGAGCGCGTAGTCGGGGAGGATCGCGGACTGCACGAGGTCCGCGCGCTGCGGCTTCACGCGGTCGTCGACATGCTGGCCGTAATAGCTGTAGGGCCAGCCATAGAACGCGCCGTCCTTCACCGAGGTGAGATAGTCGGGCACGAGTTCGTTGCCCAGTTCGTCGCGCTCGTTTACGACCGTCCACAGCGCGCCGCTTTGCGGCTGCCATGACATGCCGTTAGGGTTGCGCAAACCGGTGGCGAACGGCCGCGCCTGCTTCGTCGCGATGTCCACTTCCATGATCTGCGCCCGGCCGTTCTCGGCATCGATGCCGTTTTCCGCCGCGTTGCTGTTCGAGCCGACGGTCACATAGAGCTTCTTGCCGTCGCGGCTTGCAATGATGTTCTTGGTCCAGTGATGATTGATCTCGCCGGCGGGCAGATCCATGAACTTCTCGCCCGGCGTGGTGATCTGCGTCATGCCGGGCTCGTACTTGAAGCGCATGATCGCGTCGGTGTCCGCGACGTACAGTTCGTCGCCGATGAGCGCCATGCCGAACGGCGAATGCAGCTTGTCGATGAACACGGTGCGCGTGTCGGCGATGCCGTCGCCGTTGGTATCGCGCAGCAACACGATGCGGTCCGGGCTCGCGACGCCCGCGCCCGCGCGCTTCTGCACCTTCTTCATCACGAAGCCCTTGATGCCGGCGTTTTCGTCGTGTTGCGCGGGCGCATTGCTTTCCGCGACGAGCACGTCGCCATTGGGCAGCGTGGCGATCCAGCGCGGGTGATCGAGCTTGGTGGCGAACGGCGTCACCTGGAAACCCTGTGCGGCGTCCGGCTGCTCGCCGGCTTGCCACGGCTTCGCCGGAGCGATGTTCACGGTCGGCATCAAGCCCTTGTGCGGCGCGGGCAATTCGGGATCGGGACCGAAGCCGGCGGCGTAGCCTGCCGCGAATGCGCTGCCGCAAGCGAGCATCGACAGGCTGGCTGCAACGCGCACGAGTTGATTCGATGTTTTTTTCAAGCTTGACTCCTGTGGTGTGACGAGCGGAGGTTCCGCCGATCCGCTCAGCCGCCGCCGATGCCCTGTGTCACCTTGCCGGTGCCGCCGCAGGTAGCGCACTCCGAACCGTCGAGCTTGCCGGTGCCGTTGCAGTCCGGACACAGATCCTCGCCTGAGCCGGGCGCGCCGGCTTCGGCTTCATCGCCGGGATTGAGAGGAGGTTGCTGGGCCATCGCTGTCTCCTTGGCTGAACGCGTGCAGGCTGGATCGCCCGCGCATGCATGTGCACCGCGAGCAAGCGACGTTCCTCGTCGTGTCAGGTATGCGCGATGCTGCAACCCGTGGGCGACCTTCGAGTCGCACCGGTGTTTCAGTTCAAAGCGCAGGAGGAAACATGAGCGACAAGCAGAAGCAAATGGGCAATCAGCCGTCGGACCCGTCACAGCAACAGCACGGCCAGCCTGAGCCGCCGCCCGCACAACCGCAGCAGGACAATCAGAGTGGCCAGCGTCAGCAGAACCAGCCATTGCCTCAGCATCAGGGCGGGCAGCGTCAACCTTGAGCCATTCAAGGCGCGCGGTTTCGTGTCACGCGGAATCGCGCCTCAAGGCTTTCGCCCGAACGCCTCGCGCAGCCGCTTTTTCGCACGCTCCAGCGTGCTCTTGCGCGACTTCGGCAGATTGCGTCCCGCGCGGTTGATATAAAAGTTAAGCATCGACATGGCCGACTGGAACGGCGACCCCTTGCGGCGTGTGCTGTGCGTGGAGGAGCGCTTCAGCGAATCGGCGATTTCCTGTGCATTGCCGGTCTTGAAGATGTCGCGCTGGATATCCATCGCGTCGCTTGTCTCCATGACGTGATGCGACCAGCGGTGTGTCGAGCGCGCGGGCTTCTTGCGGGCGGTGGCAAGGGAATGACGCTGGCGCGTGCTCGGACGCTTGCTGCTGCTGGATTTGCGCTTGGGCGACTTGGTGGATTTCCCGGCTATAGTGGCCATGTCTCGTTCCTCGATTCCTCAAGTCAGCCCTGCGCGATGCGCCGCGCCTGTTCCAGCGTGAGCGGTTCGCGCATCGCTTCGGCGAGCCGGCAAACGGCGGCATCGTACTCGCAGGCCACCACCGCGCCCACTTGCGAATCCTTCATCAGGAAGGCGATGAAGTGCTGGGCGTCGAGGTCGCCGTCGATCTCGACGCTGTCCGGTTCCGACACGTGTCCGAGATAGTCGAAGGTCTTGTCGTAGTGGAAGGTCCAGAAATACGGCACGCCCGCATAGTCGCGCGGTTGCCCCGCCATGTTGTACGCGGCCACGCGCGCATGCTGCTGCGCGACACGCCAGTGCTCGATACGCACGGACTGCCCCGAGCGCGGCAGCGGAAACTGCGCGATATCGCCTGCGGCATAGAGGTGGGGCGCGGCGAGCATCGTGGTATTGACGGTAAGGCTGCCGTCCTCGTTGCGCGCGACGCCTGTCAGGAACTGGGTCGCGGGCGCGACGCCGGTTCCCGCGATGACGATGTCGGCGGCAATTTTCTCGCCGGAGTCGAGCATCACTTCGCGCACCGCATTGCCGCCCACGAGCGAACTCACGCGCGCGTTCATGTGAAACGCCACGCCGTTCTTCTCATGCAGTTTCCGGAACATGTCGCCGATGCGCTCGCCGAACTGCTTCGCGAAGGGCACCTTGCCGGGCGCGACCACGGTGACGTCCACGCCGCGCTTCCTCAGGCATGAAGCCGCTTCCAGTCCGATGAAGCTCGCTCCCACGATCACTGCACGCTTGTGTCCTTCGAGCGAGGTCAGGATGGCGCGTGCATCGTCACGTGTGCGCAGCAAGTGCACATGTCCGAGATTCGCGCCGGGCATGGTCAGCGGCTTGGGCGTGCCGCCTGTGCAGATGAGCGCGGTGTCGTAGTCGAGCTTCTTGCCGTCGACGAAATCCGCGTGCCGCGCGCGGGCGTCCAGATGCATGACGTCCGACTCGATGCGGTCGATGTCATGCTTCTCGAAGAAATCCGCGTCGAGCAGGGGCGGCACGTCGTCCGGCGGCATGTCGCCGGCGAGCGTGAACTTGCTCAGCGACGTGCGATCGTAGGGCTCGCGCGCGTCGCCGCCTGCCAGAACCACGCGGCCGTCGAAACCGGCTTCGCGAAGCGCGGCGCATGCCGCGGCGCCCGCCGCGCCCGCGCCGACGACCAGCATCGTCCTCGCATTCGTCTGCGCTTTCGATGCGAACTCTTCGCTATCGACGGCGGGCAGTGCAATATAAACGTCGCCGTCGTTGACGGTGGTCTCGTAGCGAGTCAGCGCCTTGAGCGCAGGCGGTTCGACGAGACTGCCGTCGCGTACCTCGAAGGTGCCCTTGTGCCATGGACAGACGATGCGCCCGTTGCAGATCGCGCCTTCATCGAGCGGCCCGCCCGCGTGCGGACATTCGGCCGTATAGGCGCGAATGTCGTCGCCGTCGCGCACGAGCAGAATGGGCGTTTCCTTCGCGTCCGGCTCATTGCCCTTGATGCACACGCGCTTGCCGCGTTCGGCGGAGACCTCTGCGGCACGCGCAACCTTATGCTGAATGGGGGACATCGCACTCTCCAGTAGCTTCAAACATCGAAGCACGTTTTGCGTCTGGAGAGCGCGAAGCAATTCGCGGACCGCGCGGCCTTGTCAAAGCGCTTCGGTCACCGCACGCAGGAACTGCCGTGTGCGCTCATGCTGGGGCGCTGAGAAGAACTGCTGCGGCGGCGCCTGTTCGATGATCTTGCCTTGCGAGAAAAAGCACACGCGATCGGCGAATTCCTTGGCGAAGCCCATCTGGTGCGTGACCATCAGCATGGTCAGGTTGTGCTCCTCGCCGAGGCGGCGGATGACGTTGAGCACTTCGCCGCACAGTTCGGGATCGAGCGCCGACGTCACTTCATCGAACAACATGACTTGCGGGCGCATGGCGAGCGCGCGTGCAATCGCGACGCGCTGTTGCTGACCGCCCGACAACTGCGACGGATAGTGATCGTTCTTGTCCGCGAGTCCGACCAGTGAGAGCAGTTCGCGGGCACGTTCGGTGGCTTCCTTCTTCGAGAGGCCGAGCACGCTCATCGGCGCTTCGATGGTGTTCGCGAGCGCCGTCATGTGCGGGAACAGGTTGAAGCTCTGGAACACCATGCCGATCTTGCTGCGCACCTGCCGCACATGGCGCGGCGATGCAGCGACGAGCGCGCCGCCGCGCCGTTCATGCGTGAGCGGCTCGCCGTCCACTTCGATGAAGCCGTCGGTGAGCGGATCGAGCGTCATCAGCACGCGCAGCAGCGTGGACTTGCCCGAGCCGCTCGGCCCGATGATCGCTACTTTCTCGTTGCGCGCGACATCGAGATCGAGACCGTCCAGCACGGTCAGCGCGCCATAGCGTTTGGTCACGTTGCGAAAGCGCACCATCGGGGCGTTCGCGCGGGCATCGGCGGCGGCGCCGAGCGCGGGATCGAGATCGCGTTTCATCTGCTGCTCCTGAAGGTGGGTTGCGGTCATGGCAGCCTCACGCGCCGTTCCAGATGACGCACGCCCGAGGCGAACGTCACGCTGATGATGAGGAAGAAGATCCCGGTCATCGTGATCGGTTCGAGATAGCGGAACGTTTCGGAGCCGAGGTTCTTGGCCTGCTGCATCAGTTCGACCACCGTGATGGCCGACAGCACCGGCGTGTCCTTGAACATGGCCACCAGGTAGTTGCCGAGGGCGGGAATCACCGGGCGAATCGCCTGCGGCAGGATCACGCCGGTATAGGTGCGCCACGGCGAAAGCGACAGCGCACACGAGGCTTCCCATTGACCGCGCGCCACGCCGTTGAGACCCGCGCGATAGACCTCGGACACATAGCACGCGTAATGCACTGCGATGCCGATGGTGCCTGCCATCAGCGCGGACATCGTGAGCCCGTAGAGCGGCGCGACGTAGAACAGCACGTACACCTGGATCAGCAGCGGCGTGCTGCGGATGAATTCGATGAACAGCGCCGTGGGCCGCGACACGGCGGCGATCTCGCTGCGCCGCAGGATCGCGAGCACGAGACCCAGCACGAGGGCGATGGCGAAGCCAACCAGCGTGATGCCGATGGTATAGGTGGCCGCGCGCGCCAGTTCGGGCAGGATCTGCAGCGCGTACTTGACATCGAAGAGCTGTCCGAGCGCATTCATGATGCCGCTCCCGGAAGCGCACGCGCCGGCTTGCGAACGGCCACATGACTGCTGACGCGGCGCTCGAAGCCGCGCATCACGGCGACGATGATCTGTGCGAGCACGAAGTAGATGAGCAGCGTGAGGCCGAAGATCTCGGCTGTCTTGAAGGTTGCTTCGTCGAGCTGGCGCGCGCGGAACGTCAGGTCCGAGAGCGTGATCAGCGAGACGAGCGAGGTGCCCTTGAGCAATTCGATCATCAGGTTGGTCGCGGGCGGCAGGGCATTGATCATCGCCTGCGGGAGGATGATGCGACGCAGCCGCGCCGTTGCCGGCATGTTCAGCGCGAGCGCCGCTTCATACTGGCCGCCGGGCACCGAGCGCAGCGCGCCGCGCAGGATCTCCGAGCCATACGCGCCGTAGTGCAGCCCCAGCCCGACGATGGCCACCGTGAACGGCGACAGCTTCAGGTCGAAGGGCGGCAGCGGCAATACGAAGAACAGCCAGAACAGCTGCACCAGCAGCGAGGTGCCGCGAAACACTTCTACATAGGCATTGCCGGCCCAGCGCACGAGGCGATAGGGCGCGGCGCGCAACGCAGTAGCGACGCTCGCCATGACGATGGCCAGGAGGATGCTGATCACGGCGATCTGCATCGTGACGAGCGTGCCCTTCCACAACAGGGGCAGGAGCTCATTGAGGTCACTCATGACGATGGTCCTCGCGAGTGGATCAAACGCTGTGAATTGTTGTAACGAGACGCGAAGCGCTTCAGCCCGCGCACAGCTCCGGTGCTTTCTTCGTCGTCAGGTTGGACTTGTCGAAACCGAACGGCCCCACGGTCTTCAGATGATCGTCCGTGCCGAGCCATTGATGCAGTTCCTTGTTGACCGCATCGCGCAGGTCCGTGTCTTCCGGACGGAACGCGAGCGCGCCATAGCCCGTGTGCTTCGGATCGTCGTTGAACTGGCTCACCGCTTCGACTTGCGGCCCGCCTTTCGATGCCAGGCCTTTCATGGTCAGCGACGTGCCCACGGCGGCATCGGCGCGGCGTGCCCGCACCGCCTGCAATTGCGCGGTGGTGTCCGGAACCTGGAGGATCTGATCGTCCTTGATGCCGGCCTGACGCGCGTAGCCGAGTTCGGCGGTGCCGGCCATGATTGCGAGCTTCGTATCGGGTTGCTTCGCGACATCGGCATAGCTGTGCAGCTTCTTCGGGTTGTCCTTCATCGTCAGCAGCGTGTCGGGGATCTGGTATTGCGGATCGGCGAACGCAACCTGCTTGCAGCGCTCCGGCGTGATGTACATGCCTGCCGCGATGACGTCGAAGCGGCCGGCCTTGAGGCCCGGAATCAAGGCGCCCCATTCGGTCAGGACCGCATCGACCTTGTTCACGCCGAGCTTGGCGAAGACCTTCTTCGCGATCTCCGGCGACTCCCCGGTCACGGTGCCGTCAGCCGTCGTGTAGGCAAAGGGCGTTTCGTTGGCGTAGCCGATGCGCACCTCGCCGGTGCGCTGAATGCGCTGCAAGGTGGTTTCCGCGCTCGCGCTCGTGGCAAAGGAGGCCAGGCATGCCGCTGTGACACACGCCGCTGCCAGCAATCCAGACAGTCGCTTCGTCTTCATATCGTTCCCGTAGTGGTGGTTCTTCAAGCGTGGTCGGAGAAGGGCGTTCATGTGGAAGTTCGTGGAAACCCTTGCTGCAGAGGTCTCAAAGGCATTCGCCGCGCAGCCACGAACGCAGAATACAAAGCCATATATTTGTTCCGATTGCTCTAGGACAATTATTTTCGGGTGCGCTTTTGCGCCACTATTGCGCATGACGATGCTTGGCCAACCTGGATAAAAGGAACAGCGTGTGAACCAACGATGGCGCGACGCCGTGCGTACCGTGCAGGGCGTGCAGTCCAAGTACAAGCGGCTGGTGAAGGCGATGGCCGCGGACATCGAAAGCGGTGCGCTGGCATCGGGCGAACGTCTGCCGCCGCAGCGCGAGGTCGCCGCTGATCTTTCAATCAGCGTGCAGACCGTGACCAACGCCTACAAGGAACTGGAGCGCCAAGGCCTGATCCGCTGCGAAGTGGGGCGCGGCAGCTTCGTCGCGGCGCGCGTGACCGAGACCATGTCCAACTACATGCTCGACACCGCCGAACGCTCGGTCGTCGACTTCTCGATTGCGCGCATCGTGCATACGCCCGAGCACGATGCGATGTGGCGCAAGGTCTGCGCGACGCTCTCGACCATCGAGGACCAGCCGTGGATACGCGCGTTCCGGCCTATCGCGGGCTTCGAGAATCATCGCCAGGCGGGGGTGGAATGGCTTGCCTCGCTCAACATGCCGGCGCACGTGGACACCTTGCTGGTCACGAACGGCGTGGCGCACAGCATCTTTCTGGCGCTGGCGTCGATTGTCGGACCCGGCGACACGGTCCTGTGCGAAAGCCTCACAGATCACGGCGTGATCGGCTCGGCGAACGTGCTGGGATTCACGCTCAAGGGTCTGGAACTCGATGAACACGGCATCCGTCCGGAGCACTTCGAGGAGATGTGCGACAGCGAGCGCGTGAGCGCGCTGGTCTGCACGCCGACGCTCAACAACCCCACCGTCGCGATGATGCCGGACTCGCGCCGCCGCGCCATTGCGCGGATTGCCGAGCGCTATGGCGTGTATGTGATCGAGGACGATGTCTACGGCGCGTTGCCCGCGAAGACGCAAACGCCCATCGCGAGCCTGATTCCGGAGCTGGCGTTCTACTGCACGAGCATGACGAAGTCGGTGCTGAGCGGGCTGCGCACGGGCTTCATGACGGTGCCGCGCCGGCTGGCATTGCGCGCCGAAAGCGTGTTGCGCGTGAGCTGCTGGATGGCGACTTCGCCGATTGCCGAAGTCACCGCGCGCTGGATCACGGACGGCACCGCGGCGCGGCTCGTGCAGATCCAGCGCGAACGTCTGGCGGCGCGGCAGGGCGTGGTGCGCGAAGTGCTCGGCGACTATGTGCTGGGCAGTCATCCGAATGCGCTGTCCGTGTGGTTGCGCGTGCCCGACGAATGGGAAGCGGAGCGCATCACGCGTGAACTTCGCAATCGCAATATCGCGGTGACCTCGCCCGATCCGTTCCTCGTGCGCGGCGCGGTGCGGCCCAATGCCGTGCGTCTGTGCGTGGGCGCGGAAGTCGGCGAGAGCACGTTCCGCACGGCCATCGAGACGATGCGCGAGGTGTTCGGCCAGTTCCCGCACGTGCATGACTTCAACTAAATGAACTAGGACAATCGAAAAGGATTTTTTAGGACATTAGACTGGCTTGCATCGAAGCTCGCCATGCAAGCCGGATTCACATGTCCTCACTCACGCTCGCCGATATCTACCGCGCCCGTCAGCGCATCGAAGGACGCGCGATCGCTACGCCGCTGGTTCATTCGATCAGCTTGTCGCGTATCGCGGGCGTGCCGGTTCATCTGAAGCTCGAAACGCTGCAACCCACCGGCAGCTTCAAGCTGCGCGGCGCGACCAACGCGCTGGCCCAGGTGGCCGAAGCAGGCGGCACGCGCGTGGTGACGGCATCGACGGGCAATCATGGGCGTGCCGTCGCGCATGCCGCACGCGAACTCGGCATGGAAGCCGCCGTCTGCATGTCATCGCTCGTGCCGAAGAACAAGGTCGAAGCGGTGGCCGCACTCGGTGCGCGCGTCGTGATCTCGGGCAAGAGCCAGGACGATGCGCAACGCGAAGCGCAACGTCTGGTGCGCGAGGAAGGCTATGTGTTCGTGCCGCCTTTCGATGACCCGCGAGTGATTGCCGGGCAAGCCACCATCGGCCTTGAAATTCTCGAAACCTTGCCCGACGCGGCGAGCATCGTCGTGCCGCTGTCAGGCGGCGGGCTGTTCAGCGGCGTGGCCTTCGCGGCAAAGAACATTCGACCTGAAACGAAGCTGATCGGCGTCTCGATGGAACGCGGCGCGGCCATGCATGCGAGCCTCGCGGCGGGCGAACCGGTCTTCGTCGATGAACTCGAAACGCTCGCCGATTCGCTCGGCGGCGGCATCGGCCTCGATAACCGGCATACCTTCGCGATGACGCGCGCATTGATCGATGACGTCGTGCTGCTCGATGAAATGTCGATTGCGCGCGGCATCGTCCATGCATATCGCGAAGAACGGCTCGTCGTGGAGGGCGCGGCGGCGGTCGGCATCGCGGCGTTGCTCGACGGCGTCGTGCCGGTGCGGGGCGGGCCGATTGTCATCGTCGTGAGCGGCAGCAACATCGATATCGAAACGCATCGCCGTCTGATTGGAGCCGCCTGAATCATGTCTGCCATTGATCGATCCACCGTGCTGCTCGGGCAGGCGCAATTGCGAAAGCTCGTGCCGCTCGATCTCGACGCCATCGGGCAGGTCGAAGCCGCGTTCCGTTCGCTTGCGACGGAAGCCGTTGCGATGCCGCCCATCCTGCGCCTCGACATTCCCGAACACGCCGGCGAAGTCGATGTGAAGACTGCTTATCTGCCGCGCTTTTCGAGCTTTGCGATCAAGGTGAGTCCGGGCTTCTTCAACAATCCGTCGCTCGGGCTGGCGAGTCTCAACGGCCTGATGCTGGTGTTGTCGGCGCAGACGGGTCTTACCGAGGCGGTGCTGCTCGACAACGGTTATCTCACTGCCGTGCGCACTGCGGCGGCCGGGGCGGTGGCCGCGCGCTGGCTTGCGCGCCGCGATGCGAAGCGCGTGGCGATCATCGGCGCGGGCGAGCAGGCGCGTCTGCAATTACAGGCCTTGCGGATGGTGCGTGAGATCGAACACGTCACCGTGTGGGCACGCGATACGGAGAGCGCCAGGCGTTTCGCACGCGATTGCGCGGACCTGCCGTGCGAGGTCGCGGCCAGCGTGCATGACGCGCTGAAGCACGCGGATATCGCTGTCACCACGACGCCGTCGCGCGAGCCACTGATCCATGCGCGCGATCTTCATCCGGGCCTGCATATCACCGCGATGGGCTCGGACGCCGAGCACAAGAACGAACTCGCGCCGGACGTATTCAGGCACGCGCGTTATGTGTGCGACCGCTTGCAGCAGGTGCGCGTGCTGGGCGAACTGCAACACGCGATCCAGGCGGGCGTGATCGGCGCCGATGCAAGCTTCGCGGAACTGGGGCAGGTGATCGCGCAACAGGCGCCCGGCCGCACGAACGACGACGAAGTGACCGTGTGCGACCTGACCGGCACGGGCGCGCAGGACACGGCGATTGCGACGCTTGCGCTGCAGCGTGCGCGTGCATCGCAGGCAGGGACCATTTTCCACAACGATGTGACCGCTTGACAGAGGGGACGATGTCCGAGATCACGCAAGAGAAACAAGGCATGACGCCCGTGGTACGCCTGCCGTTCGAGCGCAGCGAGTATGACGCGCGCATCGCGAAGACGCGGCGCGCCATGGAGCAGGCGGGCATCGATCTGCTGATCGTGACCGATCCGACCAACATGGGCTGGCTCACCGGCTATGACGGCTGGTCGTTCTACGTGCATCAGTG
Organism: Caballeronia sp. LZ043; assembly: GCF_031451075.1. NCBI lineage: Bacteria > Pseudomonadati > Pseudomonadota > Betaproteobacteria > Burkholderiales > Burkholderiaceae > Caballeronia > Caballeronia sp. LZ043. The sequence goes on along the minus strand of NZ_JARUXT010000004.1, from coordinate 969,486 downwards.
CGTGCTGCTGGCGATGGACGGCGAACCCGTGTGGTATGGGCGCGGTCAGGATGCGAACGGCGCGAAACGCACGGTGTTCATGGCGCATGACAATATCGTCGGCTACCCGGATCACTACGTGCAGTCGACCGTGCGCCATCCGATGGACTACCTGTGCGCCGAAGTCATCGCCGCGCGCGGCTGGGATGGCAAGCGCATCGGCGTGGAGATGGACAACTACTACTTCAGCGCGAAGGCCTATGCGTCGCTGACGCAGCACTTGCCGAAGGCGCGCTTCGTCGATGCCACCGCGCTCGTCAACTGGCAGCGCGCGGTGAAATCGGCGCGCGAGATCGAATACATGCGGGTGGCGGCGCGCATCGTCGAGAAGATGCATGCGCGCATTCTCGATGCGGTCGAGCCCGGCATGAAGAAGAGCGATCTCGTCGCGCAGATCTATGAAGCGGGCATCACGGGGGTCGAAGGGTATGGCGGCGACTATCCGGCTATCGTGCCGCTGCTGCCCACGGGATCGGACGCAGCGGCGCCGCATCTGACGTGGGACGACTCGGTCTTCACCGCGAACGCCGGCACCTTCTTCGAGATCGCCGGCTGCTTCAGGCGCTATCACTGCCCGCTGTCGCGCACGGTATATCTGGGCCGTCCGCCGCAGCATTTCATCGAAGGCGAGAAGGCGGTGGTCGAAGGGATCGAAGCGGGCCTTGCGATGGCGAAGCCGGGCAACCGCACGGAGGACATTGCAAACGCGTTCTTCGCGGTGTTGAAGCGCTTCGGCATCGAGAAGGACAGCCGCTGCGGCTATCCGATCGGCGCGAGCTATCCGCCCGACTGGGGCGAGCGCACCATGAGCCTGCGTCCCGGGGACAAGACCGTCCTCGAACCCGGCATGACGTTTCACTTCATGCCGGGGCTGTGGCTCGACGACTGGGGCCTCGAAATCACGGAGAGCATCCTGATTACGGACACCGGCGTCGAGACCTTCTGCAATACGCCTCGCAAACTGTTCGTGAAGGAGTAGCGAATGCGCGCGTCACCGATCAGCCCGACCGTCGATTTCGACGCCGACGGCGTTCAGCACGGCTTCCTCAAGCTGCCGTATTCGCGCGACGATTCCGCATGGGGCGCGGTGATGATTCCCATCACCGTGATTCGTCGCGGCGACGGACCCACGGCGCTGCTCACGGGCGGCAATCACGGCGATGAATACGAAGGGCCGATCGCGCTGGCGAAACTGGCTTCGACGCTGCGCGCAGAGGACGTGAACGGCCGCGTGATCATCGTGCCGTTCATGAACTACCCGGCGTTCCGCGCAGGCACGCGCATCTCGCCGGTTGATGCAGGCAACCTGAACCGCAGCTTTCCCGGCAAGCCCGACGGCACGGTGACGGAGAAGATCGCGGACTACTTCCAGCGTCATCTGCTGCCGCTCGCCGATTTCGTGCTCGACATTCATGCGGGCGGCCGCACGCTCGACTTCCTGCCGTTCGCGGCCATTCACGTGCTGAACGACGCAACCCAGCAGTCGCGTTGCGAAGCCGCGATGCGTGCGTTTTGCGCGCCGTATTCGATGCGCATGCTCGAACTCGACAGCATCGGTCTCTATGACAGCGCCGCCGAGGATGCGGGCAAGGTGTTCGTGTCCACCGAACTGGGCGGCGGCGGGACCTCCACGGCGCAGAGCGTGGCGATCGCCGAGCGTGGCGTGCATGGCTTTCTTGCGTATGCGGGCATCGTGGAGAAAGCGCCGGCACAGGCGGGCGAGGTGCGTACCACGACGCTGCTCGACATGCCCGATGGCTCCTGCTATACGACGAGCGAGCACAGCGGCCTGCTCGAAATGTGCCGTGATCTCGGCGAACCGGTGAAGGCGGGCGACGTGCTCGCGCGCGTGCATGACATCGCGCGGACCGGCGCGGCGCCGTTCGAATACCGGGCGAAGCGCGACGGCCTGCTCGCGGCGCGTCATTTCCCGGGCCTCGTGCAGACCGGCGACACCGTGGCGGTGCTCGCGGATGTGATCGAGCGCAACCTTCCTGCGGGTGTGTGACTTGATCAAGATCGACCGCTACGACCTCGCCATCCTGCGCATTCTTGCGCGGGATGGGCGCATTACCAAGTCGCGTCTGGCGGAAGAGGTCAACCTGTCGATATCTCCCGCATGGGAACGCGTGAAGAAGCTCGAAGAGAGCGGGCTCGTGCGCGGCTATCGCGCGGACATCGACTGGGCGGCGGCGTTCAAGGGCAGCCGGATTGTCGTTGAAGTGACGCTGTCGCGGCACACGGCGCAGGACATGCGGCGCTTCGAAGAGCGCGTCAATGCGGCGCCGGAGATCGTGCAGTGCTATGCGACCGGGGGCGGTGTGGACTATGTGCTGCATGTCGTGTCGCGCGACATCGATCACTATCAGCGCTTCATTGATTCGCTGCTGGTCGAGGAGCTCGGGATTGAACGGTACTTCACGTATATCGTCACCAAGGTCGTCAAGAACAGCGCGGAAGGTCCGCCGGAATGGGCCGACGATGCGCTTTGAATCGAATACACGCGGCACGCGAAAAACCTCATGCAGCGGTTCCCGTGAACAGAAAAAACACCACGCGTGCCGCGCCATAACGAAAAATTCACGACGCGCATGAAGCTTAAAGTGAATGCATCGGATCACTTCAACCAATGCACGCTTTGAGCAAGGAGACAACCATGCTGCTCGGTCATCCCGTTCTCTTCAAATCGCTTTGCTATATCGACGGCCGCTGGGTTCACAGTGACAGCGCCGCGTCGATCGCGGTGAACAATCCCGCGGATCAAAAGGTCATCGGCCATGTGCCGATGCTCGACCGGGCGCAGATCACCGGCGCAGTCGATGCCGCCGATCGCGCGTTCCAGTCGTGGCGCTGGATGCCGCAACAGAAGCGTAGCGCGCTGTTGCTGCGCTGGCATGAACTCATTGTGCGTCATCTGCCGGATCTCGCCGGCATTCTTTCGCTGGAACAGGGCAAGCCGCTCGCGGAAGCGAAGGGCGAGATCGCCTATGCCGCGAGTTTCATCGAATGGTTCGCCAACGAAGCGAAGCGGCTTGCAGGCCGCACGATTCCAACGCATATCGACGGCGCGCATCTCGGCACGGTCATGGAGCCGGTCGGCGTTGCCGCGCTCATCACGCCGTGGAATTTCCCGGCCGCGATGATCACGCGCAAGGCCGCCGCCGCGCTCGCGGCAGGTTGCACGGTCGTGGTCAAGCCCGCGCACGAGACGCCTTTCTCGGCCATCGCACTGGCGCAACTCGCGGAAGAAGCGGGCTTTCCGCCGGGCGTGTTCAACGTCGTGCTCGGCGAGCCGCAGATGGCCATGGAAGCGCTCGTCGGCGACAAGCGCGTGCGGACCGTCAGCTTCACCGGCTCGACGCGCGTCGGTGCGCTGGTGGCGCAGACGGCGGCTGCATCGGGCATCAAGAAGCTCGCGCTCGAACTGGGCGGCAACGCGCCGTTCATCGTGACGGAAGACGCCGACCTGGATCAGGCGGTGCGGGTCGCAGTGGGTGCGAAGTTCCAGACCTCCGGACAGGATTGCTGCGCGGCGAACCGCATGCTCGTGGCGCGGCCGCTTTACGAGGCATTCGTCGAACGTTACTCGGCGGCGGTGCGGGCGCTCAGAGTGGGCAGCGCATTCGAAGCGGACGTGGATGTCGGCCCGTTGATGCATCAGGCCGCGTTCGACGCCACGGTGGCACGCGTGGAAGACGCGAAAGCGCGAGGCGCACGCGTGACGGCGGGCGGTCGGCCACATGCGCTCGGTGGCTGGTTCTACGAGCCGACCGTGGTCGCGGATGCCCAACCGGGCATGCGCATCTATGACGAAGAGAACTTCGCGCCGATCTCCGCAATTTCCCCGTTCGATACGCTCGATGAAGCCGTCTCACGCGCCAACGATACCGAGTACGGCCTCGCCGCCTACGTCTGCGCGACGCGCATCGACACCATCTTCCAGCTCGTGCGACGGCTCGACTTCGCGATGGTCTCGGTCAACGGCGTGAAGTTCACCGGCGCGCCGATTCCCTTCGGCGGCATGAAGTCATCGGGACTCGGCCGGGAAGGCGGGGCGGAAGGCTTCGAGCCTTTCGTCGAAACGAAATACTTTTGCCTCGGCAATCTCGGCCTGCCGCTTACGACCGCGGCCTGAAGCATTACCCGGATAACTTCGAATCAAGGAGAAGCACATGACCCAGCAGAATCAATCGCTCGACCAGCTGTTCGCGGAAGACCGCGCTCACTTCATGCACCCGTCCACGCATGCGCACGATCACGCGAGCGGCGCGCTGCCCGGCAAGATCGTCACCGGCGCGAAGGGCATTCGCATCCAGGATCATCAGGGAAAAAGCTATATCGATGCGTTCGCAGGTCTCTATTGCGTGAACATCGGCTATGGTCGCACCGAGGTGGCCGAGGCCATCTATGAGCAGGCGAAGAAGCTCGCGTATTACCACACCTATGTCGGTCATTCGACCGATGCGATCATCGAACTGTCGTCGCGCATCATCGACTGGTCGCCCGAGGGCATGAAGAAGGTGTATTACGGCATGTCTGGATCGGATGCCAACGAAACGCAGATCAAGATCGTCTGGTATTACAACAATGTGCTCGGGCGTCCGAACAAGAAGAAGATCATCTCGCGCGAGCGCGGTTATCACGGCTCCGGCATCGTGACCGGGAGCCTGACGGGTCTCGCGAGCTTTCATCAGCACTTCGACCTGCCCATCGAGCGGGTCAAGCACACGGTCTGTCCGCACTGGTATCGCAAGGCGCCGGCCGGCATGAGCGAAGCGCAGTTCACGGGGTACTGTGTCGAGGAACTCGAAAAGCTGATTGCGAAGGAGGGCGCGGACACCATCGCCGCCTTCATCGCCGAACCGGTGATGGGCACGGGCGGCATCATCGCGCCGCCGCAAGGCTACTGGGAGGCCATTCAGGACGTGCTGCGCAAGCACGACATCCTGTTGATCTCCGACGAAGTCGTGTGCGGTTTTGGCCGCCTGGGCTCGAAGATGGGCGCGCAGCACTTCGGCATCAAGCCGGACCTGATCACGGTCGCGAAGGGGCTGACGAGCGCGTATGCGCCGTTGTCGGGCGTGATCGTCGGCGAGAAGGTGTGGGATGTGATCGAGAAGGGCTCGCGCGAATTCGGCCCGATGGGTCATGGCTGGACCTATTCGGGACATCCGATCTGCGCCGCCGCCGCGATTGCCAATCTGGACATCCTGCAGCGCGAAAACCTCACGCAGAATGCCGCCGACGTCGGCGCATATCTTCAGCAGCAATTGCATGCGGCGTTCGATGCGCATCCGCTGGTCGGGGAAGTGCGCGGCGCGGGCATGCTGGCGGCACTGGAGTTCATGGCCGACAAGGATGGCCGAAAGCCCTTCGATGCGAGCCTGAAGGTAGGGCCGAAGGTGTCGGCTGCGGCGCTCGAGCGTGGCGTGATTGCGCGGGCGATGCCGCATGGCGACATCCTCGGCTTCGCGCCGCCGCTTGTGACGACGCGCGACGAGGTGGACGAGATCGTCGGCATCGTGAAACAGGCGGTGGATGCTGTTTCGAACGAGGTGATTGATTCGGCGTTGTCTACGCAGGCGATCTGAGGCTTGGTTTGGTGGTATGAGTTTGTATGGGAACGCGGGTTGCTCGCTTCGTCCTCCATCAAACTTTGGAAAGGAGAATGAAGATGAGCGAGAGCGAAGAGAAGCGGCATCAGCAGCCGACTTCCGCACCGCATCCGAATGCGGCGGAAATTGAGCCGGAAAACAGGCGTCTGGATCAACATCCGCATCAGACGGCGGAAGTGCCTTATGGATCCGGCAATCAACCGGAGATCGCGGGTCATGGCGGGCTGGATCCGGAACCCGCCGCGAAGCCTGAGTCCGCTGAGCGGCATACTGAATCCATACCGCGTAAATAAGCCCGTCGTCTTGACGGCATCAAAGCAAAACGGCCACTTGCGTGGCCGTTTTGTCATTCAAGCTCCGACTTAACGCGTGGCAATGTACATCGTAATTTCAAAGCCGAAGCGCATATCGGTGAAACTCGGCGTTTCCCACTTCATAGAGCCTCCTTGTGCAACTGGTCTGGCCTGGCGGTTGCCGGGGCCATTGCGCGGTTCCACTCTTACCAGGCGCCGTGCATGCCGCGCACCCCAGGTCGACGCACTTTTGATGCTAACGCGACTTTGAGGCTGAAACGATTGGAATTTGCGCAGGCATCCATTTAAATTTTTTATAGAGGGCGAGGCGGATTTCCAGCGTCGTCAGGGATTGTGTCTGTTTTGTCAGGATTCTTTTCGAGCGCTTCGCCGGGCTTCGGGATTACCCTATCTACATCTTGCTTGTCGATATTGCTTAGATTATTGCCGCCTGGTGTGCGCGGCGCTTCATGCGGACGATTTTCTGCCATTACGGTTTCCTCTATGCAGTCCGTGAAGATCACTCGACGCGCGTAGCTTCGCGCAACACTGCGTCCTCGCTGTCGAAGTTGCGGTCGTTCATCCGGTTGAGCACGGCCATGACTTCACCGTCGGCGCCATTGCTTGTCGCAAGCGCCAGTAGCTTCTCCTTGCCCAGCGGATAGGCTGCGCCTTTCAGGGCACGCGCGATTTCGTCGGGGCGCGGTTCATCGGGATGCCGATGATTTTGCGCATGCGCCGGATGTTGTGCCATGGTCCACCTCCAGGTTCATCTGCCGAAACCTCCTTGTTGCAGCAACGGTCGTTCCCGTCTTGCAGGAGCGCTTGATGCTTGTCGAAACAGGGAATCAACCTTGATGAAGGAATCGACAACATGACCATCACAGCAGAGCGCCTCTCGGACACCGAGGTCAAGGTGGAAAACACCATCTACTCGTTCGACGCAAAGATCAAGGCCGACGCTTTCCAGCAGTGCCTCGTGAACGATTCAGTCGAGACGTGCGCAACGAATCATGCGCCCGCGAAGACACGCGCGGTGCATGAAGCGAGCGGCGAACCACAGGGTGAACCGGGCAGCATCATTTCGCCGTCGCTGGGCGGGATGCCTTAAAGCGTGGCGCTGACCGTCGTCGAGCGGGGCGCCAGCGAGGCGCGCGTGAGCGCCTGAAGGGGCATGGGTTTGTCGAAGAAGTAGCCCTGGGCCTGCGCAGCGCCCATGTCGCGCAACACGGCGAGTGTCGCCGCGTCTTCGACGCCTTCGGCGACAAGGGTGAGATCGAGCGATTCCGCCATGCGCACGATGGCGCGAACAATCGCGCGGCTACGCGGACTCTCGGTCAGTTCAAGAATGAACGACTTGTCGATCTTGAGGCCGGTGAACTGATACTGGTGGACATAGCTTAGCGACGAGAAACCCGCGCCGAAGTCATCCAGCACCACGGACATGCCATTGTCCGCGAGCCGCTGCATGGTGCGTCGTGCGAGATCCGGCTCGGCAACGAGCGCACCTTCCGTCAGTTCGAGACATACGCGCGAGGGCGACACGCGATACCGCCGCAGCAGCGCAAGGACGTCGTCGGCGAATTCCGGACGCGTCATGCTGTAGCTGGAACAGTTCACATGCACCGGCGGCCAGTGCGCGAAGCTTGCGTGGGACAGAATGGCCGCGACGCGTTCGAGCATGTAGAGATCGAGCCGTCCGATGAGCCTCAGGCCTTCCACCGATGGCAGGAACTCCCCTGGCGCCACAATGCGGCCATCCGGCTGCTGCCAGCGGATCAGTGCTTCCAGCGCGACCACCTCGCCGCTCTTCACATCGACGATAGGCTGGAAATAGGGCAGCAATTCGTCATCGCGCTTGATCGCGTTGCGCAGTGCGCCTTCACGCTCCACCTGATCCGATACCTGCCGGCGCAATTCCTGATTGAACACCACAAAGCTGTCGCGGCCCGCGTTCTTGACGCGGTACATCGCGGTATCGGCGTCGCGCAGAAGGTCGGTGGGCTCGGTGTGAAACTCGCCGTCCGCACTCACGATGCCGATGCTGCACGACGAAAACACCACATGCTCTTCGATGTGAAACGGCAGGTCGAACGCGGCGAGAATGCGCTTGGCGATCGCGACGGCCTCGCGCACCGGTGCATCCGGCGAAAGCACGGCGAACTCGTCGCCGCCCAGCCGCGCGAGCAGATCGCCGGGGCGCAGACAATCGCGCAGACGGGCCGCCGCCTGCACCAGCAGCATGTCGCCGAAGTGATGGCCCAGGCTGTCGTTCACGACCTTGAAGCGGTCCAGGTCGATGAACATCACCGAGAGGTCATTGGCGTGGCTCTGGTACTCCGTCCATGCAAAACGCAGCTTGTGCATCAGATGGCTGCGGTTCGGCAAGCCCGTCAATGAATCGTGCGAGTTCTCATAAAGCAGGCGCGCGTTGACGTCATCGAGTTCGCGCGTGCGTGCCTGCACGCGTGCTTCCAGTTCGAGGTTGGCGGCGTGCAGCGCCTCGGCATCGCGACGGCGCGAGAGCGCGGTATCGATGTGGCGCGAGACGAAGGTGAGCAGTTCCTGATCGCGCAGCGAATAACGCACGAGCGGCGAGTAGCTTTGCACGGCCAGCACGCCGCGCACGACGTCGCCGTCGAAGAGGGGAATGCCGAGCCATGAACGCAGCCGCACTTCGCTGTGCTCGATCTCGAACGCGCCATCTTCGATGAGCCGCAACGCCTCCTGATGATCGATCAAACGCGCACGCCGCTCGCGGATCACGTATTCGGTCAAGCCACGCTGTCTGCGTCGCGGAGCAGGGCGCTCCTGCACGATCTCATCGACGTAATACGGAAACGACACTTCCTCCGTATCGGTTTCGAACAGGGCGATATAGAAGTTGCGGGCATAGAGCAGTTCGCCGACGATGCCGTGCAGACTGCGGAAGAACTCCATCGTGTCGCCGGGCCGGCTCGACAGCTCCGCGATCTGATAGAGCGCTGCCTGCAAGTGCTCGGAGCGCTCGCGCTCGGCGATGCCATGACGCAACGCGGCGTTGAGCTTGGAGAGTTCGGAGGTGCGTCGCGCGACCTGCTCTTCTAGATCGGCGCGATGCAGGATCCGGTCGAGCGCCATGGCGACGTGCCGTGCGACCACGAGGAACAGCGCGCGGTCTTCGGCGGTATAGATGCGCGAGACGTCGTAGACCTGCATCGCCAGCATGCCGAAGACTTCATCGGATGCATTCTTGAGCGGCGCGCCCATCCAGAACTCGGGACGGTCGCCGATGCAGTAGAAGCGGCCTTCGCGTTCCGCCGTGCAAATGTCGTCGTTGGTGATGAACAAGGGCTGGGCGCTGGTCAGCACCTGGCCGGTCATCGACAGGCGCGCCGGATTCAGGATGTCGTAGTTCTCGGCGGCGACCACATCGGTGTCGATTACGTCGACGTAGTACGGATAGGTGATCTTGCCGGTCTTGCGGTCGTAGAGCGCGAGATAGAAGTTCTCGGCGTCGATCAGGGTGGCGAGCCGTTCATGCACGCCGCGCAGGAAGTCGGCGCGTTCGGGTACCGAGCTTGCCAGATTGGCGATGTCATAGAGCACGCGCTGAGTAAGCTGGGCGCGGGCGAGCACATCGGCCTGGACTCGTTCGCCGAGCGTGCGGGCGAGTTCGGCGAGACGCGGGTCATCACGTTGTCCAGCCGGGGCGAGCAGCCAGCCGAGCACGCTTTCGCCTCGTCCGGTGGGCCATGCGTGCCAGCCGTGTGTCGCGCACCATTCGGCGAGACAGTCCTCGGCGATGCTGTGCGGCCAGAGTTGGCCATTGGGTAATGAGGCGTCTCCGCGCCGCTCGAGATGCAGTTGCTCACCCGCGCGATACCACGCCCATTGCTGCGGGCAGCCCGACGCAGCGAAATGACGCAGCAGGTATTCGATCGACGGCGCGGCGCTTGCCAAATTGTTTTGTTCCATTGCCGTTGCGGTGGCTGCGGCGAAGGCGCTCGCGCAACCTTCCTGCACGTCGTACGCGGGTAACACGGTCATCGGTGCTCCAGGCCCTGTTGCCGCCCGCGACGGGCGGTTCTCGTTCAGTGACATGTGCCTGCGCGCCGCGCTCAGGGCGCGCGTATCAAGCAAACGTACTTTTAGTGCTAACGGCATCGAGCATACAGGCTTGAGTAGGCGGAGCAAAAAAAGCCGCGGGACAGGAATCCGTTACGGATGCGCGCCGGGCGTGTGCCCGGCTCCGGTAAATCTGTCCCGATACGTTTGCGGCGGTACCCCAAGTGCACGCAAAAAACCGCGCCTCATGGTCTCTTCCGAGCCGAAGCCGCAGCGGGCGGCGACGCGCTTGACGGACAGGCGCGTATCACCCAGCAAGCGGCGCGCTGCTTCGAGCCGCATGCGTTCGATGGCGCGCGCCGGCGTCATGCCGGTATGCGCACGGTAGTGGCGGACGAAGCTGCGCTCGCTCATGCCCATGCGGTCCGCGAGCACGCTCACGCTCAGGTCGGACGCGAGATGTTCGGCGATCCAGGCGTGCAGTTCGCCGAAGCGCTCGCCGGCATGCTGGAGTGACAGTGCGGTGCTGAATTGCGCCTGTCCGCCGGGCCGCTTGAGAAACACCACCAGATGCCGGGCCACGTCGAGCGCGGGCGCCCGTCCAAGATCATCTTCGACGAGCGCAAGCGCCAGGTCGATGCCGGCCGTGATGCCCGCCGAGGTCCAGATGTCGCCGTCACGGATGAAGATCGGATCGGCTTCTACACGCACTGCAGGAAAGCGCGCGGCGAGTTCCGCGCAGCGGGTCCAGTGCGTGACGGCGCGGCGCGCGTCGAGCAGGCCTGCTGCGGCCAGCAGAAACGCGCCGGTACACACGGAAGCCGTGCGGCGCGCATGCACGGAGCGGCTTCGCACCCACTCGACCAGCTGCGGGTCACGCGCCGCCTCATGCACGCCCCAGCCGCCCGCGACGATCAGCGTGTCGCAGACTTGATCCGCTGCCGGAAGCGGGCAGGCGACCAGTCCAAGCCCCGCTGATGCGCTCACGGTGCCCTCCCGGGCGACCACGCGTGGCAGATAGGGTGGCGGCAAACCGGCTGCCCGGGCCAGATCGTTCGCGGTGGCGAAAACCTGGAGCGGCCCGGCGACATCCAGCAACTGGACGTCGGGGAACGCGAGGATGTCGACGGGGCGAGGCGTGGTTTGATGCATTTTGAATTCGATGTACCAAGGGGCCGAGCGTCAGTCTGGCGTGAAAAGTGGGGAATGTGTCATTTCCGCCAGTGTGAGGAAGCATACCATCGACTCATTCGATGCTCGATGGCTTGATCCCAAGGAGATGATGATGACGCTCAACATTGGCCTGCTGCTGTTTCCCCGCGTGCAGCAACTCGACATGACCGGCCCGTACGATGTGTTCGCGCAACTCGCGGACGCGCGGGTTCATCTCGTCGCGAAGACGCGCGAGCCCGTCAAGTCGAGCGCGGGGATGATCCTGACGCCCGACACCACCTTCGACGACTGCCCTTCGCTCGATGTAATCTGCATTCCGGGCGGGGCCGGCGTCGGCGACCTGATGGAGGACGACGCGACGCTCGCTTTCGTCCAGAGCCAGGCGGCGAACGCGCGCTATGTGACCTCGGTCTGCACGGGCTCGCTCGTGCTCGGTGCGGCGGGGTTGTTGCGCGGCAAACGAGCGACGACGCACTGGGCGTATCACGCGTTGCTAGCGGAGTTGGGGGCGGTTCCAGTGCAGGCGCGCGTGGTGCGCGACGGCAACCTGTTCACGGGCGGCGGTGTCACGGCAGGTATCGATTTCGCGTTGACGCTCGTTGCCGAACTGGTTGGAGAGAGCGAGGCGCAGGCCATTCAATTGCAACTGGAATACGCGCCGGCCCCGCCGTTCGACGCCGGCGATCCGGCGCTCGCGCCCGCTTCAGTGCTGGAGCGCGTGCAAGAGCGCTCTGCGCCGTCGCTGGCGGCCCGGAGCGCGATCGTGGCGCGGGTGGCTGAACGGCTCGGGTTGGATGCGTGATGCAGAATGCCAAATGGAGTTATGCGTGCGTAATGCAAAACGCAAAATTCCGGGTGGGGTTGGGGATGTGTAGTGTCAAGGGGGTGGTGTTGTGCGTGCGTATTGCCTCACGCGCTGCGCCCAGCGCAAGAAAGGCATTCGGCATTTGCAATTCAAAACGCAAAATGCCAGTTTGCGTTATGCATGCGTAATGCAAAACGCCGGGTGCACACCGAGGGGCGGGCATGCGGTGATCATCCACGGTGTCTAAGTCAACTGCCCCTCACTCTCCGCTTTCGTGCTCAAAGCGCTTCTGCAGAAAGTACCGTGGCTGCCCTGCATGAAAATCGGCGATCTCGCCAAACGATTCGTAGCCACAGCGTGCGTATAGCGCGCGCGCCGCGGGATTGATCGTGTCGAGCCAGGCGGCCCGGCAGCCTCGCTTCTGCGCCTCGTTTTCCGCGGTTTCGAGCGCGCGCCTCCCGCAGCCCAGGCCGCGCGCGTCATCGCGAATCCATAGCCATTTCACAAAGAGCCAGTCCCACGCGGTGTAGCCCGCGAGACCGCCGATGAAATCGTCGCCGCGATACACCGACACCGCGAGATCGCGATATCGGCTCGGCCCAAGCTGCGTGCGATTGAATGCCGCAAGTCCGCCGGAGACGTCCGTTTCAAACGTGGCGTCGATCCAGTCGGTCACGGCGAGCGTGATCTTTGCCGAATCATCCGGTTGCATGAGCGGCTCGCGCGGGAACGCGTTCAGGCGGCCGGCGCTACCGACGCGCCCTCGATGCCGTGCCGCTTCAGTGCCGCGGCAACGAACCCCGAACGCTTGATGTCCTCCACGAAGCCGCGCAGATAGGCCGCGGCTTCCTCGCCGTGGCGCTTCGGCAAGCCCATCGCCTGCTGAATGACCATGAAGCGGCCGTCCAGCAGACGCACGCCCGGGTGGCGCGCTGCATCGGCTTGCAGTTGCTGCTTGACGCCCGCCGCGACTTCGAGAACATCGCGCAGGAACTCTTCGACCACAGTCTGCGACAACGCCGTGCGCACCAGCTGCGCATGCTTGATTTCACGCGTGAGGAACAGGTCGTAGGCGCTGGCCTTGCCGACCAGGATCCGGTTGCCTTCGCGGTCCACCTGTTCGTTGCGCGTGATCGGCGAGTCCTCGCGCACCAGATAGCAGCCTTCGATCAATACGTAGGCCGCCGTGAACGCAATGCCCGCGCCGCGCAGCGGATCGATAGCGAAGAAGCCGATGTCGGCGGCTTCGTTCGTGACGGCCTCGACCGACTCCGCCGCCCGGTCGAACGACGTGAACGAAGCAGGCACGCCGAGGCGCGATGCGAGTTCGCGCGCGATGTCGACGGACACGCCGCCCGGCTCGCTGCCTTCCGTGCGATGCGCGAGGATCGGATTGCCGAGATTGATCGACGCACGCAGTGTGCCAGTCGGGGCGAGGGCGTTCAGCAGCGAAGAGGACAAGGTCATGGTGGCGTCAGCTGAAGGAAGTGAACGAAGAGAGGACTCGAACGATACGGTCGATTGCATGCAGAATACGCGAACCACGATCGCACTGGCAAAACGCAAAACGCAAAACGCAAAACGCAAAACGCAAAACGCAAAACGCAAAACGCAAAACGCAAAACGCAAAACGCAAAACGCAAAACGCAAAACGCAAGGAAAAAGGAACCGCCATGCAGCACGAACGCATCGCCCCGCGCGAATGGATTCAGCGTCTTCAACTCGCACCCCATCCCGAAGGCGGCTATTTCCGCGAGACCTATCGCGCGCCTGGCAACGTGACGCGCGAACGCGAGACGCACCCGCGTTCAGCATCCACCGCCATCTACTTCCTGCTTTGCGATGGCGCGCATTCCGCATGGCATCGCATTCGTTCCGATGAAGTCTGGCATTTCTACGCAGGCGATCCCGTCGACGTCCACGTGCTCGATGCACACGGGGCGCTGAACACGCATCGTCTCGGCAATGCGGTGACGCATCCGGATGCGACGTTCCAGGCCGTGGTCACAGCCGGCGACTGGTTCGCAGCCGAATGCCGCGATACGGACGGTGCGGCGCTCGTCGGCTGCACCGTCGCACCGGGTTTCGAGTTCAGCGAGTTCGAACTGGCCGAGGCCGGCGCGCTCGAAGCCCGCTACCCGCACCACCGCGAACTGATCGCACGCCTCGGACCGAAGTCGTGAGCGTGCTTGACGCTGCGGCGCCTGCGGTTATCATCGCGCGCATCTCGACTAGGTGAACGAGGACGGGCATGAGCGGAGTGCGCCGCGGGATTCAATCGATTGAAGTAGGCGGCGCGCTGCTGCGTGCGCTGGTGGATCATGGCGGGCCGATGTTGCTGGGCGATCTCGCGAAAAAGGCGGGCATGTCTTCGGCGAAGGCACATCCTTACCTCGTGTCCTACGGCAATCTCGGCCTGATCCAGCAGGATCCCGCCACCGGCCGGTACGAACTGGGACCGTTCGCGTTGCAGATGGGACTGATCAGCCTGCAGCGCGTCGATCCGGTGCGCGTCGCGATCGCCGAAGTGGCGAACCTCCGGCCGCCCGTTGAACATACGGTCGCACTCGCCACCGCTGGCAGCTATGGACCGACAATCGTCCATATTCAGCAGGCCAGCGTGCCCATTCATGTGACCATGCGCACCGGCACCGTGATGTCGCTGTTGCAGACCGCAACCGGCCGCGTGTTCGCCGCTTGGCTGCCGCCCTCGACAGTGGAGGCGCTGGTGGCCATCGAGCGTGCCGGAGGCTTGCAAATCGGCGCACAGCGGCGCGACTACACGCACGGGCAAATCGACGCGATGCTCACTGAAGTACGCCACCGCGGCATCGCGCGGGCCCTCGATGAACCCGTCGCTGGCATCAGCGCGATGAGCGCGCCGGTGTTCGATCATGCCCGTCATATCGTGCTCGCGATCACGGCAATCGGGCCGAGTGGCTCGTTCGACGGCGCATGGGACGGCAACATCGCACACGCGCTGCGCGACTGCGCGCAACGCGTGTCGAAGATGCTGGGCTACGTCGCCGCCTGAAGGCTACAGAACGCAACCAAGGCAACACGCCTCAGACCGGACGCCAGTGTCCCGGCACCCACTGCCAGTGGTTGCCTTCCCAGCGGTAATGCCCCTTCACCCATCGGTATCCCTGCGCCGGCGGTGGCGGCATGACTTCGGCCACCGGCGCGGGCTCAGGCGGCCGCGCCGGTTCGACCACGCAGCCCGAGACCAGCACCCCCGACGCGATTGCACCGGCCAGCCACATCGAAGCCTTCGTTTTCATTTCTTGTCTCCCTTGGTTCATGCATCGGAACCGGCCAGGCTGCGGCCGGTGTTCCTGTTGAACGTTCGAAAAGGACGAACCCGTCGCGCGAGGATGTAAATGAATGTAAGCGCAGGTTGAACACAGCCCGTGTGCGCCTCGTCCGGTCGTGCGGGAAACCGCACGGCAAAACCGTGCGGGTAAACGCAAATTCAATAATATAAAACCAGTTCTACAATAATGAATCGTCGAGAACACGCTCGACAGTGCGAAGAGGCCTCAGGTCCGCCGATGGAGACGATCTCAATGCCCACGAATTACGGCACTTTGCGTTTTGAATACCAGCGCGCACCCGATCACGATGCGCCAGCGCCCATGCCCTATCCGGTGGTCGTGGTGGGTGCCGGTCCGGTCGGTCTGGCAACGGCGGTCGATCTCGCCCAGCAGGGCGTGCTTACCGTATTGATCGATAACGACGACACCGTCTCGACAGGCTCGCGCGCCATCTGCTTCGCGAAGCGCACGCTGGAAATCTTCGACCGCCTGGGCTGTGGCGACCGGATGATGGAGAAGGGTGTGAGCTGGAATGTCGGCAAGGTGTTCCTGCACGAAGAGCTGGTCTACACCTTCAACCTGTTGCCCGAAACCGGTCATGCGCGCCCGGCCTTCATCAACCTGCAGCAGTACTACGTCGAAGGCTTTCTCGCCGAGCGCGCAAAGCAACTGGACAAGCTGGAGTTGCGCTGGAAGAGCAGCGTGTCCAGCGTGACGCAGCAAGACGACCATGTCGAGTTGCACATCGACACGCCGGATGGCGCTTACCTTCTTAACGCTCAATACGTGGTCGCGGCGGACGGTTCGCGCAGCGCAATGCGTCATGCACTGAACCTCGACAGCCAGGGCCGCACCTTCAAGGATCGCTTCCTGATCGCCGATGTGAAGATGAAAGCGCCGTTCCCCACCGAGCGCTGGTTCTGGTTCGATCCGCCGTTTCATCGCAACCAGTCGGTGCTGCTGCACCGTCAACCGGACGACGTCTGGCGCATCGATTTCCAGCTGGGCTGGGATGCCGATCCGGTGGCGGAGAAAGCGCCGGAGCGCGTGATTCCCAGAGTGCGGGCGCTGCTTGGCGAAGACGCCGAGTTCGAGCTCGAGTGGGTCAGCGTCTACACATTTTCCTGCCTGAGGATGGAGCATTTCAGGCATGGCCGCGTGATCTTCGCGGGCGATGCGGCGCATGGCGTGTCGCCGTTCGGTGCACGCGGCGCGAACAGCGGCGTGCAGGACGCGGACAATCTTGCGTGGAAGCTCGCGCTCGTCCTGAAGGGCGATGCACCGCACAGCTTGCTCGACACCTACGCATCCGAGCGCGAGTACGCCGCCGACGAGAACATCCTCAACTCGACCCGCGCCACCGACTTCATCACGCCCAAGAGCGCGGTCTCGCGGCTGTTCCGCGATGCGACGCTGGAGCTTGCGAAAGACTGTCCGTTCGCGCGCCGCCTGGCGAACAGCGGGCGGCTGTCCGTGCCTGCCGTGCTGCGTGATTCGCCGCTGAACACGCCCGATGACGCCGACGATGCTTTCGACACCGCCATGGTGCCCGGCGCACCGTGCGCGGATGCGCCCGTACAGGTGGATGGCCAGACGGCATGGCTGCTTGCGCAGACCCACGGCGGCGCGTTTGCTGGCCTTTACTTCTGCGGCCTTAATCATGGCCCTGATGCTTGCTTGCAGAGCCTCGCGGCGCTTCAGGACGGAAAGCTGCCAGTGCGCCTGCTGCTCGTGGTGCCGCGGGGCATGGCGTGCAGCGTCGAAGGCGTGACAGTGGTGGAAGATGTCGAGGGCATGGTTGCACATCGTTTCGATGCACAACCGGGCACCTTCTATCTGCTGCGTCCCGACCAGCACGTATGTGCACGCTGGCGTCGCTTCGATGCCGCACGGGTCACGGCCGCGCTCGACCGCGCAACCTGCAACGGATGACGACGCGCATGAAGCTCAATCTCGAACTGAATATCGCGGACCACGATGCGTTCTACGAGCGCCTCATCGAAACACACGACGGGCTCTCGGACGAAGCAAGCCAGATGCTCAACGCACGGCTCATCCTGCTGCTGGCGAATCACATCGGCGATGGCGAAGTCCTGAAGGAAGCGCTCGCAATGGCGCGTCGCGGCATGGCAGGGCGCTAGCGCGCAAGGGGCAGGCCGATGGTCTCGCAGATGAATGCGCCAATGCTCGCGATGTCATTCAGATCGAGCATCGGCAGTGTTGATTCGATGGCCTCGGGTGCATCAGTGGCGATGGCCAGGATGTCCACTTCGGTCTTGTAGAGCGGTTCGCGGCCCGCGGAAGGCCGCACCACTTCGAGCCGTGGAATGGGCTCGCGCGCGAATCCTTCGACGATCACCAGGTCCGCATCCGAAAGCCGCATGGCGAGTTCGGCGAGCGGGGGTTCATCCGCGTCATGCAGTTCCCGCACGATGGCATAGCGAAACGGCGAGGCGATCAGCACTTCGCCCGCGCCCGCGCGTCGAAAGCGCGCGCTGTCCTTGCCGGGCGGCTCAAGTTCGATTGAATGATGACTGTGCTTGATGACGTTGACCACGAGACCTTGCGCGCGCATCCACGGCAACAGCCCTTCGATCAGCGTGGTCTTGCCCTGGCCCGAGCGGCCCGCGATGCCGAAGAGCGGCGGATGACGCGTAATCATGCGAAGTGTCTGGCTGGTGAGCATCATCGGAGTGTAACGGCTCGATGGCGGGCCGGGTGATTTCGCGCTATCGTCGGGCATCGCCTTTGCGGCACGTTCAGCCGACGCGCGTGACACCTGCCTCGCCCACGCGCGAATCGCCCAGCGCACACAGGATCCGACATGGCCGAAGACAATCCCAGCACCGCTCTCGCACCGCAGCAGTTTTCCATCGACGTGATGCTCGAGAAGTACGCAAAAGGCGACGAGACGCACGTGGACGATATTCACCGGCGCGTCGCGCGAGGCGTCGCGCTCGCCGAGCCGAAGGAGCTGCGCGCGAAGATCGAGGCGGAGTTCGTCGACAATTTCAAACGCGGCGCGCTCGGCGCAGGACGCATCATGAGCGCGGCCGGCGCGGGCATCGAAGCGACGCTGATCAATTGTTTCGTGCAGCCGGTGGGCGACGCGATCCAGGGCGTCGACAGCAATGGTCTGCCGGGCATCTATGTCGCCTTGTTGCAGGCCGCCGAGACGATGCGGCGCGGCGGCGGCGTCGGCTATAACTTCTCGGCCATTCGTCCGCGCGGGGCGCGCGTGCATTCCACTGGCTCGGCGGCGTCGGGACCGTGCAGCTATATCGATGTGTTCGACGCTTCGTGTCGCACCGTCGAAAGCGCGGGCGCGCGACGCGGTGCGCAGATGGGCATTCTCGACTGCTCGCATCCCGACCTGCTCGAATTCATCGCGGCCAAGCACACGAAAGGGCGCTGGAACAATTTCAACGTGTCGGTCGCGGTGACGGACGAATTCATGCAGGCCGTCGCCGACGACGCTGCATGGCAACTCGTGCACAAGGCCGAGCCATCGCCGGCGCAACGCACGGCGGAAGACATGCGGCAGCGTGATGACGGCCTGTGGGTGTATCGCGAGGTGCGCGCCCGCGAGGTGTGGAACACGATCATGCGTTCCACCTACGATGTCGCGGAACCCGGCGTCGTGTTCATGTCGCGCATGAACGATGACAACAACCTGCGCGCCATCGAAGCGATCCGCGCGACCAATCCCTGCGGCGAACAGCCCTTGCCCGCCTACGGCTGCTGCAATCTCGGACCGCTCAATCTCACGCGCTTCGTGCGCGACCCGTTCGCACAGATGCGCGGCGGCACGCCCGCCTTCGATTGGGACGGACTTGCGCGCACAACCCGTACGCAAGTGCGTTTTCTCGACGACGTACTCGACGTAACGCTGTGGCCGCTCGACGAACAGGCGCGCGAAGCGGAGGCGAAACGGCGCATCGGCGTGGGCTTCACGGGCCTCGGCGACACGCTTGTCATGCTCGGCTTGCGCTACGACAGACAGGAAGGGCGCGACTTCGCGGAACGTGTTGCACGCACCATGCGCGACGAGGCGTATCGCGCTTCCGTGGAGCTTGCGCGCGAGCGGGGCGCGTTCCCGCTCTTCGACGCAAAGCGCTATCTGGAAGAGGGGACGTTTGCTTCGCGCCTGCCTGACGACATCAAGCGCGCGATTCGCGAGCACGGCATTCGCAACAGTCATCTGCTGTCGATCGCGCCGACCGGCACCGTTAGCCTCGCTTTTGCTGATAATGCGTCGAACGGCATCGAGCCCGCATTCTCGTGGACCTATCAGCGCACCAAGCGCATGGCCGATGGCTCACGGCAGAGCTTTGCCGTCGAGGATCATGCCTATCGGCTGTATCGCGAGATGGGCGGCGACGTGAACGCCTTGCCGGACTACTTCGTGAGCGCGCTTGAAATGTCGGCGCAGGAGCACATGGAAATGATGGCGGCGGTGCAGCCGTTCGTGGACACGTCGATTTCGAAGACCGTCAACGTGCCCGCCGACTATCCCTTCGACAAGTTCCAGGACCTCTACTTTGAGGCATGGCGGCGCGGCCTGAAAGGGCTGGCGACATATCGGCCGAACGAGACGCTCGGCGCCGTGCTCTCGGTGACGCCGGCGGAGACCCCCAGCGATTCACCCGACCCCGAACTCGATCTCGACCCGTTGCGTATCGCAATCGATCATCGGCCCAAGGGCGCGTTGCCCGCGATCATCGAGAAGGTCGAGTACCTGACGCAGGCCGGCAAGAAGTCGCTCTATCTCGCGGTGTCGTTCATCGAGGTGACGGGGCGCGTCGGCGGCGAGGACGTGACCATCGAGCGTCCTATCGAATTCTTCATTCCAACCGGGCAGCGCGACGAGTCGCAGCAGTGGATCACTGCGACCATGCGTTCGCTGTCACTGGCCGCGCGCGGCGGCTTCGCGGCGCGCACCTTGCAGGACATGCGCAAGGTGTCGTGGGATCGCGGCCAGGTGCGTCTGGGCGACGTCGAACGGCTCGACGGTCATCGCAGTCCGCGCTGGCATGACTCGGAAGTGGCGGCGCTAGCGTATGCGATCCAGCAGATCCTTCATCGTCGCGGATTTCTCGACGCAGAAGGCGAGCAGGTACCGTCGCGCGTGCTTGCGCGCAAACGTCCCGATGACGCGCCGCATGCGGTAGCCATTCCCGATGAGCGCGAAGAAGTAACCGAGGCTGTCGCGCCAGGCGAGATCGATCCTCATGGTCTTCCCCAGATGCACGGCCGCAAATGCCCGACGTGCGGTGCCAATGCGGTGATTCGCAAGGACGGTTGCGACTTCTGCACGTCGTGCGGTGAAATCGGCGCGTGCGGTTAAGGAGCGGTTGAAAGAAGCGTGGTGCGATCTTCGCGCCACGCCTGACGGAAGCTCAATGCGCGCACTCGGCGGATTCTTGCCGGCTTTCCTGCGAGACAACGGGCACGCGTGCTGTCTGCTGCACGAAAGGACGCCACACCGGCGTCACGGCCGAGAGCTCTTCGAGAGCCGAGAATTGATCGAGCGAAGTGTTTTCGAACATGATGACCTCGTGATTCCTTATGCCGGTGCGCTCAGCGCGCCGTTACAGCGCCACGCGCCGACGACCCGTTGGCGTACTCGACGATTTCGCGGTTATGCGCTTCGGCTTGAGCGTTCTGCGCGGCGATGGCATCGCCCAGCATGCTGCGGTCCGGATAGCTATTGCGATTCAAGGCGGGGAGGGAGCCGTTCGAATAAGCGGCGACGAGTTCGGCTCGCACTTGTGCGCGGGTCTTGGGCGTTTCGCTCGTGCTTTCCTGAACTTGCGTGGACATCTGGTAGGTGCCTGCGCGCCCGATGCCCTGGCCGCCTTCCGCGAATGCGGTCGTCGTGACGACTGCGGAGATGGCGGCCAGGGAGAACCCCGTGATGAGCTGTTTCATGCTTGCGACTCCTTCGTTCCGATGCAGCGTGCGGGCAATTGCGGATTGCAATCTGCGCCTGAGGCACGTTGCGTTCAGGACAATTTAGTCGGACAGCGGGGCGGGGATAAATGCCGGATCGGCGAAAAGATTTATCGAATCCGGTGAACAATCGCGCAGAGGCTTGCGAGGCGGGCTTGAGCGGAGTTGTCGCGGGGGGGGGGGGGGGGGGCGGGGGGGGGCGGGGGGGCGGCGCGGGGGGGGGGGGGGGGACACACCCCACCCACAACCCCCGCCCCGCCGGG